>NZ_JABUXV010000018.1 GCF_014897705.1 Brachybacterium sp. FME24 | reverse complement strand
AAGATCGGCAACGACGCCGACCGAGCGGACCTACCGACCCCATGAAAGATCGAGGCTAGAGGGCGGAAATGAGTATTCTTCGCCTTCATCTCCTGCCTTCAGTGGTGTTCACACAGCGTTCATTCCACCCGATCGGGAAGGCACGATCGCGCTAAATTCCGCCCGGGGATTCACCCGGCGCCCCCGCGCGTGTTCAAGGTGCGGTCATCGATACTCCTTAACGTCGAACTCAGGGCCGGATACCCTGGCCACTACGACCCTTCAGAACAGGATTCCCGTGAGACCACGACGCCTCATCGCACTGCTCGACTGCGGAGACACCCTCATCGACGAGGGAACCGAGATCCGTGATGACGAGGGGATCGTCGTCTTCGGGGAGATGATTCCGGGCGCGCAGCAGATGATCCACGATCTCGATGCCGCAGGATTCCGGCTTGCCCTGGTCGCCGACGGCCGCTTCGTCTCCTTCGAGAACCTGCTCTCCCAGCATGGAGTGCTCGACGTGTTCGAAACCCTGACCTGCTCGGACGCCGTGCGGCATCAGAAACCGAGCCCGCGCATGTTCAAAGCCGCCCTGGGAGCACTGGATCTGGAGGCGCACGATGCCGCTCGCTGCGTGATGGTCGGCAACAATCTCGCCCGGGACATCGCCGGTGCCAACGCCCTGGGCATCACGAGCATCCACCTGGCGTGGACCCCGCGCTATCCGCGCGTCCCCGCGGCCGACCTGGAGCGCCCGGACCACACCATCGACACGCCCGCCGAGCTGCTTCCGCTGCTGGAGCGGCTCGATGCCCGCCTGCGCGAGGCCGAGGAGCGCACCGCATGAGCATCCCGACTCTGCCCTACGACCAGATCGTCGGCTTCGAGGAGGTCGACCCGGTCCAGCCGCGCCAGATCCTGGCGAAACGGTTCCAGCCCTACCTGGCACCGCTGACCGGCTGCGTCCCGCATCCCGGGGTCGACGCCGAGGGCGTCATCAGCGCCGGCCTTCCCACGGATTCGGTGGACGACGGCGGGCGCGACTCCCTCGGCCAGGCCTACTCGCGCTCGCTCGCCCTGCCCGGGCACCGCGCGATCGTCTACGCCTGGTACTTCCCCAAGGACTGCCCCTCCCCCGGCCGCGGCCACCGCCACGACTGGGAGGGCGCGGTGATCTGGCTGCGCGAGGCGGAGGGCGACGAGGACGGGGACGGGGACGGGGACGGGGACGGGGACGCCGAGATGTTCTCATTCAGCTACTCCCAGCACGGGCGATTGTTCACGGTGGAGCCGTCGGCCGAGGTCACGCACGAGGGCCGGCCGATGCTCGGCTACAGCCGGTACGGCGAGAAGGTCACTCACTCGATGTGGCTGCACGACCGTCCGGGCGAGCTGCACCCGCTGATCGACTGGGACGACCTGCCCGACGCGGCGCGCACGGCACTGAACGAGGGCGACTACGGCGCCGGCACCCCGTTGATGCGCGATGGCGCCTTCCAGCGCAACGTGTACCACTCCTGGCCCGGGGACCCCGGGCAGATCATGGACCTGCTGGGGCGCACCGGCTGAGGGATCGTCGGTCGCAGGTCCCGCGGGACGACGGGCGTCGCGGGCCGAAGGGCCCCGCCGTCCTGCGGGACGAGAGCGGGCCGGCTCGTGCCGTCGGCCGGGGCACGCCACGGCTCAGTGCGCGCCGCCGAGCTCGATGAGCAGCACGCCCACGGCGATCAGCGCCATCCCGCCGAGCATCATCGGGGTCAGGGCCTCGCGGAACAGCACGCGGGAGAGCAGCGCCGTCAGCACGATGCCCACGGCCACCCAGACGCCGTAGGCGACCCCCAGCGGCATACCCGTCTGCAGCGTCGCCGAGAGGAAGGCGAACGCCCCGAGGTAGCCCAGCACCACCGGGATGTACCAGGCGCGCCGTCCCGTGGCGGCGGCCCGCAGGGACAAGGTACCGACGACCTCGGAGAGGATCGCGCCGCTGAGCAGCAGCCAGCTCATGACAACTCCTCCGGCGAGGCGCCCGGTTCCGACCGGACCGCCTCCGGGGCCTGCACGTGCTGGGACCCGGATCCGCCGGCCTGCGCGCGCTGGGAGCCGAGTTCGACCACCACCACACCGGCGGCGACCAGAGCGATGCCCGCGACCTTCAGGGGGGTCAGCGGCTCGCCGAACAGGGCCGCGGAGAGCACGGCGGTCAGCACCACGCCGCTGGCACCCCAGATGCCGTAGGCGACGCCGAGGCCCATGCCGCGGCGCAGCACCTGGATCAGCAGGGAGAAGGTGAGGAGGTAGCCGATGCCGACGATGGCGTAGAGCGCGGGATGGTCGAGCGCTCCCCGCAGGGAGAGGGTCGCGGTGACCTCCGCGAGGATCGCCCCGATCAGCAGCAGCCAGGCGGTCATGCCGCGCCCGCCAGCAGGTCGACGGCGAGGGCGTGCAGTTCGGCGGCCTCGTCGGCCGGGACCTCGAGCAGGCCGCTGGCGCGATCGAACCAGGCGCCGTCGGCCATCAGTCGCACCGCGAGCAGCCGCCGCCATTGCCCGGAAGGCGTTCCCGCGGGAACGTCGAGCCAGCGGTCGACCTGCTCCTGCCAGCGCTGCGTGAGCGTGACGCGGAGATTCGGATCAGCGAAGATCACCAGGTCAGCGGGCGAGAGCGGAGAGTTGGCAGCCCATTCGAGGTAGGCCAGATAGCGGTCGCGGGCGGCGACGTCGGCGAGGTGCCCGTCCGTCCCCTCGAGCCGGATGGCGATGCGGTCGAGCATCTCTCGTTCGTAACGCCCGGTGATGCGGTCGAGCACCGCGGCGAGCAGCTCCTCCTTGGTGGAGAAGTGGTACATCAGCCCGGCCTTGGTGACCCCGGCGGCGCGGGCTGCGGAGTCGAGGGTCAGCGTGCCGTCGGCCCCGAGATGGGCCTCGGCGGCGTCGAGCATCGCCTCGCGGGCGGAGGGTCGGTGCGCGGGGCGGGTGGACGTGGAGGGGGCAGTGGATCCCACGGAGATCGTGGAGCGAGAGCGGGGCACCCTAGTTACTTTACCAACCCGTCGGACAAGAAACGCAAGCCGTCAGCCTGCTTTTTGCGGCCGAGCACGTGACAGGAACGCCCCGAAGTGATACCGCGGTGATACCATTGCGTCCATGGCGATGACACTGCGTCTGACCGACGCTGACGAGAAGATCCTGGCGGAGCTGGCCGAGAAAGATGGCGTGAGTCGCCAGGAGGCGACCGTTCGCGCCATTCGGGACGTCGCAGCCCGACGCGGACACCAGCAGCTCGTCAGCGAGCTGTCCACCAAGGGCCGCGCTCGATATGCGGATCTCCTCGATCGACTCGGTCAGTGACAGTCTTCCTCAGCACGGAGGACCTGCTCAGCCTCATCGACGACCTCCGGGTCGGGCCCCTCAGAGATCTCGGACTCCTCGACTCTGCGGCCCACAGGCCGACGACGACCCTCTGGGGACGCGAGGCCTATCCGTCGCTCGACCTGAAGGCCGCGGCGCTCCTAGAATCGCTGGTTCGCAACCATCCCCTTGTGGACGGAAACAAGCGCTTGGGATGGCTCAGCACTGTGGTCTTCTACGGCGTGAACGGCATCGACCTCGCCGCACCTGATGATGACGCCTATGACCTCGTGATCGCCGTGGCCACCGGTTCCATCGCAGCAAAAGAAGCCGCCGAGGTGCTGACCAGGTGGCATTGAGCCCACCCCAGAGGTCTACTCCCCTACCTCCGGTGCCCAGCGGGCGATCTGGGCGGCGAGGTGGCCGGCGCCGTAGCCGTTGTCGATGTTGACCACGCCGATCCCGGGAGCGCAGGCCGAGAGCATGGTGAGCGCCGCGGTGACCCCACCGCTCGCGACGCCGTAGCCGACGGAGGTGGGCAGCGCGACGACGGGTGCGCTGATCTGCCCGGCGACCACGGTGGGCAGAGCGCCGTCCATACCGGCGGCGACGACCACGCAGGCCGCCTCGCGCAGCTCGGGCAGTCGGGAGAGCAGGCGGTGCAGGCCTGCGATGCCGATGTCGGCGATGAGTCTCGTGGGGCGGCCGAGATAGCGGGCGGTGAGCTCGGCTTCCTTCGCGACGGGCAGGTCGCTGGTGCCGGCGCAGGCGACGATGACCAGGCCGCCCGTCGCCTCCGGGGCCTGCGCGGGCCAGGCGAGCAGGCGCGCGTCGGGGTCGTGGAAGGCGCCGGGCAGGGCGGCGAGGATCGCGTCGGCGCGGGCCTGATCGGCGCGAGTGAACAGCACGGGGCCGAGGTCGTCGCGGCCGGTGGCGTGGAGGCGCGCGTATTCGGTGGCGATCGCGGCGACCTGCTCGATGCTCTTGGCATCGCAGAGCACGGCCTCGGGCGCGCCGCGGCGCGAGGCACGGTCGAGGTCGAGGTCGAGGAAGCCGTCGATCTTCCCGTCACTCGGGGGCCCGGCCACGCCCTGGTCGCCCTCAGCCACGGGGTGCGGTGTTGAGGATCTGCAGGGAGAACAGGCCCGAGCGGATGCCGTCGAGGTCGATGGTCACGTGGGAGAAGCCGGTCTCCTTGCCGGCGGCCACGAGGGCGGCTCGGATCTGCGGCTCCATGGCGCGGGCCAGCTCGCCGGTGGGCAGTTCGATGCGGCCCACCTCGCCGTGGTGGCGCACCCGGCAGTCGCTGAAGCCCTGCTCGTAGACGGCGTCCTCGAGGTCGTCGATCTGGCGCAGCTTCTCGGGGGTGACGGCCTGCCCGAAGGGCACGCGGGAGGCGAGGCAGGGGGCGGCGGGCTTGTCCGCCACCGGCAGCGACAGCGCGCGGGCGATGTCGCGGACCTGCTGCTTCGTCGCACCCGCGGTCGACAGCGGGCGCAGCACCTGATGGCGGGTGGCGGCGCCGGCGCCGGGCCGGTCGTGCCGGGTGACGTCGTCAGCGTTCTCCCCGTAGGCGACGGCGTCCAGCTGGTGCTCGCCGACGATGTCGTCGTCGATGCGGGTGAACAGCTCGTCCTTGCAGTGGAAGCACCTCGAGGCGTCGTTCTTCTGGTACTCGGGGTTCTCCCCCTCATGGGTGAACACCTCGACGACGTGCGCACCGATCACGGCGGCGACCTGGTGGGCGAGGCGGCGCTCCCGACGGGCGAGCGACGGGGAGACTCCCAGCAGCGCGACCACGTTCTCGGCGCCGAGCGCCCGCACGGCCAGGGCCAGGAGGGTCGCGGAGTCCACCCCACCGGAGTAGGCGACGCCGAGGCGGCCGACGCCCTTGAGCTGCGCGGAGACCTCATCGGCGAGAGCGAGCTCCTCCCCGGCGAGCGCCGCGGTGGTCATCTCGGTGACCTCGAAGGAGGGGCGCCCGGGGGCGAACAGGGATGCGGGCTGGGCCGCGGAATCATCGGCCGGTGCGGGCCCAGCGGGCGACGGGGTGGTCGCGAGGGTGAGGTGGCTGGTGCGGCGGTCGGTGGTGGTCACAGGTCCTGCTTCTCTCCACCGTCACGTTCGGCGGCCAGGCGGAAGAGCACTTCGCCGGCGTGGTCGATGACGAGGGTGTCGGGGTCGTTGCGCAATGCCTCGAGGTCGAGGGAGGCGGGATCGACGTAGGTCACGTTGTACTCCTCGCACACCTCCTGCGGGATGGAGGTCGCGAAGGAGCGGCGCACCCGCTGCTTCTCCTCCCCCGTCTCCGGGTCGTAGGTGCCCAGGCCCGTCACGTGCGTGGAGTGGGCGAGCTCGCCCCAGGGGTGGTCCTTGAACCGGTCCCACTGCTTCGTGAAGTACTCGATGTTGTGATATCCGATGTCGCGCAGGCCGGGATGCATCGCGGCGACCTCGGTGATGTGCGGGGCGTAGATGATGACTTCGCCGCCGTCGGCGCAGACGGGCTCGGACTTGTAGAAGCCCTTGGCGCCGGTCCAGATGTCGTCGTACATCTCCGGGACCAGCGCGACGATCCGCTGATAGGGCTTGTCGACGTAGGTGATGTGGGTGAGCGCGGAGATCTTCGCCATCGCGGCCCAGGCGGCCTGCGGGTCGCCGTAGGCGATGGCGTTCAGCTCGGCGCCGCCGGAGGCGACGTCCATGGTGAAGGCGTACTTCTCGGCGTCGATGAGCTCGCTGGCGGCGTCGACCAGCTGGCGCACCGGGGTGATGCCGAGGGTGCCGATGATGCGGCTGGCGGTGATGAGCGCACCGACCCAGTGGGAGATGTCGATGACGTCGTGCACCGAGCAGCCGGGGAAGAAGTACTTGTTGCCACCGGAGAAGCCGACCACCTCGTGCGGGAACACGGGGCCGACGACGAGGTTCACGTCGGACTCGACGCACAGCTTGTTGATCTGCACCCGCATCGGGATATCGGTGAGCAGGCCCCCGGTGAGCTCGGCGATGCGCTGCTCGGAGATCTCGCCGAGGTCCGAGATCTGCTCGGGATCGTCCCAAGCATGGTTGACGACGGTCCACTCCGGGTAGGTCGCCTTCGCGCCGCGCTCGGTGGAGCCCAGGAGCTTGTCGATCGCCTCCTCGCTCATCGCGGCGTGGGTGCCCAGCGCGATCAGCACAGTCACCGAGCTGGCGCGGCCGGCGAGCGCGTCGTGGATCGCGGGCAGCACTGCGGGCAGCGGCACGGAGCGGGTGCCGTCGGGAATGATCAGGCAGACGCTCTTGCCCTCGTAGTCGGTCCCCGCGAGCTGCTCGGTGACGAAGGTGGCGATCTGCTCGTCGGTGAGCACGCCCTCGGGGCCACCGAGGAGGGCGGCACGTTCGGCGAGGCCTTCGGGGATCGGGTCGATGGTCGGCACCGTTGCAGTCAGCTCGCTCATCACTCCACTATGAACGCTCTGACCGGGGACGACAAGATAGGGCGGGCTGTTGCCATGCGTAGTGCCGCCCCGCAAGCCGGGGCGCCCTGCCGTGCAGCAGCCTCGTCACAGTTCACGTGCTCACCAGCGGTCATGCCTCGCACGTGTCACGAGAGGGCCCTCTGCTCGGAGAGTCGCACAGATCTGTCACGAAATGGCCCGCGCGGACCCTATTCGCAACCGCAGCGACGCAAGGAGCGGGGTGTCCTACTGGGGTATACCCCAACATGACGGCCGGTCTGAGCCACGATCGCCGGCCGCCTCGACCGATCAACGCATCACTGGTCCCGTAGGCGATGGCTGGCCAACGCCCTGTTCGCGTAGCGTCTGTACTGTCGCACCCTCTGCGGCGCGCACGAAGTCGAGCATGCCCATGAGTGCAGCAAGGTCCAGATCGCCCAGCAACTCACGCAGCCGTACATTGAGTGGCTCGTAGAGCTCCGCGACGCGTTCGAGCGCCTCACCACGAGCCGCGACCACCACGCGACGCCGATCATCTGGGTCAGGCGTGCGCTCGACGAGTCCAGCAACGAGCAGACGCTCGACCATCCGCGAAGCAGATCCGGTCGTGAGCCCGATCTCGCGCGCCAGTCGGCCGGGAGTGCATGTGCCATGGCGGCTAAGCACGAACAGGCACTGAAGGTCGGACGGAGACACGCCCATTCGACGCGCAACCAGTTCGTTGTGCTGCACTACGAGCACCTGCCAGCTGGGCAGCGCTGCGATGATCGCGTCGCGCGCCGCGTCCATGTCATTGGTCATGCGACGTCACCTCCTCATCCCTTGCGCGTCCACCCTATCGGATCTACTGTGTGGCGCAGTTACTGCACGGCGCAGTAAATAGAGAGGGGAAGCCATGCGCATCATTATCGTGGGTGGAGGCATCGGAGGCCTCGCACTAGCGAACGGTCTAACGCGAACAGCGCACGACGTCGTTGTCGTCGAGCGTGACCACGACCTAGCGGCGACGCCCGGTTACCACATCACGCTGCGCAGCGCGGCACAGGCGGCTCTGCGCGAACTCGTCTCGTCGGAGAGCTTCGACCTCCTCCTAGATGCCGCGTCGGACGGCGCGCGCCGTGGCGCAGATGCGATCTTCGACGATCAGGGCACTGAGCGGGGCGCGTTCGATATCGATCCCGACGTTGGCATCGACGTTGACCGGGTCACCCTCAGGCTGTTGCTCGCAGAGGCGGTTAGCGGCGAACTGCTGCGCGGTCGCGTCGGTGTCGCGGCGACGGCCGACCGCGACGGCGCGATGGTCGAACTCGACGACGGTGAAGTCCTCCGCGGCGACCTTGTGGTCGCCGCCGATGGCGTCGGCTCACGGATCGCGGCAATGCTCGCGGGGCGTCCGACGAGCACACCAACCGGACTCATCGGCGTCTCCGGCCGCACGGTTGCCACTGCACTTGACGTCGAAGAGCGCACTCGTTTGGGTGCACGATCGAGCCTCGCGACGGGTGCAGATGCTACAGCCCTCTACGTCGGCTTCCACGATCCGATCGGGCATGCGGTCCAGGGCCGACCGACACCACTCATCTCTGCCACGCAGGAAGCAACGTACATCTGGGGCGCCATGCTGGCCGAAGACGGTCGAGGTGCCACCCTGCGTGGGCTGGGCGGCGCTGCGCTTCGAGATGCGACAGTTAGTGCTCTGCGTGCGGCAGGGTGGGGCGACGTGCCGCTGCGCGCGCTTCTTGCCACCGAGGTCGATGGCGTCGCGGCCTTCCGCTTCAACGCCGCAGCGACCGAGGCTCCCGAGCTCGCACCGTGGGCTGCAGGGCGTATAACCGCGATCGGCGATGCCGTGCACGCGACCCCGCCGACGGCCGGCATGGGCGCTGGCATCGCTATCGAAGACGCAGCGGACCTCGTGGGAGCCCTCGCAGGCGACACCAACCCCGAAGCCAGGCTCGAGCCCGTTCACGCACGCATGCGCGAGCGGGGCGCGGCAGCGATCCAACGTGCCATGTTCGGCGTCGACATGATCCTCCGTACCCGCTCTACTCCCGAAGACAGCATCGCGAAGACCTGAGCGGCGCCCCCTCCGGCGCGTCCAGGGAGGCGCGCGAGCGCCAACTCATCACTTCAGGAGCCAACGGGGGACTGACGCTGGCCGACCTACCGTGCGGGACGAGGTGCCCCAATGCGACAGATCCGTCGCGTTGGGGCACACCCTGCGTGACAGCTACTGGCCGTAACCTCCCCCGTAACACAGGGTCCGAAACAGCACTTTCGTGACACATCTGCGCAGTGGGGTATACCCCAGCCTGACGCACGGCTCCCCGCCCAATACCTGCTTGTACTTCTCTCTTGACACAAGATGGTGTCTGGGTCATTGTGTAGTTCTGTCGATACAAGAACTGTCGGAGGCACCTCATGTCGATCCTTGTCCTGTTCGCGGCGCCTTGCCTTGCGGGGCTGGTCCTCGTCATCGTCGGAGTTCTTGTTTTCACGGGGGTCCTCGGGGTGGAACGCACTGGCCTGCATGTTGGGGCTCAGGTAGCGCGCTGCGTGGGGTCGCTGCTCGGGGTGGTCGTGGGGACCGGTTTCTTGGTGCTCGGCGTCGGCGGACAGTCGTCGCCGGGGCCCCTCGGCTACGGGGCGATCGCCACGCTCGGACCAGGGATCGGAGCGGCGGTGCTCGTCCTCGCCATCACCATCGGTGAGCGCACGTTCTCTGCACCGCACGTCAACGTGCGTAGCGCCTCGCTGGTACGCCGCACGACAGGCACGGTGGTCCCCCGCAGCGCACTCTTGATCGGGATCGCCTCCTTGGTAATGCTTGCGATCCTTTCTCTACTGGGCACAGCACTGTCGGACGGTGGGCGCGCATACACAGCTGTGCGGCACCTGCCAACGGGCGAAGTGACGCGGTCGGGCGCTACCCCTTTCCCGGGGCATCACTACACACTCCCGATGTGGGGCGGGATCCTTGTCCTCCTTCTCTGCAGCGCTCTCGCTATCCGCGCCATCCTGCTACGCCGTCCGAGCGATGACACCAGAGACATCCTGCTGCGACGCCGTTCCTCTACCTCCGTGATCGGGGCGGTGGTTCTGGCGACTGCTGCGAGCATGCTGCCGGTAGCCTCCCTCATCATCGCGCGTCTATTGACGTCGGATGGGCTCGCGCGAACCACAACCACCGAGCAGGCCTGCATCGCCGTCGCAGCGATTGGCGTCGTCACCGGACTCGTGGCTCTTCCAGTCGGTTTCGTCATGGTGGTGTTCCCGGAAGTGCTGGCCCGTTACAGCTCCGTGCCCTCAGCTCGAACGCCGGAGCCCTCAGCGCCCAGCGCCACGAGCACACCTGCGCGCGGGGGGCACTGATGAGCCAAATCGTCGTCGACCTTGGCGACCCGACGCCCCCCTATGAGCAGGTCCGACGCGGAGTTCTCACCCAAATCGTCTCCGGCAGACTGCGGCCCGGCGATCGCTTACCCACCATTCGTGCACTGGCGAGCGACCTCGGACTCGCCCCCGGCACCGTCGCTCGCGCCTACAAGCTCCTCGAGGAAGCGCAACTGATCACGACCCGACGAGGAGCCGGCACCACCGTTGCCAGCAGAGGTGACGGCACCCAGGTTCCCACTGCGGCGGACGACGCACGGCTCACGACAGCTGATTCGAATGAGACCCTGGCGGCAAAGTCCGCAGCCCACGTAGCTGCAGCGCGCGCCACTGGCCACAGTGACCGCGAAATCCTCCACGCCGTGCACGCCGCTCTCTCCGATCCCCACCAGCCGAGAAGGGCAACCGACCAGCAACCGGCTAGGTCCGACTCGCCGAGATGACGATCGAGCCGGGGAGCCGCTGGCGACTCCTTCGTCACGGCGCTTGAGACCGCCACATAGCAGCAAAAGAACACCGCCATCTATCCGCGAGAGCCACATCGTCTGCAACACCGAGGAGAGGCACCCTATCTGCGCACAGCTGCAATGTTGAGCACCACCCTGCGAGACAGCTACGGCACCGTAGGCTCCCCCGTCCCACAGGGTCTGAATCGGCAGTTTCGTGACAGATCTGCGCTCTGGGGTATACCCCAACGGGACGGATCACGACTGGCGCGTCGACCATCGTCGGGCCATGAAGCGACGAGCATCGCTGAAGGTCGGGTCCTCCCGGGGCGTCCGCTTGTTAGCGTCACGACCATGCCGACCCCCGCCCTCGTGCCTCTTCGCTCCCTGTCCCAGTTCGCTCTCGATGCCGCGGTGTCCTCGGCCTTCGGTGCCATCCCCGTTGGTCGCCTGCACGGTAGGCAGGTCGTCGCTTGGGTCGCGGCGTCCGCCACCGTCGGCGCGGCGGCGACATTCCTCGGCCTCCAGGCCCGTGCGCGAGCACGGACGGCCATCCCCGACGGCTGGAAGCCGTGGACTCCCCAGGGACAGGCCGCATCGGCTCTCCCTGTGGGGACAGTGGGAGACGGGACGCGGCCCCGGGGTGGTGAGGACCGCCGGGCGCTCCTCCGGAGGTCGGCAGTCGCGGTCGCAGGGGGGACGCTGTCCGGCTGCGCCACCGCCTTCGGGGTCGCGTTGGACAGGCGGATGGAAGCGTTCTTCACGGATCGGGGCGTGCGGCACCCGCGGCTCGCGGTGGGTCTGAGCCAGGGCATCGGCTACGCCGGGCTGGTCGCCCTGGTCGCGGCCGTGGTCGAGGCTCGGGAGGATCCTGAGAACGACGGGGACGACGGCTGATCTGACACAGATCTGATTACACGGTCAGCCCGGAGTCACGAATGCGCGGGGACCATCCGGCCCGTCCCCGACCCCATACTGATCGCCTCGTGCGCGACACCGATGCCCGGTGGCTGTCCTGCCGCGAGGCTGCGTAGCGCCGCCGGCTCCGAGGTGCAGTCACCTCGAAACGTCACGCGTCACGAGGCGTGAAGAGCATGACCCAGTGGTCACTTTCGGGGTCGTGCAGCATCTCGCTGTCGAAGGCGAGCACGCCTTTGGTCGGATGGTTGATGCGCTTCATCACGGACATCCATGTTCCGATCTCTCCCCGCTCCCAGTGGCGGGTGAACTCGGGATTGGTCGTCGACAGCTCGAGAAGGAGAGAGTGGAGCCGCTCATCCTCCGGGTAGTGGCTGAGCGCCTTGCGAAGTTCAGCGGCGGCCACTTTGGCCAGCTGCTCAGCTCCATCGATTCCGAGCACGCCGCGCAGTCCAGCCGAGGTGAAGGCTTGATAGGCGATGTTGCGACCGTACGGTGAGTCGTCGAAGCCGGGCCCGAACAGCTCCGCGGCGGCAGCGTTGAAAGCCAGCATGTCGAGCCGGCCGTCGTGAACAGTGACCGGCATGGCGTCGTCCAGGCTGTCGAGTAGCAACTGGAGGCCCGGTCGGATCTGGGCAGCGGGCGCTCGCGGCTGCGGACGCAGCTCGCCGGCCAGTCGGAACACGTGGTCGTGTTCGGCGGTCGAGAGCTCGAAGGCCCTTCCCAACGCGGCAAGGACCTCCCGTGAGGGGCGGGACGCGCGCCCCTGCTCGAGACGGGTGTAGTACTCGACCGAAATGCCTGCCAGGTCGGCGAGCTCTTGACGACGCAGGCCCGGGACGCGTCGATGAGACAACTGGGACACCTCCGGACGAGCTCGAGGCGTCATCTCTGAACGCAGATGACGGAGGTACTCGCCCAGATCCAACCGCTGATCTCCCACCATGTCTTCATTGTCCTCCGACGCCTGGCGGGCGCTGTCCGGCTGCATGGCCCTGCCGATACCAGGCTCGACGGAGTCTCCCTGATCCTGGATCACTCCGTCAGTGTCAGAGGTAAAGGGCAGCGCCAACCGTCGATGCCCACCCGCAGCCGCACGATCTCACCCAAGGGGTCCCACATGACCACAGCGAACCGAACCCTGATCATGACCGGCGCCACCCGAGGAATCGGCCTGCACGCCGCGCGAGATGTCCTCCGACGAAGCCCGGACGCCCACCTCGTGATCCTCGGGCGGAGCTCCTCGGCCGCAGAGGTCCTGCCGAGCCTGCGAGAGATATCCCCGCACGTCTCCACCGTCGACATCGACCTGGCGAGCATGGCGAGCGTGGCCGCGGCAGGCGCGCAGCTGGAGGATCTCCTCGACTCCGATCAGCTGCCACCGCTGCGGGGGCTCGTCTTCAACGCGGGTGTCCACCTGTCCAACGCTTTGGAGGCCACGGTCGACGGATACGAGAGGACCTTTGCCGTGAACGTCATGGCCACGCATCAGCTCCTCCGGCAGCTGCACCCTCATATCCAGGCACCGTCACGCATCGTCGTCACCGTCAGCGACGCCCATTTCGGGGACCTCCGGCATACCGGAGGGACGATGCCCGCACCCCGGTGGGCCCTGCCGGAGATCTCCCGGCCTGGAGGATTCGATCGTTCCGGAGAGGTCCGAGCCGGCAGACGTGCGTACGTGACGAGCAAGCTCGGCGGCATCCATCTTGTCCATGAATGGGCACGCCGACTGCCCGATGGGATAGAGATCGTCTCGTACAACCCCAGCCTCGTGGTCGGAACCGGGCTGGCGCGCGAGACCGGTGGAGCCTTTCCGTTCCTGATGAGCAGGATCATCCCACTGCTCACGGTCACGCCTCTCGTGGATACCCCGGTCCCCGCGGGCAGCAAACTGGCGGACGTGATTCTCGGCGTCACTCCCGCCGCGTCCGGTGCCTACATCCACCGCACGAAGACCACCGCCTCCTCTGCCGAGTCGTACGACGCCGACCGCGAACGTGCGCTCTGGACCTGGCTGGAACGGTCTCCGCAAACGGCGGGCCGAGAGCACAAGACGCCACGGGCGGAAGCCTGAACTGGAGCGCCCTGGATGTCGGTCTCCAGTTCTCCATTCGGCCCGCCAGATCCCCGACGCCGTCCGATGGTTGATCCCTCAGCGGACGGGTGGCGAGGTACCTTCGGCACATGCCTGCCTCTGCGTACGTCCGATCGCTGCGTGACCGGATCGGGGGCGATTATCTCTTGCTCCCCGGCGTGACGGCGGTCGTTCAGGACGGCGACCGCTTCCTCCTCGTGCGGCAGAGCGACTCTGGACGGTGGAGCTTGATAGGCGGCGGTGTCGAGCCGGGAGAGGAACCGAGGGCTGCTCTGCTGCGGGAGGTGCGCGAAGAACTGGGTGTGGACGTCGAGATCGCCGAGATCGTCGGCGCCTACGGTGGCGCCGCGCTCGAGAGCGTCTACCCCAATGGCGACCACGTCGGGTACGTGACGATCGCATACCGGTGCTCGCTCACGTCGTCGTCCTTCTCGCTCGAGGACGACGAGGTGCTCGACACGCGGTGGGTGACTCTTGCTGGCCTCGGCGAGCTCGATCGCCACGGATGGATCGACCGAGTGCTGGCCGACGCCACCCGGTAGGGGCAGGTCAGCGGAACCTCGAGGCGTGCCGACGAATAACTCGGCGACTTCGGCGACGAATTTTGCCACGATGGCCCGCATGGACGAGGTCGAAGTGGTCGTCGCGCACAGCGAGCGTGCGACGCTGCGTGTCGGCGACGTGTACCTGAAGGTCGACGGCGACGCGGCGCACGCCGACATCGAGGCGCAGGCCATGGCTCTGGCACCCGTGCCGACTCCGACGGTGCTCTGGCGCCAGCCGCCCGTCCTCGCGATCGCCACCGTGCCCGGCAGAGCGCTCGGAGTTCTCGGCGAGCCGTCACCCGCGTCGCCCGCGGCATGGGCGGCAACAGGCGCCACCATCCGGGGGCTCCACGAGGCTCCGTTGCCGCCGTGGGCCGGGCCCACGCTCGAGGAGGTGACGGCGGATCTCGATCGCGAGTGCTCGTGGCTGCTCGCCAACAAAGTTCTGCCCGCCGATGTCGTCCGGCGGAACCGTGACATCGCGCAGGCCGCGCTCCGGCCCTGGGCGCCGGTGTTCATCCACGGAGACCTGCAGACCTTGCACGTGTTCGTCGAGGATGACGACGTGGTCGGCATCATCGACTGGTCCGAGGCGTCCTGCGGCGATGCCATGTTCGACCTGGCCATCGTGACGCTCGGGCAGGAGGACCGTCTGGACGACCTGCTCGCCGGCTATGGCGAGGGTGCTGACCGGCAGGTCATCCGTGCCTGGTGGTCTCTGCGCAGCCTCACAGCGGCGCGCTGGTTGATCACCCACGGTTTCGATCCGGACGCGCCAGGGAGTGAGTTCGACGTACTCCGAGCTCGGATGCAGGCACCCTGACGACAAGTCATGGCTGCACGCCGTCGCGCGACGGCGGTCAGTCAGCCCTCCGATAGTGCGTGGCGACCGCGCCGTTGCTGAGCGGCTCCGCCGAGATCAGCTCGAGTCGACGGGTGCGGGGAAGTCCGCCCTGGTACAGGGAGGGGCCGTGGCCGGCGATCCGGGGATGGACGAGGAATCTGTAGTCGTCGACCAGATCCAGTCGGTCCAGCTCTGTCGCGAGGGTGCCGCTGCCGACGAGCACCCCTTCGGGGGTCCGATCCTTGAGGTCCTGCACCGCCGTGGGCAGGTCGCCGACGAGGTGGTGGCTGTTGGTCCACGGGAAGTCGCTGCGCGTCGTCGACACCACGTACTTCGGCTTGGCCTCCAGCTTCAGCGCCCACTCGCGCAGCGCCGGTGGCGCATCGACATCACCGCGGGCGACAGCCGGCCAGTAGCTCTCCATCATTTCGTAGGTGGTGCGGCCCCAGAGCATGGCGCCGCTCTCTTCCATGAGGCGAGTGAAGTGGGCGTGCGTCTCGTCGTCGGCGATGCCCTCCTGGTGATCGACGCAGCCATCCAGGGTGACGTTGATGCTGAATGTCAGAAGACCCATGCGGCAAATCTAGGCCGCCGAGGACAATCGCGCAGCGGCTTTGAAAGAATGCCGGGGCCTTGGCCTGCGCTCACCTGACGAAGCGTTCAGCGCGCGAGATCTCCTGGGGACTCCGCGTCCCCCAGGGGCAATCCGGGCGGGCCGTCGATGCTCCGGGCGTTCCGCTGGGCACGGTACTGGGCCATGCCGTCCACGCCCTTCTTCTCGGCCTGGAGCCGGAGAAGTTCGCGCTCACCCGTCTTCTCCATGATCGGAACGCCCCAGCCGCAGGAGTCACAGATGCGGGTCACGTCCACGGTGATCACTGCTCGGGTGCTCGGGTTCTCGGGGTGCCGTGCGATGACGTCCTCGAACGCCGCATCACCGGGGAGGAACACCGTGCCCGTGCCGTGCAGGCGAACGATGCGCGGCCGCTTGTCGAAGGAGGTGAACATGAGGCAGACGCGACCGTTCTCCCGTGTGTGCACGATGGTCTCGACGCCTCTGCCGGTGAAGTCGACCCAGGCGACCCTGTGGGAGTCCAGGACGGAGAAGGTGTCGTGCCCGCGGGGCGACACGTTCACGTGGCCATCCGCACCGGGGGGCGCGGTGGCGTCGAAGACTGTGCCCATGGCGAGGGCCTAATTCGCCCGCGGGCACCCACGGTCCACTTCCCGCTGCTCATCCAGTTGGAAAGCGATGTCGCACGGTGGGCTGCTCCCACAGCAGAGCCCTCGCCGGTGACGGGCAAGGACGGCATGTCAGACTGCCGACATGAGTCAGGGCGACGACGGCATCGATCTGGAGACCTCGCTGGGGTACCTGCTGAAAGAGGCCTCGAGTGCGCTCCGGGGCCTGCAGCGCATGACGCGCTCCGTGACGGAGCACGAGTAGATGCGCACGCTCTACGTCTCGGACCTCGATCGGACGCTGCTCGACGGTGCGGGAGAAGTCAGCGCCGCGAGCGCGGAGAAGCTGAACAGCGCGATCGAGAAGGGCGCACTGTTCACTTACGCGACCGCCCGCTCCTTCGATTCGTCCCGGCGCGCGACGACTCGACTCCGGTTGAACCTGCCCGTGATCACCTACGGAGGCACGATCACAGCGGACCCGGACACCGGAGCGCCGCACGATCTCCACCGCCTCGACCCGACGGTGGTCGACAGCGTCCTCGCCGCCTGCAGCAGAAGCAGCACGATGGAACCGGTATGGATCACTGTCGAGGACGGCACGGACTGGATCCGGTGGCGCCCCGAGGGGGCGACCGCCGGCACCGAGGCGTTCGTCGGCGCGAGAGCGGGAGACCGGCGCCTCCGCCCGATCGCTGCGGGCGACCCGCTGCGAGGAGACAGTGTGGTCTACGTGGCCCTCATCGCTCCGCGGTCGGAGCTGCTGCAGGTGCGGATCGCCCTCGCGAAGCCTCTGGCACTGACCGCCCATTTCCTCAGCGAGGACCCTGCCACACCGGGCCTGGACTGGCTCGAGTTCCACGATCGGGCAGGGACGAAGGCGCACGCCATCCGCAGACTCGTGGCCGCGATCGGCTCCGACCGCCTGATCGTCTTCGGGGACAACCACAACGATCTCCCCATGTTCGAGATCGCCGACGAGTCCCATGCGGTCTCCAACGCTGTTCCCGAGCTGAAAGCGATCGCCACCTCGGCCATCGGCCATCACACCGAGGACGCCGTCGCGTCCTGGATCGCGGCGCACCTGGCCGGGTGCTGATCGTCGCGCCCGTTCATCGGCACACGGTCGCGGCTAAAGTGGTTCCATGCCCGCTGAGCACCCCGACTTCCGCCTCGGCAGCGTGCTGGCGACCAGCTTCGCCGCGACACTCACGGAGCGTCAGGGCGACCCTGTCGAGCGGATCCCGACGCCGCAGCGATGTGTCGACTGGCTCGCCCTGAGCGGCATCGCCGTGGACTCCTGCACCAGCACCCAGCTCGATATCGCCACGCAGCTCCGGGAAGCGATCCACGCCGCCGCGACGGCTGCGGCGCAGGGCAAGACTCCCCCAGCGCCCGCCGTGCAGACCCTCAACGACCGCAGTGTCCACGGGCGAGCCGTGGCCATTCTGACCCCCGAGGGAACTCGGCTCTGGCAGCTCAGCCCGACGCCCTGCGTCGAGGATGCCCTCAGCGTCATCGCTGCGGACGCGATCAGCATCCTCGCCGGCGAGCGGCCCGGGAGGCTGGCCCTGTGCGCCTCGCCCACCTGCAGAGCCGCGTTCTTCGACACGAGTCAGAGTCGCAGCCGCCGATGGTGCGACATGAACACCTGCGGGAATCGCGAGAAGAAGGCCCGCTTCACCGCCGCCCAGCGCACGAGCTCCCGCCCAGTGCAGTGACCGCCGCCCTCCCGGCGGCAGGCCTCGACCGCTGACCTCACCGACCGGTAGCCAGCACGGCCGCGACTCCCTCCTGCAGGTCCTTCACGAAGTACTCGGGCACCTCGAGCGACGGGAAGTGCCCACCGGCGTCGGGCACATTCCAGCGAACGATCTGCCGGTACCGCTCCTGCGCCCAGGCCCGCGGAACGCGCGACTCGATGTCGCCGGGATACATGGTGATCGCCGACGGGACGTCGACCCGAAGATCGGGGTGGAGCGAGTTGGGGGTCTCGTAGTAGATGCGGGCCGAGGAGGCACCGGTCCGCGTCAGCCAGTACAGCGTGACATCGTCAAGAATTCTGTCCCGGGAGATGGTCTCGAACGGGCTGTCTTCAGTGTCCGACCACTCGGCGAACTTGTCGAGCAGCCAGGCAAGGAGGCCGACCGGCGAATCCACGAGCGAGTAGCCGATGGTCTGCGGGCGGGTTGCCTGCTGCGTCGCGTACGCCCGATGGTGGCGCCAGAAGTCGCGGGTCTCCTCGGTCCGCTTCCTCTCGACGGCCGTCAGCCCGTCCGTCGTCATCCCGGGCGGCGCCTCCGCGAACGTCGTGTGGATGCCGAGAACGTGCTCCGGGAACCTGCCGCCGAGAACCGTGGTGATGCTGCCTCCCCAGTCGCCGCCGTGGGCGAGGAATCTGCGGTAGCCGAGCCGTCCCATCAGGTCCACCCACGCGGCAGCGATCTTTTCGATCCCCCACCCGGTGGTGGCCGGTCTGTCGCTGTAGCCGAAGCCCGGCAGCGACGGGACGACGACGTCGAAGGCGGGCGCGTCGGCGTCGGTCGGGTCGGCCAGCTCGTCCACGACGTCGATGAACTCCGCGATGCTGCCGGGCCACCCATGCGTCACGATCAACGGTGTGGCGTCTGCGCGCGAGGATCGGCGGTGCAGGAAGTGGATCCCCACTCCGTCGATCGTCGTACGGAACTGACCGATCTCGTCGAGACGCGCTTCGAACGCCCGCCAGTCGTAGTCGGTGCGCCAGTAGTCCACGAGGTCGACCAGGTCGGCGAGAGGAACGCCCTGTTCCCAGCGACGAGGGTCAGGTGACGCGCGATGGACCGTCTCGGCCTCGGGCAGCCGCGCCGCAGCGAGCCGCGCCCGGAGATCGACGAGGTCGGCCTCAGGTGCGTGGGAATCGACGGCGCGGACGTCGCTGGATGGACGGGACATGTGGCCTCCTGGCCGACGGGGGGGACCCGGCGAGGATCACCATTGAACCGGCTAAGGCGGTTCTAGCACGATATTGCGCCAGCGGGCAAGCACCTCGAGGAGCTTGTCGCCTGCCCGGTTCCCGCGACAGATGCGACCGGTGTTGGCAGGATGGACACATGACCGATACGTCTCCGACCGAGCGGCCGACAAGGAAGCGAGCCCCGACTCTGCGCGACGTCGCGGAGCACGCGGGGGTGTCCTTCAAGACGGTCTCCAATGTCATCAACGACTACGAGTACGTGAGCGACCGGACGCGCACGACGGTGAAGCAATCGATCGCTGAGCTCGGCTACATCCCCCGGAATGCCGCCCGGCAGCTGCGCACCGGGGCCAGCAACATCGTCACGCTCTCGTTCCCCTCGCTGTCGTTCTCGTACTTCTCGGGCCTGGCCCAGGACTTCGTGGACGAAGCGACCCGTCAGGAGCTGACGATCGTCCTGCGCAACAACTCGACGGGTCGCGAGGAGGAGATGAAGGCGCTCACCGGGTTCGACCAACGCCTCGGTGACGGGTTCATCGTCAACCCGCTGCTGGTCGGCGAGCAGTTCATCGCGGAGCTCTCGGAGGTCCGTCAGCCCACGGTGTTCATCGGTGAGCACGTCCCGGCCGGGAGCCTTCCCGCCGGGTCGGACTACGTGCGAATCGATAACAGGCTCGCGTTCGCCGAGCTCACCGACCACCTCATCGCCAGCGGCCGCACCCGGCTCGCCTTCGTCGGCGCACTGACGGAGTCCAAGGCCAGCCAGCCCCATGGGTCGATGAAACTGCGCTTGGACGGGTTCCGAGCCTCGCTCGCGGCGCACGGACTCTCCGCGCTGGACGCACCCGTCGTCCCGGTCGACACCTGGCACCGGACCGACGGGCACCAGGCGGTGGTCCGCCTGGTGGAGACCCACCACGACATCGACGGAATCGTCTGCGGCAACGACGACCTGGCGCTGGGGGTGCTGGCCGGTCTGCGCGACCACGGTCGGCGCGTCCCGCAGGATGTGGCCGTGGTCAGTTACGACGACATACCCGATGCCCAGTTCACCCATCCGCCACTGACCTCCATCCGGCCCGACACGGTGCAGATCGCCCGGGACTCACTGCACATGCTCACCGAGCGCGTCCGCGGGTTCGACGGGCCACCCCGCACCGTCACCGTCCCGCACCGCCTGATCGTGCGGGACAGCTCGACGTGACTCGGGAGCATCGGTGCAGTCCGCTTGGCCGAGCCGCGGCTCGCGCTCGACGAGCATTGCGACGATGCGCGCGGTCGAGCAGAATCGGCTCATGACCGGAGACCGACTCGCCCGCGCAAGCCTCCGCCTCGACGCGATCTACTGCGTCGCTCTGGGCATCCTGGTGGGCATTGCCGCACCCTTCGCGACGAACCCCGTCGGTCTTCCCGTCGTTCTCCTCGTCGGCACGGGCATCGCCACCGCCCTGTGGGGCGTGTACGTCTGGCGGGCATCGCGTGCGCAGCCCCTTCGCACCAGCACACGGCTCGTGATGATCGCCAACATCGTCGCCAGCGCGGGCCTCGCCGTGACCGGCCTGTTCGCCGGGACGACGGTCCTCGCGCTCGCGGCCGGGGTCCTGGCGATCGACATCGCCGCCTTCGCGGTGAGCCAGGGGATCGCGCTGCGACGGATGCAGCGCGCCTCCGCCTAGCGACACCGACACGAAAACTCGATTGCCAGGGAGTGACCGGCCCCGAAGACTGGCTCCATGCCCCACGAGCGAACCGACAAGACCATCCACCAGCACCCCCTGGCCTATCTCCTGGGGCTCGAGGGCGTCGCCCTCATGCGGGCCTTCGCCGGCGAGTACGACCGGGCGTTCACCGAGGCCCGGATCGCCGAGGTGCGCGATCTCCTCGATCGTGCCGACGAGCTCGGGCCGGGGGTCGACGTCCCTCCCCTGCCGGTCGCCGACGGCTACGACGGTTGGGCGGCGACCTACGACGGTGAGGACAACGGCTGCTTCCCGATGCGTGACAACGTGCTCGCCCCGATGCTCGAAGTCCTGACGCCGGGTCGGGTGCTCGATGCTGCCTGCGGCACCGGCGCGGTCACGCAGCAGTTGGTGGACCGCGGCCACGACGTCGTCGGCGTCGACTTCTCTGACGCCATGCTGTCGCGTGCCCGGAAGGCCGTACCCGGCGCTCGCTTCCTGCGAGGCGACCTCACCGATCTGCCGCTGCCGAGCGGCGACGTCGACCACGTCGTGTGCAGTCTGGCGCTGACCCACCTCAGTGACCTGGAGCCGTTCCTCGCCGAGGCTGCTCGGGTCATGCGGCCCGGTGGCCATCTGCTGGTGCTCGACACCCGCGGCCACTTCGTCGGCTCACCGCGATACCCCCTGGTCAAGCAGTCACCCGACGGCCGCACGGGGCATATCACGGGCCGCAGCCACGGTCTCGGCGACTACCTGCGCGCCGCCCTGCCGCACGGCTTCGTGGTGCGGGCCTGCCACGAGACCTATCTCGGCGACCTCGTCGTCAAGCCGGACGATGAGGCCGCGCCGCTCACTCCCGGCCCGCCGAACATCTGGGAGCTGCACCCCTGGGTCCCCGATGCCACCAACGCGGCCAAGGCCGGGCAGTCGGCCGTCGTCGCCTGGGACTTCGAACTGCGGCCCGACGTCTGACGGGTCGCGCGGCGCTCACCAGGTCGGGCGAGTTCCCGGTGCGACAGAGGGGACGGCGCCGATCGGGACCCGCTCGAAGGGCAAGGGAGGGGGCGCGGTCGCGGCGAGCGCGAGATCGATCTCCCTGAGCAGGGAATGCAGTCGGCCGGACTCGATCCAACGGACCAGCCGCTCGAGGCCGACCTCGGCGCCCTCTGCTTCGCGCTGAGAGATGAGCCCCTCGGTCGTGGCGTGCTCGAACTCGTCCCGGTCGATCACGCGATAGGTGCCGTCGCCTCGCACCAGCACGTCCAGGAAGAGATCCACGGCCGATACGTCGTCTCCCACCCGGAGCATCGGGGTCGCGATATCGCAGTTGATCGCGAACGCCTCGCCCTGCGGCCCCGGTTCGATCATCTCGTCGCGCAGGTCGAAGGTGACGTTGAGCTTGAACCATTCGTCAGCGAAGGCGTAATGGCGCAGCACCAGCTCCTCGTCCATCGTGCCGGACGGCTCGGGCTGGCGCGTCTGCATCACGCACATGCCGTCATCGTTGACGAGGATGCCGGCATCGGGAACACCGAAACAGCGAACGCTGTCTTCATCGGGGTGGAAGTCGTAGTCGCGCACAGGGCCGAGTGTGGCACTCGGGGCCGGCCCGGATCGGTCGCTCGCACGGAAGCCAGCCGCGCCGTGCGTGCCGATTCTCGTCGCAATACGGCGTGACCGGGGCGCCGGTGTCACGTAGCGTCGCGGGCACACTGCTCGTTCCGCACGGGGCGATCACCTGCGACTGCGCGAGAGGAATGCTATTCATGGACTACATCCGTCTTGGCCACTCCGGTCTCTACGTCTCCCGCCTGGCACTGGGGACGATCCCCTTCGGTTCCGGAGGCGGTTTCGAGAAGATCGCCGGACTCTCGGTGGACGAGGCCCGTCGGCAGATCGACGAGGCCATCTCCCACGGCGTGAACTTCCTCGACACGGCGAACATCTATTCGTCCGGCGACTCCGAGCGCGTCGTGGGGAAGGCCCTGGGGAAGCGCCGCGACGACATCATCCTCACCTCGAAGGCCCGCACGTCGACTGGGGACGGACCCAATGACTCGGGCGCGAGCAGGTATCACCTGACCCGCGCGGTCGAGGAGAGCCTGCAGCGCCTGGGCACCGACCATCTCGACCTGCTGTACATGCACCAGTGGGACGGGCAGACCCCGATCCTCGAGACCATTTCGGCCGTCACCGACCTGATCCGCGCCGGCAAGGTCCGCTACTGGGGCGTGTCGAACTACAGCGCCTGGCAGCTGACCAAGACGGTCTACGAGGCGCGGCAGGCCGGGCTCGAGGCCCCGATCGCACAGCAGGTCTACTACACGCCCGAGGCACGGGAGATCGAGTACGAGATCATCCCGGCCGCCCGCGACCTGGGCGTCGCCACGTTCGGGTGGAGCCCGCTGGGCGAGGGACTGCTCAACGGCAAGGTGCGCCGCGGCAAGGAGACGCCGTCCGATACGCGGCAGGGCACCGGCTGGCCCGAGCCGCACGTGACGGACTGGGACCGCGCCTACGACCTCATCGAGCTGTTCGACGAGATCGCCGGCGACCTGGGGTGGACGATCCCCCAGGTGGTCATCTCCTGGATCCTCGACCGCCCGGGCGTGGAGGGAACGGTGATCGCGGCCCGGTCCTTCGAGCATCTCCAGGAGGACCTCGCCGCCGCCGATCTCACCTTGCCCGAGGAGGCTCGCGACCGGATCACACTGGCCTCGCAGCAGCCGGCCTACTACCCGCTGTGGCACCGCCTGCTCAACGGCCAGGATCGCCCCGAGCCGGCCGAGACCGAGTTCTACCAGGAGCACCAGCGCGCACTGGATGCTCGCCAGGACGGGTGACCTCGGGTGAGATGTCCGTGCGACCGCTGATCCTCTCGGGCGGCCCCGCCGCCGGGAAGAGCACCTGCGGGAGACTGCTCGCGGCGCAGCGCTCCCGAGCGGCGTACATCGATGCGGACGACATTCGTCAGCTCGTCATCGCCGGCGCGGCGACCCTGTGGAGCGGTGAGGAGGGCGAGGCGCAGCACCTGCTGGCCGCACGGAATGTCGCAGCATCGGGTCGCAACCTGGTCGCGGCCGGGTTCGATCTCGTGGTCTCCGATGTGGTCACGCCCGACACCCTGCCGGTCTACCGCGCAGAGTTTCCCGACTGCTTCATCGTCCATCTCCACCTCACGCTCGATGAGGCGCGCCGGCGGTCCGCCACTCGCACGGAGTACCTGACAGGCGAGGAGTTCGACCTGCTCCATGCAATGACGCGGACCCCACCGGACGTCGACCTCGTCCTCGACGTCTCAGGGAAGTCCGTCGATGAGCAGGTGGACGTGCTTTGTCGAGCGTGGGAAGAGTCCTCGCGGCACGGTTGACGGGAGGCTGCCATTGGTACGTTGACGCGATGGACTTCACCGAGTGGGACACGCGTCTGGGCGCCTATGCCGTCATCACCGATGATCGTGACCGCATCCTGCTGACCTGGTACAACGGCGCCAATCCGCATCCGCTATGGACGCTCCCAGGAGGTGGGGTGGAGTTCGAGGAGTCCCTCGAGGCTGCCGTCGTGCGCGAGGTCTTCGAGGAGACCGGGTTCCATGTAGCGGTCGGCCGTCCGCTGTTCACCAGCACCGCGACCGCCGACGTGGGGAACAGGTCCCCGCGACCGTTCAAGGCCGTTCGTATCGCCTTCGAGGCGACGGTCGTCGGCGGAGACCTCGGGACCACCGAGGTCGGCGGGACGACGGACGAAGCACGGTGGATCCCTCTGACAGAGCTCCCGGACCACGGGCCTCGAGCGCAGATCGTCGATGAGGCATGCGCGCTCCTCAGCCGCCCGGCTGCCGGGTGAGACGCAGAGCGGTGCACGGATTCCGCGCGACCCGCCGGTCTCTGGCCAGACCTCGTGCGTGCATCGGGCCGACCGCCCCGGCGCGCGTCGCGACTCGACGGGGCACGGCTCTCGTGGTTGGCTCGCGCCCATGACGTCACCCGAGGTGGTCCTGGTGCATGGGCTCTTCCATCAGCCCGAGCACCTGCAGGCGCTGGCCGACGCACTGAGTCGCGCGGGCGCCACCGTGCAGACGCCACGCCTTCATCGCGGCTCCCTCGAGGCCGACACCGCAGCCGTCCAGGCGGTGGTCGACCGGTGCGGCAGCGCACCGACGATCGTCGGCCACAGCTACGGAGGGGCAGTGATCACGGGCGTGCACGGCGCGGAGCGCTTGGTCTTCATGGCTGCTTTCGTCCCCGACGTCGGCGAGAGCTGCGCGGGACTCGGTGGCCCCGAGGCACCCGTCAACTCGTGGGTGCGACCTCACCCCGACGGCGGCAGCTTCGTTCCGGCCGACGCGGCGACGGACCTGTTCTACGCGGACTGCGGGCCCGCGGACGCTGAGCGCGCGGTCGCCCTTCTCGTGCCGCAGGCCTCCGGGCACGGGCGAGGCATCGCCCGCCACGCCGCGTGGAAGCAGGTCCCGAGCCATTACGTCGTGTGCACGGCCGACCGGGCCATGAGCCCGGAGCTGCAGCATCGGTTGGCCGCCCGCTGCACCAGCAGTCAGGTCATCGACGCGAGCCACTCTCCGTACATCTCCCAACCGGAACTCCTCGCCGGGATCATCATGGACTCATGACCTCGATCCAGGAGCACGGCAGGCACGTCAGGATATTGTCCCCCAACCGGAAGGAAGGCGCGCCATGATGTACACCAACTCGATCGAGATCGCCCTGCCCCGAAAGAGGGTGGCGCAGCTGCTCGCCGATCCGGCACATATCCCGATGTGGCTGCGGGACGTGGTGCTGCACGAGCCGTTGAGCGGGGAGCACGGGCAGCTCGGCACCACCTCGCGGGTTGTGATGCAGGCGGGGCAGCGGACGATGGAGGCCACCGAGACGATCACCCGGCGGGAACCGACTGACCTGCACGAGATTCTCCCGAGCACCGTCGTTCAGTTCGACCGTGAGATCGTCGCCGCGGGCATGTGGAACCTCGTGCGCGATCGGCTGACCGACGCCGATCCGCAGAAGACGCTCTGGGTCAGCGAGAGCGAATTTCGATTCAGCAACCCGCTGATGCGACTGATGGGGGCACTGATGCCCGGCATCTTCCACAAGCAGTCGCAACAGCACATGCAGGATTTCAAAGCATTCGCCGAGCAGGGAACGGATGTCCGCGAAGCACGGAACTGATCCGCCGCAGGCCTGGCCGAGCGCCAAGAAGCGGAAGGGCTTCAGAGCCGGTGCAACAATCGGGCCGTCCAGAGGCTGTCCTGTCTGGCCTCGAGGTACTCAACTTTACGTCCGGCTTCGCACGCGGCGAGCGCGTCGGACACGAGTCGGGCAAAGGTCCACGCTTTGACCCGCTCCTCGTCCACATCTGCCAGCCGGCAGAATCGCGAGATAGTGGTTCCCCATTCAGTTTCCGGATCGCGTAGATCACCCTTGCGAAACAACAGGTACTGCACACTGTCATACGCAGGGTCCCCCACCATGGGCAAAGGATCTATCGCCAGCCAGGACTCCCGCTCGCTCGCCAGAATATTATGATGGTGCGTGTCCCCGTGGAGGAGAACGGGCGGGCCACCACAGCTCGCGAGTTCGACGAGGCTCTCTGCCGCCTGCCGCACGAGCCACTCGTCGAACGGTCTGCCCGCTTGCTCGAATCGGCCAGGCAGCTCGTCAGCCAGTTGCTGAGCGCGTTCACCGAGCTTGGGGATACCGCCGCCGTCGCATGCGGGCAGATGCAGCTGGGCGAGGAGGTGGGCAACGATCTCGTCGGCGGCTTCCACGTCCGGAACCGAGTCGAGCGTGTCCCCGGGGACGCAGCGCTCCACCAACATCGCTCCCGTGCCTTCGTCATGCTCGAGGAGGAGCGTGGCTCCGACTCCGCCCCAAGCCCGAAGAGCAGCGGGTTCGTGCCCACGGAAGTCTCCCGCAAGCGTCTTGACCTGGACTGTCATCGGCATAGGCACTTTCAGGACAGCGGGGACCGCCGCTCCCTCCGCGGGCGCCACCCACGAGATGTTGCACTCCGGGTACGGCTCACCGAGCTGAATCTTCCACTGCGCGCTCAGTCGCTCGCACACCTCCGGGAGGCGAGCGAGCCAGTCGCGACCGACTGCGCTCGTGGAACCCGTCGCCTGCAGACGCGGTGGAAGGTGCATTCAATGACCTCCCTGCGAGTCGTTCTCGGCGAGAGTTGAAGGCCTGACCGCCGCGAGGTCCTGGAGCACCCGCTCGACCATCTCGTCCTCCCCCAGTGCCTCGCCGAGGACCACCTCACCCTTCACGCCGAGCACATCGTGCTCGCGGTACCAGGAGGCGACCTCGGCGTCGGGCACATCGGCGGCGAAGGACTTCCGAGCGTGGCGGCGCAGGGTCTCGGCCAGGCTCACGTCGAGGTAGTAGACGAGGGACGGCCCGTGATGCCCGTTCAGCAGCGACGCGAACATGTCGCCGTAGCGCTCGCTGCCGAAGATCCCCTCGACCACGGTGAGGTGCCCGATGCTCAGGCAGTGCTGCGCCATCGCGGTGATCAGTCCGATGGTGTCGCGCTGCTCGACCTCCCGCTCCCACAGCAGGTCGCGGCGCACATGGTCCTGGCCGATCACGGCGATCTTCGATCCGGGCAGATCCCGTTGCACCCGCCGCGCGACGGTCGACTTCCCCGAGGAGGAGTTCCCCCGGAGGATCACGAGGACGGGCGCGTCAGCGGAGTCGGTCTGCATGAAGACACATCCTTCCGGTCCGGACCCACGCAGCGGCGTATCCCGGCGAGTGCGGCGCGCCCGCAGCCATGGCACGTCCCCGCAGACGCACGGTGTGGGGGCCTACTGCCGCTACCGTGAGGACGGCAGGGCCGCGGAGCAGGATCGGGACGAAGGGTCGCAGCGACATGATCGGCACGACGCACTCGCGGCTCATCATCATCCGCGGGAACTCCGGCAGCGGGAAGACCCTGCTCGCCCACGCGATCCGGCAGGCGAGGCCTCGCGGTGTCGCGATCATCAGCCACGATGTCCTGCGCCGGGAGATCCTCCACGTGCGCGACGGTCCCGGAGCCCTGAGCGTCGGCTACATCGACCTCTCGGCCCGGTTCGCCCTGGAGCACGGCTTGCACGTGGTCGTGGAGGGAATCCTGCACTCCGAGAGCTATGGGGACATGCTCGCCTCGCTCGTGGAGGACCACCGCGGAGTGAGCCGCTGCTATCGCTATGACCTCGACCTGGAGGAGACCTTGCGTCGTCACCGCACCAAGGTCCTGGCCTCGGAGGTGAGCGAGGAGCAGGTGAGTTCCTGGTATCGGCCCATCGACGCGGCTGGCGCACTGCCGGAGTTCGTCTTCGACGCCACGGTCTCTGCCGAGAGCGCTCTGGATGCCGTCTTGTCGGACGTGGGCTGGGAGCGAGAGACGGAGTTCCTGGCGTAGGCGGGCCCGGTCGGCACGACGGGACTGGTGCATTCAGACGTAGCCCGAACGCAACCGTCTGCGTGTGGTGCGGCCGTTGTGGACGGCAGCTGAAGGGTCGGAACTACACCTTGGTCAGCGGATGGTGAGGCTCCGGAGGCAGCTCGACGGCGATATCCTCCCCGGGGCGCACCGTGCCGCTTCGGGCCACGATGCCCATGACTCCTGCGAGTCGTTGAACCTGCCCTGATTCGTCCTTGCGAAGCAGTTTCTTCATGAGACCCGGCTGGAAGTCATTGATCTGCTGGCATGGGTTCCGCAGCCCAGTGATCACGATGACTGCTTCCGCCAGGTGCAGGCGTGTTCCCACAGGAAGGTCAAGCAGTTCGATGCCCGCCGTCGTGATGTTCTCCCCTAGCTGACCGGGCAGAACGCTGTAGCCGTCGGCGGCGAGCAGCTCGAAGATCTCTCGATGCATCAGGTGCACCTGCCGGAGATTGGGCTGATCAGGATCGCGGGCAACTCTGCTGCGATGCTTCACCGTCGTCCCCGCGTGCGCATCGCCACTGACACCGATCCCCTCCACGAGCTGAATCGCTGGAGCTGCCGACTTGCTGAAGGTGTGTGCTGCGCTGACGTGAACCGACTCGACTGTTGCCCCCATGCCGCCATGATGACAGCACCGCGCATGAGCCCGGGCGCGATCACGTGAAATACGTGGCAGCCCCGGTCATTGGCACCGCGAGCATGAAGGCTGACAGGCGCGTTGCAGATCCGCCGTGGCCGGCGATCTGGCCCCTGTAGCGGCACCTGTTTCCGGGACGCTGCCGAAGATCGTCTTCGACGCCACGGTCTCCGCCGACAACACCCTGGACACGGTCCTGTCCGACGTGGGTTGGAAGCGAGAGGTAGAGCCCTTGGCCCAGTAGGAAGAATCGATTTCCTCGACCAACCGAACCAGTCGACAATTGGCGCCGAGACACCGCTACTCGCTCCCAGCCACTTCGATGGACGTGATCACTTGTTCGAGCCATTCGCGCGCGGAGGCGATGTCCTCCAGCACGGGGGTGCTCCCATCAACTTCTGTCTCCCGGCGCGCCTCGTCGTAGGCGATACTCCAGCCCTCCATCGGTCGCAGTGGCAGTGGCGGCCAGGCCTGGGCCCGGCGGAAATCGAAGGTCCGCACACAGAACTCCCGCACCGCGGGTAGGACTGGGCCGGCATCCCACAGCAGCTGCAGATCGACCAGATCGTGCGCACGGACATAACCGAGATCTGTCACAGCGTGAATCTTCTGCGCTATCTGGTACCCCAGGTCGATCAGCTCCACCGGTTGCAGCTCGCCGAAGCCGAAGCGCGCGCTCAGCTCGATGAGCTGGCCATCGACGTCACGGCGGGTGTGGGCGTACGGCTCGATCTCGGGGTCGGACACCTCGACGTCGAGCCCGGCCCATTCCCGACCTAGAAACGACAACGTCACGCGATAGGGGTGCATCACGTATGTGGGCTGAGCGAGCCCAGGATCGTGCAGCCTGCCCAGCTTCAGCGTCGCGGTGAATGCCACCCGATCGAGCGCATCGGGGTCCTTCCGCTGCGCGCCCCTGGAGGCGGGTACTGCACCCCAGCCCTTCTCGAGGCGCGTGCGGAACCCTTCCTCGAAGGCCTCACCGCGCTGTCGGGTGGAGACGTCCAGGTCAGCAGTTGCTCGGGTCCCGCGCTCCCCCATGCGCAACTTGACTCCCATGCCACCCTTGATCGCAACAGCGTCCGGGAGCATCTGGGACACGATGAGCGTGCAGAGCATGAGGCGCGCGCGGGCGACGGGAATGTCGTGCCCACCTGCCACGTCTTCGAGCCGACCGTTCAGCTGCGCAATGTTCAGCGGCGGCGTCACGGTGCTCATGCGGCGCCGTGCTTCCCTGTCAGACCGGCGAAGCCCTCCTCGTCGATCAGTTCTCGCCGGCGTGCCTCGACGAGCAGCGCATTCCAGCGGTCCGGCGGCATCCGATCCCGCATGTCCTCCAGCGCACGCCGGACGGTGGTCGCCCGGATACCCTCGTACTGCGCCAGGTCCTCGTCGGGGATGTCTTTTCGGGTTTCGAGCTCCATCCAGCCCGGCAGCACCCGGCGCACACGGCGGCGGGTACCCACCCGGATGCGACGCGGGTTGAATTGGCCCAGGCCCAGCAGATCGAGGACGGATTCTCGGTGCAGGAACGCGTCCTCGCCTGCTAGTGCCGCTGCCGCTGTCAACTGCGTCAGCGCGGTGGTAGGCACATCGCGGTGCACGTACACGCCCTTTCCGTAGGGCCGCAACGCGCCGCGGTGGGCTAGCTTACGCACCTCCACGGCGGGCACGCCCGCATCCTCGGCCTCGGGCACGGTGACGACGCCATGCTGTCCAGCCGCGATCTCCCACAGGTCTTGCCGGTATCCCATCACGCCACCTCCACGCCAAGAGCGTACCGTTTTCGGTACAGTTTTGACAACGCTCCTTGGGGTTAGGGTGCCAAACGGTTCGGGATGCTGCTGTCACCATGGGCGAGATCTCTCAGCGTTTCTATTCTGGAGACCATGACGTACATCAACGCAGGCACCCTGGGAGTGGTCCCCGGCGGTCGCGAGCAACTCGTCTCGATCCTCACACAGCGCAGTGACCTGCTTCGTGAACTCGGCTGTCTGAGCTACGAGGTCGGCATCAACGATGAGCAGCCCGCCACGGTCTTCGTGGTCGAGACGTGGGTCGATGCGGCAGCGCATCAGGCATCCCTGGGTCACCCTGACGTCGCAGCGGCCATCGCCGCCGCAAAGCATGTGCTCGACGGGGAGTTCAGCGGCTTCCGATTCGACGTGGTGGGGTCGCCGCTGCGGGACCACGACGCGCGGTAGGCCAGAGGACCGCACCGCAGTGCTGGCTCGCACCCTTGGGCCTCCAGAAAGAAACCGTGCTCGATCATCCGGCGCGAGTCGATGAGGCTGCGCACGGACCACCAGGGAGGGATCACGTCCCGGTCCGCATCGCGGCCATAGCAGCGCGCGGCGATCTGCCGAGATCCCGCACCGAGAAGAGAGGCTGCTTCGCCCGCGGAGCCGACGCGATGGCGCCCCGTTGAGCGATGAACCCTGCGTGAACACTCCGCCCTCGCTGTTGCTCTCGGTGGAGCGATCGGGAAGGTTCGATGCCACCTCGCACGGCGAGCGCGCCGCACCGTCGATGCGGACCACCTCTCGCGGGGATGACAACGATCTCGCTGAACGCGCTGATCCACGCCGACGTCCCGACGGCCGACCTTCGGCGTCGTGACGGATCTGGGGCTCGGGCGGGCCTCACCCTCCGGAGGGGGAATCTCGCCGGCACCGACCCACAGGAACCGATGAACGGGGACACATCATGGCACCCACCCGCACATCCACCACCTCGGCCCCGATGCGCCGAATCGCTGCACCGCGAGAGATGGACCGCCGGGCGCTGTTCCGCGGCTTCGGAGCAGCAGGAATCCTCGCCGCGACCGGCGCTCTCGCCGGTCCCCTGAGAGCCTCCGCCGCCGACACCTCGCTGACCACGATCCAGACGAACCTTCAAGGCCTGGACTACTACAGCGGCGAGATCGACGGCCAGAACGGCCCCCAGACGAAGGCCGCGACGACGCAGTTCCAGCAGGACCGTCTTCTCTCTGCTGACGGCGACCCGGGACCGAAGACCGCGACCGAGCTCGAGACGGTGATCGGCGCCGTGCAGGGCGCCCTGGACATCGAGGAGTCCGGAACCTTCGACGACGCCACCACTGATGCGGTCACCGCCTTCCAGAAGTCTCAGGACGGGCTCGAGCCGACGGGCCGAGCAGGCGAGAAGACCATGACGGCACTCGAGGTCGAGCGGGTGCGGGAGCCGGTCGGCGGCGAGCCCAACGCCGAGATCTCGCGCGAGGACGTGCTCGATCGGGCGATGTTCTGGGTCGACGATCCGCGCCCGTACAGCATGGACAAGTCCAGCCCGGGAATCGATGGGAAGCAGTGGCGCACGGACTGCTCGGGCTTCGTGTCGATGGCCTGGAACCTCCGTCGCAGCGACGGGGACACGGGCACCGGCACCGGGCAGCTCCCGGAGTTCCTCGAGCGGATCGAGCAGGACGATCTGAAGCCGGGCGACGCTCTTCTCATCACCCCGAGTGCCAACGGTCAGAGCTACGGCCACGTGGTCCTGTTCAACGGATGGAAGAACGACGAGCACACGGAGTATGAAGGCCTCGAGCAGGTCGGCGGTTCGATCAGCAAGACGGCGAAGCGGACCATCTCCTACCCCTACGACTCGGACAACGGGGAGAGCTACGAGCCCTACCGCTACCCGAAGATCACCGACTGAAGGAGTGCCCATCGTGAAGACCACGAAGACCGCGAACCCCACCCGCAGAACGGCGATCGTCGGCTCGATCGGTGCTGCTGTCCTCGGCACGACCGGCGCGACCAGTGCGATCCATGCCTCGCAGGCGGCAGCCGCGGACCAGGCGTTCACCCTGTTCGAGGGCAGCGCGAGCGGGGAGTTCGAGTGCTATCGCATCCCCTCGCTGGTGACCACGCCCGAAGGATCCACGATCGCGTTCGTCGAGGGGCGTCGAGCCTTCGAGGACGCGGGGTACTGCTACGACGACGGGTCGATCGACATCGTCATGAAGAGGAGCCGGAACGGCGGAGTGGACTGGGATCCGCAGGAGGTGCTTCTCGCCGGCAATCCGTGGGGCGGGGAGGCTGATGCCACCCGCGGGAATCCGGTGCCCATCGTCCTCCAGCACGGGGAGAACGCCGGTCGCATCGTCCTGCTGACCACGTGGAATCAGGCGGGGACTCGGGCCAAGCGGATCCCGTTCGTGATGCACAGCGACGACGACGGCGAGACCTGGTCGGATGCGATGAGCCTCGAAGAGCAGCTCAAAGGCGGTGACAGCGCCCCGGTCGAGGGCTGGTACGGGACGGGCCCGCAGCACGGCATCCAGATGGTCCACGGCGAGCATGCCGGGCGCCTGGTCGCCGCCGTGTACTACGAGGGCGGGATGGGAGCCATCATCTTCAGCGACGACGACGGGGTGTCGTGGTCGCAAGGGCAGGGGATCCCTGGTCCCGAGGACGTCGCCCACTTCGGCGAGATCGGTGTCGAGGAGACGGCCGACGGGTCGCTCATCGCCATCGGGCGACTCCGCGATGAGGGGGAGACGTCACCGTCACGGTCGCGTGCTGCCGCCCGCAGCACGGACGGCGGTGAGACCTTCGAGACCGCGACCTTCGAGACGGTGGCAGATCTCGAGACGACACCGGGTGTCCAGGGAGCCCTGCTCAACCGGGGCCAGCACGGAGGGGAACCGGGGGATCGTCTGCTCTTCTCGGCTCCCACCCACCCCACGCTCCGCAAGCATCTGGCGGTCTTCGGCTCGGAGGACGCCGGCAGCTCCTGGTCCAAGGCCTTCGACGTCGAGTCGGTGCGCGCCGGCTACTCGGATATGACGATGCTCGACAGCGAGGTGCTCGGGCTCCTCCACGAGGCCGGGGACGAGGACGGCGACGCCAAGGACCGCATCGACTGGCATCGCATCACCCTCGCGTGAGCGCCGGCGCGGTCCCGACCTCGTGCAGGTGGGGCCGCACCGTGCGGCGCAACGCGGCGGGCGGCACGCATAGGTGGCGATGCAGGTCGGCCGCCATCGTGGTGGGATGACCCGATCACCGAAGGAGGCCATCCCGAGGCTGCGCCTACACTCGCCCGATGGACCGCGTCGGCATTCTCGAGCACGTCTCCTCTCGCCGCCGCACATCCCGGCGCCCCCTCGTCGTCGGCATCTCCGGATACGCCGGCTCCGGAAAATCGACTCTGGCCCGCTATCTGGCGGGCTCCCTCCGTGGTGCGGTGAGGCTTCGCGGCGACGACTTCCTCGATCCGTCCCGCTCGCATCAGAGGTCCTCGGACTGGGACGGCGTCGACCGGGCCCGTCTGGTCGCAGAGGTCCTGGATCCGCTGCGCCATGAGCGACCCAGCACCTTCCGTCGCTTCGACTGGTCCGCACGTGCCCTGGCGGATCCCGAGCCCCTGCCCCGCACCGATCTCCTCCTCGTTGACCTCATCGGGCTGTTCCACCCTGAGGCACTTCCGCACCTCGACGTCCGGATCTGGTGCGACGTGGCCCTCGATGTCGCCGCCCGACGCGGCCTTGCCCGTGATCGAGCGCTCGGCCGGGACCACGAGGACTTGTGGCACGACGTCTGGGTCCCGAACGAACGAGACTTCGATCGAGGTTTTTCTCCGCGTGAGCAAGCTGAGATTCTCTACGCGTCGTCGTCCTCGACGGGCACCGAGCAATCAGCAGAGCACGTCCCTGGAGCAGTGATACGTGAGGACCCGACGCGATGACTGCCACCGCTCGGCGGAGGACCTGGACGGCCTTCTTCATCGCCGTGGTGATCCTCGCACTGCTCTACGGGGGTCGCGTGGCTCTGCTGTTCATGGGCGCCACCGAAGGGGATGTGCCCGCGGCCTCTGCCGTGCCGCTTCCCGCCGACGCCGAGATCCTCCGCGAGAACCGTGACTGTGCGAGCGGCGGGTGCTGGGTGGTGTTCACGGTGCAGCCCCCGCCAGGACAGTCGCCCACAGAACTTGCCGAGGAGATGGGGGCGACCCCGCAGCTCGAGATACCCGGGACGTTCCTTGACCCGCGCACGATCTGGATGTGGGCCGAACCGGGAAACAGCGGGCTCACACTTCGCGCCGACTACTTCTCAGGGCCTTGGATTCCGTAGTCAGGCCCGGCTCACTCCGAGCACCTGGAGGGCGCGCGCCATCTGCGGTCCAGCTGCCACGAAACGGTTCCCGTACCCCGCGAACCGCTCGCAACCTGCTGTGCGCAGAGCGCGCGAGATCGCGATCAGCGAGATCGTCAGCGCGATGCTGTCTCGCAGCTGACGGGGATCGAGGTCCAGCGCGCCCGCCCCGTCGAGGTAGCTCGCCAGCAGCGTCTCGACCGGTTCGTCGACCCACATGCTGAAGGTCGCCAGATCGGCGCCGATCGGGGCGTATCCCAGCTGGTCCCAGTCGATCGCGGTGACGAGTCCCTCGTCATGGCGCAGCAGGTTCCTCGGGAGGGCATCTCCGTGGGAGAGCACGTGAGGCATCTCGTCCAGCAGCGTGAGCGCGTCGTCGCGTTGCGACCAGGTCGCCTCCGCCCGCTGCCGGAGCCCGCTGCAGACGCCTTCGATGGCGAAGTGCGGCGCGTCGGAGGCGCCTGCCAGGGCAACGCGGTCACGCAGCCGACCGACCACGAACCAGCCCGGATCTTCGATCTGCACGGTGGCGAACCGGCCCAGTGCCGCAGCAACCACCGGTGCCGGAATCCGGTGAGACGCGATGTCGCGGGTCCACAGACTCGCGCCCTCGGTGTCCTCGTGCACGTGGGATTCGGGGGCGATGAGTCCCTCGAACGTCGCCGTCACGCTCGATGCGGCGACGGCGATCTCTCGTCGCCACCACCGGAATGAGTGCGGCTCGCAGCTCGGGTCACCGCGTCGGATCCTCTTGACGATCCAGGCCCCGTCATCGAGGCGGGCGCGCCAGACCCCTGCGGTCGCCGCGCCGTCACCTCCACCGAGCGCTTCCCAGTCAGCGCCGGGCGTCCACGGAGTCGTCATCGGTGCAGAGTACGTGTGCTGAGATGAGCTCATGCCCCATCACGTCGTCGCAGGAGCCCTCGTCGGGCCGCAAGGCGTTCCCCTCGCCCACCGACACCCGGACCGCCGGTACTACCCGGACTGCTGGGACTTCCCCGGCGGCCATATCGAGCTCGGCGAGAGTGCAGCGGACGCGCTGGCCCGCGAGCTCCGGGAGGAGATCGGCGTCGACGCGACAATCGCCGGCCCGCCGGATCTGCGAGTCGTAGAGAACGAGACGGCCGACGACGGAGTGGTCCTACAGTTGTGGTTCGTCACCGAGTGGGATGGGGAACCTACCAACCTCGCTACCGATGAGCACGACGAACTGCGATGGGTCTCCGCCTCCGACGTCTCCGCGCTCCGTCTGGCGCACCCCTCCTACCGGAGGTTCCTCGCCGAATGGACGGACGCGCACCGCGGCGAACGTGCCGCCGATGGTCTCGAGCAGTGACCAATACGCCCTGACCGCAAGAGCAAGATCGGGGTCGAGCGTGCGGGCTGACCACCTTCTCCACCGAGCGCAGTCGAATGCTTCACCGTGGGCGTATAGCATTGCCCCATGACGAACCCCCAGCTGGACGAGGTCATCGAGCGGTGCCGCGCGCTGATCCAGCAGCGCTTCCCTGAGCAGGAGGCGGGCGCAGCGGCCATGCTGCTGAGTGACGGCACCATCCTGGTCGGCACAGCACCCGAGGCCATCAATCCCGCCGTTGAGGTCTGCCACGAAACGGAGCCCTACTGCGCGGCGCACCGGCTCGAACAGAAGATCGTCGCGTCGATCTGCCTCTACCGGGACGAGGCCGGTGCGTATCTGGTGCTCGCTCCGTGCGGGGTGTGCCAGGAACGACTCGCGACCCACGGCCCGGACGTGCTCGCCGCGGTCCCCGGATCCGACTCGACACCCGTTCGCTGGGTGCCGCTGAAAGCGCTCATGCCCCACTACTGGGCCACGGCTTTCGACGACGCTCCACTGGAGTGGTCGAGCTCGGTCGTCACGAGCTGACACCCGCACGCCAGGAGCACTGAGACCCCGCGGAAAGTTCGCGGGTCCCTTGGTTCTCGCGGATAACCGGCACGGCTACGAGGTCGGAGCAGGGCTCGCATCCGCTTCCCCGCGCAGCCGGACTGCATTCGTCGCGCGCCGTGGTCTCGCCCCATGCATCGCGGGGACGAGGAGACCGCCGGCCGATTCGTGCGCTGGCGGCCCGTGCACCACCCCGGAGCTCCGACCGTCCGGATCACCGGCTGAGCTTGCGTGCTCGATGAGTGGTCGCTGGCGTCCCCGCGGTGACGTATAGATCAGTTCTGTGCGTGGCCAGATCCCATGGCTGGGGAATCAGAGCCGGGTGGCGTCCATTGCTCGTTTCAGGATCGATGCGATGGGTGGCGTCTCTTCGGTGGTGGCCCAAACGCTGACGGCCGCGTCGAGGCAGGCAAGTGCGGCGGCGATCGTGGCTGTCGAACGTGGATCGGTGTTGTCAGTCGGGTCTGCTCCGATGCGGCGGGAGACCTCGGGACGAAGTGCTTCGCACCACCGGACGTGCTTCTCATGCTGATGTGCGGCCAGACCAGGGGTTTCGGCGATCAGCGCCGCCAACTGTCGACCAGGCTGAGGGTCAGCATCGTAACGATCTATGAGCGGCTCGAGGGCGTGGCGCAGAGCGGTCCAGACGGGCTCCTCGTCCGGGCGCGCACTCAAAGCGTCGCGCAGAAGCTCCGACGCCTCGTCGACATCCGTCAGGACGGCGTCGTCCTTCGAGGTGAAGTACCGGAAGAACGTGCTCCGGGAGATCTCGGCGGCTGCGCAGATGGCCTCAACTGTCGTCGCCTCGTAACCGTCAGGCGCACATCGCAATGAGCTCGCAGCCGCTTTCTCCCGCGATCACGTACCGGGTCGAGGCCTGAGCAACTGCCAGGAAGTCGCCGACCTCGATGGGTTCTCGCCGACCATCGACGACGAGCCAGCCCGAGCCGCGCACGATGGCATACACGTCCTCCACCTGATCAGCGAGGTGGTCATGCGGTTCGGTGCGTGCACCCGGAGGCAGCTCCACCTTGTACACCTCGAACGCAGAGACCCCGAGCGGTTCGGAGACGCGCTTGTCGAACGGGCTGGCGGCGGGGTGCGGCCCCGGGCCCAGCGAGAGGTCCGACGAGTTGATCTTCGAGAACGACATAGGTCGACGCTATCCGGTTACGTGCACCGCATCGCCGTTCGGAGCGCGGTTCGGGAGAGGGTGATCATCGGGTTCAGATCGTCTGCCAGGCCCCTCGGGTGGGCATGGCAGTCCTCGTCAGGAGAGGGCCCGGTATGCCGCTGAACTCGGGCTTTCCTCGGGGGAAGGTGGTGGCACCGCCTCAGAAAGGAACTCCCCCATGTCCTACCCCACCGACCGTCCCGCCGTCTGGTTCATCACCGGCACCTCGCGCGGCCTCGGCCTCGCCCTCGTCGCGCATCTGCTGGAGCGCGGAGATCGGGTTGCCGCGACGACGCGCTCGTCCGAGCGACTGCTCGCCGCGCTCCCGGAGGTCGACACCTCGCATCTGCTGGTTCTCGAGGTCTCGTTGACCGACGAGGAGGAGGTGTCTCGCGCGATCGCCGAGGCCACCGACCGCTTCGAGCGGATCGACGTCGTCGTCAACAACGCCGGCTACGGATACCTCGGCGCCGTCGAGGAGACCACCGACGCCGACATCCAGGCGATGTTCCAGGTCCAGGTCAACGGCACCTGGAACGTCCTGCGCGCGGTCCTGCCGCAGATGCGGGCCGCTGGCTCCGGCCACATCATGAACGTCTCATCGATCCTGGGGGTGCTGTCCTTCCCCGGGTGGGGCCTGTACTGCGCCGCGAAGTACGCCGTGGAGGGCTTGTCGGAATCCCTCGCGGCGGAGGTCACCGAGCACGACATCCGCGTCTCGCTCGTCGAGCCCGGCTACTTCGACACCGCGTTCCTGACGGACAACTCCCTCGCTGCCGCCGGCGAGATCCCGGGCGCCTACCCGGCCATCCGCGAGATGGTCGAGGCGCACAAGGCGATGTCGGGCAGCCAGCTCGGCGACCCGCGCAGGGCCGCCGTCGCGTTCGTGGCGATCGCGCAGCAGGAGAGCGGCCCTCTGCGCCAGCAGCTGGGTTCGGACTCGTCGGGAATGGCCGAAGGCAAGGCGGAGTCGCTCAGAGCAGAGATCCTTGCGGGCCGGGAGCTCGCGCACAGCACCGACTACGTGCGCTGACTCACCGGCAGGCCACGAACCCTGGCTCCTCCCTGGTCGCTCGCGTCGCACCGGCGCGGGCGACCAGGGCCGGGACGCCAGAGGCATGACGACCCCCTGACAACCCCGCCCGCTCCTGGAAGGATGACGATATGACCGACCCGCATCGCGACCTCGGCGACTTCCTTCGTCGTGCACGGGCTGCCCGCGATCCGCAGGACACCGGCCTTCTCCCCGACGGGCGCATCCGGCGCGTCTCCGGGCTGCGGCGGGAGGAGGTGGCCCTGCTGGCCGGGGTCTCCACCGACTACTACACCCGCCTCGAGCAGGGGCGGCACATCGTGCCCTCCACGCAGGTGCTCGATGCCCTCACACGCGCTCTCGGCCTCGATGTCGCCGGCCGCAGGTACGTCGACGACGTGATCGCCACCGTGCGACGACCCGTCCCCCGTGCGCGCCCGACGGTCCAACGGGTCCGCCCGGGCCTGCACCAGCTCCTCGACTCGTTCACCACTCAACCGGCGCTCGTGCTGGGTCACCGCACGGACGTCTTGGCGTCGAACGCCCTCGCCAGAGCGCTGTTCGCGGACTTCCGGGTCATGCCAGCCAAGCATCGCAACTACGCCAGGTGGCTGCTGCTCGACGATCGCGCGCGCGATCTCTTCCTCGACTGGGAGCAGCAGGCCCGCAACGCCGTGGAGTCGCTCCGACTCGAGGCCGCGGCGACCCCGAACGACGAAGCGACGCATCACCTGATCGGCGAGCTGTCCCTCGCCAGCCCGGAGTTCCGATCCTGGTGGTCACAGCACCAGGTGCACCTACGCACCCACGGCACGAAACGACTCCACCATCCTCAGGTGGGTGAGATCGACGTCCAGTTCGAGTCCTTGACCCTCCCCGGGGACACTCGACAGACGCTCTACGTCTACACGACCGAACCCGGCTCGACCTCCCAGGACGCCCTCACCCTCCTGGCCAGCCTGGCGCAGCCTCCCGCCTCGAACGCACCGCGCGTCGAGCGGTGAGGCGATGCGCCGCGCACCACGCGCGGTCCCCTCGACCAGGTCTCCCCCACGTCGAACACGACCGCCAGAATGCCGGGCGGGATAGGCAGCGAGGTCAGGCGGTGCCGTCTTCGAGGGGAAGCTGCCGGGTCACGGTCGCCGGGGTGCCCACAGCGACGACGTGGTCGGGAATGTCGCGCAGCACGACGCTTCCCGCACCGATCACGGTGTTGCGGCCGATGGTGACCCCGGCGCCCACGGTGACCGAGGCGCCCAGCCACGTGTTCTCCCCGATGGTGATGGGCAGGGCTTGTTCCCACCCGTCGCGACGGCGCGCGTGGTCCTCGACGGGATGCAGCGCGGTCATCAGCTGCGCCCCGGGGCCGAGCCGGACGTTCGCTCCGATGCTGATGGGGGCGTCGTCCATGAAGAAAGCATTCGCATTGACGAAGGCCGAGGCACCGAGCCGGATGTTCGTTCCGTAGGTGCACTGGAACCGCGGGACCACCACGGCCCCCTCCCCCACCGCGCCGAGCATCGCGAGCAGGGTCTCGCGACGCACCTCGTCCTCGTCGGCCGTCGCCGCATTGAACGTGTCCAGCAGCCGCCAGCAGTCGCGTCGCCGAGCCTGCAGTTCGTCGTCGTCGAGATACCACTCGCCTCGCGCGAGGCGCTCCGGATGCGTTGCCATGACTCGATCATGGCAGGCGTGGCGCGTCGGCCCGCGGCGCGACCAGATCGACGCCTCGGGCCGAGTTCACCGGTGCGGCGGCGATCGCCCGCGGCCTGAGGAGACGTCAGGCTCGCACCCGCACCCCGTCCAGCAGCACTCCGAGCAGATGGGATGCACGGCTCGCCGCCTGCTCGTTCGTCATGCGTGACAGGAAGCCGAGCAGGAGGAGCACGTCGGCCTCGTCGACGTCGACGCGCATCGAGCCTTCGGCCCGGCCGGCCTCGAGCAGCATCGTGATCGCGTCACCGATCCGTGAGGCATGGCTCGAGGTCAGCTCCGCGCCCGACGTCGGCTCGAGCGCCGCCAGCACGCCTCGTTTGATCCGCGCATAGTCGGCCACGCGATCCAGCCAGCACCGCATGGCGGTCACTGCATCCTGTACTGCGACCAGTTCCCGTGCCGCCTCGACGAGCTCGTCGACGTCGGCGCGGTAGACCTCGACGAGCAGCGCCTCCCGCGTCGGGAAGTGTCGATACAGCGTTCCCTGGCCGACACCCGCCGCCTTCGCCACGGCGTTCAGACGCAGCTCCTCCGAGGTCTCCAGCTGCTCCCGCGCGACCTCCAGGATCTTGGCACGGTTAACGGCGGCATCGGCCCGCACTCTGCGTTCTGGCATCGCTCCCCCTTACCGTGCGGACACGTGTCCGCTTAGAGTGTCGTCGAACCGGACACGTGTCAGCTTATACAAGGAGCCCCGATGGACACCACCTCCCTCCAGGACCGAGTCGTCGCGATCACCGGCGCCAGCAGCGGCATCGGCGAGCAGACCGCGATCGAGATGGCGCGGCGCGGAGCGACGGTCGTGCTGGCCGCTCGCCGACGTGAACGCATCGACGCCCTCGCCGCCACCATCCAGAGCGGAGGCGGTCGTGCGATCGCCGTCCCGACGGACGTCACCGTTGCCGACGACACGCACGCCCTCGTCGACGCAGCCGTCACGGAATTCGGCCACCTCGACGCGTTCGTCAACAATGCCGGCCTCGCCCGGCTCGGGCGGCTCGAGGAAGGCGGCACCGACGATTGGGCGGCCATGATCGACGTCAATCTCCGCGGACTGCTCAACGGGCTCGACGCGGCACTGCCCGTCTTCCGTCGACAAGGGCACGGCCACGTGGTGACCACCGTGTCCACTGCCGGCATCACCATCTCGCCCACGATGGCGGTGTACGCGGCGACCAAGAATGCCGCCCGCACGATCATGGAGGGCCTTCGCGCCGAATCGACCGACGGGATTATCAAGACGACGTCGATCTCACCGGGCTTCGTCCGCACGGAGCTGGCCGACGGGATGGCGCCGGGCTCACGCGACGAGATCCAGGCCGGCATGCGCTCCTTCGGACTGGACCCGATGGCGGTCGCGAACGCCATCTGCTTCGTGCTCGAGCAGCCCCGCGACGTCGAGATCGGCGACCTGACCATCAGACCCACGGTGCAGGGCTGAGTCGGGAGGGATCACCAGGCCCCTTCGTCACGGCTCGCTGAGGACTCGCAGCACCCCCGCGGGCGTGCGGATATCCGCCCCGGTCTGGCCGCGAAGCCCGTTCTTGACATCGACGTGATCGTCTCCGAGGTGAGGGGGTCGAGGATGCGATGGCTCGACTCGGCGATGGTGAAGCGTCAGGGGATGCCCATGCTGGTGAATTCCTGACGGGTGGGGTTCTGTACGGAGAATGGCGGAGCCGCCCGTGCGGGCAGGCCGGTGACGGAATCAGCCGGCGTGATGCCCGGATGCCGGCAACGTATGGCGCACCGGCAGGCAGGGGCCACCGATTATTCGCAGGCCCGATCGCCTTCCGCGCCCTGGCGAGGCGTCATAGATTGGCCGTCTGGTCGACGCATTCAGAACTGCTTTCTCCCCCGTGTCGATCCGGCGCGTTCCCGTTCGACGTAGTCAGTGAGAGGGCCGAGAAGCCGGTCCCGGACCAAGGAGAGTCATCATGAAGTACATGCTCATCATGCGCGCAACCGACGAAGCCGTCGAGGCTTCCCAGGAAGTCCCGTTCGAGCAGATCATCGAGGCCATGGGGAAGTACAACGAGTCGATGATGAAGGCGGGCGTGCTGCTCGCCGGCGAGGGCCTGAGCGATGCCTCCGAGGGCTTCGTCGTCGACTTCTCCACCGATGAGGCGCTCGTGACCGATGGTCCCTACGGCGAGACCAAGGAGCTGTTCAACGGCTTCTGGATCCTCGAGGTCGCCAGCCGGGACGAAGCCGCCGAGTGGGCCAAGCGTGCTCCGCTCGGGCGCGGTTCGTTCCTCGAGGTGCGCCGGGTGACCGGGCCGGAGGATTTCCCGGCCGACAACGAGTGGATCGAGAAGGAAGCGGGCTGGCGCGAGGAGCAGGCGCAGCGCGGCCAGGATTGAGATGGCCGATCCCTGGGACGTGGCGACGGCGCGCCCCGACGACCGTTCGGCCGTCGAGCGCGCCGTCGCCGCTGCCTGGCGGATCGATTCGGCCCGCATCATCGCCACGCTGGCTCGCACGACGGGCGACTTCGGCCTGGCCGAGGACCTGGCCCAGGACGCGCTGCTCGATGCCCTGCGGCAGTGGCCCGGCGACGGGGTGCCGCGCAACCCGGCCGCCTGGTTGACGGCGGTGGCGAAGCGCAAGGCGATCGACGGGTGGCGCCGCCAGCAGCGGCGCGACGACCGGATGGCCGAGATCGCTGTCGAGCTGGAACGCGCTGGTGAGGGTGCGGCCGATGCCCCGCCCTGGGATCCGGAGGCGATCGACGACGACGTGCTGCGGCTCGTGTTCATCGCATGCCACCCCGTGCTCTCGCGCGAGGCCCGCATCGCGATGACGCTGCGCGTGGTGGGCGGCCTGTCCAGCGAGCAGATCGCCCACGCCTTCCTGGTCCCGACCGCGACCGTGCAGCAGCGGATCGTGCGGGCGAAGAAGACCCTCAAGGCGGCGAACGTCCCGTTCGAGGTGCCGCCGTACGTGGAGCTCACCGACCGGCTCGGGTCGGTGCTCGGCGTGCTCTACCTGATCTTCAACGAGGGTCACGCCGCCAGCAGCGGCTCCGACTGGATGCGGCCCGAGCTCGGCCTCGAGGCGATCCGGCTCTCCCGCGTGCTGGCCGCGCTGCTGCCGCGCGAGCCCGAGGTCCATGGGCTGCTCGCCCTCATGGAGCTGACCGCGGCACGCTTCCCGGCGCGCGTGGATGCACAGGGTGACCCTGTGCTGCTCGCCGACCAGGACCGCCGCCGCTGGGACCGCGGCCGTATCCAGCGCGGCCAGCATGCCCTGACCCGAGCGGACGCCATCGGCCGCGGCCGCGGCCCCTACGGCATCCAGGCGGCGATCGCGCAGTGCCATGCGATCGCGGCGGACTTCGAGGACACCGACTGGGACCGCATCGTCATGCTCTACGAGACACTCGGCCGCGTCGCCCCGTCACCGATCGTGCAGCTGAACCGGGCGGCCGCGGTGACGATGGCGTCCGGTCCCGCCGCGGCCCTGGAGCTGATCGACGAGATCGCGGCCTCCGGCGCGCTGAGCTCCTACCACCTGCTGCCGGCTACCCGGGGCGAGCTGCTGCTCCGCCTGGGGCGCACGCAGGAGGCCCGTGTCGAGTTCGCCGCGGCGGCGGCGCTGTCCACGAACGACCGCGAACGCGCCCTGCTCGAGGCGAAGGCCGCCGGGGACTGATCCCGAGGCGGCTCAGGCCTCCGGGGCGCCCTGTCGGAGCGCCGTCAGAAGGTGCGCTCTCGCGGCGCCGACGAAATCCCTCGCGTGCTGGCTGCACGCTCCCAGGTCAGCGCCTGCGGTCTGCGCGTCCAGCGCCGCGGCCACGAGGTCCGACGGGCCGTTCCTCGCGATCCACCACCGACCACCTGCCTGTTTGGACAGCAGCTCTCCCTGTTCCGCGTACACGATCGCGCGGCAGGCGTTGAGCACAACGTAGCGCTGATCGGCCTCGGCCACGCCCCAGTCGAGTTCGTCGACCAGGTAGGCGAGGAGGGCATCCCTGTCCACAGCGCCCACGACGGACGACGGGTCCGGCCCGAGCAGCGGCACGCCGGCCGCCCGGACCACGGCGTAGTGCGCCAGCAGATCCGGGTCGCCACCCTGCCCGCCGAGGGCCCATCGGTGCTCGCCGCTGCTGACGTGCAGCACGAACGGCCAGGGGGACGCAGGCCGCGCCGCATCGCGACGCCGCACCACGGACAGCTCGAGGGCGCGCCCACCCTTGCTCACCGCGAGAATCTCCTGCGCGATCTGGTCCCAGCCCGGCGTGGGGAGATCCTCGACCACGGCCAGCACGTCGAGGTCCGACGCCGGCCCGAAGCCGCCCAGCGCTGCGGAGCCGTGCAGGTAGATGCCGACCAGGCGCGGCACCCGCGCGGACAAGAGGTCACGAAGCGCGTCCATCTGGGCGCGCCATAGCTCAGGGCCGACGGAGGTCATGACTCAGGCCCTCGGCGAGCACGGGTGATAGTCCATGCCGGCTACCCATCGGGCCTCGGCCCCGATGAGCTCGCGTCCGGACGCGACGGGCTGGTAGTCGAGCTCGCGCGCAGCGCGCATGTCCAGGACTATCGGGGACGGGGCGCTCCACGGATGTTCGCCGCCTGCCTCTCCCGGTTCGAGGCCCACGATCTCGCCCTCCCAGTCGATCGCTGCCCCGATGGCGTGCACGATCTCGGCGGCGGTCAGTGCGTCGGGATCGGCCGAGTTCAGCACGCGGGTCCCCGGGGCATCGGCGACCGTCTCGATCAGGCCTGCCGTGTTCGCCGCGGCCGTGAGGTGGTCGACCGAGCTCCCGCGGTCGGTCAGCTCGATCGCCTCGGCGCCGGCGAGCATCTGCTCCACGATCGGTCGAGTTCGGGCGTTGCGGGCCCAGGGGCCATGCACCTTCGAGAGGCGCAGCACGGTCACGGGCAGTCCGCTGGTGAGAGCTTCCTGTTCCACGGCGACCTTGGAGGGCGCGTATCCCTCGCGGGTGAACGGGTTCGTCCCCGGTGCGGCCGGGGAGAGCGTCGCGGTGGATTCCGGCATCGGCAGCGGGAAACGAGGGGGCTGGTCACCGTTGAGGTGACGGCCTTCGCCATCGACGTAGACGGCCCGCGAAGAGGCGATCACCAGACTCGCGCAGTCGGCCATCATCGGCAGCAGGCCCCTGACATCGTCCCGCTCATAGGCGAGGAGATCGACGAGCAGGTCGGCGCCGCTGCCCACCAGGCGCGACACCGCCGCCCCGTCCCGACGGTCGATGGCATGGAAACGAACTCCCTGGTGCGTCAGTTCCGGGGGCATCCGGCCCGGGTCGCGCCCCGTGACGTCGACGCGCCAACCGCCCTCGACGAGGCGCTGCGCCGTGGCTGCCCCGATGGCGCCAGTTCCCCCCAGGATCACCGCGCGGCGCGTCGAGGAGCTCATAGCGGCAGAGCATAGCTCCGCCCCTCCCGCCCGTCAGCCCGAGCAGAGGTCCGTGTCTGCGGTCCGCGTCGTCGTCTCCACCTGAGCGTCCTGGGGCGGCGCCTCGGGCGCCGGGCGGGACTCCTCTTGTACCGGGGGTGTGGTTCCGGATGCCGGTGGTGGCTCCTCCTCAGAGCCGGAGTTGGAGCCGGAGGCAGAGCCGGAGTCGGAGTCGGAGCCGGAGGCAGAGCCGGAGTCGGAGTCGGAGGGCGAGGGTTCCTCGTCCTGCGCGCCCGCTCGTGTGATCGGGCCGTCGGCGGCCAGCTGCGCGAAGACGGATTCCGCCTGGGCGGACGGCACCACGCGGTTGGGATCCCCGGGCGCCGGCTCCCACGGCATGGTCATGAAGGTGATGTTCTCGGGGGCGACCCGAGCCACTCGATTCCCCAGCGCGGCCATGTCGGTGATCGCGCTCAGCCCCGGATCGACGGTGAGCGCGGACGTCGTGGCATCCAGGAAGGAGTACAGCCTGTCGGGGCGGGTGACGACCTGCCGGCTGGTCGCCTCCTGCACCACAGCGGACATGACCATCTGCTGATGTCCGAGGCGCGCGATGTCGCTGCCATCGCCCACGGCATGGCGGGTGCGGGCGAGCGCCAGCGCGTCCTTCCCTTCGAGGGTCTGGTGTCCAGCGGGCAGGTCCAGGTCCGCGTAGGGGTCGCTCATCGCGTCAGGCAGGCATACCGGCAATCCGCCCAGGGCGTCGACGATCGCCATGAAGCCCTCGAAGTTCAGTTCCACGAAGTGGTCGATCGGCACTCCGGTCAGATCCTCCACGGCCGCGACCGAGCACGCCGGGCCGTAGTTCAGAGCCGAGTTCAGCATCCCGCGCCCACCGGAGAAGGGCCCGTGACCTGTATCAGTGCAGGCAGGCAGCGACATGAGGGTGTCCCGTGGTAACTGCACGGCGTCGATCCGACCGTCGTCCTCGGACAGGTGCGCGAGCACCATCGCGTCGCTGCGCTGGGAGCCGTCACCGGAGCCGAAGTCGTTCTCCGAGAGGTCCCTGCTGTCCGAGCCGAGCAGCAGGATATTCAGGTCCTTGCTGTCCCTGGTGTCGTGGTCGATCTCTGACCCTGCGCGGATCGGGGAGGTCGTGATGTTCCCCCGCAGGTGGATCATCGTGCCGGTCACCCCGCCGGCCAGGACGGTGACCAGCGCGAGCGCGAGGACCGCCGCGATCCGGCCTCGGCGGTACACCAGAGTTCCTGCCCCCAACCGTCGATGCCGGGGCTGCGGCCGGTCCGTTCGACGGTCTCTGCTCGGGACAACGTCCACGCTCGCGCCCTCCTCACACAGTTCTCCGGTCCAGGTCCACGGACCAGGTCACCACGCGGGGCCGTCACGCTCCAATAGCGAGCGGCGAGCGATTCATGCAGGTGCGCTATACCCCCACGGTTCGTGCAGGTCATTGCGCACGCCTGAGCCTCACCAGCTCCAGGAACCCACCAAGGGCGGGGTTCGTGAATTCTTCGGGTCGATGGATGATCCCGATGGCGCGCTGCACCGGTGTGCGCAGCCGGACCCGACGGCCTCCGAAGGCGGGCGCCGTCCGCGCAAGCACCTCGGGCACGACGGTGACGCCGTCGGCCGCGATGCTGAGCTGGACCAGGCTGTCGCGCTGGGTGGTCGTGATGAGGCGAGCGGGCTCGATGCCCAGGGACCGGTAGACGGACTCGGTGAGCTGTCGGATCGACGTGCCTCGAGGCAAGGTCACGAGCGTGCGCTCGGCCAGGTCGTGGGCCGACAGGGGCTGCTCGTCGCTTCCCTCGTCTCTGCCCTCGTGGGCGACCGCAGGGAGCACGGCTGCGAACTCCTGGGCAGGCAGCGCGATCGCGGTCAGGTCGTCGGGGACACGGCTGATGACTCCGACGGCGGCGTCCGCCCTGCCCACCCGGATCGCCTCGAACAGCTCCTCGGCGTCGTCCACCGTGAAGATCTCCGCCCGCACCCCGGGATGGGCCCGATGAAACTGCCCGACGAGATCAGTCAGGACGCTGCCGACCAGCGACGGCAGCCCGGTGACGCGCAGGGACCCTGTCGTCAAGGAGTGCGCGGAGGCGACCATCGCCTCGATGGACCCCATCTCCGCCAGCGCCCGTCTCCCCGCGGCGACGACTCCACGGCCTGTCTCCGTGAGCTCCATCCGGCGACCGACCGGGGAGAACAGGCGGATATCCAGGGCCTCCTCGAGCGTGTGGATACGTCGCGAGAGGGAGGGCTGGGAGATCTGGAGGATGTCTGCGGCGGCGGTGAAGGACCCGTAGTCGATCACCGCGATCAGAGCCTCGACCTGCGCGAGGCTCGGTGCCGCACCCCTGCCCCGGGGGCGGGTGGGCACGGGGGGCTGTTCCGGGTCATGGCTCTCGGTCACCAGTTCTCTCCGCCTCCTGGGTGTCGGCTGCTGCTGCGAGGAGACGACGTTGCGGGTCGGGCCCGATACCGGCCGAGCCACACCACGCCCGCTGCCACGGCGGTGATCGCGACCGCGATGCCGACGATGTACCCGGCCACGCCGAGAGTGCCGCCCGGGACCAGGTGCGGGTCGAGGAACGGGTAGGGGTACCACCAGGGATCCCCCGTGAGCGGCCCGACGACGAGATTCGCTCTGACCATCGTGTAGAGCACCCAGATGATCGGGAACACCACGACCACTGCGATCGCGCGCCACGGCAACGCTCGGCGCTTCGGTGCCAGGAACGCGTCCCCGAGCAGGACGAGCGGGATGACCACGTGCAGAGTCTCGTTCGTCCAGGCATCAGAGATGCCAGCGATCGAGATGGACCTCAGCAGCAGGTTGTACACAACGCCTGTGACGACGATATAGGTCGTGGCACAGGCGAACAGGGTGGCGAGCCAGGCGGGCTCGACAACCGTGCCGTGGCGGTGCCGCATCAGCCAGATCGCCCCCACGAGGAGCACGCAGGCCGCCAGCAGATTCGAGAGGATGGTGAAGTAGCTGAAGAAGTTCGCCACCACCGTCGGGACGCACGCGCCCCAGGCGGTGTCGGCCTCCCGAGCATTGGCGACCGCCAGGGACAGCTGCCGCACGATCGCGGCGAGGGCAAGCCCGGCCGCCGCCAGCCGCAGGTAGGGCCACCAGGTCGTCATCGCGTCTCCACCCTCTGCAGCGTCGATCTGCATCGTATCCGCGCGCGGCGGAGAATCACTGCTGCGCTGGCGCACGGAAGGTGACAGGCTACTGCGGTGGGCATACCCCCACCGCCGACCGGCTCGACGACGAGGAACGGACCTAGGAGCACCTTGACGATGCTGAACCACTCGAAAGCGATCCACACCTGGTCCCTGTTCCGGGTGCTGGGGAGCTATGCGGCACCCGGGACGATGCCGGCGCTCGAAGGTCGCGCCACGGACCCCGCCCAGGCCGTCGCCCTCCTGGACCTCCCCGAGCTGCTTGCCTCCCATGGCTTCGCGAGCGCCCAGATCTGTCATTTCTCGCTCCCCTCGACGGACCCGGGGTACCTCGAGGAGCTCCGCTCGGCCTTCGTCGGCTCAGGGGTGGACCTCGAGTGCTTCCTCGTCGACCATGGCGACCTCGCCGATCCCCGCGAGGGTGCGCGGTGGGCCGACTGGATCTCGGACTGGATCACCGTCGGCGAGGTGCTCGGCGCGGGGAAGGTACGGATCTCCGCCGGCGACCAGGCCCCGTCGGAGACCACGCTCGCGCACAGCGCCGCCGCCCTGCGTGGCCTCGCCGATCGTCACGAGGGCACGCGGATCCTGGTGGAGAACTGGCAGAGCCTGCTGGTCAACGCCGAGGTCACGCTGAACCTGCTGGAACGGTGCGAGGGCCGGATCGGCTTCCTCGCCGACTTCGGGAACTGGAAGGGACCGGGCAAGTACGACGAGCTCGCGCAGGTCGCAGCCTTTGCAGAGAGCTGCCAGGCGAAGGTGAGCATCGATCCTGACAGCGGGCTCGACGTCGAGGACTTCCGCGCCTGCCTCGACATCATGGAATCCGCCGCATACACCGGCCCGCTCTCGCTCGTCTACGACGGCACGGAGCAGGACGTGTGGACGATGCTCGACGAAGCGCATGCGCAGGTGCGCGAGAAGGTGTGATGCCGACCGTGATCGGGTCTCTGCAGGCATAGGGGCCGAAGGCACGACGCATAGTGCCCGAGCTGGTTCCCGCAGGAAGCGTCGGTGCGCGGGGCTCCCCGGACCTCACGACCAGCGGACACACGACGGGGGACGGCCACCTGGCCGTCCCCCGTCACTCGTCGGAACACTCATGCCCCGGCATGACACTCAGAAGTTGCGGTCACCCTCGTTGTTCCCGCCCTGGCCGGACTCAGAACCGCCGAAGCCACCCTGGTTGCCCTGGTCGCCGCCCTGACCGGAATCGGAACCACCGAAGCCGCCCTGGCCTCCATCCTGATTCCCGCCCTGGCCGGAATCGGATCCACCGAAGCCTCCCTCGTTGCCACCCTGGCCCGAGTCGGAACCACCCTGGCCACCCTGACCGGAGTCGGAACCACCGAAGCCACCCTGGTTGCCCTGGTTGCCCTGGCCGCCCTGGCCGCCACCCTGGTTGGACTCGGAGCCGCCCTGGCCCGAGTCGGAACCGCCATAGCCGCCCTGGCCACCCTGGCCGGAATCAGCGCCGCCGAATCCGCCACCCTGGCCCTGCTGCTCCTCGTAGTTGAGTCCCGCATAGTGGTGTAGCGCGGTGGCCCCGTGATCGTCTCTGACGAGGACGCGGTCACCGTGTGATCCTTCGAGTGAACCTCTCACAGCACTCTCGAACGGAGTCATCACGATGACCGCTCCTCATATTGTCGACCCTCACGGCCTGCTCGGTGAAGCCCTGGCCGACGCCTCCCCGGATCTGATGCGCACGATGCTGCAAAGGATCATCAACGAGCTCCTCTCAGCAGATGCTGACGCAGTCGCCGGCGCTGAATACGGCCGACCCAGCCCCGATCGAACTGTCCAGCGCAACGGCTACCGCCACCGCGACCTCGACACCCGGGTCGGCACGATCGACGTCGCCGTACCCAAGTACCGCACCGGCACTTACTTCCCGGAGTGGCTGCTCGAGCGTCGCAAACGTGCCGAGTCCGCGCTTATCACCGTGGTCGCGGACTGCTACCTCGCTGGCGTCTCCACCCGCCGCATGGACAAGTTGGTGAAGACCCTCGGCATCAACTCGCTCTCGAAGTCGCAGGTCAGCCGCATGGCGACTGATCTCGATGAGCACGTCGAGCAGTTCCGCCACCGGCCCCTGGACGCTGCTGGCCCATTCACGTTCGTCGCCGCGGATGCACTCACGATGAAAGTCCGCGAAGGCGGGCGGGTCATCAACGCCGTGGTTTTGCTGGCCACGGGCGTCAACGGCGACGGCCACCGCGAGGTCCTCGGCATGCGCGTGGCGACCTCGGAGACCGGAGCGGCGTGGAGCAGCTTCTTCGCCGACCTCGTCGCCCGGGGCCTCGGCGGCGTTCGCCTGGTGACCTCCGATGCCCATGCTGGGCTGGTCGAGGCGATCGCCGCGCACCTCCCTGGAGCGTCCTGGCAGCGCTGCCGCACCCACTACGCCGCGAACCTCATGAGCATCTGTCCCAAGAGTATGTGGCCTGCCGTGAAGGCGATGCTCCACAGCGTCTATGACCAGCCCGAAGCTGCAGCGGTCACCGCTCAGTTTGAGCGACTGTTGGACTACGTCGGCGAGAAGTTGCCCGCCGTGGCCGAGCACCTCGACGCCGCCCGAGCCGACGTTCTCGCGTTCACCGGGTTCCCCAAAGACGTCTGGGTCCAGATCTGGTCGAACAACCCCGCCGAGCGTTTGAACCGCGAGATCCGCCGGCGCACGGACTCCGTCGGGATCTTCCCCTCCCGCGAGGCGATCGTCCGCCTCGTCGGCGCGGTCCTGGCCGAACAGACCGATGAATGGGCCGAAGGCCGCCGCTACCTCGGCCTCGACGTCCTGGCCCGCTGCCGCCTGACCATCACCACCAACCCCGTGGAGGAGGTGACCACCGAAGCCCTGCCGGCCCTGACAGCCTGACCGCTCTCACCGAAGGACCGCTACACCACTTCCAGGGACTTGACCCTCCTCGTCTCCCTGGTTGCCGAACTGTCCGGAATTGTTCTGCTCAGTCATGACCGAACTCCCATCGTGTTCGCCGGCGGGCCGGCTGAGCTCTCTGCTCGTAACCGAAACGTTATGCGCAATGTCTGGCACATCACAACCGCGCAGGTCGGCCCGGGGAGTCGGGGGTCTGCGAGGCGCTGTGACAGACAGGCTCACCCCTCATCCGCGGCTCGGAGCAGTGTTGTTGCAGATCAGTGCACAGAAAATCAGAGGGCTGAAACCGCCTTTCCTCCACGACCCCTGATCCGTGGCAGGGGATGAGTCGCGGGCTGCAGATCGCGCTCGACACCCTCGGGCTGCTCACGCATCCTGGACGCATGTCCTCACCAGAGCGCACCGACCACCTCTCCCGACGGGACGCCGACTCGTGACCGACCGCGCCCCGGAGCGGGAAGGAACCCTTGGCGCGACGACACCGCCGAGCCTCTCGTACCGTCCCGCGATCGGGTCGGACCATGCGTTCCTGCGCGCGATGCTCGCCGCAGCATTCGATTGGCGCGATGACCCGGAGTTCGACGATGCCCTGCTCGCCTCGCCCGAGGCCGCGCACTACGTCGACGGCTGGCAGCGGGACACCGACTTCGGGGTCATCGCCGAGCGCGACGGCGAGCCGGCAGGTGCGACCTGGGCCCGCCAGCTCACCGCCGCCGACCCCGGATACGGCTACGTCGCGGACACCATCCCCGAGCTGACCCTTGCCGTCGCCCCCGCACACCGTGGCCGCCGCATCGGCTCGCACTTGCTGGAAGCGCTGGTCGTCCACGCGACGGAGCGCGGCCTCCCCGGGCTGAGCCTGAGCGTCGAGGACGGCAATCATGCGCGCGAGCTGTACCGACGAGTCGGCTTCACCGTCGTGGGCCGCGAAGGCGGATCCGACACGATGCTGCTCCGGCTGCGATAACGAGGGCCGAATCCAACTGGGCCGGATGCCTCGGCACGGCAAGCCCCCTCGCACCCCGAGCCGGAGTGAGCGGCATCACAGATACTGGGGCGTGAGGATCTCGGACGACGCGACGTCTTCTTGGTGTCCGCAACCGCAGGCCCCGGCCAGACCAGGGCACCACGAAGGAGCACGCATGCCCGACGCATCCATCCCCCAGACCGGTTCGCAGAAGGAGCGCGAGGCAGCGCAGCGCGAGGCCGAGCAGCAGGAAGCTCGTGAGCAGCAGCAGGTCGTCACGCAGGAGAAGGCCCCCCGCGGTCCCCTCCAGACCAGCCGCGGAGTGACCACGCTGGATGAGACCGTGATCGCGAAGATCGCCGGCATGGCCGCTCGCGAGGTCCCCGGCGTGTACGACATGGGCAACGCCGTGCGTCGTGCGTTCTCCGCCGTGACCGACCGGATCCCCAACGGGCAGACCAACATCACCGGCGGCATCGGTGTCGAGAAGGGCGAGACCCAGGCAGCGGTCGACGTGACCGTGGTCGTGGAGTACGGCGCCTCGATCGTCGAGGTCGGAAACGCCATCCGTCGCAACGTCATCGATCAGGTCGAGGGCACCACCGGCCTCGACGTCATCGAGGTCAACGTGAACGTCGTCGACGTCCACCTCCCCGGCCAGGACGACGAGCCCGCCCCCGAGCAGCGCTCCACCGACCTGAAGTGAGCCGTCGCGAGCAGGGCGGGCCCGATCCGGCGCCCGCCCTGCGCCACGATCGAGGAGTCGTCATGAAGACATCGCAATTCGCACTGCTGGTGGGGCTGCTGCTGGGCGCCGCCCTGGCGTTCGGGACGTTCGGCCAGTTCTTCCTGGTCCTGATCTTCGCCGCGATCGGCCTCGCCGTCGGCATGACGATCGAGGGTCGCATCGAGATCCGCGGCCTGACCGATCGCTGGAGGCGGTGACTGTGTCCGCCGCTCAGGCCACGCCGGCCCCCGTGGAGAGCCGCGGCACGACGAGCGTCCCCGCACAGGTGGTCGCCCGGATCGCGGAGCAGGTCGCCTCGGAGGTCCCGCACATCGGGTCCGACGCCGGCGGGGTGCTCGGCGTCGGGGCGCGGAAGGACTTCGCCTCCCGCCCCTCCGCCCGCTGCGACCTCTACGGCCGCACCGCCGTCCTGACCCTCGACGTCGGCGTCGATTTCCCGAGCCCGCTCGGCACCGCGCTGAGCACCTTGCGTGAGCACGTGCGCGAGCGGGTCGAGCATCTGACGGGCCTCGAGGTGGGACGCCTGGACGTCACCGTCTCCTGGTTGGACCCTGCGACCCGAGCGAGGAGGACCCTGCGATGACCAGCGCACCGCGCCGATTGGATCGACGCCCCTCCCGCAGCATCCCCGTCGGCCTGCTCGCTCTGACGGTCCTGGCCGTCGGCCTCCTCGGCGTCTGGCTGCTGGGCACCCTCCTGGTGGACGGCGCCTGGCCGACCGCCGCACAGGGTCGCCTCGACACCATCGGCGCCCTGCGCCTGGACTCCACCCCGGTGCTCGTGAGCGCCGGCGTGCTGGCTGTGCTCGGCCTGATCATGCTCCTGGCGGCCCTGCTGCCCGGCGCCACCTCGCGCAGTCGCGTGCTGGCCGGGGAGACCCCCGGGCAGACGGTCGTGTCCCACCGTGACCTGGCCCGCCGGGTGACGCTCCGCGTCGAGCGGGTCGACGGCGTGCACAGCGCCCGGACCACCATCGCCGGGCGCCGCCTCAGCGTGGTCGCCCGCACCGTCGTCGACGACACGGACGCCGTGCTCCAGGCCTCCCGCGCAGCCGCCGAGCAGTCCGTCGCTGAGCTCCGCCCCACCACCGCGTTCCGCACCCGCGTGCGGATCCAGCGGAAGAATTGAGAGGAGAGATCATGCGTACCGTCTCCGGACCCCGCAATCGGCTGGTCCTCGTGGTGGCGTCCCTGATCGCCCTGCTCGCCGGGGCGTGGCTCGCCTCGGCCTCGCTGGGTCTCACGAGCCGCTGGCCCGGCGCCGAGGTGGTCCTCCCCCATGGGGACTCGACCCCGGCCTCCCTCTCCGCGGCCCATGAGCAGTGGCTGCTCCCGGTCGCCGTCGTCGTGACCGTGCTGGCCATCCTGATCGGCATCTGGCTGCTGGTCCTCCAGGTACCCTTCCGCCCGACGACCGCTCCCCTGCGGTTCTCCGACGACAGCGCCGCCCTGCTCGGGACTCTGGAGCCGGCCGTGCTGGAACGCGCACTGTCCGAGCACATCGAGGACGTCTCCGGCGTGCTCGACGCCTCGGTGCAGATCAGCGGATCGAGCACATCTCTGTGGGTGCAGGCTTCTGCCACGATCGCCGAGGACGCCGAGACCTGCTGGGCGGCGCAGTCCGTCCGCGGGCGCCTCGCCGAGGACGTCCGAACCGTCCTGGGGACCGATGCCCGACAGATCGATCTGCTGATCCATCTGCGCTCGTCGGCCGCCCCCTCACGGGCCATGGTCGGTACTCGGGAGCGCGGCACTGCCGCCGGTCAGGGGGCTCCGGCAGATCCCGGAACGGTCCCCGCATGACGCCGCAGCCCACCCCGGAGGAGCGGGCGCTCGTCCTGCGGGCGCAGGACGGCGAGGCCGCGGCCTTCGAGCAGCTCGTGGACCTGCACCAGGGCCGCCTGTTCCGGATCGCGTTCATGGTGGTCGGTGATCGCCTGGACGCGGAGGACGTGGTCCAGGAGTCCCTGGTCCTCGCCTGGCGCCGCCTGCACCTGCTCGAGGACCCGGCGGCCTTCCGCGGCTGGGTCGCCCAGATCTGCACCCGCAGCGCGACCGACGTGGTCCGGCGGCTGGCACGCCGGGCCACCTCCACCGCGGCCGACGACGCCCTCGAGGCGAGCTCCGGAGATCCTGCCGTCTCCTCCCGGGTGTCGCCGAACCGATCCACCGCGGCCGACCCAGCTGCGAGCGCCCTGGTCAACGCCCAGATGCGCGCACTCGCCGGAATCCTCGGTTCGATCGATCCCGCCCTGCGCACCTGCTGGGTGCTGCGGGAGATCGACGGGATGTCGTACCGGGAGATCTGCCGCGTCGTCGACGCGACGGAAGCCACGGTGCGCGGCCGGATCGCCCGCGCGCGCACCCAGATCGTCCGAGAGATGGAGGAATGGAGGTGAACCCCATGCCCTACCCCGACCAGGACACCCCCGACCCCGAGGACGCCGCCGCCACTGCGCGGTACCTCGAGCTGATCCGTTCCGTGCACACCGAATGGGATGAACTGGAGAGTGCCGGCGACAGTTCGGTGCAACTCTCCGCTGGCGCCCTGTCGACCATCAAGGAGTCGGTGCGCGCCGATGCTCGCCACGGCGCGCACGTGGAGATGCCGCCCACGCCCGTCGGCCCGTTCACCGTGTCCGAGCTGACCCTGCGCACCCTGGTGCGTCGCACGATCGACGCAGTCCCGGACGCCCGGGCGCTGCGCACCACGTTCGAGTACGAGGACTCCCCGTCCTCCGGACGCTCCCGCGGGCTGCCCACCCGGGCGACCTGCCGCCTCTCCGCACGGATCGGGACGCGTGACCTGCCCGCCCTGGCCGACGAGGTCCGCGCCGCCGTGCGCCTCGCCTGCGAGGTGGACCTTGGCCTGTCCGAGCTGACCGTCGACATCCACATCGAGGATCTCCATGAGCCCCACTAGTCCCCAGAGCCCCCTGAGCTCCGAGTCCGTCCGGACGCCGCGAACCGGAGCGGCAGAGCTGATCGACATCGTCACCGAAGTGCCCGGCGTGAGCGGCCTCGAGCCCGGGATCGCGACCACCCTCCGCGCCCTCGACGCACGCCTGCGGCGCTCCGACCCGACGGCCTCCCGCTACGGCCTCGTGATCGACCCCGGGACCGGGGACGTGACCGTGGAGATCGCAGTGGGAGGGCCGCTGCCGGTGCGCAGCATCGTCGAGGAGGTGCAGCGCGCGGTCCAGCTCGCCGTGGGCGATCCCGGGACGGGGCGCCCGCAGGTGCTGGTGCGCGTGCAGTCCCTCGCCACGCCGTGACCTCAGAGCGTGAGCCCAGCTCCCCGGCTCAGTTGCTGACGGGGTCGTAGTCCGCGTCGGAGACGAAGGCCTCGAACTGCTCCTCGCTGCCGTAGAAGAGGTTCGAATCCCCCGCGAAAGGGCCGGAGTCGGAGTACTGCCAGATCTCCCAGGCGTTCCAGGTGCCGGGGATCTCGACGCCCTCGGGAGGGTTCTCCGTGTAGGCGGCCACGTGCAGCGGCACGTTCTCCGGGGACCACTGCGGGCCCACCTGGTCGTCCCAGAACCAGGCTCCGGTGTAGACCACCGGGGTGCGGCCGGTCTCCGTGCGATAGAAGTCGATCCATTCGGTCACCCAGGCCTGGAGATCCGCCTGTCCGAGGCCCGTGGGATTGGCCTCGACATCGAGCATGCCGGGCAGGGTGCGGCCATCGTCGGTCCAGCCGCCGCCGTGCGTCAGGAAGTACTCGCACTCTTCGGCCGGGCCGCTGTTACCGGGCTCGGCGTAGTGGTAAGCACCATGCACGAGGCCCTCGTCGTAGGAGCCTCCGTACTGCTGCGCGAAGTACGGGTTCGTGTACCAGTTCCCCTGGGTCGTCTTGCAGTAGGCGAACCGGGATCCGAGCTCCTTCTGGGCGGCCCAGTCGACGTTCCCCTGGTGCGAGGAGACGTCCTGACCGTGGATCCCAGCCTCCTCCGCCCGGGCTCGTGCGGGCATCAGAGCGGCGGACGTGCCGCCGAGGGCGACGGCTCCCGCGGTGCCGAGCAGCGCGGAGCGCAGCACGCTCCGGCGGTCGATGCGGTGAGCGGGTCGGGCTGACATGGCGTTCATCTCGGGTCCTTCTCTCCTCGTCGGGGCGGCCAGGCCCCTGCTCGCCGCCCGATCCCTGCCGGACGGTCCTGCGACGCTATCGGAGCCTGGTGACGGCGAACACACCCTTTGCCCGGTGTTCATCGTCGTCGCGTGTCACGACGACCGTTCCGGCGCCCTGCCGACCGTCGTCAGGGATCGTGATCCGTGCCCCAGGGCCTCGACCGACCGTGCTGCCCGGGCCCGGGCGGACGTACCGTGTCGACGGCAGATCCCTGCCTCCCCCACCGCGCGAGCCCCCTTCGGCGAGCGCACCGATCCAGCCCCGGAGCAACTCCCCGATGAGCACGACCGCGAACGCCGCCCCCGAGACCGCCCGGCGGGCACCCGGGCTCAAGGCGCGGCACATCCACTTCATCGCGCTCGGTTCGGCGATCGGCACCGGCCTGTTCTACGGCTCCGCCGGCGCGATCCAGGCGGCTGGGCCGTCGGTGCTGCTGGTCTACCTGCTCGGCGGCGCCGTCGTGTACTTCATGCTGCGCGCCCTCGGGGAGATGGCGGTGCGGATGCCGATCTCCGGCTCCTTCGCCGAGTACACGCGGCGCTTCCTGGGAGGTTGGGCCGGCTACATCACGGGGTGGATGTTCGCCTTCGAGATGCTCATCGTGTGCCTGGCCGACCTCACCGCCATCGCGATCTACATGCGGTTCTGGTTCCCCGACACCGAGCAATGGATCTGGGTGGCCCTCACGCTGCTGATCGTGGGAGCGGCGAATCTCGCGAGCGTGCGCTGGTTCGGGGAGCTCGAGTTCGTCTTCACGATCATCAAGGTGGCCGCGGTGATCGGGATGATCGTGGGCGGCGCCGCGATCCTCGTGTTCGGCCTCGGGAACGGGGCCGACGGGAATCCGCTGGCGAACCTCACCGCCGACGGCGGCTTCTTCCCGCACGGCGCCGGCGGCATGATCTCCGCGTTCATCCTGGTGCTGTTCGCCTTCGGCGGCACCGAGATCATCGGCGTGGCCGGCACCGAGGCGGAGGATCCCGGTACGGCGATCCCGAAGGCCGTGAACACCGTGCCCGTGCGGATCCTGCTGTTCTACGTGCTCGCGATCCTGGTGATCCTCCTGATCAACCCCTGGCGCACGATCACCGGCGAGGTGTCGCCGTTCGTGCAGATCTTCGACACCCTCGGCGTGAACTGGGCGGCCGCCCTGCTCAATGTCGTGGTGCTCACCGCGGCGCTGTCCGCGATCAACGCGGACCTGTTCGGGGCCGGCCGGGTGGTCGCCGGGATGGCCCGCGAGCGGCTCGCGCCGCGCGTGATGGCGCGCACGGTGCGCGGTGTCCCCGTGGTCACCACGCTCTCCCTGCTCGGCGTGCTGGTGGTCGGCGTGGTGCTGAACTATGCACTGCCCGCGGAGGTCTTCACGATCGTCGCGTCGCTGGCCACCTTCGCCACCATCTTCGTGTGGCTGATGATCCTGCTCGCGCAGGTCGCCTCCCGCCGCAGCATGTCCCGCCAGGAGCGCGCGGAGCTCGCCTTCCCGGTCCCGCTGTGGCCGTTCGGGCAGATCTTCGCGATCGCGTTCATCGCGTTCACCTTCGGCATCATGGTCTGGCAGAGCCAGTACCACACGGCGCTCCTGGTGGGCGTCGGTTTCCTGGCTGTGATGACGCTGCTCTACGCGGTGACGATCCGCCGCCGGGCGACGTCCGCCTGACCCCGGGACGAGACATCTCCCCCCGGGGTCACCGCCGACTACTCTCCTCCCATGGAGCACCCTGGTCCCGACGATGGCGCACGCCCTGCGCACGTCGTCCGATTCCCCGTGCCCGTCCGTGCGTCCGACCCCGAGGAGCGCCATGCCTTTCGCTGACGAGATGATCGATCGGCGCACCGCCCTCGATCTCGCCGACGCCCTGGAGGTGGCCGCCCCGGGCACGTCGCCCACCCGGCTCCGCACGGCCGCAGAGTCCCTGTCGGAGCTGAGCCTTCGTGAACGCGTCGACGCCCTGCGCGCCGCGATGCTGCAGGACCTCGGAGGCCCCTTCACGGACCTCGCCACAGTGGTCCGCAGAGCGATCCGCGACTCCCCGACGTTCCGCGGTTGGATGATCTGGCCGGTCTCCACCGCTGTCGCGGAATCCGCGGCGGCCAATGGCAGCGCGGCTGCGACCGCCGACGCCCTCGATCTGCTGGCCGAGCTCACCGGGCTGCTGACCTCGGAGTTCGCGCTGCGGACCCTGCTGAGGCACGACCTCGAGCACGTTCTGGCCCAGGCTCTGGAGTGGACGCACTCGCAGGACGAGCACGTGCGACGACTCGCGTCCGAAGGCACCCGCCCCTACCTGCCGTGGGCAGTGCGCGTCCCGCGACTGACCGCCGAGCCCGGCAGGACGATCCCGATCCTGGACCGGCTGCACCGCGATCCGTCGGAGTACGTGCGACGCTCCGTCGCGAACCATCTCAACGACCTCAGCCGCGACGATCCAGCACTCGTGGTGGCCACGACCGCCCGCTGGCTCGGGTCGGTGGACGCAGCGACGGAGAAGGCGACGGAGAAGGTGGTCCGCCACGCGCTGCGCACCCTCCTCAAGCGCGGGGATCCCGCCGCTCTCGCGCTGCTCGGGTATCCGGACCCCGCTGGCGCCCTCGTGGTGGACGGCCCGCATCTGGATCGCGCCCGACTCGTGGTGGGCGAATCGATCGAGTTGCAGGCGACCGTGCGCAACACCGGCGAGGAGTCGGTGCGCCTGATGATCGACTACGTCGTCCACCACGCCACAGCGGCCGGCACGCAGAGCACGAAGGCCTTCAAGCTCACCACGCTCACGCTCGGCCCCGGCCAGGAGCGCGACGTGCGGAAGGTCCACTCGTTCCGCCCGATCACGACCCGGCGCTATTACAGCGGTCCGCACGCCGTGGCTCTCCAGATCAACGGCGTCACCTCGGGTCGTCAGGACTTCCACCTGGATCTCCCCGCGGGCGGCTGAGCGATCGGGCCGCTCAGCGCATGGTCGAGTCGAGCACCCGCCCGCCCAGGCACCGAGACCCCGACCGGCAAAGACGTTGCGCGCTCTACCTCTTCGCTCTACGGTCAGCCGAATGCACACCCCCGCGGCCGCCCGAGCCCGTCTCGCCGCCACCAACGTGGTCAGAGCGCTTGGTCTCGAGGTGGACGACGTCCTCGACCTCCACAATTCGAATCGCCTCACCGTGCGCCTGCTGCCCTGCGACCTGGTGGCCCGCATCGGGCCCGCCGATCAGGCCGGCGCGCAGGTGGAGGTCGACCGAGCGCTCCGCCTCGCGGAGGCCGGAGCCCCGGTGGGAATCCTCGACCCGCGCGCGCCGGCGCAGGTGACTGTGCGCGACGGCTTCGAGATCACCCTGTGGGCCCACCACGCCCCGCGCGAGGACAGGGAGCTGCCGGCCGTGGAGTTCGCCGAGGCGCTCGCCCGCCTCCATGCGGCGATGCGCGACGCTGATCTCGAGGTCCCGCAGTTCGTCGACCGCGTCGCCTCGGCCCTCGCCCTGGTCGAGGATCCTTCGCGCACCCCGCGGCTGACCGAACCGGACCGCACCTTCCTGCGCGAGACCCTCGTCGACCTCGGGGTCGAGATCGACCGGCGAGGCCACCAGCAGGCCCTGCACGGCGAACCCCACCCCGGCAATGTGCTCGACACCGCCGACGGCGTGCTGTTCATCGACCTCGAGACCTGCTGCTCGGGCCCCGTCGAGTTCGACCTCGCCCATGCCCCCGCGCAGGTCGCAGAGCACTATCCGGGCATCGATCGTGAGCTGCTGGAGGACTGCCGGATCCTCACCCGGGCGCTCGTGACGACCTGGCGCTGGGACCGAGAGGACTCCCTGCCCGACGGACATCTGCTCGGCATCGGCTGGTTGCAGGAGGTGCGGGCACGCATGGCCCATCGCCGCAGGCCGCGTACGTTCCGCCCCACGCTCACGATTCTCTGCGGCCTCCCCGGAAGCGGGAAGACGACGGAGGCGGACAGGATCGTCGACGCCACGGGGGCGATGCGACTCAGCGCAGACGACTGGATGGTGCGGTTGGGCAGCTCCCTGTGGGAGGAGGACCTGCGTGACCACATCGAACAGATGCAGTGGCAGCTCGGCCAGGAGCTGCTCGAGCAGGGGGTGAGCGTGGTCGTCGAAAGGGGCACGTGGGGTCGCGAGGAGCGGGACCGCCTGCGCGAGGGAGCCCGCGCGCTCGGCGTCCGCGTCGAGCTGCGCGTCCTCGACGCCCCGGACGAGGAGCTGTGGCGGCGGATCAGCGCACGCGCGGCAGAGGATCCCCCGATCACCCGCGAGCACATCGCCGCGTACCGGGCTGCTTTCCAGACCCCGACGGCCGGCGAGCTCGCGCTCTACGACCCGCGCACCGACCCCGGCCCGGAGAAGTGACAGGTGATGCCGCTCAGGCCCCGAAACGGGCGGTCAGCTCCGCCACCCGGTCTGCGCGGTGCTCCGGGCGCATACGACCGGCGCGTTCGAGGAGGCTGATGCCGTGCAGGGCGCCCCAGAAGACTTCGGTGGCGGCGCCGCCCTTGTCGTCCCCGATGGACGTGCTGAGCAGGTCGAACGCCGCCCGCAGGGCAGGTGGCGTCTCGTCGCTGTCGAACTTCGCGTCGATGGCCTGCTGGAACATCGCCTCGTAGACGGCCGGGTGCGCGCTTCCGAAGTCCAGATAGGCGAGCGCCGCGACCTCGGGCGCTCGCGCTGCGTCTGCGGCCTCGAGCGCGATGCGGCACCGCTGGGTGAGGTCAGCGAAGCCCTCCATCGCGACGGTCAGCATGATCTCCGACTTACCACCGGGGAAGTGACCGTAGAGCACTGGCTGCGTGTACCCGATGGCGTCGGCGAGATGTCGGGTCGTCACCGCTGACCATCCGTCGGCGTCCGCCCGCTCGCGCGCCACCTCGAGAATCCGTCGGCGCCGCTCCTCCGTGCGCTGCTTCCGTGCCGTCGGCTCCACCATCGGACCTCCTCCTGCCCTCGCCCCTTGCCATGCCAGCTCCCGCGCCATAGCCTAACAGTGCTAGATAATCTAGCACCACTAGTCCCAGGGAGCCCCGATGCCCTCCGTCCTCGCCGTCATCGCCACCACCTCCACCGGTCTCCTGGTCGGTGTGGAGCTCGCCGTGGCCGTCGTCCTGAACCCGATTCTCCGGGGGCTGCCGTTCGCCGCGGCGATCGCCGGGCGGGCCCACGGGGGCCGCATGCTCGGGCGGGCGATGCCGTTCTGGTACATCGGCTCGACGATTCTCCTCGCGACGCTCACGGCACTCACCTGGGGAACCTCCTCAGCAGGTGCAGCTCTCCTCGCCGCGGCGCTGCTCCTGGTCGGCGTCGTGCTGTCGGTCGTCCTGCTCGTCCCGATCAACAAGCAGACGATCACCTGGACCGCCGAGTCCCACCCCGGGAACTGGCAGGAGCTCCAGCAGCGCTGGGACCGCCTGCATATCGTGCGGGTCGCTCTCCTCGTCGTGGCGTTCGTGCTCGTGGTGGTCGCCACGACGCTCCTGTGACCACCGGTCGACCCTCCCTGGCCACGACCCGACTCCGGACGTACGCTTTCCGACGGTGGACCCCGGTCGCCTGACGCGACGCCGCCACGACGCGAGGAGAGCACCACGATGCAGCACGCCCAGCTCGGACGCACCGGAGCGACCGTCTCCCGGCTCGTCCTCGGCACCATGAACTTCGGCCCCCACACCGCGGAGGAGGATGCCTTCGCGATCATGGACCGCGCCCTCGATCAGGGCGTGACCTTCTTCGACACCGCGAACGTGTATGGCGGCACGGACCACAAGGGCCGGACCGAGGAGATCGTGGGCCGCTGGCTCGCGAAGACCGGCCGCCGCGACGAGATCGTCCTGGCCACCAAGGTGTTCGGCGAGATGGGTCCGGGCGCGAACGACCGCGGGCTCTCCGCGCTGAACATCCGCCGCGCGGTCGACGAGTCGCTGCGACGCCTGCGCACCGACCACATCGATCTGTACCAGATGCACCATGTGGACCGTTCCGCGCCCTGGGAGGAGATCTGGCAGGCGATGGACCTGCTGGTCGCGCAGGGCAAGATCAGCTACGTCGGCTCCTCGAACTTCGCCGGCTGGCACCTCGCACAGGCGAACGAGGCCGCCCGGGCCCGCCATGCGCTGGGACTGGTCTCCGAGCAGTCCCTGTACAACCTGCTGTCCCGGGACGTCGAGCTCGAGGTGCTCCCCGCCGCAGAGCACTACGGGATGGGCGTCATCGCCTGGTCCCCGCTCTCGGGCGGCAAGCTCGGCGGCCGCTCCGAGAAGGGCGTGCGCCGCGGGACCGCCGATCGCCGGCACGACCCCGCGGACCTCACCGCGCAGCTGGACCGCTGGGAGGCATTCTGCCAGGAGCGCGACCTCGCCCCCGGTCAGGCTGCTCTCGCCTGGCTGCTGCACCGACCCGGCGTGCTGGGCCCGATCGTCGGCCCCCGCACGATGGAGCAGCTCGACTCCGCGATCGCCGCCGTGGACATCGTCCTGTCCGACGAGGACCTCGCCGCGCTCGACGAGATCTTCCCCGGACCCGGCGGCCCCGCCCCGGAGGCCTACGCCTGGTGACCGCCAGCGGTGCGCAGGCCCGGCGCGGTCACGGCCCTCGCCGAGGTCCACCCTGAGGTGGACCTGGACCATCCCGCAGACGGATCCGGGTGGCGCCGACCCCTTCCTACGATGCAGATACCCGCCCGCAGCGCCGGACGAGAACGCATCCGATACGAAGGGACCTCACGTGACCACCTACACCACGATCGCCCACCGCGGGACCGGCAAGGGCACCGCCAGCTTCATCCTCGGCATCTGCTCCCTCCTCGCCGGATGGGTGCTGATCGCCCCCGTCATCGGACTGTTCCTCGGGATCTCCTCGCTCGGGAACGAGCCGACTGCCCGCGGCCGCGCCGGCTGGGGCATCGTTCTGAACGTCCTGGCGATGGTGGGCTGGATCATCGCGATCGCCCTGCTCGCCGTGACCGGGGTGGGCATGGCCTTCCTCCACGGTGACCTGGGGTCGCTCTTCGGAGCCTGAACGCCGCGGGCGGGCTTCCTGTCGTCGGCGCGAGCAGGCGACGAGCGCCGCGCGGACGGACGGACCCGCTCAGCGGGGTGGTGGCGGGCGGAGGAGTCGCGCATAGTGGGAATTCGAGGTCGTCGCGTCCGGGCTCCGGGCCGAGGCGGCATCGCCCCGCCGACCGTCTGACGACGATCGGCGAGCACCAGCTGAGGAGTCGATGTGAGCCACCGCCGCCGTTCCCGCCACAGGCTGGAACTGGAAGACCTTCCTGCCGACGTCGCCGCCGCCCTCGAGGCGGCCGTCGCCGGCAAGGACGTCGCGCTCACCCGAGCCGGGGACCCGATCGGCACCCTGGGATTCCGCTCCTCCACGCTGGAGGGCACCGTCCTGGCCGAACCTGCACTGCCCCGGGAGCAGAACGCGCTCCCCGAGGGGGTCACGGTGGTTGCGACCGCAATGGAGCTCACGGACTCTGTGCGGCGCCGCCTCTCCGATGAGCTCGGGGAGAGCTACCTCGTCCTCGATCTCCAGGAAGCCCCGCCCAGCTCTGACGTCCTGCTCACCCCGCCCATCAGCCCGCAACTGGTGGGCGCGCTGCGCCGGCAGTTCCCTCGCGCCCGCCTGCTGATCACAGAGATCGAGGACGAGGAGCTCGGCGTCCACTACACGGGCCCCGTCAGCCGGATGCTCGAGGCAGGAGCTTCCGGCTATCTCCCGCCGCGCCCGATCACCGAACTCGCCACTGCCGTGCATTCCTACCTGACCACCAGCAACCGGCCGGCACTCGAGCGTGCCGAAGCGGATCTCGATCAGCTCGAGTCCGACCAGGGCAGGCGCCGCCTTGACTGACAGCCGGCTCGACCTCGCACGCCTCCTCATCGAGTCCCTCGCCAGCGCATGCCCGGGATCGACTGTCGAGCTCCGCGGCTCCCTGGCGGCAGGCACGGCCGACGAGTTCAGCGACATCGATCTGAGGTGGACCGTCCCCGAACACCTCTTCGGACAGGCCCGGGGATCGGCGCCGTCGGCGATCGCGTCCATCACCCCGCTGCTCTCCTTCCGCTCCGATCCCGACTGGCAAACCTCGCCTTCCCGGCGACTGCTCTTCGCCCGCTTGGCCGGGGTGCCGGTCTGGTGGCGGCTCGACCTCGAGGTGCGGACAGCAGTCAGCGACGACGCCGACAGCACGCCCGCCCCGTCTCAGGACGACGTCGAGTGGGACCCGTACGAGAGCGCCCTCCAGAACGCCCTCGCGACAGTCAAAGCCGTGGGGCGAGGCCAGGAGGAACAGGCCGACGACCTGCTCGTGCGCGCCTACGAACGCATCGCCCTCGACCCCCTCGGGACCAGCCGCACGGATCGGATCATCGAGCTTGCCGAGATCATTGCAGGCGCCCGCCCCCATCTGAGGGGGTTCGCCGATGACGTGATCGCGGAAGCCTCCGCCCGCTTCTGACTCGGCACCAGTCCGAGCCGCACCGCCGCACGTGCCAGGATGCGTGGATGGCCGACGAGCAACTGCTGACGATCAGCACCTTCGCCCGTGCGGTCGGCGTCCCCGCGAGCGCCCTGCGCTACTACTCCGCACAAGGAGTCCTCGAGCCGGCGGACGTGGATCCCGTGACGGGCTACCGCTACTACGCGCCGTCGCAGATCGAGACCGGAGTACTCGTACGTCGCATGAGGTCCGCCGACGTCCCGCTGTCCGTGATGCGTGAGGCGCTCGCCGGCACGGGGCAGAATGCCGCCTCACTGCTCACGGGCCTGCTCTCCCACCACGGCGCGATCTCCCGGCACCGTGAAGTTGCCCTGCGGGACCTGCTCGACACGCTGCGGCCCGACGACAGGTCCCGTCACGCCGCGCGAGCTCTTGTCCCGGGCGCCGTCCTTGCCAGCGCCGTCCGACAGGTCCTGGCGGCGACGGCCTCCGCGACGAGCGATGTCTCGGGGCTCGTGTGGACGGTGGGGCCGCGCGGCATCGAGCTGATCGCGACCGATCGGTACTGGCTCGCGCATCGCCGCGTGGGGGCACAGACCGAGGGGGACGAGGTCCGTGCGATCGTGCCCGTCTCGGACGCGAACTCCCTCGCCGAGATCTGTGAACGTGCTGGTGAGGTGCATATTGAGCTCTGCGGCGACCAACTGACCATCCGCGGTGCGGACAGGTCGCTCCTGATGCGATCCGAGACGGTCGAGCGCGCCGTGCCGGATCTCGGCCTGCTGGTCTCCACCCAGCCACCCGCCCGTGTCGTCACCGGATTCCGTCGGGCGGATCTCGTGGATCTCCTCGCGCGACCATCCCTCGGGGACACGCTGCGGCTCGTCGCCCAGGCGGAGAGCGCCACCTTTTTCGCGGATCCCCCGCTGCACGGATGGGCGTCTGCCCCGCGAGCGGACTGTGATCCGCTGTCGATCCTGCTGCAGCCTGCACTTCTCGCTGCGGCGGTCGCGATCTGCCCGGCGGAGGAGGTGCTGATCTCCCTGACCGACGAGAGCACACCTGCGCGGGTCACCTCGCCGGTGCAGGACACTCTGACGCTTCTGGTGATGCCCATGCGAGCTTGACCTTCACGCCGCTCGAACCCTCAGCCTCCTTGGCATGAGATCACGCAACTCCTCCCGACTGCCTGCCAGCTTCCATCTGTGGTGGGCGGTCTCCACCCTCGGCGCCGCCGCCGATTCGATGCTCGCCTTCGCCCTGATCTGGATCGCGACCGGCCATGGTCCCGGGGCAGTGGCGCTCGTGAGCACCTTGTCCGTGCTGCCTCGGATCGTGCTCCTCCTGTTCGGAGGGGTCCTCGGCGACCGTCACGGACCGCGCAGCATGCTCGTCGCCACCGCGGGCGCACAGACCGTCGCCGTGATCCTGCTGGCTACCCTCAACGGTGGCGCGCCGGGGGTCGCGGCCCTGGCCACGACGGCCGCGGTCATCGCCGTCATCTCCGCATTCCAGCAGCCGGCCGCGATCGTCTATCCACGGCTGCTGCTGCGCGACGACGACCAGCTGCCCCGGGCGCTGGCACGGATCTCCGGGAGCATCCATGCGGCGCGCATCCTCGGCGTCGCCTCTGGCGGGCTCGTCATCACCGGTTGGTCCCTGCATGTCGCTCTGGTCGCGAACGGGTTCATCGCGGCGTGCATGATCACGGCACTCCTCGTGCTGCGACCCCATACGCCGGTCGCTCCCACTGCACCTGGCGGCCAGGGCGGAAGCATCTGGACAGCGCTGCGGGAGGGGATCCGTTCCGCGCACGAGCTGCGGATCTGGCCCTTCCTCCTGGCCGTCGCGCTCCTGTGCGCGGCAGTGCTGCCGGTGGTCGCCGTCGTGCTGCCTTCCACCGCACGGGCGAACGGATGGAGCGCAACCCAGGCGAGTCTGCTCGAGTCGGCATGGGCCGCGGGGATGCTGGCCGTGACGTTGCTGATCTCGTTCACCGGAACGACGACGAGGCAGATTCTCGCGCTCACCGGTGGGCTCATCGTCACGGCGCTCGCATTGGTCGCGCTGGCCCTCCCGATCACGGCACCGCTGGCCATGGCCGCATCCGTCATCCTCGGTGCGGGAACGGCTCTATTCACCACACACATCGCGCCGGCGCTCCTCCGGCTCGCGCCCGTCGGCCAGATGACCCGTTTCCAATCGCTCATGGCTGTCGTGCAGCTGGGTCCGCCGGCGCTGGTGAACGCTCCGTTCGCAGCGCTGTCCGGTAGCGGCCGCTCCGGCGTCGCCATGCTCCTGGCCGCCGGGATGGCCGGCCTTGCGGCCCTGTGCATCGCCCTCACCATGCGGAACCGACGAGGCATCGATCTCGACCTGCGGGGATCACCCCCTCCCGACATAGCGCGGGATGACATGGGGAGCTCCGTCCCTCCGCAGCACAGCCCGTAGTCTCAGCCCCATGCCCCCTCTTGCAGCTGCCTCCTCTGCGACCCAAGTGCAGGTCGGCGCGCCACGGCCCCGTCATCTGGGCCTCATCATGGATGGCAATCGCCGTTGGGCACGCGCCGAGGGGCTGGCAGATATCAGCGAGGGGCATCGCGCTGGAGCCGAACACCTGACCGATCTGCTTGCGTGGGCGTCCGCGCGAGGTATCGACCACGTGAGTGTGTACGTGCTGTCCGCCGACAACATCCGCAAGCGCGACTCCCTGGAGATGCAGTTCCTCTTCGCGCTCATCGAGACCGTCATCCCCGACCGAGTGCGCGCGGCGGAACGATGGCAGCTGCATATCAGCGGTGACCTCGAGCTGCTGCCCTCCTCGACACGAGACGCCCTGCTCACCGCGGTCCAGGACACGAAGGACAGACCTGGGCACCTGACCCTGGCCATCGGATACGACGCCCACCAGGACATCCTGGACGCTCTGCGCCGCGCGGTCACAGATCTGCCGAGCGGTGACCCGAGCTCGCTCACGGTGGAGATGATCTCCTCTCGCCTCGCGGGCGGGCCGGTGAAGGACATCGACCTGATCATCCGCACGGGCGGCGACAGCCGCACGTCCGGGTTCTTCCCCTGGCAGAGCAAATCTGCGGAGCTCTATGTCAGCCCGGGGCCCTGGCCGGCTTTCACGGAACGCGACTTCGACGAGGCACTCGCCTACTACGCGGCCCGGCGCATGAGCGCTCAGTGATCATTGATGCACCGAGCCCGGCAGTCCGCAGTCCGGTCACTCATGTGCGCCGACGCCACGCGCGCGCCTCCACCATGAGGCGGTCCACGACCTCCTGTTTCTGGTCGACGTACGCGGAGCGGTGATCGGCGTATCGGCGCGCGAGATCGAGCTTCATGGACTCGTAACTGCGAGCGGCCTCCGGCACCGCGCGCAGGTAGTCACGGAAGAGCCGATGACCCTCGAGCGGCGCCGACCCTAGTCGCATGACGTGCACGTGGTCGGTGCGGTGATCACCGACGATGCGGTGCAAGAACGCGTGATCAGGGTCGGAGGCGAAGGACTCGGGACGATGCACGAATCCGGCCACCTCGAGAGCGGCCAGCACCTCGGGGTCCAGGGCCTCCTCGACGTCGCGGACTCCCACGGCCACGTCGATCGTGTCCTTCGAGGACAGGCCCGGCACGCTGGTCGATCCGACGTGCTCGATGACAGCGTCCGGCAATACGGCATGGATCTCCGCCGCCGTCGCTGCGAACCGCGCAGGCCACCCCTGGTCGTAGGGAACCAGCTCGACAGTGGTGTGCGCTCTGCTCGCCATGTCCTCACCGTACGGCTCGTGGCGTCCCGACGGATCTGCTACTCCGCCATCCCGTCGCCCAGCACCACCTGGAACACTCCGAGGTTTCGGGCGAGGTAGCGGCGATCCGTCTCCGCCCAGCGGACGGCACGTTCAGCATGGGCGCGGCGCCCGGCATCTCGGCACGGGTCGTCGAGAACAGCACTCTCGGCCATGATGATCCCCTGTTGGGCCCGCTCGATGGCGCCGAGCATCCGCGCGGTCGTCATCGTCGGGTCGTAGGCGTCGCGAAACCCGCGCAGCCGCCCAGCCTGCTCGGCGGGTGTGGTTCCGGGGACGTCGCCGACGCACCAGGTCCAGGCGGCGTAGCCGACGTCGGCCGACGGATCGCCCCCGTGGGCTGAGTCCCAGTCAATGAGGGCGACCGGCATCCCCGCCCGGCAGATCACGTTGAAGGGGCCGGGATCGCCGTGGACCAGGGAGGCCCCCGGGCCCGTGAGGTCACTGTCCTGAGTGAGCGCGTGAAGGTCGCGAAGGATGCGGGCCATCGCCGCGTACGACCGCTCGTCACGCTGGGCGGGGTGCTCCGTGGTCACCCCGCCGATGTACTCGAAGGTGTCGCGGCCCTTGTCGTCAATCCCGAGATAGCGAGGCGCATATGGGAATGCGTGAGCATTCAGCCAGGCCACGGCGGAGGAGGAGAATTCGGACCTTGCGCTCCTCGGGCGGCGCACGGTCTCCCCGACGCGGACCACGCCCGCAGTCGTGTTCCCTCCCTCGAGCGGCTGTTCCATAGGGACATCCTGCCCAGCTCCGGCCGTACACGCCACGGCTTTCCCGATCTCCCTCTTGTCGGCCTCACGCCCGGCATATCCGTGGACGCGGAGCGCCGACCGAGGTAGCCTCGACCCCGTGCATCTCATGACGCGAAGTAACGCGGGCCGCTAGGTCCGCCCCGTCCCACCCCCTGCCCACGGAGACGTGCGGGGGGCCGGATGATGCGCCGGCCGGCGGCAACGCTGGCATTTCTCCCGGTCATCGCGGCATAGCCGCGCGCTCAGAGATCAAAGGCGCTTCATGTCTGCTGCACGCCATACTTCGTCATCCCAGCCCGCTATCCGGGCCGCTTCCCTATCCAAGTCCTACCGCCGTCACCATCAGGATCCCGGGATCCGGGGCGCACTGGGCGCCTTCGTGCGCCGCCGCACCGAGGAGCGGCTGGCCCTGGCCCCGCTCGACCTCGAGGTCGCACCGGGCGAGTTCGTGGGCCTGCTCGGCCCCAACGGCGCCGGCAAGACCACCCTGGTCAAGCTCTGCTGCGGCCTCATCCGCCCCACCAACGGCACGGTGAGCGTGCTCGGGCACGAGCCGGCGCGGCGTCGGGCCGAGTTCCTCCAGTCGATCGCCGTGGTGTTCGGCCAGAAGTCGATGCTCTGGTGGGACGTCCCCACGATCGACTCGATGCTCGTCCACAAGGCGATGTACGCCCTGGACGGCCCGACGTACCGCCGCCGGGTCGGCGAGCTCACCGAGGTCCTGGACCTCTCCGCGGTGATCGACATCCCCGTGCGTCGGCTCAGTCTCGGCGAGCGCATGCGATGCGAACTCGCCCTGTCGCTGCTGCATTCTCCCCGCCTGCTGTTCGCCGACGAGCCGACCATCGGCTTGGACGTCACCGCGAAACAGGCGCTGCGGTCGATGCTCGCCCGGACCAACGAGGCGCTCGGCACCACGATCGTGCTGACCAGCCATGACATGGACGACGTGGAGGCGCTGTGCCGTCGGATCCTCCTGGTGGCAGGCGGGCACCTCACGTTCGACGGGGACCTCGCCGGACTGCGGGCGCGCATCGCGCCGCGGCGCCAGATCCGCACCGTGCTCGATCGTGCTCTGAGACCCGAGGAGCTGCCGACAGGGGCGACTCTGCTCGATCCCCGCACCGTGCTCCTCGAGGCGTCGGAGGAGGAGCTCGAGGGCGCCGTCGCCTCGGTCCTCGCCCTCGGCGGCATCCGCGACCTGAGCGTGCAGGAGGTCGACCTGGATGCCGTGATGGCCCGCGTCTACGCCGAGCAGGCCGGCGCAGGACGGGGGCAGCGATGAGCGTGGTGATCTCCACGGCGCCGCGCCCGGCAGGGCGCCATCGCGCCCTGCTCGCCACCGGGATCGCCCTGTTCGGGCGCGACCTCACGGTGACGCTCACGAATCGGGCCTGGGTGGTGCTGCTCCAGCTGGGAGCGGTCACCCCGCCAGTCGTCTCCCTCCTCGTCTGGACCGGCGCCATCGCCCGAGGGGCCACTCCACCCGTGCCGGCCGACCGGATCGTCACCTGGTTCGTTCTGGTCGCGGTGGTCTCCATGGTCACCTCGAGCTGGACGGCATCCTTCCTCGCCGAGGACATCCGCACCGGCGGTCTCTCGATCTGGCTGGTGCGGCCGTGCCCCGCCCTCGCCCACCTCGTGGCCAACAACCTGGCGGAGAAGGCGGTGAAGATCGTCGTCCTGCTGCCGATGGTCGTCGGGCTCGGGCTCGTGTTCCGCCGACAGGTGCAGCTGCCGACGGACCCGTCGGTCTGGGCGGCCGCGCTGGGCGCGCTGGTCTGCGCGGGGATCCTCTCCTTCGTGCTCGACGTGCTCATCGGCTGCCTGGCATTCTGGTTCGAGGACGTCGCGGGCGTGCAGGGGATCGTGGTCCTCGCCCAGCGGCTGCTGTCCGGAGCGGTCGTCCCGCTGATGCTCCTGCCGGCCGAGGTACAGGACGCGGTGCGCTTCCAGCCCTTCCGTTTCACCCTCGCCTACCCGCTCGAGGTCCTCACGGGCTCCGGAACCGCCGAGCTCGCGGACTGGCTCGCGCTGCTCGCGTGGACCGGGGCCTCGCTCGCAATGCTCGCCCTGGTGTGGGCACGGGGCGTGCGACGGTACGAGGCGGCCGGCGCATGATCGGCCGGATCGTGTCGTGGTGGCTGGCGTGCTGGCGCCAGGCGATCACCCGTGACCTGCAGTTCCGCACCCAGACGCTCCTCATAGCGATCGGCGCCCTGGTCGACGTGGCGATCTCTCTCGTGCCCGCCCTGGTCCTCGCCCAGACCGCCCGGACCAGCGAGAACGGCTGGGACGAGTCCACGGCAGTGCTGGTGGTCGGACTGTTCACCCTGTCGACCGCCGTCCTGGACACGGTGATCGGGCCGAACCTCCTGCGCCTGGACTCCGCCGTGCGCACCGGGGAGCTCGACCTCCTGTTGATCCGGCCGGTCCCCGCCTTCCTCGCCCTGACACTGCGCTGGGTGCGTCCGGCCGAGGCGACGCGCCTCCTGGTGGGGCTCGCGCTCGTGATCGGCGCACTCTCGATGGCCGGCGACGTCCCGACGATCGGGGGCGTCCTCGGCTGCCTGGTGATGATGGCCCTCGGGGTCGGGGCATGGACCCTGTTCTGGATCAATGCGAGCTTCCTGTCCTTCTGGTGGGCCTCGGCCGAGCCCGTCCAGGCCATCGTCGGGGCGCTGCGCGAGGCGGGGCAGTACCCGGGGGCGGCCTTCCGCCGGCTGCCGATGCTCGGTTTCACGACCCTCGTGCCCGCCCTGCTGCTGGCCACACTCCCGGCACAGGTGCTGCTGGGCGGTGACCTGGGCGGCCCCCTGCTCGGCGGTGCGGCGGTCGTGGGCATCGGGGTCGCGTTCACGGCCGTGCACTGGCGGATCGCGATCCGCCGCTACGACAGCGCGAGCAGCTGAGCAACTGGGCAACTGGGCAACTGAGCCGGCGGCACGCGACGTATCCCGTGGCGCCAGGCGTGCAGGGTGCGGCATATACGGGTTCCTTGCTCACCTGACGCCACTGGATACGAGAAGCTGCGCGCAGCACCGCCGCGTCGAGCTCGGGCTCCCCTCCCCTCCGCGCTCCCCTGCAGAAGTGCTGAGGGGCCCAGCTGTCCGAACAGGCCTCGTATCCACTGGCACCAGGCGAGCAGCCAGCGCCATATACGGGCTCGCTGCCCGCGTGACGCCAGTGGATACGAGGCCCCTGCACCGCCCGCCCGCGGCCAGAACCTGTGGCGGGGTCCTGCGGCAGGACCCACCGGCACGGCCACGCGGCCGGGTTCCACGGCGTGACCCCGGGGCCGGCGGAATCACGGCTGGACGGGGCTGGGGCACCGCGGCGCGGCGCGGCGCGGCGGGGCGTGACGGGGCGTGACGGGGCGTGACGCGGCGGGGCGTGACGCGGCGGGGCGTGACGCGGCGGGGCGTGACGCGGCGGGGCGGGACGCGGCGGGGCGGGGCGCGAGCGCTGCGGGGGCCGAAGCAGCCGGCGAGCGACCTGCTCCCGGCCCTTCACACCCGGATCGTGCTGATCCCGGGGCCGATCTCCCGCTCCACGGATCCGCACCGCACCCGGGCGGTGGCGTTCGCGGGGATCAGCACCTCGAGCACGCCCGCCCCCTGGTCGTAGCGCACGTGGACGTCCCCGCGGATGGTCGGCACCGTGCCCTCCATATGGGTGAGCGGCCCGGGCTGCGGGGCGATCTCGAGCCGGGCCGCCCCGGGAGCCACGACACGGACCCCGAGCACCCAGCGGGCGATGACGTTCACGGGCGCGGTTCCCCACGCATGGGAGTAGGTCATGTTCGGCTTGAGGGAGGGGTCCCAGGCCTCTGGGACGATGCTCGCTCCCAGGTCATCGATCAGATGCAGCCAGCTCCGCTCCCCCCGTGAGGTCATGAGGGCGTGCGCCTCCTCGGCGCGGCCCAGGGTGAACAGTGCATCCAGGAGGAACTGTGCGCCGTACACGCTCATGCGCATGCCGCCGGCCGCCAGGAAGTCCCCGATCGCGTCCTGGCGCTCCGTCGGCGCGAGGCCCAGGGCGACCGGGATCGCGTTCGCGTGCTGGGAGGCGTGCTCGGTGCCGATGCCGTCCCGGAAGGTGCCGTCCTCGCGCACCAGCTGGGCCTCGATCCCCTCGCGCCCCCGGTCGGCGAGCGCCGCGTGATGATCGGCCTCGCCGCGTCGGCCGAGGACCGTGCAGATCCTCGCGAGGGTCTCGTGCGCGGCGACCTGGAAGGCGTTGAGCACGGTGTTGACCGGGGTGAACTCGAAGTCGTCGCGGCAGGTCTGCGGCCAGTCCACGAGGTCCGCGTCCCAGGAGCTCGACGGGCCGGGATCCTTGTGGACCAGTCCGTCGGCCTGCACGTTCCGGTCGTAGGTGGCGCGGCGCCACAGGTCCAGGTCGGAGCGCAGCTGGGCGTCGTCACCGGTGGCGAGGTAGTCCTCCCAGGCCACGAGCACGGGCATGAGGTGGTATTCCGCCGGCCAGGTGGGCCGGCGGGTGAGGAACTCGGTGGAGGTGCGGGCGAGGGCGTAGCTGCGCTCGCAGGCGTACTGGGAGAGCTGATTGACGAAGGCGTCCCCCTCGTAGGGCCCCCGCTCCCGGGCGGGGGTGTCGAGGTAGAGATCCAGGGAGGTGGCCTCGATCGAGTACCGGCACAGCTCGTGGACGCGGTCCAGGTCCGGGTCCGACGTCGTGAACCGCCCCGTGTGCCGCGGCGCGCTGCGCAGGATCACGGGCGTGACCTGCAGATCCTCGACCTGCCCGTCGAGCAGGCTCAGTTCGCCGTAGCGGAATGCCCGGTACCCCCAGTGCTCCACCGCCTGCCTGCCCTCGCGGAGGGTCCATGTCTCTTCGTACACGTTGCCCGTGGGCATCGAGGAGATCACCTGTCCCGCCGCATCGAGCTGCTCACCCAGGTGCACCTCCACCCGGGCCCCGCTGCTGGCGAGGCACTCCACGCGCAGGCCGCCGACGACCTCCCGTCCCAGATCGAACGACCAGGTCCCGGCACCACCGGGTACCAGCCGCGCAGGTTCGCCCCGCACCTGCTCGAGGTTCACGATCGCGGCCGCGGGCGGGCCGGGCAGGGGCGGCGCGGCGGTCGCCGGCACCCACCCGGAGTCGTCGTATCCGGGCCGCGTCCACCCCACGGGCTCCTCGCGCAGGTCCCGGTCCTCGGCGGGAGCGAAGTACCAGCCGCCGCCGATGCTCCGCCGCCCCGGCAGCAGGCCCTCGCCCGACCGGGCCCGCCAGGTCCCGGGAGCGGTGGCGTGCTCGAGCCGGGTGCCGTCCTCGAGGATCACCACGAGCCGCGCCGCGAACTGCTGACCCTCCTGCGCCCAGGCCAGCGCCGCGAGGGCATTGGGCCCGGATCGCAGCGGGGCGGTGACGTCATAGGTGTGCAGTCGCGGGCGATGGTCCGGGCTGCGAACGCTCGCAAAGCCGGTGACCTGCCCGTTCACCCAGACCTTGACCACGTGCTGACGCCCGCCGTGGGGACCTGCGGATCCACCGGGACCACCCTCCGGCGAGAGCCCGAGCACCTCGAGGAGGGCCGCGCGGATCGGGGCGTCGGGAAGGTCGATCTCCGTGCGCAGCAGGGCCCAGGGCGCACCGTCGTCGGCCCAGATCGGTGCCGCGGCCCAGTGCTCCGGAGCGCTCGTGAAGGCGGCCGGCACTGACCATTCCCCGCAGACCGTGGTGCTGACCTGCACCCGCCACCAGTACGGCGTGGACGGCTCCAGGGGCAGGCCCTCGACCAGGACCCCGGTGGACTCCGCCGAGGCGACGGTGCCCGAGTCCCACACCGGCGGGTCGAACGACGGGGAAGCGGCGATCTGCAGCCGGGAGGAGCGCTGCCGCGCGTCCCCCAGCATCGGCACGATCCACGAGAACCGCGCCGCGTCCCTGCTCACCCCCGCAGCGCGCTCCTGGAGATTCAGCAGCAGACCGGTCGGGCGGGTGGATGAGTGCATCGGGCGCCGTCCTCCGCTCGTCATGAAACGACTCAGGAAGGCTAGCAGGCGGCCTGCTCCCGGCCTCGGACCGAGGGGCGGGACACCCCGACCCGATGCTAGGTTCGCCGACATGATCCAGGCGATGGCGCAGGGCACGTTCGTGATCGGCATCGACGCGGGCGGCACGCATACGCGCGTCGCCTGCGTCGACCTCGACGGGCGTCGCCTCTCGAGCGCCACTGGCGGCGGAGGCAGTCCGACGCACAATGATGATGCCGAGGAGAACGTCCGCTCGACGATCACCCGTGCCCTGGACGGCGCCGACCTCGATCCCGCCCGCGCCTCGGCCCTCGTGGCCGGAATGGCAGGCTTCAACCGGACCGGATCGAATCAGGGCCTCGGGCACAACCACCGGTTCGCACACTTCGTCGCGATCGACGGCCTGACGTGCGAGAAGCTCCTCGTCAACGACGCGGTAGTCGCCCACCGCGGTGCCCTCTCGGGTCGAGCGGGCATCGTCGTGGTCGCCGGTACCGGGTCGATGATCCTGGCGATCGACGAGCACGGCGTCGAAACCGAGAGCGGTCAGCTCGAGCACTACGCGGGCGCCGCCCGACACCTCGTGCACGACGTGGTGCAGCGGATCCTCATCGAAGACGGCGACCCGGCAGATCCGCTGCACGCCGCCGCGCTCGAGCACTTCGGCGCCGATGACGCCCACGGGCTGCGGCAGGCCGTGCTGCGGAGGTCCGCGGGCAACCGCAACGACACCAAACGCAGTTACGGGGACTTCGCACCGCAGGTCACCGCACTGGCTGACGAGTCCGCCCTGGCCGACGTCGCCCTGCGACACCTGGCCGAGCGCACGGCCCGGGGCGTGCAGCTGCTGGCTCCCCTGATGGCCGCGGACCCCGCGCCGGTGGCGTGCACGGGGTCGATGGCGCGTGATCTGAGCTTCCGCACGCGCCTGGAACACGCCCTGACCAGCGGTCCGTGGCGCGCGGTCGAACTGGTCCCGCCGCGGCTCGACCCCCTGGGCGGTGCCTCGCTGCTCGCTCTCGAGATGGTCGGCATCGATCCGGACGACTCGATCCTTCAGAATTTGTCGCCGGCGCTGGCCAGCGCAGACGCCTGACGAGCAGCGCGACAGCACGCTGCACGACGGACCTGCCGCGCCACGGCGTGCGCTGCACTCCCATGCGCCCGTGTAGTCATTGACAACACTGTTGTCGCTGTCTACATTCGTGGTCTGTCATCCAAGGAGAACTCCCATGAACCCAGAGACCGATCGCGCGGCCATCCTCGAGCTCTTCGGCCGGTACGCCGATATCGCCGACATGAAGAGCTTCGACGAACTTCCCCGACTCGTCCACACCGACCCCTTCACTCTCGACTTCGAGTCCGTCGCCGGGATCCCGGCGACATCGACCCCACTGGACGACTACGTCGACGTGCTCCGCAGCTCCTTCGACCCCTTCGTGGCGACGCACCACGTCATCACGGGCCACGTCATCACCATCGAGGGCGACCACGCCAGGGCGCACGCACACGTACGAGCCGAGCACTGGGTACCCACCCAGACCGCTGACGCCCCCAATCGTTGGCTGGTCGTCGGCTTCTACGACAACCGCGCTGTGCGCACCCAGGCCGGCTGGCGGTTCAGCCACGTCACGCTCACCGCCACCTACCAGGAGAACGCGCACCTGCTCGCCCGCCATGCCGACGGGGCCCGTCACTAAACTCGAGCCCATGCTGCTCCTCCTCGACCTCGACAACACCCTGGTCGATCGCGACCGGGCGTTCTCCCGGTGGGCGGAGCAGTTCGTCGGGCAGCACCGGGGCGACGAGGCGGACCTGCAGTGGCTCCTCGAGGCCGACGCGCACGGCTACACGCACCGAGCAGCGCTCGCCGACAGCCTCGGCGACCGCCACGGTCTCGCGACCTCCCGGGACGATCTCGTGCAGACCCTCCTGCTGGACCACGTACCGTTCGTGCGGTGCTACGACGGCGTGCTCGATCACCTGCAGAACCTGCGATCCACCGGGCACACCCTGGTGATCGTCACCAATGGCACTGTCGAACAGCAGACCCGCAAGGTGGAGCTGACCGGCCTGGACGCTCTGACCGATCGGGTCGTGATCTCGCAGGCGATCGGCGTGAAGAAGCCAGCACCCGAGATCTTCGCTGCCGCCACGGACGGTTTCCCGGCCGACGGCATGACCTGGATGATCGGTGACCATGCCGAGGCCGACATCGCCGGCGGGCGCGCGGCCGGCCTCCACACCGGGTGGGTCGGCCACGGCCGGCAGTGGACCCATCCCGAGCTGCCGACCGTCCGCGCCCCCACCACGCTCGAGGTCCTCGAGCTGATCGAAGGCGGAGAGCGGCCTCCGACCTCACCGAATCCGGCCACGCGGCGCTGAGAACACCAGCCGTTCCCCGGCGCTCTTTCGAGCGCGGGCATACCTCCTCACCAGAACTGGGCGCGGTGTCCAGCACGAGTTCGTAGCGCGTTTCGCGAGCGCCCTACCCCACGAAGGGTCTGCGATCATCAGGTCATGACCATCGATGTATGCGTCTTCTGTCGGATCTCCACACGCGAGCTCGATGCTTCAGTCGTGTTCGAGTCCGCGAGCGTCCTGGCATTCATGGATGTCGACCCGGTGACCGCCGGTCACGTGCTCGTCATTCCGAAAGCCCACCTCCCCGAGCTCTCGGACCTCGGCGATGCCATCGCCACCGAGATGTTCGCCGTGGCCAGGGCCGTTGCGGCAGCTCTGCGAAGGTCGTCGCTGCCCTGCGAAGGGATCAACCTCTTCTACGCCGATGGTGAAGCGGCTTCCCAGGAGGTCTTCCACTCCCACATGCACGTCTTCCCACGGTGTGCCGGCGACGGATTCACGATCGACGCGCGATGGGGATCGAACCCGCAACGCTCCGATCTCGACGACCACGCGGAACGGATCCGCTCCGCTCTCGAGCCCACGCCTCCTGGTCGAGAGCGCGACGAGCGTCCGGTGTGGGCGCCGGCGAGGAGGTGACGATGGAGAATCCGCGAGAGGTCCGGATCGACGGGGAGACCGTGCGGCGCCCCCGGAAGCCGTGGACCGAGACCGTGCATGCGCTGCTGCGGCATCTGCGCGAGCTCGATCTCCCGGTGCCCGAGCCCCTGGGCCTCGACGAGAGCTTCGAGTACGTGAGCCTCGTCGCCGGTCTCGGCGGGGACGAAGCCTGGCCCGACGGGGTATCGGTCGAGGGCGCGCGATCGCTGGGCCGGTTGCTGCGCACGGTTCACGGCGGTACGCGGGAGTGGACACCGCCTGTCGGCGCGCTGTGGTCGGTCCCCCATGACTCGGGGCCGATCATCTGCCATGGCGATCCGAAGCCCGGGAACGTCGCATGGATCGATGGCCAGGCAGTAGGACTGTTCGACTGGGACGCCGCGAGGCCTGGCACCCCGATCGACGACCTCGCCTACGCCCTCCTGTGGACGACCCCTATCGATGCCGACCCGCCGACACCGGAGTACTCGGCAGCGGAGGCAGCTCTCCGTCGCGAGCGCGCCGCTGCCTTGCTGGAGGGTTACGGCTGGTCTGGTCCGCTCGACGTCGTCGAGGTGGCTGTCCGCCGCCACGAACTGGCGATCGACGAGGTGGAATGGCTCGGCGAGCGCGGCCACGAGCCCCATGCGAGCTGGGTGGCGCAGGGATGGCCGATGCGATGGCGTCGCGACCTCGAGGCCATGCGGGGTGCGGGCCGACGGGTGTTCCCCGCTTGATCTCGGCCACACGCGACAGCAGCACGTGAACCAGATCACAGAAGTCGTGCGTCAACGGGTCGCCGCCTGGTCCCCTGACCATGGCCTTGGATCGAGGACAGCGGAGCATCTCTCCCCTCCTCAGCTGGCGCGGAAAGGACCTCCTCATGATTGCTTCCGAGACGCCGTCGGACCTTCTCCAGGAATGGAGCACCGTTCTCGGCCATCACCCGCACGTCGGTCCCGAACAGCCAGGTCGAGACCTCTGGCCTGTCACCGCCGAGGACGGCCGGGAGTACGTCCTGAAGCGACTGGGGCCGTGGCGGAATCTCCCCGTCGCGGATCAGGCCCGGATCCTCGCGCATCTGTCCCGCAGCGGTGTCGAGGTGGCGGAGTTCGTGATCACCGATGATGCTCGGCTCTTCGCCGGCGAGGTCGAGGACTCGTTCATCCTCCTCCCCCACCTCGCGCACGACCGGATCGATCCGGCGGAGTCGCTGCCGGTCGAGGGGCTCGTCGGCCGGTCCGTCGCCCTGCTGCACCAGGCCCTCGCCGCCTACCCGTGGAGCGCGAACTCCTATCGCGAACTCATCACCGAGAGCCTCGATGGTGAACTGCTCCTCCCGGACGACGTGCGGGAACTTTTCGCACCTCAGCGAGCAGAGGTCACCGCGGCGATCGATCCGCTCGAACTCCAGCTCGTGCACGGCGACCTCACGCCCGACAACGTGCTCGTCTCCCGCTCCGAAGGCTCCGCAGCCTTCATCGATCTCGACCACCTTCCGCTGGCACCTCGGGTATGGGACATCGGCAAGTACCTCAGCCGGCGGCAGCGACGCCTTCCTCCGGCAGCGGCGCTCGAGAACGTGTCCCGGTTCGTCGCCGGCTACCACCACGCCTCTGCCCTCTCAGAACCCGAGCTCCGAGCACTGCCGGCCGCGATCACCGCGATCAACCTGCTCGAAGCGTCGTGGACGACACGCATACTCACCGGCCGCCTCGAGCGGCGCCTCCTGCCCGCGCAGAAGGCTGAGCTCGAGCCGACCCTCGACGCCCTGCGCTGGCAGTTCCGGCACGAACCCGACCTCGCCGACGCTGTGCGGGCAGGGGTCGACCGTGCTTCTTCCCCCGAGGCCGCCGCTCGCTGAGATCTTCTCCCGAGCCTCACCCGCTGTGCGTCGACGCGGCCGCCTCGTAGCCGACCCGGTTACTCGCCGGGCCTCGTGTTCGTCGGCCCTTGTGCCTACGATTCCCGTGAGCCGTCGGCACGACGTCGACGCCATCGTCGAGGAGGACGCCATGCCCGCAGCACTCCACCCCTACCTGAACTTCGCCGGAAACTCCCGCGAGGCCTTCGAGTTCTACGGCCGATGCCTCGGTGCGATCCCGAATTTCGCCACCTTCGGCGAGTTCCAGGCAGTCCCGGAGGGCGACCCGAGCGCCGACAAGATCATGCACGGCAGCCTCGAGGTCACCGATCTCATCCGCCTGTACGTCTCCGACGTCATCGAGGGCATGAGCCCCGAAGGATTCGTCCAGGGCAACAACGTGACGCTCTCGCTGATGGGCGATGACGAGACCCTGCTCCGCAGCGCCTACGAGAAGCTCTCCGAGGGCGGCACCATCACCATGCCCCTGGAGAAGCAGATGTGGGGCGACGTCTACGGCAGCTTCACGGACCGCTTCGGCATTGTCTGGCAGGTCAACATCAGCGGCACCGAGGAGAACTGAACGCTCCACAGTCCGAGTCGCGTGCCCGTCGCCCTCGCCCGCGCGGTGAGGGCGACGCAGACGCGCGCCGGACGAATGGCCCGACGACCGTTCATGGTCGGATGGAGTCGGCGGCGTACGCACTGGGCGGTACCGAGAACCTGGCGCGGAACACTCGCGAGAAGTACAGCTGATCCTCGTACCCGACGAGGCGGGCGACCTCACCGACCCGCAGTCCCGTGGTGCGCAGCAGCGTCGCCGCTTCCTGCATCCGCGCCGAGCGCACCCAGGCCGTGACCGAGGATCCGAGATGACGGACGAAGAGTCGTTGCGCGGTGGAGGTGCTGCACCCGCCGGCTGCCGCGACATCGGCGACGCGCAGCGGAGCGCGCAGATTCTCGGTGACGTAAGCAGTCATGAGCCCGAGCGAGGTCGGGGCACGGCTCTCGGGCCCGGTGACCCCGGCCCATTCCGCCCCCTCGGCGACCAGGATGTCACCGAGCGCCCGGAACACCTGCTCGTCGAAGGCCGCTTCGGTGTAGCGCTCCACGACATAACGGCCGAGATCCGCGAGTCGTCTGGCGACCCCGGTGAAGGCATCGACCTGGAGGGGCAGGTCCGCGCCCGGCCCCTCCACCGCCGATCCGTGCGTCCCAGACCGTGCGGGATCCTCCAGGAGCGGGTCACCTGGGAGGTGCGCCACGAGCGGTACGACCGGTGCGCCGTGGTCGTACCGCGGCACGACATGAACGGTGCCGAGCCGGAACGGTGAGGTGCGATCGGCCCGATACTCGACATCGTGCCCCCAGGGCAGGCGAAGTGCCGTTCCGGCGGTCATCCGGAATTCCTCGCCCCGGGACCGGATCACTCCGGCGCCCTCGAGCACCCAGAGATAGCACTCGCTCATGACGCACGGATGGACGATGTGCTCCCGGGACCGGAAGGCGTACCAGTTCGCCGCCACGACCACGGGCCCGGCGGAACTGCGTGCATGATCCATGCAAACATGCTACAGAGCTGTCGGCTGCGCGGATTATCCATACCTTGATCGCGCCCGCCATATCGGACGCGTTCACATCGACCTAGATTGAATATCTCTGCTCGACGACCGCCAGCCCTCCGAGGAGCTCTTCGATGCGCATCACCGCCGACACGACCGCCTGCGTGGGCGCTGGGCAGTGCGCCCTCGTGGCCGGGAACCTCTTCGACCAGGACGACGACGGGATCGTCGAGCTCCTCGAGGACACTCCCGCCCCCGCCGACGAGGCACTGGCCCGCAGGGCGGCCTCGCTCTGTCCCTCGCACGCGATCACGATCGCGGAGTGAGCGTGCGGGTCGTGATCGCGGGCGCCTCGATCGCCGGCCTCAGCGCCGCCGAGGCGCTGCGGCGCGAGGGCTTTCGCGGGGACATCGTCCTGCTCGGGGACGAGTCCCACGCGCCCTACTCCCGACCGCCGCTGTCCAAGCAGGTCCTCGACGGGAGCTGGTCGCCGGATCAGGTCACCCTGCGCACCCCTGTCGAGATTCGCGCGCTCGGCCTGGACCACCGGCACTGCCGTGCGACCGGCCTGGATCTCGCGGCTCGGGAGATCGCCACGACGGAGGGAAGGCTCGGATACGACGCCCTCGTCCTCGCTACCGGGGCCGAGCCCACGCGACCGGGCGCAGTCCCGGGGGTCGATCGTGCCCTCGTGCTGCGCACTCTCGACGACGCCCTTGCCCTGCGCGAGGCAATGTCCCGACCGGGTCGCGACGTCGTCGTCCTCGGAGCAGGGGTCCTGGCCTCGGAGATCGCCACCGCCGCTCGCCGCGCCGGGTGCCATGTCACGCTCGTGGGTCGCAGCGGCGCACTCACTGTCGGCACCATCGGGCCCCTGCTGACCGACCGGGTGGCCACCCTGCACGAGACGAACGGCGTCCACCTCGAGCTGGCCGCGGGCGTGCGTGCCGTGGAGGACGTGGCGCCCGTCCCAGGCCGGTCGGCCGCGACCGGCACCCCTCGCCATCGCGTGACCTTGGGTGATGGCCGGGACATCCTCGCCGATGTCGTGGTCGCGGCGACCGGGAGCAGGCCGCGGACGGACTGGCTGCACGGATCCGGACTGCCGATCGAGGACGGTGTGCTCTGCGATGCCCACGGTCGCGCAGCCCCGGACGTGCACGCCATCGGCGACGTCGCCCGGTGGATGGACCCTGCCACCGGGGTGAGCACCCGCGTCGACCACCAGACCAGCGCCATCGACCAGGCGCACCATGTCGCGCAATCCATCCAGGGCGCTCCCTCCCCCGCTTCCCCGGTGCCGTTCTTCTGGTCCGGGATCCACGGGACCCGTCTCCAGGCGTACGGCACTCTCCCTGCCGATATCCCACTCACCATCCTCGAGGAGTCCGGCGGGCGCGCCTTGCTGGCCTCCCTCGATCCACGCAGCGGGCGCACCCTCGGCATCATCGGATGGAGGGCCGCCCGCGCGTTCCGCGACGCCCGACCCCTCGTCGACCGCGACCGTCAGCTCGCGGGCGCCGGAGCCGGAACCGCCGATTCTCCAGGAGTTCGAGATGTCCTGCCCCTTCCATGACCCCCAGCAGCTCCCCCGCGATGGCACCCCCTTGCGCCCCTCGCCGACCATCGCCCACTGGCGGGACGCCGCCCCCGCCGTGCCGCTGCTCTACGACGACGACCACGTCGGGTTGGTCGTGACCCGGTACGACGCCGCCCGTGCCATCCTGTCCGACCCGCGGTTCAGCCAGCTCCCCCACCGCATGCCCACGGCCGTCGGCCATCAGCGCCCTCCGGACACGGCGCAAACGGCAGAGACAGCAGAGTCGCCGGGGCCCGATCCCCTCGATGACCAGGCGAAGGCGTCCATCGACGCGGCGAACCTGCTCGCCCTGGACGGTGCGACCCACCAGCGCATGCGCCGCGGGATCACCGGTCGTTTCTCCGTGAAGCAGGTGCGCACGCGGCAGGAATGGGTGGGTCGGCGGATCACCCAGCAGCTCGACGAGCTCACCCACGGCAGAGAGGCGGCGGGCGAGGCGGATCTGTTCGCCTCCTACGCGCAGCCGATCGCCGCCGCGACGCACTGCCTCGCCATCGGTGTCCCCGACGATCTCGTGCCACGGTTCCGGGAGCTCTTCACGGAGCCGGCGTCCCTGCAGGCGAAGTTCGACTTCATCCGCAAGGTCGTCGCCCGGCGGGAGGGGGATCCCGGTGAGGACGTCATCACCGACCTGCTGGCCTCGGACTTCTCCCGAGTGGAGGCCGAGGGGCTGGTCTTCCAGCTGATGAGCGCCGGGCACGACTCGGTGGCCTACCTGATCGCCACCGCCTCGGTCGCTCTGCTCAGCCAGCCCGAGCAGGCGCAGGCGATCCGAGAGGATCCCTCGCGACTGGCCGGCGCGGTGGAGGAGTTCATGCGCACCGGCGCGATGTTCCTGACGCTGTTCCCTCGCACCGCGACCGAGGACGTGGAGATCGAGGGCGTCGTGGTCGAGCGCGGGCGCACGGTCTCCGTCTCCCCCGTCGGCGCGAACCGGGACCCGCAGCGGTGGGAGCGGGCGGAGGAGTTCGACATCGAGCGCGATGCCTTCGGCCACCTGGGCTTCGGTCACGGCCCGCACGGATGCATCGGCCAGCAGCTCGCGCGCCTCGAGATCCGCGAGGCGATCCGTCAGCTCCTGGAGCGCTTCGAGGACCTCCGCCTGGTGGACGCCGAGCAGACCCGCCCGCTGCCCTTCGCCAATCCGGTGGCGACCTATGAGGCAGGCGCCGTGCGGGTGAGATGGGGTGACGCCGGCTCGCAGTGACGGCAGCCGCCTCTGCTCTCGGCGGAGGCTCCCTCACCGCTCGCTCTTGAAACGTTTCCCGCAGGACTTCCGCCGGTCAACGACGACGAACGGAGCACCATGTCCCCCTTTCCCCCCACCAGGCCCTCCTCACACAGCATCTCCCGACGACGGGCCCTCGCCGCCCTCGCCACAGGCGCCGCAGCCCTCAGTACCAGTGCCTGCACAGTGATCGACGACGGCGCCGTCGCTCCCGATCAGATGGACCTGGAGCTGCACAAGGAGCCCGCGCCGGGACGGCAGAACACCATCGAGCTGTTCAACATCTGGGGCGGCCGCACCGGCAACGCCTGGGTGCAGCTCGCCGAGGTCTACGAGGCGTCCCAATCCCACACGGCAGTGCGCGTGACCTACGCGCCGATGTCCGGGAACACGCAGATCCGCCTGCAGACCGCCATCGCCGCCGGCACCCCACCGGATCTCGCCTTCTGCACCCCTGATGAGTACCCGCAGCTGGCCGGCTTCGGGGTGATCGCCACTCTGGACCGCTACATGAGCGAAGCCGGGCTCGCAGGGGATCAGTACCCCGCCGCCGTCTGGGACCAGATGACGAAGACGGATGCGATCTACGCGCACCCGGTGCTCGTCGACGTGAACTTCCCGCTGTTCTGGAACAAGAAGGTCTTCGCCGATGCCGGTCTCGACCCGGACGTCCCGCCGGCCACCATCGACGATCTCGACCGTATGTCCGACGCGATCCTCACCAAGGGCGGGAGCCAGATCACCCGCATCGGCACCGTGCCGTGGGACTACTACGGCTTCAGCAACTCGATGTACACCTGCGGGTTCGCCTTCGGGGGCACCTTCATGAGCGAGGACAACGAGGTCGCCACCCCCGACCATCCGCACCTCGTCGAGGCCCTGACCTGGATGTGCGACTACGCGGAGCGAGTGGGCGGAGCGAGCCGCCTCGCCATCACCTCCCCGTCGCAGACGCTGCCCACCATCGCCAGCGGGAACCTGGGCCTGGCCCCGATGACCACGGCCGACGCCCAGAACGTCTTCCTCAACGGCGACCCGGAGACCGTCGACCTCGGCGCGGCCCTGTTCCCCTACGCCGAGGGCCTCGGCGAACCCGGCAGCGCCACCTGGCTGGGCGGGTACGACCTGTTCATCCCCGAGGAGTCGACCCAGCACGACGCGGCCTGGGACTTCCTCCAGTTCGCCACCGTCTCGGACGAGGGGACGATGACGAACTACGAATCCAGCACCCTCGTTCCCGGCTACTCGCCGTCCCCCGCGCTGGAGGCGCTCGCGGAGGACCCGCGCCTCTCGATCTACCACGAGGCGCTCATCACCTGCCGGAACATCCGCCCGACCATCCCCGTCTCCGGCCTCTACACCACCTCGCTCGACACCAATGTGAGCGCGGCGATCTACGGCCAGCTCTCTCCCGAGGCGGCGCTCACGAAGGTCGCCGACCAGGTCAACGCAGCGATGGATGCCTACCGTCAGGAGAACGCGTGAGCACCGGAACCGTTCCTCACCCCGGGGGATCAGCCCCCGTTCCCACGACGTCGAGCCCGCGGCGCCCACGCCGCCCCGCGGGCAATCGGTTGACCCGCTGGATCCCCCGCACCCGGTCGCAGCGGCACACCTTCTGGTGGGGGCTGTTCTTCACCTCCCCCGCGCTGATCGGCCTGGTCTTCTTCACCGGCGGCCCCGTGATCGCGAGTGCCGTCACCAGCTTCACCAATGCGAACCTCCTGGGCAGTGGGACCCGGCGCTGGGTCGGCCTGGAGAACTACGCGACACTGCTGCGCGACGAGCAGTGGTGGAGCTCCCTGTTCAACACGTTCTTCCTGACCATCGTCTCCGTCCCGCTCGGCATCGCCGTCGCCCTCGGCCTCGCCCTCCTGCTGAACTGGCGGGTCCGCGGCATCGGCTTCTACCGGGTCATCTTCTACATCCCCTCGATCGTCCCGGTGGTCGCGAGCGCCGTGGTCTGGGCCTACGTCCTGAACCCCCAGTACGGCGTCCTGAACAACCTGCTCGGGGTGGTCGGGATCGAGGGCCCCGGGTGGCTGAGCGACCCCGCCTGGTCCAAGCCCGCCCTGATCCTGTTCGGCCTCTGGGGCACGGGGAACCTGATGGTGATCCTGCTGGCGGGCCTGCAGGGCGTACCGCAGGACCTCCTCGAGCAGGCGTCGCTGGACGGCGCCGGGGCCCTGCAGCGGTTCCGCAACGTGACAGTCCCGTTCATCAGTCCCCACCTGCTGTTCGCCGTGATCACCGGGCTCATCGCCGGCTTCCAGTACTTCACCCCGGCCTTCGTCCTGACCGGTGGCAACGGGGATCCGGCCGGCTCGACGCTGGTCTCCGGGGTGTACCTGTACCAGTCGGCCTTCTTCAACTACCAGCTCGGATATGCGAGCGCGATCGGGTGGGTGCTCTTCGTGATCATCGCGCTCGTCTCGATAGTGGCGTATCGCCTCATGGGACGCCGCGTCTACTACGGAGGTGCTGCCTGATGACCACGATCGAGAAGCCGGCCGATGCCGGCCGCACCGGCGCCGAGCCGGACACGGCCACCCTCTCCCCGGGGGTTCGCCCACGACAGCGCCCCCGCACCTGGCCCCAGATCGCGGAGTCGATCGCCAAGCACGCAGTGCTCATCACCTTCAGCCTGGTGTTCCTGCTGCCGCTGCTCTGGATGGTCACCGGCTCGGTCAAGACCCAAGCCGACATCGGGGCCTTCCCGGTGGAATGGTTCCCGGACACGATCACGACCGGGAACTTCACCTACGGGCTCTCCGCCTTCCCGCTCGGGAGATACTTCCTCAACACGCTGCTGATCAGCGTGCCCTCGATGCTGGGTGCGGCCCTGTCCAGCGCCATGGTGGGCTACGGGGTCTCCCGGATCCGCTGGCCGTGGCGCAACGGGATCTTCGCCCTGCTCATCTCGACCATGATGATCCCGTTCTACGTCACGATGGTGCCGTTGTTCATCTTCTATCGCTCCATCGGATGGACCGGGACCTTCCTGCCCCTCATCGTGCCCACCTTCTTCGGCGTCCCCTTCTTCATCTTCCTGATGCGGCAGTTCTTCCTCAGCATCCCGGAGAGCCTCTCGGACGCCGCCCGCGTGGACGGCGCGAGCGAACTGCGCATCTTCGCCCAGGTGATCCTCCCGCTGTGCAAGCCTGCCCTCGCCGCGGTCATGCTGTTCCAGTTCCTGGCCTCGTGGAGCGACCTGCTGGGGCCGCTGCTGTACCTCACCAAGTCCAGCCAGTACACCCTCTCCCTCGGGCTGACGTTCTTCCAGGGCGCCCAGGGCGAGAGCGCCACCGGTCCGTTGATGGCGGTCTCCACGATCATCCTGATCCCCGTCATCGTCCTGTTCTTCTTCGCCCAGAAGACGTTCATCCAAGGGATCACGATGTCGGGCATCAAGGACTGAGCAGGACTGGACACGCCCGTGGTTGACTCGCGACATGAGGGAGCTCTTCGTCGTCACCCACCCCGAGGCCACGCACTCCGTCGAGGATCGCGTCGGAGGATGGTTCGACTCGCGCCTCACCGCGAGAGGCCGGGCGCACGCCGAGCGCATCGCCGACGCCCTCCGCGAGAGGGTCGAGGACGCTGTGCCCGTCTTCTCCTCGGACCTCCGTCGCACCGTCGAGACGGCAACGATCCTTGCGAACCGGCTCGGCGCCGATCCGGTTCTGCTCACCGGGCTGCGGGAGAAGTCGTACGGCGAGGCGGAGGGTCGCCCCAACGCGTGGCTGCGCGAGCGCTTCATCTCACCCCCGGTGCACGGCGAACGCCTGGACCACGACGAGGGCATCCCCGGCTCGGAGACGAAGCTCGCGTGGGCACGGCGCGTGTACGCCGGGATGGACGCCGTGACGGCGGGCCCGGAGGCCACGAAGATCATCGTGACCCACGGCGGCTCCGCGACCTTCGCGATCGCCCACTGGCTCGGCATGCCCCTGGCATCGCTCGACCGCGTCAGGTTCCGCGTGAGCCCCGGAGGCATCACCCACCTGGCCGAGGACGACAGATTCCATGACCGCACGCTCGAGCGCCTGAACGACACGCGACACCTCGGCGGGTGAGCATCCTCTAGCCTCGGGCTTTCATCGTTGAGGTGTCCGAGGGGTGGGTCGTGATGGGTGAAG
>NZ_JABUXV010000059.1 GCF_014897705.1 Brachybacterium sp. FME24 | reverse complement strand
ATGGCTGACTACACGCTTCCGGATCTCGACTACGACTACGGGGCGCTGGATCCTTCGATCTCCGGCAAGATCATGGAGCTGCATCACTCCAAGCACCACGCGACCTATGTCAAGGGCGCGAACACGGCGCTGGAGAAGCTGGCTGCTGCGCGGGACGCCGGCGATTTCGGCTCGGTGAACCAGCTGTCGAAGGATCTGGCGTTCCATCTCGGTGGGCATACGAACCACTCGATCTTCTGGAAGAACCTCTCGCCCGATGGTGGCGACAAGCCCACCGGTGAGCTCGCTGCGGCGATCGATGAGTTCTTCGGGTCGTTCGATTCCTTCCGGGCGCACTTCACGGCCGCGGCGCTGGGTATCCAGGGCTCCGGGTGGGCTGTGCTGGCGTACGAGCCGCTCGGGGGCAATCTGGTGATCGAGCAGTTCTACGATCAGCAGAACGGGGTGCCGGTGGCGACGATCCCGCTGTTCCAGCTGGATATGTGGGAGCACGCGTTCTACCTGGATTACCAGAACGTGAAGGCTGATTACGTGAAGGCGATCTGGGACATCGTGAACTGGGC
>NZ_JABUXV010000017.1 GCF_014897705.1 Brachybacterium sp. FME24 | reverse complement strand
AACTGGACCGATTCCTCCGCGAAACCGGCCCCCACGACCCCACCCACGACGACCAACCAGACCCCACCCACGAGACCAGCACGAACACCGACCACGCGCACTACGAGGACGACCCACCGTTCTGAGACCGTCCGAGGATCCGGGCGCGCCCTCCGGGCTCCTCAACCCGTCAGCCGTGCGGCAGTCAGTCGGCAGTGCGGCCGAACATATGCGCTTCGGCGAGAGCCAGACGCTCCGGACGCCTCTCCAGGTCGAGCAGCAGTACCTCGTTGCGACCCTCGCGCACGAGCGGCGCGGGGACGTAGAGCGTCTGCTGCGGGCCGATGTTCCAGTAACGGCCCACGCAGAAGCCGTTGACGTAGGCGACGCCGTGTCCCGCAGCGGAGACGTCCAGGAACGTGTCGACCTGCTGGGGCGCCTCGAAGGAGGCGGTGACCAGAACCGGGAGTCCGTCATCGAGGGGCGCAGAAGCGCCTGTGGTCGCCTCAGCATCCGGCGCAGCACTCGTCTCGGGTCGCTCGCTCGCCGTGCTCGCCTCACCCGCCCTGCTCGCCTCGCCCTGCTCGCCGCCCTCGAGGCCTGGAGACGCCTCCGCCAGCTCGGCGAGCTCCGCGCCCATGTCCTCGAGCTGCCAGGCGTCGGCCTCCCAGTCGTTGAGGAAGCGGATGGCCTGCCAGACGCCGCCGAGGATGCCCTTGCGCTCCCCCAGATACGGGCCGAAGTTCACGCGGCCGAGGTTCTCGACCAGGATCTCGACGCGTACTGTGCGATGGCCACCGTCGGGCAGCAGGCGATCTGCGAGATGGCTGAGCTCGACCACTGCCGGGTCGATATCGCGCTGCTCGTCACCGACCACGCCGACCGCCCCTGCGTAGATCCCGTCGACGTAGACCCAGGCGCGGTCATGCAGGTCATAGAGCTTCAGCGGGGAGATCTCGGTGCGGCCCCCGCGGGTCACCGTGGCGATCTCGATATCTCTGCTCAGACGCATGAGCCCGCGCTCGAGGCCCACGTCCTCGAAGGACGGCGGCGTCGGATGCACCTCGGCCGAGCGGACGAAGCGCTCCGTGCCGCGCAGCGCGACGACCTTCTCGATCGGCACCTCCGCTGCCGGCAAGCGGGCCGGGATCGCCTCGAGGCCGAGTTGACGCAGGTGCTCCTCGAGCTCGGGCAGCTCGACGTGGCGGGCGATGACCTCCCGGAAAGCACGGAACTTCTCGCCGAGCGCGCCGTTCTCCGCGATCGGGGCGTCGTAGTCGTAGCTCGTGGTGGTGGGCTGCAGGGCGCCGTCATGATTGGCGCCGGCGCGCAGACCGAAGTTGGTACCGCCGTGGGCCATGTAGAAGTTGACGCTCATCCCATTGCCGAGCATGTCGGCGAGCTCGCCCGCGGCGTCGTCCCCGGTGCGGGCGTGGTGCTCCTCGCCCCAGTGGTCGAACCAGCCGTTCCAGAACTCCATGCACATCTGCGGCTGGGCGGGCAGCTCCTCCCGAGCCATCTCAAGGACCTGGAGAGCGCGGGAACCGAAGTTCACGGTGCCCAGTGCCCCGTCCACGGTGCCGCCGGTCAGCCACATGCGGGCCGGCCCGTCGGACGTCACGAGCAGTTCGTCGATTCCGCGCTCGCGCAGCCCGTCGCGCAGGTGTGCCAGATAGATCTTGTCGTCGCCGAAGCTGCCGTACTCGTTCTCGACCTGCACCATCACCACGGTGCCGCCGTGGCTCGCCTGGCGGGAGGCGATCACCGGGATGAGCTGGTCGAACCAGGCGTCGACGAGCTCGAGGTACGCAGCGTTTCGGTTGCGCAGGCGCAGGTTGCGGTCGGCCAGGATCCAGCCGGGGAAGCCGCCGTTCTCCCACTCGGCGCAGATGTAGGGGCCGGGGCGCACGATCGCCTCCAGGCCTTCCTCCGCAGCGATGTCGAGGAAGCGACCGAGATCCGCGAAACCCTCGAAGGCAGCAGCACCGGGCGTCGGCTGATGGACGTTCCAGGCCACGTAGGTCTCCACGGTGTTGCACCCCATCGCCACCAGCCGGCGCAGACGGTCGCGCCACTGCTCGGGGTGCACCCGGAAGTAGTGGAGCGAGCCGGAGATCACGAGGTGGGGCTCCCCCGCACGGAGGAATCCGTCGGCGGTGGGCTGCAGCAGGGCGGGCATGAGCGGTCGTCCTCTCGGTTAAACGTCTCACGCCATTCTGCCAGGGAGAACGGTCGACGGGGGCGCGTTCATACCCGAGCAGCGACGGCCCGTCGACCGGATTCGCAGCCGGCCGACGGGACTCGGCGGCTGTCGAAGGCGGCGGGCGAATCCTCCCCGCCGGCCGCCCTCGCCTCAGCTCTCCTGGAGGACCGCGGCGGAGCCCGCGTGGACCGTGACGGCGCCCTCCACGTCGGTGCCGGTGAGCATCTCTCGGCCACTGACCTGCACGACCTGGTCACGGTCGGAATGGTTCAGGACGAACAGGTAGGTGGTGCCGTCCTCGGCGAAGCGACGCACCGCCTCGACGTCACGGTGCAGGCCGGGCACCGCCGGCTCCACGCCGGCCGCGGCGACGATCTCCGTGAGCAGTGCTTCGAGCCCGTCGGCCGTGGGACGCGCGGCGACGTACCAGGCGGCGCCCTCCCCGGTGGGGTTCCGGGTCACGGCCGGCCAGCCGTGCAGCGGCCCGTCGGCCCAGGAGCGGACCGCATCCGCGCCCTCGAGGTGCGTCTTCTCGCTCCACAGGTCGGCGCGGGTGCCGTCATCGAGGTGGAGAGTCTCCCCCTCCAGCAGCGGATAGAACTCCTCGGTGCGCACGCCGAGCAGATCGCGGAACGCCCCCGGATACCCACCCAGGCGCACGTGGTCGTTCTCGTCGACGATCCCGGAGAAGAAGGTGATGACGACCTGGGCTCCTGCTCGGGCGGCCTCGGCGAGACGGTCGGCGTCCTGGTCGCGCACCGTGTAGAGAGTGGGGGCGAGCACCAGCTCGTACCCGGTCAGGTCCGTGCCCGTGGGCACCATGTCGACGCTGATGCCGAGGTCCCAGAAGGCGGTGTACCAGCGCAGCAGTTCCTCGTTGTAGCGCAGCGCCTGCGTGGGGTGGGAGTCCAGCTCGCTGGCCCACCAGGACGGATAGTCCACGACGATCGCCACCCGGCTCAGCACGCGGCTGCCGTGCACCGGAGCGAGAGCCTCGAGCGCCCGTCCCAGCGCGACGGTATTGCTCCACACGTCGCTGTCGCGGCCCGCGTGGGGCACCATCGCCGAATGGAACTTCTCAGCGCCGGCCTTCGACTGGCGCCACTGGAAGAACATGATCCCGTCGGCCCCGCGGGCCACGTGCGAGAGCGAGTTGCGCAGCATCTCCCCGCGCCCCTTGGCCCGATTGCGGGGCTGCCAGTTCACGGCGGAGGTGGAGTGCTCCATGAGGATCCACGGGTCGCCGCCGGCGACGCCTCGGGCGAGGTCGGCGGCCAGCGCCAGCTCGATCTGGCCGCGCTCCTCGGCGGCGATCAGGTAGTGGTCGTTGGCGATCAGGTCGAGATCCTCGGCCCAGGAGAAGTAGTCCATCCACTTGGTGGCGCTGGAGAGCATCAGGTTGGTGGTGGCCGGGATCTGCGGTGTGACCTCGCGCAGCACATCGCGCAGAGCGCGGTAGTGGGTCAGCAGTTCGTCGCTGGAGAAGCGGGCGAAGTCGAGCTGCTGGGTCGGATTGGCGTAGGTGGGTGCGGCTCGCGGCGGCAGGATCTCGTGGAAGCTGTCGTAGCGCTGGGACCAGAACGCCGTGCCCCACGCCGCGTTGAGCTCCTCGATCGTGCCGTAGCGGCGCTCGAGCCACCCGCGGAACGCGACGGCGGCGTGCTCGGAGTAGTCGTGCGGGACGTGGCAGCCCAGCTCGTTGTCGACGTGCCACAGCGCGAGCGCCGGATGGTCGCCGTAGCGCTCGGCCATCACCCGGGTCATGCGCAGCGCGTACTCGCGGAACAGGGGTGAGGTGACGGCATAGGCCTGGCGTCCGCCCTGGCCGAGCACGGTGCCGTCCTGCGTGAGCGGAAGGATCTCGGGGTGGTGGCGGGTGAGCCATGGCGGCGGGGACGCGGTAGCGGTCGCGAGGGCCACCTTGATGCCGGCTCCCGCCAGGTCGTCCATGACCTCGTCGAGCCAGGCGAAGTCGTACTCGCCCTCGCGGGGCTCGAGCGTGGCCCAGGCGAAGATCGCGACGCTGACCAGGGTCACGCCGGCCTCGCGCATCAGGTCGATGTCCTCGAGCCGTACCTCGCGGGGCCATTGCTCCGGGTTGTAGTCGCCGCCGTAGGCGATCCCGTCGACTCCGAGCGGCCAGGGGCGTGCAGCGGTCATGTCTCCTCCATCGCGAGAACTCTCCAGAAGCGCGTGCCACCAGGGTAGTCGGCGGGACGCCAGTGGGGTGGCGCGATCCGATCCGGGTGCTGTCCCGACTCAGGCAGCCTGCTCGGCGAAGATCTCCGTGAAGCGCCCGCCGCGTGCGAGCAGCTCGTCGTAGCGGCCGCGTTCGGTGACCCCCTCTGACGGATGCTCCAGATCCCCACCGCGAAGATGCCCATCGGACAAACCTTTCACAGGGGTCCGACGATCGCACCCGATTTCCCGGGACCCGCTGCCGGTCCACCGCCTCCGCCGCTCGCCGGGGGCACTGCTCGCTCCGAGGAACCGGCCGACGGGCAAGAACTGCCCGAAGAACCCTGCGGAGCGGTGCTGTCAGCGCGTCTGCGTCGGATCCCCGATCCATCCGAGCACCAGCGGCGCCCGCGTGGCCTTCTCATAGGCGACGAACAGGAACGGAGCATCCAGCACCAGCTCGTGCACATCCGCCGGCGCCGACACGGCCCCGGCGCCGAGCGCCGTGGCGGCGGCGGCCTCCATCCCCTCCTCATCGACCGTGATCACCGCCTTCTGCAGGACCGCGGAGACGGCCAGCTTCTCCTGGCTCGTGATGCCGGAGAAGTCGGCCGCGTCGGTGAAGGCGTCGGTCATGCCGAGCCCGTCGAGGATCTCCTTCAGCGACGCCTTCCACTCGATGTCGAAGCCCGGGAAGGTCAGCTCGGTGGTCCCGGAGGAGTCCTCGAGCCCGTCGAGCAGCGCGGCCAGCCCGGCGCCCGGATCCTCGGCGGAGCTCGACCAGGCGTCCAGGACGCTCGCGAGATCCGCGGCAGGCTGCACCACTGCGAGTGCGAGATCGTTCCCTTCGGTGTCCAGGGACGTGGCGCGACACAGGTCGTCCTCGTACCAGGTGGAGGTGGTGCCGATGAGCATCTCCGCACTCGTCTCCTCCCCCGCGGCCGTGGTGAAGGTTCCTCCCGCCGTGGACAGGGGCTGCGGCCAGGCGGCCTTGAGGTGCAGAGCGTTGACCAGCACCAGGCGGGTCGATTCGTCGAGCACCCCGTCGGGAATGAGGTCCTGGATGAGGTCGTTCGTGGCGTCGGCGACCCAGTCGTTGATCCGTCCTCGCCCTGCCTCCCGATCCCCGGCGTCGGTGAAGTCGACCTCGTAGACTCCGCTGCCGAAGTGGGTCGCCAGTCCCCCCAGGAACTCCTCCTCGACAGCCATGCCCTCCTGCAGCCAGGTGCCGTTGACCAGTGAGGCCACGGCAGGTTCTGCGGCGTCCTCCTCGTCTTCCTCGCGCGCCTCGTCGCCGATGGCGGCGAGCACGCTCGAGAGGGTGTTCGCGGTGGCCGCGAGCTCGTCGATGCTGCCGCCGAGCACCTCCTCCATCTGGGCGCGGGTGTCCCCCGCCGCACCCAGGCCGGCCATCGTCAGGGCGACCTGCGCCGACAGCGGCGAGCAGACGGTGTTCACCTCGGTCCGGTCGACGGCCCCGAGCAGCCGTGCGGTGAAGGGAACCGCCAGGGCGCCCGCCCCCTCGGCCGGGCCGGGATCGGCGCGCGGCACCTCGGCGGCGAGATCCGGCTCCCCGACCTCACCGGCTCCGTCCCCGTCGCTGCAGGCGACGAGGCCGAGGGAGGTCAGCGGGAGAGCCGCCCCCGCCACGAGTACGGCACGACGGGGGAATCCGGGGCGGGAGACGAGAGAGGTCATGGGTCCCATCGAAGAGGGCCGCCGTCGCCGATGCAAGCGCCCCGGGTTGCGGAACGACACCGTTCGCCCCACCCGGGCCCCTCGGACGCCCGTCTCGAACGCGACTGTGCGCCGTGCTTCCAGGATCGGAAGCACAGCGCACAGCGACGTCGCCTCGAGCGAGGGACGAGGTCGGAGGGAGACCGGGGCTGTCTCAGCCCTTGACGGAGCCCTCCGTCAGGCCGCCGCGCCAGAAGCGCTGCAGCACCAGGATGAGGATCGCCAGCGGGATCACCGACAGCAGGGCGCCGGTGGTGGTGAGCTGGTAGAACTCCGGCAGACGATCCGTCTGCGCCCGCCAGTTGTCCAGGCCCAGGGTGATCGGATACAGCTTCTCGTCGGCCAGCATGACCAGCGGGAGCATGTAGTTGTTCCAGATCGCGACGAACTGGAACAGCAGGATGGTCACGATCGCCGGGGTCAGCTGCGGCAGCGCGAGGCGATGGAACAGCCCCAGCTCTCCCACGCCGTCGATCCGGCCTGCCTCGAGCAGCTCGTCCGGCACCGCGGCACCGGCGTAGATCGAGGCCAGGAACAGGCCGAAGGGGCTCACCAGCGACGGGATCAGCACCGCCCAGTAGGTGTTCGTGATCCCGATCGAGGAGAACATGAAGAACAGCGGCAGGGCCACGGCGGTGCCGGGCACCAGCACGCCGCCCAGGACCAGCCCGTACACGAGCTTTCGACCCCGGAAGCGGTACTTGGCCAGGGCGTACCCGGCGGCGACCGAGAAGTAGGTGGCCAGCAGGGAGCCGACCCCGGAGTACAGCATGGAGTTCAGGCCCCAGCGGGGGAAGATCCCGCCGTTGGCGGACAGCACGGCCTTGATGTTCTCCCACAGCTGGAAGTTCTCACCGAACCAGAACCCGCTGGTGGCGAAGAGATCCTCGGTGGACTTGGTGGCGTTGATGACCACCCAGTACACCGGCACCAGGAAGTACAGCGCGACGATCGCGAGGATCGCGGTGACGAGGATCGTGGTGGTCGGCTTGCGACCCGCGTCCCGGTTCCCGGCGCGGCCATCTCCCTGGGCGGCCTTGGCGGCATTACCCAGGGGCTTGCTGCGCTCGGTGGTCGTGGTGGCGTTGTCGGTGGTGCTCATCCGCGCTTCTCCATCCAGTTCGAGACTCCCAGCGCGATGGCTGAGAGCAGGAAGGCGGCGACCGCGATGATCACGGACTGCGCCGCGGCCATGCCGATGTCGTTGTACTGGAACGCGAAGGCATAGGCGGACATGTTCGGGGTGTACTCCGAGGTGATGCCTGCGCTCATGGTCTGCAGCAGCCGCGGCTCGGCGAACAGCTGCAGGGTGCCGATGATCGAGAAGATCACCGTGAGCATCAGGGCCGGGCGGATCAGCGGCAGCTGGATCGACCTCGCGACGCGCAGCGAGCTGGCGCCGTCGAGCTTCGCCGCCTCGTACAGCTCACCGGGGATCGACTTCAGCTGCGCGATGATGATGAGCATGTTGTAGCCCGTGTAGGTCCAGGTCACGATGTTCGCGATGGACCACAGCACCATGTTCGGGCCGAGGAAGTCGATGTTGATCCCGACAGCTCCGAGGACGTCCACGATCGGGGACAGACCGGGGATGTAGAGGAACGACCACAGGATCGTGGCGATCACGCCGGGGATGCCGTAAGGCAGGAAGTAGGTGGCGCGGAAGAATCCGGGCCACTTCGCCGAGGCGCTCTCGAGCAGCAGAGCGAGGACCGTGGCGGCCACGATCATGACCGTCACCTGCACGATGCCGAACAGGATCATGCGGCCGATGGATGCGACGAAGTTCGCGTTGGTCAGGGCGGCGACGTAGTTGTCGAACCAGGCGAAGGAGTTGGTCAGCCCGCCCTCACCGAGCAGGCCGGAGCGGGTGACGGAGGTGAAGCTGTAGCCGATCGCCATGAAGATCGGCACGATCATCGTGCCGATGAAGACGACCAGGAAGGGTGCCAGCAGCACCCAGGGAGCTGTTCTGCTTCTCATCGCGCCTCCTCCGCATCCAGACCCATGTCCCGCATGATCTTCACGATCTCCTTCTGCGAGTTCGCGAACATGTCGACCAGCGGCACCTCGCCGCTGACCGCCTTGGTCATGCCGTCGCCGATGATCGCCTGGGCACGCTGCATCATCGGGGCCCAGGTCCAGTCGAGGTTCTGACCCTCGGCCATCGGGACGATGATCTCCTCGTTGTAGTTCTGTCCGGAGAAGAACTCGGAGGGCTGCTGGCGGATCTCGCCGATGTAGTCCTTGGCGGGCGACCAGCCGATGCCCGAGAACTCGATCATGGCGTCGATCCCTGCCGGGTCGGTGCACATCCAGGTGAGGAACTCGAGCGCCTCGACGGGATGCTTGCTGGTCGACAGCACCGCGGCCGACGAACCGCCGTGGCCGCCGGAGGCGTAGCCGTCGTCCCAGCGCGGCATGGGCGCCACGGCCCACTTGCCGGAGCCGCCGGGAACGGTCTCGTTCAGAGCGTCGGACCATGACCCGCTGATGGATGCCAGGACGGTGCCGTCGCCGGCCGCCGCGTACCAGGGCGTCGTGTAGGAGCCGTAGCCGGTGCCGATGATCTTGTCGGCCAGGATGCCGTCCCAGAACTCCGCCATCCGTATCGAGGCGTCGTCGGTCATGTCGATGATCCAGCCGTCGCCTTCCGGGCGGAACCAGACCGCACCGGACTGCATCGCCCAGGCGATCGGGTGGGAGCCGTCGGAGGGGTCGAGGCTGATGAGGTTCTTGCCGGCCTCGGAGACGGCGGCCGCGGTCTCGCGGAACTCGTCCCAGGTGGCAGGTGGCTTCAGCCCGAGCTCGTCCTCGAGCACCTCGCGGTTGTAGAAGGTGGCCACGGGGCCGGTGTCCTGGGGGACGGCCCAATAGGAGTCGCCGACCTTGACCTGGGCGAGCGCGCCCGGGTCATAGGCATCCGCCTGCTCGGCGAAGCCGTAGCGGGTGAGGTCCACGATGGCGCCGGCGAGGGCGAACTCCGGGACCTGCCGCAGTTCGACCTGCGCGATATCGGGACCGCCGCCCGCGGCGACCGCGGACAGGATCTTGGCGTAGCCGCCGGAGTTGCCGCCGGGGATCCAGGTCGTCTCGACCGTGATCCGGTCCTGGCTGGCGTTGAAGACGTCCGCAACCTTCTGCAGGTCCTTCAGCCAGGCCCAGTAGCTGACCGTGACGGGGCCGTCGGATGGGGGGATGGCGGCCTCGGCATTGACGTTGCCGGGGTTCGGTGGGGCGCAGGCGGCCAGGGCAGCGCCCATCCCGGCCGCTCCCGTGGCGGCGAGTGCCGCGCGCCGTGTATAGCTCTTCATGAGGGGTGGTCTCCTTTCCTCCTCATCGAGGGTGAACGTTCACGATATCTGGATAGGCGTCAGATCCGACGTCCGGTTCCGAGCCGTGACCTGCAGGTGTTTCACGTCACATCCGTCTTCTCCGGCAACTTCGTGAACACGCCTCGAAGAACCCTACGTTGTGATATGCGCATCGTCCTGCCCGACGGGGCGTCCCCGGCGTCGAGATTTAGTTTCTCGGTGGTAACGTGACCGCCCGGTAGCCCCGGCCACCCCGCCCTCGTGCCCTTCTGCGCATGTCAGCGCGCCTCCTCATCCCCTTCTTCACCAAGGATCATCCCCATGGTCGACATCCGCCTGGATGCTCAGTGGATCGACTACGCGATCATCGCGTTGTACTTCGTGTTCGTGCTCGGCGTCGGCTGGTATGCCAAGCGCGGTGTCTCGACATCCATCGAGTTCTTCCTCTCCGGCCGTTCGCTGCCCGCCTGGGTCACCGGCCTCGCCTTCATCTCCGCCAACCTCGGCGCGGTCGAGATCATGGGCATGTCCGCCACCGGCGCCCAGTACGGCATGCCGACGATGCACTACTTCTGGGTCGGCGCGATCCCCGCGATGCTGTTCCTCGGCGTCGTGATGATGCCGTTCTACTACGGCTCCAAGGTGCGCTCGGTCCCCGAGTTCATGCGCATGCGCTTCGGCACCGGCGCCCACCTGGTGAACTCGATCAGCTTCGCCGTGGCGCAGCTGCTCATCGCCGGCGTGAACCTGTCGCTGCTGGCCATCATCGTGAACCGCCTGCTGGGCTGGCCGATGTGGGTGGGCCTCGTGCTCGCCGCCGCGTTCGTGCTCTTCTACATCACCGTCGGCGGCCTCTCCGCTGCGATCTACAACGAGGTGCTGCAGTTCTTCGTGATCGTCGCGGCCCTGCTGCCGCTGACCCTCATCGGGCTGCACCGCGTGGGCGGCTGGAGCGGCTTGAAGGAGCGCGTCGCCGACGACGGCATGCTCGGCGACGAGCAGCTGCACAGCTGGCCCGGTCAGGCCCTCTCCGGCTTCGACAGCCCGATCCTGTCGGTCGTCGGCATCGTGTTCGGCCTGGGCTTCGTGCTCTCATTCGGCTACTGGACCACGAACTTCGTGGAGGTCCAGCGGGCGATGGCCAGCAAGTCCATCACCGCCGCCCGGATGACGCCGATCATCGGCGCCTTCCCGAAGATGTTCATCCCCTTCATCGTGATCATCCCCGGCATGCTCGCCGCGGTGCTGGTCGGAGAGCTCACCGAGTTCAAGGAGCTGGACTTCGCGGGCGATGCCGCAGGCGCCACCGCCACCGGGGTGACCTACAACGACGCACTGCTGCTGCTGATGCGCGACGTGCTCCCCAACGGTCTGCTGGGCGTCGCGATCGCGGGCCTGCTGGCAGCGTTCATGGCCGGCATGGCCGCGAACATCTCCGCCTTCAACACCGTGGTCACCTACGACCTGTACGAGCAGTACGTGAAGAAGGGTGCATCTGACTCCCACTACATCACGGTGGGTCGCATCGCGACCGCCGCCGCCTGCGTGATCGCGATCTTCACCGCGCTCATCGCGGGCAGCTTCTCGAACCTGATGGACTACCTGCAGGCCCTGTTCGGCTTCTTCAACGCGCCGCTGTTCGCGACCTTCATCCTGGGCATGTTCTGGAAGCGGATGAGCGCGACCGCCGGCTGGGCGGGCCTGGTCGCCGGCACGCTCTCGGCCGTGGGGCTGTGGGCGGCGTCGACGTTCTTCGGCGTCTTCGAGCTGCCGGGCCAGGGGCTCGCCTTCGTCTGCGCCGCGACGGCGTTCGTCGTCGACATCGTCGTCTCGATCGTGGTCACCCAGTTCACCGCTCCGAAGCCGGCGCACGAGCTGAAGGGCCTCGTCTACTCCGAGACCCCGAAGGCCGACCTCGTCGATGCCGACGAGAAGACCCTTCCCTTCTGGCGCCGACCCGTCCCCATGGCGGGCATCGGACTCGTCCTCGTCGTCATCCTGAACATCGTCTTCGCCTGAGCGCGGACGGAGGAGAACACTCATGAGTGCACACAAGGATCCCGGCCACGGCAAGCGCCGAGCCGTCGAGGCATCGGCCTCAACCACCCCGCACGGCACCGACGATGCGCCCGCAGGTGCAGAGGTCCAGACCGCCGGCGCCTTCGACATCCGCAATTTCATCGGCACCCTGCTGGGTCTGTTCGGCGTGCTCCTGACGCTGATGGGACTGTTCGCGTTCGACGACGCGGCGGCCGCGAAGACGGGAGGGCCCAACGCCAACCTGTGGGCAGGCCTGGCCATGGTCGTCGTCGCGCTCCTCTTCGTGCTCTGGACGAAGCTGGACCCGATCCGCATGGTCGTCCGAGAGAACGAGGACGGCGCCGAGGAGCCCCGCGACATCGCACCCCTGGACTGACCGCGTCACCCGCGCAGTCCCGGCGCCGGGACCACGGATCCCCCGCCCTGCCTCTGACCTGAGGCGGGTCGGGGGATCCGTGCGTCCTGCGCACCGCCTGCTCGCTGTGCCCGCGTAGCATCGAGGCCGAACCGACCGACGCGAAGGAGCACGAGTGAACGCCGATCCCGCGACCCCCTCCCCCGATGCCGAGCAGGGCGCATCCTCATCCGACGCCCCCGCACCCGAGGACCACCTGGTCACCACGCTGCACTCCCTCTCGCTGCCCGACGGCTCCCTCGACTACACGGCCACCACCGGCACCGTCGCGCTGAAGGAGGAGCCCGAGGGCGCGGAGTACGGGCGCGGCGCCGCCTACGCGGAACTGTTCTCCGTCTCCTACGTCGCGAGCTCCTCGGGGACCGACAGCGCCGAGCGACCCGTCATGTTCGCCTTCAACGGCGGCCCGGGAGCCTCCACCGTGTGGCTGCACCTGGGCCTGCTGGGACCGCGCCGGGTGGACTCGGGCGATGCCGGCTCCCCCGCCGCCGCGCCGCACCATCTGCTCGACAACCACGAGACGATCCTGCGCGATGCGGATCTCGTGGTGGTCGACGCGATGACCACCGGCTATTCCCGCCCCGCCCCCGGCGCGAAGACCGACCGGCATCACGGCCTGGCCGCGGACCGCGACCTGATCGCATCCTTCGTCATCGACTGGCTGACCCGCAATCAGCGCTGGACCTCCCCGATCTACCTGGCCGGGGAGTCCTACGGCACCACCCGCGCCAGCGCCGTCGCCGCCCGCCTCCTGGACCGCTACTACGTGGCGGTCGCGGGCATCGCCCTGATCTCCCCGGTGCTGGACTTCGGCACCATCCGCTTCACCGAGGGCAACGACCGTCCCTACCTGCACTACCTGCCCACCTACGCGGCGATCGCGCATGCGCACGGCAAGCACGAGGATCGCCTGCTGCAGGACGTGGTCGACGAGGCCGAGGCCTTCGCCGAGCAGGAGTACCCGGCGCTGCTCGCGGCCGGACTGCGACTCTCGCCGGAGCAGGTCCAGGAAGCCGCAGCCCGCATCGGCGCGCTGATCGGTGTGGACCCCGAGTGGGTGGAGCGCGCGAACCTGCGCATCGAGCACCAGGCGTTCCTCGCCGAACTGCTGCGCGACCAGGGTCTGGTCACCGGCCGCATCGACGGGCGCTTCACCGCCCCCGCAGGCGCTCGGAACGCGGATACCATGGAGACCGATCCGTCGATCGACCAGCTCGCCCCCTCCTACACCGCGGCCATCAACCAGTACCTGCATCGCGAGCTCGACTTCAGCAGCGACGTGGTCTACGAGATCATGTCCGGCCGCGTGCACCCGTGGAGCTACAAGGACTTCGAGGGCCGCGCCGTCGAGGTCGCCTCGGACTTGGCGCGCGTGCTGCGCAAATCCCCGCACACGACGGTGCTGGTCTCCCACGGCTACCACGACGCGGCGACCCCGTTCCACGCGAGCGAGCACGTGCTCGCTCAGCTGGCGATCCCGCGCGAGGACTACGCCGAGCGGATCCGCATCGAGTACTACGAGGCCGGGCACATGATGTACTGCCACGAGCCGAGCCGGCTCGCACTGTCCCAGCACCTCGCAGAGTTCGTCACCGGCCAGGACGCTACCGTGGCGGCCTCGACCGAGGACGACTGAGCGGGGCTGGCATCGGGATAGATCCCCGATGCCGGGGCTCCGCACGGACGAGAGGTTCGACCGGAGCACGTCGGAGCACTCAGCGCTGCGACCGCGCCTGGAGGGCGAACATCTCCGCGAAGCGACCCGGACTGCTGATCAGGTCGTCATAGGAACCTTCCTGGACGATACGACCCTGATCCATCACGTAGATGCGGTCCATCGTGCGCAGCGTCCATGCACGGTGAGAGATGACCACGGTGATGCGATCCGATCGCGTGCGGTACAGATCCTCGAAGATCGACTCCTCCGTCTCCGCGTCGATCGCTGACGTGGGCTCGTCGAGGATCCAGATACCTGCCCCGCGGAGATGGATCCTCGCCAGCGCGAGCCTCTGCCACTGGCCGCCCGATAGCCCGCTGCCATGCCACTGCTGACCGAGCTGAGCATCAAGCCCGCCCGGCAGCCTCGCGACGATGCCCGCAGCGTGCGCGTCGTGGAGCGCTCGCTCGATGTCGGCATCGGGGACCGGGTCCGGATGCCCGAGCGCCAAGCTCTCGCGCACCGTGAACTCGTAACGGCCGAACTCCTGGGTCAGCAGCCCGAAGTAAGCGGATCGGTCCTGCGAGGAGATCGAGGAGATGTCGGCCCCGTCGATCTCCACCGTCCCTGCGGAACCGACGACCCCCAGCAGTGCGTCGACCAGGGTGGTCTTCCCGGCTCCGTTGGGGCCGACGATGGCGACCATCTCGCCACGTTCGGCAACGATGGACGCCTCGGAGACCGCATCGATGGCAGATGGCGGATAGCGCACCGTGATGGCTCTGGCACGCAATGTCCGAGTCGGAGGTGCGATGCCTCGTGTCGAGTCGTCGGGCCGACTCCTGCAGGCGGTGATGGCCAGCAACTTGGGAGCCGCGGTCACGATCCCACCAGCCGCATAACCGACGTCGCGAGTGGCATGCAGACCCGAGATCGTTCCCGTCAGTGCTGCCGCAGCTGCGGCAGCACTCGGCTCCCCGAGGATGAGCGCCATCAGGGCACCCGCGAGCAACAGTGCGGTGAGGAACCCAGAGACCATCTCCCATCGCATCGCGACGGCGATGAGCCCGTCGAGGATCTGCATGGATTCGCGCAACCGACTGCGTGCCAGGTCGACTACCTTCCCCGAGGAACCCAGCGTGGCCAGCTCCGTTCCGGTTCGCTGCTGCAGAAGCTGCTCGGACGCATACTGCGCACGTCGAGCAGCCGCACCGACTCGCGGCCACCCTTCCTCCTCGGCTCGCGCGATGCGGGTGAAGGCCCACACTGTCGGCGCCAAGGAAGCCGCCACGAGCAGCCCGGCGAGTGGGTTGATCGCAGCGACCGCGACGCACAGCGCAGCGGCAGTCATGACAGATCCGGCAAGGCGGACAACATCACCCGCGACCGTGTCCACCGCCGTCGCCGCCTCATGAGCAGTCTGCGCCGTCTCCACGGTCTCAGGCATGGCGAGTGCAGACGGTCCCGCGGCTGCCACGAATTCGAGAGCTAGCACCTGGTAGGTGAAGCGCATCCTCAACGCAAGCCGTTGGGAGGCAGCATTGGCGCACTGACCCAGTTGGAAGGACGCACCGACGAGACCGGCGAGGGCAAGCATCGCCAACCATGCGTCGGTGGTGTTCTGAAGGCTCGTCAGCACACGGGCCACGAGAACAACCTGCAACGCTGGGATCAGTGCTAGGAGAATGTGCAGCACCACAGTGCAGATCAACCAGTTGCGCCCCGAACTCCAGGCATCAGAGAGTGCGGCCAGTGCAGTCTTGAAGAGGGATCGTTTCGGCGTCGTCTTTTCCGACATGAGGGGTTCCTGAGCTGGAAGGGCACAAGCGCGGGCATCGCCACACGCCCCAGATGGGGTGCGAGGTCATACCGACGCGCTAAGTGCATGCCTTCCCCACAGGAAGCAGCGGCAGATTGCGCTTGAGAGCGATCTCTCCAGGGTCAGTAGACCACGCAACGTCGTACGGCGCAACGGGCCTGCAGCTCACCTCCACCTCTGTAACAATATGGACGTGACCTGGCCTAATGGCACCAATCGAGCGACGCCACCCGCCCATCCGAGCAAGTTCGCGCCAGCCCCCTTGTACCCTTCCGGGCGCGCGTGCTTCAATTAACCGACTGTCAGTCTATTAATTGAGGGGTGCCCATGGCCCGCACCGTCGACCCCGTGCGTCACGAACAGCAGCGTCACGCGATCCTCGATGCCGCCACGCGCATGATCGCCGAGCGCGGGGTCGACGCGGTGACCATCGCCGATGTCCTCGTCGAGGCGGGGATCTCCAAGGGAGCGCTCTACCACTACTTCTCCGGCAAGGACGCGCTCCTGGCGGCGCTCATCGCGCGCCGCCTCGATGCCTGGAGCAAGGCGGTCGCCCTCGCGACCGAGGCGGCCAGTACCCCTCCTCAGCGCCTAATCGCTCTCGTCCGCACGCTGATCACCGAGAAGTCGGAGGACCTCGCTCTACTGGTATCGGCCCTGCCGACGCTGCAGGCGGACAGCAGCGCCTCGATCCACGCCCGCCTGCGGGCAGCAGGGAGGGAGCGGTTCGTGCCGCTGCTCACGAAGATCATCGAGGACGGCGCGCACGCCGGCGACTTCGCGGCGCCCTCGCCCTCGAGCTCCGCCGGCGTGGTCATGTCATTGCTGCAGGAGATGGCGGAGTGCATCGCCCGCGGACTGCTGCGCATCCGGGATGGCCACCTCACCCCAGACGCTCTGCGCGCCGATGCCGCCGCCTACGCCGCAGCGATCCCGGCGGCGCTCGGATCCTCCCTCACCGCGGACGAGATCTTCCGCCCCGACGATCTCGACGCCTGGATCCGGGCGTCGCAGCAGATGCCCGCCCCGCGCACACAGGAGACACCATGAGCCCCTCGCCCGCACGCCCACCGATCCTGATCGTCGGCGCCGGGCCGACGGGCATGACCGCGGCGCTCAGCCTGGCGCGCTCCGGAATCCCGTGCCGGGTGCTCGAGAAGCGGAGCTCCCCCGGCACCAGCTCCCGCGCCCTGGGCCTGCAGGCACGGTCGATGGAGGTGCTCGCCGGCCTCGGTGTCACCGCGGAGATCGAGCGCGCCGCCTACCGGTTGCGCGGCTCGAGCATCCTGCGCGGGAGGCGCACCGTGGTGACCATGGGCTGGGTCCCGCCCGAGAGCCGTTTCCCCCACACCTATGTGCTCCCCCAGGCCGGGCTCGAGGGAATCCTTCGCCGCCGCCTCGCGGCAGAGGGCGTCAGGGTCGAGCACGGGGTCGAGGTCACCGGCGTGGACACCGACCTCGACGGCGCGACCGTGCGGATCGTCGGCGGAGAAGACATCCGGGCCGACTGGGTGATTGGCGCCGACGGGTCCCGCAGCGCCACCCGGGAGTCGATGGCCATCGACTTGCCGGCCCGGGACACCGGAGAGGCCTACTACCTGGCCGACGCGATCCTCGACCTGCCGCTGCCTCTGGACGACGGAGCGATGTGGCTCGGCCCGGAAGGTCCGCTGATGCTGATGCGCCTGCCCGGCGAGGAGCAGCTGTGGCGCGTCTTCATCGATGTGAGCGACACCGAGCGGCGGGGCGTCCTGCCCGCGCTGGACGCCGAGGTGCTCTCCCGACTGCTGGACGAGCGCGCCACTGCTGGGATCAGGGTGCGCGCGCTGCAGTGGACGTCGGTGTTCCGCACCCGGATGGGCCTGGCGGACTCGTACCGCACGGGCCACGTGCTGCTCGCCGGTGACGCCGCCCACGTGTTCCCTCCGTTCGGCGGCCAGGGCATGAACCTCGGGATCCAGGACGCGGTCAATGCGGCCTGGCGGCTCGCGAGCATCATCCACGGGGCCGACGAGCAACTTCTGAATGCGTACGAGACCGAGCGCCGTCCCGTGGCCGAGGCTGTGATCGCCGACGTCGAGACGCGGCGCCGGCTGTACGCGCTGCGCAACCCGCTGGCCAGGGCGGGCCGGGACCTGCTGCTCGCCGTCGGGGGGCGCAGTCGTCGTGCCGCCCGCGCCGGCAGCCTGCAGAACTCGCAGCTGGCGATCAGCTACCGGGATCGGACGCCGGGAGGCAGCCAGGGGCCCGAGCCGCGTCCGGGCGATCGTGCCCCGCACGCCATGTTCGGCGACATGTCCCTCCACGAGCTGTTCGGACCGGAGCACGCCACGCTGCTGCTGTTCGGCGACCACCCCGAGCCGGTTCCCACCGAGGGGGTACGGCTGCGCACGCTGCGTCTGGGGTCGGCGGAGGATCCGGACGGCCGTTCCCATGAGCGCTACGGGGTGCGTCCCGGCGAGCGGGCATGGGTGCTCGTGCGCCCCGACGGACACATATCCGCCCGTGGCTACGGCGCCCCCGTCGGGCTCACTGCGGTGGCGGGGCCAGCTTCCCCAGCGTCTCGTTGAGGGACTCCGTCGAGGCCGGGTGCGTCCAGATCCCGTTCCGCAGCTGCGTGGCCGTGGTGCCGGTGCGCATCGCCAAGGCCACGAGGTTGATGACCTCCTGGGCGTCGACATGGAACAGGCGCGCACCGAGGATCTGGTCGGTCTCCGCGTCGACCACGAACGACACGATCCCGCGAGGGTCGCCGACGGCCTTCGGGCGCGGCATCGCCTTGATGGCGGCGACCTTCTGGGAGGCGACGAGGACGTTCCGTCCCTCGGCGAGCGCCTGCGTCGCGGTGAGGCCCACGGCCGCCAGCGGCGGCGTGAGGAAGGTCGTCGTGGGCACGGCGACGCGGTCAGTGGTGGCGCGGGATCCGTCGCCCTGCAGCTGGGAGAGCACGATGCGGTGGTCGTCGAGGGACAGGTAGGTCTGCTGAGCGCCGCCGTGCACGTCACCGATCGCGTAGACGCCCTGCGCGCTGGTGGCCAGGTGCTCGTCCACCACGATCGCCCCGCGCTCGTCGACGTCGATCCCGGCGGCCTCGAGCCCGAGGCCGTCGGTCGCGGGGCGACGCCCGGTCGCCAGCAGCACCGCCTCGGCCTCGACCCGGCGCTCCTGGTCACCCACGCCCACCACGACGGTCGCGGCGTCAGGGCCGTCCTCGAACCGCTGAGCGGACGCCTCGTGCAACACGGTGATGCCGGCGGCCTCGAGCACGCTGGTGACTTCGGCGGCGACGTCCTCGTCCTCGTCCGGCAGCAGCCGTTCCCGACGGTTCACGAGCGTGACCTGCGCCCCGTAGCCGGCGAACATCGAGGCGAACTCCAGGCCGATGGGCCCGGCGCCGATCACCACGAGTCGTGACGGGAACGGGTCGGCGTGCTGGATCGAGGTGGAGTCATGCACCCGCGGGGAGTCGATGCCCGGCAGCTCGGGCCGCACCGGTGTGGCGCCGGTGTTCACGATGACCACCGCAGCGGTCACGGTGAGCACGTCGTCCCCGCCGGTGACCTGCACCGTGCGCTCTCCGGTGAAGCGAGCACGGCCATCGATCAGGGTGACGGCCTCGAGACCCGCGAGCATCTGATGATTGACGTCCCGCATCGCCCCCACCACGGTGTCGCGGCGGGCGACGGCGCGGGCCCAGAACTGCTGCGCATCGTCGTCCTCGCGGCGCTGCTCGGCGTCGTGCACAAGAGTCTTGGTGGGCACGCAGCCGATGTTGATGCAGGTGCCGCCGTGCATGGTGTCGAACTGCTCGATCATCGCCACGCGAGTGCCGGCGGCGCCGAGGGAAGCGGCGAGCGTCTTGCCGCCCTTGCCCCAGCCGATCACCAGGACGTCGACGGTGAGCTCGAGGGTTCCGGTGGTGTCCTGTGCGGTCATACCGGCCACCGTAGACCTCGCAGCAGTCCCAGGGTCCGATCTGGACGATCCCTGCCGTGCGGCCGGCTTCCCGTGGTGGACTGGCCCCATGACCAGTCCACTCATCGAAGACCATGCCCTGCTGTCCGATCAGCGCACCACCGCTCTCGTGACCCGGGAGGGGGACATCGACTGGCTCTGCCTGCCACGCTTCGACTCCGACGCGCTCTTCTGCTCCCTGCTCGGGGACGCCGAGAACGGCCACTGGTCCCTGCGGATCGCCGAGGGGGAGGTGCTCTCGCGCCGCTACCTGCCTGCGACGATGGTGCTCGAGACGGTGTGGCGCTCCCCCACCGGCACCGCGACGGTCACCGAGTTCATGCCGATCACCGGCAGCGAAGGCGGCGCCGACGCGGGTGGCGTCGGCGCCTACGACTCCACCGGGGGCGAGCCGACCGGTTCGACCGCCGGGTCCCTGCCCGGCAGCGCCTCCTCCCTGGCCGGGGACGTCGACGACCACGCCGATCTGGTGCGCAGCGTGACCTGCCACGAAGGCGAGGTCGAGGTGGTCCAGGAGCTGCGGATCCGCTTCGAGTACGGGCAGGCCGTGCCGTGGGTGCGCCGGGGCCAGGACGTGGACGGCGAAGCCGTGCTGATCGCCGTCGCCGGCGGGGACGGCATCTCCCTGCACGGCCCCGCACTCACCGCCCACGGGCGGGCGCACCACGGCCGCCACCGCCTCGGTGCGGACGAGAGCGCCGCCTGGGTGCTCACCTGGTTCCCCTCCTGGCAGCGAGTGGCCGCAGCGCCGGACGTCGACGCCGCTCTCGAGCACACGGTGCAGGAGTGGGCAGGGTGGCTCGGCCAGGTTCGGGTCGACGGCGAGTACTCCGAGCCGGTGGCCCGCTCCCTGCTCGTGCTGCGCGCCCTCACCCACCGCCGCACCGGCGGCATCATCGCCGCGCCGACCACCAGCCTGCCCGAGGACTTCGGTGGCGTGCGCAACTGGGACTACCGTTTCTGCTGGCTGCGCGATGCCGCCCTGTCCCTGGAGGCGCTGCTCGCCCATGGGCATGTCGACGCAGCGGCCTCCTGGCGCAACTGGCTGCTGCGGGCGATCGCCGGCGACCCCGAGCGGCTCCAGATCATGTACTCGATCACCGGGGACCGGAACCTGCCCGAGCGGGAGCTGCCGCACCTGACCGGCTACGAGGACTCGTTACCGGTGCGGGTCGGCAACGGTGCGGCCGACCAGTACCAGGCCGACGTCGTCGGCGAGGTGATGATCGCGCTGGCCGCCATGCGCGACGCCGGGCTCGAGGAATCCGAATGGTCCTGGCCGCTGCAGAAGGCGCTGGTGCGGTACACGGTCGACCGGATCGATCTGCCGGATCAGGGCATCTGGGAGATGCGCGGCGAACCGGCCTTCTTCACCCACGGACGGGTGATGGTCTGGGCGACCTTCGACCGGGCAGTCGATGCGGTCCAGAACCACGGCCAACCCGCCTCCGCCGAGGACCTCGCCCAATGGATCCGCCTGCGTGAGCAGATACGCGAAGAGATCCTGACCCGCGGGGTCGGGGCCGACGGCGCCTTCACCCAGACCTACGGCAGCACCGAGGTGGATGCCTCCCTCCTGCAGATCCCCCACACCGGGTTCCTCCCGGCCACTGATCCCCGCATGCTCGCGACCGTCGCCCGGATCGAGCAGGACCTGAGCACGCAGGACGGCCTGATCCTGCGCTACCGCACACAGGGCCAGGACGGCCTGCCCGGCGATGAGCACCCGTTCCTGGTGTGCTGCTTCTGGCTGGTCGAGCTGTACGCCGCCTCCGGTCGCCGCGCCGACGCCGTCAAGCTCATGGACCAGCTGCTGGCCTGCGCGAACGACCTGCTTCTGTTGGCCGAGGAGTACGACAGCGGCGCCGGGCGCATGGCCGGGAACTTCCCGCAGGCGTTCAGTCACCTGGGGCTGATCCGTGCGGTCGACGCCCTCGCCGGCACCGGGCAGACCGCGTCCCCGGCCCCGCACGCTTGAACCCCCGTCCCTGAGGGCATTTGCCCCGTCCCTGCGCGCATGAGCCCCCGTCCCTGCGCGCTTGAGCCCCGGTCCCTGCGCGCTTGTGCCCCGGTCCCTGCGCGCTCGAGCCCCGGTCCCTGCGCGCTTGTGCCCCGGTCCCTGCGCGCTCGAGCCCCGGTCCCTGCGCGCTCGAGCCCCGGTCCCTGCGCGCTCGAGCCCCGGTCCCTGCGCGCTCGAGCCCCGGTCCCTGCGCGCTTGAGCAGTACGGGACTTATTCGTGGCGCCGATCCCCTATTCGACGTGGCATCACGAATAAGTCCCGTACTCGCGCGCAGGTGACGAGAGACAGCGGCAGGTGGCCCGAGGCAGCGGCCGGTGGCCGGGGTCTCCCCTCCCGCGTTCCCGCGGGTGCAGACTGGGTGGGAACGCCGTCGACGGAGGAGCACCCATGCCTGATCTGCCCACCATCACCGATGCCCGCATCGCCGACCTGCTCGAGCGAGTCCCGCGCAGCTCTTTCGTCGGAGGGTCCTTCCTGGGCGGCACCCCGTCGCTCGACGTGCTCGACCCCGCCACCGGCGTCGCCCTCACGCAGGTGGTCGACGCGGACGCCGCCACCATCGGCACGCGCGCCCTGGACGCCGCCGCCACCGCGCAGGACGCCTGGGCTGCGACCCTTCCGCGCGACCGCTCCGACATCCTGCGGCGCGCCTACGAGCTGTGCCACGAGCGGGCCGATGACCTCGCCCTGGCCATGACCCTCGAGATGGGCAAGCCGCTGGCGGAGTCGTACGGCGAGGTCACCTACGGAGCCGAGTTCCTGCGCTGGTTCAGCGAGCAGGCGGTGCGAGCGCCCGGCGAGTTCCGGCACGCCCCGTCGGCCGAGCATGCGATCCTCACGGTCGCCCGACCCGTCGGCCCCGTCCTCGCGATCACGCCGTGGAACTTCCCGCTGTCGATGGGCACCCGCAAGCTCGCCCCGGCCCTCGCGGCCGGCTGCACCGTGGTGCTCAAACCCGCGCAGATGACCCCGCTGACCTCGCTGCTGCTCATGCAGATCCTGGCCGACGCCGGAGTTCCCGAGGGGGTGGTGAACTGCGTGGTCACCTCCGATTCGAAGGGTCTGAGCTCGACGCTGATGGCCGACTCACGGCTGCGGAAGGTGTCCTTCACCGGGTCCACACCAGTGGGCCGCACGCTGCTCGCGCAGGCCTCCGAGCACGTGCTGAAGGCATCGATGGAACTCGGTGGCAATGCCCCGTTCCTGGTCCTGCCGTCGGCCGATCTCGAGGTCGCGATCACCGCGGCGATGCCCGCGAAGTTCCGCAACAACGGCGAAGCGTGCACCGCCGCGAATCGTTTCTACGTCCACTCCTGCGTCGCCGAAGAGTTCACGCGGCGCCTGGTCGAGGAGACCGAGAAGCTCGTGGTGGGCCCCGGCAGCGAGGCCGGCACCACGACGGGGCCGATGATCGAGCCCGCGGCGCTGGAGAAGATCGAGGAGCTCGTCGCCGATGCCGTGCACCGCGGCGCGAAGGTCCTGGTGGGAGGCCGTCGCCCGCGCGCCGAGGAGCTGCCGGCGGGCTGCGCGGACGGGTTCTACTACCTCCCCACCGTGCTCGGCGATGTCCCGCCCGATGCCCGCGTGAGCCGCGAGGAGATCTTCGGCCCCGTCGCCCCGATCATCGTGATGGACGACGTGGACGCCATGATCGCGGCCGCCAACGACACCGAATTCGGGCTCATGAGCTACGCGATCGGCGCCGACCTCGCCGAGGTCACCGACGCCGCCCGCCGCATCGAGTCCGGGATGGTCGCCGTGAACGTGGGCGTCGCCTCCGATGCCGCTGCGCCCTTCGGCGGCATCAAGGAATCCGGTCTGGGACGGGAGGGCTCCCACGAGGGCCTCGCCGAGTACCTCGAGACCACCTACGTGCGCCTGCCGCTGTGACTGTCGACGGCGGGCGGCTCGCGCAGTGCACGGCGGCCGATGTCCCCCGTCTGGCCGCGATCCGCGCCGAGCGCGAACAGTGGATGGTCGATTCCGGCATCGACCAGTGGCGCCCCGGCTCCCAGACGCGGATGGAGATCCTGGCGCAGGTCGACGGCGGCCAGTGGTACCAGTTGGTCGAACCGACCGCTCCGGAGGGCGACGCGGTCGCCGGGATCACCGGGGTCCCCGAGCGGTCCCCTGCGCGGCCGCTGCGCGCGGCCGCCCGGCTGATGGATGAGGACCGTGACTTCTGGGGCGAGGACCGAGCCCGTGCGCTGTACGTCCACGGGCTCATGGTCGACGTCGCCGCCGCCGGTCAGGGCCTCGGCTCCCGTCTCCTCGAGTTGATCGCAGCCGAAGGCATCCGGCGCGGACGCGAACTGCTGCGTCTGGACTGCGCCCCGCACCTCGTGCCCTACTACCGCCGCCACGACCTCGTCGAAGTCGGCCAGGTCGAGTTCCCCGACTTCGTCTCGATCCTGCTGGAGCGTCGGCTCTCGGCGGGTCGTGCCGAAGCGCGGACGCCCCGCGAGCCTCGATAATCGCTGTCCCCTCGCCTCGCATCGCGGCTAGCGTGCCCGGTACCGACCGACCCGAGGGAGACCCATGCGTGAGCTCGTGTACTACGTGGCCGTGAGTCTGGACGGATACATCGCCGGACCGGACGATCAGGTGGAGGACTTCCTCTACGAGGGCGACCACATGACCGCGATCCTCGAAGAATTCGCCGACACCGTTCCGACGCACGTCGCCGAGATGCTCGGACTCGAGGTGTCGACGGCTCGGTTCGGGACCGTGCTGATGGGGGCGAACACCTATGCCATCGGCCTGCCGGAGATCACGAGCCCCTACCAGCACCTCGAGCAGATCGTCGTCACCCACCAGGATCGCCGGGAGGTGGACGGCGTGACCTTCACCAGTGCCGACCCTGTCGAGCTGGTCCGCGACCTCAAGCACCAGGAGGGTGGGGACATCTGGCTGTGCGGGGGTGGGCGCCTCGCCGACCAGGTGATCGGGGAGATCGACCGCCTGATCGTCAAGCACAACCCGGTGCTGTTCGGCGCGGGCCGACCCTTGTTCGCCCCCGGCGCCTACGACCCGGCTGCTTTCGACCTCGTGCGCAGCCGGTCCTTCGACTCCGGGGTGATGTTCACGGAGCACGCCCGGCGCCGACCGACGGCCGCGTGAACACGGCCTGACATTTTCGAGCCGATTGTCAGCAATCGGTTGCGACGTGAGTCACAGCGCTATACGGTCACCGAGGAACCCATCCCCCACCCTCCGCTGACGCTCCTTGCCGTGCGCTGCGGTACAAGGAGCCGACGTGCGCACCCTTCCCCGATCCGTGATCGCCCTGTCCACCCTGGCGCTGGCCTCCGCCGGGGTCGCCCTCGGCGCCGGCTCCGCCTCGGCGGCCCTGACCACCTACTGTGAGGGTGATGCCGCCGACGTGACCGTGCCCGGGGACCTCGTGGTCGCCGAGGGCGACTCGTGCATCCTCGACGGCGTGACCATCCAGGGCCAGGTCCAGGTGGAGTCCGGGGCCGATCTGCTGATCACCGACTCCAGCATCGCCGACCAGGTCGTGGTCGCTGCGGACGGCTACTTCGATGCCAGCGGGTCCGAGGTCGGGGGCGATCTCCTCAGCGAGGGCGGCTACGGCGTCTACCTCGACGACTCGGCCGTGAGCGGTTCTTACCAGGGCGGGACCGGTGAGGATTCGGATCCGTTCCTGTACTCCTACGACTCCCTGATCGGGGGCGATGTCGCCATCGAGCAGGGCCTCGTGCACCTGCAGACCGTCACCATCGGCGGTGCCGTGAGCAGCGAGAACACCCTGTACACCGACATCGTCGATTCGACCCTCTCCGGTGATCTCGCGATCACGGCCAACGCGGAGGGCACCGCGGTGTGCGGCAGCGAGATCGACGGCGCCGCCACCTTCACCGGCAATGCCGGCGTGCAGCTCGGCACCGGCGGCGGCCTGATCGATTGCGAGGACGCGAACTACTTCGGCTCCGATGTGACGGCCTCCGACAACACCGACGGCGTCGACGTCTCCGACAACATCATCCGGGGCGCACTCACCGGCGAGGGCAACGACCCGGCCCCCACCGGCGTCGACAACCGCGTGCGCGGCGAGGTGGGCGGCCAGTTCACCGACCTCGCCCCGGCCGCGAGGACCATGGCCGCCTCGGCCTCCCCCGAGGCGCACGCCGATCAGCTCGACTCCAAGCGCGCGGATCGTCACGCCGCCGCCGAGAAGTCCGCCGAGCAGGCCGGCCCCGCCAACCTGCGCTGACCCACCCGGCGCCCCGCGGGGGCGCTGCGCATGCACCCGGTGGCGCGTCGAGAGTGACCTCACGCGTCGCAGCACCTTCTACGCGCCACCGGAGCACGTCGCACAGGGTGGGCACACCCGCCGGCCCGGCCGCATAGGCTTCGCCCCATGGCGCCAACCATCTTCCTGACCGGCGAGGCCAAGTCCCCGAACAACAACCCGATCACCTCGCAGTGGGGTCTGTTCTTCATCGGCCTCATCGTCGACACCGAGACTCACGCCATCGAGGCTGCGGACTGCACCGCGACGCTGCCTCTCACCGTCGAGTTCGTCCGCGAGCTGCTGGTGGGTCGCTCGCTCCTCGACGACAACGCTCTGGTGGAGTCGATCACCGACCGGTACCACGGGTCCTCGCAGAAGGCGCTGGCCACTGCCGTGCGCAACGCCGCCGCGAAGTACCGCGACGTGCTGGCCGGCCCCGCCGCGTAGCTCCCTCCCGCTCGCGTCGCCCCACGGCACCACGGCATCGGGCGCACCATGTTCCTCACCGGCGAGCCCAGGGCCTCGCGCAACAATCCGATCACGGAGCAGTGAGGGCTGTTCATCATCGGCCTCATCGTCGATACTGAGACCCACGTCATCGAGAAAGTGGACTGCACCGCCGGGCTGGCGCTCACCGTCGAGTTCGTCAGTGAGCAGTTGGTGGGTCGCTCGCTCCTCGACAACGATTCCCTGGTGGAATCGATCACCGACAGGTGCCACGGGTCCTCGCAGAGGGCGCTCGCCACAGCAGTGCGCAGCGCCAGTGCGACGCACCGCGACTTGTCGGCCGGCCCCGCCACATAACTCCATACCCGCGCCGTCTGCCCGGAACCTCACCGAACCGGATCCCGTCGGAAGCACCCGAACGCGCCTCGCAGGAGGCGCCGCTCGAGCGTGCTTCCGATTTTTTGTGCCTTGGCGGCGCGTCCATCCCTTCCTCGAGGAGTTCTCCCGTGATTACCAACGGCCTGCTCATGCTCGGCGTCCTGCTCGGACTGTCGTGCGTGCTGATCGTGCTCGAGCGCACGACCGGCTGGAAACTGTTCAAGTTCGTGCCCGGCATGGTGCTGATGTACCTGTCGTGCGCGGCCCTCAACTCGCTCGGAGTGTTCGGCGACGACGATGCCACCCGCGCGCCGGTCGGCGCCGTCAAGGACGTCCTGCTGCCGGCGATGATCCTGCTGTTCCTGTTCGGCTGCGACCTGCGCAAGATCATCCGCCTCGGCCCCAAGCTGCTGATGACGTACTTCGTCTCGGCCGCTTCGCTGTTCGTCGGCATCATCGTGGTGGTGCTCATCTTCCAGGCGGCACTGCATGACGAGGCCTGGAAGGTGTTCGGCGCGCTGCTGGCCTCCTGGACCGGCGGCAGCGCCAACATGGTCGCGGTGCAGGACATCCTGCAGGCGCCCGAGACCATCTTCGGCTACGCCCTGATCACCGACACGATCATGTACTCGGTGTGGCTGATGGCCATGTTCGCCTCGGTCGCCGCCTCCCCCCGCTTCAACAAGTGGACCAAGGCGGACACCTCGTACCTCGACGCCCACGTCGGCGCCTTCGACGAGGAGGAGAAGCCGATCACCATCGCGTCGCTCGCGATCGTCGTGTTCGGCTCGCTCTTCGCCTCCACCCTCGCCAGCTGGGTGGGTGGGCTGCTCCCCGAGTGGGGGACCGTCGTCAACGCCACCACCTGGACGATCCTCCTCATCTCCCTGCTGGGTCTGGTCATCGCCCTCACCCCGCTCGGCAGGACCGCGGGATCCAGCGAGGTCGCCACCCTGATGCTGTTCGTCGTGATCGGGCAGATCGCCTCCGGCTCCGACTTCTCGGCGCTCACCCAGGCCCCGCTGTACCTGCTGATCGGCGTGCTGGTGCTGATGATCCACATCGCGATCATGCTGGTCTACGCGAAGATCGCGAAGGTCGAGCTGTTCTCGCTGGCCGTCGCCTCCACGGCGAACATCGGCGGCATCGCCTCGGCGCCCGTGGTCGCCGCCGCCTTCAACCGGCAGCTGGTCCCGGTCGGGGTGCTGATGGCACTGATCGGCTCCTTCGCCGGCACCTTCATCGGGCTCGCCGCCGCGCAGATCCTGTCGATCCTGTGAGCGGGAGCGACATCATGCTGGAGAATCTCATCCCCGACGAGGCCGCTACGGCTCCGCTGACCGTGGTGGCGGTGCGCCGACACCGCCACCGGGCAACCCTGCTGCGGCCGTTCGTCACTGCCGCCCGCCGCACCGAGGCCGTCGAGTACGTGGTCGCCGAGGTCGAGCTGACCGGAGGGGTCGTGGGCCAGGGTTCCGCGGCGGAGACGGTCGCGGTCACCGGCGAATCGGCCGAGACCATCGACCGGGCCCTGGCCGGTCCGCTGCGTGCGGCCCTCGAGGGAGCCACCGGGTCGATCACCGAGCTGTGCGCCCGCATCGCCGGAGCTCTCGAGGGAGCTACCAGCGCGAAGGCCTCACTCGAGGTCGCCCTGTTCGACGCCTGGGCGAAGGCCGCCGACAGACCCCTGGTGGAGCTGCTGGGCGGTCGCCTCGGCGACGGCCTCATGAACGACATGACCATCTCCCTGGAGGATCCGGAGGTGATGGCCGAGCATGCCCGCGAAGCCGTCGCCGACGGCGAGCAGATCCTCAAGATCAAGCTCGGCCATGACATCGACGAGGATCGCCGTCGGCTCGCCGCCGTCGTGGCAGCCGTTCCGCACGTGCGGCTGCGACTGGACGCCAACCAGGGCTGGGAGCCTGAGCAGGCCATCGACATCATCACCGGTTTCCTGGCCGACGGCCTGCCGATCGACCTCGTCGAACAGCCGGTCGCGGCGGCGAACATCGACGGCCTGGCCCGCGTGACCGCCGCGGTCGACGTGCCGATCATGGCCGACGAGGCCGTGTGGGACGCCGACGACGCCCGCCGCCTCGTCGAGGCCGATGCCGTGGACCTGCTGAACATCAAGCTCGCCAAGACCGGCGGCCTGCGCGGGGCGATGGAGATCGCAGACATTGCCCTCGAAGCAGGGGTGGAATGCATGGTCGGAGCCATGATGGAGCCGCGATTGTCGATCGCCGCCGCCGCCCATCTGGCGATCGCGCACCCCGCGATCACGATGATCGATCTGGACCCGCCGTTCTGGTTCGCCTCCGACGTGCCTGCCGGTGGATACACGCAGAGCGGAGGCTGGCTGCAGCTGACCGGCGGGCCGGGCCTGGGGCTCGAGCGACTGGACGCCGGTACCGACGCCGTCGACCTGGACGGCCGCGACGGCTCCGCCCCGCCGACCCTCCTGGACGGAGGTGGTAGGTGAGCCCTGGCCCGACCGCCCGATCCTGCATTCGTGACCACGGTCCCCGACTCCGGGGACCTGTCGAAGGAGACCACAGATGTCCACGCATACCCCCACCTTCCGCCTGAGCCGCCGTGACGGGCTGCGCCTGGCCGCGACCGGCACCGCCGGTCTCGCCGTCGCAGGCCTGGCCTCGGTCGCTCCCGCGGCGCTGGCCGACGGCACCGCCCCACAGGCCGACGCGCTCGCGCAGCCCGGCGTCGGCCTCACGCCCGGCGGCTTCGCCCACGTCGCCGTCACCGCCACCACGCTGTGGGTGGATCCGGCCACGAACCGTCCCGGGATCGACGACCCCTCGCTCACCAACCCCGTCGACCTCGACGCGTGGAACGCGAACATGCAGGACACCGAGACCCGGCGCTGGCTGACCGGCGAGCTCGAGTCACAGGCCGTCCTGGGCAGCGAGGTCATCGTCGACGAGATCGACGGCGACTGGGCGCACATCGTCGTCACCGCGCAGCCCACTCCGCGAGATCCCCGTGGCTACCCGGGCTGGGTGCCCACCGTCCAGCTCGTGGTCGACGACGGTTTCGCCGAGCGGGCCGCTTCCGCCCCGACGGCGAGGGTCACGGCGCTGACCAGCACCCTCACCGGCACGCCCTCGGGCAACCATCCCGGGATCCCGGTCTCCTTCGACACCATCCTGCCGGTGCTCGGCCGCACCGCGAAGGCCGTGAAGGTGGCGATCCCCGGCGGACGCCCCGCGTACCTCCCGGCGGCCGACGTCGTGGTGCGCGAGCACGGGGAGCAGCCGCCGCTGCCGACCGCGGAGGACATCGTCGCCACCGGCGAGCGGTTCCTCGGACTGCGCTACCTGTGGGCCGGCGTGAGCGCCTACGGCTTCGACTGCTCCGGGTACACCTACACGCTGTTCCACCATCACGGCATCACGATCGACCGCGACGCCGGGAACCAGATGCACGACTCCGGCCTCGAGCCGGTCGAGCGTGAGGATCTGCAGCGCGGCGACCTGGTGTTCTTCGCGACCGAGCCGGGCGGGGGGTCGATCCGCCACGTCGCCCTCTATCTCGGGGACGACCTGATCATGCAGGCTCCCAATGCGGCGCGCAGCGTCGAGATCATGTCGCTGACCGAGTACGACCCCATCGGCGAGTACGCGGGAGCGCGGCGCGTGGCACTGGCCGACTGATTGCGGGGCTCACCGGACCAGGGGTGGTGCGGAGGGTCCGCCCGGCGTGGATGCCGGGCGGGCCCGGACGGCGGCGACGCCGCCTGCTCAGTCGACGATGAGGTCGTAGCGGAACGGGTTGTAGTACGAGAGGCCGTCGTACGGGTACTGCGCCGTGCGAGACGTGGTCCCACCGGCGCCGTAGGACTGCTCGAGCACGGTGTAGCCGCCGTCGACCCATCCGTTGAACAGCACCACATGGCCGACGCCGCTGGTGGAGTCGGCGTTCTTCTGCAGGATGAAATCGCCCGGCAGCAGATCATCCTTGCTGATCGGGTGCGAGATCTCGTAGCCGCCATCGGGGTGCAGCGTCTCCGTGGTCAGCCCGGTCGGGTTGTCGTCGAAGCGAGCCGCGAGGGCCATCGAGACGAAGCCGGAGCAGTCCATGCGCCAGAGGACGTCCGTGTCCTCCTCCGGGCCGATGTCGAAGTTCTCCATGCTGTAGGCGCGAGGATCATCCACCCAGTACATCGCGCGCTCGATGACCTCGTCGCGGGTGATCTTCTCGTTGAAGCCGGGAACCGGGGCGGCCGAGGCGGACGGCGTGAGCAGGGTGGGGACGGCCGCGCCGGTGACCGCAGCCGCGCCGGCGACGCCGAGGCCGCGGAAGAAGGTGCGTCGGGTATGCGGGGTGAGGGCTTGATCGGTCACGGTGAGTACCTCCGTGTCGTGTGCTCGGCCCGCTCGCGTGCCCGACCTCTGGTCGATCGGACGGTGGTGCCGTGCGTGATCGTGCATCCCACTGTGGTCATGCGCACCGCCCGATGCTCAACCCCCAAGGCGCCACCCACACAGTTCTGTCACTCGCTGTTCATGCTCTGACCAGCGCCGGGCAGTGCTACCGGGCCGGACCGGCCGCAACGTCGGGCAGCTGCTCGCGCACGAGCGCTGCGATCCTCCTGTCGGCGTCGTCCTGATCCATCCCGGCGGTCATGACCGCGAGCACGCGGAAGTCCTCGCCGTCGGGGTCGCCGATGAAGGCGACGTCGTGCCGGTACCCGTCGACCCACCCGGACTTCGACCCCCACGGCACGCCGTCGCGCAGCGCGGCGGCGATCACCGGGATCCGCTGCGCGCGCAGCACAGTGCACGCACTGTCGACGGAGGACGTCGACAATCCCTCTCCGTGCCGCACCAGCGCGCGCATCGTCACGACGAGGTCGGCCGCACTGGTCTCATTGGTCGCCCCGGACCCGAGCGCGCTCGCGTCGCCGATCAACCGTTCCATGCGGGTAGCGGTCAGCCCCAGGCTCGCGATGGCGCCGGCCACCGCCGCGAGGCCCACGAGCTCGACGAGGTGGTTGGTGGCCTCGTTGCTCGAGCGATCGATCATCCGCTGCAGCAGCTCACGTACCGGGATCCGCTCACCGTCGGCCGGGTGCGTCGCGTCGAGGTGGTCGCCGCCGAGGGTGAACGCCGCGCCGTCGGACCCGGTGAAGGTGCGGGTCGCCGCGACCGTCCCGTCCAGGTCGAGGGTGCCGGCGTCGGCGGCTCGGAGCGCGGCCAGCAGCACGTGCAGCTTGATGGTGCTCGCGGCGTAGTAGGGCCGATCAGCCTCCTCGGCGGCCAGCACCTCCCCGTCCGCGTCGAGCAGACAGGACGAGACGGCGACGTGCTCGGGCGCGGCAGCGGTGGGGATCGACATGCCTCGAGCCTATGGCCTGGGCACTCGGGAATCGCTCCGGTCCGCACACCGAGCGCACGCGACCTTCTTCAGCGCTCCACCGGGATATCGGTCAGGCGCCATCCCGACGGGGCCAGCTGGATCGTGATCGTCTCCCCCACGGTGAGGCAGGCCGGATAGATGAGCTCGTCGACGCGGGTGGCGCCCCCGTCGAAACGCGAGTTGGTGCGCAGATCGGTGAGGGCGCGAATGGCGGACTCCTCGTCGCCCACGTGGTGCATCGCGGGGAGGGTCGCCACCGGCCCGTCCATCACCGCGATCCCCGCGTTGGACTTGATCCGCACGACGCCGTCGGGCATCGCCACGCCGCCGCTGAAGTCAGTGATGCCGATGGCGTTGTCGACAGCCTCGTCGAGGCGGGTGATCTCAAGATGCACGACCAGGTGGTCCTGCACGAGGCGCGCGCTGGGTGCCCGTACCTCGACCGGGGTGGGGTCCCCGACGCTGACACCCTGCTCCCCGGTGGCGACTGGCCCCTCGGTCTCGGGCAGCTCCCGGGTGACGGTCCCCTGGGTGACGACGGGGGTGTCGATGCTCAACTCGACCCGACGGTTCAGGGTGCGTCCCTCGTCGGTATCGTTGTCGGCGATCGGCTCGGTCTCCCCCTTGCCCGAGACCTCCGTCGGGTAGTCGGCACCGTCGATGAGGGTGCCCAGGATGTCGGCGACGGCCTGCGCGCGACGTTCCGAGAGGTCCTGATTGAAGGCGTCCTCATCGACGCTGTCGGTGTGGCCGACCACGCGGACAGGTCCAGGCTCGTGCTCGGAGAGCGTCTGCGCGGCCTCCTCGATGACTCCCTGAGAATCCGCGGTGAGCTCGGCCGAACTGGAGTCGAACAGGACGTCCGCCCCCAGGCTGACGATGGTCGAGTCCGGCGTGCTCTCGGTCCTGGTGGTGGAGGTGAGGTCGGTGGAGAAGGCGATCAGCGGATTCACGGGCGCCGAGGCGACGGCGCCGAGGTCCAATGGCTCCTCGGCTCGGGCGTCGGGCACGTCGTCATCGGTGACAGGGACCGGCGCGAGCAGGCCACCCTTGGGGATCAGCACGGTGACCTCGTCGGTGCCGAGGTCACCGTAGACGAGCTGGACCCGCTCGGTGCCCTCCGGCTGGTCACGGTCTCTCCAACGGGCGGCAGGTTCGGTCACGACGGAGCGACCTTCGGTGTCCATCGCGACCACGGCGCAGCGGTCACCGCTCAGATCCAGCAGGCGCAGGGCGTCGTACTCGCGAGCGTCCACATTGTCGCTCGAGGAGCCGTGGCTGAGCGCGTCCACCGGTCCGAACCGGAGATCTTCGTCGGGGTCGTCCGCAGTGACGTCCAGGGTGAGCACGAGATGCTCGCCGCTGCGCACGACGGAGACCACGGAGGCCTGGAGCTCGAGCGGACCGTAGGTCACGGCGACCGCCTGCTGAACGGGCGCGGCCGCCGCCCCGCCGCCGTCGGACGCGCCGCCGTCCGAGGCGCCGCCTCCTCCCGGGTCACCGCCGTCGCTCCCTACACCGCCCTCCTGCGCGTCGCAGGCGGCGAGCATCGTCACGGCGAGCATTCCGCTGACCAGTGTGCGTCGTCTCATCGGATCCCCTCATCCGTCGCCGGCCCCCTCGGCCGGATACCTCAAGGCCCACAGTAGGCGTTCCTCGCATGGTGCGGCGTGCGGAGGTGCCGGAGGGCTGCCGTGTAGGACCAGCCCGTGCGCGCCATGCGGGCGCGCACGGGCTTCTCGAGTGCTCGATCGGCTGTCATTCGTACTCCCGCAGCGCCTCGCGGCGGCGGCTGCGGCCGGTGCGCCCCCGGTCAGCCGATGTGCACGATGTGCTTTCCCCGCGCACCACCCGCTTCGAGAGCGCGGTGAGCTGCGGCGATACCGTCCAGGGGATGCACGGTGTCGACCACGGGTCGCACCTGCCTGCTCTCGGCGTAGCGGGCCAGTTCGGCCAGAAGATCGCTGCGCGGATCTCCGCGGAAGAATCGGACCCGGCCGGACCCGTGCACGGCGGATCCCGCCAGGTACCCGAGGCTCGCAGGCAGACGATCGACGTCCAAGCTCACCGCCACCATGCGCCCGCCCGGCGCGAGCAGTCCGCGCAGTGTCCGGTGGTCGGTTCCGGCGGTGTCGAGCACGACGTCGAAGGGGCCCAGCTCGGCCAGCGGCGTCGTGCGGTAGTCGCGCACCTCGTCGGCTCCTATCGAGCGCACGAAGTCCAGGTTTCCCGCACCGGCGAGACCGGTGACATGCGCACCGAACAGCTTTCCGATCTGCACGGCGAGGCTGCCGACCCCGCCGCTCGCGCCGCGCACCAGCAGGCGCTCCCCGGGCTTGAGGTGCGCATGATCGCGCAGAGCGGTGATCGAGGTGGTGCCTCCGGCGAGCAGGGACACGGCATCGTCGGCGTCAAGGGTGGTGGGGGCGAGGGAGATCCTGTCGGGGTGTACCAGGGCGAACTCCGCGGTCGCCCCGAACGCCGTCACGTCGACGGCCCCCCACACCCGATCCCCGACCGCCGCTGAGGACACCTCCGTGCCGACGCGCTCCACGGTCCCGACGAGGTCGATCCCGACGCGCTTCGGGAACCGACGACCGGTCAACAGCTGGAGCTTCCCCTGTCGCCCGCTGAGCTCCCCGCCGTTCACGCTCGAGGCGTGAACTCGCACGAGCACCTGATCGGCGGAGACCTCGGGGATCGGGACCTCGCCGACGTACAGCACCTCCGGCGGTCCGTAGCGGTCGTACATCGCAGCGCGCATCGTGGTCATGGAGCAGTCCTCGTCTCGTGGGGTCGATGGGCGTGGCGATCCCACCCGTCCTGGCGTTCAACCCTGCAAACGCACACCCTCTTCCACTTATCGCTAAAGTGAGAGAGATGGAGCGACCGCACTCGCAGAACCCGAAGACGGCCCCACCTGCAACGCACCTCCGGGCCGACGCGCAGGCCAATCACGACCTCCTCGTCGAGGCCGCCCGGGAGCTCTTCTCCACCCACGGAATCGATGTCCCGCTCAGTACGATCGCCCGGCGCGCCGGCGTGAGTGCTGCGACCCTCTACCGGCGGTTCCCCGCCCGGGAGGCCCTGGTCGCCGAGGTCTTCGCCGAGCAGCTCGGCGAATGCGAGTCCCTCCTGGAGCGGTGCCAGGCCGACGAGGACCCCGGGCGCGGACTGCGCCGTCTGCTCATGACGATCACGGACATGCAGGCGCGCAGCCGGGGCTTCAGCGGGGCTCTCCTGGCCCGATACCCCGGTGCGATCGACCTCGACGCGACGAGGGAGCGTGCCGATCATGACCTTCGCGGCCTGGTCCGGCGCGCCCAGGACGCCGGGGCGCTGCGCCCGGACTTCGACCACACCGACGTGTACCTGCTGCTCCTCGCGGTCGATGCCCTCGCGGCGCAACCGCCCGAGATCGCTCAGGCCGCTGCCCGTCGGCTGGTGGCGTACGTGCTCCAGGCCGCGCGGCCCGGCCGAGCTGCGCCCCTGCCCCCACCCGCGCCGCTCGAGCTGGCCGTCCTGCATCAGGATCAGGGACGGTGACGAGCGCCGTCTTAATCGGCCTCGCGCAGCGTGACGGTTCGGGAGTCCCCGTCAGCGGTCGTGAGTGTGGCGACCACTTCGGGATGCGGGTCGGAGTCGTCCTGGATCGGCCACCAGGCAGCGAAGCGACCGTCGACAATGCTCGCCTCGACCGGCCCGGCGCTCGTCTCCAGCACGAGGTCCGTCACGTTCTCCCCCAGGTGCCCTGTCACTGCGATGTGCCCGTGGGACTGCCAGCCGTTCTGCACCAGGGCTTCCTGGAAGCTCGTGTCCACGAACACCACCTCGGCGCCATCCGGGGCGGGCTCGGAGTCCCGGGTGTCCTTGATCGAAGTCATCCCCCCGACCGGCTCCTGACCGGGCACGAGAGTCGCCGTGCAGAGCAGTTCCCCGCCGGCGCCGTCGCTCGCAAGGACGAGGGTGGTGTCCCCCCGCTCCTCCTGCAGCACCGGCTGCAGAGGTGCTTGCTGGGTCTGCCACCAGGTCGCGCACTGCTGCACTCCTGGAGTATCAGCAGCGACCTGCTCCCCGACCGAGGTCCAGGTCGCTGAGGCGGTGGTCGGCCTCCAGATGTCGAACGCGACCCCGCCCGCGACCAAGACGAGCGCGGAGACCGCGACAGCGACGAGCCCCCCGCGCCACATCGTCCGTCGGGAACGAGCTGCGCGGGCCGCGGGTTGCGGACGGGGCGTGGCGAGGATCCGGTGCAGGTCGACATCGGCCCGATGGCTGCGCTCCGCCGCGGTCGATGCGGTCGATGTGGCGGGATCGAGGCTGCGCAGCGCGTCGTCGAGATCGGTTGTCCTCATGAGGTGGCCTCCCAGGTGCTGTCGGTGGTCGGGGCGGGAGCAAGCCGCGGCAGCGCGGGCGGCCCCTCGTCGACGAGTCGGCGCAGACGGCGCCGCGCCCGGGACAGCCGCAGCCGGAAGGCGACGGCGGTCGTGCTGAGCACGCGTGCGGCCTGAGCGGAGGTGAGGCCGTCGAGCACGGCGAGCGCGAGCGTCTCCTGATCGGTCGCCGACAGGTAGCGCCAGGCCCGGGCGAGGTCGATCGTCAGTGCGGCGGAATCGTCGAGTGGCGCCGCGCTGCTCCCCTCGATCGCCGCCAGGCGGATCCCGAGCGCCTGGCGTCGGTGGGCGCCGCGCCGGGAGTTCGCCAGCGTCCCGCGGGCGATCCCGAACAGCCAGGCCCGGGCGTTCCCGTGGTCGGTCGGGAGATCGTCGAGCCGACGCCAGGCCGTGAGGAAGGTGTCGGAGACGACGTCCTCGGCGCCGTCCTCACCGTGACGGCGGCGGACGAAGCGGAGGACGTCGGTGTACGCGTCGTCGAAGAGCGCGGTGAAGCGCTGCTCGTCGCCGGGGGTCTGCGGGGTGCTCACATCCCTCTCCTGTCCACCGGGTGCCTGGGTGTGTCACGACACGCCGAGTGCTCGATAGAGGCGAAGAGCGTTCGAGGGGGCAGGGGCCCGTGAGCGCGACGGACGGAGTCGAGTCGGACACGGCAATGCGCGCTGTGCTTCCGGTCAGGGAAGCACAGCGCGCATTGGCGTCGCCTGCGGTCGGGGTCAGGCGCCCTGGTGGTTCGCCATGTCGTCCGGGTTCGCACCCTGGCGACCGGCCTCGCCCTTGTGCAGGGCGGTGATCTGCGCGACCTCGTTGTCGGTGAGCTCGACCTCGAGGGAGGCGAAGTTCGAGATGATCCGCTGGGGAGTCTCGGACTTGGGGATCACGACATTGCCGAGCGCGAGGTTCCAGGCGATCAGCACCTGGCCCGCGTCGGCCCCGTGCGCCTCGGCGATCTTCGTGATCACCGGGTCGGTGAGCTCGCCGCCGCCCTGGCCCAGCGGCGACCAGGACTCGGTGACGATGTTCTTGCTCGCGTGGAACTCGCGCAGCTCGGGCTGGTTGAAGTACGGGTGCAGCTCGATCTGGTTCAGCACCGGCAGCACGCCGGTCTCGGCCTCGAGCTTCTCGAGATCCTCGATGCGGAAGTTCGAGACGCCGATGGAACGGATGCGCCCCTGCTCGTGCAGCTCGACGAGCGCCTTCCAGGTGTCCACCGCGAGGCCCTTGGAGGGGGCCGGCCAGTGGATCAGGTAGAGGTCGAGCTCCTCGAGACCGAGGTCGTTCATGGTGGCGTCGAAGGAGGCCAGCGTCTTGTCGCGGCCCTGGTCCTGGTTGGGGACCTTGGAGGTCACGAACACGTCGTCGCGGTTCAGTCCCGCGGTCTTCAGGGCCTGGCCCACGCCGGCCTCGTTGTTGTAGCCGCGGGCGGTGTCGACGTGGCGGTAGCCGGCCTCGAGGGCCTGGACGACGACGTCGGCGGCGACCGCGTTCTCGACCTGCCACACGCCGTAGCCGAGCTGCGGGATCGAGCGGCCGTCATGGAAGGAGACGGAGGGAGAGGCGGGCATGGTGCTCCTCGTGATCGGGGTGCGGCGCAGGGCCGCGAAAGGTCAACAGGTCACAGGCTAACGTTTTCCCCTCCCGGGCGACCAGCGTGTTCACGAGCTCCCCGGTGCTGCGACGGGCCGGGGCACCAGTTATGTGGCCGTACGACCGGTCCGACGCCCCGCATCGGTCCTCCCGCCACAGAACTGCACGGGCCCTCCTGTGGGCGAGGTGCGGGCACCGGGCAGGGCTCTCCGTGCACCGTTCACGGGTGGCGGTGGTCAGTGCGATTCGCGCGGCACCTCGGACCCGGAGGCGCCGACCAGGAAGTCGAGATCCGCGCCGGTATCGGCCTGCTGGACGTGGTCGACGTACAGCCGCTCCCAGCCGCGCTGCGGGTTCGCGAACGCCGCGGTCATCGCGGCCGACGGGGTCCGCGCCGCGAGTTCTGTCTCTCTGAGCTCGACGTCCAGGCGGCGCCCGGCCACGTCGAGCACGATCCAGTCGCCCGTCTGGACCAGGCCCAGCGGTCCGTCGGCGGCGGCCTCGGGCGCGACGTGGAGGACCACGGTGCCGTAGGCGGTTCCGGACATCCGGCCGTCGCAGATGCGCACCATGTCGCGCACGCCCTGCTCGAGGAGCTTGATGGGCAGCGGCATGTTGGCGACCTCGGGCATGCCCGGGTAGCCCTTGGGGCCGCAGCCGCGCAGGATCATCACGGTGTCGGCGTCGACCTCGAGAGCGGGATCATCGATCCGCTCGTGGAAGTCCTCGATGCTGTCGAAGACCAGCGCCTTCCCGCGGTGCTGGAGCAGCTCCGGGGTCGCGGCGGCGGGCTTGATGATCGCGCCGGCCGGTGCCAGGTTGCCGCGCAGCAGGGCGATGCCGGCATCGTCCTGGACCGGGCTCTCCCGCACGGAGATGACTTCGCGGTCGAAGATCTCGGCGTCCTCGAGATAGTCCACCAGCGGCCGCCCCGTGATGGTGAGTGCCTCGGGGTCCAGCAGGTCCTTCACCTCGCGCAGCACGGCGAGCAGGCCACCGGCGCGGAAGAGGTCCTCCATCAAGTGGCGCCCGGCGGGCTGGAGGTCCACCAGCAGCGGCACGTGCGAGCCGATCCGGTCGAAGTCCTCGACGCTCAGGTCGATGCCGAGGCGGCCGGCGATCGCGAGCAGGTGCACGACGGCGTTGGTGGAGCCGCCGATGGCGGCGAGCGCGACGATCGCGTTGTGGAAGGAGCCCTTGGTGAGGAAGGTCGACGGGGTGCGGCCGGCCTCGACGAGCTCGACGGAGAGGCGGCCGGTGAGCTGGGCGGCTTCGTGCAGGCGGGAGTCGACCGCGGGGGTGCCGGCGATGCCGGGCACGATGGTGCCCAGTGCCTCGGCGACCAGGGCCATGGTCGAGGCGGTGCCCATGGTGTTGCAATGCCCGGAGCTGCGGATCATCGCGGATTCGGAGCGGGTGAAGTCCTCCTGGGAGAGCTTCCCGGCGCGCAGCTCCTCGCTGAGCTTCCACACTCCCGTGCCGCAGCCCAGCGGGGCGCCGCGGAAGGTGCCGTTGAGCATTGGGCCGCCGGGGATCACCACGGCGGGGATGTCCACGCTCGCGGCAGCCATGAGCAGGGAGGGGATGGTCTTGTCGCAGCCGCCCAGCAGCACCACACCATCGATCGGGTTGGCGCGCAGCATCTCCTCGGTGCTCATCGCAGCCATGTTCCGCCAGAGCATCGCGGTGGGGCGCACGTTGGTCTCGCCCAGGGAGACCACCGGCAGCTCCTGAGGGACGCCGCCGGCCTCGAGGATCCCGTTCTTCACGAACTGCGCGACGCCGGTGAGGTGTGCGTTGCACGGGGTGAGGTCGCTGGCGGTGTTCGCGATCGCGATCTGGGGGCGGCCGCGGAAGGCGTCGTCGGGCACTCCGCGGCGCATCCAGGCACGGTGGATGTACGCGTTGCGGTCATCGCCCGCGTACCACTGACTGCTGCGGAGCTCCATTGCTGATCCCTTTTTCTGACACGGTGTTCTAGTCTGTGGAATGTCACGCATGCTACGTCACCTCCACCTTTCCGGGCCGACGAGTCCGCAGGTGAGGCCCACTCTGACAGGAGCTGCCACGATGCGCGCCTTCGTGATCACCGCGCCCGGCACAGCCGGCGTGCAGGATGTCGACGCCCCCGCGGCGACCCCCGGGGAGGTCGTGGTCGACGTGGAGCGCGTGGGCATCTGCGGCACCGACGCCGAGTTCCATTCCGGGCGCATGGCCTACCTCCACTCGTGCCTTGCGCACTTCCCGATGCGCCTCGGCCACGAATGGATGGGCACCGTCTCTGCGCTCGGCGCGGGCGTGGATCCCGTCTGGCTGGGGCGGCGCGTCATGGGCGACACCATGCTGGGCTGCGGTCGCTGCCGACGTTGCACGCGCGGGAACCAGCACGTGTGCGCGGACCGCCAGGAGGTCGGGATCCGTGGGGGCCGCCACGGGGCGCTCGCCGAGCAGCTCTCCGTGCCCGCCTCCTCGCTGCACCATCTGCCCGATCAGCTGGATCCGGCCCTCGGGGCGCTGGTCGAACCGGGCGGGAACGCACGGCGGGCCGTCCACGGGGCGAACCTCTCCCCCGGCGACCGGGTCCTGATCATGGGCCCGGGCACGATCGGGCTGCTGTGCGCGCTGTTCGCCCGCGCGGCCGGGGCCGAGGTGCACATGCTGGGCCTGCCGGGGCCGGGCCTGGAGGTCGCGCGCACGCTGGGCTTCGACAACGTCTGGGAGGAGGCGACGCTGCCTGACCTGCCGCTGGACGCGATCATCGATGCCGCGACCTCCCCGGCGCTGCCCACCTGGGCGCTGTCCCGGGTCGAGCCCGGCGGGCGCGCGGTGTTCATCGGGATCGCCGGCGAGGAGAGCCTGGTCGACACCCGTGACCTCGTGCTGGGAGACATCACTGCCGTCGGCGTGCTCAGCGCCTCTCCCGCACTCGCCGAGACCATCGCGGCCTTCGCCGCAGGGACCGTGGACCCGCGCCCGCTGATCGCCGCGACCACCGGCCTGGACGGCGTGGCCGACGTCCTCGCCGGCAGCCGCCCGCCCAGCGCAGGGCCCGGTCCGAAGATCCACATCGACCCGCGGATGCGCTGAGGCCTCACCCATTGCATGCGTTTCGCATACACTTCGGGGATGGACGATTTGCTGGAGAAAGCCATCACCGAATGGCACGAGAGCGTGAACAGCGGCAACCTCGAGCGGTGCGCCCGCTCCGTCGGCGCCCCGATCGTGGTGCTCGGCCCAAAGGGTGCCGGCCCGATCTCTCCCGCACAGTTCGCGGACTGGGTCCATCGCTCGGGGATCACCCTGATCCCCCGATCGTGGCACCCGGTCAGCGAAGCCCTCATGGTCGTCGAGGAGGACGCCTCCTGGCCGGGCGACGATCTCCCGACGCGGGTCGCGACCGTCTTCCGTGCACGGGGCGGCAGTGTGACCGCCGCGCTCCGCCTGCCCGATCTGCGCTCCGCCCTCGACCTTGCCTTCATCTGCCGCGAGATGGCGGCGACCGCATGAACGACCTGGGGCCCGGTGCAGGGGCAGGACCAGGGCAGACCATGTTCGAGTTCGTCCGGCACTGGTCGCGCCGCGACGCGGCCGACGACGACCAGATCGCCGAGAACGGCCGGCTGGTCCTGGTCACCGAGGCGGTCGACGCCCTATCGCGGCGCGGGGTGGACGCGAGCATCTCGACGATCGCTCGGGAGATCGGGATCGATCAGAGCGGCGCATCGCGATTGGTCAAGGACGCCGTGACAGCCGAGCTCCTGGTCCTCGAGGCCGGGACGTCCGACCGCCGACGACGCAGCGCGAGAGTCACCGGGACCGGGCAGCTCCACCTCGAATGTGCGCACGCCTGGCAGGAGCAGGTCTTCGAGCGGCTGACTGCGGGATGGAGCGCACCGAAGCGTCGAGCCTTCCAGCAGGCCATGACGGAGCTCCTCGAGCGGTCAAACGGCGCCTCCTCCTGAGCTCGTGACCGGGTCAGCCCAGGCAGACCCCGAGAGAGAGCGGCCGACCGGACGGGTCGGACTCCAGCCAGCGAGCGACCTCGACGGGCCGGACCTCGTACTCGCCGAGGCCGTCCAAGGGGAGCCAGGCCGTTCCTGCCTGACCGGGATCGGGCTCGGTGCCCTCCCCGGGTTCCTCGCCCTCCGCGAGGCCGCACCAATAGGCGACGTTGACCTGGTGGAACGGCGGAATCTCGGAGCCATCCACCATGCGCTTGCCGGTCATGGTCTCGAATAGGCACGCCACCTGGTGCACCTCCACGAGCGCGCCGATCTCTTCGCGGCACTCGCGGATCATCGCCGCGACCTGATCCTCGCCGTGCTCCTGACCGCCGCCCGGCAGCGCGAACACTGCGGTGCCGTCGGGCTCGATGTACCGGTTCATCAGCACCTGAGCGTCCCGGACGATCAGTGCCTTCACCCCCAGTCGCGGTGACTTCACGCGCCGTCCTCCCCTGCCTCGTCGATGCTGCTGCCGTGCTCGACGGTACCGCCGGCCAGACGCGCCGCCGCGCGAGCACGCAGATCATCGTCGTCGGTCGCTGCCAGCAGATCCTCCACCGCCTCCTCATCACGCAGCAGCCCCATCAATCGCCGCAGCGCGGCCAGGTGCGCCCGCGCGTCGGTGAGCAGAGGCATCACCACCAAGCGCGCATCGACCGTACTGCCGCTGCCACCCATCTCCCCGAAGGCCACAGGCTGCGCGAGGGTCGCGATCGCGAGTCCGGGGAGGACCACATGCTCGGGGTCCGCGTGCGGGATCGCGGTGGGGACCGACGTGGGCAGGCCGGTCGGGTAGCGACGCTCGCGCTCACGCAGCGCTTCCGGGAAGTCGACCGTGACCGCACCGGCGTCGAGCAGTCGACCGGCCAGCGAGCGCAGCACGTCCTCGGCGTCGACCACGTCGAGCTGGGCGACGACCACCGAGAGCTCCAAGGACGGAGGGCCCGAGGCGCCATCCTGTCCATCGGGGGCGGCGTCGTCGTGCGGGCGTGGATCTGAGCTCATGGGGCCTCCCTGGTCGGTGCCATGATTCTGGCACCTGCTCCGTCGTGCACTGCGTACGCTGGGCATATTCGTCCCGGGCGCGTCTCCGTGCGCCGCAGAACAGGAGTGCCCATGCCCGCCCCTCGCGACACCTCCGTGATCGTGCGGGCTTCGCGGCTGTACTACGAGCAGGGCCGCTCGCAGACGGAGGTCGCCACCGAGCTGGGGCTGTCCCGCTCGAACGTCTCGCGGATCCTCACCCAAGCACGGGACCGCGGGATCGTGGAGATCACGATCCATGATCCCGACGGCCCACCACGGCGGGACGAAGCCCTCGAAGCGGCACTGAGGGCGGCGTTCTCCCTGCGCGAGGCGCATGTGGTCTCCGCGCCGCGCGCCTCGGCGATGGAATCCGTCGCCCGTGAAGGCGCCGCAGTGATCACAGAGCGGGCCGCGCACGTGAGCAGCATCGGCGTCTCCTGGGGACAGACGGTCCAGAGCGTGGTCGCGCAGCTGGAGTCCCTGCATCTGCGACCGACGCCTCGCGTGCTGCCCCTGGTGGGCGGGCACAGCAGCCTGGACCAGTTCGATTCCGGAGAATCGGTGCTGCGCGTGCTGGCTTCCCGGCTCGGGGCCCGACCGGAGACCCTGTACGCGCCGGCGGTGCTGGAATCAGCGACGACCGTGAGCACGCTGCGCGCCGAGTCGAGCATCGGTTCCGTGCTCGAGGCCGCCGCGCAGGTGGACCTCGCCGTAGTGGGTATCGGCTCGATGGGGGTGCACTCCTCTCCCCACGTGCTGAGCCTGATGGCGCTGAGCGACGACGAGCGGGCCTCCTTCGAGGCGCAGCAGCCCGTGGGCGATGTGTGCGGCCGTTTCATCGATGCGCACGGGATCCCTCTCGGCGCGCCCACGGATCAACGCGTGCTCGCAGTGACCTTCTCCGAGCTGCTGCGGATCCCCGAGGTGCTCGGCATCGCGGCCGGCGTCGAACGCGCCCCCGGTGTGCTCGGCGTGCTGCGCAGCGGAGTCATCGACACCGCTGTGTTCGACACCGACCTGGCCCGCGAGCTCCTCGCGAGTACGTGACGCGGCGAGGCGTTCGATGCACCGACCCGACAGGAGATCCTCCGGATGACAGCACGGATCCTGCTCATCAGTGGCGCGAGCGGCACCGGGAAGAGCAGCGTCGCGGCGGCACTGCTGGAGAACACCACCTCCCCCTGGGTGGGAGTCGAAGCCGACCTCGCAGCGCCCCGGGTCTCGGCCTCGACCGACGTCAGCAGCGAACCGGGGAACCGGCGTTTCGCCGAGACCCTGCTGGACTCCGTGGTCGCCTGGCCTGCGGCGGGCTACGACACGATCGTCGACGGGATCCTTCCGTATCCGGTGAACGCGCTGCACCACCGATTCCTCGAGCGGCTCGCGGGATTCGATCTGAGGATCCTTGCGATGAGCGCTGAGGAAGCAGCGGTTCGCCATCGCATCGCGCAGCGAGGTCGCGGCGACATCGCCTGGTCACTCCGGCAGCTCCGGGATATCCACGACGGCGTGCCAGCCGACTTCTCGCTCGACACCACGGCCATCGCACCAGGTGACGTCGGACCCCTGCGCATGATCCTGGCCTGGATGAACTCGCCTCGCGGAACCTGACCGCCCGGAGTGGCCGGTTCGGCGCGAATGTCCCCTGAGGACCGATGCCGAGCCTGACCATCGGTCCTCAGGGCACATTTTCCGCGGGGGCCGTGAGCAGAGGCGATGGAGCGCCGGGGCATGCCGTGGCTGGGGTCGACGGCGCACCCGGCCGCCCGGCTGTCCGGGAGCGCCGACCGGAGTCAGGCCTTCCCGGACAGGAGCGCCTCGAAGCGGGCGGTGAGCTCATGGTCGACGGGCAGCTCGGTCTCGTCGAGGTGGGTGAGCGGTGCGGCCAGTCGCGTCGAGGACAGCAGCCAGGCGCCGTCGGCCGTGGCGACGTCCTGCACCGTCATGAGCTCCTCGCGCACCTCGTGGCCCTCGTGCTGCAGGGCCGCGAACAGGGTGTTCACGCACGTGCCGGGCAGGACGCCAGCGCTCACCGGAGTGGTGAGATAGGTGTCGCCGCGGCGCACCAGCAGCGTCGACGTCGGCCCTTCGAGCACGTAGCCGTCGGTGGCGACGAACAGGACGTCGGCGGCGCCGCGGCGCTTGGCCTCGCGGACCGCGGCCATGTTCACCGCATAGCTGAGGGTCTTCGCGCCGGGCAGCAGCCAGGGACTGGTCTCCGGGACGGCAGTCGACAGCCCGCGGTCCAGGGTGATCACGCGGATCCCGGTGCGGTACGGCCCCCAGTCGGCGGAGACGTGGGCATCGATCCAACAGGTGGGGACGCCGGAACCCTCGATGCCGCGGGTGTACATGACGCGCACGGTCAGCTCGGGCACGGCTGCATGAGCATCGATGGCCGCGTCGATCGCGGCGGCGATGGTCTCCTGGTGCGGCTCGGGCATCTCGAGGAGGGAGCAGCTGCGGGCGAGTCGTTCCAGGTGGGGGCCGACGTTGACCGGCTTCCCGTCGAAGGCGCCGATGGTCTCGAAGACGCCGTCACCGCGGGTGGCGACCAGGTCGGTGACCGATAGCTGCGGCGTGGTGGGATCGGCGAGGTGGAACGGGGCGCTGCCGTCGCTCGGAGCACCGGCCGCGCCGGGGACGAGAACGAGAACCGGTGCGGGGGTGTCCGTGCTGGACGAGGTCATGGCGCTGCTCCTGGTCGTGGCGCCTCAGGATCGAGGCGGTCGGGCTTCCAGGGTAGTCCTGCCTGCAGCGGGGTCGGGAAGAGCGGGTGCGCGGTCAGGAGCGAGGCGCGTCGAGGCCCGCCTGGCCGATGTCGTGACCGATCGACGAGGCGTGGGAGGCGACGCTGGATCCGTCGGCCGAGACCAGGTCGCCGATCATCTCGAGGAGGCGCTCCAGGAGGGAGCCGGCGCCCTCGTCGCTGCTGCCCTCGACGCGGCCGGAGAACCCTCCTGCGCTCAGCGGCGCGCTGTCCACCTGGCCCTGCGACCCCCTCGCGGTGCCTCCGGCCGTGGTCTCGGCGCTGGTGTCGGCGCCGGCTGCGACCTCGGGACCGGCACTGGCAGAGTCGTTGCCTCCTCCACCGCTGGAACCCGAGCCGGAACTGGAACCACTCCCGGATTCACCGCCGCCACCACCTGCGCCGCCGGACTCGCCGCCGCTGGCCCCACCAGACTCTCCGCTGCTGGCGCCGCCCTCGGGATCGCCCGATGCCGCCTCACCCGATGCGGCCTCCCCCGAGCCGGAGCCTGGGACCTCGCTCGCAGCCTGATTGGCGGCGCCCGCGGCGACCGCTCCCTCGGGCGGGGCCTGCCCGATGAGTGAACCGAGACCAGCGGCCAGGCTGAGGCCGGTGAGCATGTTCTGCAGGGCCATGCCGAGTTCCAGGGCTCGGCCGATCATCTCGGCCAGCAACCCGCCGGAGAGACTGCCGAGCAGGGACCCCAGGAACGCGGCGCGTCCCTCGGAGGTGCTGAGGACCTGGCGCAGCAGCTCGGCGAACTCGCCGTCCAACCCGTCGAGCAGGCCCTCGTCCGTGGTGCCGCCGGGACCATCCGCGGCAAGGTCCAGCCACTTCATCAGATTGTCGGCAATGATGGGGAGGAATCCGTCGGGGCCGGACATGCCACCTGGGCCATCCGGCGCAGAGGCGGCATCTTGCTCATCGGCGTGCTGGAGGAGCCGCCGTGCCTCGTGACGCAGCTCGACGTAATGGTCCTGCATGCCGGGCCGGACCCTCCCGGTCCAGTCGGCGCGGAACGCCTCGGCATCCTCGCCGATCCATTCGACGGCGTCGATGAGGGAGCTCAACGACGTCTCGAGGTCGGACAGGAGCTCGGCCCTGCGCACATAGACCGATCCGGCCGACCGTAAAGCGTCCGTGTCCGCGCCCCAGAATCCGTTCATCGATCGCCGTTCTCCCTCGTCCCCTGCACCCATGCTCCCCTCTGACGAACCCACCGTAGGGTGCCCGCGCCATGAGGGCCATGGGGAGTACTACCCATGCTGTGCGCTGGGATGATGTCGAGATGAACCTGCGGTGAACACGGCTCGGGGACGACCTGCTCGACAGGCCGGTGCGACGTCCGCGCACCGGGCTCCTCCGCCACGGCCCGGCGCCCGGACGTAGTGTGGATGCTCGTGACCCGCACTCCCCCGAACGCCCCGCCCGCGCCATCTGCCGGGACCACCTCGGTGCGCCCGCGCCCGTCGGCCCCGCTGTGGGCGGTTCCGGCCGCCGTGGTGTGCGGCGTGATGGGCGCGATCCAGTCCCGCATCAATTCCGATCTGGCCGCCGAGCTCGATGACGGGTTCGCCGCCTCGTCGATCTCCTTCGGCAGCGGGCTCGTCGTGATCCTCCTGCTGCTCGTGGTGATGCCGCGGGTGCGCCGGCTGTGCCGCGAGTTCTGGCGGGAGCTGCGCAGCGGGTCCTTCCCCTGGTACCTCGCGATCGGTGGCCTGGGCGGGGCGATGTACGTGCTCGGGCAGACGTTCTCGGTCTCCCTGCTCGGGGTGGCGCTGTTCATCGTCTGCGTGGTCGCCGGGCAGACGGTGACCGGGCTGGTCGTGGACCGGGTGGGGCTCGGGCCCGGTGGAGTACGGCACCTGACCCCGTTGCGGGTCCTCGGTGCCGGGTTGATGGTGGTCTCGGTGGCGTTGGCGATGTCCGGCGGGATCAGCACCGAGGCCCCGTGGTACCTGCTGGCACTGCCGATGGTCGCGGGGGTGGCGATGGGACTGCAGCAGGCGATCAACGGCCGCGTCACCCAGCACAGCGGCCACTTCCTGGTCGCCACGCTCGGCAACTTCGTGGTCGGCACCACCGCCCTGCTGCTGGTCGCGCTGGTGCACATGCTGGTCGCGGGCGCACCCGAGTCGCTGCCGACGAATCCACTGCTCTACCTGGGTGGCCCGATCGGCGTCGTGTTCATCGCGATGGCCGCCTATCTCGCCGGACCGCTCGGGATCCTCACCCTGGCGATGTCCACGATCGCCGGGCAGATCGTGGGCTCCGTCGTGCTCGACGCCGTCGCGGCCCCCGGGCACCTCACGTACACCACGATCGCCGGCGCCGGCCTCACCCTGGTGGCCGCCGTCCTCGCCGCCTCCAGCCGTCGCCGCGCGAGCTGACCCCGGGAACCGCCAGGTCAGACGGTGCGGAGTGTGACCAGGCGGCCGCGCTCGGTCCAGGCGACGCGCAGATCCAGCGGGTCGCCGGGCACCTCGGCGTCGATCACGTCCACGCGGGCACCCAGCGGCGCATCGCGGAGGTCCGCCACGGCCAGAGCATTCTCGGGCAGGCCAACCAGACCGGAGGCGGCCGGGGACTGCAGCGGCACCTCGACACCGGCAGTATCGTCCTCCGCGTCAGCATCCTCCCCATCCTCGGGCTCGTCCTCCCCGACGACCTCAGCGAAGAGGTGCTCGTTCATGAGCTGTTCGGCGGCCTCGGCGCGGGCGTCGCCCTTCGCATCGGTCTCGTCCCCGCGCAGAGCCAGCGCGTGCAGCGTGGCCTCGAGAGCATCGGCGAAACGCTCGAGATACCCGGCGAGGTCCGGCGCGGCGAGCCGCAGGGCGAGGTCCTCGCCGATGCCGTAGACCACGCCGGGGGCGCCGTCGTCGTCGATCGTGAGGATCACAGCGGCTTCGGGCGTCTCGTACAGAGGGTAGAAGCTCGTGGCCTTCCCCAGCAGCGTGTACGGGCCCACGTCGGTGCGGTCCTCGATCAGGAGGGTCAGCACCGGCATCCCGCACAGCTCGATGCCGCCGAGCTCATCGAGGACCTGCTCGAGAGCGGGAGGCGGGTCCGCGGCGAGCTCCTCCTCGGTCGCGGCGACCCCCGGGATCAGCGTGACGTCCTGCTGGTGGGTGCGGGCGAGCGAAGCGATCCGATCCAGGATCGGACGCATCGACAGCAGCGGGATCGCCGGGGCCTCGGTGGGCCAGGGCAGGGAGCGGTTCATAGGCGTGGACACCACCTCAGTCTGGCACGGTCACCTGCCCCTCAGCACGGGCGCGGGCCTTCGGATCAGGTGCCGGGCGGTTCAGGGCAGACGCCGCGCCGCGCCACCGGGTCGGGTGATGGTCGTGGTGGCTCCGGAGCGCTCGGGATGCACGACGCGGTAGGCGTCCAGCCAGCGGCGCGCGAAGTCCTCCGCCGCGTCGGCCGGCACCAGAGCCCAGACGCTGCCGCCGAAGCCCGCCCCGAAGGCACTCGCCGCGTGCGCGCCGTTCTCCCGGGCCAGGCGTGGCAGGGCGATCGTCTCGGGGACCTGGTTGCGCAGTCCGCTCTCCGCCCCGGCCTGGGACTCGTCGACCAGTCGACCGAACTCGGCCAGGTCGCCCTCCTCGAGCGCGAGCGACGCGGCGGGGATGATCCGCTCGGACTCGTCGAGGAACTGTGCGAGGCGGCCGGCCAGGTAGTCGTCGTCGGCCGCGAGCTCGCGCAGACGCTGTACGGCGGCCGGTCCGCTCGCGACGACGTCGGCCAGGGACGCGTCCGAGGCGTCGTAGGAGCCGAGGTCCTCGTGCCAGCGGCGCAGGATCTCGGCGACCGCGAGGGAGACCCGGTTGTAGGCATCGCGAGCGGCGCCGGTCTTCTCGGCCCCGACGCCGCTGACCGCGACGACCAGGGCGAGCTCGGGGCCGACGGGGACGGTGCGCTCGCGGCGCACGGGGCAGAAGGAGTACTGCACGAGGGCGTCGGGGACGCCGCACAGCATGGCGGTGTGGTCTCCGCTGCCGCCGAAGGTGCCCACCCCGCGGTGCCCGGAGAGGTGCCCGAAGCTCTGCCCGTTCTCGACGGTGCCGAGGTACTCGCCGAGCTGCTCGGTGGTGGTGACGGATGCGGTGAAGGCCGGATCGGCGGCGATTCCGGAGAGGTCGATCAGCACCAGGGCGAGGCCGACGACCAGCGCCGAGGAGCTGGACATCCCGGCGGCGAGCGGCAGCGTGGTGGTCACGGTGACGTCGGCGCCGCGCACGCGACCGGGGAAGTTCGTCTCCAGGCGCGCGGCGACAGTGCGCACGTAGCCGCCCCAGTGGCCGCTGTCCGTGGCCACGCGCGAGTGCTGGCCGATCCGGTCGAGGTCGATCTCGACGGTCCCGTCGGCTCCCTCGGAGCGCACGTGCAGCAGGCGGTCCTCGCGGACGGCGGCGCGGACGGTGTGCCCGGTGTCGACGGCGGCGAGCAGGGAGCGCCCGCCCGCATAGTCCGTGTGCTTGCCGAGCAGCTCGATGCGGCCGGGCACGAACCAGCGCGTGGTGGTCGCGGGCGCGTGGGCTCCGTCCGTCAGCGCGGCGAGGACGTCGCTCACAGGCGCACCTCGATCCCGGCGAGCGCCTCCTGCACGGCGGCCACGTCCCCGCGGGAGGACATGTCCAGCACGCCGACGGCCGACGGGACGACCGTGACGCTCTGCCCGTCGGCGATCAGGAGTCGCACAGCGTCGATGATCTCGAACTCCCCGCGCACGGAGGGCTCGATGCGGGCGCAGGCGTCGAAGATGGCGGGGGTGAACAGCCAGGCGTTCATGGAGATGGGGGCCTCGTCCCCGTAGGCGGCGAGGGTCTCCTCGTCGGGCTTCTCGACGATGTCCCGCAGGTGCCCGTGCTCATCCGCGGAGACGAGGGCGAAGGAGCGCAGCCGCTCGGCGGGGATGTTGGAGCCCGCCACGAGGGCGTCGCGGTCGAAGCCGACCAGGGCGCTGCCGGGGGCGGCGGCGAGCGCGGCGAGAGCCTCGCGCGGGTAGTAGTTGTCGGAGTTCAGGATGATGACGCGCTGGTCACCGGCGAATTCGCGGGCGGCGGCGACGGCATCGGCGGTACCGTGCGGCTGGGCCTGGACCGCGGTGGTCACGGTGACGCGGCCCCCACTGGTCGCGGCCGCGTACTCACGCAGCACGTCATGCTCGGGGCCGATGACCAGGCACACCTCGGTGACGCCGACGTCGGCGAGCACGGAGATCACATAGTCCAGGAAGGGGCGGCCGACGTCGATCAGGGCCTTGACCCCGCTCGCCGCGACGGCGGCCTGCTTGTCGTCGAGCTGCGCGGAATCGTCCGTCCTGCGCATGCGCGTACCGAGCCCGCGGGCGAGGATCACGGCGCGGTGGACGGCGGGGTTCGTGTCGGTCTCATCTCTCACGCCGTGAGTGTACGGGGCTTTCCCCGTCGGGCCGGATCGTTTCACACCGCGGAGGACCCCGTCGCCTCACCCGGTGGATGTCGTGGCCAGCAGGGCCGACGATCGGTATGACCGTCTGGTGCAAGTGCTCTATCGCAGTGAGCAACTCTCGAATGACTTCGCAGTTGCGGTGTGATTGCCCTTCCTGTTGAGGTCGCGGTCCAGCCGTCCCATGGCGACTCGTTGCCGTCGCGACGATCACGCCGACGATGCCCTCCATCTTTGAGATAGTGACGGCGAGCCCGATTAGCTTCGGCCTGAGCAACAGTCCCTGTAGCGACGCGCGCGCCGCAGACGAAACTCGCCGCGAACGGTCACCCAACGGCCGGCAGCGCCGATGTTGGTTCACCTTCACCTTTGCCGATGCTAGGAACTGAGAGCCCAAGCGGCTCCGCGCGCGGTTGCCGGGGAAATTGGGAGAACGAGCATGGTCGCGCCCCACGTCGTATTAGACGAGTATCATGCTGTGATCACTCGGCAGCTCAGCGGCACCGATCATGAAGCCGTTAAACGGCCGTCGAACTTCGATAGCTAGGAGGTGGGAGTATTGGAGCGATTCGGCCCGCTGGAAGAAGTGGCGGAAGGCCTCGCTGTCGGCGACCCCCGTCGCCACGCTCTGCTGCTCACACCCCCGGGAGTCGTTCACCTCGTCCAGAACGAATGGCGATCGGCGTTCGATTGGTCCGAGATTGTCTTACTTAACCTAGACTTGAAGAGTTCCAGGCACGCACTTGCAGGATGGATAACGCAGATCTCATACGCAGCGCTGATCGCTGCAGTGTACGACGATCCAGGCTTCGTCCCAAAAGACGGAAGCACTGCAATTACGGACGTCGATGGCGTTACTATCTCTCTCCCGGTTAGCCGACACCATTTCGGCGGCTACTGGTATCGGAGCCTCTTGAGCACTCAAGGAATGCTGAATCAGTTCATACGCAATCCGGAGAGCCGCGAGCTACTAACTGACCCCGGTGTGGTCATATCAATGGTTCGCAAAGTCGCGAAGTCCAAGACGCCAGCCAGCCCTCCGTGATCTTCATGGAAGGCTAGCTGATAGTTGTTACCGCTCCAGTTGCCGCGTTAGGCGCTTCTTCTGGCGATGGAGCCGCCACCAGCGCGTCGTGTTTCGCAACTGGACTCGACCTAGTTCCTCGAGGCTGGGAAGCCCCCGCTCAGCCAGAATCGAAGAGATCTTCTCCTTACCCTCCCCTTCGTTGCGCTCCACCACGCTCTGAGCCGCCACCACTCTTTCTGATGCGAGAGGGTTATCGCCGATCTGCCTCTCAACTTCTAGGAGATCTGCTTCGAGCTCGGATCTGCTTCGGCGTCTGAACATCGACATCACTTCATGAAGATGCAAGCTACGGCCCCACGGCCGAAGGCGGCCAAGATTGAGTAGGGAGTACCCAGCTGTGCGATGCGCGTGATGTCGGGGCCCTTGAGGCCAATGCCAACCAGGCACTTGACCATCCACGGTGCAAGGAAGATCGGATCAGACACGACGGGGTAAGCGACGTTCTCGGTGTCCTGGTGGTCCACGACCTGAGTCAAAGTCGGCCCGTCTACCTCGAACCAGGTATCGACGGGCTTGCCCTCCGCATCCGAGGCCCACGGCTCTCCGAACACCAGCACCGTATTACCAGCAGCATCAACCACCATGGCTGCCCCGCTAGGAGTCACTTGGATACTCTGCTCCTCAGCGAGGTCGAGCTCGTAGGTGTAGCTCGTCGAGGCTTCCTCATTCGCGATGGCAGTCAGCATCTGCACGCCACGCTCCGTCACCACGACGGCGTTAGCGCTGCTCGTATCTGGATATGTAAAAGTGCCGTCCTCAAGCAACTCCACGGAGTCAGCCTTTTCAGAATTCGGCAATTGAATGGCTAGGGTTTCACCTCCGGCTTCTTGGAACGTCACGCCCTGCGAGGCGTCGCTAGGAACTCCAACGCTCCCACCACCAATAGGAACCGAGTATCCCAAGCCATCAGCCCCATAGGCGTCCGGCGAAACCGGCGCGACCAACAAGTCGGAATCATGCGTCTCTACGTTCTGCAGAGATTCCTCGACTCGTTCCGCTGAAACGGTCTCTGACGCTGGCTGTTCCGCGACAGCGACACCGGTTCCCGCAAGAACCATTGCTCCCGCGAGCAAGACTGATGTCAGCGCCCCGAATACTCTTCTACCCCCGTGCGTGGATCGCGCCATCGTGATCTACCCCTCAGTGTGATTTGATAAACGACAGTGTTCGTCTGCGGCACTCTACCTGCGCGCGTACCGAGTCACAGGACGGTGACGGGCGAGCGTGGATATGTGTACGGTACGCCGAGCGTCCCTACTCCCCTGCATAGGTTCCCGAACACGCGGGTTACTCGTTCGCGCGACTTCGGACAGAGATGCTGTGGTCGGGCTCGGCTCGAGGCCGGATCGCGGGGTATTGCGCATAGGCGGATGCTGCGACGGTCTGCCATCTTGCAGCAACGTTCGGTGACGCTCCGGTGAGGTCGCAGAGTGGTGCGACGGGCATGGTGGCGGCGAGGTTTAGCAGTGCGGCTCCTCGGAGCTCGACCAGGCCGCAGTTGAGGTGTTGCAGTTCGGTGGTGAACCGGCTGGCGTGCACGTGTTCACCAGCTCGCAGCTTCGACGGGAAGATCCACGTTGACTCCGTGTCCCATCGCCGTGGGGTGGCGAGTTGCCGTCGGATCAGCGCTGGCAAGGGCGGCGGCAGCTGGAAGGGTGTCGCCCCGAGCCGGAGCTGCATCCCGTCGGTGTCATCGATGATGCTGGCGGTGGTCAGGCCTGCGATCGTCGTGCTTGGCCTGCCCGATATCCCGGCGAGTAGCCCGCAGATGCGGGTTCTGAGCCGGATTGTTTCGTCGGTCGCGAATCGGTGCATCCACGCCCGGTAGGTATCGATTGGGTACGCGGTATAGGGAATCGCATATGGAGAAGGGACCGGGTGGATCCGTTCGGCGATGCCTCTCTGCGACGCCCAGCGCAAGAACACAGCGAGCGGTTCGAAGTTGCGCGGGTACCGGTCGAGATAAGACTCCACGGCGTCTTGCGGGGCGGTCTTCAGCTCGATCCCATCAGTATCAAGGTGGGCGAGAAAGTCAGCGGCGATACGGCACACGCGGCGGGCGCGAACGAACGTGCCGTCTGTGATCCCGTTGCGTTGGACGAATAGCCGGATGCGGGCAGGAACGTGCCACCGGCAGAACGGGCCGAGGGTGCGCGTGATGTGTTCGGGGCGGCCCTGGAGGAACGTGTCGATCCAGGCCATGAACTGCACGGATGCGGTGTCCCGCGGTTCGAGCGCGCCCACGTCGACGAGCGAATGCCGTAGCAGGCTCGCCGCCTGGACCGTGGGGTGGCGGTCCAACGCTTCGTGGGTGAGCTCGATGTCCTCGGTGAGAATTTCACACAGGATCGCTGCGGATGCACTGCGGCCGGGCCAGCGTGCCATGCTCTTGGGTTCAGGGTGTTCGAAGAGGCGTTGCCGGAGCGGTTCGAGCGCCCGACGGCGGGCGGGCGTTCCGGCGGCGAACAGGTCGTCTATGGCGATGCGTGCAAGGCACGGGTAGCAGCGTTTCCCGTTGCGGATGTCCTCGACGCCACACTCGGCGCAGATGAACCGCGATCGCACCCCGGTGCATGCCGAGCACGCCAGAGTACCGTCGTCGGCGACCGACGCGACCAGGCCGACCGTGCCGCAGCGCGGGCAGGGGCGGCGTGTGCCGCGGATGATGCTGAAGCAGGGGTCACAAGTCGCGCCGCCGAGGAACTTGACCCGGACTCGCCGCTCCCTGCCGCAGTGGACGCAAGGCTCGATCTTGCCGGGCGCGCACTGGGGGCAGATCGGGCCATCCGCTGTTCTGTTCTGGACGAGCCGGTCGTGCCCGCATCGGATGCACGCCTCCTTCGCCTCCGGCTGCCGGCGGCGGCACGTGCCGCACACGCTCTTCCCCTCGATGCGGTGCGAGATCACTCTGGTCTTGTCGCACTCATCGCAGCGACGGGTGTATCGAGCTTTCCGGCACGTGTTGCAGACTCTACGCCCATCCTCGAGCGTTTGCGTGAGTAGCTGTCCCCCGCCGCATTCGCCGCATGCTGGCAGTACGACCGGGAACCCGCTGGCTCGGAGCATCCGCAGCAAACGTTGCGCCTGACGGGGAAGGTGCGGATCGGCGTCGCTGATCCAGGTCGCGTCCACCCTGGCAAGGAAACGTCGAAAATGTGCCTGCCCCTGTGGCGTGGGGGCAAGCTGCTCGAGCAGTGCACGCACCCCCGCCTCGCCGACCGCCGTCCACGGATCACCGTGAGCGAGCAGTGCGGCGGTGTTGTCGAGAAGAGCGGTAGATGATCGAGAGGTCACGATTTGTCGGGCCGGGTGATCCGTGCCGGGACAGTCTTGAGTGTGCCGATGTCGGTGACCGTGCCGCCATCGGCGGCTTTTGGCTGCGCACGTGCCGCAACGGTGAAGCTGATCAGGTCGTTCGGTGTGCAGTCGAGGATCACGCAGAGCGCGTCGAGGACTTCGATATTCAGTCGTTGCGGGTTGGATGTCACCAGGCGGTAGACCTGCTCGCGTGAGAGTTTCACGCCCTGCTCGGCGAGCAGCGGCACCAGCTCGGTGGTCTTGTAGATGCCGCGCTCGGCAAGCTTGCGGCGAAGATGCCAATCGAACTGCCGGGTCATGCGGTTTCTCCTTCTCCGAGCACGCGCCGCAGCGCTTCTTGGAAGATCCGATTCTTGAAATCGTCACCGACCGACGTGTAAATCGCGGTCGTCGACGAGTGATTGTGTCCGACCTGCTCCTGCACGAACTGGGCGGCGTAGCCGAACTCGACCAGGTGGGTCACGTAGGAGTGGCGGAGGCTGTGCAACGTCAGCGCAGGATCCAAGCCCGCCGCCTCGCGGATCTGCGCGAACCGGTGGTCCACCGTGCGGGTTGTCATGCGAGTGCGTCGCGCACTGACCCACAGAGCATCAGTCGCAGGTGCGAGCCGCGGACGGACTTCCTCAACCCAGTAGCGAAGCCCTTCCGACGCCCACGCGAATTCCGGGCACGCCAGCACGGTGCGGCGGCGAGGCGGTGATCCCCTCATCGCCTTGCCGTATCGAACCTGCACCTTCGCATACGCGCCCCACTCGGGAACGTAGGGATTGGGGCGGAGGTCGTTCAGATCGAGCATCACCGCCTCGCGACGTCGGAGCCCGAACGCGTAGACCGTCTTGAAGAACTGGGCGTCACGCAATGCGGGCAACGCACCCTTCTTGCGGCCCTCGAGTAGGTCGTGGGCGCGTTCATCGGCCTGAGCGAAGAAGGCCTCGAGCTCGTCGTACCCGAACGGCCGTCGAGTGGGCCGCGCTTCGAACTCGGCCAGGTGCGCGAAGGTGTTCCACGGATGACAGATCTGGGCTGGCGCGGCCCCGAACCGTTCTAGACAGACATCGGCCCAGTCGTAGGACGGGTGCGAGACGTACCCGCAGAAGCCCTTCAAGATCTGGTGGTAGCCCCGGATCGTGGAGTGCGCCAACGGCTCCGGGCGAGACAGCAGCGACGAGGTGAAGTCCTCGACGTCCTGCGGCCGCCACTCCCACGGATAGGTCCCAGCGAAACGGAAGAACCGCTTCACGCCAAACTGATGCACCCGGATCGTGCCTTCTGACAGTCCGCGAGAACGCATCGACACGGCGTACCGGCGCAGCATCTCATCGAACGTCGAGCGAGCCGGGTCCAGCAGCAACACCGGAGCCAGGGACCGGACCTCACGGGTCACCACCCACACCTCACGATTCCTTCTACTGCATCAAACATGCTGTGAACGTATCATGGAGTCTGTCAGCGCAACGAGAGGTCTGCGATCGGACGGTTTCCTCCGGAGCGGTGTTCGCAGCATGCAGCAAGCCCCGATTAGGCTCTTGACCAGGCAAAGAAAGGGTTGGATCCGCCGAAAGCCACGCGGCAGCGAAGCCGCTCAGTCACGTCGAACCGGTCCCGCGGTGCGCGGTGAGGCCGAGTCAACAACCAGACCATTGATTCATCCAATGCATCTCTGCTCGCTTGTTCCTCCCCAGGGCGCCTGCATCCACATCGGGGCACCAAGGCTCCCGCCGGTCGACGTGGCGATGATCGACTGGTTCCATGACATCGACTCCCCTCGAAGAGGCCGAGGAGTACCTGCGGGACCTGGCAGCGCACCTGACCGATCCTGCCGACGGCGAATGCCTCCAGTGCTATGTCTTCCGCATGCTCGCCTTCGGATGCAAGGGGCTGCGCTGGGCCACGCGCTACCGTGATCGGCGCGCTCCGGCCGCGACCGCGCTCCTGAGGAGATTGCGATCCAGCGGCGCCGGCTGTGACTGCGAGATCTTCTGGAACGCCTTCGACCTGCGCTCCGAGTTCCTGGTCGTGCCGGTCTGGATCGACCCTGACATGGGCCGGATGGAGGGCGATCCCGAGTATCCCGATCCGATGCCCACGTGCCGAGGCGTGCGCCGAGGGTCGACGAAGCCGTGCGCCCTGTGGCTCGCGCGGTACCGCTACGGCCGCTACGGGAGATGGTGACGTCGACGGTCATGGACGCCCCCGATCGCCTTTCGACCTGCGCCTCACGGGGCCGGCGGGGATCAGGATGGGGAGACCACCTGGCGAACCAGGGCCCCGACGGTCTCCAGCTGCTCGGCGGTGATCTCCGCGGGCAGCGTGAAGCGCACCGCGGACTGCGCCACCTCACGGGAGATCCCGAGGGCAGTGAGCACGTGGCTGGGCTCGTCGCTGCCGGCAGCGCAGGCCGATCCGCTCGAGGCGATCACACCCCTCTCGGCGAGATCCAGCAGGATCGACTCCCCGCTGCGCCCGGGCACGCAGAACGAGGCGTGCCCCGGCAGTCGGCCGGGCCCCGGCGCGGCGCCGGTCAGCAGCACATCATCGTGCGCGGTGAGCACCTGGTCGATGAAGGCGTCACGGTGCGGAGCCAGGCGCGCCACCTTCTCCTCCCGCTCGGCCTCGGAAAGCTCCAACGCCACGGCGAGCGCGACGGCGAAGGCCACGTTCTCGGTGCCGGAATGCCGGCCGTTCTCCTGCCCGCCGCCGTGGACCAGGGGCTCCAGCGGCAACCGGCCACGGATCATCGCAGCCCCGATGCCCTTCGGGGCACCGATCTTGTGCCCGGAGATCGTCAGCGCGTCGGCGCCGAGCCCGCGCAGGTCGACCCAGCCGGCGGCCTGCACCGCATCGGTGTGGAGGAGCGCTCCCGAGGCGTGGGCGATCTCGGCTAGCGTGCGGATGTCGCTGATCGTGCCGATCTCGTTGTTGGCGAGGGCGAGACTGACCAGAGTGGTGTCCTCGCGCAGAACGGCCTGCAGCGCCTCCGGGGTCACGGTCCCGTCGGGCCGGGTTTCGAGGATCGACACCTCGAAGCCGTGCACGCGCTGGAGGTGTTCGACGCTGCCCAGCACCGCCTCGTGCTCGATCGGGGAGGTGACCAGATGCTTCCCGCGCGGGGCGGCGAGCGCCAGGCCCTTGATCGCGAGGTTCGCGGCCTCGGTGCCGCCGGCGGTGAAGGTGATATCGCTGCGGCGAGCACCCAGGACGGCGGCGACGCGGCGGCGGGCGTCCTCCAGGCCTGCGGCCGCCAATTCTCCGACCGTGTGGTGACTGGAGGGGTTGCCGAAGGTGCCGGTCAGGTAGGGCCAGGCCGCTTCGAGGGCCTCGCGGCGCACCGGGGTGGTGGCGGCGGAGTCGAGATAGAGCACGGGTGTCCTCACTCCGCCGCGGCGAGGGTCATGTCGAGACCGAGGTCGAGGGTGGGGGCGCTGTGGGTGAGGGCGCCGGAGGAGATGACGTCCACTCCGGTGCGGGCGATGTCGCCGACGGTCTCCCGGGTGACGGTGCCGCTGGCCTCGATGATCGCCCGCCCACCGACGATCTCCGCGCCGCGGGCCAGATCCGCCAGGGAGAAGTTGTCGAGCATGATGATGTCGACGCCGCCGGCGATCACCGGTTCGATCTGGTCGAGGCGATCCACCTCGACCTCGAGCCGGGTGGTGTGGCCCAGCTGTGCCCGCGCCCGGCGGATCGCCTCGGAGAGGTCCATGCCCTGCTGCTGCAGGATCGCGAGGTGGTTGTCCTTGGCCATCACCGCGTCGGACAGCGAGAAGCGGTGGTTCACTCCCCCGCCGCTGCGCACCGCGTGACGTTCCAGGGCGCGCAGCCCCGGCGTGGTCTTGCGAGTATCCGTGATGCGCACACCGGTGCCTTCGACGGCGTCGACGAAGGCCCGCGTGAGAGTCGCGATGCCGGACATCCGCTGGGTGAAGTTCAGGGCGATGCGCTCGGCCTGCACGACGGCGCGGGCCGGGCCGGTCACGGTGGCGAGCACGTCACCGGCGGCGAAACGGTCCCCGTCGGCGGCCTGCGCGGCGACGTCGACGGCCGGATCGGTGAGGTGGAAGGCGGCGGCGAACACCTCGATGCCGGACAGGACGCCGTCCTCGCGGGCGATCAGCTGCGCGGTGGCGGTGGCGTCCCCGGGCAGGAACACCTGCCCGGTGAGGTCGCCCCAGGGGGCGTCCTCGACCAGGGCGGCGGAGACGACGGTGTCGATCTGGGTGGTGGTCAGCATGCGAGGGCCTCCTGGGCGGAGTCGACGACGGACACGGGAGCGTCGAGACGATGGTGGGCGCCGACGGATCCGGGGCGGGCGAGGGCGTGGGCGGCGAGCAGGCGTGCGAGGTCGAGAAGGTTGCGGTCCTCGAGCTCGCGCACCGTGGAGAGGGCGGCAGGGTCCGGGGTGCGCCACTCGGCGAGGCGCGCTGCGGCCGCATCGAGCTGCCCGCCGGTGCGCAGCAGCCCGGCGTGACTCCACATCAGCTCCTGCAGCTGGTCGCGGGTCCACTGCTCCGACGCACCCGGCCCAACGGAGACTCGGCTGGCCCGGTCGGCGGCCCGCCCAGCAGGGGCCGCTGTATCCACTGGCGCGTGGTGTGCACGCTGCGCTCTATCCGGCGAGGCTGCACACCCAGCGCCAGTGGATGCCTCCGACGGCGCGACGGACGAGCCGGGGAGGACCAGGTCCACCGCGGTCGCGCCGGCCCGCGCCCCGAACACCGCGCCCTCCAGCAGCGAGTTCGAGGCGAGGCGGTTCGCGCCGTGCACGCCGGTGCGGGCGCACTCCCCCGCCGCGAGCAGCCCGGGCAGGGTGGTGCGGCCGGCGAGGTCGGTGCGGATCCCTCCCATCCAGTAGTGGGCGGCAGGGGTCACCGGCACGGGCTGGCTCCCCCAGTCCACGCCGGCCGCGCGCACGGCGGCATCGATCGTGGGGAAGCGTTCGCGCAGGCGCTGCGCGCCGATCCCGGTGGCGTCCAGCAGCACGGGACGACCGTCCTGCCCGGCCATGACCTCAGCGATGGCCCGGGCGACGACATCACGCGGGGCCAGCTCGGCGCGGGGATCCAGAGCCGGCAGGAAACGTCGACCGTGCTCGTCGCGCAGCATCGCACCCTCCCCGCGCACCGCCTCGGAGATCAGGAAAGTACCAGGTGCGGCGAGCGCGGTGGGATGGAACTGGTAGAACTCCAGATCCTCGAGCGCGGCACCGGCCCGCCAGGCGGCGGCGATCCCGTCACCCGTGGCGACCTGAGGATTCGTGGTGTGGGCGAAGATCTGCCCGGCGCCACCGGTGGCGAGCAGCGTCGCCGACGCCCGGACCTGGACGCGCTCGCCGCCTGCCGTCATCAGTTCCGCGCCGACCACGCGGCCTCCCTCGAGGCGCAGATCCACCAGGGCGGTGTGCTCGCGCACGGTGATCCCCCGCTCCCGCAGCGCCGCGACCAGCGCCTGCTGGATCGCGCGGCCGGTGGCGTCTCCGCCGGCGTGGAGGATGCGGGGCCGGGAGTGCGCGCCTTCGAGACAGAGGGCGTACGGGCTCACGGGCCCGGCGATGCGGTCGAAGCCGACCCCGTGGTTGATCAGGTCGCGGATCGCCTCGGGCCCTTCCTCGCACAGCACCCGCACCGCGTCCTCGTCGCACAGACCGGCGCCCGCAGCCAGGGTGTCCTGTGCGTGGTCGGCGGGGTGGTCGTCCGGATCCACCGCCCCGGCGATCCCGCCCTGGGCGTAGCGGGTCGAGGCCTCGGACAGCTCGGACTTGGTCACCAGCAGCACGTCGGCCCGCTGCGAGGCGCGCAGCGCCGCCGTCAGGCCCGCGATCCCGGAGCCGATCACCAGCACGTCGGTATCCAGGGTGGTGACCGGCTGGATGGGCAGGTCGGCGGAATGGTCAGCGGTCGGGCCCGCGCTCTGCTTCGCGGCCATGCTCAGCGCTCCGAGGTCGTGCTCACGGGGGCGGGCTTGGCGGCGAGCATCCGCTCCAGCGCCAACCGCGCCGGGTCGGCGACATCCTGCGCCACGGTGATGCGGTTGATGACCTCGCCGGTCAGCAGCGACTCGAGCGCCCAGGCGAGATAGCCGGGGTGGATGCGGTACATGGTCGAGCAGGGGCACACCACCGGGTCGAGGCAGAAGATCGTGTGCTGCGGGTTCTGGGCGGCCAGACGCTGGACCAGGTTGATCTCGGTGCCGATCGCGAAGGTGGTGGGCTCGGTGGCGCCCTCGATGGCCTTGCGGATGTAGTCGGTGGAGCCGGATTCGTCGGCCGCGTCGACCACGGGCATGGGGCTCTCGGGGTGGACGATCACGCGCACGCCGGGGTGCTCGGCACGAGCCTTGTCGATCTGGGCGACGGTGAAGCGCTTGTGGACCGAGCAGAAGCCGTGCCACAGCACGACCTTCGCGTCCGCCAGGGACTGCTCGTCGTTCCCGCCGAGCGGCCGGCGCGGATTCCACATCGGCATCTGATCCAGGGAGATCCCCATGGCCTTGGCGGTGTTGCGGCCCAGGTGCTGGTCGGGGAAGAACAGCACCCGGCGGCCGCGCTCGAAGGCCCACTCCAGCACGGTCGCGGCATTCGAGGAGGTGCAGACGATGCCGCCGTGGCGCCCCACGAAGCCCTTGATCGCGGCGGAGGAGTTCATGTAGGTCACCGGGATGACCGGCGCGAGAGCGTCAGGGTCATCGGCGCCGTCCTCACCCGTCTCGTCCCCGTAGACCTCCATCAGCTGTTCCCAGCACTCCTCGACCTGGTCGATGTCCGCCATGTCCGCCATCGAGCAGCCGGCGGCGAGGTTGGGCAGGATCACGGCCTGCTCGGGCCCGGAGAGGAGGTCCGCGGTCTCGGCCATGAAGTGGACACCGCAGAAGATGATCGCCTCGGCCTCGGGGTGGGACTTCGCGGCATTGGCCAGCTGGAAGGAGTCGCCCACGTAGTCGGCGTACTGCACGACCTCGTCGCGCTGGTAGAAGTGGCCGAGCACCACCACGCGGTCGCCGAGCTCCGCCTTCGCGGCACGGATCCTGCGATCCAGCTCCTCACGGTCGGCCTCGCGGTACTGCGCAGGGATCTCCCCCTGCCGCGGGGACTCCGCCGGGGCCGGATCCGCCATCGAGGCGCCGGGGCCGTACCCGGCCTCGCGGGCGTCGACGTCCCACGGGGCATCGAGCAGCTCCGTGGAACAGGTGCTCCCGGTGGCAGCGCCGGTGGAGATGTCGCGCAGGGTCAGGTCGACCGAGGCAGTGAGGTCAGAAGTGGTCATGTCGTGGTCTCCGTGGGGATCAGGGCGGTCACCGGCCGGTGAGGGGCCCGTTGTCGGCGAGCTGGATGGACTGGTCATGGCGGTAGAGGCGGGCGGGTCGGTGCCGTCCGCCGGTGCGATACGCGTCCGTCGCGACGAGGCGCCCGGAGGACTCCATCTGGCGGCGGAAGTTCGCGGGGTCGAGGGTGCGCTGCAGCACGGCCTCGTGGACACCGCGCAGCTCGGCGAGCGTGAAGCTCTCCCCGAGGAACGCGGCGGCGATGCGGGAGTACTCGACCTTGTTGCGCAGGCGCCACAGGGCGTACTCGACGATCAGCGAGTGGTCGAAGGCGAGCTCCGGGACCTCGTCGGCGACGAACCACTGCACGTTGACGCCTGCCGCCCCGGCGTCGGCCTCCTCGGGCCGCACCAGCGCCCAGTAGACGACCGAGACGGTGCGCTCGTCGGCCGAGTCGGACCGGTCCAGGCCACCGAAGGCGTAGAGCTGCTCGAGGTACTGCGGGGTCAGTCGGGTGGTCTCGCGCAGGTTCCGTGCGGCCGATGCGGCCAGCCCCTCATCGGGGGCCAGCGGACCGCCGGGAAGTGCCCACAATCCCTGGTGAGGGTCACGGATGCGGCGTACCAGTGGGATCCACAGGGCAAGGCGCCGGGTGGTGGGATGCGGGCGCAGGACGAAGATGACCGTCGAGACGGCGAGGGTGGCCAGGGCGTTCGGGACGCTCACGACGAAGACACCTCCTGTTAAAGTCGTCGGGACCTTTACTGGTGCCGAGGACATTAGGCTCAGTTCGACCAGAAGTGGATGGTGTGACGCCGTCGTGTGATCGGGGTCACGGCCCGGATGACTTTAACTGCCACCCGAGTTCGCCTCCCCTGCACCTCTCCATGCCGCTCTCCAGGCGCCCTTCGACCACGCCGCCGATGGCGCGGACGGGCACCGAACGCGCCACCGCCCTCGCTCGCTGTGATGGCCGTCGCTCCGCTCACCCGCGCCGGGCGGGGACTGCCTAGGGTGAACTGCGCCGTGCACAGGCACCGCGCAGCAGTAGGAAGCGAGATCCCATGACCACGACAGTCCCTCCCCGGGCCTCCGGCCGTCGCTCACCGTGGCGCATCGCCTGGGCGTCGATGGTCGGCACCTCGCTCGAGCAGTTCGACTTCTACCTGTTCGCGTATTTCTCCGCGTTCTTCGTCGGCCCCCTGTTCTTCGAACCCCTGGGCGCGGCCGGGGCCGCGCTGGCCTCGTTCAGCACGATCGCGGTCTCGTTCGTGATCCGTCCCGTCGGCGCGCTCGTGTTCGGGCACATGGGCGACCGGCTCGGCCGACGCACCACCCTGCTGTGGACGGTGACCCTGATGGGCGTCGCCACCGGACTCATCGGCGTGCTGCCCTCGTACGCGCAGGCGGGCTGGCTGGGCGCGATCGGCCTGGTGGTGCTGCGCCTGGTGCAGGGCATATCGCTGGGCGGCGAATGGGGCGGGTCGGTGCTGCTGGCCACCGAGCACGCCCATCCCCTCAAGCGCGCCTTCTACGCAGCGATCCCCCAGCTCGGCTCGCCGATCGGCTCCATCCTCTCGGCCGCGGTGTTCATCGTGCTGTCCTTCGCCCTGCCCGAGCAGGCCATGCAGGACTGGGGCTGGCGCGTGCCCTTCTTCCTCGCCATCCCGCTGCTGGCGGTGTCGCTCTACCTGCGCCGGGCGATCGACGAGACCCCTGTGTTCTCCGAGCTCGCGCGTGCGGGCGAGCGGGATCCGCACCCCGTGCGCAGCATGTTCCGGGCCCGGCCGCTCGCGCTGCTGATCGCGATCGGCTCCGCGCAGCTGGGCATCGGCTCCTACGCGCTGATGAACACGTACACGATGAACTACGGCTCCGTGGTGCTCGGCTACCCGTACCTGCAGCTCCTCACGGCGGCGACGATCGGGGCACTGCTGCAGCTGGTCACGATCCCGCTGTTCGGGGCCCTGGCCGCGCGTACCAGCTCCGCACTCGTCGTCGGCATCGGCGCGCTCGGCACCGCGCTGATCGCCTTCCCGCTGTACTTCCTGCTGCAGTCCGCCGAGTTCGGGGTGCTGGTGACGCTGATGGTCGTCGGCGGAATCCTGCCGACCATGTCCTGGGCGGCGCTCGGCGGCCTCATGAGCGACCTCTTTCCCGGCCGCTTCCGCTATACCGCGCTCTCCCTCGGCTACGCGGTGGCCGCGACCGTGGGCGGTTTCGTGCCACTGACCACCGCAGCGCTGGGCACCTGGACGGCGCAGGCGTGGTGGCATCCCGGCGTCGTGCTGGTGGCGCTGTCAGCGGTGACTCTGGCGGCGGCCGTGGCCGCCGGGTGGGAGATTCGACGGCAGGCGCCGCGCGGAGGCGCCGACGACGCCGACGCCGTCCTTCTCAGTCGTCCGGGCGAGTCCTGAGCGCCTCGTCGGGGCCCTGCGGCCGGTACACGAAGGTCACCAGCACCACGGAGATCATCATCAGCAGGAGCCAGGAGACGAACTTCGTCAGCGGCACCAGCTCCCACCCTGCGGCCTGGTGCGGATAGATCCACGCACCCGCCCAGGTGCCCACGTTCTCCGCGATCCAGAGGAAGAAGGCGACGCCGAGGAAGGCGAGCAGGATCGGCATCCGGCGCCTGGGCCCGGTGCGCTGGTTGCGGAAGGACATGACGCACCGCAGGTACAGCAGCACCACCGCGGCCAGAAGCACCCAACGGGCGTCGGGCAGATAGTGGTGGCTGAAGAAGTTCAGGTAGATCGCCGCCGCCACCAGGATCGTCGCCCACAACGGCGGATAGCGTGTGAAACGCAGGTCGAAGAGCCGGAACACGCGCACCATGTAGGAGCCGACGGCGGCGTACATGAATCCGGAGTACAGCGGCACCGCCCCGATGCGCAGCAGCCCGTCGGTCTCGTAGGCCCAGGAGCCGACGTGGGTCTTGAACACCTCCATCACGGTTCCCACGAGATGGAAGAGCATGATCACCCACAGCTCCCGGCCGCCCTCGAGCCGCAGCGCGAGCATGAGCACCTGCACCGCGACAGCGGCGAGCACCAGCGCATCGCTGCGCACCAGCAGGGCGTCGTCGGGGTAGAGGACCCGCGCGAGCACGAGGATCACCAGCATCGAGGCTCCGAAGAGGCACGCCCACGCCTGCTTCGCCGTGAACACGACGAGTTCGAGCAGGGCGCGACGCAGGGGCCCGGCATCGGCCGCGAGATCCTGGGAGCGTCGGTGCGCCCAGGCGTCGAGGCGTTCCTCGAGCGGGGTGAATACCCGGCGACCATGATTCATGCTCACGACCCTATGCACGTCAGAGGCACATTCCGCGGGATTCGTGGGCGGGGGCTGGGCAGAAGTTGTGAGGAGAAGGGGGAGCCTGGCGGGGCTCAGGTTTCGCCGTACCGGTGGAAAACCCTATCCTCACCCGTGGGCATCATCGCCGAGGCCCTCATCTCTCCCCGGAGGCTCCATGTCCGTCCTCGACCGCACCGCGATCATCGCGCCGGCGACCTTCAATCGCTGGCTCATCCCCCCGGCCGCCCTGGCCATCCACCTGTGCATCGGCCAGGTCTACGCGTTCAGCGTGTTCAAGTCCCCGTTCCAGAGCCACTTCGCGGCCGGCGAGGTCGCCGTCGGCTGGATCTTCTCCCTCGCCATCGCCATGCTCGGCATCTCCTCGGCGATCGCCGGGACCTGGGTCGAGCGCGTCGGCCCCCGCATGGCGATGGTCGCCGCCGGCGCCTTCTGGGTGCTCGGCTTCCTGGTCTCCGCGATCGGCATCGCCGGCGGGCAGCTGTGGCTGGTGTATCTCGGCTACGGGGTGATCGGCGGCATCGGGCTGGGCATCGGATACATCGCCCCGGTCTCGACGCTCATGAAGTGGTTCCCGGACCGGCCGGGGCTCTCGACCGGCCTGGCCATCATGGGCTTCGGCGGCGGCGCGCTCATCGCCAGCCCCGCCTCGAACAAGCTGATGGCGCTCTACGGCGGCGGGCCCGCCCCGGAGCAGCTGGTCGCCGGCCTCACCCCGACGTTCCTCACGCTCGGGGCCTGCTACCTCCTGGCGATCGCCCTGGGTGCGTACGTGATCCGCCTGCCGCACCCGGACTGGGCCCCGACCGGGTTCGATGCCGCCAAGGCCGCGAACCACCCGGCGCAGACCACCGGCTCCGTCTCCGCGAAGCAGGCGATCCGCACGCCGCAGTTCTGGCTGCTGTGGGTCGTGCTGTTCACGAACGTGACCGCCGGCATCGGCATCCTGGAGAACGCCGCCCCGATGGTCGCCGACGGCTTCGGCATCGCCGCCGCCGCGGCCGCCGGATTCGTGGGATTGCTGTCGTTGGCGAACATGGCCGGGCGCTTCATCTGGTCCACCACCTCGGACTACCTGGGCCGGAAGCTCAACTACGCGCTGTACCTGAGCGTCGGCGCGATCCTCTACGTGGTGATCGCGACCGTCGGCTCCTCCTCGCTGGCACTCTTCGTGCTCTCCGCCCTCGTGATCATCTCCTTCTACGGCGGCGGGTTCTCGACCGTCCCCGCGTACCTGAGGGACCTGTTCGGCGTGTACCAGGTCGGCGCGATCCACGGCCGGTTGCTCACCGCCTGGGCGGCCGCGGGCATCGCCGGCCCGCTCCTGGTCAACAGCATCGTCGAGTCCCAGGCCGCGGCCGGGCACTCCGGGATGGACCTGTACAAGCTCTCGATGTGGCTGATGGCGGGCATCCTCGCCGTCGGCTTCGTCGCGAACCTGCTGATCCGCAAGGTCAGCGACAGGCACTTCGAGGACGAGGCCGTGGTCTCGAAGAAGTCGGAGGCCGATCGCGCAGGCGCTCATGAGGCGATCACCGGCAACGGTGGCGCCGCAGCGCACGAGGCGGCCGGTGCCAGCCACCGGATCGCGGCGCTCATCCTCGCGGCGATCGTGGTCGCTGCACTGGCCTATGGGCTGGTCGAGACCGCGATCCGCGCCGTGGCCCTGTTCACCGCCTGATGGTCACCTCCTGAGTCGCCGGCGCCCGAGAATCTCCTTGACCCCGGGCGCCGGCTGATGGAGCCTCGCACCATGGACCTCCCCCGCTCGTGGGCCGATCTTCTGAGCGCTCGCGGCATCGACCCCACCGGAGCCGTCGCCACCCGGTTCGAGCACGGGGAATCGACCGATGTGTGGAGGGTCGATGTCCCGACCAGGTCGGCGAAAGAGCAGCCTGCCGACACCTGGGTGGTGCGCCGCCATCGGCCGACGGGCCCGACGGAGGAGCTGGACTTCGAGCTCGCGGCATCGGCCGCCCTCGCCCGCGCCGGCTTCCCGACCCCGGCCCCGCTGCCCAACCGCTCGGACGGAACGTTCTGGACCGAGGTCGACGACGCCCCCACCACCCTCTGGCCCTTCGTCCCGGGCCATCACCCGGCCTCGCTGGCCGATGGCTACGGCTCGATGGACCAGGAGATCGGGCGCGGAGCGACCAGGCTCGTGGCGAAGATGCACCAGCTCCTCCACGGCACCGAGCTCCCCGGCCGCCGCTCCCCGGCCCGCGTCCCCTGGGTCGCCGTGGGGTCGTTCCTCGCGTCCGATCCGCATCGGCATCCGGTGTTCGCTCCGATGCTCGAACCGCTCGTCGACGCCCGCGAGAGAACCCGTGCCGCGCACGAAGTCCCCGGAGTCCTGCCGTCGGGCATGGTCCACCACGACGTGAACGCCGGGAACCTCCTGCTCGATGACGAGGGCGGGATCGTCGCGCTGCTCGACTTCGGTGACTGCATGCGGTCGTTGCTGACCTACGAACTGGCTTCAGTGATCGGGAACTTCGCCGTCGATCCCGAGCACCACGTCGACGTTCCCGCAGCCCGGTCCCTGATCGAGGCGTACGACGAGGTCCGCACCCTGACCGTCGAGGAACGCCGACTGCTGCCGGACCTGCTCGCCCTGCACGCCGGCGCGGAGACGATCGACGTGGTCGGCGGATGGATAGCGGACGGGGTCGTCGACCCCAGGCTGGACGACTCCTTCAGCGCCCGTCAGTTCGCCGATCTCGTCGCCGCCCGGGACGAGCTGCAGAGTCGGTCCTGGTGATCCGGGGTCGTCGACTCGTGGTCAGCGCTCGGCCAAGGCGATGTCCGTCAGCGCGATCTCGTCCCGTCCCGTGCAGCTCCGACGCTGGAAGTCGACGCCGTCGAGGGTGATGCCCTCCTGCGGGTGCGCCTCGAGCCATGCCGAGGAGTCGGCGTCCCAGAGCGGCGGGCGGTACTGCCAGTAGGCGAGCGTGCGGCCGCTGTCGAGGTCGATGATCGGCTGGCCGATCTCGTCGGGCTCCGACCCAGGCTCCAGATCCAGGACCCGGAGGCAGCGGAACGCGGTCCCGTCCACGGTCAGCTCGACGACTTCGGCGCTCCGTCCCGAGTCCTGGCGACTCCGGTACGCGCGGGGCCCTTCCGCAACAAGTCGCCCCGAGTCGGTGATGACCCGCGACCCGGTATCGCCCCAGCTCCGGGCGAAGTGGGGATCGGTGGCGTCGGTGAGATTCCCGTCCATGGTCACGCTCAGGAACTCGGCTCGCTCCGGTCCGAGCCTGGCGGTCATCTCGATCCGTCGTCGGCCCCAGTCCGAGGCCGCGCCAGTGCCGGGTGTCCATTCGTCGATCGCGATCGCGACCTCCCCATCGCGGCCGGGGATCGCAGCCACCGGCTCGACCGTCTCTCGCACACTGGTGAGCATGGACGTCGCCCTGTCGTACCAGCCTGCGGCGGAGACCTCTCCCTCCCGGGGGATGACGAACCACCATGGGAGTTCGTCGCAGGTCACGCGTTCCGCGGTGCTCGTCGCCACGGGCTCGATATGCACCTCCGGCAGGCGCAGAGGAAAGCCGGCAGGTCCCTGGGTATCCATGATTCGACCGTAGTCCGCCCTCGTACGCGGGGCATCTGGATTCTTTCGCCGGACAGCACTGGGCGGATGGCGACCCGACCATCTGTTCCGTTCCCCGACGTGTGGCGTCCGCGGCCCTCGCGCCGTGCTTGGATTGCCGCACCACCCGTCACCACCCGGAGGTCCCATGGGACGCGAGATCGGTACGACCGCATACACCCGTTCCCAGCGCACCCGCTATCGCCGGGAGCTGCGCCGGAACCTCGACCTGTTCGAGACGTTCCTGGACACCGCCGAATTCATCGACGAGGGCACCGTCGGCGTCGAGCTGGAGATGAACCTCGCCGAGACCGAGGGGATGGCCCCGGCGCTGCTGGTCGACACGATCCTCGAGGACCTGGACGACGAGGACTTCGTCCACGAGATCGGCCGTTTCAACCTCGAGGCGAACCTGCCGGTCTCGCGCCCCACCGGCACCGGCATCCGCGATCTCGAATCCGACCTGGCCGAGAAGATGAACCGCGCGGATGCCGCCGCTCAGCGCCACGGCGCCCGGGTGATCCCCATCGGCCACCTCCCCACCATCACCGAGGAGCTGTTCGACGGGGAGGACTGGCGTGCGCCGGGCGCCCGCTACGAGGCGCTCGAGAACAGCGTCATGGAAGCCCGAGGCGAGGAGATCAATCTCCGCATCGACGGCGAGGGCAAGGGCCTGGACACCACCTTCGACTCGATCGCCCCGGAGTCCGCCTGCACCTCGATGCAGCTGCATCTCCAGGTCCCACCGGAGCAGTTCGCCGCGGCCTGGAACGCGGCGCAGGCGATGGCCGGCCCGCAGGTGGCCCTCGCCGCGAACTCGCCCTTCCTGATGGGCAAGCGGCTCTGGCACGAGACCCGGATCCCGACGTTCACACAGGCCCTGGACATGCGGCCCCCGGAGTACGCGACCCAGGGGGTGCGCCCGCGGGTGTGGTTCGGCGAACGCTGGATCACGTCGATGTTCGACCTGTTCGAGGAGAACGTGCGGCTGTTCCCGGCGCTGATCCCGGAGTCCCGGGACATGACCGAGGAGCCGCTGCTGACCGAGGGCTCCTCCCCGCGCCTGCACGAGCTGATGCTCCACAACGGCACCGTGTGGCGCTGGAACCGCCCGATCTACGACCCCGGCACCGATGTGCCCCACCTGCGCCTGGAGAATCGTCTTCTGCCGGCGGGGCCGACCGCCGCGGATATGGCCGCGAACGCTGCCTTCTTCTACGGCCTGATCCACGCGCTCGTGCACGAACGTCGGCCGCTGTGGTCCCGGATGAGCTTCGAGCAGGCCGACGAGTCGTTCCAGCAGTGCGCCCGCTGGGGCCTCGAAGCGCGCGTGCGCTGGCCGAAGGTGGGCCGGGTCCGGGTGGCGGATCTGCTGCGCGATCAGCTGATCCCGCAGGCCATGGACGGGTTGCGGGAGCTGGGGGCGGACGCGGACATCGCCGAGCACTACGGCAATCTCCTCACCGAGCGGACCCGCACCGGGCGCAACGGGGCCCGCTGGCAGATCGACACCGTCACGTCCCTCGAGCTGCGCGGAGCGAGCCGTCCCGAGGCCCTCGCGGAGATGACCCGCCTGTACCGGGAAGGGGTGGACTCCGGGGAGCCGGTCCACGCCTGGCCGGTGCCGGCCCGCCAAGCACGAAGCCCCCGAGCATCCGAATCCTGAGATAGCTGTCTCGCATCGCGGGAGCGGTCGTAGCCTTCCCTCCATGACCCACGCCCCCACCCCCACGAAGCCGGCCCTCTCGAAGGAGGACCGCTCCGCGCGCATCGCGGTGACCGTCTTCCCCGCGCTGATCCTCGCCTCGGCCGCCTTCGCGTTCTTCGTGCCCTCCGCGGGCCAGGCGATCGCGCCACTGACCAGCATCTTCCTCGGCGTCATCATGTTCGCGATGGGGCTCACCCTCACGATCCCCGACTTCGCGCTGGTCGTCCGTCGGCCGCTGCCGGTGCTGCTCGGCATCATCGCCCAGTTCGTGATCATGCCGCTGGTGGGCCTGGGCATCTCGGTCCTCCTGCAGCTCCCGCCGGAGCTCGCCGTCGGCGTCATCCTCGTGGGCTGCGCCCCGGGTGGGACCAGCTCGAACGTCATCGCCTATCTCTCGCGGGCCGACACCGCCCTGTCGGTGACGATGACGTCGATCTCCACGCTGCTGGCTCCGATCTTCACCCCGCTGCTGACCCTGTGGCTGGCAGGTTCGTACCTGCCGATCGCTGCCGGTGACATGGCGATGTCGATCGTGCAGATGGTGCTGATCCCCGTCATCGGCGGGCTCGTGGTCCGGCTGCTGCTCGGCAACCTCGTCACCCGGATCCTGCCGGCCCTGCCCTGGGTGAGCGTCGCCGGGATCTCGCTCGTGATCATCGCCGTGGTCAGCGGCTCCACGGAGGCGATCGTCTCCGCGGGTGCGCTGGTGCTGCTCGCCGTGGTCCTCCACAACGGGATCGGCTACCTTGCCGGGTACTGGCTCGCCCGCCTGCTGAAGCAGGGCGAGCGCGCCTCGCGCACCACGTCGATCGAGGTCGGCATGCAGAACTCGGGCCTGGCCGCGACGCTCGCCGCGAGCGCCTTCAGCCCAGCCGCCGCCCTTCCCGGCGCGATCTTCTCGATCTGGCACAACCTCTCCGGAGCGATGCTGGCCATGTACTACCGGCGCAGCTCCGACACGCATCAGTCAGACGCACGCTGACCTCTTCCTGTCGATGCACGACAAGGGCCGACGGACCGCCAGCAGCGGTGCGTCGGCCCTTGTCGTGTGCCGCTCTGCGTCAGCGGGACTCCGAGCGACCGTCCTCCGGCAGATCGGCCCGCGCGGTGCCGGTGCGCGCCGACAGGGTTCCGTGGTCGGAACCGTCGACGGCCTCGCACTCCTCCTCGTAGGGGTCGCGCATGACCGGGATCTCGGTGGTGTACGTGGGCTCGACGACATAGCCCCCGGTGTCGTACTCCTCGTCCTCCTCGCGGCGCTCGTACTCCTCGGGAGGCAGTACCTGCGCCCATTCGCGGGTGCGCATCTGGGGCAGCTCGCCGGCGTCCTCCCGCAGCGCCCGGTACAGGGCGTACATCTGGAAGAAGGCCATGACGAAGAACGGCAGGCCGACGAGGATGATCGTGGATTGCAGCGCTTCCAGACCACCGCTGCCGGAGAACACCAGCAGCGTCGCAGTGATGAGCCCGATCGCGAGACCCCAGAAGATGCGCTGGGCCAGCGGGTTGTAGTCCTCATGCCCGTTGGCCATCGAGTCCGTGACCAGGGCCGCGGAGTCCACGGAGGTCACGAAGAAGATGACGACCAGGAGGATCGCGACCGCGGAGATGAAGAACGAGGCCGGATAGTGGTCCAGGAAGGCGAACAGGGCGCCGGGGATATCGCCGTCCTCGACCACACGCTGGACCAGACTGTTCTCGGTGTCGCCGTCGGGCAGGTTCATCTCGATGTTGAAACTGGAGAACCCGAAGATCCCGAACCAGACCACGGAGAACGCGGAGGGCACTGCGAGCACCCCGGCGACGAACTGACGAATCGTGCGGCCCTTGGAGATGCGGGCGATGAAGATGCCCACGAACGGTGACCAGGTGATGGTCCAGGCCCAGTAGAAGACGGTCCAGGTGTTCTGCCAGCCGGTGTTCGCAAAGGTGTCGTTCCACAGCGCGAGCTCGGGCAGGTTCACGAGGTAGCTGCCGAAGGACTCGATGGTGCCCTTGAGGACGAACAGCGTGGACCCGCCGGCGACCAGCACGAAGAGCAGCAGCAGGATCGCCGCCACGATGTTGAAGTTCGAGAGGATCTTGATGCCCTTGTCGAGCCCGAGCGAGACCGAGATCAGCGCGAGACCGGTGACGACACCGATGATGATCAGCTGCCACCCGGCGTTCTCCGGAACCCCGAGCAGCTGGTTGAGGCCGCCGTTGATCTGCAGGGTGCCCAGGCCGATGGAGACGGCGATGCCGAAGACCGTGCCGACGATCGCGACCACGTCGATGGCCTTGCCGATCGGGCCGTGGATGCCCTCGCCGAGGAGTGGCTGGAAGATCGAGCTCACGCGCGGCGGCAGGTTGCGCTTGTGGATGAAGTAGGCGAAGCACAGCGCGGGCAGCGTGAAGATCGTCCAGGTGTGCAGCGTGAAGTGGTAGTACGTGAAGTTCATGGCGTCCTGCGCCGCACTCCAGGTTCCCCCTTCGATGCCGAGCGTCGTCGCGCGCGGCGGGTCACCGAAGTGGCTGATCGGCTCGGCGACGCCCCAGAACATGAGGATCGAGCCGATTCCGGCGGCGAACAGCATGGCGAACCAGGCCCCGCCCGAATGCTCCGGCGGCTCGTCGTCGGGGCCCAGCTTCACGCGACCGAAACGGCCCACAGCGATCATGATCAGATACGCCAGGAACACCGTCACGCCGAGGATGTAGAACCAGCCGAGGTTGGTCAGCAACCAGTCCGACGCCGCGGAGACGGCCGTGTTCAGCGGGTCGGTGAAGGCGATCGTCCCGATCACGAAGGCGATGATGATCGCCGCCGAGCTGAAGAAGATCACCGGCGATGTGCGCAGGCGCAGTACATCGTGCAATCGATTGAGCACTGTCTCGACTCCTCGTCGTGTCGCCCCGGTCGATCAGATCGTGCGCATCGTGTTCCGCCGGCTGAGGCCTTCTCGATGGGTGTTCCGTGACGGCAGTACATCATGCGCACTGACCATCCTCCATCTCAAGACCCTCGCGCGGGTCGCGCGGCGCGCCGACCGACGACGTTCGACGGGGACTTCTCCCCATCGCGCCCTGGTGGAGCCCGGCGATAGCGTGGACCGCACGGCGACTCGCCCTTTCTCTCCCCATCTGCCCCGATCTGCCGCGATTCCCCGTACGACGATGCACTCACCGAGCGCTCTGACCTGGAGGTCCCACCATGAGCAACCCCTACGGCGCCCCCGGCGCCCCGCAGAGGAAGAGCCGCTCGCCGCTGTACATCGCCCTGGCCTGCGGCTGCGCTGCGATCGTGGTGCTGGTCCTGGCCGCCGGCGGGGTCGGAGTCTTCCTCCTGACGCGCGAGCCGGCCGAGGAGCCGACCCAGGATCCGAGCATCAGCGAGACCGCGACCGAGGACCCGACGGACGAGCCCACTGAGGAACCCTCCGAGGACCCGACCGACGAACCCCCAGGACCTACGCTCGACCCCCCGTCGGAGGGCACGCTGACGATCAGCACCGAACCCCTCGAGGAGGGCACCACTCTCGACACCGAGGACGAGCAGCTGACCACGGAGAACGGCAAGTTCGTTCGCATCACCCTCACCATCGAGAACCTGGGCACCGAGACCTACGGACTGGCCGGCGACAACTTCGTGGTCTACGGCTCCGACGGGACGACGTACGCGCTGCGCTATGCGAGCTTCTCGACCAGCGGACCGCAGCTCGAGCCCGGCGAGAAGGCCACTGCGGCTCTCTATGTCGACGTCGCCGAGGACGTCGTGATCGAGTCGGTCAGCTACACGGACCCCGTCGGCACCGGCGGCGAGGAAGTCGGCCTCCCGGTCAACTGACCGATTCGCGGCGTGCCGCCTCGGCCGCGGGCGCTCGCAGCGCAAGCAGGGCGAACACGGCGACCGTGGCGCCCACGGCGAGGACCGTCGTGACGACGACGAGGGGTTCGCTGCGCAGCAGCTGCGGGATCAGCCGCGCGGGCACCAGGGCGGCGAAGGCGAAGGCCCCGAGCGTGCCGAGGTAGGAGCCGACCATGAAGCCCCGATGCGTCGGGACGTTGCCGCGGCGGATCGCGGCGATCGCGAACACGAGGCACAGGAGAGTCCAGATCGACAGCCCGTGCAGCCACGAGAACCCGCCCGGCATGATGCCGAAGCTCGAGAAGCACACCACCAGCATCGCCGCGACCCAGGTCGTCCCGAGCAGCCGGTGGGCGCGATCCCGTCGCCTTCGCAGGATCTGGAACGGGCCCAGCATCAGCACGTACAGGGCGGCGACGGCATGGACGACGATGACTGGGGTAACCGGGGCGATGGTGTCCATGCGCTGTACGATAGTGCGACTATCTACCGTGGCGCCATCAAGATAGTTGCTGGTCGTCGCACTATCCAGGGATTTCGCGCGAGAGAAGGCACCCATGCTTCTGCACGAGCTGGCGACCGCGACCGGATGCAGCGCGGCGTCGATCAAGTACTACCGACGCGAGGGCCTGCTGCCTGCCGGCGAGCGCCTGACCGCCACCCGGCAGGAGTACGGGCCCCGCCACCTGGAGAGACTGCAGCTCATCCAGGTGCTGCGCGAGATGGCCGACGCCCCGATCGCCCGCATCCGTCGCCTCACCGCGCTGCTCGATGACCCGCACGAGCCCCTGATCCGGGCCCTCGAGGAAGCGCAGACGATCGCTCTCGGCGCCGACGCGGAGCGCCCGGAGGGGACCACGGCGCGTTCCGAGCACCCGTCGGTCGCCGTGATGCTGACGCGACTGGGATGGCCCCAGGTCGACTCCGTTCCGCGTCGTGCGCTGGACGACCTGCTCCACACCCTGGACGGCTGGGAGATGCCCTCGGATCCGGATCTGCTGATGCGCTACGCCGAGCCGATGGCCGAGATCGCGCGCGGCGATCTCGCCTACCTCAGCGCCGGGACGGACGCCGCACAGCCCTTCTCGGACGACGCGGTGGTGCTGCGCGCGGTGGCGGGCACGATCGCCTTCGACCGACTGATCCAGGTGCTGCGCGCGCTGGGCCATGTCTCCCTGAGTGTGCAGGCCAGCGCGACTCCCAGGGAATGAACAGGGCTGTCGCAGAGCTTTTTCCGGGAGTGCGTGTCTACTCGTACCAACGCGTCACCGGAGGGATCCGCTGACTGAGGAGGAGGCGGATTCCGCTGATCCGGGGGCGCGGGGGAAAGGGATGGCCCCGGCCCGTGGGGACGGGTCGGGGCACTTTCTTGTCCGGGGGTCGAAGGACGACGTGCGCGAGCCGCATCCACATGCCACCTCGCGCTCATGCCGCGCGCCCGATCGGTGATCAGTGCCGCAGGTCGATCCCGAACACCCGCCGGATCTGTGCCACGGCATGCCGCGTGAACCGCCTGTCCGACGGCGTCGACGCGAACGGCACCACCAGCCCCGGATGATCCGGATGCGTCACCCGACCGTGCGTCGAGCCGGGTGTGACCACGAATCCCGCCGACTCCATGCGCCGCAGCAGCTCTCGCCGCGTGGTGGGATGCCGGGTCCCCTTCCCGCCCCGCGCGCTCGGCCCGGCGGCATCCTCGGCGATGTCGAGCGCCGGCTCGTAGTCCTCGGGACGCACCGACAGGGCGTACCGGGTGGAGAACGCCCCGATCACCGAGTTGTCCGCCCGGCGCACCTGCACCACGATCCCGCCGCGCAGAAAATGGTCGCTGCTGCCGGCGTCGGCCGTCCACGCATCTTCCGGGTCGGCGACGACGCGCACGATCTTCGCGGTGGTCAGCCCCGTGACGCCGACGGTGCGGATCTGCTCATCGACGACCTGGAGGGGCCGCGGGAGGGGGCGGGGATCCTCGGAGGCGATGGTGTGCACGGCGTCCGGTGGCGGCACCGACAGCGACCGCGGTGGCTCGGGGGCACGAGGCCGACGGTGCGGGAGCACGTCCGACGGGGATCCGTGCCCGGCGGGCTCGGGCGCGTCCGCTGCGGCGGATGCGGCGGGTGCGGCGGGTGCGGCCTCCCCGGTCGACGATCCGGGGGCGCGACGGCCGGTCGCGGCCCAATCGACGGGACGGACCGCGCGCGCAGGATCCGTGAGCCCGGTCAGGCTCTTCGGAGTCGGCGGCATCGGCGAGGCAGGGGTAGGGGTGGGAGATGCGGGACGCGACCGTCGGCTCCTCCTGCTGCCCATGCCTCGCCTGCCTTCCCCTCTGATTCCGGATTCACCCCCGATAGTGGCACGCGCGGAGCGGTCCAGTAGCGTGGGCGCCGCACTCGTCGTCCTACCCGTGAGGTATCACGTGCCCTCCAGCGCCACATCCCATCGCCTGTCCCGCGCTCGTCTCGCCGGCGCACTGCTCGCAATCTCTCTGCTCGCGGCGGGCTGCAGCGGCGGGGACGACTCCGCGTCCGACGCCACGCCTGCGGCGTCCGAGGGCTCCGATGCCGGCGGTGCCTCCGACGGCGGCCCCGACCGTGACTCCGAGGCGACCGTCGACAGCTCCGACGCGTCCGACGCCGGCGGGAAGACCGCCGTCGCTGTACCGCGCGACCCCTACCCCGTGACGCCTCCGCCGGACGACTTCGAGGCTCCCGAGCCCTGCTCCGGCGAGGGTGCCTACTTCGCGGAGGTGGGCGGTGCCGCGACACCGGACCTGCCCGAACGCGCCGGGGAGACCCTCACGATCCACGCCACGGGCATCACAGGCGACGACGCCCAGCTCACCGCGACCCTCGGCGACGGCGAACCGCGACCACTCGAGGACATCACCCTCGGCGACACCGCCACCATCGACGAGTGGACCATCTCCGTGACCAGCGTCTGCCAGGACACGGACCAGGTCGAGTTCGACCTCATCAACTGAAGTCGCTGAACGCGACATGGCAGGATCGTCGCGTGCCACCCCATCCCCTGTTCGGTCCTTCGCTCGCTTCCTACCGAACGTCCGTCTCGGTGCTGCATGTGCTGTTCATGCTGTCCCTCGGTCCGCTGGTGATCGGCGCGGGTGTCGCGGCCGGACTGCTCCGTGATCTTCCGTGGCTCCTCCTGCTGAGCGTGCCCGCCGGATTCGTGCTCACCGTTGCTGTGCTGGCCTGGCAGGTCTGGAGCCATTCGGCGACCCTGCGCATCTACCACCACGGGGTGAGCATTGGACGGATGGGTGGACGTCCGCGAGAGATGTGGTTCGGGGAGATCCACCCCGCGACGATCCGGGTGTTCGAGGACATCGACTCGCTGCGCAGCCTGCCGTACCGCACGATCTCCACCCACTGGCACATCAGCGGCGGCGCGGACCTCGCCGTCACCTTCCTGGGTCCCGATAGGGCGTCTGACGCGGGCCGGAGGCTCCGCCCCCCGACCCCCGGACGCGGGATCGTCGTCTTCGCGTCGCGCCGGGCACCCGAGATCGCCCGCCACCTGAGGGAGAGCCTCGAACGCTCCGGCTGCCCCGCCCATCTGGCTCGATGGTCCGAGCAGTTCGATGTCAGCGAACTGGAGGGGATCGGGCGGATGGCCCAGCGCTCGGTGCCCGGGATGCGCCCGGACTGGAGGCCGTGACGCAGCACGAGTGGGGAGTTCTCCCCATCGCGTCACCTGCGGTCGTCCGAATACCCTCCACCTGACACGTGGAGACACCACCGCGAGCCGGACCGCGACCGGATCCGCTCACCAAGGGAAAGTACTTATATGACCGGGTTCTACGGTGGTGACACTGAGCAGATGACCGACCTCTATATACAGTTCCATCGCAGGTCGAACGCGATCCAAGCGGTGATCAACTCAATCCAGTGGGACCTCATGATGATCAAGGACCACTGGAAGGGCAAGGATTTCGAGTCGTTCGACGCCACCTTCTGGGACGAGATCCGCCCCCGGGCGAAGGAGACCTTCGACGCGATCGAAGCCATGGGCCGCGACCTTCGTGATCACGCAGTGGAGCAAGACGACGCCTCGTCAGCAGATGACGGCTTGCTGAAGACTCTGAAGGACATCTACTCCAACGGCAAGGCCGCGCTGTCGATCATCGCCAAGACCGTCGAGAAGCTGTGGAACGGCATCACGAGCGGGAAGATCGACTGGAAAGCGCTGCGTGAGGGCGCGGACCAACTCACCGACTGGTGGAAGAACTCCGGGATCGCCGATGATCTCGGCAGACTCATGAACAGCAAGGGCATCAAGCGGATCGCCAAACTGGTCCCGATCGTGGACATCCCGCTGGGGATATACGACATGGTCACCGCCAAGGATCCGATCGAGTTCTTCACCGCGCTCGGTGGGCTGGTCGGATCGGTCCCGCACCCCGCCACAGTGATTTTCGGCGCCGTGTGCGACGTCGCGGGGATCGCCGACTGGGTCAGCGAGGAGTTCTTCGATTACGACCTCTCCCGAGAAGTCTGGGATGGGTTCGCCGACGCCGCCGACGACTGGGCCGATGGAAAGACCTGGGGCCCCGGGGCCTACCCCTGGCTCGGAGTCTGAGCTCCCCGTCAGCTCGCCACTCCGACTGAGACGGCACGCCAACACAACGCCCTGGAGGGGCCATCATGACCGCATCGTCCATGCCCATCCCTCGACGCGACCTGCTGAGCGCTGCGTCGCTCCTGCGACAGGGCGAGTCTGCACGCACCGAGCTGCTCCGCCTGACCGACGAGGAGCTGGCCGTCCTGACCGCCGAGACGGACGGCGGACCGACGGTCTGGGCCCCCTGGTCCGAGGAGCACGCCGACCACCTCGAGAGCGCGCTCCCCTCTGTGCGTCGCATCCTCCTGGCCCGGAACAATCTCGTGCCCGAGGGGTACGCCGCCCCGCTCGAGGACCGCGAGGTCGAGGGCGATCCCGCGCGCCTGGTGCCCGAGCCGCGCCTGGCCGGGATCCTGCTGCTGCGGCGCTCCGCCGAGCAGGTCACCGTGGTCGAACGGTCGGTGAGCATCGAGGAGACCTTCCACCGCAGCCGCCGGTACTACTACCACCAGTCGCCCGGCATCGCCCTCGAGGAGTACGTGAACCCCGAAGGGGTGCATTCCTTCGCCGTGCTGCCGGTCCCGGCCATCGGCCCGCTCCTCGCTGAGCTGATCGACCCGCACGGCGTCGCTCATACGGATGGTGAGGAGTCACTGCTGCCCCTTGCCGCCGACGGCTCGTTCCCGGTCGGCGAGCACCTCCTTGACGACACGCGCGTCTTCACCCGAGCCACTGCCAGCGGACCCGGCGGCCGACTGCTGGCCACCGTGAACCTCCACGCGACCAGCGACTCATTCCACATGAGCGAGCCGGTTCTGGACGACGACGGTCAGCCCGAGGCACTGCGGACCGCAGAGCTCTCCTCGCAGGGTCTCCTCGAGACCCTGATGCTCCTCGTCTCCAGTGACGACGACTTCGCTGCGAGCGCTCACCCGGGTTCCGACGGGAAGGGCTGACACCGGACGACCACCCCTGACGGACGTCGAGACGGCACTGCGCCCGTCGCCGCGTCGGCGCCCCGTCGGCCGGAGCACGCGCCCGCGTCGACGCGGCATGATGGAGCGATGCGCGCCCCGCAACCCTCCCTTCACCACTTCGACCTCGACGCCATCGGGGCTGGGCTGCCGGTCGCCGACGCCCGCGCCGAGCTCGAGGCCGCCGCCACCACCGGGTCGATGGTGGTGACGGCCCCTCCTGGCACCGGCAAGACGACGCTGGTCCCGCCCCTGGTCGCGAACCTCGTCGACGGCCTGACCCTGGTCACCCAGCCCCGCCGGGTCGCGGTGCGGGCGGCAGCGCGGCGCGTCTCGAGCCTGGATGGCACCGAGCTCGGCGGCCCGGTCGGCTTCACCGTGCGCGGGCAGCGGGAAGTGGGACGTTCGACCCGGCTGGAGATGCTCACCCCGGGCGTGCTGCTGCGGCGGCTGCTCGCCGATCCCGCGCTGACGGGCGTGGCCGCCGTCGTGCTCGACGAGGTCCATGAACGCTCGCTGGAGACCGATCTGCTGCTGGGGATGCTCTCCGAGGTGCGGCAACTGCGGGAGGATCTGCTGGTCGGGGCGATGTCCGCGACGCTGGACGCGGCTGCGGTAGCGGCCGTGCTGGACGGCGCGGCGATCGTGGACGTCCCCAGCGCCCTGCACCCGCTGACCGTCTCCTACGTCCCCTCCCCCGCGCCGCGGCTCGACGCCCGCGGCATCACCCGCGATTACCTCGACCACCTGGCTCGCACCGCCGCCCGCGCTCAGCGTGAGTCCGGCACGGATGCCCTGGTGTTCGTGCCCGGCGCCCGCGAGGTCGACGAAGTGGTCTCGCGCCTGCAGGGCCTCATCGGCGCGGAGGTCGAGGTGCTGGCCTTGCATGGCCGTCTCCCCGCCGCGCAGCAGGACCGCGCGACCGGTGGCCGCCGGCCCGGGGAGGCACCGAGGATCGTGGTGTCGACATCGATCGCGGAGAGCTCCCTGACCGTGCCCGGAGTGCATCTGGTGGTCGATGCGGGGCTCTCGCGAGAGGTGCGCCGCGATCGCGGCCGCGACATGTCGGGCCTGGTCACCGTCAGCGCTTCGCGCGCCGCGGCGGATCAGCGCGCCGGTCGCGCCGCCCGCCAGGGCCCCGGCCGCGCGGTGCGCGCCTTCGCCCAGTCCGACCTCGCGGGGATGCCGGCGCAGTCCGCCCCCGACATCACCAGCGCCGACCTCACCGACGCCGCACTGTGGCTGGCCTGCTGGGGAACGCCCCGCGGTGACGGCCTGGCCCTGCTCACGCCCCCGCCGCGCGCCGAGATCACCGCCGCCGAGGAGACGCTGCACGCCCTCGGCCTGGTGGGCGACGACGGCCTCCCGACGGACTCCGGCACCCGGGTGGCACGGATGCCGATCGGGGTGCGCGAGGCCCGCGCCCTGGTCGACGGTGCGCGCCGCCTGCCCGGCTCCGACGCCGCCCGTCAGACCGCCGAGGTGGTGGCCGCCGTCTCCGACGATCACCGGCCCGTCGGCGCGGATCTCCCCCGCCTGCTGCAGGACCTCCGCGCCGGCCGCGCCCCTGGCGCCGATCGCTGGAAGCGCGAGCGGGACCGCCTGACCCGCATCGCCCGCGAGGCCGTCGTCGAGTCCTCGGGCCGCGGCAGGCGGGTCGAGGCGGCGCACCCCGCGGAGCAAGCCGGCGCCGTTCTCGCCCTGGCCCGCCCCGAGCGCATCGCCCGCCGCGTCGCCGACGGATCCCGCTCCTATCTGCTCGCCTCGGGCACCCGGGCGGCGCTGCCGGAGACCAGCGGCCTGGTGGGCCGGCAGTGGCTCGCGGTGTGGGAGGTGCAGCGGGCCGAGGGGCATGCGGCCGACGGCACCGGCGCGGTGATCCGCACTGCCGCGCCGCTGACCGAGGAGGACGCCCTGGCCACCGGCGAGGACCTGCTGGTCACAGAGCGCACCGCCACATTGGAGAACGGCTCGGTGCGCGCCCGGGAGCGGCGCGCCCTCGGGGCGATCGAGCTACTCTCGACGCCGGTCCCCGCGACCGCACGAGACACCGTCCCCGCCGTCCTGGCGCATGTGCGCACCCGCGGCCTCACGGCATTGCCCGCGAGCGACTCGGCCCGGTCCCTGCGGGCACGGCTGGCCCTGATCCGCCGCGAGCTGGGTGACCCGTGGCCCTCGATGGACGAGGAGTCCCTGCTGGCGAGCCTGGAGACCTGGTTGGCCCCGCAGCTGTCGGCCCGCACCACGAAGCTGACCACGATCGACGTGACCACCGCCCTGCGGAACCTGCTGCCGTGGCCCCCGGCCTCCGAGCTGGCGGCGCTGGCGCCGGAGCGGCTGGCGGTGCCGTCGGGCTCGAGCGCACGCATCGACTACCCCGAGCCGGATGCCGAGGACGGCCGGCCCGTGGTCGCGGTGAAGCTGCAGGAGGTGTTCGGTCTCGCGGAGACCCCGCGCCTGGTGCGTGGCCGGGTGCCGGTGCTGTTCCACCTGCTCTCGCCCGCCCGTCGGCCGCTCGCGGTCACCGATGACCTGCAGTCCTTCTGGAACGGGCCGTACCAGGAAGTCCGCAAGGAGATGCGCGGGCGCTATCCCAAGCACCCCTGGCCCGAGGATCCGTGGAGCGCCCCCGCGACCGCTCGCGTGAAGCGCCCCTCACGGCGTTAGCTCGTCAGGTCGTCAGGTCGTCGTGGTGGCCACCGTGGTCGTGAGCATCACCGCGGTCATGTCGTCGATCACCTTCTTGACGGCAGTCGCCGCCGGGTGATCGAGATCGAGCTGGGTGATGGTGCGGTCGAGGTCGCGGCGGCTCATGCCGGGCACATCGTCCTTGAGGATCCGATGGGCGATGCCGAGCGCGCGCAGCAGCTCCAGCAGGATGCAGTCCTGCAGGCTCGCCTGCGCGCCGTCGGTGACCGCACCGGCGAGACGGGCGCGCAGGCCTGCCTCGAGCGTGTCGTCGCGGGTGGGCCAGGTGGTCGTGAACCAGCCATCCTTGCGGACCACCGCGCCGGTAGCCGCGAAGCCCTCGCCGATGACCTCGGTGAGGTCCATCCACCGGTGGGAGATCACGGACTTGATGCGGGTGCGGGAGAGCTCGGTGAGCGCGCCGAGGGACTGGTCGAGCACGGGGATGCCCGTCGAAGCGGGGTCGAGGACCTCCACGTGCGGGTTGCGCTCGTCGTCGAGGGCCACCTTCTCGCGCAGCGCGAGCTCGGCAACAGCCGCAGCGGCGAGCGCCTGTTTGCGGTACTGCGTCGAATCCTGCCGGCCGGCATCGTTGGTCAGCAGCAGGAACAGTTCCCCGGGGATCGTGGTGGTGGTCGTCATACCCCCACGGTGCCGCAGCGGCCCCGCCAGGACATCATCCGTTCGGCCGGTACGTGTCCGTCTTCGGTCGGGCCCTCCTCAGGCCCCCGTGACACGATGACGCCATGCCTCTGATCTCGACCCCATCTCGCCTCTACCGGGTGCTCGCCTTCGCCGAGATGGTCACCTGGACGCTCCTGCTGGCCGGCATGTTCGTGAAGTACGTGCTGGAGGCCGGTGAGCTGCTGGTGCGCATCGGCGGTGGTCTGCATGGCTTCACCTTCCTCAGCTACCTGGTGGTCACGGTGCTGGTCGCGGTCGATCAGCGCTGGACGCTCCGCGACGTGGTGCTCGGCATCGGCTCGGCGATCGTCCCGTACATGACGGTGCCCTTCGAACGCTCGGCGATGCGCCGCGGCCTGCTCGGGCACACGTGGCAGCTGCGCACGGAGCCGGGCCGGACCGCGCCCGAGAAGATCGTCGCCCTCGCGCTGCGTCGTCCGATCCCCGCCGCCCTGATCGCGATCGTCGTCGTCGCGATCGTGTTCTCGGTGCTGCTGTCCCTGGGCCCGCCCACGGAGTGGTTCTCCTGACCCGAGGAAACCTTCCGCGCGTGACCTGAGGCGGGACCTGACCAGCCGTCGATCAACCGTCCCGCGTCCTACCGTCGCCAGTGGCGCGAGGCGTGCAGGCAACCCCATATTCGGGGCTGCCTGATCACCTGACGCCACTGGATACGTGCCGCGGGCCGGTCGTCGCGGGCCGGTCCCTGCAGGCACGTCACCGCGGAGGTGCGATCGGGTCGATCCGCACCACCTCGCCGCCGCGAAGATGGAGCCTGCTGATGTCGACCACCGGGGCCCTCCGCGCCAGCTGCGGGACCTGCGGCTGATCGGGTTCCGGGGGCAGCGCTTCCCCGAAGCACACCCCGCACCCCTGCACAGCGAGCGCCTGCGCGCGACGAGCCTCCCAGTCCACCTGCGCGTCGTGCGCCCGACGGATCCACGGCCCACCGTGGGGACGGCAGGGCCCGTCCCCATCACGGCCCTGCAGCGGGCACTGCGCGGGACGCGCCGTGACCAGCAGCTCCAAACCCTCCAGCGCCGGCACCCGCGGGTCGACGCCGGTGGGGAACACGTCGAGACCGCCGGGGCCGAACCGGATCACCGCGCTCTGCCCCTGCTCGCGGGCCACGTGGAGAGCGCGCTCGAGCGCCTGGTCGCGGTGGGGCGCGAGCAGGTCCTCGCGGGCGGCGACGGCGGGTTCGAACCAGGAGCGCTGCGGGCCGACGAGAGCGCCGAGCGCGACCATGCCGCCGCGCTCCCGCAGCGCCGCGGCGACGACGGGCCGCCGGAACCAGCTCACATGCGGCAGTCGTCCGGGCTGGCGAAGCCCCTCGATCGGCGCCCCGGCCCGCACGCCCTCACGGCTGGGTACCGCCGGCGTCACCGTCGGGTCGGGGCGCACGTCGTACGGAGCCTCGCGGCCGCTGAGGTCCGCGACGACTGCTCCGTCGGGTCTCAGCGTGGGCAGCACGGGGCCCAGGGCCGGCAGTACCAGCCAGGTGTGCTCGAGCTCGAGCGGCCCCCGGTCCCGCAGGGTCGCGCGCACGATCTCCGGCTCCGGCGGAGTGGTGGGCTGACGGCGCCGGTAGGTCTCCTGGGCCGCCTCGTCCCTCTGCGTGCCGCGCGTCTCCTCCGGGGCGACCGGAGCGACGGGATCGGGATCGACGAACAGCCCCGGATCCGCGCAGGCGGTGATCGCCCCGACGCCCGGCAGGTCCAGCTCGATCAGCTGATCGCGCCAGGTCGCGGCGATCTCCGCCTCGGTGCCGCCGGGGCCCTGGTCGAGGTCGGTGGGGTGGTGGGGGTCCATGGGAACGGCCTTCCGATGTCGGCCCTCGCGGGCCTCCTGACCGGACGGGCGGATGCCCTCCGGCCGGGTCTTCCTCGACGGGCACCGGGTTCTCGGTTCCGGTTGCCGCGCGGCCTCTGCCGAGGGAGTCCAGCCGCATCTCGTGACCCGTCAACGACGGTACCGGAGGGCTCCGACGGACGAGGAGCGCGCTCTCGTGCGACGTCTCGCGCCCGTAGACTCTCCGGGTGCGGTGCCATCATTTCGACTCCGGGGAGTGCAGGTCCTGCACGCTCCTGGACCTCCCCCGCCCGCGACAGATCGCGCAGGGTCGCGCCTGGGTCGAAACCCTGCTGGCCCCGTACCTGCACCCCGGCACCTCCTGGGGCGAGCCGATCCTGGGGCCCGAGGCCGGGTTCCGCGCCCGCGGGAAGATGGCCGTGGGCGGCACCACGCAGGACCCGATCCTCGGCCTGCCCGGCCAGAAGCTCAGTGCTGACCTGTGCGACTGCCCGCTGTACCCCGAGGGAGTCGAGGCAGTGCTCGAGGGGGCCAAGGCGCTGACCCGTCGGGCGCAGGTACCTCCGTACGATGTGGCCCGCCGCCGCGGCGAGCTCAAGAACGTCCTGGTCACCGCCTCGCCTGAGGGGGAGCATCTGCTGCGCCTGGTGCTGCGCAGCGAGCAGCCCCTGGGCAGGATCCGTGAGCACCTGCCCACGCTGTTGGCGGCGCACCCGTCGATCGTCGCGGTCACCGCGAACATTCACCCTGACCACACCACGCGGGTCGAAGGCGACGTGGAGATCCACCTCGCGGGGGCGGAGTCGATCGCCGTGCGCACCGGGGACGTCACCCTGTTCGCGCGCCCGCAGTCATTCCTGCAGACCAACACCGAGGTCGCGGGTCACCTCTACCGTCAGGCCGCGAGCTGGCTCGCAGAGCTCACGGACGGGTTCGGCGAAGCACCGCAGATCTGGGACCTCTACTGCGGCCTCGGCGGTTTCGCCCTGCACACCGCGCTGGCCGTCCCCACCGCGCACGTCACCGGGGTCGAGGTCTCCGCGCAGGCCATCACGGGAGCCCAGGAGGCCGCTGCGGCTCAGGACATCCCCTCCACGTTCCTGGTGGACGACGCGACCGCCTGGGCGATCCGGGAGGCCGCCGGCCCCGACGGCCCGCCCGATGCCGTGATCGTGAACCCGCCCCGTCGGGGCATCGGCCCCGAGCTCTCCGCCTGGCTCGAGGACAGCGGTGTGCGCGACGTCGTCTACTCCAGCTGCAACCCGACCACGCTCGCCACGGATCTCGCGGCCATGCCTTCGCTGGCCATCGTCGGGGGGCGCTACGTGGACATGTTCCCTCACACCGAGCACGCCGAGGTCATCGTGCGCCTGCGCCGCAGCGACCGACCTGACACAGTGGCCCACGAACCCGTCGACCAAGGAGCCCCATGACCGCGACACCCGAGACCCAGCTGACCGAGGTCACCCGCACCGTCAGTCCCGCGAAGGCCGGGAACACCGTCTCCCTCGCCCAGACCTTCCCCGTCGACCCGGAGGAGCTGTGGTCGGCGCTCACGATCGGGGATCACCTCACGGCATGGTTCGGTCGCGCAAGCGGCGAGGTCGCCGAGGGCGGCCGCTTCGAGCTGCCGGATATGGAGACCCGGGGCAGCCTCCTCGCCGTCGACGCACCCCACCGCCTCCTGCTGACCTGGGAGTCCGGTGGCAGCACGAGCGAGATGGAGCTGCTGGTGACGCCCGTCGAGGCCGCCCCCGCGACAACCGCAGATACAGACGCCGACGCGAGTCATGGCGGGACCGGGGGCGGTTCGCGCTTCGAGCTGCGCCACACCGTCCCGGCCGACGCGCACTGGGCGACCTTCGGACCGGCCGCGGTCGGGTGCGGCTGGGACGCAGCGCTGTATGCGCTGGCACTGCACCTCGAGGATCCGTCGGCTGAGCTGATGGACCGCCTCGGCCGCTTCGCGGGGTCCCCGGCAGGGGCCGAGTTCACCCGGGCCACGGCCGATGCCTGGTTCGAGGCGCACGTGGCCTCCGGTTCCGACAAGAAGCCTGCCCGCAAGGCCTCCGTGCGCACCGCCGCCTTCTACCTGGGCGAGGAGCCGAACCTGTCGTGACCAGCGCGCCCGAACCGTCGGCCGCGGTCACCCTGCTGACCCTGGGCGGCACCATCTTCATGACCCAGGATCCCGCGGGCAGGCATGCCGCGCCGGATGCCGAGGCCGGATCGCGGCTGTCCCGCATCCCGATCGCCGGGGTCGAGCTCGCTCACCACGAGATCGCCAACGTCTCCTCGTCCGACGTGCGGCCCCGCCACCTGCGCGAGGTCCTGGAGCATGCCCGTCGCGCGGTCGACGAGGGGGCCGACGGGGTGGTCCTCACTCACGGCACCGACACCCTCGAGGAGTCGGCGTTCCTGCTGAACCGGTACTGGGACCGCACGGCGCCGCTGGTGGTGACCGGTGCGATGCGCCCGGCGAGCGCCCTCGGTGCCGACGGGCCCGCGAACCTGCACGACGCGGTGAGCACGGCGGCCGCCTCCCCGGCACGCGGGCTCGGCGTGCTCGTGGTGTTCGACGGCCTCGTCCATCTCGCAGACCAGGTCACCAAGGTCTCCTCCCGCTCCGTCTCCGCTTTCGCCTCCGCCCCCGCAGGGCCGGTCGCCATGGTCGACGGGGGCGACGTGCAGCTGCTGCACCGGCCCCTCGGAGGCGCCGCGCGATCACAGGAACCGCTGCCGGAGACGTTGCCCGAGGTGCCGATGATGATGGCGGGCCTGGACGAGGACTTCTCCCTGCTCGACTCCCTGGCCCCGCGCGCGGTCGAGGGACTCGTGATCGCGGGCGTCGGGATGGGCCACGTCTCCCCCGCCGCGATGCCGCGCCTGCGCCGCCTGCTGGATGCGGGCACGCCCGTGGTGGTCGCGACCCGCATCGCCAGCGGAGGCACGTCGACCCACCACTATGCCTACCCCGGCAGCGAGGTGGACCTGCTGGGCGCGGGCGCGGTCATGGCCGGATTCCTGCCGCCGGCGAAGGCCCGCCTGCTGCTGCAGACCCTGCTCGCCGCCGACGCGGTTCCCGAGCAGATCCGCGCGTCGTTCGACGCCTTCGCCTCGTAGACCCGGCCTGCCGATACTGTCCCTCGGGTGGACCTTCGCAGCGCGGCAGAACTCGCCATCACCCTCGCCCGGGACGCCGGCGACTTCGCCGTCGCCGAGCACGACGTGGCCCGGATCGAGGCCAAGGGCAATGGCTCGGACCTCGTCACCCATGTGGACCGCGAGGCCGAGCGCCGGATCGTGACGGCTCTGCGCGAGCACTACCCGGACCACGCGATCCTCGGCGAGGAGGAGGGCGAGCAGGGAGCGGGCGCCGGGGCGAGTCACCGCTGGCTGATCGACCCGCTGGACGGCACCAACAACTACGTCCTGGACCTCGACGTCTACGGCGTGTGCATCACGCTGTGCGAGGGCGATCAGCCAGTGCTCGCCGTCGTGCACGACTCGCCGCGACGACGCACCTACTGGGCGATTGCCGGCCAGGGCGCGTGGCTGAGGAGCGACGGCAGGGACGACCGGCGCTTGAGCGTCGGCGAGCCCGCGCCGCTCGCGCGCACCACGATCTCCTTCACCCAGGGCTACGAGATCGGCCACGACGACGCCCGTCGGAACCAGATGTTCGACGCGCTGGAACGGGAGACGAAGCGCCTGCTGCGCAGCTGGGCGCCGTCCTCGGACTGGGGCCTGCTGGCCACCGGCCGTCTCGGCGCCATGGTCGCCTATCGCAACGAGATCTGGGACCGCGTGGGCGGCACCCTCCTCGCCCAGGAAGCCGGGGCCGACGTGCGCACCGACCCCAGCGGTGACCTGGTCATCGTCGGCATCCCGCAGACGGTGCAGGAGCTCGACGAACTGCTCGGCACGACGACCACGACAGAGACAACGCCTTCGGCTCCCGGGGAGACCTCGCCGTTCACGATGATTCCCCGCAAGTACCGGATCGCGGAGAACGACCTCGCTTTCGCCGTTCTCGATGCGAACCCGGTCTCACCGGGACATGCACTAATCATGCCCGTGCGCCAGATTACGACCTGGTTCGACGCGACCCCCGAGGAGCAGCGTGCAGCCTGGGACCTGGTCGATGTCGTGAAGACCCAGCACGACGAGGCTCTCGTCCCCGACGGGTACAACGTCGGGTTCAATGCGGGTGCCTCTGCCGGGCAGACTGTGTTCCACGCGCATCTCCACGTGATCCCCCGGTACTCGGGAGACGTCGAGGACCCGACCGGTGGGGTCCGACATGCGGTGATCGGCCAGGGGTACTACTGAGCCGACCACTGCGTCGGCTCAGACCTGAGCCGGCACCCGCAGGATCTGGGTGACGGGCGTGCCGTCGGCCTCGGGGAACTCGAGGCCGAGCAGGTGGGCGAAGGTCGCGGCCTCGTCAGGGACGGTGCAGCGCGAGAATTTCACGCCGGGCTCGATGTCGGGGCCGGCCATCGCGAACACGGCCTGGATGTCCTGTTCGGGCAGGTGGCCGTGCTGGCTGAGGAGGAACGTGTAGTCCGGATCGAAGCGTCCGTACAGCGACCGCCCGTCCCAGAGGTTCTGGAAGTTGGTGCCGCTGGTGCCCTCCAGGATGCCGATGAAGGGGCCGTCGTAGCCGTAGTCCTCGCGCATGTCCGCCAGCGGATGGAACGCCTCGACGGGGATCTCCGGATCTTGCACCCACTCCTCGATGAGCGCGAGCACACGCTCACGGGTGGAGTCATCGGCCGCAGGATTGAGGTGCAGCTGGCCGGTCAGACCACAGCCGTGCACCCAGGCGTCCCAGGAGGCGACCTGACCGTCCTCGTCCAGACGGACCAGCCCCTCCTGCACCAGGAGGTGGTTGGCGCGGAAGCAGCGGCCCACCTCGACATGCCCGTGGTCGGAGACGATCGCGACATTGGTGTCCTCGGAGACGCCGCTCTCCGTCAGGGCGTCGAGGATCTCCCCGATCCAGCCATCGACCCGTTCGAACGCCTCGCGCACCTCGTCGGTGAAGCGCCCGGTCGAGTGCCGGGCCGAGTCGACGTCGACCAGGTGCACGAACAGCACGTCGGGCTGGTCGGTGCGGATCATGTCGACGGCGACGGAGGTGTTGAAGCGGCCGAAGCGGTGCTTGGTGTCCCAGCCGATCTCCCCCGCATGGCGGTCGACGTAGGACCGGCCGCGCGGCGAGGCCGCCTCACGCAGGACCGCCAGAGTGGGCTCGAGACCGGCAGTATCCCAGATCTCCGGGACTGCGATGTCGATCGAGGGGGACCATCCGGTCACCGGCCAACCGACGCTCGCCGAGGTCAGCCCCTTGTGCGCCGCCAGGTCGAAGATCGTCGGGCAGGTGATGTCACGCGCGTCCCAGAACCAGTCGGGCCTGCGCTCCCCTACCTGGACCTGCTCGTTGGCGTAGATGCCGTGGCCATCCACTGTCCGAGCGGTGGTCTGCGAGGTGTGGTTGGGATAGGTCACCGTCGGGTAGATCGCCTCGGCGCTCCCCCAGCCACCAGCCAGGATGCGGGCGAAGTTCGGCAGCGTACGGGCGAAGGGCACGTCGACGACACTCATGGCATCGACAGAGATCACTACCAGGCGACGGTGGGAGCGGGGTGCCGGAGCATCCGGAGCAACGGGCTGCGCGGTCTGGTCGGAGGGGGACACGGGTGACTCCTCAGGACGGGTATGGAAGCGCTCCCACACTAGGTGCGCCGAGCCTCCGCCCGGCGGCGCCCTGATGAACGGCACGGGAAATCGCCCGGCGGCCTGTTCATCGTCGGCCTGTTCGTCGTCGGCCCGACGGAGCTGAGCGCCCCACCTGTCCGGGAGGTGGGGCGCTCAGCTGGTCGTGGGCGATCACCTGCAGGCGATCGACGGGGGCCGGTGGTGCGGTTCAGGCTCCGTGGACCAGGCAGAACGGGTGGCCGGCCAGGTCGACGTAGACCCGGAAGCTGCCGGATGCGGAGGGCTGATGCTCGTGCCGGGTCGCGCCGAGCGCGAGCACCTGCGGCTCGGCGCCGTCGATGTCGGACACCGAGAAGTCGAGATGGAACTGCTGGGGGTGGACACCACCGGGCCAGGTCGGCCGCTGATAGTCCTCGACCCGTTGGAAGGCGAGGGTGGCCTCGCCGTCGGGATTCTCCGGAGTGAGGCCTCCGCGCGGCGGGGCGAGGGTCGCCCAGTCCGGATCCGATCCGTCCTCCAGGCGCCAGCGCAGGAGCTTCGCGTAGAAGGTCGCGAGCTCCAATGCATCGGGACAGTCCAGGACGATCAGATCGAGCTGCGGGACGATGGGTTCCTGCTCCAGGTTCTCCATGGGGACACCGTAGGAGCCGTGGAGTCGCAGGGGAAGGGCTGCGGGCCTGATGTTTCTGCCTCCGCGATGGTCAGGCGTGGACCGGTCACGCCGGTGACACCGGTTCGGGCTCGCTCATCTCGGTCTCCGCACGACCTGGTCACTGCGATCTGCGCCTGGGACGGGCCCCCTGTCCGCTCCCGGCGCAGTGCACGGTTCCCCACGGCTTGCCCGGCGGTGACAGACTGGAGCCAGTCCATTCAGCGTCTCGAGAGGTGCCTCCATGACCGTTCCTGTTGACCCGACTCCTGCCCTGCAGGAGTACGCACACCCCGAGAAGCTCGTGACCACCCAATGGCTGGCCGACACCCTCGGCGCGGCAGGTTCCGGGAATCTGGTCGTCGTCGAATCCGACGAAGATGTGCTCCTGTACGAGACCGGCCACATCCCCGGCTCCGTGAAGATCGACTGGCACCTGGACCTCAACGACCAGGTCACCCGTGATTACGTCGACGGCGAGGGTTTCGCGAAGCTCATGGACGCCTCCGGCATCACCCGAGAGACCACCGTCGTGGTCTACGGCGACAAGTCGAACTGGTGGGCCGCGTACGCCCTGTGGGTGTTCGAGCTGTTCGGCCACCCCGACGTGCGTCTGCTCGACGGTGGCCGCGCCGCCTGGCAGGCGGAGGGCCGCGAGCTGACGACCTCGACCGACGCCGTACCGGCCGCGACGAGCGGGTACCCCGTCATCGAGCGCGAGGACGCCCCGATCCGCGCCTTCCGCGAGGACGTCCTGGACTTCCTCGGCGGCCAGCTGGTCGATGTGCGCTCCCCCCAGGAGTTCTCCGGCGAGCGCACCCACATGCCCGACTACCCGCAGGAGGGCACCGTGCGCGGCGGGCACATCCCCTCGGCCCGGTCCGTGCCGTGGGCGCGTGCAGCGGCGGAGGACGGCCGTTTCAAGTCCCGCACCGATCTCGAGGCGATCTACCAGGGCGAACTCGGCTTCGACACCTCTGCCCCGGTCATCGCCTACTGCCGCATCGGCGAGCGCTCGGCTCACACCTGGTTCGCGCTGACGTACCTGCTGGGCTTCGAGAACGTGCGCAACTACGACGGCTCCTGGACGGAATGGGGCAACGCCGTGCGCCTGCCCATCGCCGTCGGCACCGAGCCCGGGGAGGTCCCCACCCGATGACCGACGCACTGCCCGCAGCTTTCGCCGAGATCGCCGACGACTTCCATGCCCTGGGCGGGAAGGATCGGCTGCAGCTGCTCCTGGAGTTCTCGCAGAGCCTTCCGGCATTGCCCGAGCGCTACGCCGAGCACCCCGAGCTGCTCGAGCCGGTTCCGGAGTGCCAGTCGCCGATCTTCCTGATCACAGAGGTGGACGGCACGGGCCGTGACGCGACCGCGCGCCTGTTCTTCTCCGCCCCGCCGGAAGCCCCGACCACCCGCGGCTTCGCGTCGATCCTCGCGGAAGCTCTGGACGGACGCACGGTGGGCGAGGTGCTCGACACCCCCGAGGCCGTGACCGGCGAACTGGGACTCGCGGAGGTCGTCAGCCCCCTGCGGCTGAACGGCATGGCGGGGATGCTCGTACGCATCAAACGCCAGATCCGCGCGAAGGCTGCTCTCTGACCTGCAGACCTAGTGGCCTGCTGATCCACTGACCTGCTGACGCGTGCGGCGCCGGGACCCTACCGAGGGCCCGGCGCCGCATGTCGTACCCGACCCGCGCAAGCCCGCCCCAGCTACCGGCGTCGAGGGGTGAACCCTCAGCGCTTCGGGGCCGACTTGGACCCGGGCTTCGGGGGCTTCACCTCGCCCTCCCGCTGCCCGTACCTCTCGTAGGCCTTCTCCGCCCCGGTGCGCAGCATGCCGAACGCGGCCCTGCCGGCCTCGGACTGCGCGAAGTTGTAGGCCGCCTGAGCCCGCGCCGCGAAGCTCTGTCGTTCCGCCTCGGTGGCGTCCTCGTCGCCCGGCCCGCCGGTCGGTGAGGCGAAGTCTTCGACCGTCGGGGACTCGAATCCGTCCGCCACGGGCGGCAGCCCGCTCTCGATCCGCTCGTGCCGGTCCAGTGCGACCTTCAGCTCGAGCGGCACCTTGACCTGACGCACCAGGGTCGCGCGCACGTCCTCCCGGACCCGCGACGCCTGCGAGGCGAAGAACTCCTGGACGTCGTGCGCCTCGTCGTCGAGTTCGAACGCCTTCCCCAGAAGGTAGGACGCGAGATCAGAGGCGACCTCCGGAGACAGCCCGTAGCGGTCCGCCGAGGAGGGCGCATTGCGCAGGTCGATCGCATCATCTCGCTCGAGCACGCTGGGGGCGATCTCGAGCGCGGAGAGCACATCCTCGACGAACGCGTGGAAGCTCGCCCCCCCCGGCACGTCGGCGCGCCGCAGCTCGGTGCGCCCGCGCTCGTCGGGCAGACGGACCTGGGTCACTCCCTCGCGGGCGAACTCGTCCTGCGCGGCGCGGCGCACCAGGCGGCGGGCGGCACGGACCAGGTGCCCGGAGTCAGCAGTGCGCGGGATGCCGGGGGCGACCGCCCGGGCATCGGCGAGGATCCTGGAGTGGGTCGTCGAGCTGTCGGTACGTCGGCGCACCGCGGCCGGCACCTCGGCGATCCGGTCTCGGATCGTGGCGATCGGCTTCATGGACGCTCCTCCTGCGGGATCGGATACCTGCCCATCGTACGGAGGCACCAGCTCCCCGGTAGCGACCAGGCGGTCGGCGCCTGCAGGAACAGCCCCCTTCCCTTCTCCGTTGAACCACGCGACGATCGATGCACGACCATCGACACCCGATGCACAGGAGAAGACGACATGGCTGACCTCTCATACACCGTTCCCGGCCTCGGCACCGAGGACTCCCTCCGGCTCGTCGAGGCCCTGCAGGATCGGCTGCACGCGATGAACGACCTCCACCTCACGCTCAAGCACGCGCACTGGAACGTCGTGGGACCCCGCTTCATCGCGGTGCACGAGATGCTGGATCCCCAGGTGGAGGAGGTTCGCGGCTACACCGACGATCTGGCGGAGCGGATCGCCCAGCTGGGCGCCTCCCCCGTCGGCACCCCCGGGCGGATCGTCGCCGAGCGCAGCTGGTCCGATTACACCCTCGGCAAGGCCGATACCCAGGAGCACCTGACAGCGCTGGACGAGGTCTACGCGGGCATCATCTCCTCGAACCGGAAGGCCGTCACCCTGGCCGGCGAACTGGACCCCATGACCGAGGACATCCTGGTCGAGCAGACCCGGGGACTGGAGAAGTTCCAGTGGTTCCTCCGCGCCCACCTGGAGGGTTCGCAGGCCTGACCTGCTGACACTGCACGTCTCCCGCCTCGGCGCCGTCCCCTTCGCGGGGGTGGCGCCGAGTACCGTGAGGGCCCGACCCCAGGAGGACCCCGCATGCCGATCGCTGACCCGACCGCCGACGAGCTCACTGCGCTGCAGGACGAGGCGGTGGAGTTCACCCGTGACCTGATCCGGATCGACACCACCAACTTCGGCGGCAATGACCCCGAGACCTGGGGCACAGGGGAGACGGAAGCGGCCGACTACGTCGTCGCGAAGCTGCGCGAGGTGGGCCTGGCGCCTGAGGTGCACGAGTCCGCACCGGGGCGCCCCAGTGTCTTCGTCCGCCTCAGCGGCGCGAACCCCGAACGCGGCGGCCTGGTCATCCACGGTCATCTCGACGTGGTGCCGGCCCGGGCCGAGGACTGGTCGGCGGACCCCTTCGGCGCGGAGATCCGCGACGGTATGATCTACGGCCGCGGCGCCGTGGACATGAAGGACATGGTGGGGATGATCCTGGCGCTGGCGAGGCATCTGGCCCGCACCCGACAGGCTCCCCCGCGCGATCTGCTGTTCGTCTTCTTCGCCGACGAGGAGAACGGCGGGGTGTGGGGCAGCGAATGGATGGTCGAGCACCGCCCGGAGCTGTTCGACGGCATGACGGAAGCGATCAGCGAGGTCGGAGGCTATTCGATCACTCTGCCGGAGAAGGACACCGGCGAGGACGTGCGCGCCTACCTCGTCCAGACCGCGGAGAAGGGGCTGGCCTGGGGCAGGCTGCGGGCCATCGGCCGCGCCGGGCACGGCTCCGTCCCCAACGAGGAGAACGCCATCGTGCGTCTGGCCCGCGCGATCACCGCGATCGACGAGCACGAGTTCCCCTTCGAGTGCATCGCGAGCGTGCGGGACCTGTTCGACGGGGTCACCGAGATCACCGGCATCGGCTGGGACGAGCAGGACATCCGCGAGTTCCTGCCGCTCCTGGGCGGGGCGCGCCAGTTCGTCTCCGGCACCCTCGGCGACTCGGTGAACATGACGATGCTGAGCTCCGGGTACAAGGGCAACGTCATCCCGCAGACGGCCGAGGCGACCTTCGACGCCCGCTTCCTCCCGGGGCATCAGGATGAGCTGTTGGCCCTGCTGGACGAACTCACCGGGGAGCACGTCGAGGTGGTCATCGACCACATCGGCAACTCGGTGGACTCCCCGCGCGACTCCGCCCTGGTCAGCGTGATGACCCAGTCCATCCAGGCGGAGGATCCCGGCTCCCGGGTGCTTCCGTACTGCCTCAGCGGCGGCACGGACAACAAGTCCCTGTACCGGGAGCTCGGCATCACCGGCTACGGTTTCGCGCCGCTCCAGCTGCCCAAGGATCTCGACTTCGCGCCGCTGTTCCACGGGGTCGACGAGCGGGTCCCCGTCGATGCGGTGCGTTTCGGCGCGCGGGTGCTGCTGCGCCTGGCACGGGACTGCTGATCAGTCGTCCGGTTCCTGGGGCTCCGGGATGAGCCACTCGATGACCAGCTCCTGCGGGATCGGGTCCTCCGGGCTCAGGCCGGTGTACCAGCTCGGCAGCAGCCGCAGCAGGGCGCCCAGGAGCGGCTCCCGATCGAGCTCCTTCCCGTCGCGGGCATCCTGCTCCGTCTCGACGAGCCACCGGGTGAGCAGGTCCAGCGAGCCTCCCGCGAAGAACCTGCCCGTCTCCGGGACGGGCAGGTAGGACGGTACCTGGTCGCCGAGGTGACCCAGGGCGACGACGTGCAGATCGGCCAGCGTGTCGACCAGGATCATGTAGGTGCGGTGGGTGAACTTCCAGTCCAGCGCACCGCGCAGGAAGGCATGGTGGTGGGCCACATAGGCGACCATGGTCGCAGCGGCGACCTGAACCATCTCCTGGATGGACCTGCCTTCGGCCGCGAGCTCGGCACTGCGCTCCTGCTGACGGTCGAACATAGCTCCGAGCATCGCGCCCATCAGGTCGTCGAGACCGGAGAAATGGCTGTAGAACGCCGCTCGACTGACGCCGGCCCGGTGGGCGAGGGCGTTCACGGTGACTTCGCCGTCACTCGCGCTGAGATCGCGTGCCGCGGCGAAGATCGCCGCCCTGGTTCTCGCCGGCCTGGGGTCCGGCGCGCGGCCGTCTGTGCTGGGCATTGCTCCATGGTAGCCCGCAGGCCCGCGCCTTTTGGGGCAGGATGACCACATGGCCAGTTTCCTGTCCGGCCTCACCGGGCGCCAGCAGCCGCAGGGCCATCCCCTGCTCGAGGAGCTGACAGGCCAGTCGATCATCCATACCCGCGTCGCCTCCCGTGGGACCTGGACCGTCACGGGGCGCGGATGGGTGCTGCACTCCCGGATCCAGCGACTCGACTCTCCCGCGTCCCCACCCGAGTCCGAGGCCGCCGTCGGCCTGCGTGATCCACGGCTGCTCGGGGCCACCATCGCCGGAGCCGAGATGCTGGGCGACGGACTTCTGACACTCTTCCTGCAGGCCCGGTCAGGCCCGTTGCGACTGACGACGACACCTCGCTGGCGCCTGGACGGCCCCCGCGGTGCACTGCTGAGCGCCGACGAGAAGGGCCGGATCACCGCTGAGCCGCCCGGTGCGGCGATCCATGCGACACCGGAGGCACTGGCCGCGCACGCCGACTCCCGGCCCAGCGCGTTGGACGAACACCTGCGGGAGCTCGGTCGGGACGCCTGGCTGCATCCAGGGCACGTGGTGCAGGTGCTGGCACACGCCGGGGCCTTGGAGGACAGGGAGTTCGAACGACGAGGCACGATGCTGCTCGCGCGCATGCTCGCCCGCGGGGAGCTCCGAGCCGGATTCGCGGCCGACGGGCGGTTCACACCCTGGGACCTCCCGCTCCCGGAGATCGTCGAACACATCGGGACCACGTGGGCGGCGCTCGGCGGGCGCACGCCCGACAGGGACATGATCGCCTGGTTCGCGCTGACCGACGTCGGCCGTGACTCCTTGGGGCCGACGAGCCGGCTGTCGATGCCACCGGGGATGTCCGGTTACGACAGCCCGGGCGTCGTCGGCGGATTTCGGTGAGCTCTCCCCCGGAGCGCTCCCCCGCGACCCGCGCTCCCTCTCGACCCGCCACCCCTGACGGTTCGTGCCGAACGCTACAGGCCAATGGGCCGTCGGCGGACACGATTTAGAGCAGATGTCCGGTTTCTCTCGGCCAGTCCCACGAATCGGTGAACCAGGGGTGAACAGCGAGGTGGAGGCCGCTGTCGCCGTCGAGCGGCGTCGCGGCACGATTCGGTCCCGCGCGACGTTACGCTGGGAGCCACTCGTCGAGAAAGGCGTTGGAGATGCCAGAACGTACCGTGAAGATCGCCAGCACCAGCGGGCTCCATGCCCGTCCCGCGGCGATCTTCTCCCAAGCGGCCAGCGAGCAATCGGCCGCTGTCACCATCGAGAAGGTCGGCGCTTCCCCCGTGCAGGCCTCCAGCATCCTCATGCTGCTCACCCTGAACGTCGACCACGGGGACGAGGTGACGCTGCGCGCCGAGGGTGACGAGGCCGAGGAGTCGCTGAACGCTCTGGCTGCTCTGCTCGAGAAGAACCTCGACGAGAACTTCTGAGGACCACTGCGCCCCGGTGAAGGGCGCGCCCCTCCGGTCACACAGTTCGCGGCCGCACCCTGATGGAGGCGAAGCCGATCGCTGCGAGACCTGCGACGCACGCTCCGAGCGTCATGGCCGCCGCAGGGCCGTCGGAATCCACGAGCACCCCGCCCACCACGGCACCGGTCATGATCGCTACCTGGAAGGCGGTGACCTGGAGGGCCATCGCTGATTCGACGCGACGGGGCTCGATCGCCGAGACCCACAACTGGGTGGTCACGGGCACCATGTTGAAGCCGACGCCCCAGAGGATGACCGCTGCAGCGAGCACCCAGGTCTGATCTGTGGAGGCCAGCATCGCCAGTGCGATGGCGAAGATGGCCGGCCCTGCAGTTGCCGCCCAGCGCAGCCATCGGGACGAGAGGTAGCCGCCGGCCAGGTTGCCCAGCAGGCCGCCGAGTCCCCACGCCAGCAGCAGGACGGAGACCGCGGCCGCATCGATCTCCTCGATCGCGACCCGGATGTACGGGTAGGCGATGAAGTTGGCGAAGGCGGCGACGAAGATCACCGCGACTCCGAGGACCAGGCGTCGGTTGGTGAGCACTGCGCGCATCATCGCAAGCCCCGCTCCGGGCTGCGCGGGGACCGGGGGCAGCATCCGCCACAGCACCACGCCCGCGGCGAGGGTCAGCACGGAGATCACCAGGAACACGGCACGCCAGCCGATGATGTCTCCGAGCACGGACGAGACGGGCACACCGATGATGGTGGCCGTACTGGTGCCGAGTGCGACCGTGGTCGAGACGAGGGCAGCCTTTCCCGTCACCTGGACGCCGACCGACAGTGCGAACGACCAGAAGCCTGCGATGGCGATGCCCAGGAGAACACGGGCCGCGAGCACCACCGTCAGGGTCGGCGCGACCGCGACGATCGCATTCGAGATGATCGCCAGCAGAAGCAGGGTCAGCAGCACCGTGCGCCGGTCCGTCCGGGGAAGGAGCGACGCGATCGTGGGGGCGGTGAGCGCTCCGGCGAGGGCGGTGGCGGCGATCGTCAGGCCTGCCTGCCCCTCGGTGACGGCGAGGTCGGCAGCCATGCCCGGCAGCACACCGGCGGGGATGAACTCCGCCCCGACCAGCGCGGCGGTGCCGGCGGAGAGCGCCAGGGCGATCACGACGGGGTGGCGCCCGCGCGCCGGCGGGCGGGCAGCTTCGCTCTCGGGCAGTGTAGCGACGGTCTCGGTCGGGCAGGTCGACATGCCTCTAGCATCCGCCATCATCGGCGCTCCGGGGAAGTCTGCCCACCGCGGTGAGACGCACGCTACCCGGCGCCGGCACGGGGGCTCGATACCCGGGGCGGCAGAGCTTGTGGGCATGAAAAAAGGGAGTGGGAGAGGCGAGCCCCTCGAAAGGGTCTCCAGCACTCTCCCACTCCCACAAAGATGTCCGGCGGCGACCTACTCTC
>NZ_JABUXV010000016.1 GCF_014897705.1 Brachybacterium sp. FME24 | reverse complement strand
CTTCCCCAGCAGCAGATGCTGGATTCAGCGTGTCCAAGAACCGGGGTCAGGCCCCGCCCACCGGCGCCCTGGACCAGACCACCGGTCAGTCCGTGCTCGATATTCTCGTGGAGTCCTGCCGCGACTCCGGTGCCAGCCTGGTGATGGTCACCCACGACGCGAAGGTCGCCGCGGTCTGTCGCCGCACCGTCGCCATGAGTGATGGCCGTATCGCTCAGGAGTTCGTGCGCCCCGACGCGCAGACGACTCATTTCGCACAGCCCGCACAGGCCGCACAGGCCACTCAGTCTGCCCAGCCCGCTCAGCCCGCTCAGCCCGCTCATACCGCTCAGCCCGCTCATACCGCGCAGGTCGCGCAGGATCCGACGGTGACGCGATGAACGCGCTGCTGTCCACCGCCCCGCTTCTGCTGCGTCGACGCGGTGCGCTGGCGGACATCCTGCCGGTCATCGCCTTCGCCGCGGCGACCGCGATCACCGCGACCGTCGTCGGGGGAGCCGCCGCATTCGTCGGTCGCCTGCCCACGGAGAGCGCCGCGTCCACGACCGGCGAGGCATCGCTCATGCCGTTCCTCGTGATCTGCGCGCTCATCGCTTCGGTGCTGCTGGTGCCCAGCGCTGTCGGGCTCGGCGGGTCGGCAGCCCGGCTATCCCTGGCCCGCCGCGAGAAGGACCTGGCCACGATGCGTCTGGTCGGTGGCACCAGCGGCCAGGTCGGCTCGGTCGCCGTGCTCGACGTCACCGCGCAGGCGCTGCTCGGCGCGCTTCTGGGCCTCGGCGCCCATGTCGCCGTCACCCCGGCGCTGACCCAACTCGACTTCGGGATCACCCCGTTCACGCTGTCGGATCTGCTCATGCCGTGGTGGGCCTACCCGCTGCTGGTGATTGCTCTCGTGCTGATCGCCGCTGGCTCTGCCACCGTGTCCCTGGCAGGGGTGGTCCTGAGCCCCCTGGGGGTTGCCCGCGACTCCCGTGTGGTGCGCATGTCGGTGCTCCGGCTGATCGTCTGGGCCGCCATAATCGTCGGGTTCATCATCTTCATGCAGGTGGGCGGCATGGTTCTGGGGGACGCCGGCGGCGGAATGCTGGCGATCGCGATCATGGTGCTGTTCGTGGCCGCCATCGTCGCCGGGATCAACATCGTGGGCCCGTTCTTCGTCTGGATCACGGCGCGCGCTCTTGCCAAGATCGCCCCGACACCGTCGCTGATGGTGGGCGCACGCCGCCTCGCCGGAGACCCTCGCGCTGGCTGGCGGGCCGTCTCAGGTATCACCTTCGCGCTGGTCATCGCCGGTTTCCTGACCATGATGGCGACAATGGGTGAGGCCTCGAATCCGGAGGAGACGATGATGTTCACTGCCATGAACACCGGTGGCCTGCTCACCCTGGGGATCGCCGCGGTGCTCGCTGCGGTCAGCACGGGGGTCGTGCAGACAGCCCGGGTCATCGACCAGGCCCCCCGGCTGCGGGCTCAACACATCGCGGGCGCCGAGGTGGGCCAGCTGCACTGGGCCCGGCTCGCCGAGATCACGATCCCGGTGGGGCTGAGCTCGATCATCGCTACGGGCACCGCGCTGCTGGTGCTGACGACGGTCCTCGGCGGAGCCCCGAGCGATCCGATGATGGCCGTGCAGTTCCTGGCGTCCGTGCTCGGCGCGTACGCGCTCGTGATCCTCGCTGTGCTGGTGGGCTCGCCGCTGGTGAAGCGATACGCGATGCGCGCCGCCTGAGCGAACGTTCCCGGCCCACCCGGTGCCCGTCCGACCACGGTCTGACATCAACGGGGGGAAATCGATCCCGGGGCCGATGCGCGTCCGGGGGTATTCGGACGATTCTGGGACGTATGAACACCGCTCCGCTCGCGTCCTCCGCCCCGACGGGCCCGTCGGCCCCGACCACCTCTTCTGCGCCGTCGGCCCCGACGACCTACTCCGCAACTACCTCGGACGTCCCCGTCCAGCCGGCCGCCGCTCCTGCACCGGTCGGCGCTGCTCAGCCCTCCGCCCTGCATCCCGCCCCGGTGCTCTCGGGCCGGCGCCTGGTTATGACCTACGGCCCCCAAGGCACTGCGACCCATGCCCTGGACGGCGTGGACCTCGACATCGCCCGGGCTGATTCCCTGGCCGTGATGGGCCCGTCCGGTTGCGGCAAGACCACCCTGCTGCACGTCCTCGCGGGGATCCTGCGCCCCACCGCCGGCACCGTGCTGCATGACGGCACCGACCTCGCTGCCCTTCCGGACCGCACCCGCACCCGCCTGCGTCGCAGCGACTTCGGGTTCGTCTTCCAGGACGGTCAGCTGTTGCCCGAGCTCACTGCGGTCGAGAACGTGATCCTGCCGCGCATGCTCGGCGGCGTCTCCCGCCGCACCGCCACTGCTGAGGCCCGCTCCTGGCTGGACCGCCTCGGCCTGCAGGGGATGCATGAGCGTCGTCCCACCCAGCTCTCCGGCGGCCAGGCGCAGCGGGTGTCGATCGCCCGCGCCCTGGCTGGTCGCCCGTCGGTGGTCTTCGCCGACGAGCCCACCGGCGCTCTCGACCAGACCACCGGCCAGTCCGTTCTCGAGATCCTGGTGGAGTCCTGCCGCGACTCCGGCGCCAGCCTGGTGATGGTCACCCACGATACGAAGGTCGCCGCGATCTGCCGCCGCACGGTCGCCATGCGCGACGGCCGCATCGCCCAGGAGTTCGTGCGTCCCGACGCGCAGAACGCTCAGGCCACGCAGGATGCGGCGGTGACCCGATGAACGCGCTGCTGGCCACCGCGCCCCTGCTGCTGCGCCGCCGCGGCGCCCTGGCAGACATCCTCCCCGTCATCGCCTTCACCGCCGCCACCGCGATCACCGCGACCGTCGTCGGCGGGGCCGCCGCCTTCGCCGCTCGCACCCCGTCCGGAGGGACGCCCATGACGGGCGAGGCCTCGATCATGCGGTTCCTGCTGATCTTCGCAGTGTTCGCCTCGGCGCTGCTGGTCCCCAGCGCCGTGGGGCTGGGCGGATCGGCGGCCCGCCTGTCCCTCGCCCGCCGCGAGCAGGACCTCGCCACGATGCGCCTGGTGGGTGGCACCGGCGGCCAGGTCGGCTCGGTGGCCGTGCTCGACGTCGCCGCGCAGTCGCTGCTCGGGGCGGTCCTCGGCCTGGGGGCGCACCTGGCGGTGACCCCTGCGCTGGCCCGGCTCGACTTCGGCATCACCCCCTTCACCGTCGCGGAGCTGCTGCTGCCGTGGTGGGTGTACCCGCTGCTGGTGGTCGCCCTGGTGCTGATCGCTGCGGGGTCTGCCGCGGTATCGCTGGCCGGAGTGGTCCTCAGCCCGCTGGGAGTCGCCCGTGGCTCCCGGGTGGTGCGCCTGTCCGTCGTCCGCCTGGTGATCTGGGCAGTCCTGATCGTGGGCTTCATGATCTTCATGAACATGGGCGGTGTGCTGCTGGGCTCGGTCGGGGTCGCGATCATGATCCTGTTCATCGGGGCGATCGTTGCCGGGATCAACGTGGTGGGACCCTTCATCGTCTGGGTCACCGCACTCGTCCTCGCCAAGATCGCCCCGACGCCCTCGCTGCTGGTGGGCGCACGCCGCCTCGCCGGAGACCCCCGGGCCGGGTGGCGAGCCGTCGCAGGTATCACCTTCGCGCTGGTCATCGCCGGTTTCCTGACCATAATCGCGACCCTGGGGGAGGCCTCCAGCCCCGAGGACGCGATGATGTTCACCGCCATGACCACCGGCGGCCTGCTCACCCTGGGGATCGCCGCGGTGCTCGCCGCGGTCAGCACCGGCGTCGTCCAGACCGCCCGGGTCATCGACCAGGCCCCGCGGCTGCGCGCCCAGCACATCGCCGGCGCCGAGGTGGGCCAGCTGCATCGTGCCCGCCTCGCCGAGATCGCCGTCCCCGTCGGTCTCAGCTCGATCATCGCCACGGGCACCGCACTCCTGGTGCTGACGACGGTCTTCGGCGCCCCGAGCGATCCGATGGCGGCCGTGCAGTACCTCGCGTCCGTGCTCGGCGCGTACGCGCTCGTGATCCTTGCCGTGCTGGTGGGCTCGCCGCTGGTGAAGCGATACGCGATGCGCGCCGCCTGAGCAATGCACGCTGCTGAGCAGCGCAGGCCGGACAGACCGGCTCCGAGAACGCGAGCGGCCGACCCCTTCCCGGGCCGGCCGCTCGTCCTCGCACCAGGCCCGCGCGGCAACTAGGCTGGAGCCATGAATCTCGAGTCTGTCGCCCCGAACGCCGTCCCCGAGGGTGCGCATCTGATCGATGTGCGCGAGCAGTCCGAATGGGACGCGGGCCATGCGCCCACCGCCCAGCACCTGCCGGCGAGCATCTTGCTGGAGAGCCTCGACAAGCTCCCCGAGGACGATGCCGACCTCTACATCGTCTGCCGCACTGGTGGTCGCAGCTTCCAGGTTTCACAGTGGCTGAATGCGAACGGCTTCGATGCGATCAACGTCGCCGGTGGGATGGACATGTGGTTCGAGTCCGGCCTGCCGCTCGAATCTGAGGGCGAGGGCGAGGCCTTCATTCTCTGATCGGCTCTGACCGACGTCTCTTCACCGCAGGCCGACGACTTCTGATAGCAGTCGGCGGTCCGCTGTCCTCGAGCCGCAGTCCTCTGACCACTCGGCGCGTGAGCACCTCACCGCTCAGGTGGCGATGAAGTCCTTCAGCAGGGCGTAGCCCACGAAGGCGAACACGTCGATCAGGGTGTGCGCGACCACCAGCGGCATCGTGCGTCGCGTGCGGCGGTAGAGCTCGCCGAACACCAGGCCCATCGCGAGATTCGCGAGGCCCGGGCCCACCCCCTGGTACGTGTGATAGGCGCCGCGCAGCACCGCGGAAACGACGATGATCTTCCGGCCCGACCAGCCCAGCCGCTCCAGCCGCTGGTAGAGGTAACCGACGACGATGACCTCTTCGAGCACCGCGTTCTTCAGCGCGTGCAGCACGAGCACGGGCACCGTCCACCAGTGGGTGTCCAACGCCGCAGGGATCACCTCGACGGTCGCCCCGATCGCGCGGCCGACGTAGTACACCGCCAGCCCGGGCAGCCCGATCCCGGCCGTGATCGCCACCCCCCAGGCCAGGTCCTTTCCGAGCCGGCCGACGTCCAGTCCCAGGTCCTTCAAGGCCTGCGCGAGTGAACCGGCGGTGAGCGCGAGCAACAGCACCACGAGCACGACGGGGACCAGCGCGAACGCGATCGAGAGCAGCTGGTAGAAGAGATCCAGCCACGGGTTCTCGCGGATCGATTCGTTCAGCGACGTCGACTGGGTGGACAGCGGCCCCGCGGCGAGGGCCTGCACCAGCGCGATCAGCGAATACACGGCGCTGCGCCCCAGGGAGAGGGCGAGGACGACGATCACCTCGACCCGCACCCAGGTCCTGCTCGGAGTCACGGTCTGCACGTCGTCCATGATCGCACCGCCGAGGCGGCCTGCGACGGCCCGAAGCGGTCCGAGCCCCGCCCAGAAACGGTCATAGCGCTGTCCAGGGTCCTTCGTGGCAGTCCCCCCGATGCACTCGTCAGCACACTCTTCAGCACACTGCGCAACCCACTCCGTGACAGACTCAGAGCATGACTGATCCTTCGCAGAACCAGGCCGCCACCAGCGGATCCCGTCCCGCCGTGCTGATCACCGGGGCCAATCGGGGGATCGGCCGCGCCGTCGCCGACGAGCTCGCCACGGACCACCACCTCATCCTGGGCGGTCGCGACGAGCAGGCGCTCGCCGAGCTCGCCGCGCAGTTCCCCTCGGCCGAGACCTTCGTCGCCGAGCTCACTGACTACGAGAACGTCGCCCACGCCGTGAACGGCCTCGACCTCTCAGGCGGCCTCGCCGGCGTCGTCCATTCCGCGGGGATCCTCGCCAACGGCACCGTCGAGGAGTCCGCACCGCAGCAGTGGTCACAGTCCTTCGAGATCAATGTGGTGGCCGTCGCCGAGCTGACCCGACTGCTGCTGCCTGCTCTGCGCGCCGCGGGCGGCACCGTGGTGATGATCAATTCCGGCTCCGGAATCAATGCCGTGCGCACCCGCGGGGCGTACAGCGCCTCGAAGTTCGCGATGCGCGGCCTCGCCGATTCGCTGCGGGCCGAGGAACGGGACCACGGCGTGCGGGTCACCTCGATCCATCCGGGCCGTGTGGCCACGGACATGCAGCGTGAGCTGCGCTCCTATGAGGGCGGCGAGTACGAGGAGGAGAACTATCTGCAGCCCACGTCGGTCGCCGCCACCGTGGGGCTCGCGCTGCGCCTCCCGGCGGACGCATCCCTCGACTCGGTCTCGATCCGACCCCGCTGAGGTGCTGAGTCGCTGGCCGCTGACTGCTGAGCCGCTGACCACTGACGGATCAGCCGCTGACCGTGCTCAGCGGTTCAGCGCACCGGGTCCGGAGACGGTCAGGTCCCCGGCGATCCGGTACCGCCACGGGTAGAGCTCGGGATGCGAGGCCTCCTCGCGCAGGCCGATGCGCGGCCCCACCGCCAGGTGCGGATGCGGCATGAAGGGCTCCTCGCCCGGCCGCTCGCCGTCGGCCCGGTCGACGGGATCCAGGCGTCCCCGCAGGTGCATGCCGCTGTTCTGTTCGCACAGGTCCAGCCCGTCGTCCTCGAAGGTGATCCCGCAGGCCACGGTGGCCCGCCCCGGGCCCCGCGCCAGATCCCGCTCGGTGCGGCACACCCCGCCCGCGCGGCGGCGGGAAAAGGCCAGGTCGGTCCCGTCGATGATCTCGCCGGCCCGGATCAGGCACCCGGTGCCCGTGCCCTCCGTGTCGGCGACGATGTTCATGCACGAATGCAGCCCCATGTGCCGGTACACGTACAGATGCCCCGGCTCGCCGAACATGGTGGCATTGCGAGCGGTGGGCCCCCGGTAGGCGTGCGAACCGGGATCCTCCGCGCCGACGTACGCCTCGACCTCGGTGATCCGCAGCGCGACGCCGCGGCCGACGAGCACGCAGCCCAGCAGCAGCGGGCCCAGCTCGAGCACGGGCCGGTCGAAGAACGTCCGGGGCAGCGGCAGCGACTCCGGCGGCGAGGCGCCCAGGTCCGAACTCACTTCATGAGCCGCTTGACGGCGCCCATGATCTCGTCCATCTTGCGGTCCAGCTCCTCACGGTCGCCCGAGGTCGCGGCGTCGTGCACGCAGTGATGGATGTGGTCGTCGACCAGGCCGAGGGCCACCGATTCGAGGGCCTTGGTGACCGCGGAGATCTGGGTCAGCACGTCGATGCAGTAGGTGTCGTCCTCCACCATGCGATGGACTCCGCGCACCTGACCCTCGATGAGCTTCAGGCGGCGCAAGTACGGCGACTTCTTCCCCTGGTATCCGGGATCGCCGTGCGTGCCGTGGTCACCGGGCTGCGCGGGTGGCACCGGGGGTGCGCTGTCCGCGGCGCCGAGGTCGCCGTCGTCGGTGCTCATCACGCCTGAGCCCCGTGGTCGGCATCGTCCAGGTGAGTCACCAGGCCGGCGGCATAGCCGGTGTAGCTGTGCGGGCTCAGCGCCAACAGGCGCTCACGCTCGGCGTCCGGCAGGCCGAGGCCCCCGATGAACTCGCGCATCCCGTCACCGGTCACGCGGTGGCCACGGGTGAGATCCTTCAGCCGTTCGTAGGGGTTGTCCATACCGGTCGCACCCTGCACGCCGAGGGTGCGCATCACGGATTGCACGGCCTCGCCGAGCACCTCCCAGTTGCCCTCGAGGTCCGCGGCCATCGCGTCGGCATCGACATCCAGGCCCGCCAGGCCGCGTCGCAGGTTCGAGATCGCCAGCAGCGAGTGGCCCAGCGCCGGCCCCACGTTGCGCTGGGTGGTGGAGTCGGTGAGGTCGCGCTGCAGGCGCGAGGTGACCAGCGTCTGGCCGAGCGAATCCAGCAGCGCTCCGGAGATCTCGAGGTTCGCCTCGGCGTTCTCGAAGCGGATGGGGTTGACCTTGTGGGGCATCGTCGAGGAGCCGGTGCCGCCCTGGGCCGAGAGCCGCTGACGGAAGTAGCCCATCGAGATGTAGGTCCAGATGTCGGTGGCCAGGTTGTGCAGGATGCGGCCGGCGCGGGCGATGTCCGCATACACCTCGGCCTGCCAGTCGTGGGACTCGATCTGGGTGGTCAGCGGATTCCAGGTGAGACCGAGGTGCTCGACGAAGGTGCGCGAGACCTGCTCCCAATCGGCCGAGGGCACGGCGACGGCGTGGGCGGCGTAGGTGCCGGTGGCGCCGTTGATCTTGCCGAGGATCTCGTCGGCCGCGATCCGACGGGCCTGGCGGCGCAGCCGGTGCGCGAAGACTGCCATCTCCTTGCCGAGCGTGGTCGGGGTGGCGGGCTGGCCGTGGGTGCGCGAGAGCATCGGCACCTCTGCGGTGGTGCGCGCGAGGGAGGTGAGGTCGTCGATCACCTCGCCGAGAGCGGGCAGCCACACCTGCTTCACGGCGCCCTGGATCATCAGCGCGTAGGAGAGGTTGTTGACGTCCTCGCTGGTGCAGTAGATGTGCACCACCTCGGCCAGCGGCTCGAGGCTGGTGCCGGCCAGGCGACGCTTGATGTAGTACTCGATCGCCTTGACGTCGTGGACGGTCTCACGCTCGATCTCGGCGTGCTCGGCGATCCCCTCGGCGCCGAAGTCCTCGGGGATGGCACGCAGCAGGGCCCGCTCACCCTCGGTGAGGGTGCGCAGCTCCGGGATGACCTCGGTATCGAGCAGATGGATCATCCACTCGGTCTCCACCACCAGGCGGGCGCGATTCAGGGCGGCCTCCGAGAGGTGGTCGACCAGGGGAGCGGCCTGCGCGCGATAGCGGCCGTCGAGGGGGGTCAGGGCGATCGGCGGCGTGATGTCCGCGAAGGAATGAGCCATGGTCCCATTCTCCCAGAATCTTCAGGCGGCGCGGGGAGGGCGTCTCAGCGCCGCCGCGCGCGGACCGGACCGGTGACCGCCGGGCTCAGTCGCGGACCTCGTAGCGGCGGTCCCCGCGGTTCTCGCCGAGACCCGTGATCGCTTCGACGATCGCCGAGAGGATGCCGATGATCACGCCGGCCAGCAGCGCCCACCAGAAGGTGTCGAACTCCAGGGTCAGTCCGAGCATTCCGGAGATCCAGCTGGTCAGCAGCAGCATCAGCGTGTTGATGACGAGCTGGAACAGCCCGAGGGTCACGCAGGTGATGGGGAAGGTGAGGAACGACAGGATCGGTCGGACGATCGTGTTGATCAGTGCCAGGATCACCGCGATCGCGGCGATGGTGAGGACCTGGGTGAGCAGGGCGGAGCTGTCGTCGCCCAGATGCATTCCGGGCAGGATCAGGGCAGTGACCCACAGCGCGAGGCCGGTGACGATGACGTGTCCGAGAAGTCGCATGCCCCCATCATTCCAGCCGGTCGTCGCCGGCGCACGGGGGAAAACCTCATGGCAGGATCGGTGCATGTCGCCGTCGCAGCCCCGCTCCTCCACGTCCCGGACTGCTGACACCCTCCGCACGGCCGACGGGCGCTGCCTGCGCACGATCGTCCGCGGTGACGGTCCTGATCTGGTGGTGCTCGAGGCCGGCCTCGGGGCCACCGCCGCCGGCTGGGGAGGCGTGCTGGACCACCTGCCGCCGGGCGTGCGCACGGTGGCCTATGACCGGGCGGGCTACGGGACGAGCGATCCGGCGCCCGGCCCGCGGGATCTCGCCCGCCTGGTCCAGGACCTGATGGCTGTGGTCGCCGCGCACCGGCATGAGCGCCTCGTCCTGGTGGGCCACAGCTGGGGCGGTCCGATCGTGCGGCTCGCCGCCGCGATGCTCCGGGACCGCGGCGCGACGTCGATCGGGATGGTGCTGGTGGACCCCACCGATGAGCTGGCCGACCTGTACTTCACCCGTACGGTGCACGTCACGACCCGTGCCCAGGGCGTGATCCTGCCTGCGCTCGCTCGGCTGGGACTGCTCGGTCCGCTGCAGCGCGCCGCGGCGCCTGACCTGCCCGAGCCCTTCCGGACCGAGTTCATCGCCGCCGTCTCGACGCCGGAGTACGCGAAGGTGGTGCGCGCAGAATCCGCCCACCTCATCCAGGGTCTGAGGGGGCTGCGCCTCGACCCGCCCGAGAGCGCGGACGTCCCGACGACGGTCCTGTCCGGTCGACTTCCCGAGGGACTCGGACGTCGACGGCGCGAGGAGCTCACCGCCGCGCACCGCGGCCGGGCCACGAGTCAGGAGAGGGGCCGGTTCGTCGCCGCGGAACGCTCGGGGCACCTGATTCCCGTGTCCGAGCCGGAGCTCGTGGTGCAGGAGATCGTCCGGCTGCTGTCCTGAGGGAGGGGCCTGACGGGGATCGGCCTACCCTGAGGGCATGTCCTCCCCGTCCGACTCAGACCGGTATCCCGAACCCACCGAGTCCATTCGACTGCGCCCCACTCTCGATGACCTGCCCGCGTACGTCGCCGGCAGGCCGGCCGTCGACGACGGGCAGCGCCGCTTCAAGGCGTCGTCGAACGAGTCCCCGTTCCCTCCGGTGGCAGCGGTGCGCGAGGCCGTCGTCGCCACGCTCGAAGGGTCCCACCGGTATCCCGACGCCGCCGCCCTGGAGCTGCGTGCCGAACTCGGCGCCCGCCACGGCGTGGACCCGTCGCAGATCGCGCTGTCGACCGGGTCGGTCGCCGTCACCGGTGACCTCGTGCGAGCCGTCGTCGGCGAAGGGGATGAGGTCATCTACCCCTGGCGCTCCTTCGAGGCCTATCCGATCCTTGTCGGGTCCCATGGCGGCGTCAGCGTGCAGGTGCCGCTGACCGATGAGCTCGAGTACGACCTCGAGGCGATGGCCGCCGCGATCACCGAGCGCACGCGTCTGATCATCCTGTGCACTCCGAACAATCCCACCGGTGCCTCGCTGTCCACGACTCAGATCGAGGAGTTCCTCGGCCGCGTCCCGGCGGAGGTGGTGGTCGCGATCGATGAGGCCTACCGAGAGTTCCACGACCCGGCCACGGTCGCCGGCACCGCCGGGATCTTCCGGCGTCATGGCAACGTGGTGCTGCTGCGCACCTTCTCCAAGCTGCAGGGCCTGGCCGGCCTGCGCATCGGCTACGCCGTCGCGCATCCTCGGCTCGCTCGCGCCCTCAGCCAGGTCACCGTGCCCTTCGGGGCCAGCATGCCCGCCCAGGCCGCGGCGCTCGCGAGCCTGGGGGTCGACGTGCGCGAGGAGCTCGCCCGGCGCGCCGAATGGATCCGCACCGAGCGCTCCCGGGTGCTGGCCGCGCTCGCCGCTCAGGGCTGGACGATGCCCTCCGCCCACGGCAACTTCGTGTACTTCCCGGTGCGGGAGCGCAGCTCGGAGTTCGTGGCCTTCGCCGATGAGCGTGGTCTGGTGCTGCGCGGCTACGGCACCGACGGGGTGCGCGCCACCATCGCCGAGCAGGAGGCCAACGACCTTCTCATCGAGATCGCGGGGCAGTGGCGGGAACGGGGATGACGACGCTGCCGGCGGCGAGGTCGTGCGGACCGCGTCCGCTGCCGCGCAGGCACATCACGGCGAAGACCGCGATCGTGGCGTAGGTGAGGACCGCGGCCGAGCAGGTCACCGGCTCACGCTTCTCGAAGCCGCCCCAGGCCGCTCCGACCCCGGTCACGTGCGCGAGCTGCCAGGGCACGAAGATCTTCACCGTGTTCCGCAGCAGGGCGCGCGACGCCGAGAGCGGAGTGCCGCTCGCGTCCGAATCCTCGCGGCGGTCCTCGACGACCTGCAGGCCACGACGGTGCTTGCCCCAGGTCGCCCGCCTGTCGCCGGATTCGGCCCGCGTGGCGATCACCGTGGCGATCGCGGGCGGCACCGCACTGATGGCGTACGCGTAGCCCCGGTGCGAGGCGAGGTCGGTCAGCAGATTCACGCTCGCTCCCAGCGGCAGCATCGCCGCCGCGATCCCCAGGTACCCGGAGCTGTCCAGGAGGTACCCGGCGAGACGACCTCTCGCGAGGGGGTGCATGAACCCATCGAAGCACCGCGGCGCAGTCCTGGCAACCGTCTTCGGTCGCGGGACCGCCGTCCCCTGAGCGGCGGCGACGGTGACAAGCGACGGACATCATGGCGGCCGCGGCGTTCCGCGCGGGTAGCCTCGTGCAGGCGGAAGAACACGGCTCGAGCTGGGAAGCAGGATGATCATGGGCGCCCGCGCCGTCGACACCAGGGGTCTCGGGGGAGCGCCCGCCCACATCGTCTGGATCGCCGCAGTGCTGGCGTACTCCGTCGCCGTCATGCAGCGCACCACGATGGGCGTCGCCGGCCTCGAGGCTGCCGATCGCTTCGGCGCGTCGGCCACCATCGTCTCCACCTTCGTGGTGCTCCAACTGCTCGTCTACGCCCTCGCCCAGGTGCCCGCCGGCCTGCTCCTGGACCGCTACGGATCCCGCGTGACGCTGACGATCGGCGCGATCCTCATGGCCCTGGGCCAATTGCTGCTCGCCCAGACGGACACCATCGCGGTCGCGATGCTCGCCCGCATCATCGTCGGCGCGGGCGACGCACTCACCTTCTCCAGCGCCATCCGCCTGGTCCCGGCGTGGTTCCCGAGCAAGCGGGTCCCGGTGCTCACCCAGCTCACCGGCATCCTCGGCCAGGTCGGCCAGATCGCCTCGGCCGTTCCCTTCGTGGCCATCCTGTCCACCGCCGGCTGGGGCACCGCCTTCTCGGCGGCCGCGAGCCTCAGCGCCTGCGCGGCTCTGCTCGTGGTGCTCCTCGTGCGGGCGACGCCGCCCGGGGTCGCCCGGCCCCGCACCACGCAGAATCTCGCGAAGATCCCGCTGGTGCTCGGTCGGATCGTGAAGCACCCCGCCACGCAGCTGGGCTTCTTCACGCACTACACGGCCGGGTTCACCGGTATCGCCTTCTCGATGATGTGGGGCTACCCGTATCTCACCGCCGGGGAGGGGCTCAGCCGCCCGGCAGCCTCGGCGATCATGACAGTGCTGGTGGTGGTCTCCATCGTCGGCGGTCCGGTGATCGGCGCCCTGACCCAGCGGCACCCGCTGCGCCGCTCGACCCTCGTGCTGCTGATCCTGGCCACGATCGTGGTGCCGCTGGTGGCCCTGGTGCTGTGGCCCGGGCCCGCTCCGATATGGCTGCTCATCGTGCTGGTCTCCGGCTTCTCCATCGGGGGTCCCGCGAGCACCATCGGCTTCGATTTCCCCCGCACGAATCTCGCGCGGCACCGGCTGGGCACCGCGACCGGCGTGGTCCTCATGGGCGGTTTCCTCGGCGGCCTGATCTCGATCCTGCTGATCGGCATGGTGCTGGACCTGATGCGGCCCGACGGGAACTACGATCTCGCTTCCTTCCGCCTCGCGTTCGCCGTGCAGATCCCCATGCTGGCGATCGGCGTGGTCGGCATGCTCGTCACCCGGCGCAGGCTGCGACGCCGGATGGCCACGGTCGGACAGGTCGTGCCTCCGTGGCGCGATGTCTGGCGCAACGGTCGCTGGCGCCGCCTGTGATCGGCCGGGCGTCCGCAGATTCCGGGGCACCTGCACCGGGCTCCTGACGCGGCCGCGGCGCGGCGTCCCAGAAGTCCCTGAGACGGGTTGCCGCCGTCGTTCACCGTGACGTAGCGTTCCCCCCGATACTTTATTTCAAGGAGGAACTATGTCGTTCACGCTGGGCATCGTCGGGATCGGGCAGTTCGGATCGCACTTCGCGGAGCTGTTCGCCGCTCACCCCGAGATCGACGCGCTCTACGCCGTCGACTCCGTCCCCGAACGGATCGACGCGGTGGAGGCCCGCGGCGTGCGCTTCGCCGGTCGCTTCGACACCTTCGAGGAACTGCTCGCCTCCGACGTCGACGCCGTCGCGATCTTCACCCAGCGCTGGACCCACGGCGAGCACGCCCTGGCCGCCCTGCGCGCCGGCAAGCACGTCTACTCCGCGGTGCCGATGGCGATCCACGAAGAGGAGATCCGCCAGATCACCGAAGAGGTGCAGCGCACGGGCCTGGTCTACATGATGGGCGAGACCAGCCAGTACAACGCTGCTGTGGTGCTGGCCCGCCGCATCCACCGCTCCGGCGCCTTCGGCGAGGTGTTCTATGCCGAGGGCGACTACGTCCACGACATGGACCTGGGCTTCTACGACGCCTACAAGTACTCCGGCGGCGACGCCTGGAAGTCCACCGCCTCCTACCCGCCGCTGCTGTACCCCACGCACTCCATCGGCGGCATCCTCGGCGTGCTGGACAACCACGCGGTCTCGGTCTCGGCGCTGGGCCGGCCGGACACCCGTGGGGACGGCGTCTTCGACAAGGACGTCTCGATGTTCGGCAACGACGTCTCCAATGCCTTCGCCCTGTTCGGCATGGACAACGGCGGCGCCTTCCGCACCAACGAGCTGCGCCGCGTCGGCTACCCCAGCCACAAGCGCGAGTCCCGCTTCCGCTTCTTCGGGGAGGAGTCCTCCTTCGAGGAGACCATCGACGTCACCTACTGGCACGACAAGAAGCGCGTGCTCGAGGTGACCGACCTGATCGCCACCGATCGGACCATGGGCCTGGACGACCCGCGGCTCGCGGACGTCTCGCCGACGCTGCGCGAGGCCTTCGTCGCCGGCGCCGCCCGCTCCCATCACCAGGCGCGCCTGCCCAAGGAGTTCCAGGGCATGCCCAACGGTCACGAGGGCGCTCACCACTTCCTGGTCGACGACTTCGCGCGCGCCGTCGCGGACGGTCTCCAGCCCGCGGTCAACGCCTGGCAGGCCGCCCGCTACACCCTCCCCGGCGTCATCGCCCATCAGTCGATGAACCAGGCGGGTGAGCGCCTGGCCATCAATGACCTGGGCGATTGCCCGCTGCCGGTGCAGGATCTCGACGCGGACCAGGAGCCGCTGGACCTCGAGGAGCTCTACGCCGAGCAGGAGGCCCGCAAGGAGACCGCTGCCGAGTGAGGCGAGCGGGTCAGCTCGCGTCCTGCGGGCGCTTGCGCGGCATGACCAGGAACGCCACGGCGGCGGTGAGGACGATTCCGATGAGGCCCAGCGGGGTGTCGAGGAACCAGTTCAGCTCCGCCGCCGTGTCGCTCGTGGCGACCACGCTGATCGCGAGGCCCATGGTCGAGTTGAGTGCCGAGTGGGCGAAAGCGGCGGGGATCGGGTTGCCGCCGGCTCGCTCGGTGATCGCGCTGAAGAGATAGTTCAGGGCGATGCAGGCGGGGATGAACATGGCCACGGCCGCCCAGCGGGGCTGCCCGGTGTAGTTGTGACCGATGAGGGTGACCGGCAGGTGCCACAGCGACCAGATCGCACCGCCCAGCACGATCGCGGGCCAGGGTCCGAGCGGTGCCAGCTCCCGCCGCAGCCAGCCGCGCCATCCGATCTCCTCGCCGAGGGCGGGCACGACGGACAGCAGCAGTCCGATCGCGGTGACGGCCAGGACGAGGACGACCGCCGCGGCGACGGGGAGCTCGGCTCCCGACTCGGTCATGGTGCGGGAGATCTCGGTGGCCCAGGCGCTTCCGGTGAGGTCGCCGGGCACCCCGCGCAGCACCATGATCAGGGCAGTGGCGAGATTGATCGCGAGCATGAGGATCGTCGCCAGCGGCGCCCACAGCAGGATCCGCCTCCACCTCCCGCGGAACCGCAGGCCCACCGCGTCCCGCCAGGAGGTGCGATCCACGAGCTTGGCGACCACGACGGAGGCGATCGTCGGCGCGAACATGCCGGCGCCGATCACGAGCGCGTACAGCGGATGGGTGATGCCTCCCTCGAGCATCCAGAAGGGGGCCGCGCAGAGCGCGAACAGGCCGTAGGCCACGGCGCAGAAGATGATCACACTGCGCCAGGAGACGCCGCGGCCTCCGGCAGGAGCGGCGGCCGATGCGGCCGGTGCGGAGGCCGACTGCTGTGAGGTCGACGGGGACGCTCCGGGCGCGGCCCCTGCGTGCGAGGGGGGTGCAGGAACGGGGGCGGGGCGAGGGGGCTGGGTGGTCATGTCTCCACGGTCGGCCCATCGGCGCTGCTGGTCAACGCAGGGGGAAGAGGTCTAGACCTTGGTCCGCCGGATGTCGGCGTGGGTGGGGGTGAGGCATCGACTCCGGTCGAGGGCGCCGCCGCCATGCATCCGGGGCCGAGCTCGACCGGCCGGGTCCGCCGAGTTCGACAAGGGGGTTCTGCAACGGTTCGGGCGCCGCGCGGACCACGGGGTGGCAAGCTGCCGCAGAAGTGGTAACTTCACTCATGTTGTGCACCGGAATGAAGTTTTCTCACACGCGGTGCGCAGGATCGGGCCGGGCCCACGAATCGACGAAGGAGTCACCATGATCGCTCGACGCAAGGTCCTCGCCGCAGGTGCGGCTGGATCGGCCGCACTCGCCCTCGCTGCGTGCAGCGGGGACTCCGGAGGCGGGGACGGCGGGGTGGTCGACGGCAGCGGCAAGACCATCACCATGTGGCTGATGGAGGGCACCAACGCCAGCGCCGATACGTACATCGAGGAGCTCAAGGCGGCCTTCACCGAGGCGACCGGCGCCACTCTCGACGTCCAGGTGCAGCCCTGGGACGGCGCTCACGACAAATTCGTGACCGCGATGGCCGGGGGCACCGGCCCCGACGTGGCCGAGGTCGGCACCACCTGGGTCCCGGAGTTCGCCGATGCCGGCGGCCTGGACGACCTCACCGAAGACATCGACGCGGCGGGCCTGGCCGAGGGCATGGTCGAAGGCCTCGTCGAGGCGGGCACCCTGGACGGGGTCATGTACGGCATGCCCTGGTACGCCGGCGTGCGCTCGATCCTGGGCAACAAGGACCTGCTCGACGAGGCCGGCGTCACCACGCAGCCAGAGAGCTGGGACGACCTGTTGACCATGATCACCACGCTGAAGGAGCACAACCCCGACTGGATCCCCTTCCCGATCCCCGGTGCGAGCATCTTCGCCGCAACCCCCTTCATCTGGGGGGCCGGCGGCGAGATCGCCTCCGACGATGGTGGAAGCTGGTCGGCCGCGATCAACGCCCCCGAGGCCGTCGAGGGCCTGTCCTGGTACACCGACCTCGCCCTGAAGCACGGCTCCTCGACAGCCGCCGCCAACACCTGGGTGGAGACCGACGTCCTGGCGGAGTTCCTGCAGGAGAAGGTGCCGATGTTCATCACCGGCTCCTGGGTCCCTGCCACCATCGCCCAGGACAACCCGGAGCTGGCCGAGAAGCTCGTCGCCTTCACGATTCCGGCGAAGGACAGCGCGGTCGCGCCGTCCTTCCTCGGCGGATCCCTCATGTGCCGCTTCCTGGAGACGGAGGAGCCCGAACTCTCCTTCGAGCTCATCAAGCTGGTCACCACCGGCGACTTCGCCACCCGCTGGGCCGAGGAGACCAACTACTTCCCCGGCACGACAGAAGCCATGGAAGAGATCGTCGAGGCCGGTGACGAGCTCACCAAGGTCTTCGCCACCCAGATGCTCGAGGGCGGCAAGTCCGTGCCGGTCACCCCTGCCTGGGGCAAGATCGAGGGTGCGAAGACCATGAACACCCTGGTCTCCTCCGTCCTCGGCGGTGCCGACGTCCAGGAGGCGGCCGATACAGCCGCTGCGGAGATGGACGAGATCTTCGGCGGATGACACAGCTCGACTCCCCGCCCCGGTCCCCGACGGGCGGTGCCGCGCCCCTGGAGCGCCGCACCGTCCCGCTCGGGCGGCGCCTGCGTCGCGCCTCCATGCCCTGGCTGCTGCTCGCCCCGGCCCTGCTCGTCCTGGCGGTGCTGCTGCTGTGGCCGATGCTGCGCGTGCTGAACCTGTCGCTGCAGGATTTCGAACTGCGCAACCTGCTCCGGGGCGAGAGCAACTACATCGGCCTGGACAACTACGTCCAGGTCCTCACCGATCCGTTCCTCTGGAAGACCGTGCTGCCCAACACGGTCGGCTTCGCCCTCGTCTGCGTCGTGCTGACGATGATCGTCGGCACCGTCGTCGCGGTGTTCCTGAACTCCCTGGGTACTGCATGGCGCAGCATCTCCACCACCGCGATCATGGTCGCCTGGGCGGTCCCGGCCCTGACCGGCACCTATATCTTCGTGTGGCTGTTCGACCCGCAGTCCGGCCTGGTGATCTCGACGCTCGACGGGCTCGGGGTGATGGAGCCGGGCAGCTTCAACTGGTTCACCAACCGGTGGACCTTCTACGCGATCGCCACGATCAACGTCGTCTACCACGGCTTCCCCTTCATCGCCGTGACGATGCTGGCCGGGTTGATGACCGTGCCCAAGGAGCTGTACGAAGCGGCCGCGATGGACGGCGCCACCGCCTGGAGCCGGTTCTGGAACGTCACCGTGCCCGCCCTGCGGCCGATCATCGCGGTATGCGTCATCCTCTCGACCATCTGGGACTTCAAGGTGTTCGTGCAGATCTACCTGATGCCCGGCGGGGACGGCTCGACCCGTGAGGTGATGAACCTCGGCGTGTGGTCGTACACCCAGTCCTTCGCCCAGGGGGAGTACGGGATGGGCTCGACCATCGCCGTGCTGCTGACCGCTCTGCTGCTGGTGATCTCCGTGATCTACCTTCGCGTGCTCATGAAGGAGGACGAGCTGTGAACCCTCGAACCCGCGCCGGCACGGCCGGCAGGGCGATCGGCGTCGTCGTCCTGATCTCCCTGAGCCTGTTCCCCTGCTACTGGATGATCTCCACCGCGGTGGACCCGAGCCCGCTCTCGCGCGGTGCGAGCCTGCTGCCCTCGGGCTTCACGCTCGACCACTTCCGCCACGTCCTGGTCGACGCGGGCTTCCTGCGGTACGTGCGGATCTCCGTGATCGTCTCGGTCGGCACCGTGGTGCTCTCCGCGATCGTGGCGCTGCTGGCCGCCGTCGCGGTGGCACGGTTCCGCTTCCGGCTGCGCACCCAGGTGCTGGTGATGGTGCTGATGGTGCAGATGGTCCCGTTGGAGGCCCTGGTGATCCCGCTCTTCCTGCAGGCGCGGAATCTGAGTATGTTGAACTCACTGCTGGGTCTGGTGATCGTGTACCTGAGCTTCTCGCTCCCGTTCGCGATCTGGAACCTGCGGGGATTCGTCGCCGCCGTACCCAAGGAGCTCGAGGAGGCCGCATACATGGACGGTGCCACCTGGCTGCGCATGTTCCGCTCCGTCCTGTTGCCACTGGTCGCCCCGGGTCTGGTCGCCACCAGCGTGTTCTCCTTCATCACCGCCTGGAACGAGTTCATCTTCGCGCTGACGTTCATGCAGGACAGCTCGAAGTACACCGTCGGCGTCGGGCTGCGAACCTTCTTCACCCAGAACTCAGCGGACTGGGGCTCAGTGATGGCGGCCTCGACGGTGATCACCCTTCCCGTGGTGATCTTCTTCGTGCTCGTCCAGCGCAACCTCGCCTCCGGCCTCACGGCCGGGGCGGTGAAGGGCTGATGATGACCACGCCGACGGATGCGCGCCCCACCGGCTGGGACGCCGACGCCCTCGGGGTGCTGATGGCGCCGTTCACCGGCACCGAGCTGCCCGCCTGGACCGGCGAGGCGCTCGACGCCGGCCTGGCCTCGGTGATCCTCTTCGGCCACAACACCCCGGACCCGGAGACCACGGCGCGACTGGCACGCGCCGTGCACGCCCGCGCCGAGGGCTGCGTCGTCGCGATCGACGAGGAGGGCGGGGACGTGACCCGCATCGAGGCGGCGACCGGCTCGCCCCTGCCCACCGCCTGGGCGCTGGGGGAGGTCGACGACATCGAGCTGACCCGCCACGCGGGCCACGCCCTGGGCGACATCCTCGCCGCCTGCGACGTGGACCTCGATCTGGCCCCGGTGGTGGACGTCTCCACCGACCCCGCCAATCCCGTCATCGGCACCCGCGCCTACAGCGACGACCCCGATCGCGTGGCCGCCCACGCCCGGGCCTTCGCCACCGGTCTCATCGAGGCCGGTCTGGGCACCTGCGCGAAGCACTTCCCGGGCCACGGCGCCACCTCCACCGACTCGCACACGGCCCTCCCGCTGATCGACCTGGATCGGGCGGAGTTCGAGCGCGACCACCTCGCTCCCTGGCGGATCGTGCCCTGGCTGGACGCGGTCATGACCGCCCATGTCCTGGTCCCGGTCTTCGGGGAGGGACCGGCCTCGATCTCCCCGTGGGCACGCCCCCTGCTGGACCAGGCCGTCGGCGGCACCTTCCGCGGTCTGCTCATCACCGACGCGCTGGACATGGCGGCCGTGGCCGCCGATCCCGGTTACGGAGAGGCCGTGGTGCGGGCCGTCGAATCCGGCGCGGATCTGCTGTGCCTGGGCACGTCGATCCGCCGTGACGACGAGCAGATGCTGCGCGAGGCCCATGACGCCCTGGTGAGCGCTGTCGACTCCGGCCGACTGCGCCGCGAGGACCTGCGCGCACGGGCAGCGCGCACCCGAGAGAATTGCCGCGCCCTGCGCACCCGACGACGCTTCGTCCCCGCTCCCGAGCTGCAGCAGGTGCTGCGCCGCGCCGAACAGCTCGGTGCCGATGCCGCCGCCCGCGCCGTGCGAGGTACCCACGCCCAGCTCGACCTGCGTCCCGTCACGGTCCTCGATCTGCGGGCCAGCGCCCACCACGCCTCCGGGGCACGCTCCCAGCAGCTCGTCCAGGCCCTGCGTGATCGCGGAGTGCAGGCGGACGTGCCCAGCTACCCGCAGGAGCCCGGCGCGGGAGAGGACACCGGCGCCCCGCAGCTGCTGGCGATCACCCGCCTGCCCCGCAGCGACCGCGAGGAGGGGCAGCGGCTGGCCGACCTGCTGACCCGTCGGCCCGACGTGATCGTGGTCCACGTCGGTGTGCCCGACGCCGCTCCTGACCACCGCCGACTGGTCCTCGCCCACGGGGCCGGGCGCACGATGATGCGCGCGGCCGTGGACCTGATGCTGCAGGGGGACCGCTGATGCGCGTGCTGGGCATGATGTCCGGGACCAGCCTGGACGCGATCGACGTGACCCTGGTGGACATCACCCGTGACCCGGAGGATCCGGGCATCGTCCGCGCGCAGCTCCTCCACGTCGGGGAGGAGCCCTGGCCCGCCAGAACCCGGGAGGCGCTGGTCGCCGCCCTGCCCCCGGCCCCCGCCGACGTCGCGACCTGGAGTCGCCTTCACGCCGCGGCCGGGGATGCCTTCGCCGGCGCCGCCGCCCGCGTGCTCGATCGGCATGGCGGCGCCGACCTGGTGGCGACCCACGGGCAGACCGTGTATCACGACGTCCAGGACGGGCGGGTGCTGAGCACCCTGCAGATCGGCGACGCCGCCCGGATCGTGGAGGCCACCGGGACTCCCGTGATCCACGACCTGCGCAGCGCTGATGTCGCCGCCGGCGGACAGGGAGCTCCCTTGGTGCCGATCCTGGACCAGCTGCTGCTGGGGGCGGACCCGCACCAGCGCACCGCGGTGCTGAACATCGGCGGGATCTCCAACGTCAGCCTGGTCGGCGGGGGGAGCGGCGAGGTGATCGCCGGGGATCTGGGCCCCGGCAACGCTCTGCTCGATGCGGCCGTCCACGCCGCGACCGGCCAGAGCGCCGACCTCGATGGCGCCCGCGCCCGCACCGGCACCGTTGATGTTGGGGCCCTGACGACGCTGCTGGAGGATCCGTTCTACGCTCTCCCGCTGCCGCGCTCCACCGGCCGCGAGCACTTCGACGGCCAGTACGTGCGCCGACTGCTCGGCGCGGAGGCGCACGCCGCCCTCGCCCTGCCCGACCTGCTGGCCACCCTGACCGAACTCACCGCTGTGACCATCTCCCGCGCGATCGCCGCGGTCGAGGCCACCCGGGTGGTCGCCTCCGGCGGCGGCATCCGCAATCCCCTGCTGCGCGAGCGGCTGGCCGCACACCTGGCGCCCGTCCCGCTGCTCGATGCCGACGAGCTCGGCATCCCGGCCGACGGCAAGGAGGCTCTGCTGATCGCCCTGATCGGCTACCTCGGCGCGCACGGCCTGCCCGGCACCCTGACCCGGGCCGACGGCAGCTCCCACACCGGGGCGCGCGCCCCGGTGGTGCTCGGCTCCCTCACGCCGCCCCATGGGGCGCGGCACCTGTCCTCGGCCCCGGCGGATGGGATGCCCGTCGGCCGCCTCGAGATCATGGTGGACCCGGCGGGACAGCGATGACGTCAGCCATCCTGCAGGGGATCCGAGGCCGGCGCGATGACCTCCAGCCCGTGCTGCGACGCATCGCCGACGTGATCCTCGCCGATCCCGTCGCCGCCGGCCGGCTCACCATCGATCAGCTCGCCGACGCCGCCGACTGCGCGCAGTCCTCGGTGGTGAACTTCTCCCGCGAGCTCGACTTCTCCGGGTATCGGGACTTCCGCTCCGCCCTGGTCGAGGAGACGGTGCGGGCCGCCGCCCATGAGGGTGAGCAGGCGATCCCCGGTGACATCGACCCCACGGATCCGCTGGAGACCAATGTCGCCCGGATCGCGGCGGCCGACGCCCGTGCCGTGCGCGACACCGTACGACTGCTGGACCTGGAGGGCCTCGAAGCGGCGGCCGCAGCGCTGAGCTCCTCGCGCCGCATCATCCTCACCGGGATGGGAGCCTCGGGGCTCGCCGCGACCGATCTGCAGTACAAGCTCACGCGGCTGGGCTTCTCCGCTCAGGCGCTGACCAGTGCTCATGACGCGCTGCCCGCAGTGACCGCACTGGGTGAGCAGGATTGCCTGGTGGCGATCTCGGACTCCGGCCGCACCACCGATGTGCTGGACGCCCTCGAGATCGCCGTGCGCAGCGGGGCCCGCACCCTCGCGATCACGGGGGCCCCGGCGAGCCCGCTCGCCCGACGCAGCCACCACGTACTGCTCACCGCCTCCCGGGAACCCTCGTTCCGGGCCGGGGCGACGTCCTCCCGCATCGCGCAGCTGACCATCGCGGACTGCCTGCTCATCGCGATCTCCACCGCGATGCCCGATGCCGGGTCCGAGGCCCTGCAGCGCACCCGCGCCGTGATGGAGAGCCGCCGTCCCTGAGCGGGCCCGCCCGCCCGCGGCGCCGAGGCGACCAAGGCCGCCGACATCCGTGATGACCAGGGAGTCTTTCCACCTTACGGCACCGTAGGTTACGCTCGCCGACGTGAGTGTCTTCGCAACGACGATTCCGTCCGTCGCCGAGCAGGAGCCGTTGATCCAGCTCCTCGCCCCCGACGGCACCAGGACCCCGCACCCCGAGCTGGACGCGGTGATCTCCGCCGCCGCCCCCGGGAGCGACGGGGACGATCTGGCGACCCCCGAGCGCCTGCGCGGCTACTACCGGGACATGGTGATGATCCGCGCCGCGGATCTCGAGGCCACCAGCCTGCAGCGTCAGGGGCAGTTGGGCCTGTGGGCCAGTGCGCTGGGGCAGGAGGCCGCCCAGATCGGTGCCGGCCATGCGTCCCGCGAGCAGGACTATCTCGTGCCCACGTACCGCGAGCACGGGATCGCCTGGGCCCGCGGCATCGAGCCGTGGCGTCTGCTGGAGTCCTTCCGGGGGGTCAGCCATGGGGGCTGGGACCCCAATGAGCTGCGCACCCACCCCTACATGATCGTGCTCGGCTCCCAGGCGCCGCACGCCGTCGGCTACGCGATGGGCCTGCAGCGAGACGGAGTCGTCGGCACCGGGGAGACCGCCACCGACACCGCAGTGCTCGCCCTGTTCGGCGACGGCGCCTCGAGCGAGGGCGAGGTCTCGGAATCCTTCACCTTCGCCGCCTCCTTCCAGGCCCCGGTCGTCTTCTTCACCCAGAACAACCAGTGGGCGATCTCGGTGCCCGCCTCGGTGCAGTCCCGAGTGCCGCTCGCGCAGCGTTCCCGCGGCTGGGGGATCCCCTCGGTGCGGGTGGACGGCAATGACGTGCTCGCCGTGCTCGGCGCGGTGCGCGCAGCCCTCGATGCCGCCCGTGCGGGGGAGGGCCCGCAGTTCATCGAGGCCGTCACCTACCGCATGGCCGCGCACACCACCAGCGATGACGCCTCCCGCTACCGTCCCGCCGTCGAGGAGCAGGAGTGGGGCGAGAAGGATCCGATCCTGCGCCTGCGCCGCCACCTCGAGCAGCTCGGGGAGATCGACGAGGCGTTCATCGTCCGCTGCGACGAGGAGGCCCACGAGCTCGCGATGGAGCTGCACCACCACATCCACGGCATGGAGGACCCGGACCCCGTGGGCATGTTCACCCACGCCTACGCCGAGCCCCATCCGATCGTCGAGGCCGAGCGCGAGCAGTATCTGGAGTACATCGCCCAGTTCGAGGACGAGAACGAGAACGACAAGGCCGAGCAGAGGGGGGAGCAGGCATGAGCAGCACCAATCTCCCGATCGCGAAGGCGATCACCGCCGGACTGCGCGACGCGCTGCGTGCGGACGACAAGGTCCTGCTGATGGGCGAGGACATCGGGGTGCTCGGCGGCGTCTTCCGCGTCACCGACGGCCTGCACTCCGAGTTCGGCTCCCAGCGCGTGGTGGATACCCCGCTCGCGGAGGCCGGCATCGTGGGCACCTCCGTGGGCCTCGCCGTGCGCGGTTACCGACCCGTGGTCGAGATCCAGTTCGACGGGTTCGTGTTCCCGGCGTTCAACCAGATCACCACCCAGGTCGCGAAGATGCACAACCGTACGGCCGGTGCCGTGCACATGCCGATCGTGATCCGCATTCCCCACGGCGGCGGCATCGGGGCGATCGAGCACCACTCCGAGAGCCCGGAGGCGCTGTTCGCCCACACCGCGGGCCTGCGGATCCTGGCCCCCTCGAACGCGCAGGACGCCTACTGGATGACCCGCCAGGCCATCGAGTGCGAGGACCCGGTCATCCTGTTCGAGCCCAAGAAGCGGTACTGGGTCAAGGGCGATGTGGACCCCGATCACCGCCCGGAGCTCTCCCCGTGGCAGGCGGAGGTCGTGCGGTCCGGGACCGACGCGACGCTGCTTGCCTGGGGACCGAGCATGCCGCTGGCGCTCGAGAGCGCGCAGGCCGCTGCCGCGGACGGGATCGACCTCGAGGTCATCGACGCCCGCTCGCTGTCCCCGATCGACTTTCCGACCATCGCCGCCTCGGTCCAGCGCACCGGGCGTCTGCTGATCATGCATGAGGCACCGGTGCTCGGAGGGCTCGGAGGCGAGATCGCGGCCCGCATCTCCGAGCAGTGCTTCTATCACCTGGAGGCGCCCGTGATGCGGGTGGGCGGGTACCACCTCCCGTACCCGCCGGCGCGCATGGAGCACGCCTACCTCCCCGACCTCGACCGGGTGCTGGACGGCGTGGACCGCCTGCTCGCACACTGACCGCCACGCCCTCTGCGTGAAAGGATCCCTCCCATGCCTGGAACATCATCCTCCTCGTCGGTCGTGACGATCGCCCTCACCGACCCCGGTGAAGGACTGACCGAGGCCGAGATCATCGACATCAAGGTCGCCGTGGGCGACACCATCGCGATCAACGACGCCGTGATCGAGGTGGAGACCGCCAAGAGCGCCGTCGAGCTGCCCAGCCATGTCGCCGGCACCGTCACCGCGATCCTCGTCGCCGTCGGTGACGAAGTGCCCGTCGGCTCCGCGCTGCTCCAGGTCGACACGGCGGGGGGCCCGGCCCCGACCGAGGGCCAGGGTGCGTCCCCGGTCGACGCCACGGCAGCGGCCGGCGACGCCGCCCCGGAGCCCGAGGCCACTCCGACGGAGGACGCTGCCGCATCGGCAGAGCCCGCCGAGGACGAGCCCAAGAACCTCGTCGGCTACGGCGCGAAGGCGGCCCCGCAGCGTCGGCGTCGGCGCCGCGGTGCTCAGGACGACGGCCCGCAGGTGCCGATCGACCGCATCCTCGCCAAGCCGCCGGTGCGCAAGCTCGCGCGGGATCTCGGCGTCGCCCTGGCGGACGTCTTCGCCACCGGTCCCGACGGCACCGTCACGCGGGCCGACGTGCTCGCCGCGCAGCAGCGCGCCATGTCGGGGGACACCCCGTCCGCCCAGGACGGGGACTACTTCCCCGAGGAGTCGCCTCAGGCTCCGGAAGGGCTCGGTGTCGCCATGAAATCCACCCGTGATCAGCCCTTCGCCGGGGTCACCAGCGACGAGCGCACCACCCGGGTGCCGATCCGCTCGGTCCGCAAGCGCACCGCCGAGGCGATGGTGGCCTCGGCGTTCACTGCTCCGCATGTGACGGTCTTCAACGAGATCGACATGACGCGGACGGTGCAGATCATCTCGGATCTGAAGGCGTCACGCGAGTGGGCCGACGTCAAGGTCAGCCCCCTGGTGGTGATCGCCAAGGCGCTGCTGGTCGCGATCCGGCGCAATCCCGAGATCAATGCCTCCTGGGACGAGCAGAACCAGGAGATCGTCTACAAGCATTTCGTGAACCTGGGGATCGCGGCGGCCACTCCGCGCGGGCTGATCGTCCCGAACCTCAAGGACGCGCACCTGATGACGCTGCGCGAGCTCGCCGAGGGCATCGACGATCTCGCCAAGACCGCCCGCGCCGGCCGCACCTCGCTGTCCGATACTCGCGAGGGCACCATCACCATCACGAACTTCGGGGTGTTCGGGATCGACTCCGGCACCCCGATCCTGAATCCGGGCGAATCCGTGATCGTCGGCGTCGGCGCCATCAAGGACAAGCCCTGGGTGGTCGACGGGCAGATCGTGACCCGCAAGATCGCCCAGCTCGCACTGAGCTTCGACCACCGCCTGATCGACGGTGCCCTGGGCTCCGTCCTGCTGCGCGACCTCTCCGCGGTGCTGGAGGACCCCGCGCTGGGTCTTGTATGGGGCTGATCGGCGATGCAGGCGGAGCGCGTGGGGATCGGCCGGGACAGTGTGGGGTTGATGGCTCGGCGCGGCACTCTGTGACCGGCCCGCTGCGGTCGTCGGTACCCTGATCCGGTGACCTCGAGCCCTACCTCGCCATCGCCGACCCCGCGCCGCGACGACCCGCGGATGCAGACGGTCGAGATGGCCGCGCTGCGGTTCGAGGACGTCACCGCCGCGGACACCTTCGGATCGGGGCCCGTGCAGGTCCCGCTCGCCCCGTGGAGGGTCGCCCTGCTGGTCGCCGCCGGCGGCGCGGTCGGCGCGATGCTGCGCTTCGCGCTCACGGTGATCGCCCCGACGGTGACCACGCCCACGCTCGTCGAACTGCCCTGGGCCACCTTCTGGGTCAACGCGATCGGGTGCTTGGGCCTGGGCGCTCTGTCGGGTGTGCTCGACGTGCGGCCCGGCAGGCCCTGGATGCCGCCGCTGCTCGGCACCGGCCTGTGCGGCGGCTTCACCACCATGTCCACCGTGGTGCTCGAGGGCTCCGCGATGATCGGTGCGGATTTCCCCTTGGAGGCCTTCGGATACGCCCTGCTCACTGTGATCGTGTGCCTCGGTGCCGTCGTGGTCGGCATGCTGGGCGGGAGTCGGATCGCCACCCGGGTCGCACAGCAGCGTGCTGATCGTGAGCCGGAGGTCGCGCCCGGCCAGGCCGACCAGGATGAGGAGACCATCTCATGAGCGCGGGGACCTTCCTGCTCGGCATGCTGCTGGTCGGAATCGGAGGCGCAGCCGGTTCGGTGCTGCGCTGGGGACTGCGCGAGCTCGGAATGCGCCAGGCCGCTCAGCGCAGCAGTGACGGGGATGTGCGGGCGAAGCCCTGGCTCACGTTCCTCGCCAACGCGATCGCCTGCTTCGTGCTCGGCCTCGTGGTGGCGCGACTCGGTGCAGCGGTCTCCGGTGCCGGGGAGCTCGGCTTCCTGCTGCTCGCGGTCGGCTTCTGCGGGGGGCTCTCCACTCTCTCCACCGCCGCGCTCGATGTCGTCGAACTGATCCGCCGCGGCAGCGTCGCCATCTCCGTGGCCTATTTCCTGCTCTCGATCGGCACCGGGATGGCCATGCTGTGGGTGGGCCTGGTGATCGCCTCGTGACCGCCCCCGCTCTGCGACGGCCCTCCGCCCCGGTCGTCGCCGGTCTTCTCGGCGCGCTCCTCGTGCTCTGCCTGATCGCCGCCGTGGCGGCCGACGCGGCCGGCGGCGACAACCTCGTGCTGCGTGATGCGGGGCCCTTGGCCCGCGTCGGTGCCCCGATCGCCGCGATGATCGCGGACTTCGCGGCAGCGCTCACCCTGGGAGGCGCCGTCGTCGCCGGGTGGCTGCTGCGCCGGGAGCAGGACCGCAGCCGGGCGTTGACCCTGGTCGCCGTCGCGGCCGCGACCACCACCCTCGCCCGGGGAGCGTCGCTCGCCTTCTCGTACGCCGTCGCCACCGGTCAGCCGGTCGGGTCCCCCCGCTTCGGCTCCGACCTCAGCGTGTACCTGGCGACCGAACTGGGCGTCTGGCTCCTGATCGCGCTGGTCATCGCTGCGGCGGCCACCACGCTCGCCGTCACCGGCACCTCCCGCGGGGTCGCTCGGGCAGTCGCGGCCGCCGCTTCCCTGGTGGCCTTCGCCAGCGCGATGACCGGTCATGCGGCCGGTGATTCGAGCCATGAGGTCGCCACGTCCACGATGCTCGTGCACCTGTTGGCGGTGGGGATCTGGTTGGGCGGGCTGGCGGTCCTGCAACTGCTCCCGCGCACCTCCCGTGACGACGTGGCGGTGGTGCGCGGCTACTCCCACCTGGCATTGATCTGCTGGACCGCCCTGTTGCTGAGCGGGGTGTGGGCGCTCGCGGTGCGCATGAACTCGCCAGCGGACGTCCTCACCAGCGCGTACGTCCAGCTCGGCATCGCCAAGGCCGTGCTGCTGCTCGCGCTCGGCGCGCTCGGGGTTCTCCAGCGCCGCCAGCTCGCCACCGGGTTCTCGGCGGACGGCACCGGCCGCCAGGCGGCCGCCACCTACCGGCGACTGGCGGTCCTCGAACTCGCGCTGATGGGACTTGCGGTGGCGATCGCTGCGGCGATGAGCTCCTCCCCGCCACCGGCCGACGCCGGCACTCCGCCCGCCGGCCCGGCAGGCGTCCTGACCGGGTATCCGTTGCCGCCTGCTCCGGATCCGGGATCGGTGCTGACCGCCTGGCGCCCCGACCCCTTCGGCATGATGCTTCTGTGCATCGTGCTGCTGGTGTGGTGGAGGCCGCGGGGGCCCGAACGCCACCGCGGGGCAAGCCTGCGATTGCTGCTCGGGGGGCTCGTGCTGGTGCTGCTGACCAGCGGACCTCTGAACGTGTACGGCAAGGTGCTGGTCTCCGCGCATCTGCTGCAGCACGCGGCGCTGCTGGCAGGCGCCGGCGTTCTGATCGGCAGCGCGGTCACGCTCCCGCCACTCCTGACGCGCATGCTGGGGGCCCGATGGTGGCTCGCGCCGCCGGTGGCCGCGCTCCCGGTGGCGCTGCTGGCGGCCGCGTATGCGGGGCCGTTCCTGCGGCTGGCCCTGGACGGTCACGCGGCGCATCTGGCCCTGCAGATGCTGGCGCTGGCCGGCGGGGTGCTGACGACCCTGGTCGTGCGCAGCATCGAGGGCACCGCTCGGCGCCTGGTGGTGCTCGCAGCGCCGCTGCTGCTGGGGTTGGCAGCGGGGATCGTCCTGGTCAGCACCGATCTTCTGATGGCTGCGAGCTGGTTCGGTGCGACCGGCCGGGAATGGATGCCCGACGCGTTGGCAGATCAGCAGCGCGGCGGCCTGGCCCTGCTCGCGGTGACTGTGCTCGTAGCGATCGCGGCGATCACAGCGATCACCGTCGGGATCAAGCCTCGTCGGGGTGCCGAGAAGGGTGCCGCGCGACGTCCGTGACGACGTGGGCGCTGACGCAGCTGCCGGTCCGGCCGACGCAGCTGTCGACCGGGCCGCGCAGGATCAGTCGAACAGGTCGCGGACGGAGCGCAGCCGTGCCAGCAGGGTGTCGCGGTCTGCGGTGGGAACCAGACTCTCTCCGGACCCGCCGGCGCTGGGAGCCGCGCTGCGGGCGGTGACCCTGTGCGCTCCGAACGCCCCGCCGAGACGTCCCAGCAGACCGTCCCCGCGGGAGGAGGCCGCAGCGGGCACGGCGGTCTCGGAGCCAGCGCGCAGGCGCTGGAACCGCTGAAGCGCGGGGGAGGCGCCGTCGCGGTCCGCGGCCAGCACGTAGGCGGCGATGTCGGCCTGCTCGACGAGCACCGGCAGCGCACCGCCGGCCACCCGCTGCTGCCCCAGGACCACGAGGTCGTCCCGGCCGCGGGGGAAGGCCCCGAGGAACAGGTCGAGGTCGCCGCTCGCGGTGCGCGGCACGACGTCCTCGGGCAGGTGGCCCGCACCGGATTCGTAGCCGGTCGCGAGGATGATCAGGTCGGGCGCAAAGCTGAGGTGACCGGCATGCTGGGCAGGTCCGTCGTGCGTGATGGTGCCGTCCGCATCGACCCCGGTGACCTCACCGGCGGGAGTGATGCGACCTTCGCGGACGCGGTCCAGGACGTCATCGGAGATGATCACGGAATCCTCGAGCAGCGACGCCGCCGGGCGGGGCAGTCCGGCATCGACGGGGTTGCCCACGCTGCGGGAGACGACCGCCTCGGCGATCTTCTCGTTCAGGCCCCCCAGCACGGCGGGCTCGCGGGAGGCGGCGACGTCCCCGGGGACCCCGCCGATGCGGCGCGGTACGACCCAGTGGCCGCTGCGCATCGACCAGCGCACCTCGAGCGCACGTCGGGCGGCGTCGACCGAGATGTCCGCGGCGGATTGTCCCGACCCGACGACGAGGACCCGCTTGCCCTCGAGGCCGTCTGGGCCGGTCCACTCCGAGGAATGGATGACCTGCACGGATGTCGGGACGTCGGCGGCCCAGTCGGGGCGGTGCGGGCGCCCGGAGATGCCGTGCGCGGAGACCACGGCGCGGTAGATCGCCACCTCGCCGGTGGACAGCTCGACCTGCCAGACGTTGTCCTCGAAGGGGCGCGCGTAGCGGACCTCGACGCCGGGACGGAAATGCTCGGTCAGCTCGTGCCGCGCCGCGTACGCACGCAGGTACTTCGCCATGTGGCCCGGGGTCAGGAACTCCGGGAAGGACACCGGCTGCACCATGTCCTCGAACTGCGTGAACTCGCGGGAGGAGATCATCTCCATCGCGGGCCAGATCGGCGTGTCCGATCGCTCCTGGTTCCAGATACCACCGACGTGCTTGGCGCGGTCGACCAGGTCGAAGGGGACCTCCAGCGCCTGGAGGGCCGCAGCGGCCGCGAGGCCGGCGGGACCGGCGCCGATGATCAGCACCTTCTCGCGCGTGGGGATCTGGTCGTGGAGGTCAGGCATCGAATAGAGCCTTCCGAGTCGGGCGGCGCGCGGTGCCCGGGATCAACCCCCGGACACCCGGCTCAGCGGCGGGCAGACGCTGGCCATCCTAGTCTTCCACCGGTCGGGCCAGGACGGTTCCCGCCTTCTCCCGCGCGAGGAGCAGCGCTCCCGGCAGGCCGGTGGCGGCAGTGCAGAAGGTGCGCCCCTCGGCGCGCAGCCCGACGACCACCTCGTCATGGATCGGTCCTGCGGTGGCGAGCACGGATCCGGCCAGGACCACCGGCAGCCCGGCCTCCGGGTCCAGGGCGTGCACCGTGTCCCGCACATGGCGCACGGCGGTGTCGAGGATCTCCCGGGCTGCGGGGTCCTCGGGGACGGTTCCCGGCAACCGGGCGAAGCGTCCCAGCGCGGCCGGGGACCCGGCCGGCAGGCACTCGTCCACGGCGCGGATCAGGTCCTGGCGGGGATCGCCGGTGGGGGAGGGAGGCAGCAGCCCGTCGCGCAGATCGAGATCGAGCATGTCGCCGACCTGATCGGTCAGCGCAGTGCGACGGCCGCGGCCGTCGAGATCGGCCGCCACCACCTCCAGGGTGCGCCGTCCCAGCCAGACGGCGGAGCCGATGTCGCCGAGGAGCCAGCCCATCCCGTCCCGGCGGGCGATCGCCTCTCGGTCACGGAAGCGGACCGCGACCGCGCCGGTCCCGGCCAGCACGAGCAGCCCGTCGTCCCCGACGCCGCCGGCGAGGAAGGCAGTGTGCAGATCGTCGGTGACGAGGATCCGCTCCGGGGCGATGCCCAGGCCCGCGAGGCGTTCGCCGACAGCGCGCCCCACCTCGGCGGCCCGCGCCGGCCCGGCGCCCGAGATGCCCAGCGCGATCGCGGCGACCTCGAGACCGTCACCCACCTCGCGACGACCGCGTGCGAGGACCTCGCGCACGGTCTCGGCCAGGTTGTCGAGGGCCGCGGCGCCCGAGGAGCGCAGGTTCGCGCCGGGACCCTCGGCCTCGGCGAGGACGGAGCCGCCGACGGAGGCGAGGGCGAGCCTCGAGCTGGTGCCGCCGATATCGCCGGCGATCACGACGTACGACGGCGCGGTGGCGTCGGCGTCCATGACAGATCTCCCTCGTTCGATTCCCCCTGGAGCGGGTCCCCATCGTAGGGCGAGGGGAGATGACGGTGATCCCTCGGGCCATCGGACGATCGCGGTGACCACGATCGGACCGCGACAGGGGCCACGATCCGGGCCTGCTCGCGGCGCGGGAGGGCGGTTCCCTCGCGCCGACCTCGTTACCCTGGTCGGGGTGGATGTGGCTCGAAGTCGGTGATCACCGGTGATTCCGACGGCCGTTCCCGCCCCTAGGCACCGACCCCAGGAGATACCGTGACCGATCCCCACCGCGACGAGGCGACCACGCTCGTGACACTGGCCTCGCCCACCGAGGAACGCAATCCCGCCAGCGCCGAGCTCGATGCTCTCGATGCCAGAGGCATGGTCGACGTGATCCTGTCCGAGGATGCGAAGGTCGCCGCTGCGGTGCAGGAGCAGGCAGGCCCGATCGCCGAGCTGGTCGAGGTCTGCGTGAGCGCGATCGCCGGGGGGAACACGGTGCACTACGTCGGCGCCGGGACCTCGGGGCGACTCGCCGTGCTGGACGCCGTCGAGCTGGCCCCCACCTTCAATGCCGACGAGTCCATGGTCTCTGCGCACCTCGCCGGAGGGCCAGGAGCCTTCCTCACCGCGGTCGAAGGGGCGGAGGATGATGCCGCCGCCGGCGGCGCGCTGGTCCAGGACGTCTGCGTCGCCGGCGACGTGGTGATCGGGCTGGCCGCGAGCGGCCGTACGCCCTTCGTGCGCGGCGCCCTGCAGGTGGCTCGTGCAGCGGGCCTGCCCACTGCACTGATCTCGGCGAACCCCCTGGCGGAGCTCGCGGGAGATGCGGACATCCCGATCCTGCTGGACGTGGGCCCCGAGGTGGTCACCGGCTCGACCCGGATGAAGGCCGGCACCGCCCAGAAGCTGACCCTGAATGCACTGTCCACGGCCACGATGGTGCGCCTGGGGACCACGTTCGGGAACCTCATGATCGATGTGCGGCCCACCAATGCGAAGCTCGTCGGCCGCACCGTCCGGATACTCGTGCAGGCCAGCGGCGCGAGCGCGGAGCACGCCGCCGAGGTGCTCGACGCCGCCGGCGGCAGCATGCGAGTCGCCCTGGTCGCCCTGCTGGCCGGTGCCGATGTCGAGGCGGCCGTTGCGACGCTCGCCGAGTTCCCCCGCGATCCGCAGCGCGTCGGCGATCCGGCCGGAATCCGCTCCGCCGTCGCGGCGCTGACCGCGCAGGCCTGACGCCCCGGGGCGCCGCCCCGAAAAATCCCTCGACGAACCCGCGCTGTGACTCCTACAGTCGCCGCATGCGCCTTTGATCAGCCCCCGTCCCTCGCCGCTTCTTCGCGATCTGGAGCTGATCCATGTCTGTACGTCCTCCCACCCCGGCCTCACCGGCCCCCGCCCCGGCTCTCCCGACCGGGTCCGGTGATTCCGCCCTGCACCTGCGGGCCGACGGGATCTCCTTCTCCTTCCCTGACCGCAGGGTCCTGACGGACGTGAGCCTGGTGGTGCCCGCCGGCCGCCCCACCGGCCTGCTCGGGGAGAACGGCAGCGGCAAATCCACCTTGCTGCGCCTTCTCGCGGGCGATCTCTCGCCCGACGGCGGCACGAGCTCGGCCCCCGGCCCGGTGGGAATCCTCCATCAGGAGCTGCCCTTCGGGGCCGGAGCGACCTTGGCCGACGTGATCGGCGATGCCCTCGCCCGCTCGCGACACCTCGAGACCGAGCTCGTCGAGGCAGGGGAGGCGCTCGCCGCCGGAGACGGGGAACCTGCCCCGCACGCGATGCGCCGCTACGACGAGGTGCTCGCCGAGGCGACCCTCGCCGACGTCTGGAACGCCGATCAGCGTGCCGAGAGCGTGGTGGCGGGGCTGAGCCTTGCGGGCGTGGACCAGGGCACGCCCCTGGGGGAGATCAGCGGCGGCCAGCGGGAGCGGCTCGCTCTCGCCCACCTGCTGATCGCCCGCCCCACCACCTGGCTGCTCGATGAGCCGACCAATCATCTCGACGACGCCGGGGCGGCGTTCCTCGCCGCGGCGATCGCCGCCCATCCGGGCCCGGTCCTCCTGGCCAGCCACGACCGCGCCTTCCTCGACGATGCGACCACTGGTCAGCTTGATCTCGATCCGGTCGAGTCCCCGGTCCGCACCGATCCCGGTGGGCTCACCGTGTACACCGGAGGATTCAGCGATTACCTGCTGGCCCGCTTCGAGACCCGGGACCGGTGGGAGCACCGCTTCCGCACCGAGCAGGAGGAGCTGAAGGCGCTGCGACGGGCGGTGAAGGACTCCGAGGTGGTCGGGCATCCCGGCGCGGCGCCGCGCACCGAAGGCGGGATGGCCAAGAAGTTCTACGCGGACCGCAATGCGGCAGTCGTCTCCCGGCGGCTGCGAGAGGCACGGGCCCGTCTCGCCCAGCTCGAGGACGACCAGGTGCGCAAACCGCCTGCGGAGCTGCACTTCACCCACCTCCCGTCGGCCCCGCGGCGCGGCAGCGCCGGGGGAGGGGGCGCGGTGCTGCTCACGGCGAGCAGGGTCGAGGTCGCCGGGCGCCTGGCCCCCACCTCGTTCAGTCTCTCGGTCGGGCAGCGACTCCTGGTCACCGGGCCCAACGGCTGCGGGAAGTCGACCCTGCTGGAGACCGTGACCGGGCAGCTCGAAGCCACCGACGGCAGCGTCGATCGTCCCCGTGGGCTGCGTATCGGACACCTCGGCCAGGATGACGTCGCGATCCAGGGCCGCACCGTCGGTGAGCATCTGCGGGCAGCAGCCGCGGGGACCGACGACCCTCCACCCGAGGACGGCACCGTCCCGGAGCTGTTCGGTCTCGTCCATCCTCGGGACCTCTCCCGCCCCCTCGAGCTGCTCTCCCGTGGTCAGCTGCGCCGCGTCATGCTCGCCGCCGTACTGCTGGACCCGCCGGAGCTGCTGGTGCTCGATGAGCCCACCAACCATCTGGCGCTGGTGACCGCGACCCGGTTCGAGAAGGCGCTGGAGGACTGGAACGGCTCGGTGCTGATCGCCTCGCACGACCGCTGGCTGCGGGACCGCTGGCAGGGCGAGGTGCTCGATCTGGCGGGATGAACGGGCCGACACCGATGACCGCATCGCCACCGGCCGGGCGGACGCCACGAGGCGTCATACGAGTTCATGATCCTCGCCGACCCGGGACCGGTGGGCGAAGCTGGAGGCAACACCGTCCTCGTAAGGAGCACCCATGACCGAGCAGCCCCAGAAGTTCGAGACCCTCGCGATCCACGCCGGCCAGGAGCCCGATCCCGGTTCCGGCGCCCGCGCCCTGTCGATCCAGCAGACCACCAGCTTCGTCTTCCCCTCGGCCCAGTCCGCGGCCGATCGCTTCGCGCTCGCCGAGGCCGGGCCGATCTACACCCGCATCACCAACCCCACCCAGAGCGCGGTCGAGGACCGGGTGGCCGCCCTCGAAGGCGGCGCGGCGGGCCTGCTGCTCGCCTCCGGGCAGAGCGCCATCACCCTGTCGATCCTGAACCTCGCCGGAGCGGGGGACTCGATCGCTGTCTCGCCCAGCCTCTACGGCGGTTCCTTCAACCTGTTCAAGTACACCCTGAGCCGCCTGGGCATCACGCCGCAGTGGGTCGCCGACCCCACCGACCCGGAGTCCTGGCGCGCCGCGGCCGACGAGACCACCCGGGCGTTCTTCGTCGAGTCGATCCCGAACCCGAAGCAGGACATCCCGGATCTGCGGGCGATCGCCGACGTCGCCCACGAGGTCGGCGCCCCGCTGATCGTGGACAACACCGTCGCCACCCCGTTCCTGCTGCGTCCCCTCGAGCACGGCGCCGACGTCGTCGTCCACTCCGCGACCAAATTCCTCGGTGGCCACGGCACGTCGATCGCCGGGGTCATCGTCGACGGCGACAGCTTCGACTTCACCGCCCACGCCGAGAAGTACCCGCAGTTCACCCAGCCCGACGAGTCCTACAACGGCCTGGTGTTCGCCACCGTGCCGGCCGCCTTCGCCACCCGCGCCCGCACCAACCTGCTGCGCGACCTCGGCCCGGCCGTCTCCCCGTTCAACGCCTTCCTCATCGGGCAGGGCCTGGAGACGCTCCCGCTGCGCATGGAGCGCCACCTCGAGAACACCCGCAAGGTCGCCGAAGTCCTCGAGGCCGACGAGAGGATCTCGTCGGTGACCTGGGCGTCCCTGGCCTCCTCCCCGTACAAGGAGACGGCTGACAAGTACCTGCCCGGAGGCGCCGGCAGCGTGCTCGGTTTCGTCCTGCCCGGCGGGCTCGAGGCCGGCCGACGCTTCGTCGACGCCCTCACCCTGCACTCCCATGTCGCCAACATCGGCGACGTGCGCAGCCTGGTCATCCACCCGGCCTCGACCACGCACTCCCAGCTCAGCGAGGACGAGCAGCGCGCCGCCGGGATCGAGCCCGGTTTCGTGCGCCTGAGCGTCGGCATCGAGCACATCGAGGACATCCTCGCCGACATCGAGCGGGGCCTGGTCGCCGTCGGCTGATCCGTGCTGCAGGGCACGGCGCCGCCGTCCCGGCGGCGGGGAGCAGGACGGCAGCGCCGGGCCTCGGAGAGGACGTGCAGTCATCGTCGATACCCTGGGCACCATGACTTCCGACCTCGCGACCCTGCCGCCGTCCCCGCTCGATGCGTGGCCCCCGGTCTGGGCCCCGGCCGCCGTGATCTTCGACTGCGACGGACTCCTGGTGGACACCGAAGGCCATTGGGTCTCCCTGCAGGACCAGTACCTCGCCCGGCACGGTGCGTCGCTGGATGCCGTGACCCGTCGTGCGATCACCGGTCGCGCCGCCGAGGTGGTGGTCGTCACCATCGCGGAGGCCGTCGGCAAGGACCCGATGCAGGTGGGCACCGAGCTGATGGAGGAGCACCGCCGCACCATCGGGGACACCATGGCACCCCTCCCCGGCGCCGTGGAGACCCTGCGTGCGATCGCTGCGGTCAGGCCCGTCGCCGTCGCGTCGAACTCTCCCCGGGACATGCTGGAGACCAAGCTCGTCGACCTCGGCATCGCCGACATCGTCGACGCCGCGATCTCCCTCGACGACGTCGAGGCGCCCAAGCCCGCCCCGGACATGTACGTCGCCGCGGCCCGTGAGCTCGGCGCCGAGCCCGCCGACTGCCTGGGCTTCGAGGACTCCGAGACCGGGGCGGACGCCGCGCTCGCCGCGGGGCTGCAGCTGATCGTGGTGCCCTCGATCCCGGGGCAGGACCCGCGTGGCCCACGCCGCCTCCACTCCCTCGCGGACCCGGTGCTGAGCGCCTGGATCGCCGGATGGGAGAGCCCCCGATGAGCACTGTGTCCCCGTCCTCCTCGATGTCCCCCTCGTCCCCTCCCTCCTCGCGCTTCACGGACGCCTTCGGCGACTGGACGCCCCAGGCGGTCGTCTTCGACTGCGACGGGCTGCTGCTGGATACCGAGACGGTCTGGCAGCGCGCCCAGGACACGGTCGTCGCCGCCCGGCGCGTCCCGCTGCGAGAGAGCGACGAGGTCGAGCTGCACGGCTCGACCCTCGAGGACGCGGCGCAGATCATCGCGAGGCGCGCGGGTCATGACGAGCAGGAGGTGCTGGCCGATCTCCTGCGCGAATTCGATCGGGAGTTCGCCCCCGGGATCGAGCTCATGCCCGGAGCCGAGGAGATCGTGCGCCTGGCCGGAGCCAAGGTCCCGCTGGGCTGCGCCTCGAACTCGTGGCTCGAAGCGCTCGAGCACAAGCTGACCCTCGGCGGGCTGCGGGAGCATTTCACCGTGCTCGAGGCCTCCGACACCGTCGAGCACCCCAAGCCGGCCCCGGACATGTACGCAGCGGCCGCCCGTGCTCTCGGCGCCGACCCGGCCGCTGTGCTCGCGCTGGAGGATTCCGGGACCGGGGCGCGCGCCGCCCGCGATGCCGGCCTGCGCCTCCTCGCGGTGCCGACTCCCGGCCACCCCGTGCCCCCCGCGGATCTCGCCCTGACCTCCTTGGCGGATCCGGATCTGGCCGCCTGGATCGCCACCTGGTGAGGGCCGCCGTGCCCGGACACGTACACGGGCGCGCCCACCGGCGCCCCGGGTGCGAATGTCCACGCATGTCACCTGAGTTGGCCACTGCCCGCCGAACCAGTGTTCACTGGACCCCATGACCACACCTCCCGACCCCGCTGCGCCCCTGACCGCTCGAGCCCATGGGTCCGCTCTGCGCGGGCGGGGCTGGCTGAACACCGGTGGCGCCGACCTCGACCTGGAGGCGCTGCGCGGCAAGATCGTGCTGCTGGACTTCTGGACGTTCTGCTGTGTGAACTGCCTGCACGTCCTCGAGGAGCTGCGCCCGCTCGAGGCGAAGTGGGCGGATGAACTGGTCGTCATCGGAGTCCACTCCCCGAAGTTCGAGTTCGAGAAGGATCCCGAGGCGCTGGCCGCGAACATCGAGCGCTACGAGGTCACCCACCCGGTCATCGACGACCCGGAGCTGGAGACCTGGACCGCGTACGGCGCTCGCGCCTGGCCGACCCTCATGGTGCTGGACACCCACGGTCGGATCGCCGGGAACCTGTCCGGTGAGGGCCACGCCGCGAACCTCGACGCGCTGATCACCCGGCTCGTCGCCGAGGGCGAGGCCGATGCCACGCTGCGCCGGGGGCCGGCGCCCACCGTGCTCACCGAACGGCATCCGCAGACCCTCCGCTTCCCCTCGAAGCTGGCCACCCTGCCCGATGGCCGCCTGGTGGTCTCCGACGCCGGCCAGCACCGCCTGGTGGTCTTCCAGAGCGATGGCCAGACCGTCGACGAGGTCATCGGTGTCGGCACCCGCGGCCACCTGGACGGTGACAGCGAGACCGCGCAGTTCACGGAGCCCAACGGCGTCCTGGCCCTGCCTCACGAGGTCGCCCTCGAGGTCGGCTACGACCTGCTCGTGACCGACACCGCCAACCATCTGCTGCGCGGGGTGAAGGTCGGCCAGGATCGCCTGCTGCGCTCGCGCACCGCGACCGAGGTGATCACCGTCGCCGGCTCGGGTGCACAGTGGATGCAGGGCGAGCCTCTTCCCCGCGGTGAGGGCGACGCGCGCACGTACGCGCTGTCGACGCCCTGGGACGTCACCTGGTCTCATGTGCTGAACCGGGCCGTGATCGCGATGGCCGGAATCCACCAGCTGTGGACCTTCGACCCGACCACCGGGGCACTGATGGTGCTCGCCGGCACCACCCAGGAGGGTCTGGTCGACGGCCCCGCCGTCACCTCCTGGTGGGCGCAGCCCTCCGGGCTCGACGAACTGCCCGATGGCCGTATCGTCGTCGCCGACTCCGAGACCTCCGCCGTGCGTGTCCTGGACCCCCAGACCATGCGGGTGAGCACCCTGGTGGGCCAGGGTCTGTTCGACTTCGGTCATGTCGACGGTCCCGCGGGACCGGACGGCGTGGCGCGCCTGCAGCACCCGCTCGCGGTGACCGCCCTGCCCGACGGCCGCATCGCCGTCGCCGACACGTACAACAGCGCGATCCGGATCATCGAGGAGCACACCGGCGACGAGTCCGCAGAGGTTGGGACCGACGATCCCGGGTCCGACGGTGCTGGCGAGCCCGGCTCGAGAGCGCAGGTCACCGTGGTCACCGTCGCGACGGACCTCAAGGAGCCGTCCGCGGCGATCGTCGGCCCTCCGGTCGACGGCATCGGCCAGCTGATCGTCGTCGAATCCGGGGCGCACCGCGTCACCTGGGTCCCGGTCGCCAAAGCCGCCGAGCGCATCATCGACCACGGAGCCCAGCGCTCCGAGCGCCCCGTCACCGAGGTCGGCCCCGGCCCTCTCACGGTCCGGGTGCTGTTCACCCCTCCTGAGGGACACAAGCTCGACAACTCCCTGGGCCCCTCGACCCAGATGACCGTCTCCACCACTCCGTCGGCCATGCTCACTGCGGGCGGCGGCGTCGACACCGAGCTCGAGCGCACGCTGGAGTTCGACCCGGCATACGGCGAAGGCGTCCTGCACGTCAGCGCCCGCGCCGCGTCCTGCGACGCCGATCCCGCGGTCGAGTTCCCGGCCTGCCACATGCACCAGCAGGACTGGGGGGTGCCGATCCGTCTCGTCGACGGCGCCCCGACCCACCTTGATCTGTCCCTGCTCGCCTGAGTAGATCCGCCCACCTCACCGAGCCCCGACGTCGGAAGCTGTCTCTTGGACTTCATCACGCAATTCCCCCTCGGCGATGACATCGCCGTCACCCTGCTGGTGCTCGGCGTGCTCGCCATCGCCGCTCTGGTCGCCGGCGCCATCGTCCCCAGCCGCCTGCGCCGCGACGAGGACAGCCCCGAGGTGGACGACGACCTCGGCCGCCGCCTCGGGAAGCACCTGACCTCGGCCGGATCGATCATCCTGTGGGTCGGCGTTCCCGCGCTGGTGCTGCTGTACCTGGTGCCCGGATCCACCGACGACCGCATCCTGCGCTCGGGAATGCTGCTGGTCGGCCTGCTGCTGGGCCCGTTCGCCGCCTGGCGGGGCCTGGCCGTGCAGCTGGCCGCCCTCGGTGTCGATGCCGAGCGCCGCCCTGCCCTGATCTCGCGCCTGGGGGCACTGACCGTCACCGGCACGCTCGCCGCCGCGATCCTCCCGATCGTCATCGTGGTGTGGTTCCTGCACGCCTCGGGCTCCTCCGCGCTGATGGCGCTCGCCGCCGGCGCCGCGATCTCGGCGCTGGCGATCCGTGTGACGGCAGCTCCGATCGACACCGCCGCGACCGCCTCCGCGCTCCTGGTGGGAACCGACGAGCACGAGACCGCGGCGGACGACGCCGGCAACCTCGGCGCGCCCCACCTGCGCACCACGCGGATGTTCCGCCGCGGCGCCGCCTTCAGCGCCGACCTGGTGGCGCTGACCACCGCAGCCGCCGCTGTCGGCGTCCTGCTGGGCGTGCCCGTGCTGGCCGCCGAAGGGATCCTCGTGGTCCTCCTGGCCCTGGGCGTCGCGATGCTCGCCGCGGGTGTGGTCGCCGTGATCCCGCACCTGGGCCGGCCCGGCCACGAGCGCGGAGCCCTCCGCCTGGGCGGGGTCCTTCCTGCTGTCCTCGGCGGCGCCGGAATGGTCGCGGCCGCTGCACTATGGCTGCCCTCGGCGTACAAGGACCTGCGCTTCGCGCACGTCGGCCTCGAGAACTTCACCGACCAGGCCGTGGCCGGCCCCGAGCCGCTCCCGCGTGAGCAGCTCGAACCGCAGATCGAGGAGGCCGTGACCGATATGGGTCAGTGGGTCTCCGCGACCGACGACTCCCGCGACGCGGGTGCCTTCCTGGATGTGCTGACCCTGTACACGGTCTCTCCGAGCGCGGTCGTCGCCGCTGCGCTGGGCCTGGGTGTCGTCGCGGCTCTGGCCGCGATCCTGCTGCTGGACACCACGGGCCACCGCTTCGGGGGGTCTGTGCTGCGGGCAGCCCGCACCAGCCGCACCGGCGGCGCCCTGGGCACCACGGCCGGTCTCGGGTCCACGGCGCTGGTCGCGGCCGGGGCCCTCTCCCTGCTGCTGATCATCGCCGGGGTGCTCAGCGTGCTCAGCGCCGGGGTGCCGGCCCTCGCCCTCGCCCTGCTGGCTCACGCGGGTCTCGGCGCCCTGGTGGTGGCCGCGGCCTTCGCCGGGTCGCTGCTGGCCCCGACCCTCGCCGACCGTCCGGACTCCGAGCGCGGGCTGCGCGACGCCGCCGCCGGCGCCGCGACCGGCCCGCGAGCCGTCCTGCTCCTGGCCGGAGCACTCACCGCGCTCGCCGCTCTGAGCCCGGTCGTGACCGCCCTGCAGCTCGCCCCGCGAGCGGCGACCGTCTGGGAGGACCGCCTGCTGCACGGACTGTCGCCCACGTCCCTGCCGCTGCTGGCCGGGATCGGCCTGGGCGTGGTCACGGTGCTGCTGGTGACCTCGTCCCTGCTGGACGGCGCTCGTCGCCTCGGTGCGCACGCCGTGGTCGAGACCCGCGCGGCGCTCCTGGAGAAGCGCAGCGGCGTGAACCTGGAGGACATGCCCGAGATGGTCCGTCGCGCCGTGCTGCCGGCCGTGGTGCTGGTGATCCTGATGCCGATCGTCGCCGGCTTCGGCCTGGGCCCGGCGGCCCTGCCCGGCCTCGTCATCGGCGTGGTCCTGGCCGCCACCGCCCTCGGCCTGTGGTCGCTCGGTGCGGGGTCCACCTTGGAGAACGCCGCCGCGGTCATCAGCCACGGGCGCTACGGCGGCCCCGGCTCCTGGGGGCACTCCGGCGCCCTCGGCGGCGCGGTGCTGACCGGGACCCTGCGGGCCACGATCGGTTCGGTCGCTCTGCCGCTGCTGCTGGTGACGTCGCTGATCTCCGCCCTCGGCATCAGCGCGATGGTCACGATGAGCACCGACGGCACCAGCGCGTACCTGCGCTGGGGGATCGCCGTGATCGCGCTGGTCATCGCCCTGACCTGCTGGGTGATCTCCGCGACCGCCTTCGAGGTCGACCTCGAGGACGGCGAGGGGGAGATCTCCAAGCCGCTCTTCGCCCGGGCCGAGGAGGACTCCACCGACAGCCTGGATGCGATGGACTGGGAGGTCGACGACGAGCACGTCGAGCAGGTCCCGGTGACCACCGGGCGCCCGCGGCGTTCCGCGCGGAAGAAGCGCGGCAGTGCCGGGTCGCCGGGCACCGGCAAGGGCTCCGACTCCTAGGAGTGATGCATCCGGAAGGGCCGGCCCTGACGACGAGCAGGTCGTCAGGGCCGGCCCTTCTCCGGTGCTTCCGACGAGGCAGGTCGACTCCATGGAATCGGACCGTCACACCTCACACCGTCGCGGCGGGCAGTCGGGCAGCCGGCTGGGGTCAGAGACGGGCGCCGAGGCCCCGCAGGACGAACACCTCGAGCGCCGGCCGCGAGAACCGTCGCGCGGAGGAGCCGACCAGCAGCGAATTGATGACCCGCACCGTCGCATCGACGTCGAGATCGGCCGCGAAGTCACCGCTGTCGACGCCCTCGTGCACGATCCGTCGCAGCACGTCCTCGATCATCAGGACGTGCTCGCGCATCCGCGAGGCCGCACCCTCGGTCAGGGACGCCTTGCCCATCGATTGCGGCATGTGGAAGGACACCGTCAGCTCGAGCTGCGTGCGCACGTAGGCGAGCGCGGCGTCGCGCGGCGAGGCGGAGTCGCTCACTCCCGCCTTCAGCTGGGTGATGTAGTCGGAGGTCTCATGGAGCGCGTACTCGACCAGCAGGGTCTCGCGGTCCGGGAAGTGGTTGTACATCGCGGTGCGGCCGACGCCGGCGGCCGTGGCGATCTTCGAGAACGTGATCGTCTCGAACTCCTGGGTCTCCAGCAGCTCGGCGAGCGCGGTGAACACCTTCTCGCGCGTGCGTTCGCGATGCTCCTCGAGGGAGCCTCCGATGATCTTGGGCATGACGCATTCTTGCACCTCGACAGGAGGGAGATGACACAGGCCTCGGGGCGGCCGGGCGGCGGCGCCGCCGCTGCGGACCGGGAACGCAAGAACCGCCGGCCGATGGCCGACGGTTCCAGAAGAGCGGGTGACGGGAATCGAACCCGCGCTATCAGCTTGGGAAGCTGAAGTTCTACCATTGAACTACACCCGCGTGGTGCCGCTGCTGGCGACGTGCGACCCCGGACGGGCCACCATCGCTCACGCGAACGCTGGTCAGCCTACCTGAGGTGGCCGAGCTTCGCGAACCGGGCCCGACGACGTGGGATGCGCCGCCGCCGCGGGGCCGGGCCGGATAGGGTTAGCGCCGTGCTGCTGAGCGATCATGACATCCGAGGCCAGATCGAGGCCGGGCGAGTGCGCCTCGAACCCTTCGACGACGAGATGATCCAACCTGCGTCCGTGGACGTGCGGATCGATCGCTACTTCCGGCTGTTCGACAACCACAAGTACGCGATGATCGATCCTGCGACGGAGCAGTCGGATCTCACCCGTGAGGTCGTCGTCTCCCCGCAGGAGCCGTACATGCTGCATCCGGGCGAGTTCGTGCTCGCCTCGACCTACGAGCAGATCACCCTCCCGGACGACGTCGCCGCGCGGCTGGAGGGCAAGAGCTCGCTGGGACGGCTGGGCCTGCTCACCCACTCCACCGCCGGGTTCATCGACCCCGGTTTCCAGGGGCACATCACGCTCGAGCTGTCGAACATGGCGACTCTGCCGGTGGCGCTCTGGCCCGGCATGAAGATCGGGCAGCTGTGCTTCTTCCGCCTCTCGAGCGCCTCGGACCGTCCTTACGGCAGTGCGGGCAATCTCAACCGGTACTTCGGGCAGCGGGGCCCGACGCCGTCGCGCTCGGCCCAGAACTTCCATCGCACCGAGATCCCCGTGGAGGAGGGTCGATGAGCGACGTCGGCAGCCGGAATGACGCCCGCCGCGAGGGCGGGGCCCGCACCGGTCACCGCCTCCAGCTGCCCCGGGACACCGCCGCGCAGGACGTGCTGGCGATGGTGCGCAACGTGCGACCGCTGGCAGTGCTCGGCGAGGACGGCGCGATCGGGACCGGTGAGGACACCCGACTACTGCCGGATCATTCGCCGCGCGGCGCGGGCCGCTGGACCATGGACACCCCGCGGGTGCGGGAGGACCCGGCGCCCGAGGGGATGGGGGACTCGCACGGGTACGCACGGGCGTTTCCCGCCGGGCTCCCCTTCGGGGTGGAGCGGCGGGCGCTGGACCTCCTGTGGTCGCTGGGGCGCCGCCTGTACGGCGCGGTCGTCACCGACGACGGGAACCGGCTGGAGCCCCACCCCTTCCATGTGCGCGACCTGACCGTGGTCAGTCCGCACGCGCTGGCCCCGGAGTCCCTCGCCCAGCTGCTGGCGCCGCTGGAACCCGAGGCGGAGCTCGACGAGATCCCCGAGGGCACCCCTCGCACCGGGTACAGCGCGACGATTCCTCTGCCTGACGGGGACGAGATCTCGGTGCGGGTGTCCCGCAGCACGCGGCCGACGGCCCTGGCCGAGCTCAGCTGGTTGGACAGCGCGGTCGCCTACGAGCTGGTCCACCTGCCGGCGGATGGCGAGGAGGATGCGCTCGAGTCGCCGGATGCGGCCACTGCCGATCGGTGGTCGCTGGCGTATCGCCGCGTCGGATTGATCGCCGGACTGCTGACCGAGACCGTCGGCGGCTACATCGTGGATCTCGAGGGCTTCCTGGTGGATCCGGCCGACCTGGCCTGATCAGCCGGCCACCGGTGCCTTGCCGGCGGCGCCGAGCCTGATGGGGACGAACGCGACCAGTCCTACGGTGATCACGATCACGATGCCGAGGATGCCGGTTCGGGTGTCCTGGAAGAGGGCGACGGTCGCGGCGAAAGCGGCGGTTCCCAGGAAACCCAGGGCCCGCCCCGTCGTCGCGTACAGGCCGAAGTTCTCGGTCTCGCGGCCGGGCTGCGACAGCCGCGTGAGCAGGTTCCTGGAGGCGGACTGCACGGGGCCGACGAACAGGCAGATCGACAGGCCCGCCACCCAGAACACGAGCGCCGAGCCGAAGGCCAGCACCACCAGGCCCAGCACGATGATGCCGAGGCAGCCGACGATGATCACCGGGCGAGGGCCGACGCGGTCGTCGACGCGACCGCCGAGGAAGACTCCGATACCGGCGACCAGGTTGGCGGCGATGCCGAAGAGGATGATCTCGACGGTGGAGAAGCCGTAGGCGTTGGCCGCGAGCACACCTGCGATGGAGAAGACCGCGCCCAGGCCGTCACGGTAGATCGCCGAGGCGACCAGGTACTGCAGCATGATGGGTTCCTCGCGGAACGCACGGATCACGCGCTTGATGATGCTCGCGTACCCCTGCCACGGGTTCCACCGTTCGCCGGGGGCCGACGCCGGATGCTTCGGAGCCCAGAGCATGAGCGGCAGCGTGCCGACCAGGATCCACAGGGCCACGAACACCGGGATCGCACGGTAGTTCCACCCGCCCTCCCCGGTGATGCCGAGCAGCCCGGTCCCGGGCATCACGAACAGCACCAGCACCATGCCCAGGCACACGATGGAGCCCCAATAGCCGACCGCCCAGGCGGTGCCGGAGACCTTCCCGCGGTTCTGCGGCGTGGAGACCTCGGGCAGCACGGAGTTCACGAACACTCCGGCGAGCTCGCTGAACACGACGGCGAGGGCGATGAGGATCGCGCCGAGGGCGAGGTAGTCGGAGTCCAGTGCGACCACCGGCATCAGCGCCACCACGACCACGGTGGCGATCGTGGTGATGCGCAGCAGTGCGTTGCGGGCACCGCCGCGGTCCGCGAGATTTCCCAGCAGCGGCGCGAGCAGGGCGATCGCGACGGCGCCGACGGCCTGCCAGGTGGTCAGCACCTGGGAGCCGTGGTCCTGGGCGGCTTTGATCGCCTCCTCGCCGACCGCGCCCTCGGAGGCCACTGCGCTCGCGACATAGGTCGCGAAGACGAAGGTGAGGATGACGGAGCTGAAGGCGGACATCCCCCCGTCCCACAGGGCGAAGGAGACGACGGGACGTCGGGGGTGCCGCGGAGCGGAATCCGGTGCGACCCGGTCGCCCTGGTCAGGGATGGTGGCCATGAGCACACTCTACGGAGCGCGCCGGGCCCCGCTGCACCGCAGGTGCGAGATGACCCTCAGAATTTACTGAGCGCGCTCCCGTAGAATGCTGGAGGCCCCTTTCCCCGCGCACGATGGACGGAGACTGCGTGTATTCGATGCTCCTCGCCCACCTTGTGGCTGCGCTCCTCGGGCCGGTCCTGGTGCGGTTGATGGGGCGCAACGCGTTCTTCCCCCTGGCTGCGGTGCCCGCGGCGTCCACCATCTGGTTGGCGACGATCGACCCGCGCGCTCTCGCCGACGCCCCGCTGGACGTCTCGATCCCGTGGATCCCGGCCTTCGGTATCGACCTCGCCTTCCGCCTGGATCCGTTGAGCTGGGTGATGGCGATGATCGCCACCGGCATCGGGGCGATCGTGCTGCTCTACTGCGCCCGCTACTTCAAGGACACCGAGCCCGGACTGGGCCGGTTCGCGGGCGTGCTGACCGCCTTCGCCGGTGCGATGGTCGGCCTGGTGCTCTCCGACGACGTGATGGTGCTCTACACCTTCTGGGAGCTGACCACCGTCTTCTCCTACCTGCTCATCGGGCACTACCAGGACAAGCAGGCGTCGCGCCGTGCCGCGATGAACGCCTTGATCTCCACCACCGCCGGGGGACTGGCGATGCTGGTGGGCCTGCTGATGCTCGGCGCCGAGGCCGGCTCCCTGCGCATGTCGACGATCCTGGCCTCCTCGATGTGGGCCGACGCCGGCCCCTACCTCGTCATCGCGATGGTGCTGATCCTGGCCGGGGCGATGACGAAGTCCGCCCTGGTCCCCACCCACTTCTGGCTCCCCGGTGCGATGGCAGCGCCGACGCCCGTCTCCGCCTACCTCCACGCCGCCGCGATGGTCAAGGCGGGCGTCTACCTGATCCTGCGCATGGGCCCCGCGCTGACTTTCATGGAGGGGGTCAGCATCGCCATCGCCGTGGTCGGCGCGGCGACGATGCTGCTGGGCGGCTGGCGAGCCCTGCGACAGACCGACCTCAAGCTGCTGCTGGCCTATGGCACGGTCTCCCAGCTCGGCTTCCTCTCCGCGATAGCGGGACTGGCCACGCACGACGCGCTGCTGGCCGGGCTGGCGATGCTGATCGCCCACGCGGTGTTCAAGGCACCGCTGTTCATGGTCGTCGGCATCATCGACAAGAAGTTCGGCACCCGCGACCTGCGCGTCCTGTCCGGGGTCTGGAAAGTGGCGCCGGTGGTCGCCCTGATCGGCACGGTGTCGGCGGCGTCGATGGCCGCGGTGCCGCCGCTGTTCGGCTTCGTCGCCAAGGAGGCCCTGTTCTCCGCGCTCTGGTACGGCGCCCCCTGGCATCGGGTACTGCTGATCGCGTTGGTCGCCGGATCGATCCTCACTGTCGCCTACTCCTGGCGGTTCGTCCACGGCGCCTTCGGCGCCGCACCGGGGGCCCCGGTCGTCGAGACCCCGAAGATTCCCGTGCTGTTCTGGGCCCCGCCCGCCCTGGTGGCCGTGTTCTCGGTGGTCCTGGCATTCCTCGGCGGCCCCCTCGAGACGATCCTGCGCGGCTTCTCCGCCGTGCTGCCGGAGACCGGGGAGGGGATCCATCTCGTGGTGATCCCGCACGTGGGCGTGCCGCTGCTGGCGTCCGTGGTGGCTCTCGGCGTCGGCGCGCTGCTGTGCCTGATCGCACGGCCCGTCGCGAGGATGCAGAAGAAGGTGTCCCCGCTGAGCTGGGCGAACGAGGAGGCGCTCGACCGGATCGATGCCGAGCGCGCCTTCCGTCGGCTGATGCGCAGCATTGATGCCGTGTCCGTGGCCATCACGCCGCTGTTCCAGCGGGGCTCGCTGCCCTACACCCTGGGCACCATGCTGCTGGTGCTGATCGCTCTGGTGGCCCCGATCGCGATCTCGCAGTCCCAGGTCCCGGACAACCTGGTGCTGTTCCACCATCCGATCGAGCTCATCGTGCTTCCGGTCGCCGCGCTCGCCGCGCTCGGCGCCGCGCGGTCCCGGCGCCGCCTGCGCGCGGTATTCCTGATCTCGGTGACCGGTTATGCGGTGGCCTTGCTGTTCCTGGTCGCGGGTGCGCCGGACGTCGCCACCACTCAGGTGCTGGTCGAGACCGCGATGACCGTGGTGCTGGTGCTGGTGCTGCGCAGGCTGCCGACGCACTTCTCCCGTCGGCCGCTGAGGATCGGCGCCTGGGGGCGCTGGGCGATCGCGATCAGCACGGCCGTCGTGCTGTGCGGCTCTGCGCTGTACGCCGCGGATGCTCGCTATCTCGAGCCGCTCGGCCCGGGCCTCATCGAGACCGCCTACACGATCGGCGGCGGGCACAACGTCGTCAATGTGGCCCTGGTCGATGCTCGCGTGTGGGACACGATGGGTGAGATCTCGGTGCTGCTGGTGGTCGCCACCGGCGTCGCCTCCCTGATCTTCGTGACCCGTCGCGAGCAGTCGATCTCCCGTGTGAGGGACCTGGACTCGCGCACCTCGATCTGGCGTCGACACGCGGATCCGGCGCTGCCGCAGAACGCCCTGGACTTCGATGCCCGACCCGATGACGTCGGCGGCGGCAACCGGTGGCGCACCTGGCTCTCGGCCGGCCTCACCCTGGCACCGGAGCGGCGGATGGTCATCCTCGAGGTCACCACGCGCATCGCCTTCCCGCTGATGATGATCTTCTCGCTGTACCTGCTGATGGCGGGCCACAACCTGCCCGGCGGCGGATTCGCCGGTGGCCTGGTGGCGGGCCTCGCCCTGGCGCTGCGCTACCTGGCCGGCGGGCGGTACGAGCTCTCCGAGGCCGCTCCCGTGCAGGCCGGTCTGGTGCTCGGCTCAGGCATGGCGATCGCCGTGATCGCCGGTGTGCTGCCGGTCCTGTTCGGGGGGACCGTGTTCGCCACGGCCACGCCGGTGGTACAGGTGCCGGTCCTTGGTGAGCTCCATTTCCCCAGCGCCCTCCTGTTCGACACGGGCGTGTACCTCGTGGTCGTGGGCGTCCTCCTCGACTTCCTGCGGACCCTCGGGTCCCAGATCGACCAGCAGCAGGAGGCGGAAGTCGATGTCGGTTAGTCTCGCCCTGCTCCTGACCGCCGGGGTGTTCATCGCCTGCGGCGTCTACCTCGTGCTCGAGCGCACCCTGACCCGCGTGATCCTCGGCTTCGTGCTGCTGGGCAACGGCGTGAACCTGCTGTTCATCGTCGCTGCCGGACCGCCCGGCAACCCGCCCTTCGAGGGCACCGCGGAGCCGGAGACGATGACTGATCCGCTGCCCTTCGCCATGGTCCTCACCGCGATCGTGATCTCCCTGGGCATCACCGCCTTCGGCATGGCCCTGGCCTATCGGGCGTGGCAGCTGTTCGGGCACGACGAGGTCCCCGACGACGTCGAGGACCGGCGCGTGCTGCGCCGTCGGCGCCGACGCTCCGAGGATGCCGAGAAGCTGCCGTGGTCGCAGGCGCTGTCGGAGGAATCGCGCCGGGGCGCGCTCATGCATTCGCAGGGCTTCACTCCGGCCGGTGAGGACCAGCTCGGCTCCGACCTCACCAGTGCCGAGGACGTCCCGCAGGACCCGACCGAGGCCGACGAGGGCCAGGCGAGCGCGCCGCGCCGGGTGTTCCGGCCCAAGGAGCGCGCGGGCCACGGGGCTGACGCCTCCGGTTCCGCGACCGGGCCGGACCACCACGCGGCCGGCGCCCCGGGAGCCGGACCTGCGACCGAATCCGACCGCGAAGACCCCGAGGAAGGAGGAGGGACATGAGCATGGAACTCCTCCTCGCGCTGCCGGTGATGCTTCCGCTGGGCGGCGCGGCTGTGACCCTGCTGCTGCGCCACCATCCGCGCATCCAGCTGTGGCTGACGATCCTCACGCTCGTCGCGATCCTCACGGTCGCCCTGACGATGGGCTGGTACGTCAGCCAGGAGAGCGTGCTGGTCCTGCAGATCGGCAACTGGACACCGCAGCTGGGCATCGTCCTGGTCGCCGACCGGCTCACCGCCCTGATGCTCGTGGTCTCCAGCTTCGTGACCCTCGCCGTGCTGGTGTATTCCAGCGCGCAGACGGTCGACGAGCGGACGGGACGCACCCCGGTCGCGATCTACCACCCGACCTACCTCGCCCTGGTCGCGGGGGTGTCGATGGCCTTCCTCGCGGGGGACCTGTTCAATCTGTACGTCGGCTTCGAGGTGCTGCTCGCGGCGAGCTATGTGCTGCTGACACTCGGCGGATCGGCCAGCCGCATCCGTGCAGCGACCACGTACGTGATCGTCTCGCTGCTCAGCTCCGTGATCTTCTTGTCAGCCATCGCGGCGGTGTATGCGGCGACCGGCACCGTGAACCTCGCGGAGATGGCGGTGCGTCTGGACGGGCTGGAGCCCGGCACCCGCATGATGCTCGAGCTGATGCTGCTGGTGGCGTTCGCGATCAAGGCCGCGATCTTCCCGCTGAGCGCATGGCTGCCGGACTCCTACCCGACGGCGCCGGCTCCCGTGACCGCCGTGTTCGCGGGATTGCTGACCAAGGTCGGCATCTACGCGATCCTGCGCCTGGAGACCTTGCTGTTCCCTGCCTCGCAGACCCAGAACCTGCTGCTCGCCGCGGCGGCCCTGAGCCTGTTCGTCGGCATCCTCGGTGCTGTCGCGCAGACGGACCTCAAACGCGTGCTGTCGTTCACCCTCGTCTCCCACATGGGGTACATGCTGTTCGGCATCGGGATGAGCACCCAGATGGGCATGGGCGCGACCATCTACTACGTCGCCCACCACATCACCGTGCAGTCCACCCTGTTCCTGGGGGCCGGTCTGATCGAGACCCGGGGAGGCACGACGAACCTCATCAAGCTGGGCGGGATGGCGAAGCTCGCGCCGGTGATCGCGGTCCTCTTCTTCATCCCCGCGATGAACCTCGCCGGCATCCCGCCGTTCTCCGGGTTCATCGGGAAGGTCGGTCTGATCGAGGCCGGCATCGAGTACGACCGGGCCTCCGGATGGTTCCTCGTCGGCATCAGCGTCCTCACCAGCCTGCTCACGCTCTACGCGATCGCGAAGATCTGGAACCGTGCCTTCTGGCAGGAGCCCAGCGAGGAGATCGTCAGCCGGGCCTACGTGATGCCGAAGGTGATGACGGGCGCGACCGCAGCGATGATCGCGTTCTCCCTGATGCTGACCGTGCTGGCCGGCCCGATCATGACGTACGCGAACGAGGCGGCCTCCTCGGTGCTCGAGCGCACGCCGTACGTCAGCGCAGTGCTCGGCGACGAGGCGGCCGATGACCTGGCTTATCGCATCGATGACGCCGGGCGGAAGGTGGATACCCGATGATGGCCACACGCCTCCTGGATCTGCGGCGCTCCGCGCTGTGGATCGTCGTCTCCGTGGCCCTGTGGTGCCTGCTGTGGGGTGGGGTAGACCTCAAGAACGTCCTGGGTGGCCTGATGGCCGCCGTGATCGTGTTCATCCTGTTCCCGATGCCGCCGACCGGGCATGAGCTCACCCTGCGCCCCGTACGGTTCCTGAAGTTCGCGCTGCGCTTCCTGTACGACCTGTGCGAATCCGCAGTGCAGGTGGGGTGGTTCGCGATCCGTCCCGGTCCGCAGCCGCCGAGCTCGGTGATCGCCGTGAAGATGGCCTCCCGCTCGGACTTCTTCCTCACCGTCACCGGTGTGCTGTGCACCCTGATCCCCGGATCCGTGGTGGTCGAGGCACAGCGCGCGACCGGCATGTTGTTCCTGCACACCATCGGTGCCGGGACCGAGGAGGAGGTCGAGAAGGCTCGGCGGATCGTCCTCGAGCAGGAGAAGCGACTGCTGTGGGCCATCGGGCGTCGTGAGGTCCTCGAGGAGGCGGGTCTGCGATGAGCCCCTTCGACATCGTCCTGGTGGTCTATGGCGTGATCCTCGCCGTGACGGCGATCCTTGTCGTGTACCGCATGATCGTCGGCCCCACCATCCTGGACCGCGCGGTCTCGACCGACTCCCTGGTGGTGCTCGTGGTGCTGGGCATGGCCCTGTACACGGCGTCCGCGAGGGCCAGCTGGGCGGGGCCTGCGATGTTGGGCCTGACGGGGCTCGCCTTCATCGCCACCGTCACCTTCGCCCGCTTCGTGGCGCGTGAGGAGCCTCTGCAGGGTCGGCGTCGGCGACGCGACGCCGAGGAGGCCGGCACCCACACCGGCCCGCTGGATGCCATCCATATCGACCACGACAGTGCGGATGCGGAGCCGGATCCGATCAACTCCGTCGACGACCAGCTCACCGACCATGACGTCCTCGCCGCGGGCGCCTCGGAGCGAGGCTTCGGGGCCGAGGAGGGGTCCCGGGGTTTCGAGGACGATGACGAGGCGCACGGATTCGGTGCCGAGGACGGGACGGAGGGATGGCGATGAGTGTGGTCGAGATCCTCGCTGCGGTGCTGATCGGTGCCGGCCTGCTGCCGGCCGTGCTGGCTGCCATCGGTCTGAACCGCTTCGACGGCGTGCTCATGCGCATCCACGCGGCCTCCAAGCCGCAGGTCCTGGGGCTGATCCTGGTGTTCTCGGGCGTCAGCCTGGCGGCCGGTTCGTGGTCCCTGGCAGCGTTTTTGCTGGTCGTGCTGCTCGCGCAGATGGCTACCGTGCCAGTCGCCAGCGTCATGGTGGGCCGTGCGGCTTTCCGTCGTGGCTTCGTGCGCGGTGGCGATTACGCGATCGACGAGCTCAGCCCGCGCCTGGCGACGCCCACGGACGATGATGACGACGAGGACGGCTTCATCGACGAGGAGGATGACGACCACGAGGGCATGGCCTTCGACGGCGAGGAGCGCTTCCCGGAGAACATCGTGACCACCACCGCCGACGCCCTCACGGATCACAACTGGCAGGAGCCCGAGTCCGGCGCCGACGAGGTCGAGGACGTCGAGATCATCGACGTCGACCTCGAGGACGAGACGGAGCGCGAAGCCGAGGAGGTCGCCGAGCGCGACCCCCGGCCCTGATCGCGTCCGCGTTACCGGGCGTCAGAAGAGCCCGATGGACTCCCCGTCCTCGGTCACGCCCATGCGCAGTGCGGCCGGTTCCTTCGGCAGGCCCGGCATGGTCATGATCGCGCCGGTCAGGGCGACGACGAAGCCGGCACCGATCTTGGGCACGAGGTCCCGCACGTGCAGCAGATGCCCGGTGGGGGCGCCCAGCAGCACGGGGTCGTCGGAGAAGGAGTACTGGGTCTTCGCGACGCACACCGGCAGCGTGTCCCAGCCGTTGCGCTGGAGCATCCGCAGCTGGGCCGGCGCGCGGTCCTCGAAGACGACGTCGTCGGCGCCGTAGATCTCGCGGGCCAGCGTGCGCAGCGACTCCTCGATGCCGGCGGCGGGATCGTAGAGGTGGTGGAAGTCGCTCCCGCCGCCCGCCTCGATCGCGCCGAGCACCTCGTCGGCCACCGCGAGACCGCCGTCGCCGCCCCGGGACCACACCTCCGAGAGCGCCCCGCGGAAGCCGTTCTGCGCAGCCCAGTCGAGCACGGCCTGGAGCTCGGCCTCGGTGTCGGTGGGGAAGCGGTTCACCGCGATGACGGGCTCGAGGCCGAACTTGCGGAGGTTCTCCACGTGCCGGGCGAGGTTCACGGTCCCGGCGAGGACGGCGTCGATGTTCTCCGTGGCGAGGTCGGTCTTGGCGACGCCGCCGTGCATCTTCAGCGCGCGCACGGTGGCGACCACGACGGCCGCATCCGGGGTGAGGCCTCCGAGGCGTGACTTGATGTCCAGGAATTTCTCCGCGCCCAGGTCGGAGCCGAAGCCTGCCTCGGTGACGGTGATCTCCGAGAGCGAGAGGGCGAGCTTCGTCGCCGCCAGGGAGTTGCAGCCGTGGGCGATGTTCGCGAAGGGGCCGCCGTGCACGAGCGCCGGGGTGCCGCCGAGGGTCTGCACCAGGTTCGGCAGCAGGGCGTCCTTGAGCAGCATGGTGATCGCGCCGGCGACACCGAGATCGGCGACCGAGACCGGTTCGCGGTCGTAGGTGAAGCCGATGACCACGGCGCTGATCCGCTCCTCGAGATCGGCGAGATCGGAGGCCAGGCACAGGATCGCCATGATCTCGGAGGCCACCACGATGTCGAAGCCGTCCTCGCGCGGCACACCCTGGGCGGGCCCGCCCAGACCGACCACGATGGAGCGCAGGGCACGGTCGTTGACGTCGAGAACGCGCTTCCACTGGATGCGGCGCGGGTCGATGCCGAGCTGATTTCCCTGGTGGATGTGGTTGTCCACGAGGGCGGCAAGGGTGTTGTTCGCGATCTGGATGGCGTGGAAGTCGCCGGTGAAATGCAGGTTGATGTCCTCCATCGGGACGACCTGGGCGTACCCGCCGCCGGTCGCGCCGCCCTTGATGCCCATGATCGGGCCCAGGGCCGGTTCGCGCAGCGCCACCATGGTGCGCAGGCCCTTGAGGGTGAACGCGTCGGCGAGGCCGACGGTGGTTGTCGACTTGCCCTCGCCTGCGGGAGTGGGGGACATGGCCGAGACCAGCACCAGCGTGGCGGTGGTGGCGGGAGGCGTCATCTTCCGCACGTCGATCTTCGCCTTGTAGGAGCCGTAAGGCACGAGGGCCTCAGCGGGAATGCCTGCGGTCTGGGCGATCTCGGTGATCGGTTGCAGGGTCGCCGCCTGGGCGATCGCGAGGTCCGGGTTCTCGGCTGACATCGTTGTCTTCCTTCACGGGAGTCGGAGCCCAGGGATCGTCCCGGGCGCTTGCGTCCCTACACTACGGTCGCGGCGCCGACTCGGGCCAGGAACGAGAGCACTGGTCGGGACCACTGCCGGACGGGACAGGATGCTGGACGCCGACGGGGACGTGAGTAGGCTCTTCCCTCATGAGCGAATTGAGCGACTGGCTGGCCGTGACCCGCGAGGACGGGGAGACGGTCGGCTATCTCGAGCCGCTGACGATGGAGTACGACACCGTGCAGCCTCGAACGCTGCTGGGCCACGCCCTCGGGGCGCCGGAGGACTTCGAGGCGGGGGAGGAACGCCTCATCGAGCATGGGATCTCCGAGCTCGCCGAGCCCTGGGTGCTCGATGCCGGGACTGAGGGCGAGGTGGCGGGCCTGACCATCATCGAGCTGTCCCCGCACGGTGTCCTGCTGGCCGACTACCTCGCGACCAAAGGCCTCATGGCGACGGAGAACCTGCACGTGGCCTGGCCGGACCTGGAGGAGCGCCTCACCAGGCGGTGAGTGCTCAGAGGTAGCGCGAGCGTTTGCGTCGTCGCACCTCACCGGCAGACCCCCGCCCACTCTGGACAACGACGAACATGTTCGTTATCGTCGCATCGAACGAACATGTTCGTCCCGAACATGTTCCGGTGAGTGTGAGGACGGTGCAGGATATGGCAGCGGAGCAGGCTATGACAGAGGGGGTGAGCGAGTGATGGTGGAATCTTCGGAACCTCGGAGCCGGCGCGACCGTCCCGCGAAACCACCGCTGTCACGTCAGTGGATCATCGACGTCACGATCGACATCATGCGCCGCGAAGGCCTGAAGAAGGCCACGATGCGGCGGGTGGCGGCAGAGCTCGAGACCGGGCCGGCATCGCTGTACGTCTACATCCGCAATACTGCAGAACTGCACGCCGCGGTGCTCGACGAGGTGCTGGGCGAGATCCAGATGCCCCACGACCGTCCGTGGCAGGAGGAGGTCGAGCAGCTGGTCACCGCGTATCGGGATGTGATCGTGCGCTACCACGGCCTCGCGCGGTCCGCGCTCGTGCAGCGGCCCTCGGGCCCCACCCTCTTCGCCGTGTTCGACAGGCTGATCGAACTCTTCATCGACGGGGCGGGGATCTCTCCGGGCCAGGCGACCTGGGGTGCCGATCTCCTGCTGCTGGTGGCGACCGCCAATGCAGCAGAGCATGCCCCTCACGAGACAGGCGACACCGACACAGGTATGAGTGCGGACGAAGAGCTCGACGCCCTGTTCGCCGCCGTCCGCGCCTCCACGTCGGCGAAGACCCCTTACCTCGCCGCCCACGCTGATGCTCTGCTCGCGGGAGCACCGGAGCAGCGGTGGGAATGGACCCTGCGCGCACAGATCGCCGGGATCGTCGCCACTCCTCAGCCCGTCACCCAGTAACCACCACCGACCCCCGGGTCCGCCGCACGAGGGCGGCCGGCCTGAAGGAGCCTCAGATGACTGATACGACCGATATCCCGGACCCCACCGACTCACCCGACACCACTGCCTCCCCGCACGCCCCCGTGCTCATCGTGGGCGGCGGCCTCGGCGGTCTCACCACCGCGCGCGTGCTGCAGCTGCACGGGTTCGCCGTGACCGTTCTCGAGCTCGAACCCGATCGTCATGGCCGCACCCAGGGCGGCATGCTCGACATCCACGACGAGACGGGGCAGAAGGCGCTGCGCACGGCACGGCTGCACGAAAAGTTCCTCACCCGCATCCACCAGGGCGGGGAGGCGATGCGCATTCTCGACAAGCACGCCACAGTTCTTCGCGACGACCTGGATTCAGGCGCCCTCGAGCGCGCCGAGATCGACCGCGGCAGTCTCCGCGAACTGCTTCTGGATTCCCTTGACGTCGGCACGGTCCGGTGGGGCAGCAAGGTCATCGCCGTGCGGCCCGTGGACGGACAGTTCGGTCGTCACGAGGTCGAGCTGTCGGACGGAAGCAGGCTCAGCACCGATCTGCTGGTCGGAGCCGACGGGGCGTGGTCGAAGGTGCGACCGCTCCTGTCCGACGCGACCCCCGAGTACTCGGGGATCTCGTTCATCGAGGTCGACCTCGATAACGCCGATGTCGATCACCCCGAGCAGTCCGCAGTCATGGGCGAGGGGATGCTGTTCGCACTCGGTGGATCCACCGGCATTCTGGGACACAAGGAGAGCGACGGAAGCCTCCACGTCTACGCCGGGCACCGTGCTCCGGAGAACTGGGTGGACACCATCGACTTCACTGATGTCGAAGCCGCGAAGACTGCCGTGCTCGAGCTCCTCGACGGGTGGGGAGAGGCGCTGCGCGGCATGATCATCCACGCGGACTCCGCGCCGATCCCGCGTCGCATCCATGCCCTCCCGGTCGGACACTCCTGGGATCGCATGCCCGGGGTCACCCTGCTGGGAGACGCTGCGCACGTGATGTCCCCCTTCGGAGGGGAGGGTGCCAACCTCGCCATGTACGACGGCGCCGAGCTGGCGCTGTCGCTCGCGAACCACCCGGGCGACGTCGAGTCCGCGCTTGCTCGGTATGAGGCCGCGATGTTCTCCCGCTCTGCGGAGCTGGCGCAGGGCTCCGCCGACAACCTGGAGATGATCTTCGCGCCGGACGCTCCCCGAGGCCTGGTCGAATTGTTCGCGTCGTTCGACGAGGAGGACTTCTCGCGCATCCCGTCTGCAGCGCAGTGAGGAGCCGGCAGCCTCGCTGGCGCGAGGTCGAAGGGGCCCGAGGCGTCGTGCCTCGGCTTCGCGTCAGCCGTTCGGCGGCCTCGGCCGGCGCAGCCGAGGGTGCTGCGGAACCGAGTGGCCCGCCGTGTGCGCACCCTTCAGGCTGATCCGTTCTCCCGCGGACCGTCGCGGAGCAGATGCGCGTAGTGCAGCAGTTCAGCCCGGTGGCCCGATGGGGCCGTACCGGTGTCGCGGCCCTGGAGCGTGAAGCCGGCCTCGTCGAGGACGCGCTGGGACGCGACATTCTCCGGCAGGGTCCTCGCAGTCAGCTCTCGCAGACCGCTGCGTCGGGAGAGTTCGGCGGCGAGGTCGAGGGCCGCGCTCGTGATGCCGGAGCCGCGATGTGCCGGATGGAGCCAGAACCCGACCTCGGCGCTCTCTGCGCTGACGCCGAAGATCACCAGGCTGCCCGCGAACATGTCGGTCCGGGCGCGGGCCATGGCCAGGACGGCGAGATCGCCGCGTTCCAGGCCCGGGGAGGCATCCTGCTCGATCATTGCTCGCACCGACGCCGGTGTGTACTCGGGCTGGGGCAGGTGCCCGAACTGGCGCACCGCGGGGTCGTCGGTGCCTTGGGCGAAGGCCATGGCGTCGTCGGGGTGGAGGGGTCGGAGCCGAGCTCGAGTGTTCTCGAGCGGGAGGATCGAGGCGTCGAGCATGCAAACAAAACTAACATAGTGTGGTTAGTCTGTGGCTATGAGCTACTGGGATCACGTCAAGCCCGCACGGCGGGCACGGGCCGTCCACGTCCACGACGTCGCCCGCGCCTCCGTCGACCTCCTCGATGACGGTGGCCTGCGGGCTGTGACGGTGCGCGCCGTGGCTGGTCGTCTGGGTGTGGCACCGGCGAGCCTCTACTCACGCGTCGAGTCCGCGGAGGACCTGTTCGACCTCGCACTCGACGACGCACTCGGGAACGATCCCGATATGGCTCGAGCGCTCGTCGAGGACGATATCGACGACCTGATGCTCGCCTACTACCGGCACCTGGTCCGTCACCGCTGGGCCTGCCAGGTGGTCGCGATGCGTCCCCCGCGGGGACCGCACTACCTGAGGCTGTCCGAACGGCTGACGGTGCTCCTCGTGGAGCTCGAGGTCGCGGAGCCGCTGACCCTTGCCTACGCCTTGTCCAACTTCGTCATCGGCAGCGCGACCACCGCACACGTCGCGCGAGGCGAGCACGTTGCCGGGGTCGACAGTGCAGTGGCACCGACGTACGCGAGGCTCCACGCGCAGGGCCATGGCGGGAGCGCGGAGCGTACCGTCCACGCGGGCATCGCCGCCCTCCGCGCAGCCTTCGCGAGGGCTTCCTGAGCGCGGTGGTCCGGAACGTCCCGCCCTTCGCGACCGGGGAATCGAGTCGGTCTGGTTCGTCCAGGGCCCACTCGAGGGCCACTCCGAGCACCTCAGATCCAGCCGCGTTCCTCAGCCAGGAGCACCGCCTGTTGCCGTGTGCGCACTCCGAGCTTGCCAAGCACCGTCGAGACATGATTGCGCACCGTCCCAGGAGCGAGCGACAGGGCACGGGCGATCTGCCCGGTCGTCTCGCCGCGTCGCCCGGAGCGCAGCACATCGAGTTCACGATCGGTCAGCGGGCACCGCTCATCGCTGAGGGCATCCGCGGCGATCTCCGGGTCGACATAGCGACCTCCGGCGGCGACTCGGCGAATGACCTCGGCCATGTCGCCCGCTCCTCGAGTCTTCGGCACGAAGCCGGACACGCCCGAGGAGAGCGCCCGCCGGAGCACACCCGGGCGAGCGTGTCGGGTCACCACGACGCATCGCGTGGCCACCCGGCGCGCCAGCCCCTCGGCCACCTCGACCCCGTCCAGGCCCGGCATCTCCAGATCCAGCAGACAGACATCCGGCACGAGACGAGTCGCCTCGGCGAGTGCCTGGGTGCCGTCTGCGCACTCCGCGACCACCTCGATATCCGCCTCCAGTCGCAGCAGGGCCGCCAGCGCTGAGCGGATCATCGCCTCATCGTCTGCGAGCAGCACCCGGATCACGTCACGCCTCCGCCCGGCACGGTGACGACCACCGTGAAATCGCTTCGCCCTCGACTCACCTCGAGGGAACCGCCCGCCTCGCCCACACGGCGGGCGATCCCCTCCAGTCCGGAGCCGTCCGAGTCGTCCGCTCCGGCCGCGCGATCATTGGATATCTCGTAGCGCCACGCCTGTCCATCGTGGGTCAGCGAGAGCCTGGCCCATGTGCCCGAGCCGTGACGGAGCACATTCGTGGTCGTCTCGCGGATGACCGGTCCGAGCACATCCGCTGGCGCGTGCTCGGTATCCGGAGCGAGGGAAGCCTTGGCCCTCGTCCCCGCAGCCCTCAGCAGATCCACTGCATTGGCGATCTCATCACCCAGAGGCACGGATCGGAACCGCGTCGCAAGATCACGAGTCTCCTGCCGTGCGGCATCGACACTCGCCCGCGCGGCCTGCACCTGCTCCAGCGAGGCCGAGGGGTCCTGCGGCATCAGCCTCTCGGCGAGCTCCAGCTGCAGTGCGATCACCTGCAGATGGTGCCCCTGCAGATCGTGCACATCCGTGGCCATCCGCAGTCGTTCCTGCGTCGCCCCGAGCCGTGCCTCCGCGGCGCGTGCGCGGTCCAGCGACACGAGCACATCCCACCACCACAGCGACATCACCGTCAGCGGGGGCGTGGCGATCGTGAACAGGCCCAGGGGCCACCAGAGCGTGGCCTCGTCCGCCGCCATCTGCGGGAGGGTCAGGCGGGTGTCGACGAGCCATAGTGAGGCCAGGAGGAGCGTCGCCGCGACCAGGATCCGGAGGCGCACGCCGCGCGGCCAGTGCACCAGCACGAGGATCTGCAGGACGGGCGCAGCCGAGATGACCCAGATGCCGCTGACGGCCCAGACCGCCCCGCCGTAGACGAGGCCGATCGTCAGCGGCAGCAGGACGGTGCGCCGCCTCATCCGCGGTGCTTTGGCGTCGCGAGATCGGTAGCCCAGGACCAGGGGTGCAGAGGCAGCGATCCACAGGACGCCGCCGATGGCCACGACGGCCACCGAATCCAGGGCGGAGCCGGCGTGCTGCAGCGTTGCGCTCCAGGTCAGGACCAACGGCGCCTGCCAGAGGAGGACCCCGCTCGCCGTGTACCACCAGGCCACGCTGACGTGCCGCGCGAGCCGCAGCTCCCGGTGCGCGGTCGCGGTGCCCGGGGCGGACGCGATGCTCATGTCCCCACCATATGTGCATGACAGAAGTCACGGATGTCGCGGGAGAAGTGCCGGGGGAGCGGTGACAGTCAGACACTCTCGCACGCGGCCGGGAGCTGCTGGACTGGGTGCATCACGGACAGGAGCAGCACGTGAACCTCTGTGAAGTGTTCAGAGCGGCGCTTGTCCGTGACCGGAAGGGTTGATGGAGAACCCCACGAACATCATATTCACGGGGCTCGGGCTCCAGAGAGAGAGCAGAGATATGGACGACATCACGACGACGCGGAGCTATGCCGTCGGCTTGCTGAGCAGGGTCTCGATGGGCGAGGACATCATCGAGTACCTGCGACGGATCGACGCCACGCTGGCACCGTTCGCTGGCCGATTCCTCATCCACGGGTCGTCCGCTCTGGAGAAGGAGAACACGTGGCCGGAAGACCTGATCGTCATCGAGTTCCCCACCTCGACTGCTGCGGCCGCCTGGTACGACTCCGCGGCCTACCAGGAGATCATCTCGCTGCGCACGGCGAATGCCGAAGGCACAGTCGCACTGTTCGCGGGTGTCGAGCATCCGCACCGGGCAACGGACGTCATCCCCGGCCCGCGATCGGCGGAACCTTCGCCGCGGAGTTCGTCTGGAGCAACTCCGCAGTCCTGACTCCTTCTCGACGAGGCCCGCTGCTGGCCATCGCCGGCGACGCCCCGGCGGTGGACCGCCTCCGTCATACCAATGAGCGCTCAATCCTCGTTCGGCCGGAAATGCTGACTGGTGGTCGGAAACGAAGCCTGCGGGCGATCCGTTTCATGACGAAACAACCTGAGCGTCACACGATGAGCAAAATGCGCGGAAGGCCGCGCCCATCAATTCGAAGGATCCTTGTTCCGCAATCGTATGGCAGCTTCGCTCACAGCAAAGCGCGATAGGGCGCCAAGGACCAGTGAGGGAAAAGATATGACCGGACAGTTCAATCGCCGAAGCCTGTTCAGCGCCGCCATGGTGGCCACCGCCGCGAGCGGAATCGCCGCCTGTGCCTCCCCCGGCGACCAGGGAGAGGTCGAACTCTCTTCGGAACCAGGGGTCTGGATGCCCAATGAGTTCGACCGGCTGCAGGACGTCTTCGTCGGCGCCTACGACTATGACGCGCCGCTGCCGGCGTCGAGCTACTCGGTACTGCAGTACATGGGGGCTGAATTTGCCGATGACATGGACCGCAACGCTGGCATGACGATGCGAGAGGCGCACCCGCCAGAGGTGCTCGAACTCTTCGAGCAGGAGATCGAATCCCTGGTGGCGGTGTACGAGTCCCACGGTGTGCGGGTGCGACGGCCCCGCACGCTCACCGCCGCCGAGTATGAGTTCGTCCAGCCCGGCGGGATACCGATCTACGCGCGCGACCCGGTGCTGGCCCTTCACGACACCATGATCGACGGAGCCGTGATGATGCCCTTTCGCCGCAAGGAGGTCTTCGGCTTCCGTGATGATCTGACCGAGTTGGCCGAGGCCGATCCCGCTGCCCGGCACTTGGCTGTGCCACAACCTGTCCCGACTGAACTTCACCGCGATGTCCCCGAGGAGCCGGGGCCCTTCCTGGAAGGTGGCGACGTCTTCGTGCTGGACAACACGGTGCTGGTGGGCGCTTCCGGCCTGGCCTCCAACAAGGCCGGAGTGAATTGGCTTCGTCGCCACTTCGAAGGGCTGGACTTCCACGAGGTTCGCCTTCAGCATCACTGGCTGCATCTGGACTGCGTCCTGGCCGTGGTGCGACCGGGCCTTGCCGTCTGCCACCGCGATGCCTTTCTGGATGGCCTTCCCGAGCCCATTGCGGACTGGGAGATCATCGAGGCGACTGCCGATGAGGCTCACGTCATGGGCTGCAACACGGTGTGCGTGGAGCAGAACAAGGTCATCATCCCCAATGAGCACACCCGGCTGATCGAAGAGCTCGTGAAACGAGATGTCGAGATCATCGGAGATTTCAGTTTTGAGGGGGTTTCCCGAGGCGGTGGCGGAGTTCGCTGCGCGACCATGCCGATCCGCCGCGGCTACTGAGCACGGACTCCCGTGACCTGAGCCCGTGTCTGCGGAGCTGCACAGATCGAACGCCCCCGTCGTGCGCGCGACTGCGAGAAACAGAAAACCCCCGCCTAGGCGGGGGTTTTCTGTGGTGGCTCCGACCGGCGTCGATCCGGTGACCTTTCGATTTTCAGTCGAACGCTCTACCAACTGAGCTACAGAGCCATGGCCGCAAGCGACCGAGGACCAGGCTAGCAGGGTCCACCGGCAGCGCCCAACCGGGCCCGGGCAGTGAGAGGCATGCCACCCGGGCCCCTCCGTCAGGAGACCTGAACGATCGCCTTGCCGAAGTTCGCGCCGCGCAGCATGCCGACGAATGCCTCGGGGGTGCTGTCCAGGCCCTGGGTGATGTCCTCGGTGTACTGGACCTGGCCGGACGTGACCCAGCCGGTCATGTCGCGCAGGAAGTCGGGGAACATCGTGCTGGCGAACTCCCGCTGGATGAAGCCGCGCAGGGTGAGGCTCTTGGCGAGCACCGAGCCCATCAGCTGCCCGCTGCGATCAGGTCCCTCCGGCAGCGCGGTCGCGTTGTAGTTCGCGGCAAGGCCGCACACCGGCACTCGAGCGAACTCGTTGAGCTGGGGCAGCACGGCGTCCCACACGGCACCGCCGACATTCTCGAAGTACACGTCGATCCCCTCGGGCGATGCCTCCGCGAGGCGGCCCGGCAGGTCCGGGGCGCGATGGTCCAGTGCCGCGTCGAAGCCGAGCTCGCGCAGCTGGGCGACCTTGCGCTCCCCGCCGGCGATGCCGATCGCGCGCGCGCCGTGGATCCGCGCGATCTGGCCGACGGCGGAGCCCACGGGCCCGGTCGCGGCGGCGACCGCGACAGTCTCCCCGGGCTGGGGCTTCCCGATCGCCAGCAGCCCGGCGTAGGCGGTGAAGCCGGGCATGCCGAGCACGCCGAGCGCGGTGGTCACGGGTGCGGCCTCGGGGTCCAGGTGGCGCAGGTGCCCGGTGGACTCGACGCTGTACTCCTGCCAGCCGCCATAGGACAGGACCACATCGCCCGGGGTGAAGCCGTCGGCCTCGGAGCGGACGACCTCGGAGACGGTGGCGCCCACGATGACGTCCCCGATCTCCATCGGGGCCGCGTAGGACTTCGCGTCACTCATGCGGCCGCGCACGTACGGATCCAGGGAGATGTAGCGGGTGCGCAGCAGCACCTGGCCGGCGCCGGGGGAGGGGACCTCGACCGCATCGTGCTGGAAATCGGCGGGGGTGGGAACGCCGTGGGGCCGTGCGGCCAGGCGGATCCGGTGGTTCACAGTGGTGGTGCTCATCATCCGAGCGTATGCCCGCCGCCTGGGGTGCTGTCCAGGCGGCGGGTGAGGGAACGACGAAGGCCCCGGAACGATGTTCCGGGGCCTTCGTGAGGTGCGACCCTGACCAGACTTGAACTGGCGACCTCCGCCGTGACAGGGCGGCGCTCTAACCAACTGAGCTACAGGGCCTTACTGGTGTCTTCCGCCGGGGCGGTTCGACCTAGATAACTCTACCGGACCTGCCAGGGGCTCCAAGCCACTTTCGCTGTGAGCCGTCTCGCACTCCGGTCTCGGCGGTCCGGATCGGGTGACGATCGGTCCGCACGAGTACCCCCAACGGGATTCGAACCCGTGTCGCCGGCGTGAAAGGCCGGTGTCCTAGGCCGCTGGACGATGGGGGCCCGGGCAGTAACTGCCCGACGAAAAGCATACCCATCTCGAGCGCCGGCCGTCTCCAGGTTTCCCGCGAATGCGTCGTAGACGACACCTGCGCGCCGCGCGCAGCACCCGCGCAGGCACGAAGCAGGCACGGAGGTGCCCCCTGCGGTGGGTCCGCGTGGTTCGATGAACCCATGATCCGGATCAGCCGCGAGGACTTCGACGAGGCGGTCGACGACGCCCTGGACTCCCTGCCCGAGGAGATCGCCCGAGCCATCGCGCAGGCCAACGTGGTGATCCTGGTCGAACAGGAACCGCAGCAGCAGCGCACCGCGGGCACTGAGCTGCTGGGCCTGTACGAGGGGGTCCCGCTGGACCAGCGCTCCGTGTTCGACGGCTACGCGCAACCGGATCGGATCTTCGTCTTCCGCGGGCCGTTGCAGCGCGTGGCCACCTCCCGCGACCACCTGGTCCGCGAGATCGCCGTGACGGTGCTGCACGAGGTCGGCCACCTGTTCGGCATCAGCGACGAGCGACTGCACGAGCTCGGCTGGGGCTGAGCGTCCCCCCCCCGGGACCCATCCGGAGGGAACGTTTCGAGACCGGCAGCTCGAGGCAGGGCCGGTCGAGGCGGGGCAGCTCGAGACGGGCCGGTTCAGGATGGGTCGGCGTCGAGGTCGCTGAGCCCGGCCTCATGGGCGATGATCGCGATCTGGACGCGATTGGTGCAGTCGAGCTTCGCGAAGATCTTCGAGACGTGGGCCTTCACGGTCGCTTCGCTCATGAACAGCCGCATCCCGATCTGGGCGTTCGAGAGCCCGGCTCCGACTGCTCCGAGCACCTCCGTCTCGCGTTCGGTGAGCTGCTCGATCCCGGGATGGCGGTCCTGACGGGTGCCCGGATTCGCATCGGAGAAGTGCGAGAGCATGCGGCGCGTGATGGTGGGCGAGAGCATGGCATCGCCGCCTGCGACCACGTGCACCGCACGGGCCAGATCCTGCGGCGGGGTGTCCTTGAGCAGGAACCCGCTGGCACCGGCCTCGAGCGCCTGGAACACGTACTCGTCCATGTCGAACGTGGTGAGCATGATGATCTTCGGTGGGCTCTGCAGGGCGCAGACGGCCTTGGTGGCCGCGATCCCGTCCAGCCCGGGCATGCGCACATCCATCAGCAGCACATCGGGTCGGTGCTTCTGCACCAGCGTCACCGCCTCGGAACCGTCGCTGCCCTGGCCGACCACCTCGATGGCCGGATCAGCCCCCAGGATCATGGCCAGGCCTGCGCGCACCAACGAATCGTCATCGACCAGTCCCACGCGCGTCACGTTGTCATCTGCCACGGGATCACCGCCCTCACTTCGAAGCGTCCATCATCGGTGGGGCCCGATGAGATCGTGCCACCCGCGTGCGTCACGCGGGTCTCGATGCCCGACAGCCCCATCCGGGCTCCGGGCAGATCTGTCGTGTACCCCTTGGGCAACACATTACTGACCTCGATCACCAGGTCCGTCCCCGGCTCACCGATCAGGGCGACCCGGGCCTTGGTGTGCAAGGCGTGCTTGTGGATGTTCGTCAGCCCCTCCTGCACCACCCGGAAGGCGGTGCGCGCGAGCTGATCGGGCACGGGATCGTCGATGAAGTCGAAGAGGTCAACGGCGATGCCGGCCTCCTGCGAGGTGGCGACCAGGCGCCGTACGTCGTCCCAGGTCGGCTGGGGCGCGAGTGGGGCCTCTTCGCCGTCGCTGCGCAGCACCCCCAGCACCTCGCGCAGCTCCGCGAGCGCGGTGGTGGCCGTCTGCCGGATCAGCCCAGCGGACTGCTGGACCTGGGCGCGCTCCAGGTTCGGGTTCACCTCGAGAGCGCCGGCCTGCAGGGCGACCAGGGAGATCTTGTGGGCGACGATGTCGTGCATCTCGCGGGCGATGCGCGTGCGCTCGGCGCGGATCGCCTGCTCCTGCGCGGCCGCCTGCCCCGACTCCGCCTGCTCGGCTCGTGTGTGGAGCTGTGCCAGGAGCATCCGACGGGTCGAGGTGTACATGCCGGTGGCGGCGGCTGCGGCGACGATCAGCATCGTCACCACCACTCCCATGATGCCGACGGCGCCGCCGAGTCCGTCGGCCTGCATCATCAGCGACGGCACCACTCCGCTGACCGCTGCGAGCAGCGAGATCAGGAGGGTGCGCAGGCGGCTATGACTCCGGGTCGCATAGGCGTAGGTGACGACGATCAGGGCGCTGAGCGACCACGTCGCCGCGTTGACCACCAGGAGCAGGGGAAGCAGCCACGGCCAATGGCGGTGTCGGAACATCAGGGCGACCCCGAGGGCCAGGGTGAGACCGGCCTGCCAGAGATCTGTCGCGGAGGCGCGGAAGATCACCAGCAGCACTGCCTCCGCCATGACGACGGCGAAGATCAGCACGTCCTGCCAGATCCGGCGCACCGGCGCCCCCAGTTCTTCCACGGCGTCACTGTATCCGTGGCGGCCCCGCCCGAGGCTCCGCGACCGGGTCGGTCGTCGGGATCCAGTCGGAGGTCGCTCCTGTCGTCGACGGAGGTCGCACGTGCGGGGCTCCGAAGGGCACGGTCGGCCGACGTTCGTCGCGCGGCACCTGGCCGCCGGTCGCTGTTGGCGACCCCGGTCGAGAGAGGACTCTCGTCCCATGACCTCACAGACCACCACCGCAGCCCCCGGTGTCGCAGCCCTCGAGGTGCGCGGCGTGACCAAGCGCTACGGAGACCGAGCCGCCGTCGACGACCTGAGCTTCACCTGCCAGCCCGGAAGCGTCACCGGCTTCCTCGGCCCTAACGGAGCGGGGAAGTCCACCACCCTGCGCATCCTCACCGGCCTCGCGAAGGCCGACGCCGGCCAGGCCCTGGTGGGTGGCGCCGAGTACCGCAGCCTGAGCCACCCCGCTCGTTCGATCGGCGTCATGCTCGACGCGGGCGCCCTCCACCGGGGCCGCACCGGACTGGAGACGCTGCGCCTGGCCGCCCGCACCAGTGGCATGCCCGCCGCGCGGGCCGATGAGGTGCTCGAGACGGTCGGGTTGGCGCACGCCGGCGCCAAGCGCGTCGGCGGCTACTCCTATGGGATGCGTCAGCGTCTCGGTATCGGAGTCGCCCTCATCGGGGACCCCGCAGTGCTGGTGCTCGATGAGCCCGCCAATGGCCTCGACCCCGAAGGGATCCGCTGGATGCGGCGTCTGCTGCGCTCCTTCGCCGACGCCGGTGGCACCGTGCTGCTGTCCAGCCACCAGCTGCGCGAGGTGCAGGCCACGGTGGACCGGATGATCGTGATCGCCGGCGGGCGCCTGGTCCGTGAGGGGACGCTCGATGAGCTCACCACCGAGGGTGGAACCCGCGTGAGCGCCCTGGACCTCAAGATGCTGCGCACTGCCCTGGATGCGCACGGCATCGCCTACGAGCAACGCTCCGAGCAGGAGCTCGAGGTGAGCCTCGCCCCCGAGGACATGGGCCGCCTGGCACTGCGTGAGCAGATCGTGCTCACCGCGCTCGGCGCCACCGACCACGGCGGACTCGAGGAGGTCTTCTTCTCTCTCACCGGGCAATCGGAGTCCGAGCAGCCGAGCCCGGTGCACGCGGGCTCCGGCGACGACGAGTCGACCGTGCCCGTCGGCGTCGGCGGATCCTGACCCGGTTCCGAACACGAACCCTGCTGCTCCGGTCGACCCCGGTCGACTCCGCTTGGCTCCGCCTGATTCCGCTCGAACCCTGTGGCCCGACCCGATCCGGCTCACTGCCCGACTTCACCCCGCAGCTCCCCGAGGAGACGACCCATGAGACCTGCACTCGACCTCCGCGCCCATCTCGACACCCGTGGTACCGCGATCCTGCTGACCATCTCCCTGATCGCCATCGTGGCCTTCGCTGCTCTCGGCGGGCTCCTGCAGCCGCTGATCACCCCCGATGAGACTTCGGTCTTCGAGATCACGGCCTTCATCCTGGCGCTCCCGCTGTCGCTGATCATCCCGATCGTCGCGGTCATGATCATCGCGGGGGAGTGGTCCGACGGCTCCATCCAGAACACGTTCCTGCAGCGTCCCGGACGCACCGGCGTCCTGATCTCCAAGGTGATCACTGCCGTCGTCGTGGTCGCGGTGCTGGTGGCGCTCTCCTTCGCGCTGGCCGCGCTGGCCACCTGGGTGGGCGGTGAGCTGTTCGGTGAGGGCGCGAACTTCGACTCCTTCGACTCGGCGCTCGCCTCCCAGCTCGCCATGCTCGCGGCGACTCTGCTGTTCTCGCTGGCCGTCGGCCTCGCCCTGCAGTCCACCGTGCTGGGTCTGCTCGCGGCGATCGGATTCCCCTTCGTGATCGGTACGGCGAGCGGCATCGCGGCGATCACCGGTTCCGAGACGTTCACCGACGTGGTGCGCGCCCTGGATCTGCAGACTGCTGCCATGGTGCTCGCCGATGGGCAGGCGACCGCTTTCGAGCTGCTCCCGCTCGCCGTGCTCGTCCTTCTTCCGGCCGCTTACGGCGTGTGGCGCTGGAACCGGCGCGAAGTGGGGTGAGGAGTGCGGAGCCCGGCCGTCGCCGACGCCTAGGATGGCCGGGCCCGACGCATGACCCTCCGACCCGGCCCTCGCCCCCAGGACAAGGAACTCCCGTATGACACTCGCCGCTCTGACGCGCCGCCCGCTCTCCCGATTCAGCGCAGCGGCGGCCGTGGCGGTCCTGCTCCTGGCCGGTTGCACGGAGTCGGGCGGATCGTCCGGCGGTGGCGCGGACGGGAGCGACAGCGGCGGCGCCGACCAGAGCGCGTCGACCTCGGAGGCGGAACTCCCGCTCACGGAGATCGGCACCTCAGCAGCCCAGGAGCTGCCCACGGACCCGGCCACCGATCCCGCGTACTCCACGTACTACGAGCAAAACATCGCCTGGGGCGAGTGCGAGGACGTCGATGCCGAAGGCGTCGAATGCGGCACCGTCACCGTCCCGCTGGTGTGGAATGACCCGGAGGCGGGGGACATCGACCTCGCGGTGGCGCGGATCGCCGGCGCCGGTGAGGACACAGGATCGCTCGTGATCAATCCCGGCGGCCCGGGCGGCTCCGGCGTGAACTTCCTGGAGTCGGCGCCGTTCCTGTTCTCGCCGGAGGTGCGCAGCGCCTACGACCTGGTCGGCTTCGATCCTCGTGGCGTCGGCCGCTCCACCGGCATCGAATGCCTCAGCGACGAGGAGACCGACGACTATCGCGCGCAGACCCCGGGATCGGACTCCGCCGAGGACCGGCAGGTCGCCGAGGAATGGAGCAGCCGGATCGCCGAGGCCTGCGAGGCGAACTCCGGGGACGAGCTGCCCTACCTCGACACCTATTCCTCCGCGCGGGACATGGACGTGCTGCGTTCCGCGCTGGGCACCGAGAAGCTCGACTACTTCGGATACTCCTACGGCACCTACCTCGGATCGAGCTTTGCCGACCTGTATCCCGAGCGGGTCGGCCACTTCGTGCTGGACGGCGCCATGGACCCGACGATCACCATGAACGAGCTCAACGCCGGCCAGGCCGAAGGGTTCGAGGAGGCCACCGACGCCTTCGTCCAGGACTGCCTGGACCACGTCGACACCTGCCCGCTGAAGGGCGATGTCGCGGGCGGCAAGGAGCAGCTGCAGGCGTTCTTCGCGGCGGTCGACGCCGCGCCGTTGGACAGCGGCGACCCGGAGCGTCCGCTCACCGGTGCGCTGGCCCGCTCCGCGGTGCTGATGCTGATGTACGAGGACGGGCTGTGGGAGTCCGGGCGCCAGGCTCTGGCCGCCGGGATGAACGGGGACGGCAGTCAGCTGCTCGCCATCGCCGACACCTCCGCCGAGCGCTCATCCGACGGCTCCTACCGCACGAACTCCGCCTTTGCGATCACCGCCGTGAACTGCCTGGACCATCCCGGCGTCGCCGATGAGCAGTGGCAGGAGCAGGAGGCCGAGCGTCTCGCCGAGGAGTTCCCGACCTTCGGCTCCTCGATGGGCGGCGACAACTGCGCCCCGTGGCCGGTGCCGCCGCTGCGCGAGCCCGCCCCCATCTCCGCCGAGGGCGCCGACCCGATCGTCGTGATCGGCACGACGGGCGACCCGGCTACCCCGTACAAGTGGTCCACCAGTCTCGCCGAGCAGCTCGACAGCAGCGTGCACCTCACCTATGAGGGCAACGGGCACACCGCCTACGGGCGCTCGGGCGGCTGCATCGAGGAGCAGGTCGACGCCTACCTGCTCGAAGACACTGTGCCGCAGGACGGCCTGACCTGCTGACGGGGCGCGGAGGTCGCCCTTCGCGCCCCGTCGGGCGGCGCGTCGAACGGTGAGGATCAGCCGGTGAGCACCATGTCGAACACATGGATCGACAGGTTCGTCGGCAGCACCACGAAGTCGATCTCCGTGCCGGAGGCTCGACGCGTGACGGGGATCGCGTCCCCGCGCTTTGCGCGCGTCGCCCCCCGTCCCGTACAGTGATGCGGTCCGCGCGTGACCGGCGGGAACGCCGCCTTAGCTCAGTCGGTAGAGCGATTCACTCGTAATGAATAGGTCATCGGTTCGATTCCGATAGGCGGCTCCGGAGAAGCCCTCCGGTCAGGTGGAATACCTGGCCGGAGGGCTTTGTGCTGTCCAGGGGCACAGCCCAAGGTGGCGCGGACGAACGTCCGACCCGAGGGTCGACCGTTCGTCGAGTGCGACGGTGCTGCGTCACGCAGGCGTCGTCGTGCGGGCTCTGTGCTCCTGGTCCAGCCACGAGGTCAGGGCCGGCTTGGAAGCGGCGATGCCCACCGGAAGCAGCAGGACCTTCTGCGTGCTCCCGTCCTCGAGCTCCCGCTCTCCGGTCACGATGCTGGCCGGAGCCTGGCGCTCGGCCTCCTGCTCGGTCACGGCGAGCACGATCTGGACGACGGAGTCCTGCTTCATGGCATCGACCTCGAGGATCTGGGACCACGGGATCAGGCCGGCACCGGCCGACGTCATGGTGATGCCCTCGGGCGAGACCGTCACGGCTGGGGTGCGCACGAACAGTCGCCGGATATGGAACACCGCGAGGCCCAGGAAGAGGAGGGCGGCGATCCAGCCGACGATCTGCACCAGGGTGTCGCCGAGGAGGGCGAAGGCCAGGGCGATCAGTACGAAGAGCAGGCAGAGAAGGATCGTCAGGGCGGTTTTGCCGCGGGAGAGGGTGAAGGGCACGGAGTGGCCGTGCTCGAGTGTGGTCGCCCAGGCATCGACGTCGTTCTTCGGTGTGCTCATGTATTCCATGCTCTCTCGGCGAGTAGTCGTTTCGACGCTCGCAGACTATCCGTTCCCAGGTCACGCAGCGGACCGCTGCGGCCGGGCCGCCTGAACCGGACGATTATCTTGAATAAGTCCAGATAGATGGCTAGGGTGGAGTCATGCCGACCCTCGACCACACGTCCGCGCTGCGAGGCGCGGGGTTGCGTGTGACCGCTCCGCGGCTCGCGACGATGGACGTGGTCGCCGAGCATCCCCATGGCGACGCAGAGGTGATCGCGCAGGCGGTGCGCGAGCGCTTGGGGACCGTGTCCCGCCAGGCCGTGTACGACGTGCTCAACGCCCTGTCCGACGCCGAGCTGCTGCGCCGGGTCTCCGTCGGCGGCCGCAGCATGCAGTACGAGCTGCATCGTCACGACAATCACCACCACCTGGTGTGCCGCCGGTGCGGCCGCCTGGAGGACATCGCCTGCGCGATCGGCGAGGCCCCCTGCCTGACCCCGCATGATGATCACGGCTTCGAGATCGAGCTCGCCGAAGTGGTCTATCGCGGAGTCTGCTCCGACTGTCGAGCGAGCAGTGCTGACTCTGCTGAGCCCCTCGGCGCCCCGCCTGCTCTCGCCGCGCTCGCCCCCACCGCGCCCAGTGCGCCCGATTCCCCCTGAGGTCACCGGCTCTGCCGGCTCCTCAGGAGTGCAGTACCCCACTGTCCATGGTTCGTGACTGCTTGTCAGAATCCCTCACCACCCCCAGGAGTAGCCCATGACCGACTTCGATCCGACGATCCCGAGCACCACCGAGTCAGGTGCTCCGCGCGAGTCCGATGCGAATTCCCTCAGCGTCGGCGCCGATGGCCCGCTGATGCTGCACGACGTCGCCCTGGTCGAGAAGCTCGCCCGCTTCGACCGCGAGCGCGTCCCGGAGCGCAGCCCCCACGCGAAGGGCTCCGGCGCCTTCGGTGAGCTCGAGGTGACCGAGGACGTCTCGCAGTACACCAAGGCTGATCTGTTCCAGCCGGGCCGCAAGACCCCGATGCTGCTGCGCTTCTCCACCGTGGCCGGTGAGCTCGGCTCGCCGGACACCTGGCGCGACGTGCGCGGCTTCTCCATGAAGTTCTACACGCAGCAGGGCAACTACGACCTGGTCGGGAACAACACCCCGATCTTCTTCGTGCGCGACCCGATGAAGTTCCCCGACTTCATCCACTCCCAGAAGCGCACCCCGGATTCCGGCCTGCGCAACAACACCATGCAGTGGGACTTCTGGTCCAACTCCCCGGAGAGCGCCCACCAGGTCACCTACCTCATGGGTGACCGTGGCCTGCCGAAGACCTGGCGCCACATGAACGGCTACGGCTCGCACACCTACATGTGGGTCAACGAGTCCGGTGAGAAGTTCTGGATCAAGTACCACTTCCACACCAACCAGGGCATGGAGTTCCTCTCCAACGAAGAGGCGGAGAAGCTGGCCGGCTCCGATGGCGACTACCACCGTCGGGATCTCTTCGACTCGATCGCCGGTGGCGAGTTCCCGAGCTGGGAGGTCTCCGTCCAGGTGATCCCCTACGAGGACGCCAAGACCTACCGCTTCAACATCTTCGACCTCACCAAGACGGTGTCCCACAAGGACTACCCGCTGATCAAGGTCGGCACGATGACCCTGAACCGCAACCCGGTGAACCACTTCGCGCAGGTCGAGCAGGCGGCCTTCAGCCCCTCGAACACCGTGCCCGGCATCGGGCTGTCCCCGGACAAGATGCTGCTGGGCCGCTCGTTCTCCTACCCGGACGCGCAGCGCCACCGCATCGGCACCAACTTCAATCAGCTGCCGGTGAACCAGCCGATCGTGCCCACGAACTCCTACGACAAGGAGGGGCACATGCAGTTCCTGCACACCGGGGATGCTCCGGTCTACGCACCGAACTCCTACGGTCGTGCCTACCAGGACGAGCAGGGCCCGTCCGAGACCGGCTGGGAGAGCGACGGCGAGCTCGTGCGCGCCGCCTATTCGCTCCACGCCGAGGACGGCGACTTCGTCCAGCCCGGCATCCTGGTCCGCGAGGTCTACGACGACGCCACCCGCGATCGTCTGGTCGAGACCGTCTCGGGCGGTCTGAGCACCGTCGAGGAGCCGGTCCTGTCCAAGGCCCTGCAGTACTGGAAGAACATCGATGCGGTGATCGGCGAGCGGATCGAGCTGGCCGTGGGGACCTCCAAGGGCGACGAGCAGCCCGGCGGCGACCCGCTGAACGCCTGAGTCCGAGGTTCGTCGCCGTGCCCTGAGCGCCGCGCCGGATCGTCATGACATCGCGGCCCGCCTCCTGATCAGGAGGCGGGCCGCGATGCTCTGTCAACTTCTGCGTGCTCCCAGGGGTGCGCCCTGAGAGGCAGGCGGATCTCTCAGACCACGAGGACTTCGCACGGGGCCGAGACCAGGAGCTTCTGCACGGTCAGTCCCATCAGATGGCGGGCCAGATCGTTCTGACGGCGGATGCCCAGCACGAGCAGTTCCGCCTTCTCCTCCTCGACCACCTGGAGCAGGACGTCGGAGATGTCGTCGTCCGTGTGCTCCTGGCGCATCTCCACGCGCATGGTGGCCTGGCGGAGCTGGTCGCGGGCGATCTCGAGCTGCTGGTCGTCGGCGTGGCGAGGGTCCTGGGAGACGCCGTCACGGACGACGTTGACGACGATCAGCGGGCCTCCGCGCAGCTCCGCCTGCTCGCGTGCGGCCGCCAGCGCCTTGAATCCCACGTCGGTGGGGATGAATCCGACGACGACTGCCATCTGTTCTCCTCGGGTGCGGTCCGGGCGTCCGCCGCGCGCGAAAGATGCGCGACTGGCCCCGATCCTACGGGCTGGACGGAGGCCTCGGCGGCGGGGTCGGTCTCAGATCTCCGCGCGTGCCGAGGAGGTGGGGACGTCGGAGCGGCTCTGGCCGGACAGCTGCTGGATCTCGTCCATGATGCGGGCGGTCATCAGGCGGCGCTTGAGCCCCTTGGAGGCGCCGGGATCGATGTCGCTGAAGTCGATCGCGGCGCCGATGCGCACGCTGACCGCGCCGCGCTCGGGGATCTTCTTCGCCATCAGCTGTTCGGTGCCCTTGAGGCCGACAGGGATCACGGGGCAGCCGGATTCGAGCGCGAGCCAGGCGGCGCCCTGCTTGCCAGGGTGCAGCAGGCCGTCCCGGGAGCGGGAGCCCTCCGGGTAGATCCCGAATCCGGCGCCCTCGCGGAGGATGATCAGGGCGGATTGCAGGGCGCCCTTGCCCGAGGAGAGTGCTTCACGATTGACCGGGACCGCGTCCACCGCGGTGAAGAACCAGTTCAGGAGGCGACCCCTCGGGCCCTTCTGGGTCCACAGGCTCTCCTTGGCGACGAATCGGATCTGGCGCGGGAACGCCACCGGGAGCACGAAGCTGTCGACGTTGGAGAGATGGTTGGAGGCGATGATGAAACCACCCTCGGTGGGCACGTTCTCCAGCCCGGTGACCCGGGGGTTCCAGATGAGCGTGACGAAGGGCCGCACGAAGGTGCGGACCCCGAAGTAGAAGCGACGAGCCATATGGTCCTCCTGTGACGTCCTGAACTGCGCTCCACGATATCCCTGCCACGAGGTGCGGACGTGACCTGATCATTGCGACTGAGCGTCGATGACGCGCAGGTCGCACCGGTGAAGCGGCCCGGGGCTGGTCGGTCTGATGTGGTAGAACAGGCGTGCGTCACGCGCCGAATCCGAGGCGCGATGCCGAGGACGGTCGATGCGCCCGCTGCGATCCCGCGGTGCTGCCGCCGATCCCCGCCGAGCCCGAGGAGCCTGCCGATGCCGAAGACCCTGAACATCGCCGTGATCGGCGCCGGAACCATGGCGCAGGCCGTGCACCTCCCGGTGCTGCGCCGGCGCTGGGACCGGTATGCCGTCACCGCCTTGGTCGACCATTCCCCGCGCCGTCGCAGGGAGTCCTCCGAGGTGTGGGGGCTCGAGGAGGACAAGCGCTACGAGAGCGTCGCGGATCTCATCGCCGCGGTGCGCGCCAAGACCGTGAGCATCGACGCGGCTCTGCTGTCCACCGACGGTCTGCACGTCGAGGATCTGCTGCAGCTGATGCGGCGGGGGATCCCGGTGCTGGTCGAGCCGCCGCTGGGCTTCTCCGAGCAGGAGATCGCGAAGATCGCCGATTTCGAGCGGATGACCGGCCGCCGCCTGGTGATGATGGCCTACCCGCAGCAGTACGACGATTCCGTCTCCCGGATGGCCGAGCAGATCGCCACCAAGGATCTGCGGATGGTCGACCACGAGGTGCTGATGCCGGCGAGCCAGCCGCTGTTCGGGGGCGCGCACGTGACCACGTCCTCGTACGACCTGCCCTCCGAGGTGCGCTCGCAGCGGCGCACCGAATTGCAGTCCGCAGTGGTCGCCGGCTCCGGTGATGGCGCCACCCAGCGCGACCGGGATCTCTACGTCAAGGGGCTGCTGACCGGCGTCGCCCATCAGCTGGCGGTCCTGGAGGCCGTGTACGGCCCGATCGCGCGACTGGCCGCTGTGCGCCACTGGCCCAAGGGAGTGATCCCGGGGTCGATCGAGCTGCTCGGAGAGCTGGACGGTGGCGCGCAGGTGAGGCTGGTCTGGCACTATCTCCCGTTCGCGCCCGAGTACTCCGAGCACATCCAGGTGCTCTCCGCGCGCCGTCGGATGCGAGTAGAGCTCCCCGCGCCGTCCCACGGCGACCGCCGTTCGACCGTGTCCTTGCGGGAGAAGAAGAGCGGCGTGGTCCAGGAGACGGCGACCACCGCGACCAAGGGCGCCGCCGAGGCGATGTGGGAGGCCTTCCATGCCTTCGTCGAGAAGGGTGTCCAGCCCCTCTCGGGGGCCGAGGAGGCCCGCGCCCAGGTCTCACTGCTGCGCGAGGTGCTCTCCACGATCGTGGTCACCGACGGCCGCAGCCTCGAGGCGGACCCGGCCGAAGAATCGGATCCGGTTGATGAATCGGATCGGGCCGACGGCGCGGAGTCGGTCGACGGTGATGAGCCGGTCGAGGGTGAGAATCCGACCGACGAGGTAGTGCCCGCCAGCCAGCAGGCCGATGAGGACGAGACCGGCGAGCAGTCGGGGATCGCTGGGCAGGAGACTGCTGCGAGCGAGCCCTCGATCCTGGTCACCGCACCTGCGGACCCTGCGCAGGACGCCGACGCGCGCGGGGCGACCGCGGCCGCGGACTCTGTGGAAGCCACCGATGAGCGAGGGGTGACCGACGCCGAGGCGGAGTCGAGCAGCCCCGGGCTCGAGTCATCCTCCCTGCCTCGAGAACAGCTCAGCTCGGAGCCCGCCTCCGAACCGTCACCGGTTCCCATCGAGGAACCTGCCGCGGTGACGCTCGAGCAGGAGCAGGCTGTGCAGGCCGTCGGCGCGGACGAGGGCGGCGCGACCCCGGAGGTCTCTGCCTCTCGGGACGCCGACTCGGCAGGCGCTGGCTCGGAGGGGCTCGTGCCACCTTCCGACCCCCTGGTGGACGCATGGAGCCTCGACGACGAGACGGACGGGCAGGACGGCGCACCGGGAGATCGACTCCGCTGACGTCCGCGGTCCGCGGTCCGTAGTGGCCGGGCCCGATGGCCGTCCCCTGTGCCTGCACTCGGCTGTCCACGATCCCTGGAGCCCTCGGCTCCAGGGATCGTGCTGTCTGCCCTGTCCCGACACGCCCGGGGACCGATCCCGATCCGTCGGCCCCCTGGATCCCGACACGCCGAAGCGCATGCGGGACACGCCAGGGATACACCTCACGTCTGGCTCGTTCCCGGCCCTTTCGGGCGGGGGAGGACGGTCCGTCGTCCACCGCTGAGGAGGGCTGTCGGACCCGTCATCCACACTGCTCTGTGCATGCATCCTCGGCTTTCGTGCGTGGCCGCCGCACGATGTCCCCAGTCCTCCCGATCCATCCACAGTCCATCAACACTCGATTGTGGATGACAGGGTTGTAACTCAGTACATCTTGTGGTCGTCGCGTCCGGGCACCACTAGGTGTAGTGTTGATGTCGTTGCAGTGATCCGGTCTTCCCGGGGACCTGCCGCCGCATCGGAAGCACAGATGCGGGGGCGGCGCGAAGGGCTCGGAGCTCTGCGGCACGGTCTTCGGACCTCCTGAACCACCTGCTAGAACCATCCTCTTCGCGCCGCCGGCGCGGCGCTCGAGAAAGGCCCCTTCCCTTGGACATCACCGTGTACTCCAAGCCCCTCTGCGTGCAGTGCGACGCCACCAAGCGCGCCCTCAACAAGGCGGGCGTGGCCTACGACGTCGTCGACATCACCGAGGATGCCGACGCCCTCACCCGCATCAAGTCGATGGGCTACGCGCAGGCTCCTGTCGTCATCACCGAGCAGGACCACTGGTCCGGCTTCCGCCCCGACAAGATCAAGGCGATCGTGGCGGGTGCCGGCGCGCAGCGTCACGCCACTGCCATCTGATCGGCTGCACGGAGGTGTCGGCGTGACGAACCTCGTCTACTTCTCCTCGGTCTCGGGCAACACGCACCGCTTCGTCGAGAAGCTCGGGATGTCGGCCCACCGCATCCCTCTCTATCCCCAGGAGGAGCACCTCGTCGCCGACGAGGAGTTCGTCCTGGTGGTCCCGACCTATGGCGGGGGCAACGGCCGCGGTGCCGTGCCCAAGCAGGTCATCAAATTCCTCAACGATGAACGCAACCGGACCCTGATCCGGGGCGTGATCGGTGCTGGCAACACCAACTTCGGAGAGGCGTACTGCTTGGCTGGGGATGTCATCTCCACCAAGTGCCGCGTCCCCCACATGTACAAGTTCGAACTGTTCGGAACCCCTCGCGATGTGCAGCGGGTCCACGACGGATTGGAAGAGTTTTGGCGACACTGACCGAGATGCCCCCGGTCGAGCACAACAGGCAGCTCGACTACCACGCGCTGAACGCGATGCTGAACCTCTACGGAGCGGACGGCAAGATCCAGTTCGAGCAGGATCGGCTCGCGGCGCGCGAATATTTCCTGCAGCACGTGAACCCCAATACGGTGTTCTTCCACTCGCTGCGGGAGAAGCTCGACTACCTGATCGAGAACAAGTACTACGAGGCCGCGGTCATCGAGCAGTACGACTTCGCCTTCGTGGAGTCGCTGTCGGAGCAGGCCTTCGCGAAGAAGTTCCGCTTCCCGACCTTCCTCGGCGCGTTCAAGTACTACACCTCGTACACGCTGAAGACGTTCGACGGCAACCGCTACCTGGAGCGGTTCGAGGACCGCGTCGTCATGGTCGCCCTCGCTCTCGCCGAGGGCGACGAGCAGCTCGCTCGCAACCTCGTCGACGAGATCCTCGACGGCCGTTTCCAGCCGGCCACCCCCACCTTCCTCAATGCCGGCAAGGCCCAGCGCGGTGAGCTCGTCTCCTGCTTCCTGCTGCGCATCGAGGACAACATGGAGTCGATCGGTCGCTCCATCAACTCTGCGCTGCAGCTGTCCAAGCGCGGCGGCGGCGTGGCGCTGCTGCTGAGCAACCTGCGCGAGTACGGTGCGCCGATCAAGCACATCGAGAACCAGTCCAGCGGCGTCATCCCCGTGATGAAGCTCTTGGAGGACTCCTTCTCCTACGCGAATCAGCTCGGGGCCCGTCAGGGCGCCGGTGCGGTGTACCTCAACGCCCACCACCCCGACATCCTGCGTTTCCTGGATACCAAGCGCGAGAACGCCGACGAGAAGATCCGCATCAAGACCCTCTCCCTCGGCGTGGTCATCCCCGACATCACCTTCGAGCTCGCCAAGAATAACGAGCCGATGTACCTGTTCTCCCCGTACGACGTGGAGCGCGAGTACGGCAAGCCGTTCGCCGAGGTGAACGTCTCCGAGGTCTACCACGACATGGTCGACAACCCGCGGATCTCCAAGAAGAAGATCAAGGCGCGCGACTTCTTCCAGATCCTGGCGGAGATCCAGTTCGAGTCCGGCTACCCGTACATCATGTTCGAGGACACGGTGAACCGCGCCAACCCGATCCCGGGTAAGGTCACCCACTCGAACCTGTGCTCCGAGATCCTGCAGGTCTCGACGCCGTCGAGCATGAACGTGGACCTGACGTACGAGGAGCTGGGGCGCGACATCTCCTGCAACCTCGGCTCGCTGAACATCGCCAAGGCGATGGACTCGGACGACTTCGGTCGCACGATCGAGACCGCGATCCGCGGCCTGACCTCCGTCTCGGATCACTCCGACATCGAGTCGGTGCCGACCATCGCCGAGGGCAACCGCAAGTCGCACGCGATCGGCCTGGGGCAGATGAACCTCCACGGCTTCCTTGCTCGCGAGTCGATCTTCTACGGCTCCGAAGAGGGCCTGGACTTCACGAACATGTACTTCTACGCGGTCACGTTCAACGCCATCCAGGCGTCGAACAAGATCGCCAAGGAGCGCGGCGAGAAGTTCTACGACTTCGAGAACTCCACGTACGGCACCGGAGAGTACTTCGACAAGTACACGGACCAGGTGTGGGAGCCCCGCACCGAGAAGGTCCGGGGCCTGTTCGAGAACTCCAGCGTGCACCTGCCCACCCAGGAGGACTGGAAGCAGCTGCGCGAGGAGGTCAAGGCCCACGGCATGTACAACGCGTACCTGCAGGCGGTGCCGCCGACCGGTTCGATCTCCTACATCAACCACTCGACCTCGTCGATCCACCCGATCGTCTCCAAGATCGAGATCCGCAAGGAAGGCAAGATCGGCCGGGTCTACTACCCCGCGCCGTACATGACCAACGACAACCTCGAGTACTACGAGGATGCGTACGAGATCGGTTTCGAGAAGATCATCGACACCTACGCCGAGGCCACGCAGCACGTGGACCAGGGCCTGTCGCTGACGCTGTTCTTCCCGGACACCGCCACCACGCGCGACATCAACAAGGCGCAGATCTACGCCTGGCGCAAGGGCATCAAGACGCTCTACTACATCCGCCTGCGTCAGTTGGCGATCGAGGGCACCGAGGTCGAGGGCTGCGTCAGCTGCATGCTGTGAGTTCCTGACCACGACGAGAGGGCGGGCATCCGGAGATCCGGGTGCCCGCCCTCTTGTTCTGCGTCACTGCGGCACTGAGCAGGTGTCGTCGTCACTCAGGCACTGCTGCGACCGGTGGCCGTTCCCTCCGGATGGCGGCCGACGGCGACGTTCAGACTCCACAGGCCGGCGTAGAGCACTCCGGCCACGGGCCACAGCACCCAGCTGATCTCCCAGGCGCCCCAGATGAAGCTCCACGCCAGATAGATCGCCACGATGACCGGCCAGTACAGAGCCGCGATCGCGCGTATCGCCGGGGAGGTGCTCCAGTCGGGGGAGTCCTCGTCCTCGCTCTCCTTCAGGAGGTTGTCGGCGGCCTGATCGGACCATCCTTGGCGCAGCAGGACCCACAGTCCGAGTGCCACCATCATCAGGGTCAGGCTCACCCCGTACAGCGTGCCGGTCCCCTCGGGTTCGGCGGCCAGGCCGGCGAGGATCGTCGGAACCGCGGACAGGATCCACAGCATGATCGCGATCGCCACGGCTATCGCGACCGCGCGGCGGTTCTGGCGCTTCAGGTCCTTCGCGAAACGGCGCACCGGCGGGCTCAGATCGAAATCGCCCTCTTCGAGATCTGAGAAGTCGCCGAGTTTCGCGTCCCGCGCGACCAGGAGCATCACCGCGGCGCCGACCATGACCAGCAGCAGGACCAGGCCCGTGCCGGTGGCCCAGGGGGGCGGTTGGGGTGAGGCGCTTCCGGTGGCGGCGAACAGCAGCAGCAGTGGCACGGCGCTGAGCACGAACATCGGGACCGCCACGGCCGGCATCCATTGGGAGCGGCGGACCGCGGCGACGTACTCCTCGGCGCGCTCGGGGCTCACGTGCGAGGGCTCCTGCGCCTCGGCGAAGGAGGAGCCGCCCAGTTCGGTGCTGATGCCCAGCACCGGTGCGACCTCTTCGAGGCTGCCGAACTCGGCGATGACCTTGCCGATGGCCTGGGGCTCGGTGAAACCGTCGTCCAAGAGGCCCTGCTGCTTGTCCTCCATCATGGCGCCCAGCTCCGACCTGGCCTCGCGCATCCGTGCGGAGTCGGGGTAGGGGGCGAAAAGGGTGTCGAGGTAGGAGTCGATGACGTTCACGCTGTGTCCTGCCCTTCTGCGAAGTGGTCGACGAGTGCACGGGTGCTGCGCCACTCGGCGCGCTTCGCGTCGAGCTGGTCGTGACCGTCGGGGGTGATCTTGTAGTACGTGCGCGGCTTGCCCGAGGAGGAGACGTCCTCGTAGCTGTCCAGTAGTCGGTGGGACTGCAGGCGCTTCACGGCGGTGTAGAGGGTGGTCTGCTTGACGACGTACTCGCCGCGCGAGCGGTCCGTGATCGTCTTGGAGAGTTCGTAGGCGTACGACGGGCGGGTCTCGAGGATCGCCAGGAGGATCAGATCGATGTGCCCGCGGATCGCGTCAGCTCCAATCACGCAGAGTCCCCCTTCCGGAGCAGGAGTCGAGCTGAAGTAGTGCGCCCAACGTACTACGGCAGACGTAGTATCGCAACGCTCGTCCCGTGTCGTCCCGTGTCGTCCCGTGTCGTCTCGTCCCGGCGCCCGGCGCCGGTGCGCGCTCGGGTCGACGCGTCAGGCGCTGGGCCTCGTGTCCGAGGTGGGGGCGTCGGGCCGTGAACGGTCGTGCGCCCCGTAGGTCATCCGTCGCAGCAGCAGCTCGGCCGGCCCGCGCAGGTTCCGGGAGTCCATGAGTGCGGCGAGCGGCAGGGAGAGCAGCCAGACGCCGAAGGCGATGGCGACGGCTGTCGCCGTGCCCAGGTGTCCCCCGAGGCCGAGGCCCCATGCCGCCATCAGGGGAGCCAGCAGCAGCGACTGGAACAGGTAGAAGGTCAGCGATCGCTGCCCCACGGCGCTCAGCGCGCGCGGGACGGGGCCGAGCGTCCTCGTCGGTTCGGGCGCCTCGTGCGCGGCCGGCACACCGTAGGCGCGCGCGGCCGGTGCCGTCACCGCCTCGGCCGCCGCGGACTCCCGTCGGGCCAGCCGGCGGGCCGCACGGTCGAGCGCGGGCGCAGCGGGCGCGGGGGCGGCCGGGCGTCCCTCCAGGCGTGCGGCTAGCAGGCCGAAGGCCGCCGCGTAGCCGATGCCGCACACCGTGCCGGACAGCGCGGTGAGACCGGAGAACGCCCAGGCCACCTCGTCGGGCAGCGGGATGATCCCGGCGTACGTCAGGGCGTCGGGCATCCCGCCCAGCCACCCGAACGCGATCGCGCCGATCGCGACTCGGGTGAGCAGCCGGGTGTGCCGCCAGGGCTCGTCGAGCACGCGGTGCCGGGCGGCCAGCCACCCCAGCAGGATCGGTACCGGGGCGGCGACCAGCGCCATCGGCAGCAGCCCCACCAGCCAGAACCCGAGCCGGGCCAGGATGGTGACCAGGTACGGCTGGCCGTAGGCGAGGTTGCGCACGAAGCCCATCTCGACACTGCTCGATTCCATGGCGGCGGTGGCCTCCGGCGGTGCGAAGAACACCAGGGCCAGAGCGCTGACGATGGAGAAGAGAGCGAACAGCGCCATGATCCCGACCAGCACGGCGATCCATACGACCAGGGTGCGGGTGCGTCGGCCGAAGAAGATCCACACCAGCAGCAGCCCCCCGACTGCGTACGCACCGAGGATGTCGCCGTAGAACAGCAGGGCGGCGTGCAGCAGGCCCAGCAGCAGCATTGCCCAGTGGCGCCGGCGCATCATCCTCCGCACGATCTGCGCGGTCAGGCCCCTATCCACGCGGGAACGGTAGAACTGCACCATGCCGTAGCCGAACAGGAAGGCGAACAGCGGCATCGCCCGATGATCGACGGCGATCGTCATGAGGATTTGGACGACGGAATCGGCCGCTCCGGCGGGTGGGACGTGTGGGCTCATGCCCACCGAGCTCTCGTGCCCCCACAGGAACCACGACACATTGGCGATCGCGATCAGCGCGAGCATGAGCCCGCGGGCGATGTCCGGCGCGAGCGAGCGGCGCGCTGCGGGCGGGTCGGTGACGGTCGAGCGGGGGGCGGCCGAGCTGGTCACGACGGGACCTCTCCAAGGTGGGTTCCGTGGGCGGAGCCCACCGGTTCAGCAGCGGCTCTCGTGCCGCGCGATGCCCTGAACCTATCGATGCGCTGGGGTGATGTCCCACGACGAAAGTCGGAGGACTGTCATGGTTCGGCGCAGGTCCGCGGGGCCGGCCGCGTCGTCGTCCCGGGCCCGTCCGGCGCGCGGAGGCCCCGGGGTCTCGTCCCGTCGGGGGAGGTGTCCCTTCCCACCGCGCCGGGGGCGCTCCGGTGCCGCCGGTCGTGGGCCCCACTGCCTAGACTGGCTCCGACTGACCCCCCAATCTTTTGACAGTGAGGCTGCGGTGAACGACCACCTGAAGACGACGGTCCAGGCGATCAACTGGAACCGGATGCCGGATCCGAAGGACCAGGAGGTGTGGGACCGCCTGACCGGCAACTTCTGGCTTCCGGAGAAGGTTCCGCTGTCCAACGACATCCAGTCCTGGAACCGCCTGCCCGAGCAGGAGAAGACCCTGACGATGCGCGTGTTCACAGGGCTCACGCTCCTGGACACGGTGCAGGGCACGGTCGGAGCGGTCTCGCTGATCCCCGACTCGATCACCCCTCACGAGGAGGCGGTGTACACCAACATCGCGTTCATGGAGTCGGTGCACGCGAAGTCCTACTCGCAGATCTTCTCGACCCTGTCGGACACGAAGCAGATCGACGAGGCGTTCCGCTGGAGCGAGTTCAACGAGCCGCTGCAGAAGAAGGCCCAGATCGTCATGGGCTACTACGCGGGCGACGATCCCGAGAAGCGCAAGGTCGCCTCCACGCTGCTGGAGTCCTTCCTCTTCTATTCCGGCTTCTACCTGCCGATGCACTACTCCAGCCACGGCGAGCTGACGAACACCGCGGACATCATCCGCCTGATCATCCGCGACGAGGCCGTCCACGGGTACTACATCGGCTACAAGTTCCAGAAGGCCATGGAGAAGGCCTCCCCGGAACGCCGCGCGGAGCTCAAGGAGTACACGTTCTCGCTGCTCATGGAGCTGTACGAGAACGAGGAGGAGTACACCGAGGATCTCTACGACCCGGTCGGCTGGACCGAGGAGGTCAAGACCTTCCTGCGGTACAACGCCAACAAGGCGCTGATGAACCTCGGCTTCGAGGGCCTGTTCCCGCAGGATTCGGTCGAGGTGAACCCGGCGATCCTGGCCGCACTGTCCCCGAACGCGGACGAGAACCACGACTTCTTCTCCGGCTCGGGCTCCAGCTACGTCATGGGCAAGGCCGTCGAGACCGAGGACGACGACTGGGACTTCTGAGTCCGCCGGGAGGCATGCCGAGAGCATGACTTCCCGCAGCACGTCGGAGGGGCCGGGCGATCTCGCCCGGCCCCTCCGGTCTCTCCTGGACCCGATGGAGCCCTGGATCACCGATGCCGAGGCCGACGAGAGGACGTGGAGCGTGGTGTCACCGATCCAGCGTCACCGCGTCGGAGAGGACGCCGACGTGATCCTGCGCCGCCGTGTCGCGGAGCTGCTCGGGGCTCCGGCGGCCGAGGTCCGCGTGGGCAGGTCCTGCGGGCGCTGCGGCTCCGCCGCGCACGGCAGGCCCTGGGCGCGCGCGATCGGCCGACGGGATGAGGTCGGGGTGAGTCTCTCGCGCTGCGGGCCGCACCTGCTCACCGCCGTGAGCGGCACGGCGCGGATCGGTGTCGACATCGAATCGGTCGCGGCGGTCGCTGCCGGCTGGGACCCTGGCCTGGTGCTGCACCCCAGCGAGTCCGGCCACGCGAGCACCGCGCAGGAGCGCGCGGCGATGTGGTGCCGCAAGGAGGCGATCCTCAAGCTGCTCGGTGACGGGCTCGATACCCCGATGAGCTCGATCCGGGTCGCCGACTTCGAGGTCGTCGACGTGCCGGCGCCCCAGGGGTACTGCGCGGCGTACGCGCTGCAGTGAGCTCGGGTGCTCAGGAGCCGCGTGGGCACGCGGGCAGCGCGGTCGAGAACAGCCAGGCTCCGAACAGGTCATCGAGATCCTCACCGGCGAGGCCGGCAGCGTGCTCGACGAACATCTCGGTGGTGACGTTTGCGCCCTGGTGCTCTGCGACCCAGGTGCGCAGGATCTCGAAGAACGTCTCATCGCCCACCCGCACCCGCAGGGCGTGCGCGGTCAGGGCGCCGCGCTTGTAGAGGCGGTCATCGAACATGAGCTTCGCCCCGGGATCTGCCAGCAGCAGGTCCTGCGGGAGGCCGGCGAGCAATGCGTGGTGCTCGTCCACCTGGTCCTGGACGGTCGAGACGTCGGATTCCTCGGCCCACAGCCACTCGCTGTAGCAGGCGAAGCCCTCGTGCAGCCAGATGTCCTGCCACCGGCGCAGTGTCACCGCGTTGCCGAACCACTGGTGGGAGATCTCGTGGGCGACCAGGCGCACGGCGTCCCAGTCCGAGTCGACGAAGTTCAGGCCGAAGGTGGACAGGCCCTGGGACTCCAGCGGGATCTCGAGGTCGTCCTCGGTGATGACCGCGGTGTACGAGGAGAAGGGATAGTCGCCGAAGAGACGGCTGAAGAAGCTGATCATCTCCGGCTGCCGGCCGAAGGATGCCGCGAACTCCTCGACGTCCAGCTTGGGCGACGCGATGGTGCGTACCGGAACCGGGGCGCCCAGCTGCTCGAGCACCTCGTAGCGCCCGATCTGAACGGTCGCGAGATAGGTGGGCATCGGCGCGGTCTGCTCGTAGGTCCAGGTCACCAGGGCGCCGCTGCGTCGAGTGCCGACGAGCTCCCCGGCCACGGCGACGTAGTAGTCCGGCGGCGCGGCGACGGCGAGGGAGTAGCTCGCCTTGTTGTCGGGGCGGTCGTTGCACGGGAACCAGGACGGGGCGCCGTGCGGCTGTGCGGCGACGATGACCCCGTCGGTCAGCTCTTCCCAGCCAGCGGCGCCGTGCACTCGCGAGGGCACCTGGCGGGGTTTGCCGGCGTACTTCACCCGGATCTCGAACTCGTCGCCGGCGCGCACCGGATACCGGATCACGATCCGGTCCTTGTGCTGCGTGACCTTCTGGGGGCGACCACCGACGAACACCTTCTGGGCCCGCAACGTGTGCAGGTCCAGACGGAGGACGTCTGTCTCCCTGAGTGCACGGCAGCGCAGGGTGGCGTCGCCGTCGAGGCGGTTGGAATCGATCTTGTAGAGGAGGCTCAGGTCGTAGTGGAGCACCTCGTAGGACGGGTCGCCGTGACCCGGCACGTAGGGATCACTCCCAGCACTCCCGTCGCCTGCCGGGGGCGCGGTGCTGCCGCTGGTGCTCCCGGCCTTCGCGGAATTCGCGGAGGGTGTCGTCGTGCTGCTCATTCGTCGTCCTCCCACGGGCCGATCGGGTTTCCTGTCCACCGTGTTCCCGAGGGAACACTCTCACCTCGCATGACCAACGAGACCGGTCCGACCGTCGCGTGGCGATCGATGCGCGCGGCCGGAAGGATGACGCTACCGGGTCCCAAGGTCGCGCCCGCACCGAGCTCGACGGTATCCATGCTGAGCACGCGGTCGTGGAAGAGGTGGGTCTGGACCACACAGCCACGATTGACGGTCGATCCGGCGCCGAGCTCGACCAGGTCCGTCTCGGGAAGCCAGTACGACTCGCACCACACGCCTGGCCCGATCTTGGCGCCGAGCAGTCGCAGCCAGGCGTTCAGTGCGACGGTGCCGGAGGTGACCTGGGCGAACCAGGGGGCGGCGAGGACCTCGGTGAAGGTGTCGGCCAGCTCGCTGCGCCACACGAAGGACGTCCACAGGGCGTGCTCGCCGGCTGTGTGGCGCCCGATGATCGTCCACTTCGCGGCCACCGTGATGAGTGCGGCGACGAGGCTGGCTGCCATCAGCACCGGCCCGCCGAGGACCAGGGCGAGCACGACCCCGAGATCCGTGAGGGTGAGCAGCCAGAGCAGGGTCGCGCCGACCGCGACCTGCAGCGCCGCGGACAGCAGCAGGGGGAGGATGCGGCAGGTCTCGACCAGGCCGCGGTACACGTGGAGTCGCATCGGCGGATCGTAGGTGCGGCCCTCGTCCTGGTCGTCCTGGGTGCGCCGCAGCTTGCGCGGCGGGCTGCCCAGCCAGGAGGTGCCGGCCTTCGCAGCGGTGCGGCGCGGGGCAGCGGAGAGCACGGCGACCAGGGACTGCTTGGGGACCTTGCGGCCAGGGGCGAGCATCCCGGAGTTGCCCACGAAGGCGCGCTTGCCCACCTTGACCCGTTCCACGCGTATCCAGCCGCCGCCGAGCTCGTAGGAGCCGACCAGGGTGTCATCGGCGAGGAAGGCGTGGTCGTTCACGTGGACCAGGCTCGGGATCAGGAGCACCGTGGAGGCCTCCACGCCCTTGCCGATCCGGGCTCCGAGCAGGCGCAGCCAGGTCGGGGTGAGGGCGCCGGAGTAGATCGGGAACAGCCAGGTGCGGGACTCGTCGAGCAGCCGCAGCGTGCCCCAGATGCAGACTCCTCCGGCGGAGCGCACCGGGCGGTGGCCCGGGCGGATGCCGAGAGCGAAGAGTCGGGTGAGGGCGAGCACCATCAGCATCAGGGCCCCGAACGCGGCCAGGGCCGCCAGCGGCAGCCACACCAGCGCGGCCAGGAGCGCCGCCGCCAGAGTGGCCGTGCCCGCCACGGCCGGCAGGAGCACCGCGGCACCGACCAGCAGGGAGACGCCAGGCAGCGACGCGATCAGCACGGCGACCAGGCCGTAGACGAGCAGCCAGAGCCGTCCCTTCGGCGGAGCCTCGGTCGACCAGGGTCCGCGGGCGGCGGCCTGGTGCTCGGCGGGGGAGCCGGACCAGAACTCGTCGTCCGGGACCTCGCCGAGCACGGAGGAGCCGGGGGCCACTTCGGCCCGCCGCCCGATCAGGGCGCCGGGGCCCAGGGTGCTGCGGGCGCCGATCCGGGCCCGCTTGCCGATCCGCACGCGGCCGAGGCGGAGGCGGTCGCCGTCGATCCAGTATCCGGCCAGGTCCACCTCCGGCTCGATCGAGGCCTCTGCACCGATCGTGAGCATGCCGGTGACCGGCGGGAGGGAGTGCAGGTCGACGTCGCGGCCGATCCGTGCCCCCAGCAGCCGCGCGTAGTAGGGGAACCACGGGGCTCCGGCGAGGCCCGCGGCCCCGAGCTCCTCCTGGATCTTCTCGGCCAGCCAGAGCCGCAGGTGCACCCTTCCGCCGCGGGGGTGGCTGCCGGGTTCCACTCCGCGCAGGAGCAGCCGGGCCAGGCCTGCAGCCAGAGTCATCCGTCCGGGCGGGAGCAGGAAGACCGCGCCCATGAGGAGCAGCAGCCACAGGGGGAACGGCGTGAGCCACGGCAGCTCGGTGAGCGCGGCGCCGATCGTCGAGGCGATCATCAACCAGCTGAGCCAGCGCATCGCGGCCAGCGCGCGCAGGGGAACCAGGGCGAGCAGTTGGACCAGCTGGGTGCGAGTGCGCAGCGGCTGGATCGTGCGGTCGCTGCGGGTCGTGGCGACGCCCAGCTGGTCGAGGTGCGCGGCGAGACCCGCGATGCGCGGGTGGCTGTAGACGTCGCCGACGGTGACGTCCGGGTGCTTCTCGCGGAGACGGCTGACCACCTGCGCGGCGCTCAGGGAGCCGCCGCCGAGGTCGAAGAAGTCGTCGGCCGCAGAGGTGACGTCGGCGCCCAGCACCTCGGCCCAGATCTCCGCGATCCAGGCACTCGTGCCGGCCAGCGCGGTGGATGTCTCGCGGCGGGTGGGCAGCGGCCAGGGCAGGGCATCCCGATCGATCTTGCCGGAGGTGCGGGTGGGCAGCTCGTCGAGGACGGCCAGGCGGGGCACCAGGGCGGCGGGCATCCGTTCGCGCAGCAGAGCAGAGGCGGCGCCGGAGTCATATCCCTCGTCGACGGTCAGGTAGCCCACCAGCAGCTTGTTGCCGGACTTGGTGGTGCGGACGGCGGCGGCGGCGGAGACCACACCGGGCAGGCGGAGCATCTGGTCGTCGATCTCGCCGAGCTCGATGCGACGCCCCCCGAGCTTGATCTGGTCGTCGGCGCGACCTGCGAACAGGAGCCCCGCCGGGTCATTGCGCACGATGTCGCCGGAGCGGTAGGCGCGGTCCCAGCCCAGGGACGGCATGGGGGCGTACTTCTCGGCGTCCTTGGCGGGGTCGAGGTAGCGGGCCAGGCCGATGCCGCCGATGATCAGCTCCCCGGATTCGCCGGCGGCGACAGGGTTCCCCTCGGCGTCGACGACCGCGAGGTCCCAGCCGTCCAGGGGGAGACCGATCCGCACCGGGTCCGTGCCGTCCAGCTGCGCCCCGCAGGCGACGACGGTGGCCTCGGTGGGACCGTAGGTGTTCCAGACCTCGCGGCCGGTGGCCTGGAGCCGCTGGGCGAGCTCGGGCGGGCAGGCCTCGCCGCCCATGATCAGCAGTCGCACCTCGGTCAGGGCCTGGTTGGGCCACAGGGCCACGAGGGTGGGCACGGTGGAGACGATGGTGATGCGGTTGGCGGTCAGCCACGGGCCGACGTCGACCCCGGAGCGGACCAGGGAGCGGGGCGCCGGAACCAGGCACGCACCGTACGCCCAGGCCAGCCACATCTCCTCGCAGCTGGCATCGAAGGCGACGGAGAGGCCGGCCATCACACGGTCGCCGGGACCGATCGGCTGCTCCTGCAGGAACATCCGGGACTCGGCCTCGACGAAGGCGGCGGCGCCCCGGTGGCTGACCGCGACGCCCTTGGGCTTCCCGGTGGAGCCGGAGGTGAAGATGACCCAGGCATCGTCGCCGGGCTCCACCTCCCGGTGCGTACCGGGGACGGCCGCGCGGGACGCCGGCGTGGGGGTGATGACCAGGCCGTTGCCGACGAGGGCCACCGCCGCGGACTCCTCGACGACGACACGTGCGCGCTCGTCGGGATCGTCGGCGTCGACGGGGACGTACGCGCCGCCGGCCAGGAGGATGCCGATGATCGCGACATAGAGATCGGTGGTGCCGGACTTGATGCGCACGCCGACCTTGTCACCCGGGCCCACGCCGAGCTCGGCGAGCCGAGCGGCGAGCTCCGTGGCCGCCTCGTCCAGCTCGGAGTAGGTCAGCGGTTCGAGACCGTTGTCGACCGCGAGGGCGTCCCCGAACTCGGAGGCGGTGCTTCGGAAGATCTCGACGAGGGTGCTCGGGGCGGGAGCCCGGTCACCAGCGAGGAGTTCGGGGAGGAGGGCGTGCGGCATGACGGTCACCAGGGGATTGTCGTACACCGAGGTGACGGGAAGGTGTCCAGGCGTCACATGGCGACGTGATGTCGTCCACGCCACCACGATTCGGGGTCCGTCCTCTGCCCGCGCGGCGCTCCCACCGGAAGCATGCCCCACGCGCGGCTCGTCACGATTACCTCACGGTGGCAAACCAGCCGGTCGTCCGCGTGACCTGCAGTGACGCGTGCATCCACGGATATGGGGGCGTCAGAGCGCACAATAGCGTTGCAACACCCTTTCTCTTCCCCCACATAGATAGGAATTCCGATCATGGGACTTCTCTGGCTCATCATTTCTTGGATCATCATCGGCGGCATCATCGGCCTCCTCGCACGGGCCGTCATGCCCGGTAAGCAGGGCATGGGCCTCGGTCTGACCATTGTTCTCGGTGTCATCGGCGCGATCGTCGGTGGATTCATCGGCGGCCTCTTCGGCGGCGACGGCATCGGCGGCATCATGGACAACCCGTGGAGCATCGGCACCATTCTGCTCGCCGTGATCGGCGCCATCATCGTCATGGCCATCTACGGCCTGGTGACGAAGAACAAGGGCAAGACCCGCGCCTGACCTCAGGTCATCGCGTCTCGGCCGCTCGTCGGCTGATCTATGGCGGCGCCGTTCCGGATACTCCGGGGCGGCGCCGTCGTCGTGTCTGCATCGTGCTGTGTCTGCGGGTCAGAGCCCGTGCCTGCACAGGCCTGCGCGGACCTGCACAGCTCAGCGCGGCACGTCGGCCGTACGGCGGCCGACGTCCCGCACAGTGACCCGGCCCGAGGACCAGCGGGCGGTATCGGCCGACAGCGCCTCCAGATCCTCCGGGGGAACCAGGACGGTCAGGGTCGCCCCTCGTGAGGAGTACCGCGTGGGCTCCACCTGCGCGGCCTGCGCCGCAGCCCAGATCCGCACCGCGTTCTCGGCGAGGCCGGCCTCCGCGAGCGGCACCTCGAGCTCCGCGATCACCAGCTGGGTGCGGCGCAGCAGCGTCGCGGCGCCGATCGCCTGCTCGACGCCTGCGGTGTACGCGCGCACCAGACCGCCGGCCCCGAGCTTGATACCTCCGAAGTAGCGGATCACGATCGCGAGGGTGTCCACCAGCTCGGCGTGCAGCAGCGACTGCAGCATCGGCATCCCGGCAGTTCCGGCCGGTTCCCCGTCGTCGTTCGAGCGGTTCATCTCGGCGCTGTGCGCGGTCTCGCCGATCACCAGCGCGGTGCAGTGGTGGCGGGCATCGGGGTGATCACGACGCGCGGCCCGGATCAGCACCTCGGCCTCCTCGACCGCGGTGACCCGGTGCAGACGGGTGAGGAAGCGGGAGCGCTTCTCGACCAACTCCGTCCTGACATCGGCGGTGAGGACGAGAGGATCGGGCATGGGGACGAGTCTAGGGCGGCCGGCTCGGTTCGGTGCCGGGTGGGAATCGCACCGCGGGAGCTATTCTGGAACGGTCGCAGCCCTATCCCAGGAGGCCCCCCGTGACCGTCCCGCACTCTGCTCCCATGCCACCCCAGGGCCCCCAGCACGCGCCCGGCACAGCGCCCGGCCCGAAGAAGTTCGGCAAGGTTCCCCACATCCTCCTCATCGTCGGCGGCATCATTCTGCTGATCAGCGTGATCGCCGGCATCGTGCTCGCCGCGATCGGCATCACCAGCACCGTCGGGGGCGTCAACGACATCGAGGTCTTCGACAGCGGCTCGGGCTCGATCACCGCTGAGGAGGGTGACGTGCTGCAGTTCTATGTCGAGGAAGGCACGCAGGTGCCCACCTGCGACATCACCGCGCCGTCGCAGGAAGCCATCGGTGAGGGCACGGCGCAGACCAGCTCGACCTCCCTCGACGGGAAGAACTGGGAGTCCTTCGACTCGATCACCGCGAACGAGGCCGGCGAGTACACCGTGGACTGTGCGGGCACCCCGGTCGCGGTCGGCCCGCCCGTCTCCATCGGCGGCATCTTCGGAGCCGTCGGCGGGATCCTGCTCGGCCTGGGCGGCGGCTTCCTCGGGTTCGTGCTCCTCGCGACCGGCGTGATCCTGCTGATCGTGCGCAAGCGCTCGGCACGATCGTGACCGATCCTGCGCAGGTCCCCGTCGATCTCGAACCGGGGGAGCGCCCGCTGAAGGCAGGCTCGGCGAACATGCAGCGCGGCGCGGAGACGGTGGGCGGGACGCTCTACCTGACCAGCTTGCGCCTGGTGCACGCCCCGCACGCGCTGAACCTGCAGTCGACGATGTTCCAGATCCCGGTGGGCGCGATCACCGAGGTGACGCCCGCATGGACGAAGCTGCTCGGGAAGCTCCCGGTGATCCCGAACTCGATCGAGGCGACGGTGGGCGACGGGACGGTGCACAGCTTCGTGGTCACCGGTCGCAGGGCCTGGATCGCCGCGATCGATCGGGCGCGCGGCGGGGCAGTCGCCGTCGGCTGAGGCACCCGCGTATGACTGAAGGGCCCACCAGGAGCGTTGCTCCCGGTGGGCCCTTCGGCCTGCGCCGCCCGGCACCGTCTGGTGCGGCGGGGTCAGCGCACGAGGCTTAGGCGTCCTCGGTCACCAGCGGGTACACGCCGTTCTCGTCGTGCACCTCGCGGCCGGTCACCGGCGGGTTGAACACGCACACGCACTTGATCTCCGTGCGCGGACGCACGATGTGCTTGTCGTGGTCGTTGAGCAGGTAGATGGTGCCGGGGGCCAGCTGATGCTTCTCACCGGTGGCCAGGTCCTCGATCTCACCCTCGCCCTGGGTGATGAACACTGCCTCGATGTGGTTGGCGTACCAGAACATGCTCTCGGTCCCGGCGTACAGCGTGGTCTCGTGCACTGAGAAGCCGACGCCCTCCTTGGCCAGGATGATGCGCTTGCTGCGCCAGGTCTCCGACTTGATGTCTGCGTCGGTGTCTTCGATCTCCGCGAGGGTGCGAACGAGCATGGGTGAGGGGTCCTCTCCGTGGATGTGCAGGGTCGTGCTCCCGAGCGAGCGCTCAGGGACGTCGGCCCGCTCCGGGTGGGGCGGGCCGACGGGGAGTGGGGTCGCTCAGGCGGACAGCGCTTCGGCGACGGCCTGATCGATGATGTCCAGTCCGCCTCGGAGCTGGTCATCGGGGATGGTGAGCGCGGGCAGCAGCTTGACGACCTCGTCGGACGGGCCGGAGGTCTCCACCAGCAGGCCCTCCTCGAAGGCGCGCGCGGTGACCTGGCCGGCGAGCTCGCCGGTGGGCATCTGGAGTCCCCGGGCGAGGCCGCGGCCCTTGACGATCAGCTCGTGCTCGTCGGCGTGGCGGGCGGCGATCTGGTTGAAGCGGCTCTCGACGTAGGCGCCCTTGGCGATGGTCGACTTCTCGAGCTCGTCGTCGCTCCAGAACAGCTCGAAGGCCTTGGTCGCGGTCGCGAAGGCGGGGCCGAAGCCACGGAAGGTGCCGTTGTGCTCGCCGGGCTCCCAGATGTCGAGCTCCGGCTTGAGCAGGGTCAGCGCCATCGGCAGGCCGTAGCCGCTGATGGACTTCGACAGCGTGACCATGTCGGGCTTGATGCCGGCCTCTTCGAAGCTGAAGAACCCGCCGGTGCGGCCGCAGCCCATCTGGATGTCATCGATGATCAGCAGGATCTCGTGCTTGGTGCACAGATCGGAGAGTCCGCGCAGCCACTCGGCGCGGGCCGCGTTGATGCCGCCTTCGCCCTGGACGGTCTCGACGATCACGGCGGCGGGCTTGTTCAGTCCGCTGCCGCCGTCGGTGAGCAGACGCTCGAGGTACATGAAGTCCGGGACGACCTGGCCGAAGTAGTCGTCGAACGGCATCGGGGTGGCGTGGACCAGCGGGATGCCGGCGCCGCCGCGCTTGAGGGAGTTGCCCGTGACGGACAGGGCGCCCAGGGTCATGCCGTGGAAGGCGTTCGTGAAGTTCACGATCGATTCGCGGCCGGTGACCTTGCGGGCCAGTTTGAGGGCCGCCTCGACGGCGTTGGTGCCGCCCGGGCCGGGGAAGGCGACCTTGTAGTCCAGCCCACGGGGCTCGAGGATCGTCGAGTTGAAGGTCTCCAGGAACTTGTGGCGCACGTCGGTGAACATGTCCAGGCCGTGCACCACGCGGTCCTCGAGGAAGTGGTCGATGACGACCTTCTTCAGCTCGGGGTGGTTGTGGCCGTAGTTCAGGGTGCCGGCGCCGGCGAAGAAGTCGGTGTACTCGCGGCCGTCCTCGGCGGTCAGGGTGGAACCCTTCGCGTGGGTGAAGGTGGTGGGCCAGCTGCGGGAGTAGCTGCGGACCTCGGACTCGAGCTCGGTGGTGGAGGTGGGGACGATCGCGGTCATGTTCTCTCCCTGAGGGTGGAGTGCGGGTGGTCTGGGGTGTCGGGGCGCACGGAAGCGCCCGTGTCGACGGGTGCAGCGGTGGGTCGCCGGTCAGCTGCCGGGGCGGAGGCCTGAGATCACGTGGAGCAGTTCCGCACCGTGCCCGGGATCCGGGAAGTCGCCCTCTTCGAAGAGCTGCTCGATCCGGTGGGCTGCGCCATGGCGCTCGGCGAAGGAGGAGAACAGACGCTGCGACGCCATGTTGTCCTCGGTGATGGTGGTCTCCAGGGTGCCGATGGTCGGCAGGTCGTCCAGCAGTGCGTCCAGCATCCGTGCCGCGACCTTGTGGCCGCGCATGGACTCGTCGACGGCGATCTGCCAGACGAAGAGGCACTCGGGGTCGGAGGGGCGCTGGTAGCCGAGGACGAAGCCGACGACTTCGCCGTCCTGGAGGGCGAGGCGGGAGGTTCCCGCAAAATCGCGAGCCATCAGCAGGTAGGCGTAGGAGGTGTTGAGGTCCAGCGTTCCGCTGTCGCGGGCCACGCGCCACATATCAGCGCCCTGGCGGTGGACAGGGATGGTGATCTCGAGGTCGGAGCCGGAGCTCTCGGTGGTGGATCGAGTCGTACGTCGAGTCGAAGGATGGTTTTCGGAACTCTTAGTCAGCTGGCCCATAACGGTCCCCAACGGTATCGAGATCAGCGACGGATGTGGACCCGGGGGGTCGGTTCGAGGGGGGTGCCTCGGAGTGTCGTGACCCAAACGTGACCGCGAGGGCCCCGACAGTCGGATTGTCGGACAACCTCGGGCCATGTGTGCTGGCCTGCGGTGATGTGGCTCGTGGCAGGGGGTTTCGGGGTGGGAATCATGAAGCCGTGTGGGGTGCGTCACGCTACCGCCGAGAACCACGCTTCCTCGTGCGCGCGAGGGTCAAAGGAACCGACCCGCATCTCGAGGTGGGCGCTTCGCCTGCCGGATCCGTGTCCACTCGGTACCGTCGGGGCCATGAACCCCCTCGAATCACTCAACGAATTTCTTGGAAACGCGGAGGGCTGGCTATGGACCTGGGCAGGGATGCCCGTGGTCATCGTGCTCGGTCTGTACTTCACGATCCGCTCCAAGGGCGTCCAGTTCCGGATGATCCCGGCGATGTTCGGCGCGATCACCCAGAAGGCCCAGCGTGAGCACGTCGGTGAGGGCGGGGCGCGCACCGAGCGCACCAAGTCCCTCAGCGCCTTCCAAGCGTTCTCCATCTCCGCGGCAGCGCGTGTGGGCACCGGGAACATCTCCGGCGTGGCCGGGGCGATCTTCCTCGGCGGTCCGGGCGCGGTGCTGTGGATGTGGGTGATGTGCCTGCTCACCGGGGCAGCCAGCTTCATCGAGTCCACCCTCGCGCAGCTGTGGAAGACCCGTGCGGACGACACCTACAAGGGCGGCCCCGCGTTCTACATCGCGCGCGGGCTGGGCAGCCGGAAGTTCGGCCTGTTCTTCGCGATCCTGTTCATCTTCTGCTTCGCGTTCGCCTTCACCTCGCTGCAGGCCAACACCATCGTCGATGCCTTCTCCGGGGCCGTCGCGGTGTACACCGACCCCGAGGCGCTGTCGTGGCTGCCCATCGTGCTCGGCGTGCTGCTCGCGGTTCTCACCGGCGTGATCGTGTTCGGCGGGATGCGCCGCGTGGCCACCGTGGCCCAGAACATGGTGCCGATCATGGCCGCGATCTACCTGCTCGTCGGCATCGTCATCGTCGGCATGAACCTCGGTGAGGTGCCCCGCGTGATCACCCAGATCGTCACCGAGGCCTTCAGCCCGCAGGCAGCCATCGGCGGCGGCTTCGGCGCGGCACTGGTCAACGGCGTCCAGCGCGGCATGCTCTCCAACGAGGCCGGCATGGGTTCGGTCCCCAACGTCGCCGCCACCGCGTCGGTCAGCCACCCGGTCAAGCAGGGCCTGGTGCAGACCTTCGGCGTCTACTTCGACACGCTCCTGATCTGCTCGATCACCGCGTTCATCGTGCTGGTCGCCTTCCCGGACGTCTCCGTCGGCGGCGAGGGCCTGATGATGGTGCAGCAGTCGCTGACCGACAACCTCGGCGGCTGGGCCGCGATCCTGCTCGCAGTGATCATGTTCCTGCTCGCCTTCACCTCGGTGCTGGGGAACTTCTCCTACGGAGAGGCCAACATGCACTTCATCACCGCCAAGCGCGGATGGCACATCGCCTTCGGTGCCGCCGTCGTCGCCCTGGTGCTCATCGGCTCCGTGATCGCCGTGGACCTCGCCTGGACGATCGCCGGGGTGAGCATGGTGTTCATCGCCCTGGTCAACCTGGTGGTGATCGCCCTGCTCGCGCCCACCGCGTTCAAGCTGCTGCGTCACTACAACGACCAGCGTGCCCAGGGGCTGGATCCGATCTTCGTCTCCTCCGACCTGCCGGAGATCAAGAACGTCGAGGTCTGGGTGGGCGAGGACGTCAGCGACTACCAGGACCAGCGCCGCGAGGACGCCGAGGCGAACAGCTGAGCGTGCGCGCGGCCCCACGGCGCGCGCCGTGAGGTGACTCGACGCCGGGGAGGCGGGGCACCAGCCCGGCCTCGCCGGCGTCCTTCGTGGCGGGTTACGCCAGGAACTGGCTGATCGTGAAGAGCGCCCCGCGCGGGTCGCGGATCGTCGCCTCGCGGCTCCACTCGACGTCGAGTCGGTCCACCACGGTCCCCCCGAGCCGCTCCACGTCCACTCCGGCGGCGTCGCGATCGGCGACGGTGAAGCTGACGCGCCAGTGCGGGGACTCGTCGTCGCCGGCCGCCCCCAGCCAGGCGACGGCATCGGCGAAGGTGCCGTCGTCTCCGATGGCGGCCTGGCGGGCGTAGATCTCCGGATCGATGGTGTCGCGCAGATGGTCCCCGTAGCCCGGCAGCCGGACCAGGGTGGCGAAGCCGGCGTCCTGCAGCTGCCACCCGAAGACTCCGGTGTAGAAGTCCGTGACGACGGAGGGGTCCCTCGCGCGGAGGCCGCTGAAGTTCCACGCGCCGGGCGCGTTCGCGACCTGGGCGCCGTGATGCTCACCGGCCTGCCAGAGCCCGAAGGTGACGCCGGCCGGGTCCTCCGCGAGGGTGGAGCGCCCGGCGGATCCGCACTCGGTTGGGCCCTGCAGGATCCGCCCGCCCGCCGCCTGGATGTGGGCGGCGGTCACCTCGGCATCCTCGACGGCGATGTACGTGGTCCAGCCCGGGCCGGTCTGCGCGGTGCGCGCCGGCGCACTGATCCCGGCGACGTCCTGTCCGTCGAGCTGCCCGACCAGATAGCGTGAGCCGGCACCTGGCGCCGTCGCCTCGGTGAAGGTCCAGCCGAACAGCTCGCCGTAGAACGCGGTCGCGGAGTCGAGGTCATCGGTCTCGACGTCCACCCAGGAGGGGACGCCCTGCGGGTACGTGCGTGGCTCGGTCATGTCTCTCCTCGGTCGACGTGCCGTGGTGACGCGGATCCGTGTCATCGCGCACGGTAGTCCCGCGCGAGAGCCGGCGCAGGTGAATACTCGGACGGGGCACGACGACCGGCGCCAGGCGGGGTTCGCGACGCGCTGACCGCGCAGGGTGCGCAGAGCGCACGGCTAGCCCGACTACCCTCAATCGGATGATTTCCTCAGAGACCGTGGCCCCGAGCGGGCGGCAGCACTGGATGGACCTGCTGCGGGGCACGGCGATCATGTTGGTGATCGGTCACCACCTCCGCCTGGTCCAGCAGATCTGGGACGGTTCCACACCCCACGAGATGGTGGTGCTGTCCGAGGCGACGGCGCCGTTCCGGATGCCGGTGCTGCTGTTCGCCTCCGGTCTGCTGCTGGCCCGGTCGCTCGAGAAGCCCACCGCGCGCTATCTCTCCGGCAAAGCCCGCAGCCTTCTGTGGCCCTGGCTGATCTGGTCAGCGGTGATGCTCCCGATCATGGGGTGGGCGTTCGGCGCCGACCCGCTGTGGTGGCTCAACGGCATCTACACCTGGTTCTTGGTGGCGCTGTTCCTGTACTACGTCGTCGGCCTGGTGACGCGGTATATCCCGCCCGGCTGGCTCGCCCTGGCCAGCATCGCCGGGTGGACAGCGCTGCCGCTGCTGGGCGTTGAGCTCGATGTGTCCGGGAACCGGCCGGACAAGTTCCTCTACTACGCCGTGTTCTTCTTCGCGGGAGCGGCGCTGCGGCGCGTCCTCGCCGCGCGCACCGTGCCGATCGCGATCCTGGTCCCCGCTCTCCTGGTCGCCGCAGCCTGGGCGGGCTACGCCGCGCGGATCGACCTCGAGCCCGCGATCCCGGTGATCTCACAGCTCGCCGTACTGCTCGGCGTCATCGCCGCGATCGGGGTCGCGCAGCGGCTCCCGCGGGTCCGGCCGGTACGTGCGCTCGAGTGGATCGGGCGCAATTCGATCGTGCCGTACCTGGTGCACCTGCCGGTCATCGAGATCCTCGGCCGACATATCGATCTCGCCGCGGGACGTGCGACCTTCGCGCTGTACTTCCTGGTCACTCTCGGGATCTGCGTGCTCGCCGTACTGGCGCGCCCCGCGACGGGATTCCTCTACGCCCTGCCCGGCCGTGCGCTCTCGCGGGCCCGCGATCAGGCAACCGACCCGAAGGGGGACTCCGAGGCCGAGACGCTCGTGCCCGGCGCCGACCTCGAGCCAGCCGCGGCGCAGGGCGTCGAGCCCGTGCTCCGCGGCTGAGATCGGGATCCGTGGTGCCGCGCAGATTCCAGGACCGCCGCAGCGGGCCGAGGCTCACAGTCGCGGAGTCGATCTGCCCCTCTGATCGCCGCTAGGTGTTGCGGGTCATGACGTTGTAGTCACGGAGCGGGGATGAAGGAACGGG
>NZ_JABUXV010000058.1 GCF_014897705.1 Brachybacterium sp. FME24 | reverse complement strand
TGACATCGATCCGCAGATCGCGTCGTGGGCGATACTGGGTTCGAACCAGTGACCTCTTCCGTGTGAAGGAAGCGCGCTACCACTGCGCCAATCGCCCGAAGGTCGCATTCACCCTCGCGGCCCACCCTCTCGAGCGGACTCGAAGAAGCCTACACGAGGTCGAGCGGCCGTCAGGACCACTTCCGGTGTGACCTATGTCGACCTCGGTCACGCCGGATCGCCGCATCATCCCCTGCCCTCAGGCCCCGGCGCGCCCCTCTGCGCGCCTCGCGATCCGACGGTCGCGCCGACCCCGAGCGCCGCGACCGTCGCAGTGCGCAGGCACTGCGGATCCGACCCCCTGCTCGCCGCCGGGCCGCACGCCACAGCCGCCTTCGACCACGCCAGGTGACCTCCGACACTGCAGGCCATCAGCATTTGCACCCCCGGGGCAACCCCTCTAAAGTAGTCCTTCGTCGGCGTCGCCGATG
>NZ_JABUXV010000015.1 GCF_014897705.1 Brachybacterium sp. FME24 | reverse complement strand
CACGACGACCGCGCCCGCGACCGTCTAACCACGGAACGAAACCCAGGGCGCTTCAGGATCATTCCGATCTCGCCGTGCAGACGCCGGTGGTTGAACCAGTCGATGTATTCCGCGGTCGCGAACTCGAGTTCGTCGATGTTCTTCCAGGGCCCGAGGTTGCGGACCAGTTCGGCCTTGAACAGCGAGTTGAAGGCCTCGGCCAGGGCGTTGACGTACGAGTCGCCGGTGGAGCCGACCGAGGCGACCGCGCCGGCCTCGGCAAGTCGCTCGGTGTAGCGGATAGCGACGTATTGAACGCCCTTGTCGCTGTGGTGCGTGAGCCCGGTGACCGCCTGGCCCGCGTGATCGCGGGTCCAGATGCCCATCTCCAACGCGTCCAGCGCAAGGTCGGTCCGCAGCGACTTCAACAGCTGCCAGCCAACCACGCGGCGGGAGAACACGTCGACGATGAACGCGGCATACACCCAGCCGGCGAAGGTGCGGCAGTAGGTGATGTCCGCGACCCACAACTGGTTCGGAGCGATGGCCGTGAAGTCACGTTCGACTAGGTCAGGACGAGAATCCGGACCGCGACCGGATATCGTGGTGCGCGGGCCCTTGGACCGGCTGACCCCTCGCAGCCCTGCGGCGCGCATGAGCCGCTCGGCCGTGCAGCGCGCCACCGAGATGCCCTCCCGCCGCAACTGCGCATGGACCTTCTTCGCCCCGTAGACGCCGAAGTTCGCCGCATGGACGCGTTGGATTTCGACCAGCAGTTCCTCGTCGCGCACTGCCCATCTCGAGGGTGGGCGGGTCTTGCTCACGTAGTACGTGCTCGGCGCGATCTGCGTGCCCGCTGCGTTCAGCGTCCGACAGATCGGCTCGACGCCGAACTCATGCTTGTGCTGGTCTATGTACTCCACGATCAACGCTGTGGGCGGTCGAGCTCCGCCGCGAAAAAAGCCGACGCCGACCTCAGGATCGAGTTCGCCCTGCGCAGCTCACGCACTTCCTTCTCCAGCTCGACCAGGCGCTGGGACTCGCTGGTCGTGGTCCCGGGACGGTGCCCCTCGTCAACCTCCGCCTGCACGACCCAGTTCCTCAGAGCCTCGGGATTGATCCCGAGCTGCTCGCCCACACGACGGAACGTGCCCGACCTTGTCGATGGATCCAGTCGCGCCTGAACAGCCATCCTCGTGGCTCTCTCCCGAAGCTCGTCCGGGTACTTCCTCGGTGCTGCCATGCTCCTCATCCTCCCGTGGATTCAGAGCCTCCACCAGACCCGGGGCGATTCACCGGGGGAAAGAGGACCCGCTCGCCAACGCCTCGGAGTCGAGCCCAGCGCCATGGCGCAGTGAGTACGATCGTGGCCACGACGCCAAGGTCGCTTACTACGTCATGACACGCAACAGCTAGAAGCAGGCCCTCGCCCAGCAAGTTGTAGTTGGTCATGACGTTGTCGACGCCGGCATGGAGGCGTGAGGCTGGGGGCTGATCGCCGCAGGCAGTATGCGGCCGATGGTAGTCATAGTGATGGACCCAGACCTCGATCGTTTCGCGCCGCGCAGTCTCGGATTCGTAGGCGCGGGCGTAGAGGCACTCATCGGTCAGCAGCCGCTGGTAGCGCTCGATCTTCCCGTTGTGCCTGGGCGTGTAGATCCTGGTGCGCTGGTGGCGGCGGATGAACGCGCGGGTCGAGCGGTGGAATGCCTTCGAGGTGTAGTTCGCGCCGTTGTCGGTGATCAGCCGCGTGATCCGTGTGATCCCGTGGGCAGCGAAGAACACGCGTGCGCGGGGGAAGAAGGCGATGGTCGTCGCGGCCGTCTCGTCCTCGAGAGCCTCGGTGTAGGCCAGGCGGGAGAATCCGTCGATGATCGAGCGGAGGTAGGTGTAGCCGACCTTCTGCTTATGGGCGCGCTTGCCGGCGAGAGCCTGCGCGTTGCCGCGGCCGTGGGCCCACCAGCCGCCACCCTCGGGGATCTTCCCGACCTTCTTCACGTCCATGTGGACCAAGTGGCCGGGATAGCGGGCGGTGATCTTCCCTGGCCGGCGGAGGTCTTCGCCGTCCGGGGTGATGTCTCTGATCCGATTCAGGCCGAGCCGGTCCAGCCAGCGCGTCACGGTCCTCACGCAGCACCGGACGCCGTGCCCGTCGGCGAGCTCACGAGCAATCCTTCGAGGGGACCACTTCTTCGCTCGTCGCCAGTGCTCGATCAGCTCCACCACCCGCATGGGCGTCCGTGATGACCGGTTCGCTGGTGCGCTGGAGCGGCCCTCCAGCGCTGTTGCTCCGTCCGCCCGATAGCGAGCCACCCACTTAGACAGCGTGGCCCGAGCGATATAAAACTCCGCGGCGACGTGCGCGATGGGACGGCCAACCTCGAGGACCTGAGCGACTGCGCGGTGTCTTCCGACAGCGGTCAGCGGGGCATTAGGGTGGGTCATGGAACGGGTCTCCTCCAGCAGATGAATGGCTTCAGCACCACCCATCGTGCCGGTCAGGGGCCCGTTCCCTCATCCCCTACGCGGTGACTACAACGTCATGACCCGCAACAGCTAGCCGAGGACCGATCGGATCAATCCGCACCTGTGACCACCTCGCTCACCCAGCACAATAGCCAAGTCCAACCGAGAACGGTTAGGGCGACACCAAACATAATGATAAGGAACCCGCCCGACAATCCAGGCTTAACGAATACAACATCATACCCAGCTACATTTAGCCGCTTAGCGTCCATCTATTGACTCCGGCGTAACGATGCAAAAGCTGTCCAGATCGCTGGGCCGCGACAACCCTTAAGGACATTGATGCAGAAGCTAGGAGGCTCGATGAGCTCCCAAGAGCCGCAACTGAGCAAACAACGTATCTCCAATCTCAAGAGTCTGAGATGCGAACAGCGAGTCCTTTCGCGGAACGAACATCGATTCTTCCGTCGCGAGCCACGGGGCAATATCGGCGGCTGCATTCAAATACTTAAGGCGAACTCCTGAGTCCTCCACTATCGATGCCATGTTAATATACGGGTGGGGCAACGAAGGATACAAAAAGAGGTCTTGCTCAAGCGCGGACTTCAGCTCATCCCACCTGCCAGTTTCAAAATACAAACGAGATCTGAGACTATTTATCTGCAGATGTGGCCCCCCAGCAGCTGGACGGTACTCCCGAAGGGCGACTTCGGCCGCCTCGAAGTCGTGCATGGCGAGAAGTGCGTGGAGGACGTAAATCGCGGCAGCCCATTCCGTTCTCGGTGATGTAGTAGCTAAAGCAAGTCGACCCTCACGCACCGCGTTCGCGTAGTCTCCACGAGCCAAATACTCTTGACTCAAAAATCGATGCATTCTCAGCACAGTATCACGCCCGACTGTCGGGTCGGCGAGTACGCGACTGCATGCATCAATGTTTCGCTCGCGCTTGGCACTACTACGATCAGAATAGTACTCATCAAAATGCCAGATAAGCGGACGGCCATAAGAACCGACACACCCGCGGCGTTGCAGATCCCCCAAAACTTGTGCATGAATACTACTTGAACTATAGCCGACGACCGCCTCGCGCCTAAAGGCTCTAACCATATGGACTACGCTATGCACCCCCTTCCCAGCAGGCTGAATCAAGGGGATCGCAAACCCCGAATACACGGGACTAGCAGTAGTAAGGAACGTGACAAATTGCTGAAGCTCAAAACTGCGGACAACTTCGTCTGCATCAACAACGAGAATCCAGTCGCCGACCGCCTCGGAGAGATACCGATCCCGGGCTCGATCAAACTCCGCGTCTCTCTCCACGAATACGCGCACACCCTCGCGGTCAATGACCGATTGAGGCACCTCATCCGACCCGTTGTCGACGATCACGACCTCTAGCCAAGATTCTCTAAGAGGGAGCTCGTCGAGCATACGCCCCAAGTGGACGTACTCGTCCTTAACTAGGACGCATATGCTTAGCAAGCGGCTGCTGATCAGGACCACACTCCTCGGCGGCCAGCGAAAAAATTACAAGCGGCGATAGTGTGCTGTCTATTGACGAGGTCCGGCAGACAGGACTCCGCAAAGTATTCCAGTCCGATTGATTCCGAGCCGTCACAGCGCAGATCGCCATCCAACCGACGCGCAACGAAAAAAGCCGTGACAGAATATGCGGTATCGCCGTTAGGATAATGGTCAACCATTCCGCTATAGACACCCGCCAACTCGGTTACAGCAACCTCGAGTCCCGTCTCTTCCCTTACCTCGCGGACGGCCGTATCGTGCAACGTCTCACCCAACTCCAGGCCGCCGCCAGGAAACCCCCAAATCGGCTTCTCGCGATCGCCACGCTTCTGCAGAAGAACATCACCATTACCTCGCGGAATGATACACCCCGCGAAATTCAAAATAATAGGTTCATGGCCCACCTTCGATCGGAGCCGCGAAATATAGTCAGACATAAGCCATTCTCCCATTCTCTACTGCCATTAGAACACCTTAAACAAGAAGTGCCCCAACTGCACCCAATGTCGGCATTCTGCCGAGATCAGTCCACGCACCGTCGCCGTCCGAACCATCCACCAACACAAACGGCAAATGCTCGCGAGTGTGCCTGCCCTGATTCATACAGGGATCATTACCATGGTCCGCGGCGAGCATTAAACGATCCCCGTTAACCATGCTGGAAATAATCTCAGCAAGCAGTGAATCTACTTCGCGCAGCGCAGAGACGCCCCCCGCGAGACTAGACGCATGACCTGAAAGATCCACCTGTTGAACATTACAGAACAGAACGTCCGATTGTCGGCCATGCCATATCTCACGGAATCGCCCGATGGTATCTTTCAACCCCGTTGATCGGGACCGAATCTCAGATTCTACCGGAATAACATCAGCCGCCTTCCCTAGAATAGCAACAGATCTACCTGACTCACGCAGGGCGCTTATCGAGTTCCTCTCTGGAACCGGTGACGAGAGGTGACGTACCTGATACCTATCATTATATATACCCAGACTGCCAACGTTGACACCAGTTAGCCAGAACCCATCTTCACACAGAGTCCTCATGGAACTTTCAACAGCTGTTTCATTGAGTTGATCAGCTAGTGCGCATATCACTCGAGGATTAATAGCCGCTCCTCGTACAATCTCAGCCACCGACCAGAACGTTTCTGGCGACACGCAACCACTGGTGGCAAGGACGTTTATATTGGTGCCCGGATCACACTCCAGGTTGTCGAATATATAAATACCATCACTAGTCCTCAAATAGCCATTACGCCACTGGACCCCGACTTTTCGCCCGGACAGAGCCCGAATAACAGCATCCTTCTGCTGGACTAAAGACCCAGCGCGTGTAGCCCCGCGAGCTCCAATCATCTCCCGATGCCCCAGGAGAGTATCAGCGCCCGCGTATTCGGTTTCGATCCAACCTGAACTAACACGTCGTCTGGATGCCAGCGCCGGGCGATTCTGTGGTTCACAGAGCCCAAGGGCGCGAAAGGTTGATAAGCCGGACCCTCCACAGGCCCCATAGAGCCTTTTGAAGGTATTTGCGCCTGGAAAGTTCTCGTACATCGAGGTCGGCGCAACGGTACCTACGCCCAAGCCGTCTACCACTAGTAGTGCTGTTCTACCTTTCACTCAGAACCCTCCAACTTTTGTTCAAGAGCGCGCCGTCGGTACACGTCCTTTATCTTTTCTACTCCGTCTATCGTAGCCAAATGTTCAGGAACACCCTCGGCGAGGTACTGCTTCCACGTATCGCTGTTGTCGGTTGGGTCAAAAATCGAGCTGGTATGCACGACGATTTGCGGGACAATTTCTTGGATTTCCCTTTGGAGGATAGTTTGGAGATGTAGCGTCCTAATTGAGTCAAACCAGCTGCAATGTACTGTCGCTCGTGTCGTGCAGAGTCGGAACTTTGACTCCGGGAATGCTGCGTTAAAAGCTGAGGGGGAAAGCTCAGGTCGCGGTGCAGGCACCACCTGCACCTCGTTAGGAGAGAAGGCATACGTGATCGCCGTGTGCCACATTGCCAGGCGTTCCTCGAGGGTAAAGGGGTTGCGTGCTTGCGAACAATTCCTATCACATTCGGCTAGAAATCTGGAATGAATATTGTCGAAGTCAGGCCTCTCGGGCAGCCAGCATTCACGATCAAGATTAAGATCAAGATCAAGCACACCAACGGTGGCAGTTCCGTATCGCCTGAGTACCTCCTTGACTTGATGTACGTGCCCAACCGTAGGCACCGTGTACCTGCCCGCGACAAGGCCAGTCAGTTCCGTCATTTCTCCATCTCCATAGTTGCACGGCTCCGAACGACTACCGCGGGAACGCCATGGGCAACCGAATACTCAGGAATATCTCTCGTAACGACCGCCCCCGCCCCGATCACCGAGCCACGTCCGATTGACACCCCTTTTAAAACAGTAACATTCGCACCTAGCCACACATTTTGCCCGATCTCTACCGGTGAGTTCCGAAAACCTTGCCGCCAAATTGGTCGATCAGTGTCCGCGAAAATGTGGTCTCCGCTATCAATTACGACATTGGGTCCAATCAGCACATTGTCGCCAATTTTCACCGTCTCGCGCGCGGTCACGATCGCACGCCGGTTAATGTACACATCGTCACCGACGTGTATCCGTTCTGGGTAGCGCAATGTTGCGCCATGGCAGACGGTCAATCGCGCGCCACACCGTGCCAGCACCGATGAATAGTATTTGCGCTTCATTAGAGCAACTACACCCCAGGTAGGGAGTATTGAGAGGAGCTCCTCCATTGGCTGCCTATTGTTCCTGCTGTGCTGCTTGTTCTTTGGAAAAATTTGCGTCCTTGCGCTCAACATGCATTTATTCAACATCGAGATCTCCCACGTGGCGTCCTCGTGCAGAACTGCGTCGCGTCCATGATGAAACGTATGGCTCGGCGCTAGAAGACTGTTGCACTACGCTTTCACTTCTCTGGCACTTTTGGACGGCAACCAATTGCCAAACTAGAACGATTATTTCTCCGACTAGTATCGCGGCCACCACGGCAGCCAATTCTCCGCTTAAGGCGGTAGCAGGCACTGCGATGATACAGAACAACGAGCTCGCGATCGTAGAGTTGAACACCTGCGTTCCCCTCCCGGCAGATACGAGTACGGCCAGCCCTGTGTACTGGGTGTATAGGCTGATACCGAGCACCGCGCCTATGACAGCCGCGACCCCGAGGGTTATTTTTACTGTGTCACCGCTAAGCATCGCCACAGCATCGGGTGCAAACGAGGTCGTTCCAATTACCGCTCCGATTGCAACAGCGTTCATAACGCGTAGACCAACATTGACACGCCTCCAATACTCTTGGCCTCCGCCGGCGGGCACCCAAGCCTGGAGAAGTTGAACCATGGGTCTAAGAATTGCTACGCCGAATTGCTGGACTCGAGACAGTACCGCATAGTTTCCTGCAAGTTCAACGCTGAAAAGCCCGATTAGAGGAATAATTCCCACACTATAAACGGCAGTAGATATCCCTACCCCGAAAGCGTGGAACTGGTCCCGGAACGACCTTCTGACTTCTGCAACTTTCAAACTCGCGATCTCCCGCATTGATGTAGCAGATTGAGTCGTGGCTACGATCGACCAAAGGCCAGCGACGATGTCTAGTAGCAAGAACCATAGAATCGAATTTAGAGCTGCCGATAACGCCAGTCCGACGCCCCCTATGAATACCTTAGGCAGAGTGTCTCTTGTGAGGATTTTTCCTGGCTGTCCTCTCCCGATAAAGTACCATGGAGAGCGAAGGGCAACGGTAATGCCACCCAAAGCGGCGATAGCTGCCAGGAAGGGGATAGGAGAAATCCATGCTGCGAGGCCGACGACGAATGGTGTCACCACTATTGCAAGGGCTCCACGTGCCACGATTGATACCGCATAGATCCGCGACGGCGTACTGGATTTCGCTATGAGGGCCGGCCCGAAGCCGTTCCAACCGAAAGACGTTACTACTGTACCAATCATGCCGACAGCTTGGCCGAGAACAACGGCTTGCCAAACAGCAGGACCGCCGACCGAGATTGCGACAGGTACCGTTAATAAGGGCACAGCCGTGGTTACAAGGCTGTTGATCCAGAGAGCGCTTAGTTTGGCCGTTGTCCTCTGAATCCTGTTTCTGTTCTGCTTCTGCATTTGTCAGTTTTCTTCGGTGCGTCGGTTAGTTTGGGCGCTGTTGTCGAATGGTGTCCTATCTGATTTGCCCTGGAGTTGTTGTTAGCCCCTCCAGGAAGTACTTGAGTGATTTGATTACGAATATGGGACTGAAGTGATTCGCTCGGTATTCCTTCCTAAAGTGTCTCCAGAAGGTTGACCGCGCCCACTCTTTCGACCTTTCGGATCCGAGCGTTGATGTTTTCATGATCCATATACGGTTTCTGAGAGAGTAGAAGAACTTGTTTCCTAGTTTTCTTGCGGCAAGGGGTCTTTTGTGCAGAATTCGCGCCGCAGGGCAAGCCATCCCGCCGGCGATCTTCTGAATCCTAGATAAGTATTCGGTATCATCCCACCAAATGAAGAAATCGGCGACCGGTAGGAAGGTCGAACGTGCAACTTCGATGTTAACGAGAGGTCCGACAAACATCCCAAATGGGATCGGTCGAGGTAGGTCGGCTTCAGTAATTCGCGGCCCGTCGTCCAATGTTGGTCCGAAGCCAAAGCATGCTGCGTCTAGTTTGCCATCGAGGGAAATCACAGAGGGCGACACGAATCCGAGTGATGGACTGCCGGAGAATACTCCTAGAAGGGTTTCTAATGCGTGTGGCTCAGGCTCAGCGTCGTCATCCATCAACCACATGTACGAGTGCTTTGTCTTTAGTGCTGCAGCTACGCCCCTTGAGAATCCACCCGCGCCCCCGTCATTTTTCCCTTCGCGGATAACGCGTACTGTCGGATGCTTTGCGCTGATCATGCGAACTGGGTCTTCGGATATGGAGTTGTCCACAACGATTGTTTCTGCAGGCGGGAGTGTCTGCGTTTCAATCGCGTTGAGGCATTCATCCAACAACTTGGTGCGCTCAAATGAAACTATGATTGCTACTGTTTCCGAATTGGTCAACGTTGACATCTTTTCAGCATATAGTCACGGCTTTTGATCTAGTTCGTGCGAGGATCCGGACGAGTACCCGCAGGGGCTGACCGGAGATCCGACACACTGAACTGTTGCACGACCTGATCGCAGTCTTACGACTACGAGCGGAGTGGCAATTGGATCAGTAGACCACATGAGCCGCTGATTCGGAAATCGCTTGCACGGTCTCGTTTACTCGTGTCCGGCGGGCACGGCAACCTCCCAGGTCGGCGGCTCGCTGCGGGCGCGGGTCGCGCACTGTCGCTGGCCGTATCCCGGAGAGTCTCGCAGCAGCCCCTCCATGAGCGGCGGTCAGGCTGTCACCGCGGTTAGAACTCGCGTGGTCCCTAGTTGGTGGTGATGGTCGGCCGTTAGCGGACGAGGGCGGCGAGTCCGAGGTAGCGGCGTTACTCGGCCCACTTATCGGGCTAGTTGTAGTTGGTCATGACGTTGTCGACGCCGGCATGGAGGCGTGAGGCTGGGGGCTGATCGCCGCAGGCAGTATGCGGCCGATGGTAGTCATAGTGATGGACCCAGACCTCGATCGTTTCGCGCCGCGCAGTCTCGGATTCGTAGGCGCGGGCGTAGAGGCACTCTGAACCGGCCCAGGTTTGATGCCGCTGCTGTTTGAGTCCGAGAGGATAGACAGCATGCCGAAGAAGATCGATCCCCAGCTGCGCGCGAGGTGCGTGCGGCTCGTGCGGGACCACCAGAAGGAATACCCCACCTTGACCGCCGCAGTCACCGCGGTCGCCCGCCAGGAAGGCGTCTCACGGGAGTCCGTGCGGCGCTGGATGGCCCAGGCCGAGGTCGACGACGGGACGCGTCCGGGCGTCACGAGCGACGAATCTGCTCAGGTCAAACGCTTGAAGACGGAGAACAAGCGGCTGCGAGAGGACAACGAGATCCTCCGCCGGGCCTCAATTTTCTTCGCGGGGGAGCTCGACCCCCGCAACCGCTGATCATCGCCTTCATCGACGAAATGAGAATCGAGGGCTACGCAGTCGAGTCGATCCTCCGCGTCCTGCGCCAGCAGGGCTTGGAAATCGCTGCACGCACCTACCGTGCCTGGAAGCGGCCGGCCCGTATCGCTGCCAGGACGATCACAGACACACTGGTCGAGGACAAGATCCGCGCCTTCGCCTGGAGTGCCAGCGAGGTCACCGGAGCGATCCACATGACGCCGGAGGGCCTGTATGGGCGGCGGAAGTGGGTCGCCTTGCTCCGCCGCCAAGAGGGCCTCGCCGGCACGTCTCGGGGTGCGGTGGACCGGGCGATGCGGAGCCTCGGGCTCGAAGGTGTTCGGCGGGCGAAGAAGTTGCGCACCACGATCCCCGATCCGGATGGGAAACGTGTCGGTGACCTGCTCAATCGCGACTTCTCCGCGGCCGCGCCGAACCTGGTGTGGGTCACGGACTTCACCTACGTCCGCACCTGGTCCGGGTTCGTCTACGTGGCGTTCGTCCTGGACGTCTTGGCCCAGCGAATCGTGGGCTGGCACGCGTCGACCAGCAAGAAGGTCGACCTGGTCATGACCCCGCTGCGGATCGCACTGTGGCAGCGTGAGCGTGAAGGAAACCCCATCTCACCAGGGAATTTGATCCATCACAGCGATGCCGGATCGCAATACACAGCCATTCGCCTGACCGAGCATCTCGCCCTCGAGGGCATCGCCCCGTCGATCGGAGCCGTCGGCGACGCCTACGATAACGCCCTCATGGAGACGGTGAATGGCCTGTTCAAAGCCGGATGCATCCGCACCACCGTGTTCCATGCCGGCCCCTACCGGACCCTCGCAGACGTCGAGTACGCGACCGCCGGCTGGGTCGACTGGTATAACAATCGGCGTCTCCACGGGACCCTGGGGATGCTCACCCCGATAGAGTTCGTGACGCTCCACTACGAGGCCCTCACCCGAGAGCCCGAACCCGCAAAGTAGCGGCAGAGAACCTGGGCCGGTTCACCGTCCATCCAAGTGCCCATCCCATGGCCTTTCGCCATCGGCCGGCAAACCTTCGAAATAAACATCACGAAGGTTGCGGTGACGGTGGCCGCACACGCGATCGAACGTCCGCGGCTGGCACCGTGTACCGGCGATCCGCGCGGAGACCCCGTCTACGGCAACCAGGACAGGCCGTCGAGCAGCGCTCATCCCTCACAGCTTCTCGTGACGCACGGCGGCATCCATATCGACCTGATCGAGTACCTTTCAGCGGCCGCAAGCACCCTCCAGCACCCTCAAGCACCTGGGCTCATGCGAGCTGACCTGCATTGATGAACGCGGTAGACCACCCGCAGTCACCCTCGAGATCCCGTGAGCTCCACACCGCGGTCATCGCGGGGCTCAATCCCACACAAATTCACGCACAGTGAGCGAGAAATCGGCAGATTCGCCACTCTAGCCCCGCACGGTCGGAACGAGGCTCAGTGCGCAAACTGCTCACGGTTCAGGAGCGGTAGTCGACTCTTCAGATACCCACACATACCAAACAAACACCCCTGACCTGCACAAATGCAGGCCAGGGGTATCAGTTGGCAGTCAGAGGTTGAAGCCGATGGCGCGCAGCTGCTCGCGTCCGTCCTCGGTGATCTTCTCCATGCCCCACGGCGGCATCCACACCCAGTTCAGGCGGTGGGACTCGGTGATCGCGTCCAGCACCGCGAAGGTCTGGTCCTCGAGCATCTCCGTCAGCGGGCAGGCGGCAGAGGTGAGCGTCATGTCGACGACGGCGTGGCCGTCCTCGACGGTGACGCCGTAGACGAGACCGAGATCGACGACGTTGATCCCGAGCTCGGGGTCGATCACGTCCTTCATCGCCTCGGTGACGTCCTCGGCGCTCACAGTCGCCGACGGGGTCTTCTGGTCGGTCATGGCATCCTCCCGATGAGGGATGGGCCGAGGTTTCGGCCCGCTGGTGGGGTGGCCCGCTGCGGTGCCGGGAGCTCTCCCGGCGCCGCAGCGGAAGGTGGCGTCAGCTGCGGGCGCCGACCAGGTAGCGGTCGTAGCCCTCGTTCTCGAGTCGCTCGGCCAGCTCCGGACCGCCCTGCTCGGCGATCTGCCCATTGACGAAGACATGGACGAAGTCCGGCGTCACATACTGCAGGATACGCGTGTAGTGCGTGATCAGCATGATGCCGACATCGGTGGTCTCCTTGGCGCGGTTGACGCCCTCGGAGACGGTGCGCAGCGCGTCGACGTCGAGGCCGGAGTCGGTCTCGTCGAGGATCGCGATCCCCGGGTTCAGCAGCTGCATCTGGAGGATCTCGTGGCGCTTCTTCTCGCCACCGGAGAAGCCCTCGTTGACGTTGCGCTCGGCGAAGACCGGGTCCATCCGGAGGTCACCCATCGCGCTCTTGACGTCCTTGACCCAGGTGCGCAGGGCGGGGGCCTCCCCGTCGATCGCGGTCTTCGCGGTGCGCAGGAAGTTCGACACGGTGACCCCGGGGACCTCGACCGGGTACTGCATGGCGAGGAAGAGTCCGGCGCGAGCGCGCTCGTCGATGCTCATCTCCAGGACGTTCTCCCCGTCGAGGGTGAGCTCGCCTTCGGTGATCGAGTACTTGGGGTGGCCGGCGATCGCATACGCGAGCGTCGACTTGCCGGAGCCGTTGGGGCCCATGATGGCGTGGGTCTCGCCCGCCTTGATGGTCAGGTCGACGCCCTTGAGGATCTCTTTGGTGCCCTCAGGGGTCTCGACGGTGGCGTGGAGGTTCTTGATCTCCAGGATCGACATGTGGGTTCTCCTTGGCCAGGGGTGCTGGTGGAATCGTGGATTGTGGGGGCGGGCACCGCCGGTCGGCGCCCGCAGCGGTCAGGTGGCGGGAACGGTGGACGGATCCACGAGGATCTCGCCGCTGCTCTCGTCGATCCGTACGGGGAACACCCGTACGGGAAGGACTGCCGGCAACTGCAGCGGTCGACCCGTGGTCAGGTCGAACTGGCTGCCGTGCTTCCAGCATTCGATGGTGCAGCCCTCGACGTCCCCGTCGGACAGCGCGATCTCGTCGTGCGAGCAGAGATCCTCGAGGGCGTGGACGCCGCCGTCCTCGTCGCGCACCAGGGCGATCTCGACGCCGCCGGCGACGACATCGATCGCCTCGCCGGGGGCGAGGGCGTCCAGGGTGGAGACGGGGACGAAGGCGTCGGACATCAGTTCATGCTCCGGGAGAGCTCCGCCTCGATCGAGGCGGAGAGCCGCTCACGGATCTCCGGGACATCGATCCGCTGGATGAGCTCGGCGAAGAAGCCGCGCACGACCAGCCGGCGGGCCTCGTTCTCCGGGATGCCGCGGGCACGCAGATAGAACAGCTGCTCGTCGTCGAAGCGACCGGTGGCGGCGGCGTGGCCGGCCCCCTCGATCTCCCCGGTCTCGATCTCCAGGTTCGGCACGGAGTCGGCGCGCGCACCCTCGGTCAGCAGCAGGTTACGGTTCAGCTCGTACGTGTTGGTGCCCTCGGCCTCCTTGCGGATCAGCACGTCGCCGACCCACACGGACCGCGCCTTCTTGCCCTGCAGCGCGCCCTTGTAGGCGACGTCGGAAGTGCAGTTCGGTGCCGCGTGGTCGACGAACAGGCGATGCTCGAGGAACTGGTCCTCATCGGAGAAGTACAGACCGAGGTCCTCGATCTCCCCGCCGGGCGCGGCGAACTCGCCGATCGCGTTCACCCGCACAGCGCTGCCGCCGAGGGAGACCACGATGTGCTTGATCTTCGCATCGCGGCCCACGCGGGCATGATGGGTCGCGATGTGCAGCGCATCGTCGTCCCATTCCTGCAGGGTGATGACGGTCATCCGCGAGTTGTCGCCGACGAGCATCTCGACGTTCTGCGCGTACTGGGCGGATCCGGTGTGGTTCAGCACGAACGTCGCGGTGGAGGATTCCTTCGTCTCCAGGACGATGTGCGCGTTGCCGCGGCGGTCGGCGCCACGGCCGGTGATCTCCACCCGGAACGGCTCGGTCAGCTCCGCGTTCTTCGGTGCCACCAGGTGGAGCGCCTGCTCGGTGCGAGCGGAGGCGATCGCGGTCGGCAGGTCCTCGGGCACCAGAGCGGTGCCACGCGGAGCCTCACCGGGAGCGAGCGTCGCAGGCTCGGGCGCCCCTGTGGGCACCGTCACGTCGTACTCGAGAGCGCTGTCGCCCTCGCGGTCGTCGGTCGCGACGTCCTCGAACAACGGGGCGAAGCGTCGCAGCGGGGTGAAGCGCCACTCCTCGATGTCGCTCTTGGGGCGCGGATGGTCACCGAGTTCGAAGGAGCGCTTGCGCGCGCCGCGGTTCAGTGCGGCACGGGCCGGCGAGGCCTCCCCCGGCAGGACGAGTGCTTCGTCCTCGAGCTCAGGCGCGGCGGTGGTGTCCGCCCCGTCCAGGGCGGCCTGGGCGGCGACGGGGGCCGCGCCGGCGGCGTGGCCGACGTTCTCATTGGCCGCGGGGTCACCCACGGTCTCGGCACCCTTGAGGTCTGCGGTGGTCATCAACCGACTGCTCCTTCCATCTGCAGCTCGATCAGGCGATTCAGTTCGAGGGCGTACTCCATCGGGAGCTCGCGCGCGATGGGCTCGATGAACCCGCGCACGATCATGGCCATCGCCTCGGTCTCCGTCATGCCGCGGCTCATCAGGTAGAAGAGCTGCTCCTCGGAGACCTTGGAGACGGTGGCCTCGTGGCCCATCTGGACGTCATCGACGCGCACGTCGACGTAGGGGTAGGTGTCGGTGCGTGAGATCTGGTCGACCAGCAGGGCGTCGCACAGCACGGTCGAGGCCGAGTGCTCGGCGCCGGGCATGACCTGGACGAGGCCGCGGTAGGACGTGCGACCACCGCCGCGGGAGACCGACTTGGAGACGATCGAGCTCGTGGTGTGCGGAGCCATGTGGACCATCTTGGAGCCGGTGTCCTGCTGCTGGCCCTCGCCGGCGAAGGCGATGGACAGGGTCTCGCCGCGAGCGTGCTCGCCCATCAGCCAGACGGCCGGGTATTTCATGGTGACCTTGGAGCCGATGTTGCCGTCGACCCATTCCATGGAGCCGCCCTGCTCGACCGTGGTGCGCTTGGTGACCAGGTTGTACACGTTGTTCGACCAGTTCTGGATGGTCGTGTACCGCACCTTCGCGTCCTTCTTCACGACGATCTCGACCACGGCCGAGTGCAGCGAGTCGGACTTGTAGATCGGCGCCGTGCAGCCCTCGACGTAGTGCACCGAGGAGCCTTCGTCGGCGATGATCAGCGTGCGCTCGAACTGGCCCATGTTCTCGGTGTTGATCCGGAAGTAGGCCTGCAGCGGGATGTCCACGTGGACGCCCTTGGGGACGTACACGAAGGAGCCGCCGGACCACACCGCAGTGTTCAGCGCGGAGAACGTGTTGTCGCCCGAGGGGATGACGGTGCCGAAGTACTCCTTGAACATCTCCGGGTGCTCGCGCAGCGCGGTGTCGGTGTCCATGAAGACGACGCCCTGCTCCTCCAGATCCTCACGGATCTGGTGGTACACGACCTCGGACTCGTACTGTGCGGCGACGCCGGCGACGAGACGCTGCTTCTCCGCCTCGGGGATGCCCAGGCGGTCGTAGGTCTCCTTGATGTCCGCGGGCAGGTCCTCCCAGGAGGTGGCCTGCTTCTCGGTGGAGCGGACGAAGTACTTGATGTGCTCGAAGGCGATGCCGGACAGGTCCGGACCCCACGTGGGCAGCGGCTTCTTGTAGAACAGCTTGAGCGCCTTGAGCCGACGCTCGAGCATCCACTCGGGCTCGTCCTTGCGGGCCGAGATGTCGCGCACGACCTCTTCGCTCAGCCCGCGACGTGCGCTGGCTCCGGCGGAGTCCTCGTCGTGCCATCCGTAGGCGTACTGGCCCACGGAATCGATGATCTCGTCCTGTGTCAGCTTTTCTGTTGCTGTCGTCATGGTGTCCTTCCCTCGGTGAGCGGAATGTGTGTCGTGCAGGCGTGGGCGCCCTGCGCCAAGGTGGCCAGGCGCTGGACGGGTGCTCCGATGATGCGGGAGATGACGCGGGTCTCGGCCTCGCACAGCTCGGGGTGATCTGCGGCGACGTCGAGGACGGGGCAGCGGCCGTGGCACAGCTGCGCCGTGACGAGCGTACGCGGGCTCGCGCCCGAGTGGGCATTCGAGGAGGGCAGTGGAACGTGCAGCGGACGCACGGTCGTGGCGTAGCCGCGGAAGGTCAGCAGTTCGGCCAGCAGCTCCACCTTGCGCGAGAGGGTGATCGTCTCCCCCAGTGCCTCGCGCTCGGCCACGACCTCCTCCAACGACGCCTCCCAGTCGGCGACCCGACGGTCGGCGAGATCGGAGACCGCGGTCTCGCCGCCGAGCCGGGCGAGCTCCTCGAAGGCCATCACGGCGAGTTCGTCGTACCCGCCCGGGTACGCCTCATGGGCGGACTTGGAGAGCACGAAGGCCTTGCTGGGCCGACCACGGCCACGATGGGCGACCGTCACCTCGTGCTCGGCGATGACTTCGTCCGCCTCGAGGGCGGCGAGATGGCGGCGCACGGCCGCACTCGTGAGGCCGAATCGCTCCGCCAGCTGGCGGGCGGTGATCGGGCCGTGCGCGGAGATCGCCTCGATGAGACGGTCGCGTGTGGGGTGCGGTCCTGCTGGATCAAGATCCGGTGCAGTCATCTGCGAACCCTCCTCTCCCCTCGGCTGATTTTCATTTTACAACACATGGCTTGCCAAATACCGCCCCCCGAGCTGTGGGCCGCGGCACCAAGGGTCGCCTTACCAGCGTATTCACCGCCTCCGCCGCAGCGACGAACCGCACGGAGCGCCTCGACGCCTTCCTTTTAGTATCGCTTTCAACTACCGTGATGCCATCACGAGCATTGCACCAGATCGAGGAAGGGAACCTGATGACCGTCGAGGACAGCACTTCTGCCGACCACACCTCCACCGAGCACTCCACCGGAGGGTCCTACGTCCACAAGGGCAAGCCCTTCGACCGGGACATGAACTACATCGCCGATCGCATCACCCGCGATGGCCGCGATGGCTGGCCAGTCGAGGCCGGTCGCTACCGGCTCATCGCCGCTCGCGCCTGCCCCTGGGCGAACCGCACCCTGATCTCCCGTCGCCTCCTCGGACTCGAGGACGCGATCTCCGTGGGCATGCCCGGTCCCACTCATGACAAGCGCTCCTGGACCTTCGATCTCGACCCGGGCGGCACCGACCCGGTCCTCGGCTACGAACGCCTCCAGCAGGCCTACTTCGCCCGCTTCCCGGACTACCCTCGCGGCATCACCGTCCCGGCCGTGGTCGACGTGCCGTCGAAGGCCGTCGTGAGCAACGACTTCCAGCAGATCACCCTGGACTTCGCCACGCAGTGGGCGGACCTGCATCGCGAGGGCGCCCCCGACCTCTACCCCGAGGCGCAGCGCGAGGAGATCGATGCCCTCAACTCCTGGATGCTCCACCGGGTGAACAACGGGGTGTACAAGGTCGGCTTCGCGGGAGATCAGGAATCCTACGAGCGCGAATATCGCCAGCTCTGGGCCGCGCTCGATGAGCTCGAGGAACGACTCTCCGGCAACCGCTACCTGATGGGGCCCTCGATCACCGAAGCCGATGTGCGCCTCTTCCCCACCCTCATCCGGTTCGACCCCGTGTACCACGGCCACTTCAAGGCGAACCGGCAGACGCTGGCCTCCCTGCCGAACCTCTGGAACTACACCAAGGACCTGTTCCAGACCCCGGGATTCGGCGACACCGTCGATTTCCAGCAGATCAAGGAGCACTACTACGTGGTGCACACCGACATCAACCCCACCCAGGTGGTGCCTCTCGGCCCGGACCTCGACCCTCTGCTGGACGAGCACGACCGCGACCGCCTGCCCACGAGCACCTGGGGAGACGCCGGCTCCGCTCCCCTCCCCCCGCTCGCAGCGGAGGTCGTCGATCCCGCGCACACCCCGCTCCACGTCGTCGGTCGCTGATTCCGCCGCTGCTCCCTCCGCGCGGGACGCCCCGCCGCCGACCTCGGCGGCGGGGCGTCCCGCGTCACGGGGAGGCACGACGACCACGGGGTCGCGCCTACGATGGGGTCGACATGACTGACGACATCACCGCCCCCGCGACCACCGCCGCCGCGGCGCTGCGCATCGAGGACCTGACGCATTCCTACGGACCCGTCCGCGCCCTCGACGGCCTCACCCTCACCGCGCTCCGCGGGCAGGTGACCGCCCTGCTGGGCCCCAACGGGGCGGGCAAGACCACCGCGGTCTCCTGCGCCACCGGACTCCTGCGGGCCGGCGGCGGGACCGTGGAGGTGCTCGGTCGGGATCCCTGGAACGCCGGACCGGAGCACCGGGCCCGCGTGGGCGTGATGATCCAGGACGGCGGCCTCGCCTCCGGCTCCCGGGCGATGCAGCTGCTGCGCTACGGAGCGAGCCTGCACGCCGACCCGCTCGACGTGGAGCAGGTCGCCGAGCACCTCGGCATCGACGACTTCGCCGGCACTCTCGTGCGACGCCTGTCCGGCGGCCAGCGCCAGCGTCTCGCCCTCGCGCTCGCGCTCGTGGGCCGCCCCGAGCTGATCTTCCTGGACGAGCCCACGGCCGGGATGGATCCCGCCATCCGTCGACGCGTACGGCATCTCATCCGCTCCCTCGCGGACACCGGCAGCGCCGTCGTCCTGACCACGCACATGATGGACGATGTGGTCGGTCTCGCCGATGCCGTGTGCGTCATCTCCGGTGGCCGTACCGTCGCCTCCGGCTCGGTCCAGGACGTCATCACCGCCCATCGCGAGCACGAGGGGGTCGTCTCGGTGAGAGCGGTCGCCCACGGCGTGGACCCGGCCGCCGTCCCCGCCCTCGAGACGGAACTGCGCGATGCGGCAGCACGTCACGGAGCCCGGCTCGAGATCACCGGGGCCGGCGCTGCGGACCTCGAGGCCGTGCTGCTGGACCTCATGGCCCCCCAGGACGCCGCCGACCAGGCAGGACCCACGCGATGAGCACGACCTCGCCCGAGCAGGGAGCCGCCTCGACCGTTCCCCCGCGCTCCGGCAACCCCGCTGCCCGACGACCGGCGCCGGCCCCCGCCCCGCGGAGGCGCCGCATCCTCGCCCACGCCGCGCTCGAGGCCCGCGTCCTGCTCTCCAACGGTGAGCAGCTGCTCGTCGCGATCGCGCTGCCCGCGATCGTGCTGATCGGCCTGCGTTTGCTGCCGATCGGCCGCCTCGAGGGCGCGCAGCCCATCGAGACGGCGCTCGCCGCGACCCTGGGCACCGCGCTGATCTCGACGTCGTTCACGTCCCAGGCGATCCAGACCGGCTTCGACCGGCGCAACGGCGTGCTGCGCTGGGTGGCGACCACCCCGCTCGGGCGCGACGGGTACCTCGCCGGCAAGATCCTCGCGACCCTGCTCGTGCACGTCGTCCAGGTCCTCGTGCTCGGCCTGCTGGCCGTGGCCCTCGGCTGGCGACCCGGCCTTCTCGAGCTGTTCGCGGTGGTTCCGGTCTGGCTGCTCGGCACCATCGCCTTCGGGTCGCTGGGTCTGCTGGTCGCCGGGCTCCTGCGCACCGAGGCCGTGCTCGCCGTCTCCAACCTCGTCTTCGTGGTCCTGGTCGCGGCCGGCGGCGTCGCGTTCCCCACGTCGAGCTACCCGCGGCTGTTGCACGGCCTGGTCGACCTGCTGCCCTCCGGGGCGCTCGGCGAGCTCCTGCGCGCCTGCCTCGCGGGCGGCGACGTCACGGGCGGATCGATCATCGTCCTGATGCTGTGGGCGGCCGGCGGCAGCCTCGCGGTCGCGCGCTGGTTCCGGTGGACCTCGGTCTGAGAGCGGTGGACAGGCCTCCCCCGGAGGCGTCCACGCCCCAGGGCCCTGCGGGCGTCTGCCCGCCGATGTGAAAGGGATCGCCGCGATCACCGGAACCCCAGGCGAATTTCCTACACTCAGCTCCATGAACGATTCTCCGTCCGTCGCCGACGAGCAGACGGCCACCGCTCCCCGTATCGAACACGTCGGGCGGAAGTCGCTGTCCGGAGAACGCACCTTCGGCCTCTCGCTCACCGCGCGCGCCCGGATCGCGGCGATCGTGTTCTGGGGCAACCTGATCTGCCAGATCGGCATCATCGTCTCCGGCGGGGTCGTGCGCCTGACCAGCAGCGGGCTGGGCTGCTCGACCTGGCCGAACTGCGAGCCGGGACAGTTCACCCCCGAGCTGACGATGGAGTCCGGGATCCATCCCTTCATCGAGTTCGGCAACCGGACGCTCACGGGCGTCCTCGGCGTCTTCGCCGTCGCCCTGCTCCTGGTCTCCCTGCTGTGGCTGCGCCACAAGGGCCGCGGAATGCGGTGGCTCGCCATCACCCCACTGGTCGGCACTGCGGTCCAGGCGATCGTCGGCATGGTGGTCGTCAAGGCAGACCTCCACCCCGGCGTCGTCAGCCCCCACTTCCTCATCTCCCCGATCCTCGTGGCCGTGTCCGCAGTGCTCCTGTACCGGCTGTACGACGGCGATGCCGCGCGTCGGCGCTCCGTGGTCCCCGGTGCCATGCACTGGATGAGCTGGGCGCTGGGCGTCATCGGCTTCGCGGTCCTCGTGCTCGGCACCCTCGTCACCGGCACCGGGCCGCACTCGGGGGACGACGTCCATCCCGAACGGCTCCCGTTCGATCCCCGCACGATCTCCTGGCTGCACGCGGACGCCGTGATGCTCTTCTGCGGCCTCCTCGTCGGGCTCCTCATCGCACTGCACCTGATCGGTGCCCAGCGCCCCGCCCGCAGGGCCGCCTGGGGTCTGGTCGGCATCACCGCGGCCCAGGCCCTGATCGGCTACACCCAATACTTCACGGGCCTGCCCGAGCTGCTGGTCGGGCTGCACATGCTGGGCGCCGGGCTGTTCGCCGCCGGCATCGCATGGGTGGCCGTCTCGATGTACACCTGGCACTCCCCCGCCCCGGTCATCGACGGGCAGTCCGACGTGGATGCCGCCGTCCGATCGGATCCGCCGACCGCCTCCGGGAGGAGCGCACGATGATCCTGGGACGACGCCGCCGCAGCGCGGAACCCGACCTGCCCACCCTCGACCAGGCGCGCCCTGCCGGCGAGTTCGTCGCCTCGGTGCTCTCGCACCTGCGTGACGTCGTCGATGTCGGCTGGAACCTGCTGGAGGTCGACGCAGAAGCCCACCGTCTGATCCGCAAGGCCGGCGCGACCAGCTGCTACATCGACTACCACCCCGTCTTTGGGGCCTCCCCCTTCGGGTATGTCATCTGCACCTCGGTCAACGAGGGAGTACTGCACGGGCGCCCCCACGACCGCGTCCTCGCCGACGGCGACCTGCTGTCTCTGGACTTCGCCGTCGAGGTCGAGGGATGGGTCGCCGATTCCTGCCTGTCGATCGCGGTGGGCGCCCCGCGCCCCGCGGACCTGCAGCTGATCCGCGACACGGAGCAGGTGATGTGGGCGGGCATCGACCAGGTGCGCGCCGGGAACACCGTCGGCGACATCGGCCATGCCGTGATGCACGAGGCTCAGGGCCTGGGTTACTCGATCAACGATCGCTTCGGCGGGCATGGCGTGGGCCGCACCATGCACGAGGCCCCCTTCGTCCCCAACCACGGCGCTCCCGGGAGCGGCGCGCGGTTGGTGGCCGGGCAGCTCATCACGGTCGAACCGTTCCTCATCCCGACCACGAGCGAGCTCATGGTCGATGAGCGCGACGGTTGGACCCAGCTCTCGGTCGACGGTGCCCGCGGGGCGCACGCCGAGCACACGCTGCAGGTGACCGACGGGGATCCGATCGTGCTGACCGCCCGGACGGACGACCCCTCGCCCCGCAGCTCACTCACCTGACCGGGACCACCTCGACGAGCAGTCGGATCCCTCGGCGGTGAGCCGGGCCTCGAACAGCGTGCGCGGGCTCAGCCGAGCACGGTCCCGATCGCTCGCGCGATCCCTGTCGCGTCGAGGCCGTGCGCGGCGAGGATCGCGTCGCGCTTGCCGTGGGCGATGAAGCCCTGGGCGACGCCGAGGGTGCGGATCGCGGGCGCCGGGGCACTGCGGGTGGCGCCCTGCGCGAGGCGCACGGCCACTGCTGCGCCGATTCCGCGCTCGGCCACGCCGTCCTCCACCGAGACGACCGCTCCGGCCGAGGCCGCGAGATCGAGCAGCGGGCCGCACAGCGGAAGCGCCTGGACCGGGTCCAGGACGACCACGTTCACGGCGGGCTCGCGCGAGCTCACGGCCCGAGCGGCCTCGACGGCGCGATCTGCGAGAGCCCCGATGCTGAGGACCAGCACGTCGATCGGGGCGTGAGGGTCCCCGGCGAGCACGTCGCCCGCCTCGTGGCGCGCGAGGGTCGGGATCGCCGGGGGGCAGGCTCCCTTGGGGAAGCGGACGAGGCTGGGACCGGACATGGCGAGGGCCCGTGGGAACACTGCGGAGAGCTGCTCCCCGTCGCGCGGGGCCCACACGGAGATGCCCGGGATCTGACAGGCCAGCGAAAGGTCCCAGATGCCGTGGTGGCTGGGCCCGTCGTCTCCGGTCACGCCTGCACGGTCCAGGGTGAGGGTGACGTCCTCACGGTGCAGGGCGACGTCCAGCAGCAGCTGGTCGTACGCGCGGTTCAGGAAGGTCGCGTACAGCGCGACGACGGGCTTCGCGCCTCCGCGGGAGAGCCCGGCGGCAGTGTCCAGGGCGAGCTGCTCGGCGATGCCGACGTCGATCACCCGGGAGGGCAGCTCGCGCTGCATCGCGGTGAGGCCGACGGGATCGACCATCGCGGCGCTGAGGGCGATGACGCGCTCGTCACCGCGCGCGGCGTCGAGGACCGCCGCCCCGAGACGAGAGGTCCAGGTATCGGCCGCCGGGGGCGCGGCGGCGGGCTCGAGCTCCGTCACCAGGGGCTGCTCGATCTCGAACGGACCGGTGGAGTGCCAGTGGTCGCGCGCATCGGCCTCGGCTCGCGCGAAGCCTGCTCCCTTGCGGGTCACCACATGCATCACCACGCCGGAGCGCGAGGGATCCTCGGCGGCACGGCGCGCCTGCACCAGAGCCTCGGCGAGAGCGCCGTGATCGTGCCCGTCGATCGGACCGAGGTAAGTCAGTCCCAGCGCCGTGAACACGTCGGTGCCGGCGGGGACGGCCCGCTCACGCAGCGCCTGGAGGTGCCGAGCCAGGCCGCCGACCGTCGGCGCATAGGAGCGGGTGTTGTCGTTGAGCACGACGATGGTGCGGGATCCGATGTCCGAGGCGAGTTCGTTGAGCGCCTCGAGGCCGACGCCTCCGGTCAGGGCGCCGTCGCCGATCACGGCGGCCGACACCCCGGGCTCACCGGCCAGACGGCGCGCGCGGTCGATGCCGTGCGCCCAGGCGACGGAGCCGGAGGCATGGGAGTTCTCGACGACGTCGTGGACGGACTCCCCGCGATCGGGGTAGCCGGACACGCCCTCGGCGCTGCGCAGCCCGGTGAGGTCAGCGCGACCGGTGAGCATCTTGTGCACGTAGGCCTGGTGCCCGGTGTCGAAGACGATCGCCTCGTGGGGCGACTGGAGCTCTCGATGCATCGCGATGGTCAGCTCGACCACCCCGAGGTTCGGTCCCAGGTGGCCACCGGTGCGCGAGGTGATCTCGACCAGCTGCCGACGCATCTGCCGGGCCAGACCGGGCAGCGCATCGTCGGGCAGCGCACGCAGCTCCTCGGGGCCGGCGGGGATGGCGACGGCGGCGGGGGCCTCGACGGACTCGAGATCCTCCTGCGGCGCGCTGGCGGCCCCGGGGCCGGCAGGGTCCAGCGGTGCGGCGCTGCGGACGGTCTGAGCGGGGTGCGCGACGCTCTCGCGGATTGTCGACACGCGCGATCCTCCATCGACCTCGGGGACGGGACCTGCTCAGCGTACGTCGTCCTGACCTGTACCGACGGGGACCATGGTCACATCTGTGCACATCTTCACCGGTGATTCACGGGCCGCACCCGGGGTGTGCATCACGGTGCACAGCCGACGCGCAATGGTGCATGCCGACTTCTCCTGCGGTGCTCTCCGGTCGAGGTCCTGCGCTGCTGGCGCCGACGCGACGGGAACGCGAACGCGCCCCGGTCCACGAGGGACCGGGGCGCGTTCACTGAGCAGTGCAGGCGTGCGGCACAGTGCCGGATCCCGTCAGGTTCTCCTGCTCAGGCGGCGACCAGGGAGCGCAGCACGTACTGCAGGATGCCGCCGTTGCGGTAGTACTCCGCCTCGCCGGGGGTGTCGATGCGGACGACCGCATCGAACGTCACTGCGGGGCCATCCACCTTCTGGGCGACGACCTGGACCGTCTTCGGGACTGTGCCCTCGTTCAGGGCGGTCACCCCGGTCACGGAGAAGGTCTCGGTGCCGTCCAGTCCCAGCGACTCGGCGGACTCACCAGCCGGGTACTGGAGGGGCAGCACGCCCATGCCGATCAGGTTCGAGCGGTGGATCCGCTCGAAGCTCTCGGCGATGACGACCCGCGCGCCCAGGAGCTTGGTGCCCTTGGCGGCCCAGTCGCGGGACGAGCCGGTGCCGTACTCCTTGCCGGCCAGGACGACCAGCGGGATGTCCTTCTCCGCGTAGGCCTGGGCCGCGTCATAGATGAACTCCTGCTCGCCGGTCAGGAAGTTCTTCGTGTAGCCGCCCTCGACGCCGTCCAGGAGCTGGTTCCTGATGCGGATGTTCGCGAAGGTGCCGCGGATCATGATCTCGTGGTTGCCGCGACGCGAGCCGTAGGAGTTGAAGTCCTTGCGCGCCACCCCGTGCTCCTGCAGGTAGCGACCGGCCGGGGAGTCGAGCTTGATCGAGCCGGCGGGCGAGATGTGGTCCGTGGTGGTCGAGTCACCGACCTTGACCAGCACGCGCGCGCCCTCGATGTCCGTCACGGGCTCCGGCTGCAGCTCCATGCCCTCGAAGTACGGGGGCTTGCGCACGTACGTGGACTCGCTGTCCCACGCGAAGGTCGCCCCCTCAGGGGTGTCCAGGCTGCGCCAGCGGTCGTCCCCGGTGAAGACGTTCTCGTAGTCCTCGGTGAACATCTCCTGGGAGATGCTCTCGCCGATGACCTTCTCGACCTCGGTGGGGTTGGGCCAGATGTCGCGGAGGTAGACCTCCTGGCCGCTCTTGTCGGTGCCCAGGGAATCGTTCTCGAAGTCGAAGTCCATCGTGCCCGCGAGCGCGTAGGCGATGACCAGTGGCGGGGAGGCCAGGTAGTTCATCTTCACGTCGGGGTTGATGCGACCCTCGAAGTTGCGGTTGCCCGAGAGCACGGCGGTGACGGCCAGGTCCTTCTCGGCGATCGCATCGGAGATCTCCGGCGCCAGCGGGCCGGAGTTGCCGATGCAGGTGGTGCAGCCGTAGCCGACGAGGTGGAAGCCGAGCTCCTCCAGAGCGGGCCACAGGCCTGCCTTGGTGTAGTAGTTCGTGACCACCGGGGACCCGGGAGCCATGGAGGTCTTCACCCACGGCTTGGAGACCAGGCCGCGGTCGGCGGCGTTGCGGGCCAGCAGGCCTGCCGCCATCATGACCGAGGGGTTGGACGTGTTGGTGCAGGACGTGATCGAGGCGATCGAGACGATGCCGTGGTCGATCGTGAAGTCCTGACCGGCCACCTGCGCCGGGTTCGACGCGCGGCCCGCGACGTGCTGATGTGCGGGCTCCTGGCCACCGGACTCGTTGTCGGAATCCGGGGTGCTCGGGTCCGACGCCGGGAAGGAGCCGTCTCCGTTGGTGACCACGTCGACCTCGCCGGCGGCGTAGGACGGCAGGACCTCGCGGAAGGACTCCTTGGCCTCGGTGAGGACGATGCGGTCCTGGGGGCGCTTCGGGCCGGCGATCGAGGGCACCACGGTGGACAGGTCCAGCTCGAGGTACTCGGAGTACGCGACCTCCTTCGACGGGTCGTGCCACAGGCCCTGGCGCTTGGCGTAGGCCTCGACCAGCGCGAGCTGCTCCTCGGAGCGGCCCGTCAGGCGCATGTAGTCGACGGTGACGTCGTCGATCGGGAAGATCGCGCAGGTGGAACCGAACTCGGGGCTCATGTTGCCGATGGTGGCGCGGTTGGCCAGCGGCACCTGGGTGACGCCCTCGCCGTAGAACTCGACGAACTTGCCGACGGCGCCGTGGTGGCGGAGCATCTCGGTGATCGTGAGCACCACGTCGGTGGCGGTCGCAGCCGGCGGGATCTCGCCGGTCAGCTTGAAGCCGACCACGCGCGGAATGAGCATGGAGACCGGCTGGCCGAGCATTGCGGCCTCGGCCTCGATGCCGCCGACGCCCCAGCCCAGCACGCCCAGACCATTGACCATGGTGGTGTGGGAGTCGGTGCCGACGCAGGAGTCGGGGTACGCCCGCAGCACGGTGCCGTCGCCCGCAGCATTCTGAGCTTCGCGGGTCATGACGGTGCGGGCCAGGTACTCGATGTTGACCTGGTGGACGATGCCGGTGCCCGGCGGGACGACCTTGAAATCGTCGAAGGCGGTCTGGCCCCATCGCAGGAACTGGTACCGCTCGCGGTTGCGCTCGTACTCGAGCTCCATATTCTTCTCGAGCGCGTCGAGGCGCCCGGCGACGTCGATCATCACCGAGTGGTCGATGACCATCTCCGCCGGAGCGAGAGGGTTGATCTTCTCGGGATCGCCGCCGAGCTCCTGCATCGCCTCGCGCATGGTGGCGAGATCGACGACGCAGGGAACACCGGTGAAGTCCTGCATGATCACGCGGGCCGGGGTGAACTGGATCTCGACCGACGGATCCGCGGCCGGCTCCCAGTTCGCCAGTGCACGCACGTGATCGGCGGTGATGTTCGCACCGTCCTCGGTGCGCAGCAGGTTCTCGAGCAGGATCTTGAGGCTGTAGGGAAGCTTGTCGGCGCCGTCCACGGCGTCGAGCGCGAAGATCTCGTAATCGGTCCCGCCGACGGTGAGATCCTGTTTCGCGGCGAATGAGTCAACTGTGCTCATGAGGCGAACTCCTTGGGTGGTGGGGCTACCCCGTCATCGTAAGCTCGCGCGCGGTGGCGGACAGGCAAACGCGGCGACCGTCGCACAGAGGTTCTCCGCACGGGACCACCGGGGGCTCCGGAGTGATCTCCGGTAGATATCTTGAAGTCAAGATAAAGTCTACCATGGGCAGATCGGGTCTCCGGACGGCCGCCAGCCTACGTCGATGTACCGCCGATCACGTCACCGCTACTCGCACTGTCCCGTGATGCGTCCACCGCGTCGTCAGCATGGTCAGGCGCGCTCGAGCACCGTCACGGACTCCAGGTGATGGGTGTGGGGGAACAGGTCGAAGGCGCGCAGGTCCACGACCTTCCACCCGGCCCTCTCGGCGGCCGCGAGATCGCGCGCCAGGGTCGACGGCTCACAGGAGACGTAGACGATCCGCTGGCGCACCGCCTTGGCGAGCAGGGCGATGAGATCGGCGCCGGCACCGTTGCGGGGCGGATCCAGCACGACCACGTCCACGCCACCGCGTCGCGCACGCACCCAGTCGGTGACATCCGCCGTGGCGGTGGCGACCTGAGGGAGGTCCTCGAGGTTCTCTGCGGCCAGCTGCGAGGCGCGCCGGTTGCCCTCGACGGAGGTCACGCTGCCGTCGGGGCCCACCTGCTCCGCAGCAGTGGCGGCGAACAATCCGACCCCGCCGTAGAGGTCCCAGGCGCTGCCGCCCCGGGGAGCGCGCAAGGTGCTCTCGACCACCTCGGTGAGCAGTTCCGCGGCGCGACGATGGCCCTGCCAGAAACCGGTGGCGCTGACTGCGAAGAGTCGTTCACCGACCCGCTCACGCACCATGCCGTCGCCTCGCAGGGGGACGAGCCCCCGACCGGTGCGCACGGCCACGTCCGCGTCTCCCCAGGCGTCGGGGATGACGACGGATGCCGGATCGAGATCGCGACCGACCAGGACCACGGAGGCGGGCCCGGCCGACGGCGCGACGACGTCGATGGCCTCGGTGCCCTCAGGAGCGGTCCACTCCCCCACACGCAGCTCACGGATCACCGGGGCGGCGAGCGGGTTCTCCCCCACGTCGCGGACCTCATGGGAACGCCAGCCGCGCATGCCCACGCGACCGTCCTCGTCCACGGCGAAGCGCACCCGGGTCCGCGAGCCGAGTCCGTCGACGTCGTGCGGCGCGGGTTCGACCTGGACCTGTTCGATGGGGTAGCTCGTGACGCCTGCGCGCCGCAGGAGCTCCTGCAGGACCTCGCTGGCGATGCGACGCTGGGCAGGCAGGGCGATGTGCGCCCACTCCGCGCCGCCGACCCCGTCGACCGCGGACTCCTCCCAGACGGTGGGGACCCGGTCCACACCGGCCTCGAGCACGTCGATCGCCTCGGCTCTCCAGAATCGGGCGTTGGCGTGCTCGACCGGGTCGTCCAGGAGCCGGGCCGTCACGGTCTCGCCGGGGGCGGTGCCGCGCACGAAGACCACTCGCCCCTCGTGGCGGGCCACGAAGGTGCCGCCTGCGGCGGGGGGCCCCACGGTGAGGGTGAGAAGCCGGCCCCCGCCGACAGGGCTGCTCGGATGACGTTCGGCGTCCGTGCTCATCGGACCACTCCCTCTCCGTCCGCGCGCGGTCAAGGCATCGCGGACCGCAGCTGCTCGGTCTCGTGGTGTGCTCCGGCGGTGGCCGAGGGCCGGGCGCGGAGTCTGGTCAGGGTCAAGTGTCCCACCAGGCGGACCGAACCGGGAACAGTCGATCCTCCGGCAGTGGTCAGGACCGCTCCCGCCGCGCCAGCAGCGAACGGTGCATCAGCCACACCAGGTACGCGATCACGGCGAACGCGGGCAGACCCATCACCAGCTTCGCCACTCCGAGCGCGGCCACGTGGCCGGTCAGCAGCAGCGGCACCTGCACGGCGAGCTTCGCCGCGTACAGCGCGACGAACAGCAGGGTCGCGCGGGTGTAGACCCGACGGGCGGCGGGATCGCTCGCCCAGTCCTCGACACGGGGATCGAGCATCCCGACGAGCAGGCCGATCAACGGCCGACGGGCCAGCAGGGAGATCAGCAGGATCACCAGGGAGACCGCGTTGATCACGATGCCGGGAGCATAGAAATCCGTGCCGTCCCCGGAACGGATCGCGAGCACCGCGCCGAGCGCGACGCCGATCAGCCCGCCGAGGACGGTCGCCGGGCTCTGGCGCTGGACGAGCCGGATCGCCAGGAACACCACGACCACTGCCACCGCGGACACGGAAGCCACCATCACGGACCGCGTCGCGACGTACAGGACGACGAAGACCAGGGTGGGCAGCACCGACTCGGCGATACCACGGGGCCCACCGATCGCGTCCCCGACGGAGAACGACTCCTGCTGCAGCACACCACCGAGGCCACCGCGGGGGGCAGCCGATCTCTCGGTGCCCGCCCCGGTGGAATCGGCAGCATCGTCCTGGCCAGCCTCACCTGCCTGACCTGCGAACTGGGGATCGCCAGCACCGGGGTGATCGTCGGCGTCGAGCCGGCGATCCTCGGGTCCGGGAGCTTCCGGTGCGGGGTTCATCCGATCTCGGTGATCTCGGGGCCCCTGGCCAGCGGATCCGCGGGGCCCGCGTCGATCTGGCTGAGGCCGGGGCGCTGCCCGGGAAGGTTCAGGGGAATCAGCTCCTGCGGGGCCATCGCGTCGCCGCCGCGCACGACGACCAGTCGCGAGACCAGGGTCTCGAACGTGCGCGACTGCTCCTTGTCGCCCAGCGCCTTGCCGGTGAGGATCGCCCGCAGGAACCAGCGTCGACCGTCGATCCCGATGAACCTCGCCGGGCGGTACCCGGTACGACCATCGGTGCGCTTGACGGGCAGGCGCGTGATCAGCTCGGTGCCGAATGCGCCGGGGCGGGTCTCGGCAGTTCCGCCCTGCTTGACGACGGAATCACGCAGGGAGGTGCGGACCTCGTCCCAGAGGCCACGGGACTTCGGTGCGGCGAACGCCTGCACCTGCAGCGAGGAGCCGGCGATCACCAGGTTGGCTCCGGTGACGTTGCCGGTGCGCTGATCGACCTCCATCCGCAGCTCCATGCCGTCGATCGTCGGCACCAGCAGACCGCCGAGGTCGATGCGTTCCTCCTCGGGGGCGTCCGCCTCGTCGTAGGGGCCGGCCTCGAGGTGCTCGCCGCGGGCGGGGGCCTCGTCATCGACCTTCGCCTCGGCGAGGGGGGCCTCGGCGCCGTCCGGCCCGTCATCGGGCTCGGAGGCATCGACTGCGGACGGGTCGGAGAGGTCGGACTCGGAGCGGTCGGGCTCCGGGGTGTCCGATGCGTCGAGATCCTCGATCTCCTCGCCCCCCGGTCGCTTCTTGCGGGAGAACAGTCCCATAGGTCATCCCTCCGTGATCAGGTCGGGGCCGGCCGGCGCGGACGCGGCGCCGAATCCGCCGCTCGAGCCGAAGCCCGACGCGGCGCGGGCGGTGGTATCGAGGTCGTCGACCTCCTGCAGCACCGGCGCCAGGAAAGGCACCACCACGAGCTGGGCGATGCGATCGCCGGCCCGGAGCGTGAACGCCTCGGCGAGGTCGGTGTTGTGCAGTGAGACCTTGATCGGCCCGCGATATCCGGCATCCACGATACCGGGACCGTTCAGCACCGTCACACCGTGCTTGGCGGCGAGCCCCGAACGAGGGCAGACCAGCCCCACGGTCCCGGGAGGCAGCGCGAGCGAGATACCGGTGTCGACGAGTGCACGCCCTCCGGCCGGGATCTCGACGTCCTCCGCGCTGGCCAGATCCAGCCCGGCATCGTCGGCGTGAGCACGTGACGGCATCGACGCGCCCGGTGCGGGCCGGATCCGCAACGGCGGTGCATCGGTCGGGGCGGGGGCGCCGTCGGCGACCGCGGTCTGGGTGTCAGGCTCAGCAGGCATGCGCTCAGGGTATGTCGTCCGCGCCGAAGTGCACCCAGGTCGTGCGTGAGACGATGGACGCATGCCCGTCACGCCCGATCCCACCTCTCCTGCGTCGGCTGATACGCCGGCGTCGCCGCCTGCGCGGACCGCCCCTGGCCAGGAGCCCCTGTTCCGAGAGCGTCTGCTCCCCAGCCCCGGGACCTGGATCGTGGTGGTGGCACTCGGCTCGATCATCGGTCTGGTCCTGGTGCCGCTGAACACCACGCTCGCCCTCGTGGTGGGCATCATCTGCGTCGTCATCGCGATCGTCCTCGCAGTCCTCTACTCCCCTGTGCTCGAAGTCTCCGACGGGCGCTTCACCCTGGGGCGGGCGCGGATCGAGGTGGCCCTCCTCGGCGACCCGGAGGTGCTGCGCGAGGAGGAATGGAAGAACACCATCGGCCAGGACTTCGAGCCGCTCGCCCACCACTGCGTGCGCGGCTGGGTGTCCTCCGGGATCCGCGTGGAGATTCTCGATGAGGCGGATCCGACCACCGCCTGGGTCGCGTCCTCCCGGCGCCCTGACGACCTCGCGCTGGCCGTGCGGACCGCGCAGCAGAGCGCCTGAGCCTCCCGCAGCAGCAGGCTGCTGAACAGTTGGATCACGCGTCGGGCCGCCGCGCTCCGCCCCGCTCTCCTGCACGTCTACTCTCCTCACGTTCGAACGGCGCCGCACCCCGAGGGGTTCGGCGCCGTTGCTCGCGGTGATCCGCGAGGAGATGCTGGTCGCTCAGGCGGCAGCGCACTCCTTGCAGATGATGAGGGTGCCCTCGACGTGATCGATCTGGCTGCGGTGCTTCACCAGGAAGCAGCTGGCGCAGGTGAACTCGTCGGCCTGGCGGGGAAGGACCCGCACCGAGAGCTCCTCACCGGAGAGGTCGGCGCCGGGGAGCTCGTACGAGTCCGCTGCCTCCGCCTCGTCCTCGTCGACAGTCGGCGTCGCCGCCTCGTTCCGGCGACCCTTCAGCTCCTCGATCGAGTCGTCGTTCGATTCGTCGTCGTTCTTGCGCGGGGCATCGTAATCAGTGGCCATCTACGGTCCGTTCTCATGTATCCGGGCGGTCGTCCGACCTGGAAGGTGTGCGGTGGTCCAGCGCTGGCGAGACCGCCCGTGTCCCCCTGCGGATCGGTCCGGGTCGAAACGCTGAATGCGGCGGCATTATTGCAGAGCGACCTGTTGCGAGCAACAGAGCGGCCTGCTCCCGAGGCAACACGCCCACGTTCCGGGCCCGGACACAGGCGGGGAGCAGTATCAGACGATATGGTCGCGGCCTAGACTGCTGCACGCCACGACCAGGCTCCGACGGGGAGGACGACGATGCGAGAGCTCGAGCTCGACGGGATCCATGACGACGGGGAGCATGTGATCCTGGTCAACTCCGACGGCGAGCGGTACGCGCTGCGCATCGACAAGGCCCTCCGGGCGGCGGTGCGCACCGACCGCCCCGCGCTGGGAATGATCCAGGCCGCGGACGCCACACCGCTGCGCCCCCGAGAGATCCAGGCCATGCTCCGCTCCGGCCGCAGCGCGGAGGACATCTCCGAGGCCGCCGATATCACGCTGGATCGAGTGCGACGCTATGAGGGCCCGGTGCTGGCCGAACGTGAGTGGACCGCGCAGCGCGCCCGCACCTTCCCCGTCGGCCGCGGCGCCCCCGACCTCGACACCGTCGTCGCCGAGCGTCTCGCCGCCCGCGAGGCGACCGACGAGACGGCATGGGATGCCTGGCGCCGCGCCGACGGCACCTGGACCCTCGAACTGACCTTCTCCGCAGCCGGACGTACCCGGCAGGCGCACTGGGTGGCCGAGCTCGACAACCGTTCGGTCACCCCCATCGACGACGAGGCGCGCTGGATCAGCGATGAGGACGCCCCTCCGGAGCCGACCCGGGGCCGTGGCCGGCTGCAGGCGGTCAAGAGCTCCGTCTACGACCTCGAGGCCGACGGATCCTTCGAGGAGAAGACGTCCGGTCCCCGTCGTGGCCCTGCTCAGTGGACCTCGCATCCTCCGGTCTCCGAGGACCATCCCGCCGCCCTCGACGACTCCGAGCTCGACGCGCTGAACGCCCGCCGGGGACTGCGCTCGGTCCCGCCGCCGGTGGACGACTCCGCGACGGTCTGGACCAGCCTCGAGGACGACGCGCCCGACGCCGACCTGCCTGGAGACATCGTCCCCGAGGTCGGAACGCCGGGCGCACTGGCGCCCTCCGCCCCCGAGGAGCACGACGCCTCCTTCGAGGACCTCGACGACTCGGACCGCCTCGACGCCACGACTGATCGCCTCGAGGACCCGGACCACGAGGCGCTGCTGGAGCACTCCACCCGGGACGACACCGACCTCGACGAGGCCTCCACCGACTCCACGGACTCCGATTCCACGGACTCCGATTCCGCTGACTCCGAATCCGAAGCCGGCCCCTCCGAAGAGGACACCGAATCCCCCGACGACGGCCCGACCGGCCGGACCGACCCGGCGACGTCCGACCCGGAGATCCGACACCAGGAGACGGTCGACCTCACTCCCCTGCCGGGCTTCGACGACACCTCGGCCTCGGGGGCATCGGACGCGTCCGGGACCCCGGACCCCAAGCCGAGCAGGCCGGCGAAATCCAAGAGCAAGCGCGCCTCCATGCCCAGCTGGGACGAGATCGTGTTCGGCTCCAAGCACGACTGAGCCGGAGGCCTCACCGGACGGTGCGGGCTCGCCAGGTTGCGCGGCTGCGATCCGTGACGCCGATCCGCGGCACGGGTCCGTTCAGACCGTGGCGCGGATCAGGGGGACGAGGCTCTCGGCCTTCGTGAGCGATCCGTGCACCCCGATCAGGCTCCGGGCCGACTCCGGGCGACGCGAGAAATCGTCGATCGTCCACCGGTCACGCGCGAGCACCAGGACGTCCGGGACCCGACCGTCGACCCGGGCGGATATCTCGGTGCCGACAGGGGCCAGCAGCCCGGAGGCGAGCACCTGGGCGCGCGTCAGCACCAGCGCGCGGGACCCGAGCAGGTCGTGCAGGCCGCTCGCGAGTTCCTCGGCGGCTCCGACCCCGGTAACCGCGTGCAGAGCGAGGGCGCGGGACTCCCCCGTCACTGCGGTGGCGAGGTTCTGGAGGTGCGGATGGTCGGCGAGGTCCAGGGTCGTGCTCGGTGAGGTGTCGACCATTCCGTGATCGGCGGTCACCTGGACGCGAGTCCCGCGGGGCAGCCGCCGCAGCAGCGTTCCCACGAGCGCATCGACCTCCGCGAGCGCGGTACGCCACTGGTCGCTGTCGATCCCGTGATGGTGCCCCGCATGATCGACGTCGTCGATGTGGAGATGGACGAGACCGTCCGGTCCCGCACGGTGCAGCGCCGTGCGCACCGCTTCGACCCGATCGCCGCGGCCATGGCCCAGGAACTCCCAGCCCCGGTACGCGACCCCGCTGAGATGGGAGCCGGCATGCTTGGCCGGCGCCACCTGGACCGCGCGTCGCGTGCCGCGCTCGAGGAGTGTCGCCTCCGGCATCCATCGCCGCGGATCCACGGAGGGGTCACCCGTGATCTGATTCAGGGCGGCTCCGGTGTCCGGGTCGTGCGTGAGATACCCGAGGACGCCGTGGACCAACGGCGCCAGGCCGCTGTGCAGGGAGACCATCGCCGTCGAGGTGGTTGCCGGTGACACGGTACGGATGCGGGTGGTCTGCCCCTCCAGCCGGCGAAGGGTCGGAGTGAGAGCGCGGTGCTCGGCGAGCAATCTCGCTCCGACGCCGTCGAGCAGCACCACCACGTCGCGGCCGGGCTCCGGCGAGGTGACCAGAGGCGACAGCACGTCGAGGAGGCCCGGTCGCGCCCCGTCGGCGAACGGCGGCGGCAGCAGATCATCGGGCCAGACGGTCACGGCGTCGGGAGAGGGAACGCGTCCGGATCCCAGGTCAGTCATAGGGGCTCCGTCAGGCGTCGAGCGCGTCGACGGCGTCGACCAGCTCGGCATGGAAGCGCAGCGCCGCCGAGACCGCGTCGTCGCCGTCTGCCAGGGCGCTCACGCGCAGGGCGAGGTCCGACGGAGCGATCGTACCGGTGTAGCCGTGGTCGATCTGGCAGTTGGGGTCCTCGCAGACCGCCCGCTCCAGATCCACCCGGCTGCTGCCGTTCCAGGTGATGGCGAGGGTGATCTCGGATTCCTGACCAGGAGCTCGATGCCCGTCGGTGTCGAAGACCTGGGAGAGCCCGGTGGAGGAGATCCGCTTCAGCCGGACCCGCTCGGTGGTCGAGACGACCTGACTGGGGTTCAGCGAGTCCGCAGGATCGTCGTCGAGATGGGTGACCAGCAGATGGGTGGCGGTCAGGACGAGCACGGTGAGATGGCGGCGCACCTCGGGGCCGTCGAAGGTGGTCTCCGGGCGCACCAGGTGGGCCCGGGGTCGCGCGCCGTGCAGGGAACGCTGCAGGCTCTGGGCGGCCGTCTGCGGGAAGTACCCGGCGGTCTCGAGTTCCGTGAGGAGATCAGCGGGAAGAGCGGTGGTCATCGATCCATTGTCCCACGGCGCCGACGTCGCCGCCCGCCGGTCCCGACAACGCACGCCGGGCACCATCGGTGCGGTTGGGAGCCGGGAACAGTCGCACGGTCGCCCCGACGACGCTCACTCCGTGCTGCGCGACCAGCACGGGGTAGAGCTCGAGCATCGCGAGCTCGGGGAGATCCTCCGCGAGCAGCCCGATGCGTACCACCAGGTCGGCGAGCGCAGTGCGATCTGCCGGGGGCAGCCCACGGGTCCCCCGCAGCTTGACGGCGCTGGCGGGCGCATCGACCAGGCGGCGCGCGGCGTCCTCGCTGAACGGCGGGATGGCGTAGGCGATGTCATCGAGCAGATCGGTGGCGTCCCCGGCGACGGACAGCGAGATGACCGGGCCCAGTGACGGGTCCTCGACGCTGCGCACCACCATGGGGACGCCCGGCGGAGCCATGGCCTGCACATCGAGTGGCGCGCTCGAGAAGGACAGGTCGCGCCGCATCGCCGTGACGGCGTGGCGCAGCTGGGTCTCGTCGGGGATGTCGAGGCGCACACCCCCGAGATCGGCTCGGTGGCGCAGCACCGGGTCGGTGCTCTTCAGGGCGACCGGGTACCCGAGGTGTCCGGCACGCTCGGCGGCCTGGTCGGCATCGCGGATCGGGTACGACGGAAGCACCGCGATCCCGTAGGCGGCCAAGAGCTCGCGGGAATCATCCGCTGCGAGCTCCAGGGCGGACGACGCGGTCTCCGGGACGAGCCGGTCCACGAGCTCGCGGGCCGCGGCCGGGTCGACGTCCCCACGGTGGGCGGGCTCGTCGTCGTCGGCCGCGGGCCGCAGAGCGGCGGCGAGCATGCCGGCACCGGCCCGGACCGCGCCGTAGGGGGTCGCGTGGACCGGAGGCAGGTCGGGGTCCACGCGGACCGCCTGCTGAACCTCGGCGAAGCGTTCGGCGTCGGTGATCAGGCAGACCAGCAGGACCACCTCGGAGTTCCGGGCCACCGTCGCCATCTGCCGGATCACCTCGATCCCATCGCCGGTGAGGGGATCGAGCATCCCGGCGATCACGAGGTCGACCTGTCCGAGCCCGGCCATCGAGGTGAAGGCACGCTGGACCAGGCGCGGATCCGGAGCGAGCGGCACACTGCGGTTGTCGGCCACGATCTCGAGCCCCGCCTGGTCCGCCGCGCCACGCAGGGCGGCTCCGAGCGCCGCGGTGTTCGAGAGCAGCCCCACCCTGGCACCGTGCGGCAGTCCCTGGCGACCGATGGCATCGGTGATGTCCAGAAGATGGTCGACGCCGGTGGCCTGCACGACGCCGGCCGAGCCGAGGACCTGGTCCAGCGCGCGACGCGGCAGGGTGGAGGGACGCACGTCATGTCCGGGCGGTGCGGTCGAGTCGACGCCGGGAGGGCGCAGCACGATCAGTGGCACGTGCCGGGTGAGGCGGCGCGCGAGCCGTGTGAACTTGCGCGGGTTGCCCATCGATTCGAGCGCGAGTGCGATGACTCCGACCTGCTCGTCGTCCTCCCAGTGCTGGAGGGTGTCGTTGAGGGAGACGTCGGCCCGATTGCCGACGCCGACGAACTCATGCAGACCGAGCCCGCGGGTGTCGGTCCCGGCGAGCAGCAACGCCGACAGGGCGCTGGACTGCCCGGCGAGCGCCACCGATCCCGGTCGGGGCATCTTCGGGGCCAGGGACAGGCTGATCGCGTCCTGACCGGTTCGCAGGAAGCCCAGGGAGCCGGGCCCCAGCAGCCGCATACCGTGGAGCCGGGCCCGGGCCACGAGCTCGCGCTGCAGCTGCTGGCCGTGCTCGCTGTCGGTGAATCCCTCGGCCGGGATCACGACGCTGCGCACCCCGATGGCGGCGCACTGCTCGATCGCGTCGAGGCACGCCTCGGGGCGCAGGGCGATGACGGCGAGGTCGACGGTGCCGGGCACGTCCTCGACCCGCGCGTGGGCCCGCCGGCCGCGCAGCTCCAGGGCGTCGTGGGAGACCACATGGATCGCGCCGCGGTACCCCGAGCGTTCGAGAGCGGTGAGGAAGCGACCGCCGGCGGAGTCCATGCGGGAGGAGACTCCGATCAGCAGCACGGATTCCGGATGCAGGAGCCGCTCCATGGCCCGAGATTCGGCACGGTGCTCGCGCGCGGCCATCACGGCGAGGGAGCGGGCTGTGGGGTCGATCCGGAAGGACACCAGCACCACACCGTCATCGAGGGTGCGTTCGACGTCGAATCCCGCCTCGGTGAAGACGTTGATCATCTTGGCGTTCTGCGGGAGCACCTCGGCGGTGAAGATGCTGATGCCCCTCTCCCGGGCTGCCGCGGCCAAGTGCTCGAGCAGCACGGAGGCCAGACCGGTTCCCTGGCGGGCGTCGGAGACGTTGAAGGCGACCTCGGCGGCGCGCGGCTCGATCCTGTCGTACCGACCCACGGCGATGATCTCGTCCCCCGCCAGCACGACGAAGGCCACTCGGTCGCGATGGTCGACATGGGTGAACCGTTCGAGATCGCGGGGGGAGAGCCGAGGCATGGCGGCGAAGAACCGGAGGTAGCGGGACTGCTCGGACTGCCTCTGATGGAACGCCTGGAGGGCGTCGGCGTCCGCGGGCACGATCGGGCGCAGGTGCGCCGCGGAGCCGTCGTGCAGGGCGATGTCGGCCTCCCAGTGCGCCGGGTACGCCGGTGGCATCGTGGACCTGTCGCCGCCAGGGGCTCGACGCCGCAGTGACCGCAGTGATTCGCGCCTGTCCGCCATGGTCGGATCCTATCGTCGGCAGAAGGCGAGTAGACGGGATTCACGTCCCGTCGGGGCGCCGGTTCCCGGGATCGTGGCCGGTCATGCGCCATGATGTCCCTCATGGCCCGATCACGAAGCACCCAGCCGCCCGCCGGGGACGACGCCGTCGACGAGACGATCGTCGATATCGACGTCACCAGTGAGATGGAGACGTCGTTCCTCGAGTACGCGTACTCCGTGATCTATTCCCGGGCGCTGCCCGATGCCCGGGACGGCCTGAAACCGGTCCAACGGCGCATCCTCTACATGATGGCCGACATGGGGCTGCGCCCCGATCGTGGGCACGTGAAGAGCCAGCGCGTGGTGGGCGAGGTGATGGGCAAGCTCCACCCCCATGGCGACACCGCGATCTATGACGCCCTGGTGCGCATGGCGCAGAGCTTCAACATGCGGATGCCGCTGGTGGACGGGCACGGCAACTTCGGCTCCCTGGACAACGGCCCTGCCGCTCCCCGGTACACCGAGGCGCGACCTGCCGGAGCGGCCCTGCTGATGACGGACTCGCTGGACGAGGACGTCGTGGACATGGTGCCGAACTACGACAATCAGCTCATCCAGCCCGAGGTCCTCCCCGCCCAGTACCCGAACCTTCTGGTCAATGGGGCCTCCGGGATCGCCGTCGGGATGGCCACGAACATGGCGCCCCACAACCTGGTCGAGACCATCGCCGCTGCGCGCCACCTGATCGAGCATCCCGACGCGGAGCTCGAGGCTCTCATGCGCTTCGTCCCCGGCCCCGACCTCCCCACGGGCGGCAGGATCGTCGGGCTGGAGGGCATCCGCGATGCGTACCGCACCGGTCGCGGCTCGTTCAAGATGCGCGCCACCACCCGCGTCGAGAACATCACCTCACGCCGCAAGGGCATCGTCGTCACGGAGCTCCCTTACCAGGTCGGCCCCGAGAAGGTCGCCGAGAAGCTGCGCGATGCGGTGCAGGCCAAGCGGGTCCAGGGCATCACCGACTATCAGGACCTCACCGACCGTCATCACGGTCTGCGCCTGGTGATGACCGTGAAATCGGGCTACGACCCCGAAGCGGTGCTCCAGCAGCTGTACAAGTACACGCCGCTGGAGGAGTCCTTCGGGATCAACAACGTCGCGCTCGTCGAGGGGCAGCCGCGCACCCTGGGCCTGAAGCAGATGCTCGAGGTGTTCGTCGAGCACCGGCTGAAGGTCGTACGCCGCCGCACCGAGCACCGGCTGGCCAAGCGCAAGGCCCGTCTGCACCTGGTCGAAGGCCTCCTCCTCGCGATCCTCGACATCGATGAAGTCATCCAGATCGTGCGCTCCAGCGACGACGCGGAGTCCGCCCGCACCCGCCTGATGGGCGTGTTCGACCTGTCCCACCTGCAAGCCGAGTACATCCTCGAGCTGCGGCTGCGGCGCCTGACCCGTTTCTCCCAGGTCGAGCTCGAGGGAGAGCGCGACGAGCTGCGCCGCGAGATCGAGGAGCTCGAGGAGATCCTGGGCTCCGACTCCGTGCTGCGCACGCTCGTGTCCGACGAGCTCGCAGCGGTCGCCGCCCAGCACGGGGACTCACGTCGCACCGTGCTACTGGAGGCCGCCGATCAGCCCGTCGTCACCGCCGGAGGCTCTCTCGAGGTCGCCGACGAGCCCTGTGGCGTGCTGCTGACCGGCACCGGGCTGGTGGCGCGCGTCGCCGGCGAGGGCCCGCTGCTGCGGGAAGGACCCCGCGGGTCGCACGACGTGATCCTCGCTGGAGTGCAGACCTCGACCCGCTCCACCGTCGGTGTCGTCACCGACCGCGGCCGGGTGCTGCACCTGTCCGTGGTGGACCTTCCCTCGCTGGCACCGACCGCCGGGGCGCCGTCCCTGGCGGGAGGCACCCGCTTGGCCGACCTCATCGATCTCGGGCGCGACGAGCGCGCCCTGGGGGTGATCCGCCTCGCCGAGGCGGACGTCGCCCGGGGAGGGGCGGTCGCGCTCGGCACCCGGCAGGGCGTGGTGAAGCGGGTCCAACTCGATTTCCCGAAGTCCGACGGGTTCGAGATCATCGCGCTCAAGGACGGCGACGCGGTGGTCGGTGTGGTCGATCTCGAGGACGACACCGACCTGGATCTCGTCTTCGTCACCTCTGATGCCCAGCTGCTGCACTTCCCCTCCTCCGGAGTCCGCCCGCAGGGGCGCGGCGCCGGCGGCGTCGCAGGGATCAAGCTCGCAGACGACTCGCAGGTGATCTCCTTCGGGGCGGTCGACGTCACCTCCCCGGCGGACGTCGTGACCGTCTCCGGCAGTTCCGACGCCCTTCCGCTGCTCCAGACCGGCTCGCTCAAGGTGAGCCCGCTGACGGAGTATCCCGCCAAGGGTCGCGCCACCGCCGGAATGCGGTGCCACCGATTCCTGCGCGGAGAGGACACGCTGATCGGCGGCTGGGTGGTCCCGCATCCGGCACGTGCCTCCTCCGAGGCCGGCCAACCGATCGATCTGCCCGAACCCACCGGACGACGGGACGGCTCGGGCACCCCGGTCGCGGTGCCGATCGCTGCCGTCGGCTGACCTGGCCGGCCACGAGTCCCATGTCCGGACCAGGGAGCACGCCTCCCGTGCTCCGCACTCGTGCGCGCCGCGGGCCGACGCCCTCGACGCGCTCGGAGAGCATCACCCTCGCGCTCGGCATCGCCGGTGCGACAGCAGGTCTCCTGGTCGGACTGATCGCCCTGCGCGGCACCGCTCCCCTGTCCGGTGAAGGCTCCATCGGCCAGGTGGCCGGCGTGTCCGCCCTGGTCACCTCGGGCCTGGTCGGAACCGGTGCACTCCTCGTCCTCACCCCGCGGCGCCATCCCTGGATGCGGAAGATCCCGTGGTGGCGTCGGGCCCTCGCGATCACCGGGCCGGCCCTGGTGTACGCGGTTCTCGCCTTCCTCCTGACGAGCGCGATGTTCGCCGTGCTGCAGCAGGCGTTCCTCGGGGTGGCGCTGGATCGGTTCGCGGGCACCTTCTGGGTGAGCGTGACGACCGGTATCTGGGCGTATGTCGTCGGGGCGAGCGCCGCGGCCCTGAACGGTCGATCCCTCGCCACTCTGCTCATGGTCTTCCTGACCGTGGGAGTGCTCGCGGCCGCCCTGCTCGCCCCGGACCCGTCCTGGTGGCAGCGGTTCTTCTCGCAGCTCGGCGCGAGCTCGGACCGCGCCGGCACCACCTTCAACCTCACCCTGGCGCTGACCGGCCTCGCCTTCGTGACCGTCGGGGACTTCCTCGCCCATGATCTGGGCCGCTGGGCCCGCGCGGCCGGCGAGCCGTGGTGGAAGGTCCAGGTGGTGCGCGGGACCCTGGTGGTGCTCGGTCTGCTCCTGGTGCTGGTCGCGGTGATCTCCCTGAACGTCAGCGAGTACTGGCACAACGTCGCCGCCGAATCTCTCGTGGTGGTGTTCGGCCTGGCCCTGATCGTCTTCCCGGTGCTGCTTCATCGCCTCCCGGGCGGACTGCTCGTCTTCACCGGTCTCGCGTTCGCGATCCTCGTGATGCTGATCGTCCTGTTCGAGGGCGTCGGATACCTGAACATGACCGCCTTCGAGATGGGAGCGGCGGCGACCGTCTACGTCTGGCTGCTGCTGCTCATCCGCGCCGTCTCCGCAGCGGGAGAGGGCACCGCGGAAGTCGAGCCCGAGGCACTGAGCGGTGGGGACGTCACCCCCCAGGACTCGGGAACAGCCGGCACGGCAACAGAGTGAATGCTGCCGTCGATGCACCCCTCGCCCGTGCAACGATGAGAGACATGAACACTGCTCGCACCGATGCATCCATGCCCACGCTGCCCGATGGCGTCACCCTCGAGGAGGTCCGCGGCGCCGACGTGCTCGTGATCGACGTCCCGGCCGCCCGCGGCGTACTCCACCTCGACGGCGCGCATCTGACCAGCTGGGTCCCTGCCGGAGAGTCCGATCTGCTGTGGTTGAGCCCCGACTCGGCCTTCGGCGCGGGTGAGGCCATCCGCGGGGGCATCCCGGTGATCGGCCCGTGGTTCGGCCCCGGACGCGAGGGAGACATGACGGTCAAGCACGGCTGGCTGCGCAATGTGCGCTGGGAACTCACCGCTGCCTCGCTCGAGGGTCAGGACGTGGTCCTGGAGCTGATGACTCCGAAGGACGCCGCGAAGCTGACGGCGACTGCGGTCGTCCGGATCGGCTCCGAGCTCTGCGTGGACGTGACGATCACCGCCGGGGCGGAGCCGCTCGAGCTCGAGGCGGCGCTGCACACGTATCTCGCGGTCGGCGACGTGCGCCGGATCGCGATCGAGGGCCTCGAGAACGCGCCCTACCTCGACAACACCCGCGGCCTCGCCGCCGATGTGCTCGGGAGCGAACCGCTGCGCCTGACCGGCTCCACCGACCGGATCGTGGACGCGCACGGAGAGGTTGTCATCGTCGACGAGGTGGGCTCCCGTCGAATCATCTCCACCCCACGGGGCACCGCCAAGACCGTCGTCTGGAACCCGTGGGACGAGCTCGTGACCTCCATGGCAGACATCCCCGACGCCTCGTGGACCGAGTTCGTGTGCCTCGAACCGGCAGTCGCGAAGGACCGCTTCGTCGCGCTCGAGCCCGGAGAATCCCACACCCTCGGTGCCACCTACCGCATCGAGCACTGACCTCCGCGTGAGCCTCTGAGCTCCGCGCGCCGCGGTGCACCCGTCGAGGACCCGGTCCCGCCCTGCCGAGGGCGAGGCCGGGTCCTCGCCGTCGGAGCGGCGGCGACGCCCGTGCTCTCACTGCGCCCGAGACCAACTGGGCAGACATCCGCGAGAGCCGGGGCCAGCTGTGGCCGGGATCGGCACGGCCCGGGACCGCGGGAAGGATATTCACTTGTGCGCCCGGTCACCGGGATGGTCGACTGTCCGTATGGAGATGCACACGACCCCGAACCCGGCCTGCGCGGCCGCGGCGCCGGTCGCCACCGTCGTCTCCCTCGTCCGGCACCACGGATCGACCGTGGACGCACCAGCGGCCGGTGAGGGCCGCGGCGCTGCCGGCAGCGCCGCATAGGCCCCCACAGCGGCGACTGGGCCCCCTGACACCGGAACCCGCTGCGCGCACCGCCGGATAGGCCACCACCCACCGGCACGCCTCGTCACGGCGACCTACTCGATCCCGATCGAGCGCTCCCTGACGCCCTCCGACATCGCGGACAGGTCCTGTCCGTCGTGCCGAGAAGACTGATCCCACCCTCTTTCCAGGAGCCGCACCATGTCCGCGAGCACGACCCGCGACAGCACGACACCCACCACCATGACCACCACCGACACGAATGCTCTCACTGCGCCGCTCGCTGGCTCCCTGAGCACGGCGTCACCTCCCGCCGCCACCTCGGCCCGGGACCGCAGCGCAACGTCGATCGACGAGACTTCTGAGGCGCTCCCGACAGCTCGGCGCCGCGTCTCTGCCCGGCGGCGAGCAATCGACCAGGCTCGACGCCGTCAGGCCGCCGAGCAGGCACTTCGCGAGACCGAGCTCGCCTTCCAGCGCGCACTGATCAGCACCGGCTTCCTGCGCCGGTGAGAAGCTCCGTCAGCAGGTTTCGGCCCCGTCACGCGTGATGTCCTGGTCCGCAGGCCGGGGCATCACGCGGTGCGCAGATCCACCACGATGAGCTCGCGCGGGTTGTTCACGCGCACGCCGGCAATGCTGTTGCCGAGACCGCGGCTGATGACCAGGGAAGTCTCGCCCCGGGAATGCACCCCCTCGGTGAGCTCGGGGAACCAGCCCTGGTGCGATGCGAACAGAGCGCCGATGCCGGGGACGCGCACCTGGCCGCCGTGGGCATGGCCCGCCAGCACCAGGTCGATACCCGTTCCGGCATAGTCGTCGAGCAGTTCGGGACGATGCGCGAGGAGTATCGTCGCTCGCCCCTCGGGCAGTTCCAGTCCGCTCAGGATCTCGCGCGGACTCTTGGCATCCCGGCCCGCCGAAAGGTCGACACGGGGGTCATCGAGCCCGACGAGGGTGATGGATGAGCCGGCGATCTCCTCGGTGACCGCCTCGTCGCGAAGGATGACGACCCCGAGATCCTCCAGACCGGAGAGCAGTTCACCCCGGAGCACGGATTCCGCCTCGTGGTTCCCCAGCACGAAGTACGTCGGCGCGATCTGCTGGAGCTGCCTCATCACGGCGAGCACCCCGTCGAGCTCGACGGTGCGGATATCGATCAGATCGCCGGTGACCGCGACGAGGTCCGGCTGCGCAGCCTCTACGGCCGTGACGAGACGATCCGGGAAACTGCCGAAGGAGGCGGCGTGCAGGTCGGAGACCTGGGCGATGCGCAGCCCATCGACCGCTTCCGGGAGCTGAGGCACGGGAACCTCATAGCTGGTCACATCGAGGCGGCGATTGTCCCAGAGCAGCCATCCAGCGCTGAGGGCGATCGCCACGAGGCCCGCGACGACCACGATGGCGGCCCTCTGCGCCCACGAGCGCCGCGGCGCGTGCTCAGGGGAGGCGACCGAGAGAGGTGCGCTCACCGCACGGTGATGCCGTCGGCCGCCATGGCGTGCTTCGCCTCGGCGATCGTCATCTGCTGGAAATGGAAGACGCTCGCGGCGAGGACGGCGTCCGCCCCCGCATGCACCGCCGGCGGGAAGTCAGAGGGCCGGCCGGCGCCTCCGGAAGCGATCAGCGGCAGATTCGTGGCCCCACGCGCGAGACGGATCAGCTCGAGGTCGAAGCCCTTCTCGGTGCCATCGGCATCCATCGAGTTCAGCAGGATCTCCCCCGCACCCCGCTCGGTGACTTCTCGGATCCACGTGATCGCGTCGATCCCGGTGCCGCGACGGCCGCCGTGTGTGGTGACCTCGAACCCCGAGCCGGAACGGGCCGTGCCCTCCGGGGTGTCCTCGGTGACGCGTCGGGCATCGATCGAGAGCACGAGCACCTGGTTGCCGAAGCGCCGGGAGATCTCGCTGATCAGTTCGGGGCGGGCGATGGCGGCGGTATTGACTCCGCACTTGTCGGCACCGGCCCGCAGCAGCTGGTCGACGTCGCCCACCGAGCGCACACCGCCGCCGACGGTGAGCGGGATGAAGATCTGCTCGGCCGTACGGCGCACCACGTCGATCATGGTCTCGCGCCCGCCGGAGGAGGCGGTGACGTCGAGGAAGGTGAGCTCGTCGGCGCCCTCGGCGCCGTACCGCCCTGCCAGCTCGACGGGATCGCCCGCATCGCGCAGACCCTGGAAGTTGACGCCCTTGACGACGCGGCCGGCGTCGACGTCCAGGCAGGGGATCACGCGGACGGCGACACTCATGCGTCGATCCTCTCCAGGTCGAGCTCCTCGGCCCCTTCGATGATGAACTGTTTGCGCGGGGCGACCTCGGAGCCCATCAGGAGCTCGAACACGGCGCTCGCGGCCTCCGCATCCTCGATGCGCACCCGGCGCAGAGTCCGATGACCGGGATCCATGGTGGTATCAGCCAGCTGATCGGCATCCATCTCACCCAGCCCCTTGTAGCGCTGTATCGGCTCCTTGTAGCGCTTGTTGCGGCGCTCGAGGCTCTTGAGCAGCTTGTCCAGCTCGGTCTCGGAGTACGTGTACACGTACTCGTTCTTCTTCGAGCCGCTGTGGATGATCTCCACGCGGTGCAGCGGCGGCACGGCGGCATAGACCCGCCCGGCCTCGACCAACGGCCGCATGTAGCGGTGGAACAAGGTCAGCAGCAGAGTACGGATGTGGGCGCCGTCGACGTCGGCGTCGGTCATCATGATGATCTTGCCGTAGCGTGCTGCTTCGAGATCGAAGGTGCGCCCGGAGCCCGCGCCGATGACCTGGATGATCGCCGCGCACTCGGTGTTCTTCAGCATGTCCGTGATGGACGCCTTCTGGACATTGAGGATCTTGCCGCGGATGGGCAGCAGCGCCTGGAACTCCGAGGAGCGCGCGTTCTTCGCGGTGCCCAGTGCGCTGTCGCCCTCGACGATGAACAGCTCGGAGCGATCGACGTCATGGGTGCGGCAATCGGCGAGCTTGGTGGGCATGGTGGAGGATTCCAAGGCGTTCTTGCGACGTGAGACCTCCTTGTGCATGCGCGCGGCGATGCGGGCGCGCATCTCGGAGACCACCTTGTCGACGACCAGTGCTGCCTGCTCCTTCTCCCCCTTCTTGGGGGAGGTGAGGAAGTCGGTCAGTCGCTGCTCGACGACCTTGCCGACGATCGCCCTGATCGCGGGGGTGCCGAGCACCTCTTTGGTCTGGCCCTCGAACTGCGGCTCTTCGATGCGCACGCTCACGACCGCGGTGAGACCGGCAAGCGTGTCGTCCTTCTCGATCTTCTCGTTCTTGGTGTTGAACTTCAGCCGTCGGGCCTGATTCTCGACCTGCTTGCGCATGGTCTTGACCAGCGCCTGCTCGAAGCCGGTGACGTGGGTTCCACCCTTGGGCGTGGCCACGATGTTCACGAAGGAACGCAGGGTCGAGTCGTAGTCCGCGCCCCATCGCAGAGCGATGTCGACCTCACAGGAACGGGCCACGTCGGTGGAGACCATGTGGCCGTTCTTGTCGAGCACCGGGATCGTCTCGGTGTAGTCGCCCGAGCCCTGGAGGCGGATCACGTCGGTGATCCTCTCGTCCTGTGCGAGGTACTCGACGAATTCGCTGATGCCGCCGTCGTACTTGTACGCGCGGGTGGCGGGCTGGTCGGGCGACGCCTCCGGCCGGTGGTCGGTGACCGAGATCTGCAGGCCGGGGACCAGGAAGGCCGTCTGACGGGCACGGCGACTGAGATCGTCGAGGGAGAAGTGGGAGCCCTTGATGAAGATCTGCGGGTCTGCCCAGTACCGCACCCGAGTGCCGGAGACCCCGCGCTTCACCTTCCCGATGACGCGCAGCTCGCCGGGTCCCGCTGCGGGGACGAAGTGGGACTCGGGATCAGGGTGGTCGCCGTCCTCGAAGATTCCCGGATGGCCGCGCTTGAAGCTCATCGCGTACGTCTTGCCGGCGCGGTCGACCTCGACGTCGAGACGCCCGGAGAGGGCGTTGACGACGCTCGCGCCGACGCCATGGAGGCCGCCGGAGGCCGCATAGGAGCCACCGCCGAACTTGCCGCCGGCATGGAGCTTGGTGAACACCACCTCGACACCGGTCAGTCCGGTGCGCGGCTCGGTGTCGACGGGGATGCCGCGGCCGGTGTCGCGCACCTCGACGGAGGCATCGGGGTGCAGGATCACCGCGATCGCGTCACCGTCGCCGCCGAGCGCTTCGTCGACCGCATTGTCGAGGATCTCCCAGAGGCAATGCATGAGACCGCGGGAATCCGTGGAACCGACATACATGCCCGGACGCTTGCGAACCGCCTCGAGCCCCTCGAGGACCTGGAGGTTGTGTGCGCCGTACGCGGACTTCTTCGACGTGGTGGAGGTAGACACCCTTCGGATCCTACGGGTCCGAGGCGTCATATCAGCGCATTGCGGCTCCGCTCACACGTCCGTTGCGCCGCCAGCGAACCAGGGCACGTAGATCTCCCCCCATGGCGCGTCTGATGCTAGAAAAGACCTATGAACCTGACTCTTGAAGCCCCCCGGCTGACCGCGCACGACCGCTGCGACCGCTGCGGTGCCCAGGCGTACGTCAAGGTGCTCCTGGAAGCCGGCGGCGAACTGATGTTCTGCGCCCATCACGCCCGCGCCCACCAGGATGCCCTCCACGACGTCGCGTCCGAGGTCATCGACGAGACCGATCGACTCCACGCGAAGCCCGAGCTGGTCGAGGACTGAGTCCTCGGCCACCAGGCCTCCCGATGCATCCGAGGGTGCCCACCAGCTGGTGGGCACCCTCGTCTGTGTCTACATCCGTGTCTGCGCCTGTCCCTGAGTCCTCTCGCGGATCACAGGCCCGAAGGCCCGGTGCACCGGCCGCGCGGACCACGCAGACGGCGCCGGAACCCCTCACAGGGTGTCCGGCGCCGTCGGGGAGCACCTACCAGGTCATCCTCAGTCGAGGTAGTCCCGGAGTACCTGCGAACGCGAGGGGTGACGCAGCTTCGACATCGTCTTGGACTCGATCTGGCGGATCCGCTCGCGCGTCACGCCGTAGACCTTGCCGATCTCGTCGAGGGTCTTGGGCTGACCGTCCTCGAGGCCGAAGCGCATGGAGACCACTCCGGCCTCCCGCTCGGAGAGGGTGTCCAGCACCGAGTGGAGCTGCTCCTGCAGGAGCGTGAAGCTCACGGCGTCGGCGGGGACGACGGCCTCGGAGTCCTCGATGAGGTCGCCGAACTCGCTGTCTCCGTCCTCGCCCAGCGGAGTGTGCAGGGAGATCGGCTCGCGACCGTACTTCTGGACCTCGACGACCTTCTCGGGCGTCATGTCCAGCTCCTTGGCGAGCTCCTCTGGGGTGGGCTCACGCCCGAGGTCCTGCAGCATCTGTCGCTGGACCCGGGCGAGCTTGTTGATGACCTCGACCATGTGCACCGGGATACGGATGGTGCGGGCCTGGTCGGCCATGGCGCGGGTGATGGCCTGGCGGATCCACCACGTGGCGTAGGTCGAGAACTTGTAGCCCTTGGAGTAGTCGAACTTCTCCACGGCGCGGATCAGACCGAGGTTGCCTTCCTGGATGAGGTCCAGGAAGAGCATGCCGCGCCCGGTGTAGCGCTTGGCGAGGGAGACCACCAGGCGCAGGTTGGCCTCGAGCAGGTGATCCTTGGCAGCGCGGCCGTCCTCGGTGATCATCGCAAGTTCGCGACCGGGCTTGGTCTTGACCATGGACTCGTCGGCCTTGATCTTCTGCTCGGCGTACAGGCCGGCCTCGATGCGCTCGGCGAGCTCGACCTCCTGGGCCGCATTGAGCAGTGCGACCTTGCCGATCTGCTTGAGGTAGTCCTTGACGGGATCCGCGGTCGCACCTGCGGTGACGACCTGCTGGGCCGGGGCGTCATCCTCTGCGGCGTTGAACACGAAACCGCCGGAGGCCTCGACCTTGGCGTCGGTCTCCGAGGTCTCCTTCTTCTTCTCGGTCTCGTCGGTCTCTTCCTCGACCTCTTCTTCCGCGTCCTTCGACGCGGCGGCGGCCTTGGCAGCAGCCGACTTCGTGGCCGCGGTCTTCTTGGCCGGGGCCTTCTTCGCCGCCGTCTTCTTGGCGGCAGGGGCCGCGGTCGTCGCGGCGTCTTCCTCGCTCGCGGCCGACGTCTCCGCGGGCTTGCGGGTAGTGGTGCGCTTGGCGGTTCCGGTCTTCGCGGTCGTGCTCGTCGCGGTCGACGCGGAACGCTTCGAGGGCGCGTCCGCCTCGGACGCGGCCGTCTCGGCGGTCGTGTCGGTGGCGGTCTCAGCGGTCTTGGAGGAGGTCACAGAGTTCCTTCTTCCGGCGGTGCTCCCCTGGGGTACACCGCCACACTCGGGCGATCAGTCATCTCGGCGCGGCTCACGGACTCCGCGCGGCAACCGTTGTCCCGGTCCAAACCGGTATCACGGCGCACGAAGGCACGGTGCCGTCAAGCCTGTTCAGTATAACGTCCACAGCGCACGCTTATTCCCACCGCGCAGAAGCCGAGCCGCCACAGGGTCGAGACAGCGTGCGTCGACCGGCTCAGGCCCGCCTGGGGAGCTGTGCGCCAGCAGCGGTCAGGTGCCGACGGCCCTACTGGCCTCGATGCCACGGGGGTCGTCCTTCACCGCGAGCACCGGGCAGGGCGCGCCGAGCACGACACGGCGAGCGGCAGCGCCGAGGTTGAGCTTGCCGATGGGGGATTTCCGACGCAGCCCGATCACCAGCAGGGTGGCAGAGACCTCGTCCACCACCGTCAGGAGGAACTCCCCGATGTCCTGCAGGGACCTGCTGCGCAGGGTGACATCGACTCCTTCGGCGTCGGCGGCGGCGAGCGCGGTGCGGACGTCGTCCTCGGATGGTGCCGCGAGGCCGTCTCCCGAGTCGTTGAACTGGTAGAAGGCGACGACCAAGCTCTCCTTGGTGCGGCGCGCGGATCGGACTGCTGCCTTCAGGGCTGCCATGCCCTGTCCTGACGGTGAGTACCCCACGACGATGGTCATGCGCCTGCTCCCCCCTCTGGACGGTTCCCGCGACCCCACTCCAGGTGGCGGTCGACTGATCGGTACAGCTTAGCCATCCAGCAGGGCGCCGATCCACTCGTCGAGATCAGGGTGTGCGAGCAGGAAAGCATCGTGGCCGATCGAGGAGGCGGCCACGTGCCATTGCGCCTGCGGGATATGCCGGACCATCTCTGCCACCAGATCGGGCGGGAACAGCCGATCGGAGTCGATGGCGACCACGAGTGTGCGGGCGCGCACCCGTGACAGAGCGGCGGCGGTGCCCCCGCGGCCGCGGCCCACGTCATGAGTGTTCATCGACTGCGCGAGCACCAGGTACGAGTTGGCGTCGAAGCGGCGCGAGAGCTTGCCGGCATGGTGATCGAGGTAGCTCGTCACCTGATGACGGCCGTGGCCGTCGAAAGGGTCCTCGTCCGGTTGCGCCTGGTTCCCGAATCGGGTCTCGAGCTCGGCCGCCGTGCGGTAGGTCGTGTGCGCGATGCGTCGCGCGATGCCCAGACCCTGGTGGGGGCCCTGACTGCCGGGCTGGTCGTAGTAGTCCCCGCCCTGGAAACCGGGATCGACCCGGATGGCAGCGATCTGAGCACTGTTCCAGGCGATCTGGTCGGCCGTGGCACGAGCCGACGCGGCGATGACCGCGAGTCTGCGGACCTCCTCCGGGTGCGAGACCGCCCATTCGATGGCCCGCATCCCTCCCATCGAACCGCCGATCACGAGGGACCACCGGCGGATCCCGAGCTGATCGCCCAGGCGGCGCTCCGCCTCGACCTGGTCACGCACGGTCACCAGCGGAAAACGCGAGCCCCAGGGACGACCGTCCGGTGCAGCAGAGCTGGGACCGGTGGTGCCCTGACAGCCGCCCAGGATGTTCGGGGCGATGACGAAGTACCGATCGGTGTCGATCGGGCAACCCGGCCCGACCATCTCGTCCCACCAGCCAGGACTCGCATGGGCCGTACTGGCAGCTCCGCGCACGTGGGAATCTCCGGTCAGCGCGTGCAGGACGAGTACCGCGTTGCTGCGCTCGGCATCGAGAACTCCCCAGGTCTCGTAGGCCATCGTGACGTCCTCGAGGACGGCCCCGCTCTCGAGCGGCACCGCACCCAGAGCGGCGAAACGGCGATCTCCGTTCCCGTGCTCGGGTCGCCAGGCCCCGGTGTCCGTCGCCGGAGCGGCCGGGGGCCGCACTGACTGTGCGGGCCCAGGCGGATCGCAGTCGACCCCAGGAGTCGACGGGACGTCCGCGGTGCCCCCGCGCAGAGCTCCGAGAACAGTCATCGGCAACTCCTCCTCCCTGCTTCCCCACGCGGCATCCGCCAGCGAGCCTGGGTCAGGAGCTGGGCCACCAGGCCGGGAAGATCGGCGTGTCGGTCATTCGTGCCAGCAAGGGTGCCAGAGTCGACTCCGGTTCGCGGTCCCGGAGCTCGTCGACGAGACCGCCCGCCGTGGCGAAGCGGTGATTCCACCAGCTCAGCAGGACGAGCATCGCTGTCAGTCCGCGCCAGGCCTCCCGCGCGATGCCGCGCTGCTGCGGCGGCAGCTCCGGGACGGCGACCGCCGCGACGATGCGCAATCTTCCGATCGCTTCATACCAGCTCCCACCTGCACAGACATCGGGATCTGGGGTCCATTTCCCATCGCGCGCGAGCACCTGCAGCAGCTCGTCACGATCGATGCGTCCGGAGTTGCCACGGTCGACGCATTGAGCCAGGAGCTCCCAGTGGAGCCTGTCGACGGCGACGGCGGAGAGGAGAGCGGCAACGTGTTCACAGTCCGTCACGAAGCCCGGGTCGGCGGGATCCCGAGGCGGGGTGCGAAGCCTCCGGAGGGCGGTCCGGGCGTCCGCGAACAGCTCCCCCGGATCGAGGGGGTCGCTGAGCTCGGTGCGCGACAGGGCGAGGGAGCGACCGATCTGCGACAGCTCGGGCTCCTCCTTCGGGGCCTGTGGGATCGGCCGCCCGGTGAGCACTTCACTGGCGGCGGCGGTGGTCTCGGCGAACGGCTGCAGCGGATGGGGCGGCGAGATCAGGATCCGCTCCTCCTCGCGTTCACGATCCCGCTCGCCGAGGATCACCTGCCGGCAGCTCCCGTTGCCCGCCACCCAGAGGGCGTCGAGAGGGAACGGCTCGGGCAGGAGCTGGGAGGTGGTCAGGAGGAGCCGCCCCGCGGTGATGACCGTCATGTCCTCCACGAGCTGCTCGGGGATCTCCTCGTAACCGTCACCAAGGACGATCAGCGCGTAGGCGCGGGTGCTGCCGCGCCGGAGCATCAGGCCCAGGTGGTGCTCGAGGTGATCCCGTCCGTCGTGTGCGAGCAGGTCGGCGAGGTGGGAGATCGTGACCATCGGGGGCGATCCGTGGCCGCAGTGCCCCATCATGATCACGCAGTCCGAGGGGATCTGTCGCAGGCAGATCCTGGTCTCGGCGAGGAGCTCGGAGGGATTGTCGGCATGCAGGAGTCGGCGGTCGGGGCCGGCAGGAAATGTGTTCGTCGTCATAGATCGACCCTCCAGCACCGCCCGACTTCGCGGGTGCCGGGTGGCGCAGTTGGGGACGAAGGCGCCCTGGGGAGGAACGATGCCCGTGACCCCAAGGCTCGATCAGGTGGACATGCGAGGATCAACGGGACCGTGGGAAAGGGAGTACCGATGTCCTCAGCTCAAGCGCCGACCACCGGCGATCGCGTGCGTGAGCTCGACGAGCTCCTGGTCGAGCGGATGGAGGCGATCACTCAGGAGGAGCTCGAGAGTCGGCGTCGGCAGCTCGCGGAGATCTCCCCCGAGACGGCGACCCTGGTGGACTCCCTGGGCCACTATCTCGACGGCGGCAAGCTGCTGCGCCCCCGCTTCTGCTTCTGGGGCGGGGTGGCCGCGCTCGATCGTGAACCGACGGCGCAGGAACTGGATGCTCTCGCGCGCTGCGGTGTGGCGATCGAGCTGGTCCAGGCCGCGGCTCTCATGCACGACGATGTCATCGACCACTCCCCTATGCGCCGCGGCCGACCTGCCCTCCACATCTCCGCAGCCGCCCGACACGAACGGGACCACCTCGTCGGGTCGTCCGAGGACTACGGTGTCGCGGTCGCGATCGTGCTCGGCGATCTGGCTCTCAGCTGGGCCGAGCAGATTGCCGGTGGCGTCGACGGGGATCCGGGGTGCACGATCCGGGCCCGCCGGGAGTTCGACGACCTCCGCACCGAGGTCATGTCCGGCCAGTTCCTGGACATCCTGCACCAGGCCGGCGGATTCACGTCCTCGGTCGATGCGGAGCAGGCGGCTCTGTCCGTGATCCGGTGGAAGACCGTGCCCTACACGGTCCTGCGCCCGGTCCGCCTCGGGGCGGCGCTGATGGGCGCGGACGACTCCGCGCTCGATCTGCTCTCTGCGTGGGCGATCGAGGTGGGGACTGCCTTCCAGCTGCGTGACGACCTGCTCAGCGTCGTCGGCGATCAGGACGAGACCGGTAAACCGATCGGCGGTGACATCGTCGAGGGGAAGCGCACCGTGCTGCTCGCGCGGACGGAGTCCGCCACGGACGACGCCGGTCGTGGAGTGCTCGCTCGCGCGATCGGACGAGCCGACGCCGCACCGGAACAGATCGCCACCGTCCACGACCTCATGGTCTCCACCGGCGCGGTCCGCTCCGTCGCGGACGAGGTGCGCGAGCGCGCCGGGGTCGGACGCGAACTCCTGGAGCACGCCACGGAGATCGGAGATCTGGGCCGTGCGGGCCTGGCAACGCTTGCCGAGCTGGCCACCGACGTCGAGTCGCTGCCCGCCTGACGACGATCGCCAGCGATCGGTGACTCAGCAGCCTGAGCGCGCCGTCATGCCGCGGGAATGGCACCAGCGGGCGTGAGATCAGCGGGCGCGGACCTGGTCAGAGGGCGAGGGCTTGTGCGCGACGGCGCACCTCGCCGCGCTGACCGGCGCGCAGCTGATCGATCGGACGCCCCGGAAGAGTCTCGTCCTCGGTGAACAGCCACGTCAGCAGTTCGATGTCGTCGAAGCCGCCGTCCCGCAGGAGCGTGACGGTGCCCTGCAGATGAGGAGCGATGCCGTCGTCGGTGATCATCGCAGCGGGAACCATGCGCACGACGGGATCGCCGCGGCGCACCGAGACCAGCTCCCCCTCGTCGATGAGGCGTCGCACGCGCGAGACCTCCACGTCCAGTCGCTCGGCGACGTCGGGGAGGTTCAGCCAGTCGGTGATGAGGTCTTCGAGAGCGTTCACAGAGCAAGCGTGCCATGCCGGGACGCGACGCGCACCCGCCCGACCGCCCCGGACCCGTCGAACCTCACAGTCCGGACTGCGCCGTCAGTGTGTCGCTCCGGTGCCCGCACGATCCAGCGGCCTAGATTGGCTACGTGAGCGCGGCTACGTCGACTTCCCCCGGCATCAGCCTGCTCCTCGACGACCGGTATCGGGTCGAGGAGCCCATCGCGCGCGGCGGAATGGCGACCGTGCACCGTGGACACGATGAGCGCCTGGACCGGGTCGTCGCGCTGAAGATCATGCATCCCCATCTCGCGATGGACGAGGACTTCCGTCGTCGCTTCGGCCGGGAAGCCCGTGCCGCAGCCCGGCTCGCGCACCGCAACGTGGTCGGGGTCTTCGATCAGGGCGCTGACGAGGACCGCATCTATCTCGCCATGGAGCTCATCGACGGCGAGACGCTGCGTGCCCGGATCGCCGAACAGGGTCGTCTCACAGTCCGCGACACGCTCGATGTGACGGCGCAGGTTCTCGAAGCCCTGGTAGCCGCGCACGCCGCCGGGATCGTCCACCGCGACATCAAGCCGGAGAACATCCTTCGGGATGTGAGCGGCGTCGTGAAGGTCGCCGACTTCGGCCTCGCCCGTGCCATCGGCTCCAGCAACTCCTCGGCCAGCGCGACCCTTCTGGGCACCGTTGCGTACATCAGCCCCGAAGTGGTCACCCGGGGACACAGCGACGAGCGCAGCGATCTGTACTCACTGGGCGTCGTGCTGTTCGAGATGCTCACCGGACGCCAGCCCTTCCTCGGCGAGCAGCCGGTCCATATCGCGTTCCAGCACGTCCACGAGGACATCCCCGCGCCCTCCACCCTGGTCACCGGCATCCCCCGCGAGCTCGACTCGGTGGTCACCTGGGCCGCCGCCCGCCCGGTCGAGCAGCGCCCGGCGACCGCGGACGACCTGCTGCGCGCGGTGCGCGATCTCGCCGAGACCTTGCCCGACACCGCTCTGGATGCCCGCCCCGAGCTGCGTGAGGGCAGCAGTACCTCCGACGTCCCGCGCCTGACCTCCCCCCTCGAGGACGTCGTGGCCGAACTGGGTCACGGCCCCCGCGCGTTCCCCATCGACCTCTTCACCACGACCAAGGGCGAGGCGACTGCCCACGACCGCCTCTCCGGCGACGGCTCGAGGGACGGCGACCCCGACCACCGAGACCAGGGCCCGGTCGTCGTCGACGGGAGCGGTGACGTCGCGCCAGATCCGGCGGACCCCGCCGCGGACGACTCGAGCACGCAGGACGATCCCGGACCGCAGACCGTCGTGCTGCGCGCGCCGAAGGCACGCCGGGGCCGTCACCTGCCTCTGGGTACCCGACGTCGCTCACGGCCGATCGCGATGCTCGCCACGCTCAGTCTGATCGCCGCGCTCCTCGCCGGCGCCTGGGCCGGAGGCGACTGGTACCTCAACACGGGCCCCGGCGCAGACCGCACCATCCCTGTGCTGACCGGGACCCAGCTGACCGACGCCGAGGCGGTGCTGGCCTCCTCCGGTCTCACCATTCGCACCGAGGAGCGGTTCGACGAGACCGTCCCGGACGGACACATCATCGCCGCGAGCCCCGGCACAGGGACGACTGTGAAGAAGGGGACCAGCGTCCAGCTCGTGGTCTCCAAGGGGGTCCAGACCTTCCCCGTCCCCGATCTCGTCGGCCTGGATCTCGACGCGGCCACGGCGGCTGTCGAGGACCAGGGCCTGCAGCTCGTGGAGGACGACGCCGAATACTCGGAGTCGATCCCCGCCGGCGAGATCATCGATCAGTCCCAGGAGGCCGAGGCACTGCCGGCGGGCGGGGAGGTGCACGTCGTCGTCTCCCAGGGCCGCCAGCCGATCACGATCCCTGATCAGACCGGGAAGAGCGGTGACTCCGCCCGCAGTGCCCTGGAGGCCGCCGGCTTCACGGTGACCGACTCCTCGGCCCACTCGGGCAGCGTGCCTGCGGGAGCGGTCATCTCCCAGTCGCCCGCCTCCGGCACCGGTCACCGTGGGGACTCCGTCGCCCTGGTGACGTCCCTGGGGCCGGAGATGGTGAAGGTCCCCGACGTCTTCCAGACGCCGGAGGCCGAGGCGAAGGCGACGCTCGAAGCCGCCGGATTCGCCGTCACCGTGCAGCACGATCGCGGTGAACCCGTCTTCGGTCTCGTCTACGAGCAGTCGGCAGCGGCGGGGTCCGAGCTCGAGAAGGGGTCCACCGTCACCATCACGGTGTTCTGACCTGTTCTCGATTCTGCCTGCTTCCCGGGGAGCAGTGCAGGACGCCGCCGGCACCTCCCGGTGGGAAGGCACCGACGGCGTCCTGCAGTCCTCGGACCGGGCACGTCGATCGACTCAGCGGCGCGAGAGCATCTCCGCGACCAGGAAGGCGAGTTCGAGGGACTGCTGGTGGTTCAGACGCGGATCGACCAGGGTCTCGTAGCGCCGGGTCAGACCTTCCTCATCGATCTCTCCGGCGCCGCCGAGCACCTCGGTGACGTCGTCGCCGGTGAGCTCCATGTGCAGCCCGGCCGGGATCGTGCCCAGGCTCTGGTGCACCTCGAAGAAGCCGACGACCTCGTCGAGGATGTCCTCGAAGCGGCGGGTCTTGTACCCGTTGGACGAGGTGATCGTGTTGCCGTGCATCGGATCGGTCACCCAGGCGACCTGCGCGCCAGCGTCGCGCACGCCCTCGACCAGCGCCGGGAGACGGTCACGGATCTTCCCGGCTCCCATACGGGTGATGAACGTCAGACGACCGGGCTCACGCTCGGGGTCCAAGGTGTCGACCAGACGCAGCGCATCATCGACCGACGCGTTCGGGCCGAGCTTGACGCCGATCGGATTGCGCAGGCGGGCCATGAAATCCACGTGCGCACCGTCGAGCTGGCGGGTGCGCTCCCCGACCCACAGGAAGTGGCCCGAGCAGCCGTAGATCTCCCCGGTCCGGGAGTCGATCCGGGACAGGGCCTCCTCGTAATCCAGCAGCAGCGCTTCATGGGAGGCGTAGAACTCGACGACCTTGAGGGCGTCGAAGTCCGCCCCGATCGCGTCCATGAAACGGATCGCCTTGTCGACCTGGCCGGCCAGCTCCTCGTACCGGTCGTACCCGGTGCCGGAGGTGAAGCCTCGATTCCAGGAGTGCACCTCCCGCAGGTCGGCGAATCCGCCGCCGGTGAAGGCGCGCAGCAGATTCAGCGTCGACGCACTGGTCGTGTAGGTCTGCCACAGTCGCTTCGGATCCGGGATCCGTGCCTCGGGAGTGAAGGCGTATTCGTTGACGGCGTCACCGCGGTAGGTCGGCAGGGTCACCCCATCGATGGTCTCCTCGGCGGAGGAGCGCGGCTTGGCGAACTGGCCGGCCATGCGTCCCATCTTCACCACCGGCACAGAAGCACCGTAGGTGAGCACGGCTGACATCTGCAGGATCGTGCGGATCTTGTTGCGGATGCGATCCGCGGTGGAATCGGCGAACGTCTCTGCGCAGTCCCCACCCGCGAGCAGGAACGCCTCCCCGCGAGCAGCTGCCGCGACGCGGTCTCGCAGCACGTCGACCTCGCCGGCGAAGACCAGCGGCGGGGCGGAGCGCAGATCCTCGAAGACCTTCGCACGCTCGGCCTCATCGGGCCAGACCGGCTGCTGCACCCGCGGATACTCGCGCCACGCACCGAGAGCTGCCAGGCCGTCGTCGGCCGAGGACAGCGAGAAGGCGTGGGCGCGGGCGGGGGCATCGGAGCTGTACTGAGTCACCCCTTCAGAGTACGCAGTGGGAGCGCGCGCAGCGGACAGCTTCCAGTGGGCGGGACCACAGTTCGACGTCGGAGTGGCCGAGGGGGCACCGACGATCCATGCCCCCCACAGGTCACCCCATCGACTCACCTCCTCGCGTCGGGCTCCGAGTCTCCGGCGGGCGACTGCGCCTGAGCCCTCATCCGTCTCTTGACGTCCGCGGCGTACTCATCGCTGCGCTCCTGGCCGGACAGCTCCTGGATGCGATCCATGACCGCATCGGTCACGCCTCGCAGGACAGCCGCCTCCTCGGCCGACTCGAGCGTGCGTGCGATCGCCCGGCCATCCAGGGGCTCCCCGAGCACCACATGGATCCGGGGCGTGCGCCGCGGGAAGTACTTCCGTCCGCGCTGCGCCTCATGGGCACCGAGCATCGCCACCGGGACGATCGGGGTCCCGGTGGCCAGTGCGAAACGAGCCACGCCGGTCTTCCCCCGATAGAGCCGGCCATCGGGACTGCGGGTGCCCTCCGGATAGATGCCGAGCACTTTGCCCGCGCGCAGCACGTGAAGGCCGGCGTCGATCGCCGAACGCGAGGCGCTCCCACCGGTGCGGTCCACAGGCATCACGTGGAGTCCGCGCATCACCTGGGCGATGACCTTGTTCGCCGGGGATCGCCCGGAGAAGAAGTCCGACTTCCCCAGGATGTGCATCGATCGGCGCACCTGCCCCGGCAGGAAGACGCTGTCGCAGTAGGCCAGATGGTTCGAGGCGATGATGACCGGTCCGTCATCCGGAATGTTCTCGACCCCGCTGATCGTCGGATTCCAGAGCACCCTCGCCACGGCCATGACGAGGGGTTTGGCGATCTCGTACAGCACGGTGAGCTCCTGGAGTGCACGCTCCGCAGAGCAATCCGCAGAGCAAGGTGGGACGAACCTGGCGCGCGCGGGTGCGACGATGTACCCATGGCGTTCAGCGAACTGTCCCGCCCCTGGCGCGCGCGAGGTCACTCTATCCCGCGCGGCGGTCTGCTCCTGTGCCATGGATTCACGGGGTCGCCGCAGTCGATGCGGCCCTGGGCCGAGGATCATGCGGCACGCGGGTGGGCCGTCGAGCTCCCCCTCCTGCCCGGACACGCGACCACCTGGCAGGACCTGACCAGGTACCGATGGCAGGACTGGTACGAGCACGTTCGCGATGCGGCGCTCGAGCTCTCGGATCGGTGCGGGCCGATCGCCGTGGGCGGACTGTCGATGGGTGGCGCGCTCACCCTCGCCCTCGCGCAGGACCCCCAGCTCCGCGGCCGCATCTCGGCGCTCGTGGCGGTGAATCCGGGGATGACCCTGCCCGCCGCGGCGGGTTTCGCCGAGCTCATCGCCCCGCTGCTGCGCACGGTACCGGGGATCGGATCGAACGTCGCGAAGGAGGGAGTCATCGAAGAGGCGTACGAGCGGACGCCGCTGCGCGCCGTCGCCCAGCTGAACCGGCTGTTCCGGCGTACCCGCCGGGGGCTCGGCGCCGTGGAGGCGCCGCTGCTGCTGGCCACCTCGAGCGTCGACCACACGGTCCCGCCGACGGACAGTGAACTCGTCGCCGCCGGGGTGCACGGCTCGGTGGAGCGACTTTCCCTCACGCGCAGTTACCACCTGGCTCCGCTCGATCACGATGCCCAGCGCCTGTTGGATGCCTCTGCGCGCTTCCTCGAGGAGCACGTGCCCCACCTCGCGGGGGCACAGCAATGAGCCTGGAGCCCGGCAGCGCGCAGGACCCGCGGGACGTCGACGCCGAGTTCGCCCGCATGCTCGAGGATGAGGGGATGGTGCTGCGCCCCGGTGAGGCTCCCCGTGAGCCCGCCGCGCAGGACCCTGTCGACCCGTGGGACTCCGATGCCCCGGGCACAGGCGTGGCCGACGACGACCTCTGGTCCTACAGCGCGGACTCCCCGCCGGAGGCCCCGAGCGCGGAATCCCGGGCCCGAGCGCGCGCTGCGCATCCCTCGGCCGGGGCTCGCGACGGGATCGACGGTCTGCGAGGTGCCGCCGGCCCTCGAGAGCTCGACGACGACGAGGTCATCTACGGAGATTTCGAACCGCCGGACCCTGATCTGCCGCAGCCTTCCTCAGGGGCCCTGTGGTCCTGGACCGCGCTGATCGGCGGATTCCTGCTGATGCTCGTGGCCACGGTGACCCCGACCGTGCCGAGCATCCTCGGCGCCGTGGGCGGACTCGCCGCCGTGGGCGGCGTGGTCTCCCTGCTCATACGGGTTCCCCGATCCCGGGACGGGGATGACAACGGGGCCGAGGTCTGACGGCTCCGTCGTCGTCGCGCGTCGTCGCGCGCGCGAGTCAGCAGGCTGCGGTCTCAAGCAGGTTCAGCGCGCCAGATCTGCGGCCCCGACGATCCCGGCCCGGTTCCCCATGTTCGCGAGCACGAATGGCGCGAGCGTGCGGTGAGCCCGGGCAGTCAGGTTCGCGGCGTACGCGCTGCCGGCCGGATCCAGCAGGAGGTCCCCTGCCGCCGCCACGCCACCGCCGACGACGATCACCTCGGGATCCAGCAGCGAGGAGATCGACGCCATGCCGAGCCCCAGCCAGGTGCCGAGCTCCGCGATCAGCTCGCACGCACCGGGATCGCCCTGCTGTGCGAGTCGCGTGATCAACGGCCCGTCGATCTCCTTCTTCGCCCCACCGGCGGCCTGCACCAGCGGGCCCAGCAGCGGATCGCCCGCGGAGGCGCGGCGCTTGGCGGTGCGGACCAGCGCGGTCCCGGAGGTGTACTGCTCGAGACAACCCTTGCGGCCGCAGCCGCACCACTGACCGTCGGGCACCGCGGTCATGTGCGCGACCTCGCCGGCGAAACCGTCCCCTCCGCGGATCAGCTGCCCGTCCAGCACGATCGCACCGCCCAGTCCGGTGCCGACGGTGACCATCAGCATGTTCTTCGCCTCGGTCGCCGCACCGAATCGGTACTCGGCCCAACCAGCCGCATTCGCATCGTTCTCCACCACGACCGGCAGACCGGTCAAGCGTTCGAGCTCGTCGGCCAAGGGGCGCTGACGCCATGCGAGGTTCGCCGCGAACTTCACGACGCGACGATCAGCGCTGACGAATCCGGCGGCGCCGACGCCGACGCCGACCACATCGTGGCTCGCCCGCAGCTCGGCCACCGCATCGGCCACGCCCGCCTCGATCAGCTCGGCATCCGTGGCGGGAGTACTCCGGGTGGTCGCGGCGATGATCTCGCCGTCCTCGTCGACCACTCCGGCCGCGATCTTCGTGCCGCCGATGTCCACTCCGATGGAGAGCATGCTGCTCCTTCTCGATCACGCATGATCGCTTCATTCCGATACCCCGGCCATCCAGCCTGTCGGGACCTATCGTAGGTGGCGCTGTCGTAAGATCGGGGCGACCCCACCAGCGCGTCCGGGCAGGCGCCCACCCTGTCGCACACGCGCTCCGCCCGGATCGAAGGAGATTCGATGAAGCAGTTCACGACTGCCCCCCAGCACGTGAGTCGACCCGACGAGAACACCACGGATCTGCTTCTCGGGCGGCTCCGCTCGAACCCGTCCGTCCCGATCTTCGAACTGACGCAGCCCGATGGCAGCTACCGCCCCCTGTCCACCGCCGACTTCATCGACGAGGTCAAGCTGGTCGCCAAAGGGCTGATCGCCTCGGGACTGCACTCCGGGGACGTGGTCGCGATCCTCTCGCGCACCCGGTACGAATGGGCCCTCGCCGACTGGGCCGTGTGGTGGAGCGGCGGTGTGAGCGTGCCGATCTACGAGACCTCCTCCCCCAGCCAGATCCAATGGATCGCCTCCGACGCCGGGGCCCGCTTCGCGCTGGTCGAGGCGAACCGGCACAAGGAGGACATGGAGTCCGTGCGGGGCGAGCTGCCCGCGCTCGAGCACATCGGTGTGATCGACGAGGGCGTGCTCGATGACCTCAAGGAGCGCGGCTCCGAAGTGAGCGACGCGGACCTCGAGGCCCGCCGCACCTCCCGCACCCTCGAGGACGTCGCCACGATCATCTACACCTCGGGCACCACCGGGCGCCCCAAGGGTGCCGAGCTCACCCATTCGAACTTCGTGGACACCACCCGGAGCGCCCTGAACCTCCTCGGCAAAGAGGTGCTGCCTCCCGGGGCCCGAGTACTGATGTTCCTGCCGATGGCGCACGTCTTCGCCCGCCTGATCTCGGTGCTCACCGCCTCCTGGCCGGTGACGACGGCGTTCACGCCGGACACGAAGAACCTGCTGCCGGATCTCGCGGCGTTCAAGCCCACCTTCCTGCTCGCCGTTCCGCGGGTCTTCGAGAAGGTCTACAACGGCGCCGAGGCCAAGGCCATCGCCGGCGGCCGCGGGAAGATCTTCACGACCGCCGCCGAGACCGCGATCGCCTACTCGAAGGCGCTGGCCGCCGGGAAGGTGCCGCTGGTCCTCAAGGCCAAGCACGCGGTGTTCGACAAGCTGGTCTACGGCAAGCTGCGCGAGGCGATGGGCGGCGACGTCAGCTGGGCGGTCTCCGGCGGCGCCCCGCTCGGTGCCCGTCTGGCCCACTTCTTCCGCGGTATCGGCGTGACGATCCTGGAGGGCTACGGTCTCACCGAGACCACCGCACCCATCTGCGTGAATCTTCCGTGGGCGGTGACGCCGGGGACCGTCGGCCCGCCGCTGCCGGGCTCGACGGTCGCCATCGACGACAACGGAGAGATCCTGGTCAAGGGGGTGATGGTCTTCAAGGGTTATCACAACAACCCCGAGGCCACCGCAGAGACCATGAGGGACGGCTGGTTCCGCACCGGCGACCTCGGTTCCCTGGACTCCGAAGGCGACCTGACCATCACCGGTCGCAGCAAGGAGGTCATCGTGACCGCCGCGGGCAAGAACATCTCCCCCGCGCAGCTCGAGGACCAGCTCCGTGCGCACCCGCTGGTCAGCCAGTGCGTCGTCATCGGCGACCAGAGACCGTTCGTCGCCACGATCCTCACGCTCGACGCAGAGATGCTGCCCACCTGGCTCAAGAACAGCAACCTGCCGGAGATGACCGTGGCGGAGGCCGCCCAGGACCCCACGGTCCTCGCCGAGCTGCAGACGGTCGTGGACAGGGCCAACCAGTCCGTCTCCCGGGCGGAGTCGATCCGTGCCTTCGAAGTGATCGATTCCGACTTCACCGAGGAGAACGGCTACCTGACCCCCTCGCTGAAGCTCAAGCGGAACGTCGTGGTCAAGGACATGGCACCGATCATCGAGAAGATCTACTCGCAGTCCAAGCCCGCCGCCTGAGCGCGACGGCGACCAGCTCGACCGGTCCTTGCACGGCCACGACCCGTTACCTCGAGGTCGGGCGGGAGCGCGTGCCCCGCGCTCCTGCCCGACCGTCAGGGCCGCCTCGTAGTCTGCGGGCATGTCCGCGCGCCGCCAACTGAGCTTCGACGATCTCGGCACCCCGCTCGTGGATGCCACCCTCGTCGTCGTCGACCTCGAGACCACCGGCACGAATCCCTCGGCAGATGCGATCACGGAGATCGGCGCGGTCAAGGTGCGTGGCGGCGAGGTGCTCGGGGAATTCCGCACCTTCGTCGATCCCGAGCGTCCGATCCCCGCGTACATCGCCTCGCTCACGGGCATCACGGACGCGTCCGTGGCCGGCGCCCCGCCCATCTCCACGGTGCTGCCGATGTTCCTCGACTTCGTGGGGGACGCCGCGCTGGTCGCGCACAACGCACGATTCGACCTCTCCTTCCTGACCGCCCAGGCCGCCCGCTGCGACATCGGGTGGCCCCGGCCCCAGGTGCTCGACACTCTCGCCCTCGCGCGCACGGTGTTCCGGCGCGACGAGGTGCGCGACCACAAGCTCTCGACACTCGCTGCTCACGTCGGTGCGAGCATCACCCCGGACCACCGGGCCCTGTCGGATGCCCGGGCGACGGTCGATGTGCTCCATGCGATCATCGACAGGCTGGGCCCCAAGGGGGCCACCACCCTCGAGGACCTGACCTCCGCGCATCGCCGAGCTTCTCCCGCCCAACTGCGGAAGAAGCATCTGGCCGACGACATCCCCTCCGTCCCGGGCGTGTACCAGTTCCTCGATGAGCAGGACGCGGTGCTCTACGTGGGGACGTCCCGCAACCTTCGTTCGCGAGTTCGCACCTACTTCACGGCCGCGGAGACCCGGCGCAAGGTGCTCGACATGCTGCCGCGTGCCGCCTCGATCCGGATCATCGAATGCACCACGGCGACCGAGGCGGCGATTCGTGAGCTGAGGATCATCGGACGGGAGAAGCCTCCGTCGAACCGGCATGGGCTCACCCCGCAGAAGGCGCTGTGGTTGCGTCTCGGGACCGGCACCGAAGGGCTGCGGGCCGCACGGCTCGCCCGCCCGGAGGACGACGGGTCCGCCCAGATCGGCCCACTCGCCTCCCGACATGACGTCGAGCCGATGCGTGGTCTGCTGGCCGATGCGGTGCTCGGCCGCGGGGCCTCCTTCGAACAGGGCGCCCGCCGCACCCTGAGTCCGGCGTCGAGCCACCGGGACACCCTCCGCCGCGCGATGCTCACGGATCCTCGGCAGGTCCTCGACCACGTCGCAGAACGTCTGCGCATCCATGTCGCGGCCGGTCGCTACGAGGACGCCGAGAAGCTGCAGAGGCTGACTCTGGCCTTCCTCGCCGCGGCCCGGCGTGCAGCCCGCCTGCGGGCGATCGGGGCCGTGCCGCTGCTGGTCGCAGCGCGCCCCAGCTCCGACCCGGTGATCGACGCCCGAGGATGGGAACTGCTGGCTGTTCGTCACGGTCGCTTCGCCGGGACTGCCCTGGTCCCCGCGCACGCCGACCCGGTCGCCACCGCCCGATCCCTGGCGCTCACCGGCACCGGGGAGACGGACCTCGCCGCACCGATGTGCCAGGGATACCACCAGGAGACCGAGATCCTGCTCACCTGGCTCGAGGGGGACGGCGTGCGCACCGTCCTCGCCGACGGTGCGTGGCAGCAGCCGGCCCGGGCTCGCTTCGACGCGGAGCATCTCGCGGAGCGCTTCGCGCGAACCGCACCACCGGCACAGGCATAGGCTCGGTGCACACGTCCCGGCGCGATCGGCGCCCAACCCAAGGAGAAGTCATGATCACCGCCCTCGTCTCGATCGTCGTCGAGTCCTCCCGAATCCCCGAGGTCGCCGAGGCGATCGTCGATCTGGAGGGCATCGAACAGGTCTACTCCGTCACCGGTGACGTCGACCTCATCGCCGTGGTGCGGGTGCGCGCCCACGAGGACCTCGCCGGCGTCATCGCCGACCAGCTCAGCAAGGTCACCGGAGTGCTGGACACATCGACGAACATCGCGTTCAAGACATACTCCAAGCGAGATCTCGACGCCGCGTTCGATCTGGGCATCGACGGCTGAGAGAGCCTGGCCGGCGGCTGTGTGGACCGCTGCACGACGACGCCCCGACCGAGGCAGGTCGGGGCGCTCGCGCGTTCCGGGGTGGTACGTACCCGGCGCCGTGCGGGCACCGCGAGGGTGATCCGGCTCAGGATCCGGCTGTCCCCACTGCGCCTGGGGTACCCGCTTCATAGGCCTCCTGCGAAGCCGCAGCCCATCGCCGGATCAACTGGGCAGGGCGACCGGAATCCAGCGCCTCCCGGGCCTCCGCGAAGGCCTCGACGAAGCGATCCTCCCAGCCGTCCTCCGCGTTCTGCCCGATGCCGTCGAAGGCGAGCACTCCGGCCGCCGCATTCAGCAGCACCGCATCGCGGATCGGCTCCATGCGCCCCTCGCGCACTCCCTCGAAGAGGTCCCGGGCGACCTGAGCGTTCTCCTCGGCGTCACCACCACGCAAGACCTCCTGACCGCTGCGGGGGATCCCCAGCAGTCGCAGAGGATCCAGCACGTGCTCGCGCACCTCGCCGCCGCGCACCTCCCACACGTCCGACGCAGCGGTCACGGTGAGCTCGTCCAAGCCGTCCTGTCCCCGGAACACCAGGGCGCTCGTCCCCCGGGAGGCGAAGACGTCGGCGACCGTGGGGGCGATCGTCGCATCCGCGACGCCGACTGCACTCGCCTGCGGTCTGGCCGGGTTGGTGATCGGTCCGAGGATGTTCATCACCGTAGGGATCCCCAGGCCGCGACGTGCTTCGGCGGCATAGCGCATGGAGGGATGGAACACCTGCGCGAACAGGAACGTCATGCCGATCTTGCCCACCAGCTCCTCGATCGCAGGCACCGGCAGCTCCAGCCGCACCCCGAGCGCCTCCAGCACATCCGCGGAGCCGGACTTCGACGTCGAGGCGCGGTTGCCATGCTTCACGACGGGCCGACCGGTCGACGCGATGATCATCGACGCCATGGTCGAGATGTTGACCGTCTGCGCGAGGTCTCCGCCAGTTCCTACGATGTCGATCGACCGCTCGGGGGCCTGCACCGGCCGGGCGTGCGACACCATGGAATCGGCGAGAGCTGCCAGCTCACCGCTGCTGACCCCCTTGGCCTGCAGGGAGACCAGGAACCCCGCGAGCTGCACCGCTGTCGCATTGCCGGACATGACCTCATCCATCGCCCACGATGCCTCGAAGACGTCGAGCTCCTCGCCGCGCACGAGGCGCGACGTGATCGTGGACCAGGTCGGGATGTTCTCGCTCATACTCCGATGATCTCACCTGCCACCCCGTGAGCGTCGCTCCGGTCACGGATCGGATCACAGATCAGTCACGGTGCCCGCATGTGCCGGTCACCTGGGGTGATCGGGCGCGTGTCCCGGTTCGTGACAGGTCGTCAGGAGGGATATGCTGGGCCCGTCCTCCCGGGGCATAGCCCTGCGGTGTGCCTGCACGTCGTGAACCGGCCCACCGAATCTGACGACACGACATAATGGTGACGTGACTACAGCGACCTTGCCTGAGCGCTCCGCCGCCGCTGCCCCAGCGGTCGGCCGACCCAACCCGACGCAGATCGGCACGATCGTCTGGCTCTCCAGTGAGCTGATGTTCTTCGGCGGTCTTTTCGCCATGTTCTTCACACTGCGATCCATGGCGCCGGAAACCTTCCAGCAGGGAGAGAGTCACTTCACGCATGGTTTCGCCATGGTGAATACGGCGATCCTGGTGCTGAGTTCGGTGACCTGCCAGATCGGCGTGTTCCTCGCCGAGGGGCAGTTCCCCGGCGGCAAGCCCTTCGCCCCGCGCAAGCGCCGCACCGGCTCGATCTTCAACATCGGCGGCTGGGGCATGATCGAGTGGTACACGCTCACCTTCATCATGGGCGCGATCTTCGTCTCCGGCCAGGCGTACGAGTACACCGAGCTGGTCCACAACGGCGTCACGCTGTCGTCCTCGCCGTTCGGCTCGATCTTCTATCTCGCCACCGGCTTCCACGGGATCCACGTCATCGGCGGACTGATCGCGTTCCTCCTGGTCCTGATGCGCTCCTTCGTCGCCGACGAGTTCACCCAGCACGAGCAGGTCTCCGCGATCTGCATCTCGTACTACTGGCACTTCGTCGACATCGTGTGGGTCGTCCTGTTCTTCATCGTGTACCTGCTGGATCCGCTGTCGACCGCGATGAACTCCGGTCACTTCATTCCGGTGGACTTCACCTGGAGCATCTTCTGATCGCGCCGTCCGCGCAGGCCCATCGGTCTGGTGCGATCCCCAGCCTCTCCTCCTCCCCCGCCCGTCCCCGCCACGAATCGAGGTTCGAACCGTGAAGGCACTCGCCGCACGTCGTCATCATCCGATGGCGCTACTCGTGATATTGCTGCTCGCACTTGTGGCGACCGGCGGGCTCTACGTCGCGTTCCAGCCGCAGACTGCGCAGGCCGAGGCCTTCACGCAGGACGATGTCGATTCCGGCGAGGCGCTGTTCCTCGCCAACTGCGCGACCTGCCACGGTCGCAGCGGTGAAGGATTGCAGGACTCCGAGGGCTCGACCCTCGGCCCCTCGCTCATCGGTGTGGGCGCCGCAGCCGTCGACTTCCAGGTCGGAACCGGCCGCATGCCGATGCAGTCCTCCGGTGCGCAGGCATGGGCCAAGCCCCCGCAGATGAACGACGAGCAGACCCGCCAGCTGGCGGCATATGTCGCCTCACTCGGCCCCGGCCCCGCCATCCCGGACGAGTCACAGCTCGACACCTCCCAGGGTGACGCCACCAAGGGTGGCGAGATCTTCCGCGTCAACTGCGCGATGTGCCACAACGCCGCCGGTGCCGGCGGCGCACTGACGCACGGCAAGTTCGCCCCGCCGGTCACCGGAGTCGACCCCAAGCACACCTACGAGGCCATGGATACCGGCCCGCAGAACATGCCGGTCTTCAACGAGACCAACCTGTCCCCCCAGGACAAGCTCGACGTCATCACCTATCTCGAGGCCATGGAGGAGAACGGTTCCCCCGGCGGCATCTCCCTGGGCTCCCTCGGGCCCGTGACCGAGGGTCTGTACGCCTGGACGATCATCCTGTCCCTGCTCCTCGGCTGTGCCGTGTGGCTGGGGGCGAAGGCCAAGTGAATTCGAGCATGAACACCAATTTCGACGGTACGTCCCCCTCCCGCGGGGTCAGTGCGATCGCCCCGAAGGAGGGTGGAGGCTTCCCGAACCCGGGGCTCCCCCCGCACGTCCACCGCCAGGCCGATGTGTCCACCGCCGCGGCGAAGCGCGCCGAGCGTCTCGTCGCCGGCATGTTCCTGCTGTCCGTGGTGGGCACAGCGATCTTCATCGCGGCCTATTTCCTGGTCACCCCGTCGGGGATGAACATCTTCGCCGAGCAGGGCACGCCGAAGGCGCTGTGGTGGTCGAACCTCGTCACCGGTCTCGGTCTCGCGATCGCCGTGTTCTTCATCGGCGCCGCTGCGGTGCACTGGGCCAAGACGCTCATGCCCGATGAGGAGATGGTCGAGGAACGGCACGACATCCGCAGCTCCGACGAGACTCGTGATGTCGCCGTCGGCATCATCACCGATGGGCTCGAGGAGTCCGGCATCGCCCGCCGTCCGGTGATCGTGACGGCGATGGTGGCCGCCTTCGCCGCGCTCCCGATCGCGGTGCTCGCGCCGCTGTCGACCCTCGGCCCGCTGCCCGGCAACAAGCTCCACCACACCTTCTGGGGCGAGAACCCGGGCCAGCGCCTGGCCCGCGATCACGACGGCACCCCGATCAAGCTGTCCGATGTGGCGATGAATTCGATCTTCCATGTCATGCCGGAGGGCCTGACCGAAGAGACGCCGCACTTCCTGGAGGAGCGTGCCAAGGCTGCGACCGTGATCGTCCGCTTCGATCCCAAGCTGGGTCAGAACGAGGAGAGCCTCGCGAACGGCGTCGAGGGCGTCCTCGCCTTCTCCAAGATCTGCACCCACGTCGGCTGCCCGGTCGCGCTCTACGAGCAGCAGACGCATCACATGCTCTGCCCGTGCCATCAGTCCACCTTCGACGTCACCGACGGTGCCAAGGTGATCTTCGGTCCGGCGCACCGCCCCCTCCCCCAGCTTCCGATCGAGGTCGACGACGAGGGCTACCTGGTGGCCACCGGCGACTTCCCCGAGCCGATCGGTCCCAGCTTCTGGGACACCCACAAGGACAAGTGATCTCGTGACGACCACGACTCCCGATTCCCGGAAGCAGACTTCCGACGACGCGAGCAGCTCTCGCGTGCACAAGCTCGGCGCAGTGGGTGGCGACTGGCTCGACCAGCGCCTCGCCGGCGGCGGCTTCGTCAAGTTCTTCGCGCGCAAGATCTTTCCCGACCACTGGTCGTTCATGTTCGGTGAGGTGGCGCTGTACAGCTTCGTCATCCTGCTGATCTCGGGCACGTTCCTGACGATGTTCTTCGACCCCTCCATGGAGGAGGTCACCTACAGCGGCCCGTACACGGCGCTCCAGGGCGCCCACATGTCGCGCGCCTTCGAATCGACCCTCGAGATCTCCTTCGAGGTCAAGGGCGGCCTGCTGTTCCGCCAGATGCACCACTGGTCCGCGCTCGTGTTCATGGTCGCGATCTTCGTGCACATGTTCCGCGTGTTCTTCACCGGAGCATTCCGCAAGCCCCGTGAGATCAACTGGCTCGTCGGCTTCACCCTGATGGTGCTGGGCATGGTCGCGGGCTTCTCCGGCTACTCCCTTCCGGACGACGTGCTCTCGGGCAACGGGCTGCGCGTGATCGACGGACTCATGAAGGCGATCCCGATCGTCGGCACCTACCTCTCGATGCTGCTCTTCGGCGGCGAGTTCCCGGGCACCGACATCATCCCGCGGCTGTTCACGATCCACATCCTGCTCGTGCCGGCGATGATCCTCGGCCTGATCGCCATTCACCTCGTCCTGCTCGTGCTGCACAAGCACACCCAGTACCCCGGACCAGGCCGCACCGAGCGCAATGTGGTGGGCTTCCCGGTGTTCCCGGTCTATGCCGCGAAGGCCGGCGGGTTCTTCTTCCTCGTCTTCGGTGTCATCACGCTGATCTCGGCGACCACCGCGATCAACGGCGTGTGGGTCTATGGCCCCTATGACCCCTCCCCCGTGTCCGCAGGCTCCCAGCCCGACTGGTACATGCTCTGGACCGACGGCGGGCTGCGCTTGATCCCCGGATGGGAGTTCACGATCTTCGGATACGTGATCTCGCTGAACATGCTCATCCCGATGGCGATCTACGGTGGCCTGCTGGCCGTCCTCGCGCTGTACCCGTTCATCGAATCCTGGGTCACCGGTGACGACCGTGAGCACCACCTCAACGATCTGCCGTACAACGCTCCGGTCCGGGCCGCTCTCGGAGTCTCCTGGATCAGCGTCTATCTGATCCTGGCACTGGCCGCGACGAACGACATCATCGCGGTCGCCCTGCACCTGTCGATCAACGACCTCACGTGGGCCTTCCGCATCGGCATCTTCGTCCTGCCCGTGCTGCTGTTCTTCATCACGAAGAGACTGTGCCTGTCGCTCCAGCGGCAAGCCCGTCAGAAGGCCCTCCACGGGACGGAGACGTCACGCGTGGTGCGTACCGACAGCGGCCAGATGCTCGAGATCCACGAACCGCTCGACGAGTTCGACCGGTGGATCCTGGTCCAGCACGACGACTACCGTCCGCTCACGGCCGGAAAGGGCGTCTCCTCGCTCCGTGCGAAGGCGACGAGCTTCTTCTTCAAGGATCGGATCGAGCCGGTCACGCCGTCCGAGCTGCGCGAGGCCCTCGAGCATGCCGGCCACGAGAAGCACACGATCGACGCCGCCACGGACGGCGACTATCGCACTCCCGCAGAGAAGGCACACCACGCCAGCCACGTGAGCTGAGCTTCTCACTCACTCGTGCGAGAGCACCACGACGACGGGCCCCGGGAGAATTCCCGGGGCCCGTCGTCGTCTCGCCGGCTGCTCTCACGATCCCCCTCGGTCATCCGCTCCCTCACGGCCCCAGGGTGCTGGGCGGCGTGGAATCGACGTGCGTAGGCCCACCCACCAGCTGCTGAGCCACGTCAGCCCGCCGCGACAATCGGTCATCGCAGCAGAGGGTTCCGACGAGACGACGGACGCGGATTCGCGCGCCCCGAGCTCGCGTTGACGAGGTAGCGGGCCGAGACGAGGCTCAAGCGACGATCCGCTCGCCTGAGCGCACGCATGGCACGCAGCTGCTGAGCAGCGGGGTCGAGCCCGTCCTGGGCAAGCACGTCCTTCGCCCATCGGATGGCCCGGTCCAACGCGTGGTCATCCGCGAAAAGTCCCCGCACCTCCCGTTCGGCGCGCCCTACTGGATCTGCTCCGTCGCCGATCATCATGGTGGCCTCCTCCATGCTCGGTGGCGCCGCTGAGCGAGGACGGTGGAGCCCCGCCCCTGCAGCTCGTCCAGCCACGCTAGCACCGCCCTGCGCCGCAGCGACGTGTCCGAGGCAGGTTGATCGCCGACCAGCGGCGGGTGCCTGCCGGAGCTCGGTCACGACGTCGACGGGGTTCACGCACCTCGTCGGCCCACCACCGACATCTTCCTGGCTCGAGCCGGTAGCGGGGCGACGCACCGTATCCACTGCCGATTTCATACGTATCCTACTTCACGCATGTCTACATCTCAGCTGGAGCACGAGTCGCTCCCCCAACCCCCGGTCGACCTGCTGCGGGACCGCACATGACGCGGAGTCCGTGCCCCGGTCCTCACCGTCGGGGACGGCGCGCTCGGATTCCGGTACGCAGAGCGAGACGCCTTCCCATGACCGCGAGCAGCGATGCTGGCTCCACGAGATCGCCGACGCCCTCGTCGCGCTGCGACGTCAGCCCGGCCGGCTGCGAAAAGGCCCTCGCCGGGACCTGGCAGGCCGAGGACCGCGGGATGGATGCACGTCCAGGTCGCCATCGCACGGGACCGAGGGGCGGTCGCCGATCCGTCTGTTGTGATAGCCGGCTGTCCGACTTAGGCTGGGAGAGTTTTCGGTGGCAAGCGTCAGTGAGCATGACCGCCGCGGACGTCGAATGACCGACTGTCCGTGACTGTGAGAACGTCCCTCGCGCTGCGGTCGCAGCACCCGAGCGTCGTGCCGCGAAGGCCTCTTCTCGGATATGCCTGCCTGCCAGCGATTCGCAGGCAGCGCACGATGACCTCGATTCCTTCGATGTCCCCGAGTCACGCCTGACCGACAAGAGTCAGGAGCACAACATGGTGACGGCCAGATCGAACGATGGAACCACGATCGCCTACGAGACGAAGGGCAGCGGCCCCGCCGTCGTCCTCGTGGGAGGCGGGCTGGATGACGGCTCCGAGAACGAACCCCTCATGCACGAACTTGCCCAGTACTTCACGGTCATCAACTACGCCCGCCGCGGGCGGGCCGACAGCGGAGATACCCAGCCATACGCCGTCGACCGCGAGATCGAGGACATCGACGCCCTCGTCGCGACGGTGGGCGGTACCGCACACGCATTCGGTGCTTCGTCCGGTGGCGCACTGACACTCCTGGCCGCGGCACGCGGAACCGCCCTGGAACGGATCGCTGTCTACGACGTCCCCTATGCCACCGATGACGATTCGGTGCGGGTGTGGGAGAAGTATGTCGCTGATCTGCACGAGGCGCTCTCCCGAGGGGCACGCGACGTGGCACTCGGCCTCTTCATGGGCCGCCTGACCGGTGCCTCGGAGGAGGAGATCGACACGGCGCGCAGGACGTCGCCGATGTGGACCACCTCCGCAGCCCTCGCCCACACGCTCGCCTACGACGCAGCCTGCCTCGGCGACCAGCGGCCGCCCGTGGAGGAACTGGCGCGCATCACGCAGCCGACACTGGTGCTCACGGGCGGCGCTGCCGACCCTCATATGCCGGGCCTGCACAGCTTCTTCGACGGCGCCGGTGACGCCGTGGCAGCAGCGATTCCCGACAGCAGCCGTCGCATCGTCGAGGCCCAGACCCACGTCGCCGATCCGGCAGTACTCGCCTCGGTGCTCCGCACCTTCTACGCCTTCTGACCGACCCGACCGTCAGCTCCACATTTCGCCACCCGGTTCCTGCGACGGAAGGAACGACGCGTGCTACCGCGCGGAGACCTCGAGGAACCGGGTGCTCGCGTTCCGGGATCCTCACCCGGGTGAGCGCCCCGAGAAATGCTTCCGTCGACCCTCAGACGACACTTTCCCCGCAACTCCCGGAAGGGCAGGGAGTTGCGGGGAAAGCGAGAACCCGCCTCGCGTCGGTGCAGTGCCGACCAGGTCCGGCTCCTCCCGAAAGGGATCGAGCCGACCAGGCGGCGCGCCGGTCAGTGCTCGTGCTGGCCCACGGAGAACTCGAGGACCCAGCTGAGGAGTCCGTAAAGGGAGAAGATCACGCCGAAGGCGAAGATCCACCATCCGGCGGCGACGCCCAGAAAGCACAGGCCTGCGCCGATGGCGGCCCACAGAGGAGCCCAGCTGTACGGCGCGAAGCTGCCCTGCACGCCTCCGTGGTCGGCGACCTCCGCGTCCAAGTCGTCGGACGGGCCCACATCATTCTTGCGGGCTGCCAGGGACAGGGACATGGCGATCATGAAGGCGAGGCCCGCGGTCCCGAGCAGTGCGGGGAAGCCGGCAGTCTCGATGCCCAGCGGCTCATAGTTGCCGGTGACCACGCCATACCCGATGGCGACGATCAGGAAGAAGATTCCCAGGATCCAGAAGATCTGTGCAGATGCTCTCATGTCAGTTGGTCCTCGTGTTCACTGCGGGCTCCTGCGCGAGCATGTGGTCCTGAAGTGCCACCTCCGGATGGTGGAGGTCGAAAGCAGGACGCTCGGAGCGGACTCGGGGCAGGGAATGGAAGTTGTGTCGCGGCGGCGGGCAGGACGTGGCCCACTCGAGCGAGGCTCCGTAACCCCACGGGTCGTCGACCTCGACCTTCTTTCCCTTGAGGTGCGTCAGCACCACGTTCAGGATGAAGGGCAGGGTCGAGGCACCCATGATCACGGCGCCGATCGTGGAGACCTGGTTCAGCCAGCCGAAGTCGTCCTCAGCCAGGTAGTTCACGTACCGCCGCGGGGCTCCTTCGACGCCCAGCCAGTGCTGGACGAGGAAGGTCATGTGGAACCCGATCGTCAGCAGCCAGAAGTGGAGCTTGCCGATGCTCTCGCTGAGCTTGTACCCGAACATCTTCGGCCACCAGAAGTAGAAGCCGGCGAACATCTCGAAGACCACGGTGCCGGCCATCACGTAGTGGAAGTGCGCGACGACGAAGTAGGTGTCGGTGATGATGAAGTCAAGCACCGGCGACGACAGGATCACCCCGGTCAGTCCGCCGAAGATGAAGGTCGTCAGGAAGCCGAGCGTGAAGAGCATCGGGGTCTCGAAAGTCAACGACCCTTGCCACATCGTGCCGATCCAGTTGAAGAACTTCACGCCCGTGGGCACGGCGATGAGCATGGTCATGAAGGCGAAGAAGTCCAGCATCACCGCGCCGGTGCTGTACATGTGGTGCGCCCACACGGTCACCGACAGGGCGGCGATGGAGATCGTCGCGCCCACCAGGGTCTTGTACCCGAAGATCGGTTTGCGCGAGAAGACCGGGATGATCTCGGAGGCGATGCCGAAGAAGGGCAGCGCGAGCACGTAGACCTCGGGGTGCCCGAAGAACCAGAACAGGTGCTGCCACAGCACCGCACCACCGTTCTCCGGATTGAAGATCTGCGCATCGAAACGGCGATCCGCGCCGAGCGCCAGCAGCGCAGAGGCGAGCGGCGGGAAGGCCATCAGCACCAGCACAGCGGTGATGAGGATGTTCCAGGTGAAGATCGGCATCCGGAACATGGTCATGCCGGGCATGCGCATGCAGAGGATCGTGGTGATGAAGTTGACCGAGCCCAGGATGGTGCCGAAGCCCTGCAACGCCAATCCGAAGACCCAGAGATCACCGCCGAGGCCCGGGGAGAACGTGGTGTCCGACAGCGGCGCGTAGGCGAACCAGCCGAACGACGCGGCACCCTGCGGGGTGAGGAAGCCGGCCACCACGATCAGCGAACCGAACAGCGTGATCCAGAAGGCGAACATGTTCAAGCGCGGGAACGCCATGTCCACGGCGCCGATCTGGAGCGGCACCAGGTAGTTCGCGAAACCGTTGAACAGTGGCGTGCCGAACATGAGCAGCATGATCGTGCCGTGCATCGTGAACAGCTGGTTGTACTGGTCCTTGGAGACCACGACCTGCAGACCCGGCTCCCACAGCTCCGTGCGGATGCCGAGCGCCAGCAGGCCGCCGAACGAGAAGAACGCGAACGCCATACCCATGTACATCAGGCCGATCAGCTTGTGATCGGTGGTCGTGAGCAGATTGAAGACGTGCTTCCCGAGGCCGGTGCCCTCGGTCTTCTGGAACCGCGCAGACGTTGGGGCGGTCGGCGCGGATGTCGTCTCGGCGCTCACTCGTTCTCTCCCTCGGTGGTCGGGGTGGTGTAGCGAGGACCGGCGTCGTCATGCTTCTCGCGCATGCTCCACTCCTCCTCGTTGCGGTTCAGATCCACGCCGAGCTGACCCTCGTTGCCCTGATCCCTCAGATCCTGCATGTGTGCGTCGAACTCCTCCTGCGAGACGACCTCCACGTTGAAGAGCATGTCGGAGTGGTATTCGCCGCACAGCTCCGCGCACTTGCCGGAATAGGTCCCCTCACGGGTCGGGGTCACCTGGAAGCTATTGGTATGGCCCGGCATCATGTCCTTCTTGTACAGGAAGTCCACGACCCAGAACGAATGGACCACATCGCGCGAGTCGAGGCGGAACTCGACCCTCTCGCCGACCGGGAGGTACAGCACGGGCAGGGACTCGGCGGCACCCTCCTCACCGGTGGCGAAGGACTGCACGCCCGCGGGCTCATGGACGTCGTCGTCGACGTAGTTGAAGTCCCAGCTCCACTGCTTGCCGACGATGTTCACCGTGTAGTCGGGCTCTGCCACATGCATCTCGACCTCGCGGGTGTCCCGCTGGGTGAAGTAGAAGAAGGTGAGCACCATGACGACGGGAACGAGCGTGAACATCAGCTCGAGGGGCACGTGGTAGCGCAGCTGCACCGGGAATCCGGTGTCGTTCTTGCGGCGGCGGTAGGCGATCGCGCACCAGATGGTCAGACCCCACACGATGAGGCCGACGATGACGAGGACGGACCAGGCGCCGACCCAGAGATCGGTGATCCGACCGGTCTGGTCCGTGACCTGGCCGTCGGAGTAGCCGGGCAGGAAGCCGCGCAGCTGCTCGTCGGTACAGCCCGACAGGAGCAGTGTGGCCAGGGCAAGGCCTGCTGTCGCCATACGGCGGCCGCGCCGCGAGCGCTGGGGGACCTGGGGGATCACAGGGAATGACCTTCCACTCGTCGTCTCCGGCTCTCGATGCCCGCCGCGCTGTACAGCGCGAGCCGACCCCGAACTGCGGAGTTGGTACAGATATGGGCGAGGACATGCCCACAGTGCCGCGCCCCCTCCGAGGAGCAGGCGACGGCAGGCACGGCCTGCCGGATGACGGCACCTTGTCATCATACGGGTTTCCCGGCGTGCGAATGGCATCGGCACGCCTCCTCGTCGCGCCGTCACCGCTCCGTGATCTGCGCCCAGCTGTGGCGGGCAAGAAAACGGGCCCGACCAGGTGACGAGATCGTCACCGAGTCGGGCCCGGACGTCCAGCGCGAGGGGCATCAGTCGCTGCCCATCGGAAAGCGATCAGCCGAAGGAGTCGCCGCACGCGCAGGAGCTGCCTGCGTTGGGGTTGTCGATCGTGAAGCCCTGCTTCTCGATCGTGTCGGCGAAGTCGATGACCGCGCCCATGAGGTACGGGCTGCTCATCTTGTCGACGATGACTTCGACGCCGTCGAATGCGGAGACGAGGTCGTTCTCCATCATCCGCTCGTCGAAGTAGAGCTGATAGATCAGTCCGGAGCAGCCCCCGGGCTGCACGGCGATCCGCAGGCGCAGATCGTCCCGGCCCTCCTGCTGCAGCAGCGACGTGACCTTCTCGGCCGCGCCGGACGTGAGGGTGACGTCGTGCGCCGCGGTGGGCCGCTCGGTGGTGGGCGTGGTCATGAGGTCCTCCTCGAAGCTCGTGTTAGCTCAGGGTACGCCCCGAGCGACCGGAACGGGGAGCGGCGCGGGGGGCGATCCCGCTCACCCACCCTGGGGAGCATTCCGGCGATCGCTGTGAGCTCGACCGACGATTCCGCCCGGACGGAGGACAGCTCGCCGCGTGGGGCCGGTGCGGTCAGAGAACACCCCGGAAGATCGCCAGCAGCACCAGGATCCCGTACCCGGCCAGGACGCCGAGGATCGCCGCAGTTGCGGCATCGCGGCTCTTGCCTGCCATCACCGCTGCGAAGGCCGCAGCACTGAGAGCGATGACGACGAGGACTCCCCACCACAGGAGGAAGTATCCGGCGAAGAAGCCGATTACCAACCCGAGGAACAGCAGCGGGATCGTCGCGGCCGAAACCGTCGGGCTCCCCTGGCCCGGTTTCCGCTCGGCGCCGCTCACGCGCGCCCCCGATTCAGGCTGCCCGCGTCGCGAAGCAGGAGCGCCTCGGCCAGGCAGACCTTGGCGAACTCATCGAGGTGCAGGGATTCGTCGACCCCATGCGCCCGGGACTCCGGATCTTCCACCCCGGTGACCAGCACTTCGGCCTGCGGGAACACCTCGATCAGATCCGCGATGAAGGGGATGGAGCCGCCGAGGCCGGTGTCCACGGCCGCTGTGCCCCAGGCCTCCCCGAGCGCGGTGCGAGCAAGGTCCATCGCCGGGGAATCCTGACGGGCGCTGTACGGCCTGCCCTTCTCCCCGGGATGCACCGTGACCTGAGCGGTCGGCGGGGTGTGGCGCTCCAGATGCGCGACCAGGGCTTCCATCGCGGAGTCGGGATCCTCCCCCGGGGGAAGGCGCAGGGACACCTTCGCCCGGGAGACCGGCACCAGTGTGTTCGAGGCCTCGCGGACTGCGGGGGCATCGATACCGATCACGGACAGGGCCGGGCGGGTCCACAGTCGGGCCGTGAGCGGTCCGGTGCCCGAGAGTTCGACCCCGTCCGGGACCCCCGCATCACGACGGAAGTCCCCCTCGTCCATCTCGATGCTCGGGTCCTGGGCCCGCGCCAGTCCCTCGACGGCGACCTTACCGTCGTCATCGTGCAGAGTCGCCAGGAGCCGGGCGAGCTGGGTGAGGGAATCCATCACCGGGCCCCCGAACAAGCCCGAGTGCACGGCATGATCCAGAGCGCGCACTTCGACCACCACGTCGACGAGACCGCGCAGGCTGGTGGTCAGTGCCGGAGTGCCCACCGCCCAGTTGGCGGAATCCGCCACGATGATCAGATCCGCGGCAAGGGCATCGCGGTGCGCCTCGATGAAGGGACGGAAGGTCGGGGAACCCGCCTCCTCCTCCCCCTCGACGAAGACGGTCACCCCGACGCCGTCGGCCGCGAGCTCCTCGCCGACCAGGCGCAGTGCGGTCACGTGCGCCATGACGCCCGCCTTGTCGTCGGACGCTCCGCGGCCGAAGAGCCGGCGCCCGCGCTGGACGGGCTCGAATGGCGCGGTGCTCCAGTCGGCGACGTCACCGGTGGGCTGCACGTCATGGTGCGCGTACAGCAGGACCGTAGGACAGCCCTCGGCGGCCGGCGTCCTGCCGATCACGGCAGGCGCGCCGCCCTCGACGGACTCGATGCTCACCTCGGTCATCCCTGCCCCGCGCAGCAGCGCTGCGACAGCCTCGGCACTGCGCTGCACGGGTTCGCGATCGTATCCGTCGAACGCGATGGACGGGATGCGCACGAGATCCTTGAGGTCTTCGACAGCGCCGGGCAGCAAGGCCTCGAGCTCGAGGCGAAGAGTGTCGATCGCCACGTCGCGAGCGCGCTCAGCGGTGAGATCTGAAGGTCCGTTCGAAGAGCTCATGACGATCACGTTACCGCTCGGACCACCCGACCTCGGGGCACGGAGAAGCATGTCACGCAGCACGTACCGGGGAATCACAGGGGACTTTGCCTAGAATGCCACGGTGATCTTCCGCAAGTCTGAGACTCCCAAGAGCCCCGAGCCGGAGCAGCCAGCGCGCCCCGGCTCCAAGGGCCGGCCCACCCGTACGCGCAAGGAGGCCGAGGCGGCCCGTCGGCGACCCCTCGTGGTCGACGACCGCAAGGAGGCTCGCAAGCGGGACCGCCAACGAGCCGCCAAGGAGCGGGCGGAGTCCCAGCAAGCGCTGATGACCGGTGACGAGAAGAAGATGCCGCTGCAGCATCGAGGGCCGGAGCGCCGCCTCGTACGGGATCTCGTCGACTCCCGGCGGAATGTGGCCGAGTACTTCTTCCCGATCGCGTTGATCTTCATGCTGGTCGCCTTGATCATGCCGCTGCTCCGACCGGACCTGTACCTCGCGATGAGCACGGGGATGATCGTCGTGCTGTGGGGCGGCATCCTCGTCTGCGTGATCGATTCGTTCCTCCTGCGCCGCCATCTGCGCAAGCGCATCACGGAGGAGTTCGGTTCCGTCAGCGGTGGTCTGGTCGGCTACGGAATCATGCGCGCGATCCAGATCCGCCGTTTCCGGCTCCCCCGCGCCCAGGTCAAGCACGGCGAGACGCCTCGCTGATCCGACCTCTGCACGGAACAGTTCCGACTGCCGCCGTGCCCGTCAGCCGCAACGATGGCTGCCCTGTCCGATGAGAACGGCCCACGCGACGGATCGCGTGGGCCGTTCTCGGGCATGGAGAGCTCTCAGGCGGTCGTGTCCGCCCCGTCTCTCGTCCTGCCGTCGGCCCTCTCCCCGTCGCGCTTCTCGCTGCGCGAGGCCGACTTGGCGTCGACCCCGGCTTCCTTGCGCTGCTGCGGGGTGATGGGCGCGGGCGCCGCGGTCAGCGGGTCGTAGCCGTTTCCGGTCTTGGGGAAGGCGATGACTTCGCGGATGGAGTCCTCCCCGGCGAGCAGGGCGACGATCCGGTCCCAGCCGAACGCGATGCCGCCGTGGGGCGGGGCTCCGAACTGGAAGGCATCGAGCAGGAAGCCGAACTTCTCCTGCGCATCCTCCTCGCTGATACCCATGACCGAGAAGACGCGCTGCTGCACGGACTGGTCGTGGATACGGATCGAGCCGCCACCGATCTCGTTGCCGTTGCACACGATGTCGTAGGCGTACGCGAGGGCCGAGTCCGGATCCGTGTCGAAGGAGTCCATGAACTCCGGCTTCGGTGACGTGAAGGCGTGATGGACAGCAGTCCAGGAGCCCTCGCCCACAGCGACGTCCCCGGCGGCGCGAGCCTCCGCGGCGGGCTCGAACATCGGTGCGTCCACGACCCACACGAACGCGAACGCGTCGCGGTCGATGAGTCCCAGTCGCTCTGCGATCTCGTTGCGGGCCGCGCCGAGCAGGGCGCGGGATGCCTTCACCTCGCCGGCCGCGAAGAAGATGCAGTCACCCACGGCAGCGCCGGTCGCCTCCAGGAGGCCGCTCTTCTCCGCCTCGGAGATGTTCTTGGAGACCGGCCCGGTCAACGTGCCGTCCTCCTGGACGAGGACGTACGCGAGGCCCTTGGCGCCGCGCTGCTTGGCCCATTCCTGCCACGCATCGAGCTGACGGCGCGGCTGAGACGCGCCCCCGGTCATGACGATCGCCCCGACGTAGGGCGACTGGAAGACGCGGAAGGGGGTGTCCTGGAAGTATTCCGTCATCTCGACCAGCTCGAGGTCGAAGCGGAGGTCCGGCTTGTCGGAGCCGAAGCGGCGCATCGACTCGGCATAGGTGATGCGGGGGAACGGGGTGGTGACCTGGTGGCCGCCCTTGGCCCACACCGCGGTGAGGATCTCTTCGGCCAGGGCGAGGACGTCCTCCTGGTCCACGAAGCTCATCTCGACGTCGAGCTGGGTGAACTCGGGCTGACGGTCCGCACGGAAGTCCTCGTCGCGGTAGCAGCGGGCGAGCTGGAAGTACTTCTCGACGCCACCGACCATCAGCAGCTGCTTGAACAGCTGCGGGGACTGCGGCAGCGCGTACCACGATCCGGGTGCGAGACGCGCGGGCACCAGGAAGTCACGCGCGCCCTCCGGGGTGGAGCGGGTCAGGGTCGGCGTCTCGACCTCGAGGAAGCCCTGATCGAGCAGGGTGTCGCGCGCGGCGCGGTTCACGTCGGAGCGCAGTCGCAGCGCCGCGGCCGGTCCCTGCCGGCGCAGGTCCAGGTAGCGGTAGTGCAGGCGTGCCTCTTCGCCGACCTCGGAGTGCTCGTCGAGCTGGAACGGCAAGGGCGCCGAGGTGCTCAGCACCTCGACCTGATCCGCGGTGACCTCGATGTCACCGGTGGGCAGCAGCGGGTTCTCGTTGCCCTGCGGTCGGCGACCCACCGTGCCGACCACCTTCAGCACGTACTCGTTGCGCAGGTGCAGGGCATCGTCCTCACGGACCACCACCTGGGCGACGCCGCTCGCATCGCGCAGATCGAGGAACGTCACGCCGCCGTGGTCACGGCGACGGCCGATCCAGCCGGTAAGGGTGACGGTCTGTCCGATGTGCTCCGAGCGGAGCGCGCCGGCGGAATGGGTGCGCAGCACGAGGTGTCCTTCACAGTAAGTCGATGGGGGCAGGGCCGGTCCGCCCGTGAGGGTGGACCGCAGTCCTCCGCGCCCGGGGGCGCGGACTCCACAGCGTACCGCGCAGGGTGAGCGATCTCGCGCACGGCCCTCTGTCCTCCCGGCCCTGTCACCCGTAGACTCAGACCTTGTCCGACCTGCGGTATTGCGGGTCTTTCGAGCCCGTTGTCGCTCGTGCTGCGCTGTTCATACCGTGCGCGTCTCACACCGCGATCTGCCAGGGCACTCACGCCCTGCGACCTGCGAGGGCTTCCTGTTTTCTCCCACCCTTCAAAGGACGTTATGACTGACACCGCCCCTGCCCAGAACCTCGAATCTGCTGCCGCTCCCGCAGCTGAGGAGAACGTCGACGGCACCGCCCCGGCAGCAGAGACCACCGCAGAGACTCAGACGGCGAAGTCCGCAGCACCGGTCGAGTCCGCGGCCCCCCAGACGCCGACGAAGTCCGACACCCCTGCGGAGCCCAGCTTCGATGACATCGCCCTGCCTCCCGCACTGCGTCGGGCGGTCGACGAGCTCGGCTTCACCGTCCCGTCCGCGATCCAGTCCCGCACGATCCCGCCGCTGCTCGAGGGCCGTGACGTGATCGGCGTCGCGCAGACCGGCACCGGCAAGACCGCCGCCTTCGGCCTCCCTCTGCTCGCCGCGGTCGATCCTTCGCTGCGTCAGGTGCAGGCCCTGGTCCTCGCCCCGACTCGCGAGCTCGCGATGCAGGTCGCCGATGCGATCTCCTCCTTCGCCACCGCGATCGGCGGCCTCGACGTGATCGCCCTGTACGGCGGGTCCCCGTACGGCCCGCAGGAGCGTGCCCTCGCGCGCGGTGCACAGGTCGTGGTCGGCACCCCCGGCCGCGTGATGGACCACATGCGTCGCACCAACCTGCGCCTGGACTCCATCCGCTTCTCCGTCCTCGACGAGGCCGACGAGATGCTGCGCATGGGCTTCGCGGAGGACGTCGAGGAGATCCTGTCCCACTCCCCCGCCAGCCGTCAGATCGCCCTGTTCTCCGCGACCATGCCGTCGGCCATCCAGCGCGTCGCCCAGAACCACATGAAGGACCCGGTGCGCGTGAGCGTGTCCGCGCAGTCCTCCACGGTCAAGAGCGTCCACCAGACCTACGCAGTGGTCCCCTTCCGGCATCGCACCGGCGCCCTCGCCCGCGTGCTCGCGACCTCGGAGGCCGAAGCCGCCATCGTCTTCGTGCGTACCCGCGCCGCGGCGGAGGAGGTCGGCTCGGCGCTCGTCTCGCGCGGCCTGGTCGCCGCATCCATCAGTGGTGATGTGCCTCAGAAGGAGCGCGAGAAGATCATCGAGCGCCTGCGTGACGGATCGCTCCAGGTGCTCGTCGCGACCGACGTCGCCGCCCGCGGCCTCGACGTCGAGCGCATCGGTCTGGTCGTGAACTTCGACGTGCCGCGCGAGCCCGACGCCTACGTCCACCGCGTCGGCCGCACCGGTCGCGCCGGACGCTCCGGTGAGGCCCTGACCTTCATCGGCCCCCACGAGCGCCGGACGCTGAAGAACATCGAGCGCGTCACCAAGCAGACCCTCGAGGAGGCGGTCATCCCGTCGCCCCGCGACGTGTCCAAGCACCGCCTGGCGGAGCTGCTCACCCAGGTTCCTGAGCGCATCGGGCGCGGTCGCTTGGAGCTCTACCGCGAGCAGATCAGCGAGTTCGTCGCGGAGAACGACGTCGATCCGCTCGAGCTCGCCGCCGTGCTCGGCGCGATGACCGTGGGGGATGACGGCCCCGGCACCGCCACCGAGGAGGCGGACTTCACTGCGAAGCTCTCCAGCGGAGAGGACCGCTCCCGCGGCGACCGCGACCAGGGTCCCCGTGGCGAGGTGCAGACCGAGCATGGCTACACCTCGTACAAGATCGGCGTGGGCCACACCCACGGTGCACGACCGCCGGCCATCGTCGGAGCCATCACCGGTGAAGGTGGCCTGAACGGCAAGGACGTCGGCAAGATCCAGATCTTCCCCAGCTTCGCGCTGGTGCAGATCCGGGGTTCCCTCGACGAGGAGCAGATCGACCGCATCGCCAAGGCCCGAGTCGGCGGCCGGTCCCTGCGCATCAGCCCGGACAACGGGCCCCGCGGCGGCAAGGGCGCTCACAGCAGCCACGGCAGCGACCGTGGCGGCCGCCAGGACGGGGACCGCAACTCCCGCCACGACACGAAGCGGAAGAGCTTCCGCCGCCCCACCGGCAGCTGAGAGGCTCGCCGCTGACTGCGGACTGAGAGAAGGCCCCTGCTCCGAGCATTCGGAGCAGGGGCCTTCTCGTCGTCCTGGAGGACTGCCTCGGGCGTCAGGCCTTCTGGTCGGTCTCCTGCGCTTCGGCGTAGGCCTTGCGGACCTCGTCCATGTCCAGGTTCTGGACCTGGCCGATGAGGTCCTCGAGGGCCGACTGCGGCAGGGCGCCGGCCTGCGAGAACACCGGAATGCCCTCGCGGTAGGCGACCAGGGTCGGGATCGAGGTCACGCCGTAGCGCATCGCCAGCTGCTGCTGGTCCTCGGTGTCCACCTTGGCGAAGGTGACGTCCTCGTGGGTCTCCGAGGACTCCTCGAAGATGGGGGCGAAGCGCTGGCACGGTACGCACCAGCCCGCCCAGAAGTCGATCAGGACGATGCCGTCCTCGACGGTCGTGTCGTGGTTCTCTGCGGTCAGGGTGACGGTAGCCATGACCCCTGGAACGCTGCGGCGCCGAGGATCATTCCCTCGACGCCGCAGTGTGATTCAGTTCATGCGCTCGATCAGGGCTGTTCCGCGCCGGTCGCGAGGATGCGCACCGCACGATCCTCCTCCGAGGGCGCCCAGGTGCCGGACTCGGCGGCGACCTGCTCACCGGAGCGGATGTCCTTGACCTCGCCCGGCTCCCCCTCCGACCCGGGGAACCACACGAACGGGATCCCCCGACGATCGGCGTACCGGATCTGCTTGCCGAACTTCGCCGCCGTGGGGGCGATCTCGCAGGAGATGCCACGACCGCGCAGGTCCCGGGCGATCGCCTCGCTGAGGTGTCTGGACTCTTCGTCGGAGACGGAGACCAGCACACAGGTCGGCACCGCACGGGTAGCCCTGACCAGATCTGCCGACAGCATCCGGGAGACCAGACGCGAGAGGCCGATCGAGAGCCCGACGCCGGGGTAGGAATGGCGGTTGTCAGCGGCCAGGGAGTCGTAGCGACCACCGGAGCAGATCGAGCCGAGGCTCTCGTGACCGGACATGAAGCTCTCGAAGACGGTGCCGGTGTAGTAGTCCAGGCCGCGGGCGATGGACAGATCCGCCATGATCACGCCGGGCACAGCGGCCTCGACCCGCTCCATGACGGCGGTGAGCTCGGCGATCCCCTGCTCGACCATCTCGCCACTGCCGCCGAGCTCGCGCACACGATCGGCGAACGACGCATCACGAGTGCGGATCGAGGCGAAATCCAGGCAGGCCTGAGCCTGCTCCGTGGTCGCCCCGGTCTCTGCCAGGAGCAGCTCGCGCGCTCTGTCGGCGCCGATCTTGGGCAGCTTGTCGAGGGTGCGCAGCACCGCCGCGTGATCCTCGAGACCGAGGGACCGGAAGAAGCCCTCCGAGAGTCGACGAGTATTGGCGTGGATGGTGACCTGCGGCAGCGGAAGGCGGTCGAGGATCTCGGCCATCACCACCGCGACCTCGGCCTCGATGTGCCCGGGCAGGGAATCCTGGCCGATGATGTCGAGATCGGCCTGGTAGAACTCGCGGAAGCGACCATCCTGGGGGCGTTCCCCGCGCCATACCTTCTGGATCTGGAAACGACGCAGGGGGAACACCAGATCGTTCTGGTGCTCGAGCACATAGCGAGCCAGCGGCACGGTGAGGTCGAAGTGCAGGCCCAGCGTGCGGGCGGGATCCGACGCGGAGTCGTCCGAGTCCTCCTCGGCGTGCAGTCGCCGCAGGACATACACCTCCTTGTCGATCTCGCCCTTGCGCAGCAGCTGCTCGAGGGGCTCGACCGCGCGCGTCTCGATGCCGGAGAACCCGTGGAGCTCGGCGATCTCGCGGAACACGTCCATCACGTGCTGCTCGACGAGGCGCTCGGCGGGGAGCCACTCGGGGAATCCGGACAGACGAGAATTCTTCGGGGTCTTCGCCATGCGGTGCACATCCTTCACAGGGTCGTCAGCAGGAGTGGTGGACGTTCCATTATCCCCGACCAGCAGCACGGTGGTCGCCGCCGGACAGGGCGATGACGATGCACCGGTCACTGTAGAGTTCCGGGACGTGGTGCGCACCGATCGCCGGGACGTGTCCATGTGCTTGCCCGGCCGCCGATCGTGGCGGCAGTGTCCCGCCCTGCAGCGGATCCCTTCGAAGGAGCTCAATCGTGAGCGAGTCCGAGACTCCCCTCCCCGCGTCCAACCCCGACGATCAGGCCCCTGATCCGACGCTCGATCAGTCGCCCGAGCCTGATCAGCAGACAGCTCCCGAGCAGTCCTCGGCTCCCGATCAGCCGGCGGGTGCCGACAGCGCCGCCCCCGAGGAATCTGCACCAGCGGCCACGACGGATAGCGGCTCGGAGCCCGCACGCGTGGCCGAGGCGGCCCCGGCAGCCGAGCCGGCTCCCGCAGCTGACGCGGCCCCCGCAGCGGAGCCTGCCCCCGCGGCCGAACCGCCGCAGACACCCGAGTCGGTGCCGGTCCCGGAGCAGCGCGCGCCGAGCCGTGAGCCCGAGGCCGCCACGACCGGGGAGGCCGAGGGTTCTCCCCCGATCCCCAGTGCTGAGGACCCCGCACCGGCCACACCGGTGCCGTCCCCGCGCCCGACGCCGCACCCGGCACCGGGTCACAAGCCCGCCGTGCCCTCCCCCGCGGTCCTGGCCGGCAAGAAGCCCAGCGCCGCCCTGCTCCCGGTGGCCCCGCCGGTCACCGAATACGACGCCGAGCAGCTCAGCGCCGCGAAGACGTTCGGCACGGTCCTCGAGGACGGCAGCGTCACCGTCCAGGACGGCACCCAGGTGCGCACGATCGGCACCACGACGGAGTCGGACCATGACCAGGCGCTGGAGCCCTATGCCCGCGGGTACCTCGACCTGGTCGCATTCCTCGATCTCACGCAGACGACGCTCAATGCTCCCGAGCACACGCAGAACGAACTCAACCGACTGCTCGAGAACCTTCGCAAGAACATGAAGGAACCCCAGGTGGTCGGTGACATCCCGGCTCTCCGGGCGCGGGCGAACGAGCTGCGAGAGAACGCCAAGGGGAAGATCCAGGCGCTCGAGGCGAAGCGTGCCGACGAGCGCTCGGACGCCACCCGCCGCCGTACCGAGTTCGTCGAATCCATCGAAGCCCTGGTCGCGACGGAGCCGGAGCAGATCTCCTGGAAGAACGCCGGGGAGACCATGCGGCAGATGGTGCCGAACTGGAAGCAGATGCAGACGCAGGACGTGTCCCTGGACCGTCCCACCGAGGAGGCGCTGTGGAAGCGGCTCTCGGCGGCTCGGGCGACCTTCGATCGGATGCGCAAGCAGTTCTTCTCCCAGCTCGACGAGAAGCACACCGAGGCTGCGGCGATCAAGGAGAAGCTGATCGCCAGCGCTGAGGAGATGCAGGACTCCACGGATTGGGGGCCGACGGTCCGGGCCTACAAGGACCTGATGGACCAGTGGCGCAATGCCCCCCGCGGCGGCCGCAAGAAGGACGACGCGCAGTGGAAGCGGTTCAAGGCCGCCCAGGATCGATTCTTCACGGCGCGTAACGCCGATCTCCACGAGACCGAGGCAGAACAGCGCAAGAATCTCGAGGTCAAGGAGTCGCTGCTCGTCGAGGCCGAGGCCATCGACCCGGCCAAGGATCTCGACGCCGCCAAGGCGACGCTCCGCTCGATTCAGGACCGGTGGGAAGAAGCCGGAAAGGTCCCGCGCGCGGACATGCGTCGCGTCGATGACCGTCTTCGCGGCATCGAGCGTTCCGTGAAGGGCGCCGAGCAGGAGGAATGGCGCCGCACCGACCCTCGTACCCGCGCCCGGGTCGAGGGCGCGTCCTCGCAGCTCCATTCGGCGATCGCCTCGTACGAAGAGGCTCTGGACAAGGCTCGCGCCGGTGGTGATCCGACGCAGATCGCTGCGGCGGAGTCCGCGCTCGAAGCGCGCAAGGAGTGGCTCGCCGTGATCGAGCGCTCTGCGCGCGACTTCGGCTGATTGCCCCCGGTCCTCCGAGCCCGCAACGCGCGGGACCGGGACTGGGACGGGAATCAGATCGTTCCTCCACCGCCCCGCCTGTCCACAGTGACAGGCGGGGCGATTGCCGTCCGTGCCGGAGCAGGCCAGAGTCGGGGCATGACCAACGCCAGCAGAGTGACGCGATCGCCGCGGCGGAACCTCATCACGGCATCTCGCACGATCGGGGCTCCTCCTCCCCCGCGCACCGGGCTCTGTGCCGCGTGGTCCCATCATGCTGCCGAGCTCGCCGTACCCCTCGGAGCGCACCTCGAGCGATGGGACGAGACCCCCTCCGCCTGGGCCATGGTCGAGGAGAGACTGCTGTCCCGGCTGCTGCCCGGGATCTTCCTGCCTCCGGATCTCCTGGGAACAGCAGTGCATCGCACCCTCGCGCTGGGATGCGCCCTGGGCGGCAGGCTGCAGTCCTATCACGTCGTCGCCGGCCCGTCCGCCGCCTGGGTGGTGCTGGGCGGTGATCCTCCCGCACCTGCCGAGCTCCTCTCACCGGCGCATCGCGGATCGATCCCGGGGGTGACGGTGCGCACCGCCCGCCTGCAACCACGCGAGGTGGAGACCATCGGCGGCGCGCCGGTCACCCGGCCGCTGCGCACCGCCGTCGACCTGCTGCGCTTCACTCCGGATCCTGTCGCAGGGCCTGCTCTGCACGCACTCGTGGACAGCGGGCACGTCACCGAGGCCGCGATCCGGAGACATCTGGCCGACTTGGAGCGCCATCCAGGGGCCCGAGCGGCGCGCGACCGCGTAGGGCGACTGCTGGGACCGGCTGCTCAGGCGGCGTGACGTCCTCCGCATCGCGCCCGCGGCGCACGAGGGTCCCGGGTCGCCCTGCCCGAGATCGTGGTCAGCCTGTCGTGAGGGGCTCGCCGGAGCCGACGGGCTTCCCGTCCGCGGTGACCCGGTAGACGTCGTAGACGCCTTCGACCCGTCTGACCTGGGCCAGCACGGACTGCAGATGGGACGGATCCGCGAGTTCGAAGGAGAAGAACGTCGCTGCCAGGCGATCCGTGTTCGACTGCGCGGAGGCCGAATGGAGATTCACCTGCTGTTCCGAGATCACCAGCGCGAGATCCGTGAGCAGGCGCGGCCGATCAAGGGCTTCGACCTTGATGTGGACGAGATAGGCGGTGCTGTGGCGACCGGACCATTTCACGTCGACGATGCGATCCGGCTGCTGCTCCTGCAGCTGAATCGCGTTGGAGCAGTCGGTGTGGTGCACGGAGATCCCGGATCCGCGGGTGACGAAGCCGACGATCGGGTCCCCGGGGACGGGGGCACAGCACTTGGCGAGCTTCACCCAGAGGTCCGTCTGCCCGTCGACCAGAACGCCCTGGTCGGTCTCCGAGGTATGCCTGTCCCCACGGCTGGGACGTGACCGCACCCGGGAGGGCAGCGTCATCTCTGCCACGTCCTCCTCGGCGCCGTCCGAGCCGCCGAAGACCGCCCGCAGCTTCTCCACCACGTGCTGGGCGCCGGTGTGCCCCTCACCGATCGAGGTGTACAGCGAATCCACCGAGGGCAGGTTCAGATCGGAGGCGACCGTGGCGAGCGTGTCGTGCGTCAGCAGACGACGCATGGGCAGATCCTGGCGACGCAGCGCCTTGGCGAGGTCCTCCTTGCCGCGGTCCAGCGCCTCCTCGCGTCGCTCCTTGGTGAACCAGTGCCGGATCTTGCTGCGGGCACGTGGAGACTTGACGAATCCCAGCCAGTCCCGACTGGGGCCGGCGTCGGGGGACTTCGAGGTGAACACCTCCACGACGTCCCCGGTGGACAGCGCCGACTCCAGCGACACCAGGCGACCGTTGACCCGTGCACCGATCGTGCGATGCCCGACCTCGGTGTGCACCGAATATGCGAAGTCGACAGGCGTGGACCCCTGCGGGAGGGCCAGCACATCACCCTTCGGGGTGAAGATGTACACCTCCTGCGTGTTGATCTCGAATCGCAGCGAGTCCAGGAACTCGCCGGAGTCCGTGGTCTCCTTCTGCCAGTCCATGAGCTGGCGCAGCCACGCCGCCTCGTTGCTGGCCGGCTTGGGGTCCGCGCTGCTGGCGCCACCGGCCATCGCCTTGTACTTCCAGTGCGCTGCGACTCCGTACTCCGCGCGACGGTGCATCTCCTTGGTGCGGATCTGCACCTCGACCGGCTTCCCGGTGGGACCGATGACCGTGGTGTGCAGCGACTGGTACAGGTTGAACTTCGGCAGGGCGATGTAGTCCTTGAAGCGTCCCTGTACCGGCGACCACCGCGCATGAAGAGTCCCCAGCACCCCGTAGCAGTCCCGCACCGTGTCGACCAGGACCCTGACCCCGACCAGGTCGTAGATATCGGCGAAGTCGCGACCTCGCACGATCATCTTCTGGTAGATCGAGTAGTAGTGCTTGGGGCGCCCGGTGACCTCCGCCTTGATCTTCGCCTTCTTGAGGTCGTCGAGGATCCGGGTGGACACCGTCTGGAGGTATTGGTCGCGAGCGGGGGCGTGCTGGGCGACCAGCGAGACGATCTCCTCGTACACCTTCGGGTACAGGACCTGGAAGGAGCGGTCCTCCAGCTCCCACTTCATCGTGTTCAGGCCCAAGCGGTGCGCGAGCGGGGCGTATATCTCGAGGGTCTCCTTGGCCTTCCGCTCGGCGGAGACGGCGGGGACGTACTTCCAGGTGCGTGCATTGTGCAGCCGGTCGGCGAGCTTGATCAGCAGCACGCGCACGTCACGACTCATCGCCACGATCATCTTGCGCACGGTCTCGGCCTGGGCGGCCTCTCCGTACGTGACCTTGTCGAGCTTGGTGACGCCGTCGACCATCACGGCGATGACCTCGCCGAACTCTGTGCGGAGCCTCTCGAGTGAGTAGTCGGTGTCCTCGACCGTGTCATGCAGCAGGGCTGCAGCGACGACGTCAGCGGGCGACCCGAGCTCCGCGAGGATGGTCGCCACCGACACCGGGTGGGTGATGTAGGGGTCGCCGCTCTTGCGGGTCTGCCCGCGGTGGGCACGCTCGGCGACGGTGTAGGCCCGCTGGATGAGCACCAGGCTCTCCTTCGGGCTGACCGCGGCCATCGTCTCCAGCAGCGGCGCGAGCAGCGGGTCCATGGGAGAACCCGAGCGGGAGGAGAAGAACGACAGCCGGGAACGAGGCTTGCGCGGGCCCTGGCCCGAGCCCTTCGATGGTGACACGGCCTCGGACCCAGTGCGCGCACTCGCGCCGGGGCCCGACGCGACGACGTCGGCTCCGGTGGTCTCGGATGCGGGCTCCTGCACTGCACACCTCCTGGCTGGGGTGATCAGTCTACGCGCGCGCAACCGGTACGACGACGGTGACGGCGCAGGCGGCGCAGCGTGGCGCGGTGCGCAGTCAGTTCGGGATCGACCAGATGGTGGTCAGCGGAACGTCCGGCAGCCTGTCGCGTCCGCGCAGCCCTTCGAGCTCGATGAGGAATGATGCCCCCACCAGCTCGACGTCGAACGATCGGGTGAGCTCTACGGTGGCGGCGGCGGTGCCACCGGTGGCGAGCAGGTCGTCGACCACGAGGGTGCGGGCGCCTGCCGGGAGGGAGCCCTCCGGGATCTGGACCACTGCGCTGCCGTACTCGAGCTCGTAGCTGAGAGTGGCAGGGGTCCCGGGCAGCTTGCCGGCCTTGCGCACCGGGACGAAGCCGGCTCCCATCTCGTACGCCAACGGCGCCCCGACGACGAAACCTCGCGCCTCGGTGCCCACGATGTACTCGATGCCCTCGGGCAGCAGAGTCTTCCAGTACTGGATGACGGACCGCAGTGCCGCGGCGTCACGCAGCAGCGGGGTGATGTCGCGGAACAGGACACCGGGCTCCGGGAAATCCGGGTACTCGGAGATATGGGACTCGCGCAGGTCGCGGATCTGTGCCGGAGTGGGCATGTGCTCGTTCATCGGGCTCCTCCGCGTGGCGCGGTGCGCGCGCGCTGCGTGTCCTCGGGGCTCTCGTCGGTATCCGAGCCATCGGGATCCTCATCCGTGTCCAGGCCGTCGGGATCCTCGTCCGTTCGCACGAGGCCCCGATCGCCCGCGACCCCGCTGACCTCGCCGCTGCGGCGGGCCTGCGCGACGAGAGCCGTATGTGCGGCGATCCCGCTCTCCCGGCGACGCAGGTCCACGAGGACTCCCGGGGCGAGGAAGATCGAGGAATAGGTACCGGCGAGGATGCCGATGAACAGCGCGAGGGAGATGTCCTTCAGGGTTCCCGCACCGAGCAGGAGTGCACCGATCCCCAGGATCGACCCGACAGGCAGCAGCGCGACCACGGAGGTGTTGATCGAGCGCACCAGGGTCTGGTTCGCCGCCAGCTCCACCTGGTCGGAAAAGGTGGCCCGGGTCTGTGCCGTGAGTCCGGACGTGTTCTCCCGGACCTTGTCGAAGACCACGATGGTGTCGTACAGCGAGTACCCCATCACGGTGAGGAATCCGATCACGGTGCCCGGAGTGATCTCGAAACCGACCACGCCGTACACCGCCGCGGTCACCAGCATGTCGTGGACCAGCGCGCTCATGGCCGCGACCGAGGCCTTGAGGTTGCGGAAGTACACCGCCATCGTCGCGGCGACGAGCACCAGGAACACGAGGACGCCGCGAAGCATCTTCTGGGTGATGTCCCCGCTCCAGACCGGGCCGATGTACGAGGTCGACACATCCGCTGTGGAGACCCCGTACGCCGCAGCGAGCTCTTCGGCCAGGAGGGCCGTCTCCGTGGAGTCGAGCTGCTCGGTCTGGACACGCATCGTGTCCTGTCCGAGCACGGTCACCTTGGGTTCGCCGTCCGAGACGTGCTCGCGCACGATGTCGCGAGCGGTGCTCTGCTCGGTGTCGGAGACACCGGCGACCTGGAACTCGGAGCCGCCGGTGAACTCGATCCCGAGGTTCGGGCCGCGCAGCAGGGCCAGGGCGGCGAGGATCACGATCACCACGAGGCTGATCAGGTACCAGGTACGTCGGCGACGCACGATCGGGACGGTACGGCGACCCGCGTGGAGGTCGTTGCCGAACCGGGAGAATGTCGCGGTCATCGGCTCGTCTCCTCGGAGTCGTCGTCTGGCGGGTCGGACTCGCGATCGGCGGGCCCGTGATCAGCGGTGTCGTCGAGTCCGCTCGCGTCGTCCCCGGCATCTCGGGCGAGGCGCGCCTTGCGGGCGGCCAGCGGTTCCCGGGGTCCGTCCTCTCCCTGCGAGGTACCGCGCTCGTCGAGTGCGCGCACCCGCCCACGTCCCGCGTAGGCCGGAACACTGCGCCCCAGCATCGCCGGGTCGAGTCCGCTCCAGGGGTGCCCCTTGCCGAAGAACCGGCTGCGGACCAGGACCTGCAGGATCGGGTGGGTGAACAGGAAGACGACCAGCAGGTCGAGCAGGGTGGTCACACCGAGCACGAAGGCGAAGCCTCGCACTCCACCGGTGGAGAGCAGATACAGCACGACCGAGGCGATCAGGTTGACGGAGTCCGAGGCGAGGATGGTGCGTTTGGCACGATCCCAGCCATGATCCACCGCCGCGACGATCCCCCTGCCATCGCGGATCTCGTCGCGCACGCGCTCGAAGTAGACGATGAACGAGTCCACGGTGAAGGCGATCGCGACGATCATGCCCACCACACCGGCCAGCGAGAGGCGGTAGCCGATATCGGGGATGTTCGACAGGACGGTGAGCGTCCCGTAGGTGAGCGCCCCCATCGCCAGCAGGCTGGTGACGGTCACGATCGACAGGGCGCGGTACTGGAGGAACGCATAGGCCACGACGAGTGCCAGCCCGATCAGCCCTGCGATCAGACCCATCGTCAGCTGATCGGTGCCCAGGGTCGCGGAGACCTGCTGCTCGGAGGCGACCTCGAACTCGAGCGGAAGCGCACCGAAGCGCAGCTGGTCCGAGAGCTGGCTCGCCTCGTCCTGGGTGAAATCACCGGAGATCGAGGCCTCTCCGTTCGGGGAGGGAGCTTGAACCTCCGGGGCGGAGATGACCAGACCGTCCAGCACGATCCCGAAAGCCCGGGTCGCACCCTCGTCGTTGTAGAGCGCGGTGGTCATGTCGCCGAAGGACTTCGCGGCGTCCTCCTGGAAACTCATGTTCACGACGTAGGACCCGGTGGCCTGGCCGGTGGGGTTGGTATCGGCCGCCACGGACGAACCCGCGATCGACGACCCGGCGACGACCTCGGGTCCGAGCAGGAATTTCTGCGTGCCCTCGGGGTCACAGGCCACGACGGGTTCGTCGACGGCGGCATCGGAGACGAGCTCCTGCTGGGAACGCGGATCCGTGCAGTCCGCGGTCATCAGCTCGGTCTGGAGCTCCGGGGTCAGCCAGTCCAGGGACCACGCGGGGTACTGCAGCTCACCCTCGGTCGGGGCCGCGGGAGGAGCCATCGAGGAGTCCGCGCTGAGAGGGCCGTTGAACATCTGCTGCGAGGGGTCCGCCGGAGCCGCGGAGGCCTCGTCGGCCGAACCCTCTGCATCCTCGGAGGCACCGCCGTCGGAGGCGCCACCGCCATCGGAGGGCTGGGCCCCTTCGGTGCCCTCAGGGGCCACCACGCCGAGAACCGGCCGGAAGGACATCGACGCGGTCTGTCGAATCGCCTCGGAGGTCTCCTGGTCCAGCTGTCCGGGGACGTCGATGACGATGTTCGTCCCGCCCTGGATGCTGATCTCGGTCTCGGCCACGCCCATCGCGTTGATGCGCTGACTGATGATCTGACGGGCCTGCTCCATGGCCGTGGAGTCGACCGCCGCGCCATCGCGCGATTCGGTCTGCAGGATGATCTGGGTGCCGCCCTCGAGGTCGAGGGCGAGCTTGGGGGCTGGTTCCCAGCCGCCCTTCCAGACTCCGGCACCGATTCCGCCACCCATCAGCAGGATCAGCACCGCGAGGGCCGCGAGGGCGATGCGACGTGCGGGCATGGGGCAGTGTTCCTCTGGACGACGGCAGGGTCAGGAAGAGCGGGAGCTCACGTGCACGGGTGAAGGCACCCGGACCGTTCAGCGGTCGCGACGGTCCTCGGTGCTCGGATCGGAGACCGTCACTCCGGGAATGGCGCCCTGATCCGAGTCGCGCCCACCTGCAGAGAGGTCATCGTCCGTGGAGTCGGCGGAATCGGCCTCGTCATCCGATTCCAGCGAGGCGCCGTCGGTCGGCTCGACCGCCGAGGCGATGGCCTGACGTGCCCACTTCGTCTGAGCGCCGTTCTCGGACTCGAGGATCACGACATCGTCGAAGGAGTCGACGATCAGGCCGTAGAACCCCGAGTGGGTGCGCACCTCGTCGCCGACGCCGAGCTGGCTGACGAGCTCACGTTGCTTCTGCTGAGTCTTCTTCTGGCGGTTCGACAGAAACAGCATCGGCAGCATCATGACCGCGAAGATGAGCAGGAGAGGCAGGAGGGATTCCACGGGGTTCCTTTCGGCGGACAGCAACGGGCCCGGGAGCTCACGCTCCGAGCCGGCCCTGCCGCGGACGACTGACCGCACCACTGTACCCGCCGATGCCGAGTGAACTCCCCACGGGTGGCGAGTCGCTCAGAAGCGACCGAGCATCGGTGCGGAACCCGCCGGACCGTCCGGCGCCTGCATCCCCAGGTGCGTCCATGCCGCCGGTGCGGCAGCACGACCTCGCGGGGTGCGGAGCAGGAATCCTTCGCGCACCAGGTAGGGCTCGACCATCGTCTCGACGGTCTCGATCTCCTCCCCCACCGCCACGGCGAGGGTGGACAGTCCCACCGGGCCACCGGCGAAACGACCGCACAGCGCGGCGAGCACCGCACGGTCCAGGCGATCCAGCCCGCGCTCATCGACCTCGTACACACGCAGGGCTTCCTTCGCAGCACCGAGGTCGAGTCGGCCCGTGCCGCGCACCTGCGCCCAGTCGCGCACGCGGCGCAGCAGACGGTTCGCGATGCGCGGAGTGCCGCGGGAACGGGAGGCGATCTCGATTCCGGCCTCCTCGACGAGGTCCACCTCGAGCCGGGCAGCGGAGCGACGGACGACTTCCCGCAGCTCCTCGGGGGCGTAGAAGTCGAGGTGACCGATGAATCCGAAGCGATCGCGCAGTGGGGCGGGAAGGAGCCCTGCGCGCGTGGTCGCACCGACCACCGTGAACGGCGGCAGATCCAAGGGGATCGAGGTGGCGCCGACGCCTTTGCCGACGACGACATCGACCCGGAAATCCTCCATGGCGATATAGAGCATCTCCTCGGCAGGTCGGGCCAGGCGGTGGATCTCGTCGATGAAGAGCACCTCGTCCTCATCGAGGGAGGAGAGGATCGCGGCGAGGTCACCGGCGTGCTGGATGGCGGGGCCCGAGGTGATGCGCAGCGCGGCACCCAGCTCGGCGGCGATGATCATCGCCAGAGTGGTCTTGCCGAGCCCGGGAGGGCCGGACAGGAGCACGTGCTCGGGAGTGCGCCCGCGGGCGGACGCCGCGTCGAGCACCAGCGAGAGCTGATCGCGCACCACCTGCTGGCCGACGAACTCGTCCAGACGTCGGGGACGCAGAACCGCCTCCGCAGTGCGCTCCGGAGGGGAGGACTCCGCACTGGTCACGGTGGCGTCCTCGCTTCCGGGAGCTCCTGCGGTGTCCTCCGGACTCATCGGCTGCCCCCGAGGTGGCGCAGGGCCCGGCGCAGCAGGTCCGGGGCGTCCAGCGTTCCGCCGCCCTCGGCGCGTACCCCTTCCACGGCGTTGATCGCACCCTTCTCCGCCCAGCCCAGACCCACCAGCGCTTCGATCACGTCGGCATCCGCCCCTGCTGAGGTCGACGGTGCCGGCTCGGCGGAGCTCACGGGCCCCGCGGGAGCGGGCAGCTTCCCCCCGAGTTCGAGGATCATGCGTCCGGCGACCTTCGGCCCGATGCCAGGGGTACGGGCGATGGTCTTGGCATCCTGCTCGGCGACGGCCCACCGCAGCTCCTCGGGGTCGAGGACCGCCAGCACGGCCAGCGCGGTGCGCGGTCCGATACCGGAGACGGACTGCACGATCCGGAAGGTCTCGGCCTCGTCCTGATGGGGGAAGCCGAACAGCGTCATCGAGTCCTCGCGGACGATCAGCTCGGTGTGCAGGGTGAGCTCGGCACCATGGCGGGTTGAGCTCAAGGCCTGGGGAGTGGTGCGGACGAGGTAGCCGATGCCGCCCACGTCCACCACCAGGGCGTCAAGGTCGATGCGGGCCACTCGCCCGGTCAGGGATGCGATCACAGCCCCACTCTAGAACGAGTGTTCGATCAGTGGCGGGAGGTGGAGCGCTCCCGGGCGCGTCGGGCTTCGCGCTCGGCACGCGCCCAGACCGATTGGGCACTGGTGCGCGCGCCCCCGGTGGAATCCAGCGCGACCGGCCCGGGGCCTCGCCACAGCTGTGTCAGGGCGATCGCGACGGCGTCGGCCGCGTCGGCGGGCTGCGGCGGTGCATCGAGGCCGAGCAGCTTGACCAGCATGGTCTGGATCTGCTTCTTGTCGGCCCGGCCGCTGCCGGTGACCGCCGCCTTCACCTCGGAGGGTGTGTGCATCGCGATCGGGATGCCGCGTTCGGCCGCTTCGAGGATCGCGATGCCGGAGACCTGGGCGGTTCCCATGACGGTCGAGATGTTGTTCTGACTGAACACCCGCTCCACGGCGACCACGTCGGGCGCATGCTCCTCGATGGCGGCCCGCAGGCCCCGCGCGATCGCGAGCAGGCGCTGATCGATCGGATCCTCCGAGTCGGAGCGGACCACGCCGGCAGCGACGAGCGTGGCCCGGCGACCGCCGGTGGAATCGATCACGCCGATGCCGCACCGGGTGAGGCCGGGATCCACTCCGAGCACTCTCAAGGACATCAGGGGCTCCCCTGCCCGAGCGTCGTCATCGTGCACCAGCGGCAGGCTCCGGGCCGGGCGCTCCTGATCGGATCACTCGGACTCAGAATCGGAATCGGCGAGCGCAGCGGCGACGTCGTCGGGGATGTCGAGGTTCGAGAACACGTTCTGGACGTCGTCGCTGTCCTCGAGAGCATCGATCAGTCGCAGCGCCTTCTGGGCGCCGTCGAGATCGACGGGAGTGCGCATGGTCGGCACGAACTGCGCCTCGGCACTGTCGTACTCGATGCCCGCCTCCTGCAGCGACGTGCGCACGGCCACCACATCGGTGGCCTCGCAGAGGATCTCGAAGGCCTCGCCCTCGTCGGTGATCTCCTCGGCACCCGCGTCCAGGACGACCTCGAGCAGGGAATCCTCGGTGAGGTCGCCCTTGGGAACGGTCACGACGCCTTTGCGCTCGAACAGGTAGGCGACGGAACCGGAATCGGCCATGTTCCCGCCATTGCGGTTGAAGGCCAGGCGCACCTCGGAGACGGCTCGGTTCTTGTTGTCGGTGAGGCATTCGACCAGCACCGCCACGCCGCCGGGCGCATAGCCCTCGTACATCAGCGTCTCGTAGTCGACAGCGCCGGCGTCGAGGCCGCCGCCGCGCTTGACGGCACGATCAATGTTGTCGCTGGGAACGGAGGTCCGCTTCGCCTTCTGGATGGCATCGAAGAGGGTCGGGTTGCCGACCGGGTCGGGGCCACCCATTCGTGCGGCGACTTCGATGTTCTTGACCAGCTTGGCGAACAGCTTGCCGCGCTTGGCATCGATGATGGCCTTCTTGTGCTTCGTGGTCGCCCACTTGGAATGCCCTGACATCTCTCTCCTCCCGACTCGACCGCCGGATTCCGGCGCAGTGCCGTCCCATTCTAGGTGCAGGGGTCGCCGACCCTCGCCAGAAGCGTCAGCTGCGGACGACGGGGGCCGTGAGCGAGCCGAGCAGGCGGCGGTCCGCAGTGATCCGTTCAAGCAGCTCACGCTCCCGCCGTCGTGTCTTGGCCGACGCCTTGCCGTGCAGCACGCTGTGGCGTTCCATGCCCAGCTCGATCGATGCACGGATCAGGTCGCGCATCCCCATCCGGGCGACCGCGCCGTGGCGGCCGGCCCACTTCTCAGCCCTGCGGCGCTTGCCCATCGCGACCAGCATGTCCACCTCCGACGGCGCGAACCACCCGGCTCGCCCGTAGTCGGCGAGCTGGCGACGCAGGATGCGACGCTCCCGCAGACGCAGGAACAGCACGATCGCCACCAGGATCACGAAGATCGGCACCTGCACGGAGACGTAGTAGCGCAAGAAGCCACCGAGCGGGTTCTCCGGGTCGACCGGCAGGAAGAAGGTGGACCCGTTCCACAGTGCGTGCAGGATCATCCCCAGGGAGAGCCCCCCGATGCCGAGCCCGAAGTACAGCATCGGAGAACGGCGCTCGGCCGCGATGCCCAGCCCGAGCCCGCACAGCCCGGTGAAGGAGACGTGGGCGAAGGGCGAGAGGACACCGCGCAGGAAGAAGGTCTGCCAGAACCCGGCGACCTCTCCGGCGGCCTGCGCCTGGTGGAAGGAGCTTCCGAAGTAGATGATGTTCTCGGTGAAGGCGAATCCCCCCGCGATCAATGCCGCGTAGACGACTCCGTCGATAGGCCCGGCGATGTATCGGCGACCCCAGATGAGCAGCCCGATCATCCCGGCGCACTTCATGGCCTCCTCGATCACCGGAGCCTGGACCACCGCTCCGAGGAACGAGGCGGTGATCTCGCTGGGCTCGCTCGGCATGATCCAGGTCGTGAACGGACCGCCGATGACGAACGTCAGGGCCACGGACCCGACCGCGCCCCAGATGAAGGCGTACACGAGGGAGATCCGGGGCTGCGGGGTGTAGCGGTCGAGCCACCACACGGCGGCCAGGACGATGGCGACGGGCACCAGTGCGGCGGTGAACGCCACCAGCGAGGTCCCGAACCCCAGCGGAAGGATGACGAAGATGTAGAGCGCGAGGGCACCACCGGCGAGCGCCAGGAACGACAGGGCGAAGACGACCCACCGCACCCATGGTCGGCGTCGGCGCCGATTCTGAGGGGTGCCCTCACCCATGCGACCGGGAGCACGCGGGTCCACGCGGTCGACGTCATAGCGGTAGCCGGGATCGGACTGGCCGTGAGGTGGCGGCGCTGGGCGCGGCGGGGCTCCGGTCGTGCTCATCGCTGCGGTCTCCTCCCACTCCCCTGGCTGCGGCGGTCTGCGATCATGGCCGGCACCGACGCGGTCTCGACGAGATGTCGCGCCCCGATGACCCGATGATGCGATGTGCGTTGCAGCCTCGGTCATGCTAGCTCAGGGCCAGGCGTCGGCGTAGAGCCGGCGAGTATCGGCCAACAGGATCGGGACGGCCTTGGTGCGCCCGACGATGGGCAGGAAGTTCGCATCGCCCATCCACCGGGGCACGACGTGCTGATGCAGATGCGCGGCGATGCCTGCCCCGGCGACCGGGCCCTGGTTCATGCCCAGGTTGAACCCGGCCGGCTGGGAGACCTCACGGATCACCCGCATCGCGGTGCGGGTGAGCGCGGCGATCTCCTGCACCTCGGCATCGTCGAGATCCGTGTAGTCGGCGACGTGACGGTACGGGCACACCAGCAGATGACCGGCGTTGTACGGATACAGGTTCAGGATCACGTACGCCACCTCGCCACGATGGACGATCAGCGCGTCCTCGTCCGAGCGTCCGGGAGCCGAGCAGAAGGGGCACTGCGCCCCGTCGTCCGGATCGGCCGGCTTGTTCTCCCCGCCGATGTACGCCATCCGGTGCGGGGTCCACAGCCGCTGCGTGTCATCGGGGACACCCGCGAATCCGCGCGCGTCCTCGACGGTCGCCTCCGCGGCACCAGGGCGCGGCGAGCCGTCCGCATCGGACGGCTCGCCGCTGGGATCCGCCTCGATCACACCTGCACCTTGTCCTGGACGGCGGTGACGATCCGCTGCACCGCCTCGTCGACGTCGATGCCGTTGTCCTGGCTGCCGTCACGCATCCGGAAGGAGACGGCGCCCGCAGCCTGGTCCTCCCCACCCGCGATGAGCAGGTAGGGCACCTTCTCCTTGGTGTGGGTGCGGATCTTCTTCTGCATGCGGTCATCGGAGGAGTCGACCTCCACGCGGATGCCGTGGGTACGCAGCTTCGCAGCGATCTGGTCGAGGTAGGCGACGTACTCGGCGGCGACCGGGATGGCGACGACCTGGACCGGAGCCAGCCACACCGGGAATGCCCCCGCGTAGTGCTCCAGGAGAACGCCGAAGAAGCGCTCGATGGATCCGAACAGGGCACGGTGGATCATCACCGGGCGCTGCCGGGTCCCGTCGGGAGCGGTGTACTCGAGCTCGAACAGCTCGGGCTCGAAGAAGTCCAGCTGGATCGTGGACAGCTGCCAGGTGCGTCCGATCGCGTCCTTCGCCTGGACGGAGATCTTCGGACCGTAGAACGCGGCGCCGCCCGGGTCCGGGACCAGTTCGAGACCGGAGGCGGTCGCAACCTCCTCGAGGGTGCGGGTCGCTTCGTCCCAGGTGGTCTCGTCGCCGACGGACTTCTCGGGGTCACGGGTGGACAGCTCGAGGTAGAAGTCATCCAGTCCGTAGTCCTTCAGCAGACCGAGCACGAAGTCGAGCGTCCCGGAGATCTCCTCCTTCATCTGTTCCCGGGTGGTGTAGATGTGCGCGTCGTCCTGGGTGAATCCCCGGGCACGGGTGAGCCCGTGCACCACGCCGGACTTCTCGTAGCGGTACACGCTGCCGAACTCGAACAGTCGCAGCGGCAGCTCGCGATAGGACCGGCCCCGGGAGCTGTAGACGAGGTTGTGCATCGGGCAGTTCATGGGCTTGAGGTAGTAGTCCTGGCCCTGCTTGGTGACGTTCCCGTCGCCGTCGACCTCCTCGTCCACGTGCATCGGGGGGTACATGCCCTCGGCGTACCACTCGAGGTGCTTCGAGGTCTCGAAGAGGTTCTTCTTGGTGATGTGCGGGGTGGAGACGAAGGAGTAGCCGGCCTCGATGTGACGGCGGCGGGAGTAGTCCTCCATCTCCATCTTGATCATGGCGCCCTTGGGGTGGAACACCGGCAGACCGGATCCGATCTCATCCGGGAAGGAGAACAGGTCCAGTTCGCTGCCCAGCCGGCGGTGGTCGCGCCGCTCGGCCTCGGCGATGCGCTCCTGATGGGCGCGCAGCTCGTCCTTGGACGGCCATGCGGTGCCGTAGACGCGCTGCAGCATCGGGTTCTTCTCGCTGCCGCGCCAGTAGGCGGCGGCGGAGCGGGTGAGCGCGAAGCCGTTGCCGATCAGCTTGGTGCTGGGCAGGTGCGGGCCGCGGCAGAGATCGGTCCAGACGGTCTGGCCCTTCTTGTCCACGTTGTCGTACATGGTCAGCCCGCCCTCGCCGACCTCGACGCTCGCGCCCTCGGCTGCGTCACCGGCGGTGGACTTCAGGCCGATCAGCTCGAGCTTGTACGGCTCGGAGGTTTCCTCGGCGCGCGCGGCGTCATCGGTGAGCTCGCGGCGCACGAAGCGCTGACCGGACTTGACGATCCGGTTCATCTCCTTCTCGAGCGCCTTGAGCGACTCGGGGGTGAAGGGCTCGGCGACGTCGAAGTCGTAGTAGAAGCCGTCGGTGATGGGCGGGCCGATGCCGAGCTTGGCGTCGGGGTCCACCTTCTGCACAGCCTGGGCCAGGACGTGGGCGGCGCTGTGGCGCAGGATCGAGAGGCCATCGGCGCTGGAGAGGTCGACTCCCTCGACCACCTGGCCGTCCGTGAGCAGGGTGGACAGATCTCGCAGTTCGCCGTCGATGCGCAGGGCGATGATCGAGGCGGTTCCGGCGAACAGCTCGGTGCCCGTGGTCCCCTCCTCGAGGCGATGCAGGGAACCGTCGAGGGTGATGGCGATCTGGGCCACGGAAATGCTCCTTGTGTTCGGGTCGAGCCGGCCGACGATGCCGGCTCCGCCGACGATCGTATCTGCCCCACGGCCGGGCACGAGCCGATGCATCGATGCCGCAGAGCAGGACGGACCTCCCCACACCGTCCGACGCCGCTCCTCGGCCGCTTAGGCGGGGAGCCCTCGGTCCGCGATCTGGTGCATCGGACGCGAGAAGGGCCCCGGTCCGACGACCGGGGCCCTTCTGTGCTGGTGGGCGATACTGGGTTCGAACCAGTGACCTCTTCCGTGTCAGGGAAGCGCGCTACCGCTGCGCCAATCGCCCGGACGACACCCGAGGGCGTCGACGGAGGTGGGTACGGGATTCGAACCCGTGTACACGGCTTTGCAGGCCGTTGCCTCGCCTCTCGGCCAACCCACCGGAGATGCTCCCGCATCACAGGAAAAGACGCTCCCGACCACATGTCGGGCGCGCCGCTCCCGGAGCGGACGACCGGATTCGAACCGGCGACCCTCACCTTGGCAAGGTGATGCTCT
>NZ_JABUXV010000014.1 GCF_014897705.1 Brachybacterium sp. FME24 | reverse complement strand
AAGATCGGCAACGACGCCGACCGAGCGGACCTACCGACCCCATGAAAGATCGAGGCTAGCGCTACCTCCAATAATGGGACGCTCCAGCTCGAAACATGCGACACCACAATTGCGGACTCGCAGCTTTAATGCTCCGAATACATTTCGCCAGCGCCCTCCAGTACTCTTCACGGGGAAGCGGACCGACGCGCTTCACTGAGCGACTCCTCCCCGACAAGGGTTATTCACCGATCAGCCCGTCGACAGACTCGCGGATGAGGTCCGCGTGCCCATTGTGGCGGGCGTACTCCTCGATCATGTGTACGAGGATCCACCGCGCGGTCGGAACGCGACCATCCGGCAGACCGCGCCCGGCAAGCACGCCCAGGCCGCCCTCCGCCAGGGCTTCACCGAGCATGCAGCGGGACTGCGAGACCGCGTCGCTCCACAGGGCTCGAAGGGTCTCGGGTGAGTCCTCGGCGGCCGAGGTCCACTCCCAGTCAGGTTCGGCGTCCCAGTTGACGGCATCCCATATGGTCTTGCGCGGGTTGCCTCGAAGGTGATGCGAGAACCAGTGGTCCTCGTAGTAGGCAAGGTGCTTGAGCAGCCCACCGAGAGTCATCGTCGAGGGGCCTACCGTCATGTTCAGTTCCAGGTTTTCAAGTCCCGAGCACTTCCAGGCAATCGTCGCCCGCTGATATTCCAGGAACCCGACCAGTGTGGCGACTTCATCCGCCGCAAGAGGGGGCTCTGGGCGGGACTGGCCCTGATCGGACGTCATTCTTCGGTCCTTTCGTGAAAGTCGATGCGCAGGGCGACGCGCCTGAGCGTTGGTGTGCTGACCTCGTGGAGTCCCGCCGCAATAGAGACGTCGGGCGCACCGGGGCCGAACCGAGGTGCGGTGGTGAGGGGTCAGGAGCCCTCCTGCCCGAGGCGCACCGTGCCCGCGGAGTCGTCGATCGTGGCGTTCTTCCCGATGCGCAGGCGCGCGGCGGCGCGCTCGACGAGACCGCCGCGATCGCGCCGGGCGGCGTCCCTCGAATCCTCGATCTGGCGCGGATCGGCCTCGGGGCGGTCCGGCGAGCCTGCATCGAACGGTGGGTGCGGGTCGTACTCCAGATGCAGCTGGATGCGCCGCGCGATCTCGTCGCCGCACATCTCCGCCGCGACGACCAGGGCGAGATCGATGCCGCTGGTGACGCCGCCGCCGGTGAGGATGCTGCCGTCGCGCACCACGCGTTCCTTAACCGGCACCGCCCCCAGGATCTCGAGCAGGGGGTGCGATGCCCAGTGCGTCGTGGCCCGTCTGCCCTGCAGCAGGCCCGCCGCACCGAGGACGAAAGATCCCGTGCACACGCTCGTGACGTAGCGGGCACCGGCCGCCTGGCGCCGCACGAAGTCCAGCGCCGCGTCATCGTCCATCAGCGCGAACGCGCCCTGACCTCCGGGGACCATGAGGACGTCGGCCTGCGGGGCAGCGTCGAAGGTCGTCGTCGGCAGGATCGAGAAGCCCGAGTCCGTGGCGACCGGTTCGAGGTCGTGCCAGGCCAGGGAGACCTGCGCCCCCGGGAGGCGCGAGAGCACCTGGATCGGACCGGTGAGATCCAGTTGGGTGACATCCGGGAACAGGGGCGCGACGACATGCACGGCAGTCATCCATCGATCGTAGACGCCCGGGTGCCCGCCGCCCGGGCCGATCCTCGCCGCCGGCCCCTGCGGGCTCGCACCGCCAGCGAGCATGAGCCCCTCAGAGATAGGGGCGGGTGATCAGTTCCAGGTAGTGGCCCGAGGGGTCGAGCAGGTAGACGCCTCGGCCGCCGTGCCCGTCGTTGATCTCCCCGGGGCGTGACCGCTGGGGGTCGGCCCAATGCTCGATCTCCTGGCCGACGATCGTCGCGTAGGCACGATCGAAATGGGCGTCGTCGAGCAGGTAGGCGTAGTGCTGGGGCGGGAACTCCAACGGCGGAATGGCGAACTGCAGCAGGACCCCGTCGGCGATCTGGAGGTTGACGAAAGGGCCCCAGTCCGGGGCGTCGTCGGCCTCGAGCAGGTCGCGATAGAAGGCGGCCATCTCGGCCGGATCCGTCGAAGCGATGATGGTGTGGTTGAAACGAGCAGTCATGGTTCTCCTGGGTCAGTGTCGGTGAGGTCGAGTTCGCACTGACGTCAGGAGGGGCGCGGATCAGGCCACGACCAGGTAACCGTTCCGGGAGCGGCCCGTCGGAGCCTGACTGGTCATCATCGAGGCAACCCTATCGGGGCGGCCCCTTCGGCCGGAAGATCGCAGCGCCCGGTCGACGCGCACAGGGAGAGTATTCTGCGGCGGGAGCACGTCCCGGACACGGGCCCTCCTGCACGTTCTGTCGCTCGAACCCGCTCAACCCCAAGGATCCTCACCATGACTTCACCCCGCGTCACCGTCCAGCAGGCATGGGATGAGCTCGCGCAGGGGAACGAGCGATTCATCGAGGGGCGCCTGCTCCACCCACAGCAGAACGCTGCGCGTCGCAGCGAGCTGGCCGGCAGCCAGGCCCCGAACGCGGCGTTCCTGGGCTGTTCCGATTCGCGGGTCGCGGCGGAGATCCTCTTCGACTGCGGGCTGGGTGACCTGTTCGTGGTGCGGAACATCGGGCAGATCGCCAACCAGAACACGACCGCGACCATGGAGTTCGCCGTCTCCGAGCTCGGCGTCGCCGTGATCGTCGTCCTCGCGCACGGCTCCTGCGGGGCGGTGGCCGCGGCGATCAATCAGACCACCGCGTCACCGAGCGAGGTCACCCCCGCCATCAAGCACGAGCTCGAGGAGATCCAGCCCGCCGTCCAACAGGAATGGTTCGCCACGCAGCAGGTCAGCCCGTACGTCGACCCCGATCTGATCGATGCGGATGCCGTGGGCCGCCGTCACCTCGACGAGACCATCAACGCCCTCATGCGCAAGTCCAGGGTCATCAGCGACGCGGTCGCCGCGGGGAACCTCGGCATCGTGGGCTGCCAGTACCGGCTCGCCGACGGCCGGGTCTCCCCGGTCACCGCGGTGGGCCGGGTCGAAGTCACGCACTGACGTTCCGTGGCGTGATCGTCGGCGACCTGTCGAGAATCCGGCACCGGCTTCGCCATGATGGTGGAGGCGCAGTTGTCTCCGAGTGCCGAGACCACCATGAAGGAGCAGTCATGAAGTACGTGATCCTCATTCACTCGAACCCACAGCCCTGGGGGCACCCCACCGCGGACTATCTGCCCGAGCAGCAGGCTCTCCCCCAGGAGGAGCGTGACGCCGGAGGCAGAGCGTTCGACGAAGGCTTCGCGCAGGTCCTGGAGCGCGGGGAGCTCGTCCACGCCGAGGCCCTGGCCGCGCCCTCCACATCGCGGCTGTTCCGTTGGAAGGACGGCCGGAAGGTCGCGATCGACGGCCCGTACGCCGAGGGCAAGGAGCACCTCGCAGGGTTCTTCGTCGTCGACGTCGACACTCTGGAGCGCGCCGAGGAGATCGCCAACCTCTTCGGCGCCCGTGGCGAGACGGTCGAGCTGCGCCCGGCGATGAGCGAGGGTACCGACGAGTCCTGAGCCCGCTCCGGGCGGCCACGGGCCGCGAGGGGTCGTGGGTCGCGGTCAGCGGAACGCCTTCTTGAAGTACGTCGCCGAGGCCTGGTACCCGATCGCCTGATAGAAGCGCTCGGCCCGACGAGTCGCCACCGCGATGTACGCAACGTCCGCGGTGTCCCGCGCCCAGTGCTCGGCAGCCGCCATCAGGACCCGTCCGCAGCCAGTTCCTCGTCGGTCCTCATGAACCATCAGCTCCTCGATCCATCCGATGGCGCCGTCGGCGTGGAACGCCTCGTGGACGAGGACGTGCACATAGCCGATCAGGTTCTCGCCCTCCACAGCAACGATCACCGTCGCGTCAGGATCAGCGACGATGCTGCGCAGGCCCTCGCGGAAGTGGGTCCACGTGGGCTGGTAGGAGGTCGCGAGCGCGGAGGCCAAGGGCCACAGTGCGGCGTCGTCGGTGCTGGTCGCTTCGCGCACCACCGCCTGCGCACCAGCGATATCGCCGCCGTCGGGCGACCGCGCAGTGCCATGCCCTGCGCCGGCCTGGTGAGCCTCAGAAGCCAGCTGCACCGCGGCGCGGGCGGCGGCGGGGACCAGATCCAGGGAGTCGACCTGGTCCAGCGGGACCCAGGCGGGCTCGTACGAGTTCTCCTCGCTGCCGCGTAGCCTCTCCGGGCCGCCGAGGACTGGCTGGGCCGGCTCCGTGCGCACGGAGAAATACAGAGCGGGCGCTTCGATCTCCCACGGCGTCGGCAGCAGCGCCCCGAGCGTTCCGGTCAGGCCGGTCTCCTCCTGCAGCTCGCGCAGGCAGGCATCCTGCGCCACCTCGCCCTCGTCGATGCCGCCTCCGGGCAGCACGCTGTACGTGCGGCCGTCGCGCCGACGGTGCATGAGAAGAACACATCCGTTCTGGACGACGACAGCGGCGGCTCGGATACGCATCCCAGCACGATAGTCGCCGCGGCGGCACGCTCCTCAGTGCGTCGGCGCGAACTCCTCAGCAGCGTCGTCGGCCGCAGGTACGCGGGGCGCGGTCGAGGGGGCGAGCAGCACGGCGACCAGCACCACGGCCAATGGCACCACCAATGCGGAGCGCAGCCCGATCTCCTCCCCGAGGAAGCCGAGCGTGGGCGGGCCCACCAGGAAGGCCAGGTAGCCGATCGTCGAGGCCAGCGCCACGCGGGCGGCGGGGTTCTCCCCCGAGTCGCCGGCGGCGGAGAGTGCGAGCGGGAAGCCGAGCGAGGCCCCCAGGCCCCACAGCGAGCACGGCCACCGTCTGGCTGTCGACGAAGGCGATCAGCGCCAGGCCGGCCGCGGCGAAAAGAGCACTGACCATGAGCACGCGAGCGCGGCCCACCCGGGCCACGATCGGCCCGCCGGTGAAGCGGCCCACCGTCATGGCGGCGGCGAACAGCGCGAACACGGTCGAGCCCATGGTGGCGCCGAAGCCGTGGCCGTCGACCATGATCAACGGCAGCCAGTCGGTGGCGGTGCCCTCGGCGAGCGCCATCGCCAGCACGATGCCGCCGATCAGCACGAGCCGGGTGTCCTTCCAGATCGCCGGGCGCGGGGTGGAAGCCTGCTCCGTCCGCACCCGGGCCGGGATGAGCCCCGTGCCCGAGGGCACCGAGCGCAGGGCCCAGATCAACAACCCGGCGCCGAGTACGCCGGTCAGGCCCAGATGGGCAAGAACGGAGAAGTCGACGGCGTTGGCCAGGATGCCCAGGCCCGCACCGAGCACGGTGCCGAGGCTGAAGCAGCCGTGCAGGGCGGGGAGGAAGGGGCGCCCCCCGAGCCTCTCGACGTCGGCCCCCTCGACGTTCATCGCGACCTCGCCGCCCCCCATGCCGGCGCCGAACAGGGCCAGGCCGACAGCGGTCAGCAGCGGTGTTCCGGTCACGGCACCGAGGGCGATGGTGGGCATGGCCAGCACGATCAGGGTGGATCCGGCCATGACGACCGGTCGCGTTCCGAGCCGCATCACGAGCGGGCCCGAGGAGAGGATCCCGATCATCGAGCCGACGGAGAGGCCGAACAGCACCATCCCCATCTGGGCGGTGGACACCTCGAGCAGGTCGCGCACGACGGGGGTGCGCGTGACCCATGCCGAGACGCTGAGGCCGGGCAGCAGGAACAGGGCGTACAGGGCCCAGCGGCGCCGACGCAGAGGGATGGGCACGAGGACTCCTCGAAAGGGATGTGAAGGGTGCTCAGGACGTGCGAGCACCGCGGTGTACGGCCGTACGCACCGAGCGGGTCAACCGTACCGACTTCCGAGGCCGCGAGCGGCCCCGGCTCACTCAGGGCAGGCGGTCAGCCGCCTCGAGGTTCTCGCGCAGCTCTGCGGCCGTCTGGCGCACCACATAGGCAGGGCGATCGCGCTCGACCCGCCAGGACTCGCTGAGCGGGCCCACCTCGACCGTGTCGAACCCGATCTCGTCGTAGAAGGTGGTCGCGAACGCGGCCGCCTCGGGATGATCGCTGGAGACGGCGAGCGCGCGCCGGTCCGGTGCGCCCGCGGGAGCGATATCCGTGGTGATGTCCGGGGCCTTGATGTGGTTGAAGGCCTTGACGACCTTCGAGGTGGGCAGGTGCTGCTGCAGCATCTGCGAGGTGGTGGTCTCCCCTGCGTCCAGGGCCTCGATGTGCCCGTCGCGCTCGTGGTAGTAGTTGTTGGTGTCCAGCACGATCTTCCCGGCGAGAGGTTCGACGGGGATCTGGTCCAGGGCGCTCAAGGGCACCGCCACGATGACCACGTCCCCTGCCTGCCCGGCCTCTGCCGCGGTGGCGGCGCGTGCCGTCGGGCCGAGCTCGGCGATGAGGCCCGTGAGCGTCTCCGGGCCCCGCGAATTCGCGATCACCACGCCATAGCCCGCACTCAGGGCAGCCCGTGCGACCTGGCTGCCGATGTGTCCTGCTCCGATGATTCCCAGTGTTGTCATGCTCGGCTCAACGCCGCCTGCCCTGTCGTGCTTCCCGTATGGCGGCAGATGACAAGCAGGACCAGGTCGAGAGGCTGAACCGGTGTCGACGGAGAACCTGGGGCGGCAATGACGCGATCAGGCAGAGCTCGCCCCTCCCGGCCACTGACGCAGCGACCGGTCCAGGGCATCGAGTGCGAGCGCCCACGAGGTCTCGACGTCGACGTCACGGTGAGCGAAGGCACCGGAGCGCTCCAGGGTCACGAAGCCATTGAGCGTTGCTCCGACGAAGCGGGTCGCATGGACCGCGTCGGCGCCTGTCAGCCCGTAACCGCGCAGGACCGCGAGCTGGAGATCTGCGACGCGGGCGGCTTCAGGAGAGGCCGTGACCTCGGGCTCGGCCGGCTTCTGCAGGACCTCCCAGAGACCGGGGTGGCTCTCGGCCATGAGGCGATGAGCCCCGGCGAACTCGACCAGGGCGTCGGTGCCGGCGCGACCGGCGATCCCGTTCTCGACCAGGTGCGCAAGCTCGGCCAGGGCGCGACGGTGCAGAAGCTCGCGCAGTGCGGCCACCCCGGCGACGTGCGCGTACATGCTCGCCGGCTGCACGCCGAGGCGTCGGGCGAGCGCGGAGATCGTCACCGCGTCCAAGCCGTCCGCGTCGGCCAGCTCGACGGCGGATTCCTCGACGCGGGCCCTGGTGACTCCTGCTCGTGCCACAGCGTCTCCTCTCGTGGTGAACCACACCGATACTACAGCCTACCTCCAGTTACCTACAGGGTGTAGGTTACGCGCATGCTCTCGACTCCCCTCTCCCTCGAACTGGTGCGCGGCCTCGCGGAACTGGAGCCGACACCGCGCGGCCTTCGCACCCACCGCCTGCCCCTGTGGGCCCGTACCCAGTTCCCTGATCCGCAGCTGTTGGCCATGGAGCAGCAGCCGTCCGGCGCCCGCGTCGCGGTCCTGACGAGCGCCGGGCACCTCGAGCTCGAACTGCATCCGACCCGGGTCACGTACCGCGGGGCGGACCGCCCCCGCGGCCGAGTGGACGTGCTGGTCGACGACGTTCTACTGCTCAGCGATCCTCTGACCGGCGGAGACGCACTCGAGGTCGACCTGCAGACCGGCGAATCCGCCCTGCTCTCGGGCCCTTCGCACCGGACCGCGCTGACCGACCTGCCGCCGGGGCCCAAGCAGGTCGAGTTCTGGCTCCCTCACAACGAGGCGGTCGAGCTGGTCGAACTGCGATCCGACGCTCCGGTCGCCCCGATCGATCCGGGCGCTCGGCCGCGGTGGGTCCACTACGGCAGCTCCATCAGTCACGGCTCCAATGCGGCCTCGCCCACCCAGATCTGGCCCGCCGTCGCCGCCCACGCCAGCGGGGTCCAGCTGCGCAATCTGGGCCTGGGCGGCAGTGCGATGGTGGACCCGTTCGTGGCACGCACGATTCGCGATGCCCCGGCCGATGTCATCAGCCTCAAACTCGGGATCAACGTCGTGAACCTCGACGCCATGCGTCTGCGCTCCTTCGTCCCCGCCGTGCACGGCTTCCTCGACACGATCCGCGAAGGGCACTCCACCACCCCGATCCACCTGGTCTCGCCGATCCACTGCGGCATCCACGAACACACCCCCGGGCCCGGCCTCATCGATCCTGACTCGATCGGCACCCCCCAGGTGCGATTCGCTGCGTCGGGCGCCGAGGGCGACACGGCCCTGGGACGGCTCACGCTCACGGTGATCCGCGAGGCGCTCGAGGAGGTCGCGGCCGCCCGGCCTGACGATCAGAACCTCCACTACCTCGACGGCCGGGAGCTCTACGACGAGGCGGACGGCGCCGAGCATCCCCTGCCCGACGCACTGCACCCGGATACCGCGACGCACCGGATCATCGGGTCGCGGTTCGCGCAGAAGGTGCTCGGTGCCGGGGAGCAGAGCCGCCACGCTCCACGCCCCTGAACCCGGGCCGTGGTGCTGAACCCGCAGCCGGCGCCCGGAGTCCGGCCACCGAGATTCTGAACATTCGGTTACCCTCGCTGGCGAGGCGAACCGTCTCGCGACAAGAGGGCACACGGACGCAGAACAGGGGATAGTCATGGGGACGATGGGGAAGCGGATCAGGGGCGCCGTGATCGTGGCGGGATCCAGCGCGCTGCTCGCCGGATGCGGCGGGGGCTCCTACGAGGACTCCCGCGAGCTCTACGAGGAGCTGCGGGCCGATTTCCACTGCGAGGCCGTGGACTCCGACGCTTTCCAGTCCTTCTTGGAGGGCGAGCTGGCAAACGGGTTCCCGGCCTTCGACGTCGTCGAGGGGGAATGCATGGTGGGGGATGACGACAGCATCTCCGTGTCAGCGGTCATCCCGCACGACGTGAAAGGGGACGAATTCCTCTCCACTCTCACCGAGGTCGACGACACCGAGGGCTATGCGCTCCAATCCGGCAAGTGGGTCGTCCTGGTGGACGAGCAGGAGCCCGAGGTCAAAGAATGGTTGAACTCCGTCAAGGACGAACTGGGTGGCGAAGTGGTCGCCTTCACCGGCGGCGGCGACGAGTACTGACCCTTCGCATCGTGTGCGGTGCGGACCAGATCGGCCACCGTCCCCGCCGGATGCTCCGCCTCGCGCTACCGTAAGGGAGCTCCACAGGAGGTGCCATGGGATCGGACGCAGCGGACACGCTCGGGATCGGCGGGATCTGGCGGGACCCGCTGTGGAGGGTCGAGGTCGAGCTGAGCCCGCTCGAGCAGGCGCTCCTGGACTCCTGGCCGGTGCGCCGCCTCGGCTTCATCGCACACGCCGGGGCTGCCGCCCTGACCACGACGCAGACCTACTCGCGCCTGGAGCACTCCCTCGGGGTTCTCGCGCTCGTCGTCCACTTCGCCCCGCACGATGCCCTCGCTCGGGCTACCGCACTGCTCCACGACGTGGGGCACCTGCCCTTCAGCCACACCCTGGAGGGCATCGACGGCCTGGACCATCACGACCTCGGGCACGCCCGCATCCGGTCGATGTCGACCCTGCTGGCGCACTACGGCATGGACGCGGAAGAGGTCATCGCCGTGGACGACGGCGCCACCGCGTCACCGCTGAACAGTCGCCCCGGCGGGTTGAAGCTGGATCATCTCGACTCGTTCCTGCGCAGCGGCCAGGCGCACGGGCGCACCCGATACCTGCCCTCGACGCTGCTGGAGCGGCTGCGCCTGGTCGGCGGCACGGTGGACACCGATGAGCGGACCGGCCTCGAGCTGGTGCGGCTCGCGGTGAGCGAGGCCCGTGCGCAGCGCTCCCCCGCGAACGTCACCCCCGTGGCCGTTCTGCGCCACCTCGTCACCACGGCGCTGTCGGGGAACCATCCCGCACTGACCGTGGACGAGCTCGCGGTGATGACCGATGACGAGCTGCTGGGCGCGCTGCGAGCGGCCCCCTCGACGGCCGAGGAGGCCGAGGCGTTCCGCGCCCACCCCCTCAGCTGGCAGCTGCTCGCCGAGCAGGATCCTGCGGACGCCGAGGATCCGGGCGACGCCCCGGTCGAGCACCGCATCACGCGCAGTTACCTGGATCTGCCGACGGTCGACGGCGAGCTCCTGGACAGCCCGGACGCCGCTCGTCTCCACGGCGAGCTTCCCCTGATCTTCCTGCTGCGCCGACGGTGACATAGCGGTCAGCGACAGCGGCTCTCGAGATCGCGCCAAACCTCGGGCAGCGACGTCGGACCCTCGTTCTCCGAGGGCAGCCACTGCTCCCACTCGGCGTCGAAGGGCCAGCGCGCGGCCGAGAACGCCGCGTGCAGGTGCCGCCCCTGCTCCCGAATGCGCTCGGCCTCGCCGGGGGTCGTCGCTCCGATCTGCACGAGATGGTCGAGTTCGTCATCGTCCTTGAACTCGACGTACCAGGAGTCCGTGCCAGGCATGCCGGCGCCGACGACGTCGAGCACCCAGTCCTGGGTGTCGAACCCGATCGAGGACCGCTGCCAGGGGCATTCGAGGTTCCCGTACCAGTCACCGATCCAGGTCTGGCCGTCATGCCAGCGCCAGATCGACCAGTTCTCGCCGCGCGGATGGACCCGGATCACGGTGGCACCGTGCCACACGGTCATCTCGTGGGTTCCGTCCCAATCCAGCGGCGCGACCAATCGGTCGCGGGGGCCTTCCGCACGGCCGGCACGCCGCGCCAGCCCTGACCCCACGCGCGTGGCGACCACCGAGAAGTCCTCGGTGTCTGCGACGACGGTCCCGGCGACGGCGAAGCTGGGGGCCGGAGGGTCGGCGGGGCGGTTCCTGATGCTGCGGAGCGCAATGGGCGTACCGGGTGCGAACGGAGGGACGGGCGGGTGCGGTGCATCAACGGGAACGTGCGCGGAGAAGGTCACGCCCGGACCCTATCGACGACTCCGCAGCGGGCGCAGGGCGGTATCGGCCGCAGAGTATTGGCTCGCCGTTCCGTCCGGTCCGGGGCACACTCGGCCACGACACCCGACGCAGAGGCGAGGACTCGATGACCGACCGCGATACAGGCACCGCACGACCTGGCGTCGGCTCGGGCCGCCGTACCGCGTCGAACACCGCGCGCGGCCTCGTCCGCCCGGCTGCCGTCGACCTGGTCTGGACGAACCCGCTCGGGGGAGAAACGTTCCTCACGCATTCCAGCGATGGCTCCACTCGATATCTGAAGATCGCCCCGATGTCGCTTCCGACCAGTCATCACCCGGTGCGGGAGGCCGAGCGCGTCCGGTGGATCGGGAACGCCCTCCCCGTCCCCCACGTGATCGATGCCGGCTACGACGTGCAGGTCAGCTGGATGTTGAGCGACGCCCTGCCTGGCCGGCCGGCCAGCGAGTTCACCGGGCATCGGGATCCCCGGCTGCTCGCCGTGGCACTCGGCCGTGCCGTGCGCAGCTTCCACGATGCGCTGGATCCCGGCACCTGCCCGTGGTCCTGGGACATCGAGACCCGCCGGGCGATCGGCCGTGGGTCCGACGAGGCTGCAGCAATGCTCCCCGGCGCCCCACCGGAAGTGGACCTGGTGGTCGCGCACGGCGACATCTGTGCCCCGAACATCCTGCTGGATGACGACCTCGGCCTCGCCGGGTTCACCGATCTGGGCAAGGTCGGTGTTGCCGCGCGCGCCGCCGACCTGGGCTGCCATCGCTGGTCGCTCGAGTTCAACGGTATGGCGGACCAGGTCCCGGCGTTCCTCGAGGCCTACGGGTTCGACGGGGATCCCGACGAGGTCCGGTGGTACCGGGACTACTACGTCGTGGTGTGAGCTCACAGGCAGTCTGTCGTCGGTGTCCTGAACAGAGATGTCATCCGTGCGAACGAGAGCATCGGCTCTCGGGTGTCAGACCCCTCCGATACGGTCCCGACCATGACCGCGCTGGTGCCCGATGACCCCGATGACTACGCCTCGACGCTGAACGAGCTGAAGCAGCATGTCCACGACGCTCGCTTCCAGGCTCAGCGTGCCGCGAACACCGAACTGCTGAAGTTGTACCGGCGCATCGGCCCAGCGATTCTGAACCGACAGGCGCAACAGGCCTGGGGGTCGAAGGTGCTGGAGCGACTGGCTGCTGACCTGCGCGCCGAGTTCCCGACGATGAAGGGCTTCTCGCGAAGGAACCTTCTCTACATGCGCTCGTTCGCCGGGGCCTGGACGTCGGAGGACGAGATTGTGCAACGCAGCGTTGCACTATTGCCATGGGGCCACGTCATCGAACTCCTGAGCAAGCTCGATGACCCTGAACTGCGCGACTGGTACGCCGCCAAGGACACCCAGCACGGCTGGACACGGTCCGTGCTCGCCCACCAGATCACGACTCGCCTGCACGAACGCGAGACTGCAGCACCGTCGAATCTTCCCGCCGCGCTCGACGGCAGGGACTCCGAGCTCGCCCAGCAGCTCACGAAGGACCCCTACACCCTGGAGTTCCTCGCCCTCGACAGCGGCACCACCGAGCGGGAGCTCGGCCCGGGGTTCGCCTTCGTCGGCCGACAGGTGCACTTCGACGTCGGCGGCGACGACTTCTATGTCGATCTGCTGTTCTTCCACGTCGAGCAGTTGCGCTATGTGGTGATCGAGCTGAAGACGGAGTCCTTCGACCCGCGCCATACCGGTCAGCTCGGGTTCTACGTGGCTCTGGTCGATGGTCAGTTGCGGGATGCGAAGAAGCATCTGCCGACGGTCGGGATCCTGCTCGTCTCCGACAAGAACGACACGGTCGTCCGCTACGCACTGGCCGGCACCGGTCAGCCGGTCGCCGTCAGCCGATACGAACTCTCGATCGACACGCAGGAAGCGCTGCCCGACGAGAAGACCCTGGTATCAGCGTTCCGCTCAGAACTCGACTCCTCGGAACGACCATGACTGCTCCAGAGCTCCCCACCGGCGACCTCCCCGAACTCCGCGCCTCCCTCGCGGCGGACGCCGTACGCACGAACGAGCGGATCTCCGCTCTGGACAGGGACTACGAGTCCATCGTCGCGGGGATGCAGCTGAGCTCCACCGACGACGAGCACGACCCCGAAGGCTCGACCACCGCCGTCGACCGCTCACGGACCAGCGCCCTCCAGGACTCCGCCCGCCGCCACCTGGCGGAGGTGCACAGCGCGGAGGAACGGATCGCCAGCGGCATCTACGGCCGCTGTGAGAGCTGCGGTGAGCCGATACCCCGCGCGCGACTCCTCGCCCGACCGACGGCGCGCACCTGCGTCGCCTGCGCGGACGGGACGGCGCTCGCACGATGACGATCGTCGTCCTGGTGCGATCCGGTGATGCGCACACCCGCCACCGCTGCCACTCACGGCAAGGGGAGCGTGAGCGCCGGCGCCACCCGGGCCGACGAGATCCCCCGGTTCGGCTTGCCGAGGCGGAAGCGCACCTTCGACTTCAGGATGGTCCCGGATTCCGCGGCGCCGTCGCACAGTTCCTCGCCCGGGAGCAGGGTGAAGGTCCACGTCGGGTTGTCGTCTCCGTCGGGACGGAACCGGGTGCCCGCCTGCAGCACCCGGGCCCCCCAGAGCTGCCTGGTCATAGCGTCCCGGACGTCCTGACCTGCGACGGTGAAGTCCTGAGCGGGCGCGGAGACGATGTCGTCATAGCTGCCGGCGGAGATCCCGTGGATCCCCACGACCGCGACGAAGAACCTTCCGTCGGCGGCGGAGCCCACGAGGTCCTTCCCTTCACCCAGGCGGTCATCCGCGAAGTCGTCCCCGAGCGACGGATGCTGCAGGGAGCGGATCGACGCATCCAGCGGGCGCCTCGTGTCCAGGCCCCCCAGCGGTGGCACATAGAGCACACCCACCTCCGCCACGTCGCCGAACCTCTGCCCCGAGATCCACGTGGTCAGGGCCTCCGCGAGGTCGCTCACGGCAGTCCACCAAGCCGCTCCCTGGCGACGCAGAAGCTCCCCCGGATCAGGCACGTGGGACGCCAGTGCGGGGATCTGCGTCCACCCGCTCTGATCCATTCTCTGCAGCTCGGCATCCCGCTGTAACGGCGTCACGGGCACGAGTCTGTCACTGGCGGACCGCTCCGTCATCCCTCGAGATCGGCAGGGATAGGGTGAAGCGGTGGTGACGACAGCCCGACTGCACCCCGACATCCGGGGCTACAGGAGTCCTGACGACCAGGACAAGACCTTCGAGATCTTTCAGGCCGCGATCCGTCAGACCGCCTCCCAGGTCTACACCCCCGGCCAGGTGGACGCATGGGCCGGCATCGGCCCCCGCCCCGCCGACATGAGCGATTGGGACAGCCGACGGCGACGAGCGTTCACCCTCGTCGCCGAGGTCGACGACACCGTCGTGGGCTTCGCGGACCTGCTGCCGGACGGCCTCGTCGACATGCTGTTCGTCGACCCTCGCGCCGGCGGCCGCGGCGTCGCCCGGGCTCTGCTGACCTCGATCAAGGGTGAAGCTCGTGCCCGTGGCATCCCCGAGCTGCGCACCCTCGCCAGCAGGAGCGCCCAACCCGCCTTCGAGCGCCTCGGCTTCACGATCACTGCCGAACGGCCGGACAACACCGTGCGCGGAGTCGTGGTCCCCAACGCGGAGATGCGCTGCGTCCTCTGACTCGCGGACTCCTCGCTGCGATTGTCAACATCTCCGTCCCGGCGTGGGACCTCGGCGAGCGCCGTGGCCGCCGGTGAACGGGAGGACAATGGTTCTGATGAGCCCGGGCACCCTCTTCTCCCCGCCCTGCGGCCCCGTGCGCGGCTGGGTCGATGCCGGGGTGATCCGGGCAACCGGGATCCCTTATGCCACCGCGGAACGCTTCGCCCCACCCCGGCCCGCTGCGCCCTGGACGGCGCAGTTCGCCGCCACCTCGTGGGCGCCGGCCTGCCCGCAGGGGCCGGTCCCGTTCCTGGACGACGTGCTCGGCGGAAGCGCCTCGGAGCTGTCGTTCGACGAGAACTGCCAGCACCTGTCGATCACGATTCCCGGGGACCTCCTGCCTGAGGAGTCACTGCCGGTCATGGTCTGGATCCACGGCGGCTCCTATGTCTCGGGCGCCGGTGACCTGCCGATCATGGATCCCGCCGCCCTCGTCGCCGAGCAGCGCGTCATCGTCGTCACCGTGACCTACCGACTCGGCCTGTTCGGCTACCTCGGCGGCACGACCGGCCGGCCGGCCAATCTCGGTCTGCTCGATCAGATCGAGGCCCTCCGCTGGGTCCAGCGCAACATCGCAGCCTTCGGCGGGGACCCTCGTGAGGTCACAGCCTTCGGACAGTCGGCCGGCGGTGATGCGGTGGCGCACCTCATGGCCACCGCCGACGCGTCGACGCTCTTCCGCCGGGCGATCATCCAGAGCGCGCCTCTGGGCCTCTCCCGGGGCCGCGCTCGGATGAACGCCACGATGGCCTCGGCGGCGGCCGGCCTCTCCGGGGACCTCTCCGCCGACGAGGTCGTCGCGCGCGAGCCCGCCATCCAGGCTCTCGCGAGAAGCTCCGGGCTCAAGGCCGGGATGCCGTTCGGGACGCAGTACGGGCATGCCCCGCTGCCGCCGGAGTCCGCGATCGAGGGGACCTGGTCCCGGGTGGCGCCCGAGATCGACATCCTGATCGGGCACACGTCCGAGGAGGCGCGACTCTTCATCCCCCGACAGCCCGCGCTGGCACGTCTGACCGGCCTGCCCGTCCTCGGACCCCTCCTTCGTCGCCTCCTGGTCTCGACGCTCACCGCTGCCGTCTACGGTCGCAGCAACCGGCGCTTCGCCCGACGCCACGCCCGGGCCGCGGGCCGCGCCGACAGCTACGTGATCTCCTGGGCCGCGCCCGGGAACCCCTTCGGCTCCGCCCATACGATCGACCTGCCGCTCCTCTTCGGCGAGAAGGAGACATGGCAGCGCGCCGCACTGGTTGCCGGCGCCGACTGGGCCACGCTCCACGCCGCGGCGCGACGCACCCGCGCCCTCTGGGCGGACTTCGCGCGGGGCGTGCCCCTGCCGACCTCCGGCAGCGTCCCGGGCGTCCTGCGACACCGCGCGATCGGCCGACGCCGACTGTAGCCGGCCCATTCCGAGGGGTCAGCGGTCATGCGCGGTCGCTGGATCGAGATCGCCCGCCATACGGGGAGACCGGCCGCCCGACGCCGCTGCACCTGACGCCGCCCGCCTACGATTGTGGCCATGGAGCCGAACCCGTCCCCCCGCCTGGCCTACCTCGACGCGAGTGCCGGGATCGCCGGTGACATGCTGCTGGGCGCCCTGGTCGACGCCGGCGCCGACCTCGACGCGGTGCAGCAGGTGCTCGATGCCCTGGTCCCGGGCTCCGTGCGCTTCGTGCGCAGCGCGGTGGATCGCGCCGGGCAGCGCTCCCTCAAGATCGATGTCGACGTGCTGGTCACGGATCCCCCGCATCGCACCTGGGCGTCGATCCGCGCGATGCTCGAGCGTTCCCGCGGGAACGCCGCGGTGCCTGAGCGCACGATCGACCTGGCGCTGACGGTGTTCGGGCACCTCGCCGACGCCGAGGGCGCGACCCACGGGGTCCCGGCCGACGAGGTCCACTTCCACGAGGTGGGCGCGCTGGACTCCCTGGCCGACGTGATCGGCGCCTGCGAGGCCTGGCGCCAGCTCGGCATCACCGAGGGCGCGGGAAGCGTGATCGCCGTGGGCAGTGGGCGCATCCGCGCAGCCCACGGCGACATCCCCGTGCCGGTCCCCGCCGTGGTGCGTCTCGCGATGGGATGGCCGACGGTCGCGGGCGAGCTGCTTCCGCCCCGCGGTCATCAGCAGGCGCACGGGCATGGCGAGCAGGACTCGCTCGATCACGGCCACTCGTCCGCTCCTGCGCACGCCGAGGGCCACTCGCATACCCCGGACCACTCCACCTCCATACCGGTCCCCGACTCCGACGTCGCTGTCCCGTCCGCCGTCCCGGAGCATGTCGCCGGCGGCCCCCACGAGCACGGAGGCCGCCGGGTGCCCGCGGGCGTCGCGCCCGGCATCGGGGAGCTCGCCACCCCCACCGGCGTCGCCCTGATGCGGGGCCTGGCCACCACCTCGGGCCCGCAGCCGATGCTGCTCACCGAAGCCGTCGGCGTCGGCGCCGGCACCAAGGACACCCCCGGCCGCCCGAACGTGGTGCGGGTACTCGTGGGCCGGCCGCTGCACACCGACTCGACCGGTGCAGATCACGACGGGCAGGCGCTCTCGGGCCTGGGCGACGCCGACGGCTCCGTCGGCGCGATGCCTGATGGGGCCTCCGCAGTTGCCGCCTCCGAACTCCCGACCGCGCAGGCCACCGGCAGGGTCGACGCCCATGACACCCCGACGTCGGCCGTGCAGCTGGAGGCGAACGTCGACGATCTCGACCCGCGGCTGTGGCCCGGCGTGATCGACGAACTGCTCGAGCAGGGCGCTCTGGACGCCTGGCTGACCCCGATCATCATGAAGCGCGGACGACCGGCCGTCACGATCCATGCCCTGGTCAGGGAGGGGAATGTGCAGGACGCGGCCGCGATGCTGATGGACCGCACCGGCACCCTGGGCGTGCGGAGGCATCGCGTCGAGCGCCTCATCCGCACCCGCGAGTTCACCCGGACCGAGGTGCGCGGGCAGGCGATCTCGGTGAAGATCGCCCGCGACACCGACGGTGCCGTGGTGCGTCGCGAACCGGAGTTCCGGGACGTCGCGGCGGCGGCCCGCGTGCTCGGCATCAGCGAGCGCGCCATGCTCGACCTGGCCAGGGAATCGGCAAGCGGCCTGACGGATCCGGATTCCTGACGGATACTGGGCAGGGACCACCAACACTCACCTGGAGGTTTCCATGCCTGCCCTGTCCGACGCCACCACCAAGGCCATCGACGAGGCCCGCAAGGCCGAGAACGGTCGCCACGCCGAGATCCTCATCAACGACGGCCCCCTGCGCCAGACGGTCATCGCCCTGACGAGGGGCGAACGCCTGGCCGAGCACAATTCGCCACCGGCCGCCTCGATCCAGGTGATCCGCGGCCGCGTGAAGATCACCGGCGAAGAGCCCGTCACCATCGAGACCGGCTTCGTCGAGGCACTGACCCATCACCGGCACGCGGTCGAAGCGCTCGACGATTCCGTGTTCCTGCTGACCACCGTGACCAGCGTGCCCGGATCCGAGAGCCACGGTGGCCCAGGCACCCGCACCGGTGAGCTGCTGCGGCTGCGCGAGGAGGAGCTCGGGGAGGCCGCGCAGGCCGCCGCGCTGCGGGAGACCGACCAGCAGACCGGCGGCGGCCGCATCGACGGCTGACCTCACGCAAGAACAGCAACCGACGAAGACCGGGCACAGGCACCGCCGCATCGGTTCGGGTCAGCCCACCTCGCCCCCGCCGCGCCCGGCGAGCCGCAGCCAGGTGTCCACGACCGTGTCCGGATTCAGGGAGATCGAGGAGATGCCCTGATCCATGAGCCATTGCGCGAAATCGGGGTGGTCGGAGGGTCCCTGCCCGCAGATTCCCACGTACTTCCCAGCCGCGCGGCAGGCCTCGATGGCCCGGGCCAGCATGAACGTGACGGCCGGGTCGCGTTCGTCGAACGCCTCTGCCACCAGGCCGGAGTCGCGATCCAGGCCGAGCGTCAGCTGAGTCATGTCGTTCGAGCCGATCGAGAACCCGTCGAAGTGCTCCAGGAACTGCTCGGGGATCGCGGCGTTCGAGGGGATCTCGCACATCATGATCACCTCCAGGCCGTTCACTCCGCGTTCGAGTCCGTGGGAGGCGAGCAGGTCGATGACGCCCTTGCCCTCAGCAGGGGTGCGCACGAAAGGGATCATGAGCTTCACGTTGGTCAGCCCCATGTCCTCGCGCACGTAGCGCAGCGCTTCGCATTCCAGGGCGAAGCAGTCCGCGAAGTCCGCTGAGAGGTACCTCGACGCGCCGCGGTACCCGATCATCGGGTTCTCCTCGTGCGGTTCGAACAGCGTGCCGCCCAGCAGGTTCGCGTACTCGTTGGACTTGAAGTCGCTCATCCGCACGATCACCGGTTCCGGCGCGAAGGCTGCGGCGATCGTCGCGACGCCTTCGGCGACCCGCTGGACGAAGTACTCCCGCGGCGAGGGGTACGCGGCGACCTGGGCCCTGACCTGCGCGGCGACCTCGGGCTCGTCCGCATCCAGGCGGTCCACCTCGAGCAGAGCGCGCGGATGGATCCCGATCTGGCGGTTGATGATGAATTCCAGGCGCGCCAGCCCCACGCCGGCGTTCGGCAGCCGGGAGAAGGCGAAGGCCTGCGTCGGGGTGCCCACATTCATCATGATCTTCGTGGACAGCGGCGGCATCGAGTCGACCTGCGAGGTCGCCACCGTGAAGTCCAGTGCGCCCTCGTAGACGAATCCGGTGTCCCCCTCGGCGGCGGAGACGGTGACCTCGTCCCCGTCGGCCAGATCGCGGGTCGCGGAGCCGGTGCCGACCACGGCCGGGATTCCCAGCTCGCGGGCGATGATCGCGGCGTGGCAGGTGCGGCCCCCGCGGTCGGTCACGATCGCACTCGCACGCTTCATGATCGGTTCCCAGTCGGGGTCGGTCATGTCCGCGACGAGGACCTCGCCGGTGGCGAAGTCGTGCATCCGGTCGATCGAGTCCATCACCCGCACGGGGCCGGCGCCGATCTTCGCACCGATCGCGCGACCCTCCACACGGACGGTGCCCCGGGAGGTCAGCTGGTACTTCTCGACGCTGCTGCCCACGCGGGACTGCACCGTCTCAGGGCGGGCCTGGAGGATGTACAGGCCCCCGTCGACCCCGTCGAGACCCCATTCGACGTCCATCGGGCGCCCGTAGTGCTCCTCGATCAGGAGGGCCTGGCGGGCAAGCTCGGTGACCTGCTCGTCGGTCAGTGACAGTCGTGCCCGCTCGGCGGGGTCGACCTCGATGAACTCGGTGGTGCGGCCGACGGTCTCGTCGTCGGTGTAGACCATCTTGGTGGCCTTCTCGCCCACGGCGCGCTTGAGGATCGCGGGGCGGCCCTCGCGCAGACCCGGCTTGTACACGTAGAACTCGTCGGGGTTGACCGCACCCTGCACCACGCCCTCGCCGAGCCCGTAGGCGGAGGTGATGAAGACTGCCTGGTCGAAGCCGGATTCGGTGTCGACGGTGAACAGCACTCCGCTGGCGCCGAGGTCGGAGCGGACCATCTTCTGCACCCCCGCGCTCAGGGCCACGTCGGCGTGGGCGAAGGAGTGGTGGACGCGATAGGCGATCGCCCGATCGTTGTAGAGCGAGGCGAACACCTCGCGGATCGCGATGAGCACCGCGTCGATGCCCCGCACGTTCAAGAAGGTCTCCTGCTGGCCGGCGAAGGACGCGTCGGGCAGGTCCTCCGCAGTGGCCGAGGAGCGCACCGCGAAAGACGCCTCCGCGCCGCTGCCTGCGGCGAGCTGCTCGTAGGCGGCTCGGATATCGGCCTCGAGGTGCTCGGGGAACGGCTGGGCGATCACCATCTCCCGGATCTCGCGCCCCGCCTCGGCGAGTGCTCTGGTGTCCTCCGTGTCGAGCTCCTGCAGCTGCGCGTCGATGCGCTCGGCGAGCCCGGTCGCGCCGAGGAACTCGCGATACGCATCGGCGGTGGTCGCGAACCCGTCCGGGACCTGCACGCCCAGGCGCGTCAGATTCGAGACCATCTCACCGAGGGAGGAATTCTTGCCTCCGACCTGTTCGAGATCGGCCATGCCGAGCTCGGAGAACCAACGGATGCTCTGCGTCATTGCTGCGCTCCTTCGGGGTGGTGATGCTCAGCGGGACTGTGCCCCACGGCGTTCGAGCGATTGGAGGATCAGGGTGGACATCTCCTCGACGGACCTGCTCGAGGAGTCGACGAAGGGGATCCCGTGCACGTCGTAGACCCGGCGCGCCCGGGACAGCTCCCAACGGGTCTGTTCGAGGGAGGCGTAGCGGGACTGCGGCATGCGCTCCCCCCGCACCGAGGAGAGCCGTTGCGGGGAGATGAGCAGGCCGAAGCAGCGCTCGGCCATTCCTGCGATCGAGGCCGGCAGCACCTCGCCCTCGAGGTCCTCGTCCACCAGTGGATAGTTCGCCACGAAGACGCCGTGCATCAGCGCGAGATACATGCTGGTGGGGGTCTTGCCGCAGCGGGAGGGAGCGATCAGCACCACGTCGGCCTTCTCCAGGGCTCGCACCGACTGGCCGTCGTCGTGCTCGATGGCGAACTCCACGGCCTGCATGCGCCGGTTGTAGCGGTGGGAGTCCCCCACGCCGTGCAGCCGGGCCGGCGCGTGGTCCCCGCTGACGCCGAGCTGGGCCTCGAGCTGGCCGAGGTGGCCGCTGACGAAGTCGACGACGGGAGCGCGGGTGGCCAGCAGCTCCTCGCGCACCGCCTCGTCGACCACGGTGAGGAACACGATCGGGGCGGTGGGCCCGGCCATCGCGGCGTCCAGGCGGGCGCGCACCCCCCGTGCCTCCTCGACGCTGCGCACGAAGGGGATCAGTGTGCGCTCGAAGGGCACCGAGGGGAACTGGATGAGGAGGGCATTGCCCATAGTCTCGGCGCTGATGCCGGTGGAGTCGGAGATGAAGAAGACCGGGACCGCGGTGGCCGTGCCCTCGGGTGCGGAGGGCAGGGGTGGCGGGATCGGAAGCGATGAACTCACGGGGCGCCCTTCCTCTGGGCCCGACGCGCGCGCCGGGGGCACGACGTCGTGCTCCGAGCCAACCTAACGCGGCAGCGCCATCGGGAGTCGGAGATGTCGCGTGATCGCTGTCTCACCGATGTCGTGTCGCCGTCTCGTGTCCGGCGGTACACCGAGGTTCCTGCCCGGCGGTGCTCAGGCGCGAGTGAGGACCCCCACCAGGAAGTCGTCAGCGGCGGGGTGCAGGTCCCAGCTGGAGAAGCGCTGCACGAGGCGCAGACCGCCGGCGGCGGCGTCGGCCTCGAAGTCGCTGAGCTCGTAGCCGCGGTCGAGCCCGAAGCCGACCACCAGGCGCCCCGCAGGAGCGAGATGCTCGGCCAGGTGACTCAGGGCCGGTCGACGCTCGTGCCCGGCGAGGAAGGTGAGCACGTTGCCGGCGCTGAGAGCGAGGTCGACCTGCAGGCGCTGCCCGTCCGGGTCGCGGACGTCCAGCTCGGCGAGATCACCGACCTCCCAGCTCGCGTCGGGATGGTCCTCCCGGGCCACAGCGATCAGGTCCGGGTCCAGGTCGACCCCGACCACCTGGTGGCCGGCGCGAGCGAGGTACCCGCCCAGGCGCCCGGTGCCGCAGCCGGCATCGAGGATCCGAGCGCCGCGCGGTGCCATCGCGTCGATCAGGCGCGCCTCGCCATAGATGTCCTTGCCGGACGCCTCGATCCGCCGCCAGCGCTCGGCGTACCCGCGGGCGTGATCGGGGTTCCGACGGACCGCCGCGGTCCAGAGGTTCTCCTGCGGGCCGGCAGGCGGGTTGCCGGGCGTCTCGCCGGCGGAGCCGACGGAGGGGCCGACAGCGGTGTCGACAGAAGGTCCGACAGGGGAGCTTGGGCGCGAGGGCTGATGCGGCTGCGCGCCGCCGAGAGGAATGCTCATCTCCCCATCGTCCACCACGCACGTCCCGGACACGGCGACCCCAGGCGCCCGCCTGCCCACCCGAGCCAGACACAGTCGTCCCAGGCCCCCGAGCCAGACACGGTTGATCGACGAAAACTTCCCCGAAGAGGAAGATTTCGTCGATCAACTCGTGATGCGACGGGGATGCGATCGGCTACGCCCGCGATGTCGGTGGGCAGAGCTGCGGAACCGGGCCAGGTCCTGTGGCTGCGGCCGTGGCCGTCGCCGTGGCTGTGGCCGTGGCTGTGGCCGTAGCCGTAGCCGTGGCCGTGGCTCAGGCGGCTATGCGGGAGTCGTCGCGGATCTGGCCCACGAGTTCCTCGAGCATGTCCTCCAGGGTGACGATCCCGATGACCGAGCCGTCCGCATCGGTCGCGGCCCCGAGGTGCGCCCCGGAATCCTGCATCGAGGTGAGCGCCTGGCGCAGCGACTCCTCCGCGCCGATCTGCGGGAGCGAGCGAATGCGCTCGGCCGGGATCGGTTTGTCGCGGTACTCCTGCACGGAGTCCAGCAGGTCCTTGATGTGGACGTAGCCGGTCAGGCGTCCGTCGGCAGCCTGCACCGGGAACCGGGAGAAGCCCTCGACCGCGGCGACCTCGGCCTCCGCGGCGGTGACGCCCTCGGGCAGGCTGGAGATGCTCTCCAGCGGAATCACCAGGTTCGCCACGCTGCGGGCCTCGAAGCGGAGCGCACCCAGCAGGAGCGCCTCGTCGTTGTCCTCGAGCAGCCCGCCCTCGCGGGACTCGCTCACCATCGCCGCCACCTCGTTGCGAGTGAAGATACTGGTGACCTCATTCTTCGGGGTGACGCCGAGGGCACGCAGAACCAGGTTGCCGATGCCGTTGAGCAGCCACAGCACGGGGCGCAGCACTGTCACGATGCCCACCAGCGGGGGAGCCAGGATCAGTGCCATCCGCTCCGGGCCGGCGAGCGCGATGTTCTTGGGCACCATCTCACCGAACACGACGTGGAGGTAGGTGACCAGGCCCAGGGCGATCGCGAAGGAGATCGGGTGCACCAGCGCGTCCGGCACTCCCGTCACCTCGAACGGCACCTCGAGCAGGTGGGCGATGACCGGTTCGCTGATCGCACCGAGCGCCAGCGAACACACGGTGATGCCCATCTGCGCGCCCGCCATCATCAAGGAGACCTGCTCCATCGCGGAGATCGTGATTCGCGCGGCCCAGTTGCCGTCCAGGGCCTTGGGCTCGATCACGGCGCGTCGGGCGGAGATCAGGGCGAACTCCGCACCCACGAAGAAGGCATTCAACAGCAGCAGGAGAAGGGTCAGGGAGAGACCGAGTCCGGCGCTCATCGACCCACCTCGCTCTCGTCGCGCTCGGGAACCGAGCGGCGACCGGCCTTCTCGAGCTCACGGCGCTCGGAGCGTTCGCTCTCGCGGCGCTCCGACTGCTCGCGGCGCTCTGCCTTCTCCGCCTTCTCCCGCTCGCGGCGGGAGGGCTTGTCCTCGTCCTCGTCCTCGACGGGGACGGGCTCGACCTTCACATGGACCGTCTCGATGCGCATGCCGTCGACCTCGGTCACCTCGATGCGCAGCCGGGCGGGTTCCTCTCCTGGGACGGGATCGGTATCCACGACGATCTCGTCGCCGACCTCCGCCAGTCGTCCCAGCTCGAGGGTGACCAGGCCGGCGAGGGTGTCGTAGTCCTCGTGCTCGGGGACGGTGACGCCGAGGCGCTCGGTGGCCTCGTCGGGCCGCATCCGGGCGTCGAGGTCCCAGGAGCCGTCGGGTTCCGGGGTGTCGTCCATCTCCTCGTCGTGCTCGTCGCGGACCTCGCCGACGATCTCCTCGACCAGATCCTCGAGCGTGATCAGGCCGGCGTGGTCGCCGAACTCGTCGACCACGACAGCCATCTGCAGGCCGCCGCCCCGCAGGGTGTCCATGAGATCGTCCAGCGGAACCGTGTCCGGGACGAAGGTGGCACTGCCCATCACGGCGTCGACCCGGGTGGAGGGGCGTTCGTCGAAGGGGATCGCCAGACCGTGCCGGATGTGCGCGACCCCGGCGACCTCGTTCTCGTCGGTCAGGACCGGGAACCGGGAGTGGCCGGTGGTGCGGGCCAGCTCCAGCAGATCCTCGACGGTCCCGTCCACGTCCAGGGAGTCCATGCGTCCACGCGGAACCATCGCATCGTGGGCACGACGGTCACCGAAGGCCAGGGTGCGCTGAACCAGCGAGGCAGTCTCCTCCGCCAAGGCGCCTTCGTCGGCCGAGCGCTTGACCAGCGCGGAGAGCTCTTCGGCGCTGCGGGCGGAGCTCAGCTCCTCCTGCGGCTCGAAGCCCAGGGCGCGCACCACGGCGTTGGCGTTGCCGTTGAACAGGCGGATCGGCAGCCCGAAGATCTTCGTGAAGATCCGCTGGAAGCCGACGACCAGCTTCGCCGTGCGAAGTGGCTGGGCGATCGCCATGTTCTTGGGGACGAGTTCACCGAAGATCATGGTCATCCCGGTGGCGAGCACCAGGGCGGTGGCGACGGAGACCGAGCGGGCGCCGACCGGACCGAGCCCGGCGTCCACCAGCGGTGGGCCGAGCAGCGCGGCGATCGCGGGTTCCGCGAGGAAACCGATGCCGAGGTTGGTGACGGTGATGCCCAGCTGTGCGCCGGAGAGTTGCGTGGAGAGGGTCTTCATGCCCTCCAGCACGCCGCCGGCACGCTTGTCACCTGCGTCGACGGCGGCTTCGACGTCGTTGCGGTTAGCGGTGATGAGAGAGAACTCTGCGGCGACGAAACCGCCGCATGCGGCGACGAGCAGGAGCCCGACGCCGAGGGATATGAGGGGACCTATCAGGTCCATGGACGAATCCCCCTGTGGAATGAATGTCGTGTCAGGCCCGAAGGCCTGGGACTGTCACTCGGGGCGTCGCTGGCGGCGCTCATGGTCTCCTGGTGCTCCTTGTACTCCGCTCCGGCTCTCGGAGGGGAATGAACGAATGCTACAACCCGATCCCTGGGTGTGGGAGGGGTTGTGGATGCGAGGTCGGACGCACTCATCCGCCCGCCCGGCGTGCCCCTCCCCGCCGCGCAGCCAACTCAGCGTCGCACCCGGTCGAGACGGAAGCCCGCGGCATGGACGCACCCCGCCCCCTGCCCGAACCCTCCCGACGAGCTGTCGCCCTCGGATCAGTGCTTCGGTGCGTCCTCTGCCCTGCGCTGCAGGAACGCGGCGATCGCTCGCAGCTCGACCTCGTCCACAGCGTGCCCGAGATGCGGCCTGCGCTCCTCCTCCATCCGCGTGTGCTCACGCATGAACGCACGCACTGCGTCCTCCCGTTCGGGGCCGAAGTGCGGGTCGATGCCGCCGTGCCCCCACAGTGCGGGAGGCGAGACCTCCGCCAGTGCCGCATCGCCCGGCATCGGCGCCGGGAACGGGAATCCGGAAAGCTGCACGATCCACTCCAGGGCGTGCGGGTCGCGGCGCAGCAGCTGCAGCGCGAGGGCGCCGCCCTGGGAGAAGCCGATGGCGCCGACCACGCGGACCCCCTGGGCGACCTGGTCCGCGATCCAGGTCTCCACGGCGGCGGCCGAGGACTGCAGCGCCTCGGGGTTCTCCGGATTCACCGGCATCTCGAACCAGGCGTACCCCTGCACGTAGCGGTAGATGCCGCGCAGGGAGGCGTAGGTGAAGTGGGCCGGCAGGAACGGGACCAGCCCGGTGAGGTCCTCTTCGTGGCTGCCCAGGCCGTGCAGCAGGATCACCACGGGCCTTCCCCCCGGCGTGGAGCCAGGCGGGTCCGCCCGCACCACGGCGTCGTCGTCGATGCTCGGGGAGATCAGCTCGACCGGTGCGTACTGGGGTGCATTCGTCATGCCCCGAGCGTAGTAGCTGCGCCCGGGCAGGAAAGGACCCGCAGGCTGCGCATCTGCGCTGGTCGGATGGACGATGTCCGACCACCTGCGGGTCCCGGCAGCTCGGTGGAATTCGCTGCAGGTCCGTCGATCTGGTGGACCGCCCGGGGGCGGGTCAGGTCGATGGTCGCCTCAGCGGCGAGCCACCTCACTTGTCCGATACGAAATCATTCGTCGGATCACCTCCTTCCTGTGTCCGACCACCGTACGACCGGCCTGCGACGGCCGCAACGAATTATTCGCACGGCCGATCGGCAGGCTCCGAGCAACCACCCGTGACGCTGCTCCCCGTGCGTGCCAGGATGGACACTGGCCCCGGCTACAGACATCGACGTCGTCCCCACGAGGAGAGCTCCCGTGCAGTCAGTCCTGATCGATTCCCTCGAGAAGGTGCTCGGGGACTCGCCCCCGCGCCCTGCCGAGCTCATCGGAGGCGCGCACGCCTCCGGATTCCTGGGCGAGGTGCTGTCCATGCAGGTCGCCCTGCTCCTGATCAAGGGCGACGCCCCGGACACCGCCTCCCCGGACCGCTCCGCCCATGCACCGCGCGATCTCGAGGATGCCACCGCCGTGGTGCGGGTGCAGCTCGGCGGAGACCTGGCCGAGCGGGCCAGGGTCCACGCGGTGCGACGGGTGCCGGTCTCCTCCCCCGCCCCCGAGGATCCCGACGAGCACTACCTGGCGACCGAACCCGGCGAGTACCCCGATCTGCTCGAGCCGATCATCGGCCCCACGGTGCAGCTCAGCGCCGGGATCTGGGAGTCCCTGTGGATCGACGTGGTCCCCGTCGACGAAGCGGACGCCGGCGAGCACACTCTGACCATCTCGCTGACCAGCGCCGACGGCGAGCACGTCCTCGCCGAGCACAGCGCGCTGCTGCGAATCCACCCGCACCGCCTGCCTGAACTGGACCTCGTCAACACCCACTGGTTCCACGCCGACAGCCTCTCGACCTACTACGACGTCGCCGTGTTCTCCGAGCGGCACTGGGAACTGATCGAGGCCTTCCTCGCCTCGGCGCGAGAGATGGACGTGAACTCGGTGCTCACGCCGACGTGGACGCCGCCCCTGGACACCGCCGAGGGTCAAACGCGCCCCGTCGTGCAACTGGTGGGGATCCGCGACCTCGACGGGGAGTACAGCTTCGACTTCCATCGGCTTAATCGCTGGCTCGAGATCTGCCGCGATCTGGGAATCCGCTCCCTGGAGATCGCACACCTGTTCACCCAGTGGGGCGCCCGCTTCACCCCCGCGATCCAGGTGGAGACCATCGAAGGGCTCGAGGACCGCTTCGGGTGGCACGTCCCGGCGACCTCCCCCGCCTACCGCCGGCTGCTCTCGGCACTGATCCCGGCGCTGCGGGCCCATCTCGAGACCTGGTGGGACGGTCAGGTGCTGTGGCACATCTCCGACGAGCCCCACGCAGATCATCTCGAGGAGTACAAGGCCGCCAAGGCCCAGGTGGCGGACCTCCTCGAGGGCGCCCAGGTGGTCGATGCGCTGAGTTCCTTCGCCTTCGCCGAGCAGGGCGTGGTGGACACGCCGATCGTGGCCACGGACCACGTCGGACCCTTCCTCGAGGCCGGGCGCACCCCGTGGGTGTACTACTGCGTCTCCCAGAATCGGGATGTCGCCAATCGCTACATCGCCCAGCCCTCGGTGCGCAACCGGGTGCTGGGACGGCAGCTGTTCGCCTTCGACGCCCCCGGCTTCCTGCACTGGGGCTACAACTTCTGGTGGTCGCAGTTCTCCCTGGAGCCGATCGACCCGTTCCAGGACACCTGTGCGGGCGGGCCCTTCTTCGGCGGGGACGCCTTCGCCGTGTACCCCGGTCCCGACGGCACGCCCTGGCTGTCGATCAGGCACCGGGTGTTCGCGCAGGCCATGGCGGACCACCGGGCTCTGTCCTGGTTGGCGGAACTCACCGATCGACCCAGTGCGAAGGCGCTGATCGACGAGGGAGGCACGCTGACCTACTCCTCGTTCTCGTACGACGTGAGTGCGCACCTGCGCTCTCGGCAGGAGGCCGACGAGAAGATCCTCGCAGCTCTGCTCGCGAGCTGAGCGCACGCCCCCGGACCCGTCGACGACTGGGTCCGGGGCACCCTGCCACCGGGCGTGACCCCGCCCAGGGCGCTGAGGTCGCTCAGGCCCCCGGGTCGGTGAGGTCCCGCTCGGTGCCGGCGGAGTCCCCGTCGGCGCCGGCGATCTGGTCGAGCTGCTCGTCGTCCACATCGACCTCCATGCGGTCTTCGTCGCGGTTGCCCTGCTCGGCGGCCACGGAGTCGTCGCCTCCGCGCTCGCGGTCCTCGTCGAAGCCGTAGCCATCGGCGTTGCGGGAGTCCGCACCCTCGGCGGCGACCCGGTCAACCTCCAGCGCGTCGTCGATGCTCACCTCGCCGGGCTCGTCGTCGGCCGGCCGCGCGTACTCGTCCTGGCTGGTCTCGGAGAGCTGGTCGAGGTCCTGGTCAGCGGCGGGCGCCTGGCCGGCGGCCTGGTCCCACGCGGCGGTCTCGGGGTCGAGGGGGTCGGTCATGACAGTCCTCCTGGGAGTGGCGGGTCAGCTCAGGGCGTCGATGATCGCGCCGTTGAAGGCGTCGAGATCGCCGGGGTTGCGGGACGTGATCAGACGGAACCCCGTGGAGTCGTCCTGGACGACCTCCTGATCGGTCCAGGTGCCGCCGGCATTGACCACGTCGGTGCGAATGGTGGGCACCGAGGTGAGGCTCCGGCCTTCGACCAATCCCGCCTCGATCAGGATCCAGGGAGCGTGGCAGATCGCGGCGACGGGCTTGCCCGCCTCGACGAAGCCGCGCACGAGGGCACGCACGGTCTCGTCGGTGCGCAGGGCGTCGGCGTTCAAGGTGCCGCCGGGCAGCACCACGGCGTCGAAGTCGCTCGCCTGCACGCTGTCATAGGTGGTGTCGACGGGGACCTCTGGACCGGGGTCGTGGTCGAGCACGAGCGTCTGGACGGAGCCTGCCTCCGTGGCGGCCACGGTGACGCTCGCGCCTGCCTCGCGCAGGTCAGCGATGGGACGCTGGATCTCGTCGGTCTCCGTGCCGAAGTTGCTGGTCAGCAGGAGAACCTTGCGGCCGTCGAGATTGCTGTTCATGAACTTCTCCTTCCGTCGGGAGGGCGACGGCGGCCTCGGCGTGCGGCGCCATGGGCCTCCGTCTCACCTGTGATCCGACCGTAGCACCGCGGCCGCTTCTGCTCCCGACCGATCGGTGGCGAACCGACCTGGATTTCGACGATGCCCTCGCCCACGCGCAGCGAGGCCGCCATGGAGCTCCATGGCGGCCTCGGCGTGCATCACGGGTGGGCCGGTGTCCCGGCCCGGGGGATCAGACCTCCGGGCGCGGGGGCACCGCGGGGCCGGAGGACGGAGCCGGTCCCGAGCCCGCAGGTCCGGACGCACCCGGGCCCGACGCGGCAGGACCGGATGTGCCCGGGCCCGAGGCAGCGGGGCCGGAGGCAGCCGGAGCGGTCGCCGGAGCAGGCTTCGAGGCCTGCGCCTTCTCGAATTTGGCGAGCTGACGGGCGGCGGCGTCGCGCCCGCCGAGTCCGAAGGCCAGCATCGCCGCGGCGGCGGCACCGATCACCAGGGCGCCGAACGCCATTTCGATGATCGAGTCTGCCACGCCCATGGACTGCAGACCCATGGCGGTGAACAGGATGATGACCGCCCACTTCACGATGGTGCCGGGGGTGCCGCGAAGCACCTTGCCGACGATCGTCGCGATGAAGAAGCCGGCGGCGATGATCGCACCGCCGAACAGGACGTTGCCACCGAGCTCGAGGATCTCGGTGAGGATCGCGGTGATCTGCGGGAAGCCCAGCGCCTGGGCGCCCATCACGGCGAAGAACAGCACCACGGCGATCTCGACGATGCGCAGCACCGTCGGGGTCGCGGAAGCGCCCTGCGGGAGGATGTCCTGCTTGGTCAGCCAGGTGTCGACGGCGGACCCCTCGAGGATCGGGCGGAACAGGCCGGAGACGAAGCGCGCGATGAGCACGCCGATACCCACCAGCACCACGGCGGCGATGATGTTCGGGATCGCGGTGAACACCCCGGTGAGCATCGCGGAAGCAGGCTCGGAGATCGAGGCGATACCCAGGATCTGCAGCGCCGCGATCGACACGACGATCATGATCAGGGCGAACACGACGGAGCCCAGGATGTCGGGAAGCTTCGAGCCCTGCTTGTTCTGCTGGCCCGGCTGACCCTGGCCCGCAGCCTGCTGCTGGCCCTGCTGGCCGGCGGGCGCCTGAGCACCCTGATGAGCACCCTGGGCAGCGGCGGGACGACCCGCGGAGGTGACGCCCCCGGTGGCCTTCTCGAAACCGGACTGGGCGGTGCCCAGCAGCTTCCCGAAGTCGACGGCGTTCAGCGCGGTCACGATCAGCGCCTTCACGATCTTCGCGATCGTCAGGCCGATGATGAACACGAACACGGCGCCGATGATGTTGGGGATGAAGCCGAGCCCCTGCTCGAGCATCCCGACGACGGGCGAGAGCACCTGGGAGAGCTCGAAGATCCCCAGGATGATGATCAGACCCAGCAGCCACACGACCATCGAGGCGATGGTGCCCAGCGAGTTGCCGAGTGCGGCACCGTCCACGCCGGGACGACGCAGTGCGGGAACCTTCTGCGTCAGGCCGGCCACGCCCTTCTTGATCAGCATGGCCAGAATCGCGGTGACGATGAGGATGACGACGGCGGCGAGGACTTTCAGTCCCAGCCCCGCCCAGTCGAAGTTCGATAGGGAGTCCACGGGATCCTCCGGGAAGTCGAGGTACGGGATGGCCACCGATCACGTCGGTGCCTGAGGTGCACGGTCGGTAATCGGCCAAGGAACCTTCACGGTTCCTTCACAGCGAGCATGTCGCATGACGTACGTCACGTCCAGACGTGCTGGTCGGGAGCTCGAACGAGCAGTCGCGCCAGGAGCTCGATGTCCGAGTCATTCCGATTTGGGAACGCCCGGGTGTCAGGTCCCGCAGAAGGTCATGAAGTGCTCGCCGCCGTCGCCGGGTCCTTCGAGATGGGCGAGCTCGGCCCGGCGCTCACAAGGCCGACGAACGGCGTCCAGCAGGGCGTACGCCGGGGCGAGGTCCCCCAGATGGGCGGCGCGCAGCGCGGCCTCGAGGTGCACGTTGCGGGGGATGTACACCGGGTTCGCACGATCCATCCCCGCGAGAGCCGCCTCCGCCGAGGCTCCGGAGCCGCGCAGGGCGAGCACCCCTTCGTACCAGCTCGTGAACGGCGCGGGATCGGCGAAGAGGGCGGCGGGATCAGCATCGGTCAGCGCTCGGAAGAAACCGGTGTGGTCGACGTGCTGCTCCTCGAGCAGGGCGAACAGCTCCGCGCCCGAGGCGCGGATCGCGGCGAGGTGCTCTGCGTCAGCGCCCTCCCCGTGGGCCGGGATGCCGAGCTTCGCGGCCAGTCTGCGGCCGTAGGCGTCCAGGTAGTGCGGCTCGAAGTCCTCCAGCACGGCGGTGGCCTGCTCGACCGCGGCGTTCGGGTCCTCCTCGTCGATCAGCTGGATCAGGGTCTCGGCGAAGCGGGAGAGGTTCCACAGGGCGATGCCGGGCTGGGCGGCGTAGGCGTAACGGCCCCCGCGGTCGATCGAGCTGAACACGGCGCCGGAGCGGTGCTCATCGAGGAAGGCGCAGGGACCGTAGTCGATCCCCTCGCCGGAGAGCGTCATGTTGTCGGTGTTCATGACGCCGTGGACGAAGCCGAGGAGCATCCACTGGGCGAGCAGTTCGGCCTGGGCCCGGGTGACGTGCTCCAGCAGGTCAAGGGCCGTGCTCTTCGTCTCCACACCCTCGGGGAGATGGCGTGCTGCCGCGTACTGGACGAGCGCGCGGCGGGCGTCGAGGTCCAGGTGCCAGGCGGCGTACTCGACCGTGCCCACGCGCAGGTGGCTCGCGGCCACGCGCACCAGGATCGCGCCCGGCTCCGGGGTCACGCCCTGGCGCGGGGCGATCTGTTCGCCGGTGGTGAGCACGGCGAGCGCCCGTGTGGTGGGCACGCCGAGCGCGTGGAGGGATTCGCCGACGACCGCTTCGCGCAGCATCGGCCCGAGCGGCGCCCTGCCGTCCCCGGCGCGGGCGAACGGGGTCGCTCCCGCTCCTTTCAGGTGCAGGTCACGTCGCCTCCCGGTGGTGTCGAGGAGATCGCCGAGCAGGACCGCGCGGCCGTCGCCGAGCTGCGGGTTCGGGGAGCCGAACTGGTGGCCCGCGTAGACCTGAGCCGTGGTGAAGGGACGCTCGGGAGCGGCGCCACCGGCGGGCACGGGATGCCCGTCCGCGTCGACCTGCCCGGTCAGCAGCGCGATGCCGGCGGGCTCCCGCAACCACGCGGGGTCGTACCCGAGCTCGCGCGCGAGGTCCTCGTTGAGCCAGGCCAGCGCCGGGTCGGGCGGCGTCTCGGCCTGCCACGGCACGGACAGGTCCGCCGCCGCAGCGGCGTAGCTCTGATGCAGCACCGGATCGTCCATGGATATCGCCTCCTTCCCGCCACGCTACTGCCCGAGCCGCCACGCTACTGCCCGAGGCGACGAGCCCGCTCTTGACACTGCCAGGGGTCGGGGCGAAGACTGGACCCACCATTGCGCAACCGGGTTGCAAAACATCGGGCTGCGACACAGTGCGACGGCAGGACATCGTGACGGCAGGCACCACGAGGGCGAGGGATCTCGATGAGCATGGCTGAGCATGCCGCATCGCCCGCACGCCCGCCATCGACCGGCCAGGGATCTGCGGTGCGCCAGGGCAACGCGCGGGACTGCGTGCTCGCGCTCCGTGAAGCGGCCACCCCCCTCACCGTCGCCGAGATCGCCGCCCGCACAAACCTGTCCCGGCCCACGGTCGACGCCGTCCTGCAGGACCTCACCGAGTCAGGATCGATCCTCCGGGCGTCATCGGGCACCGACCGATCCGGTCAGCCCGGACGCCCCGCACGCCGCTTCGTCCTCGACCTGTCGGCTGCGACCGTTGCGGCGCTCGACCTCGGTGAACGCTCCGTGACCTGCATCGTCACTGATCCACTCGGCGCTGTCCTGGCCCGCACCACCGCTCCCGTCTCCGGTGGCGACCACCTGGCGGCGATCGCTCAGGCGGTGCGAGCGACAGGGCACGCCCCGCATGCCGTCGGCGTCGCCGTTCCGGGCATCCTCGGTGCCGACGGGCGCATCACCCAGAGCCTCGCCCTGGCGGACCTCGTCGGCCTCGACCTCACCGCGGAGCTCGAGCAGCGGCTGGATGCCGCGGTGGTAGTCGAGAACGACATCAAGCTCGCCGCGCTCGCGGAACGACACCTCGGACCGCCCGCCGACTCGATCGTCTATGTGCAGATCGGTCACCGCATCTCGGTGGCTCTGATCGTGGGCGGCCAGATCCTGCAGGGCAGCCACCATCTCGCCGGCGAGCTGGGCAGCCAGCGCGGCATGCGCTGGACCAGCACCTCGCAGCGCGGGCGTCTGAGCTGGTCCAGCGGCGACCAGGCGAAGCCGCTGCTGCAGCGCTGCGCCGCGGGGGATCCCGCCGCGCAGGCCGAGGTCGACGGATTCTGCGCCGAGATCGCGCCGCGCCTGGCGACCGTGCTGCTGACGATCGACCCGGAGCTGGTGGTGGTCGGCGGCGGCCTGTCCCGGGAGGGCGAGACCCTGCTCGGCCCGCTGCGTCGCAACCTCCATCGACTGCTCATGACCCCCGAACGACCCCCGCTGGTCGCCGCACGCCTGACCACCGACGGGTCCCTCGTCGGCGCGCTGGGCAGCGCGTTCGAGCATGGCTCGAGCCCGATCACCGGAGTTCCCGACGTCCCGGCCCCCTGGCCCACCTTCCTCACCCACGCCGACCCCCCTGATCTGACGGAATCCGCCGCCGCCTCCCGTTGAGACCACCGCATCGACCACCGACGCACCGCACCCGGCCCCAGTACTCACTGCCGATCCCGACCCCTCGAAGGACGAACTCATGACGACAGGCATCACCCTCGGTTTCAGCTCCTACAGCTTCCACTCCAAGCTCTCCACCGCAGAGATGACCCTGCCCGAGGTGATCGAATGGGTCGCTGCGAGCGAGGGCGAGCACCTCGAACTCGCCTCCCTCGGGGACGACGCCGACAGCGCGATCCCGAACATCAACTCCGATCCGGCCTACATCGAGGAGATCCGCGCCGCGTCGGAGAAGGCCGGGGTGCCGCTGTCCACGCTCGCGATCGGCGCGAATTTCTTCACCGATGACGCCGAGGAGCTCGCCGCGCAGGTCAGCCGCGTCAAGGCCTACGTGGACCTGGCCGAGTCCCTGGGCATCGATCAGATCCGCCACGATGTCGTCGCCCACTCCGGCCTCGAGGGGGACGACACCCCGTTGTTCGAGCAGGCCCTGCCCTCGATCGTCGCCGCCAGCAAGGAGATCGCGCAGTACGCCGCGACCAAGGGCATCACCACGAGCCTCGAGAACCACGGCTTCTTCGTGCAGGCCGCGGACCGTGTACGGCGGGTCATCCACGGCGTCGACGAGCCGAACTTCCGCACCACGCTGGATATCGGCAACTTCGTGTGCGTGGACGAGGCGCCGGAGGTCTCCGTCGCCCAGAACCTGCCGTACGCGATGGTCGTCCACTTCAAGGACTTCTACATCCGTCCGGCCGACGCCGCGCCGGGCGAGGGCTGGTTCCGCAGCCGCGGCGGCAAGCACCTGCGCGGCGCGGTCGTCGGCAACGGCGACATCGACCTGCCGGCCGTGGCCCGTGCCATCAAGGCTTCCGGCTACACCGGCTACGCCTCCATCGAGTTCGAGGGCTGGGAGGACTGCCTGCTGGGCTGCGAACGCGGCCTCGCTAACGCCAAGCGCCTGCTCGAGAACGCCTGACCTCGCAGTTCTGCCCGATCCACCAGAATCCCCATCGGCCTCGTGGCCAGAAGGAAGACCTCCCTCATGACGAAGTTCCGCGTAGGCGTCATCGGCGCCGGCAGCATCGCCCAGTCCCACCTCACCGCGTACTCCGAGAATGCCGACGTCGAGCTGATCGCCGTCGCCGACATGAACCTCGAGCGCGCGCAGTCCGTGGCCGATCAGTACGGCGCACGGCGCGCCTATGCCGACCCTCACGAGCTGCTCGCGGACGACGAGGTCGACGCCGTGAGCATCTGCACCTGGAACAACTCCCACGCCAACTGGGCGATCGCCGCGATCGAGGCCGGAAAGCATGTGCTGGTGGAGAAGCCCATCGCGCGCACGCTCGAGGAGGCGCTCGAGATCCAGAAGGCCGTCGAGAAGAGCGACCGGGTGGTGCAGGTCGGGTTCGTGCGTCGCCACTCCCCCAACTGCCAGGTGCTGAAGTCCTTCATCGACGCCGATGAACTGGGCGAGATCTACTACGCCAAGGCCAGCTGCATCCGCCGGATGGGCAACCCCGGCGGCTGGTTCGCGGACAAGGAGATCGCCGGGGGCGGCCCGCTGCTGGACATCGGCATCCACGTCCTGGACCTGTGCTGGTACCTCATGGGCAGCCCCAAGGTGGTCTCCGTCAGCGGCAACACCTACGACCGGCTCGGCAACCGCGCCAACATCACGACGATGCCCCGCTACCAGGTCGCCGACTACGACCCGGACAAGAACAGTGTCGAGGACATGGCCAATGCGGTGATCCGTTTCGAGAACGGTGCGTCGCTGCTGCTGGACTGCTCCTACTCCCTGCACGCCACGCAGGACTCCATCGACGTCTCGGTCTACGGGGACAAGGGCGGCGCGGAGCTCGAGCCGGCTCTGCACATCGCCACCGAGATGCACGATTCGGTGGTGAACATCGAGCCGCAGATCGCGTCGCGCTCCTTCGAGTTCGGCGTCGGCTTCGCCAACGAGATCCAGAACTTCGTGGATTCCGGGCTGGGCCGGGCCGAGACCATCGCCCCGGCATGGCACGGCGTGGAGATCGTGCGGATCCTCGAGGCGATCTATGAATCCGCAGAGACCGGCCGGGAGATCTCGCTGGTCTGAGCGATCGCGCAGGGCGCCCGCGGGGTACCGCGGGCGCCCTGGCTGCATGCCTGGTCAGCAAGCGAAGCGGCGGGGGCCGTCTCGGACATGCACGGCGTGGGGGCGATGCCTTCCCGCGCCGAAGTCGCCGCGGTCGCAGCAGCGGTTGACTTCGTGACGTACGTCACGAAGGCTGGGGGTTCGGCGGATCGCGCCCGGGCCAGCTGACCCGGGGAACGCCGCTTGAAGAGGCAAGGAGGCCTCCCCATGTCGACCAACCGCGCCATCGCGTACCAGGGAACCGGGAAAGTCAGCGTCATCGACATCGACTACCCCACCTACGAGCTGCAGGACGGGCCGGGGGTGAACCCGGACAACGTCGGCCGGAAGCTCCCGCATGCAGCGATCCTCAAGGTGGTCACCACGAACATCTGCGGTTCCGACCAGCACATGGTGCGCGGACGCACCACTGCTCCCGAGGGCCTGGTCCTCGGGCACGAGATCACCGGCGAGGTCATCGAGACCGGGCCCGGCGTCGAGTTCATCAAGAAGGGCGACCTCGTCTCGGTGCCCTTCAACATCTCCTGCGGCCGCTGCGTCATGTGCAAGACGCGCCGCACCGAGATCTGCTTGAACGTGAATCCCGACCGCCCCGGCAGCGCCTACGGGTACGTCGACATGGGCGGCTGGGTCGGCGGCCAGTCCGAGTACGTGCTGGTCCCCTACGCGGACTGGAACCTGCTGCGGTTCCCCGACAAGGACCAGGCGATGGAGAAGATCCTCGACCTGACCATGCTCTCGGACATCTTCCCCACCGGATTCCACGGCGCCGTCACGGCGGGGGTGGGGCCGGGCTCCTCGGTGTACATCGCCGGTGCCGGTCCCGTCGGCACCGCCGCAGCCGTCGGCGCCCAGCTCCTGGGTGCCGCGGTCGTGATCGTGGCCGATATGAACGCCGAGCGACTCGCCAACGCCGCGGCATTCGGATGCGAGACCATCGACGTCTCCCAGGAGGACCCGCGCGAAGGGATCGCCCGCATCCTCGGGCGCGAGGAGGTCGACGCCGGAGTCGATGCCGTCGGCTTCGAAGCACGCGGCCATGGCAAGGATGCGCAGGAGGCCCCCGCGACCGTGCTGAACACCCTGATGGACGTGACTCGGGCCGGTGGCGCCCTCGGCATTCCCGGCCTGTACGTGACCGGCGACCCGGGCGGCGTCGACGAGGCGGCCCAGAAGGGTTCGCTCTCCCTGCGCCTCGGCCTGGGCTGGGCGAAGGCGCTGTCCTTCACCACCGGCCAGTGCCCCGTGATGAGCTACCACCGCCAACTCATGGAGGCGATCCTGCACGACAAGGTCCATATCGCCGAGGCCGTCCATGCGACGGCGATCTCCCTGGACGACGCCCCGAAGGGGTACGCCCAGTTCGACGCCGGCATCGCGAAGAAGTACGTCATCGACCCGCACGGGGTGACCGGGAAGGTCGAGGCGATCTGAGAGTCCTGTCCGGGGCAGGGCCTCTGCAGGCCCTGCCCCGCGGTCGCCGGTCCGCGACACGAGGCGTGGCTCGAGGGGCTCGGGGCCGCTCTCCCGGGCCGGTGATGGTCGATGATGCCTGCCCGCGCACCCGCGGTGCGCGTGGCGCGGCACGCGAGCGCGTAAGGTCGAGCCATGACAGAACGCACCACGTACCTCCTGGTGGACGGCGAGAACATCGACGCCACGCTCGGCATCTCGGTTCTCGGTCGGCGCCCTCAGCCTGAGGAGCGCCCCCGGTGGAACAAGCTGCTCCACCACGCCGAGGTCACGTGGGACCAGCCCGTCAAGGGTCTGTTCTTCCTGGCCGTCGGGGACAGCCTCCCCTCGGGGTTCGTGCAGGCGCTGATCGCGCTCGGGTACAAGGCCGTCCCGCTGCGCGGCGAGGGCAAGGTCGTCGACATCGCCATCCAGCGCACCGCCGAGGCGCTGCAGTCCCGCGCGGCAGACGTGATGCTGGTCAGCCACGACCGCGACTTCGCGCCGCAGATGACGGACCTGGCCGCGACCCCGGAACGCCGCACGGCCCTCATCGGCTTCCGCGAGTTCATGGCCACGGATCTGCAGGAGATCCCGGGGATCGAGTTCCACGATCTCGAGTACGACGTCGCAGCCTTCACCAGTCGCCTGCCGCGTGTGCGGATCATCGACATCGACGATTTCGATCCGCTCGAGTTCATCTGAGCACGGCGTCGGCCCGCAGGCACCTGGAGCACGACGTCGCGAGAATTCTCGTTGATTCGCACCCTGGGGCTCACGGGCCAGACTGGTGTGCTTTCAGACGAAGTAGCTCGTTAAGAAGATCCTCGTCCCATCGGACTTCAGGATGATCTGGATGGAACCGCTGCAGATCGACTTCCAGTGCATGTTCCGCGTGATGGACCGCGTTGTCGAGTTGCCCGCGCATCATCTCGATCTGTGCCAGATGCACGAGTATTGAAGCGAGGTGCGGGCTCAACGCGTCACCATTGTCTGCCAGCGCCTCCAGTGCTCGATGCAGGTCATCGCGAACAGCAATCAGCTCGTCGCACCGCACCGCGGAGTTTCGTGACACACGGACGAAGCCCAGGCGTCCGCGAATCCCAAGGCGCTTGCCAAGCAGGTGGGGAGGGACGACCAGCTTCCCGATGAGCACTTCAGCGTCATGGAGGAGATCCGCGGCGGCCTCGATGTCCTCGCCGTTGAGCAGGGATTCCGCCGCGTCCAACATAAGCGCGTGCGCCGCGTACGGCTGCTCTTCCTGGATCGTTTGCGCCTGCCTGGCGAGCTCGGTCCCCCAGTAGATCGGGTCAACGTGCGGCACGAAGCGGGCGAGGTGGACGCCGAAAACCGCGATACGGTGCTCTTCCCTGCCAAGCCGGTGTGCGCTCTGCATCGTCGGTTCCAAGAGGTCGAGCATCGCCTCGAGGTCACCGGTCTTGTAAGCACGCGTGAGTTCGGCAATGTCGAGGGTGAGTTGCAACTGCTCATCACCGCCCCACGCACGATTCAGCGCTTCCACAACGCGGATGCTCCTCCTGAGCTCCTCCACTCCGAGATCCATGGCAATCTCCACGAACCGCGTGGATGCATCGACCAGGAGACGCTTGACGCCGAGGTCCTCATCGCGAGGCCGCTCCGCGACACTGTGCAACATCCCGTCCAGGAGAGCGAACGCGTCCTTCTGCCGACCGGACTGCGCGATCGCGACTGCGTACCTCTTCTCAGCCAGGAGGAGCGAGTGTGGGTCGATCTGTTCCGCATCTGTAAGTCGCCGGATCCACTCCCGGCCGATGCCTGTGATCTCCACTCCCCGTTCGGCATCGATCAACGAGATCCATTCCCCGAAGGTGAGCGCGGCAGCAAGCAGGCCAGGGCCCATGATGCCGTGGTGAGAAGCAAGTGTGATCAGCCTCAAGGCGATCGGAGTGCTCATCTCCATGGGAACGGGCACCCGTTCCTGTTCGGGTAGTGGGGTGAGGTGTTCAGCCAGGAATCCGAAGCCGACCTCGAACAGCGGTCGGAGATGATCGATCTCCCCGACGGCGACATCAGCGACCGCGGCGTGGATCCTGTACGAGCCGTCGACCGCGCTGATGAGATGCCGCCTGCTCAGCTCGTAAAGGGCTGTCAGGCGTCGCGGGTCGTCCCGCAGCATCTCGGATATCTCCTCGGCACGTGGATGAGCCTCCACGCTGACCGGATCGAAAGTGATCTCACCGGGCAAGAAGATGAGAGTCGGAAGACGCAGCCACTGGGCACTCACTGCAGTGGGACCTACCACCCCGAGCACGTCCAGGAGCGCGGCGGCATCCGGGTGTTCCACGGCGAGCTGTTCCCTTGCGAGTGCGATCGCCGCGCACAAGGACACAGGATGATCGCGCACCCGGCCGAGGGAGAGGAAGCGATGGGGTGCCGCGCGATGCTGCTCAAGGTACGCCGGAGGCGAGAGGCCCATCGACTGCGCAGTCGAGGCGGCCTGCGTAAGACCCAGCGGACTATCCTCCAGCTCCTCCGCCAGCTGCCAGGCATCCTGCTCCCCCAGGCCCGACCAGATCCCACGCAGATAGGAGATGGACTCCTCACGCGTGAATCCCTGCACCTTCACCTGCCTCACGCGCGTGTCGAAGTCGCTCCGCGTGCTGGTCACCAGGAACGCCGCGTGGCTACGACGCGGCAGAAGGTCCTCGATCTCCGCTGGATCCGTGACTCCGTCGATGATCACCATCGCGTGAGGCTGTAGTGCGAGCTCATGAAGTTTGATCCCGGGCAGATCATTGCGCAACGACTGATTCAGCGCGGCTCTGCTGGTCCCGTCTAGGAGGAACACGTCAGTCCCCTCGGGCACGCTTCGGGCGTGCTCCACCACGAGCACGGACTTCCCGGAGCCTGTCGGGCCGGCCACCACGACGACGCGACGCAAGCCGTCGGAGCCGGGCGCCAACGCGGCGGCGATCTCGGCGTTCCGCGCAGGTCGTGCTACGTGGTCAGGATCTGGTGATGGAAGGCGGCTCCGACCGAGTGCCGGTACAGAGTCCGCGGCACCGAGGATCAGCGACAGGGCATCGGTAGAAGCGACCTCTCGGCGTCCACGCAGGTCTCGCGGAGCATCACGGATCCGCGCCGCCACCGTTGCATGGTGCCGCTGCGGATTCGGCGGCTCCGTGCTTTTTCGCGCGATGGTCTCGCACAAGAGGGAGAAGGCGGCTTTCGAGGACTCCTGTGATCTCCCATGACGCTCAAGAAGGGCTACAAGGCGCATCATGATCACGTCGTCGATATGCGCAGCAGCCGGAAGTGATTCCTCTGGCCATGTCAGGGCCCGCGCGAACTCCACGACGTCGTCACGCGGGACTCCGTGATCGATGAGCATCTCCTCCACGGCGTGGCGGCTCTGCGGGTCGTGATGGTGGCGGCGCAGAGCGTTCGCATCCCCTTGCAACCCAGCAGGAGAGAACACGGTCGCCGTCACAGCCCGGTCACAGGCACACCAGTACCGGTAGAGCTCCAGGAGTACAGCGTCCTTCTTCAGCGCCGACGGAGTCCATCCGGTCGAGGCGCTGTGATGGGCGCTCCGGTTCTTGATCGACACGATCTCCGGGGACCCGTTACCAGGAATCACCACTAGATCCGTCGCGTATTCGATGAGCACGGACTGCACGGAGTCGCTAAGGAGTCGATCGAGGATCGTGAGCGCGACGCACTTGTCCTGGTACTCGAAGGCAGCCCGCGTCGATGCCCCCGACTGCGTCGGCGACGGAACGATTCGAGCCCCTGTATCCATGGCCTTAGCGTAGACGGCCACGCTCGGCGTCTCGGCTCTCGGTCGGCGCCCTCAGCCCGAGGAGCGACCCCATCGACGACTTCGAGCCGCTCGAGTTCATCTGAGCACGGTGGCCCGGATCTCGCACCGGCTCGTCGCCCGCACTCCGCCGGAGCGACCGATCGTTCGTTTCACCTTTACAGGTCCGGGCGTCGGCGGGATGGTGGGGAGATGGCTGGATACACCACGACCAACCCGACCACGGGACGAACCGACAAGGAATTCACCACGTTGGACGACGCGGGCGTGAAGGACGTGCTCGACCGGACCCATGCCGCCTTCCCGGAGTGGCGCGCCACGTCCGTCGACGACCGCGCAACGATCCTGATGCAGGTGGCCGACGCCTATGACGCTCGCGCCGACGAGCTGGGACGGCTGATCGCCACCGAGATGGGCAAACCCCTGAAGCAGGCGATCGGGGAGGCCGAGCTGGCCGGCTCGATCTATCGCTGGTACGCCACGCACGGCCCGGAACTGCTGCAGGACGAGCAGCTGGACCCCCAGGGAGCCGAGGAATCACTCGTGCAGACCGCACCGATCGGCCCGCTGGTCGGGGTGATGCCCTGGAACTACCCGTACTACCAGGTCGCACGCTTCGTCGCCCCCAATCTGATGGCGGGCAACACGATCATCCTGAAGCACGCGGAGATCTGCGCCGCCTCCGCCGGCGTCATGGCCGAGATCCTCCACGAAGCCGGCGTTCCGGCGGACGCCTACCTCAATGTCTTCGCCTCCCACGACCAGATCGCCGAGATGATCGCCGATCCGAGGGTGCGCGGGGTCTCGCTCACCGGCAGTGAGAGGGCCGGCGCCGCCGTCGCCGAGAACGCCGGCAAGCACCTGAAGAAGTCGGTGCTGGAGCTCGGTGGCTCCGATCCGCTGATCGTGCTCGAGGACGCCGACCTCGAGCAGGTCGCCCGGACCGTCGCCACCGCCAGGCTCTCCAATGCGGGCCAGGCCTGCAACTCCCCCAAGCGCATGATCGTGCCGAACGCCCGGCTGGACGAGTTCGTCGCGGCCGTCGTCGAGGTCTTCGAGGGCGCGACCGTCGGTGACCCGCTCGACGAGAGCGTCACTGTGGGGCCGCTGTCCTCGATCGGCGCCCGCGACGGAGTCGCCGAGCAGGTGGCGCGCGCCGTCGAGCAGGGCGCGACCCTGCATGTCGGCGGTGAGGCGCTCGAGCGCGACGGGGCCTTCCTGCAGCCCGCCGTGCTGACCGGGGTCACCCCGGACATGGACGCCTACGCCGAGGAGATCTTCGGTCCGGTCGCGGTGATCTACGGCGTCGACTCGGTCGATCAGGCCGTCGAGCTCGCCAACGACGTCGACTTCGGACTGAGCGGCTCGGTCTGGGGCACGGATCTCGGGCGCGCCCAGGAGGTCGCCGATCGCCTGGACGTCGGGATGGCCTACGTCAACGAGCATGGGACGACGCTTCCCGGTCTTCCCTTCGGCGGCGTGAAGCGTTCGGGCTTCGGCCGCGAGCTCGGTCGCTGGGGAATGGGCGAGTTCGTCAATGTGCGGCTGCGCCGCACCTCGGCGGCCTGAGAGCCGAGCACCACGGCCAGCGGCTCCGCACTGTCAGCTCCGGGCGCCGAGCACGCCCTCCACGAAGGCGATCACGTCGTCGAGCACGTCGCCGCGATTGGTCTCCTGGAAGATCTCGTGCCGCGCGCCGGGATAGGTTTTCGTGGAGGTCGCGCTGCCCTGGAGGATCCGCAGCCCCTCCCAGCTCGCCGGCAGCGGGACGAGTCGATCGTCCTCGCCGTGGAGGTACAGCAGCGGATGGTCGCCGATGCTGCCGTGCGCGCTGATCGTCCGCAGCTCCTCCTGGATCCCCTCGAGGGTGGGGCGCGCGAAGTCCCCGTGCCACACCAGCTCGTCCGCCGCATAGGCGGCGCCCACGGCCGCATCGCGTGAGAGGGTCTCGGGGTCGATCGGGGTGGACGGGATCTCCTCGAGCGCGAGCAGAGTGTCCACCGTGATCCACGAGCCGAGCACCGGCCCGGACAGCACTGTCGCAACCAGCCGATCGGCGTGGAGCTGCGTGTAGCGCGCGGCGATCATCCCGCCCATGGAGTGGCCGACCAGCACGATCGGCAGGCCAGGATGCCGGCCGCCGGCGTGCTGGACCACGAGATCGAGATCCTCCACCACCGGCTCGAAGTCGCTGATCAGCACCCTCTGCCCATCGCTGCGGCCGTGGCCGAGATGATCAGCGGCGTAGACCGCGGCGCCGGCGTCGTTCAGCCTGGAGGCGACCCAATCGTACCGGCCGACGTGCTCGCCGTACCCGTGGGCGAGCACCGCGACCCAGTGCGGGTCTGCGTCGGTCCAGGCGCGGCCGACGAGGGCGCCGGCGTGGCCGACGAGGGTGAAATCCGTGGAGTGGGCGTCGTTGCTCATGAGGCCATGATGCCTCGTGGGGCGCACCTCATCGACCAGGCGGCGGTGCGAGGTCACGTCGTGCTCAACTGTCCGTCATATTCACGACACCGCGTGGTGCTGGACTGCGCACCATGTCCCGTGAGCACCAGCACCCTCTGACCCGTCGTTCCCTCCTGGCAGGGTCCGCCGCGACCCTCGCGGGGACCACCCTTGCCGCCGCCCCTGCTCAGCGGGCGTTCGCCGAGGACGCCGGGATGGACCCGACCGGCACCACGCTGGCCGAGGTCGCTGTTCCCGAAACCGGCGAGGAGGGCTCCTACCGCCGGCTCGTCGCCGGGCCCGGGTATGCCTTTCAGGTCCGCGAGGATGCCCTCGACACGGCGCCGAAAGCCTCCCGCGCCGACACCCGCGAAGCGCTGGCCTCGTTCGTCCAGTTCACCGACCTCCACGTGCTCGACGCCCAGTCGCCCATGCGCTTCGAGTTCCTGCACGACATCACCGGCTCCGCCTTCCGCCCGCAGGAGTCGCTGACCACGCAGGGCGCGGCCTCCCTGGTGGAGAGGGTCAATGAGCTGAAGAACGGGCCGCACACCGGGCGCGAGCTGGACTGCGTGGTCACCACCGGGGACAACACCGACAACCACGAGCACGTCGAGCTGGACTGGTTCCTGGCCGTCATGAACGGTGGGGACATCACCGCGAACACCGGGGCCCCGAACCTCTGGGAAGGAGTGCAGACCGGCGGTTCCACCCACTACTGGCACCCCGACGGCGAGATCCAGGACCGGTACACGGACGCCGGCTTCCCCCGGCTGCCGGACCTGCTGGACCGAGCGATGGCCACCCACCACAGCCCGGGACTGGAGTACCGCTGGTACAGCGTGTTCGGCAATCACGACGATTCGATCTCCGGGACCTTGCCCTCGGACTGGCAGGTCCTGCGGGACATGTACACCGGCACATGGAAGTTCACGGGGTTCGCCGATCCCAGCGCGAATCGCCAGCTGGAGAGCCAGGTGAGTACAGCCGCGAGCTCCACGATGAGCCAGAGCGCCTCGCGGCCCGAGATCACGGCAGCCCTGGCCCCCACCCAGGACTACCAGGTCACCGCGGACGAGCTCCGCGCCCCGTTCACTGGCGAGGACTACATCCGGGCCCACCTCGCGCAGACCCCCCGGGCGGGGTCTGCCGGGCACGGCTTTACCGAGGACAACGTCGACAAGGGCACGGGCTACTACACGTTCGAGATCGCTCCGGGCGTGGTGGGGGTGGCCCTGGACTCCACCAACCGCGCCGGATTCACCGAAGGTTCCCTGGGCCATGCCCAGTACCGGTGGCTGGAGCACCAGCTCGAGAAGGGTTCGAGCCGCCGCTACGACGGGCTGGGCCGGCTGCAGACGTCGCTGGTCGAAGACACCTACTTCATCATCTTCAGTCACCACACCCCGGAGACCATGAACAATCTGCTCCTCGAACCGGGCAACGGGGAGCTGCGCCATGCCGGCTGGGATGTCGCGAACCTGTTGGGTCGCTTCCCGAACGTGCTGGCCTGGGTCAACGGCCACACCCATACGAACCAGGTCGAGGTGCACCAGCACCGGATCCCGGAGCGTCGCTACTGGACGATCAACACCGCCTCGCACGTGGACTTCCCGCAGCAGGCGCGGGTGCTCGAGGTGGTCGACAACCACGACGGCACGATCTCCCTGCTCAGCACACTGATCGAGGCGAAGGCCCCATATCAGGGAAGCTCCCTGGCGAGCCTGTACCGGGAGCTGTCCTTCAACGACATCCACGCCGATCCCACGCAGGAGGGCCAGGACAAGGACCGCAACGTCGAGCTTCTGCTCACCGCGCCCGGAGCCTGATCCCTCGTGCATCTCCCATGCGCAGTTGTGCGCGCGGAGGCATTCGCCTCCGGCCGGAGACGAAAAATCCCCTGTGCCAACATTTCTGCTGGTCACAGGGGATCTTCTGCGGTGCGCGAGGGGGGACTTGAACCCCCACGCCCTTTCGAGCACACGGACCTGAACCGTGCGCGTCTACCAATTCCGCCACTCGCGCATATCTCCGGCACCGGGTCACGAAGCGCCGAGGCCGAAGGTTCCCTTAGGTTACCCCCGCAGAACCCCCAGCCAAAACCACTTCCCGACACAGTAACGAACGCCACGTCCGGGGCGGATCAACGCATGCTGTCGGCCTCCTGGAAGGCGTCCTCGATGTCGGCGAGATCGACCCGGCGCCGCGCCACCGCGACGTACATCGCGATCGCGATCAGCACCGCGGGAATTCCGACCATCGCCGCGACCTGCATGCTGGGCCGTACGGCCACGGTGGCGAACACCGCGAACAGGCCGACCAGCCCGGCGCCCGCGGTGATGATCCCGCCGGGCATCCGGAAGCTGGCGCCTGCGATCCCGGCCCGTCGGAAGCGGATGTAGGTGATCAAGATGAGCGCCCACACCATGATCACGGCGAACACGACCAGGCTCATCATGTAGCCGAACACCCCGCCCACCCCGCTGAAGGCGAGGACTCCGGCCCCCAGGATGCCCAAGGAGCTGCAGGCGATGCCGACGATGGGCACCTTGCGCGCGGTGGTGAACGCGGCGATGCGCGGGGCGAGGCCGTCCGAGGCCAGGGAGTGCAGCATGCGGCTGCCCGCGTAGAGGTTCGCATTGGCCGCCGACAGCGCGGCGATCAGCACCAGCAGGTTGGTGATGTGCGCGGCGCCGGGGATCCCGATGCGGTCGAAGACCATGACGAAGGGGGAGGTCGCGACGTCCTCACCAGTGCCGGTGGCCTGCTGCCACGGGACCAGGCACACCACGATGCCGATGCAGAGCACGTAGAAGAACGCCAGGCGCACCACGGTGGTGCGGGCCGCGGTGCGGATCGATCGCGCCGGATCCTTGGCCTCCGCCGCCGTGATGGAGAGCAGCTCGATGCCGCCGAAGGAGAACATGACCACCGACAGCGCGACCCACACGGACGTCCAGCCCATCGGGGCGAAGCCACCGTCGGCCGTGAGCTCGACGAACCCGGCGGCGGGCTGCCCGGGCATGCCGAAGAACACCAGCACCGCACCGACCAGGATGAACACCACGACCGCGATCACCTTGATCGAGGACAGGAAGAACTCGATGGTGCCGAAGGAGCCCACACTGGCCATGTTGATCGCGATGATCACCGCGGCGAACAGGAGGATGCCGGCCCAGATCGGGATCGCCGGGACCCAGTAGGCGAGGTAGGCGGCACAGGCCACCAGCTCGGCGCCCGTCACGCAGACCGTGACGATCCAGTACAGCCAGCGCGAGAGGTAGCCCCAGAACGGGGACAGGTAGCGCGCCGCAAGGGTGCCGAAGCCGCCGCGCACGGGATGACGCGAGGCCATCTCACCCATCGCCAGGGCGACGCTCGCGGCGAGCAGGGAGCCGATCGCGAAGGAGATGATCACAGCGGGGCCGGCAATGCCGATCGCTTCTCCGGAGCCGAGGAACAGCCCGGTGCCGAGCGCGGAGCCCATGGCGATCATGGCCATCTGACCGTGGCCGAGGGACCGGGCGAGATGGCCGTCGGAGCCGTGCCCGGGGCCGACGTGCTGGCCGTCGGCGCTCGGGACGGTTTCGGGTTCTGGGGATCGAGTGGTCACCGCACGAGGGTAGCCCGGCGATCGCGATGCGTCAGATTCCGCGATCCCGGAACCGGTCGATCGCGTCCTTCGCCTCCTTCAGGCCAGCGCCGGTGAACTCGCGGTACACCTTGATCGCCTCGATGTACCTGCCCTCGGCGACGAGGGACCGGCAGGGCTCGGGGATGTCTGAGCCGGCCTGCCCTCGCAGTTCGAGGAGCTCCTCTTCATCCACGCCTCCACGCGCCGCGAGCCGGTCCACGAGACCGTCCAACCGGCGCACGCGCGCCTCGAGGAGCTCGATCTGCTTGCGCTGCTGAGCTGCACGTCCGAACATTCCCCGACGATATCCCACGCACGACGAAGCCCCCGCACCGACAGGTCGGTGCGGGGGCTTCGGGCGGATCGGGCGATCAGGCCTCATCGAACTGCCTGATCTCCTACCGCTCGTACTCCCTACGCGGGAGCGCGTCGATCAGGCCCAACTGAACTGCCTGATCTCCTACCGCTCGTACCTCGCAGCACGTCGATCAGGCCCAATTGAACTGCCTGATCTCCTACCGCTCGTACCTCGCAGTACGTCGATCAGGCCTTGACGGCGCCCTTGGCGGCGACGACCTGCACGACGAGGTTCGCGAAGATGTCCTCGTGCAGACGTGCGGTCGCCCTGTGCTCGCCGAGCCCACGGATCGGGGCCGGGAACTCGACGGTGCGACGGTCGATGTCCTTGTCGAAGGTCGCCTTGACACCGGCGGCGATCTCCTTGGAGGCCACGGCACCGAAGAGACGGCCGTTCTCGCCGGCGCGCTCCGCGATGACGACGGGCTTGGACTCGAGGGTCGCCTTGAGGGACTGGGCCTCCTCGATGCTGGCGATGGCACGCTTGCCACGGGCAGCGCGGATCTGGTCGAGCTGACGCTGACCACCCTTGGTCCACGGGGTCGCGAGACCACGGGGCAGGAGGAAGTTGCGAGCGTAGCCGTCCCTGACGTCGATGACGTCACCGGCTGCGCCGAGGCCCGAGACCTCGTTGGTGAGGATGAGTTTGCTGGTCATATGCTTCCCTTCCTCGCTCAGCGACCGGAAGTCGAGTACGGCAGGAGGGCGATCTCGCGGGCGTTCTTCACGGCCTTCGCGATCTTGCGCTGTTCCTGGACGGTGACGCCGGTGACCCGACGCGCACGGATCTTTCCGCGGTCGGAGACGAACTTGCGCAGCAGCGCGGCGTCCTTGTAGTCGACGGTCTCGACTCCCGCGGCCTTCAGCGGGTTCTGCTTCTTCTTCGGGGGACGAAGTGGAGGCTTGGCCATCGTGGTGCTCCTTCTTTCTGAGGGGAGCCCGGGCATGCACCCGGGATGGAATGAATTCAGGGAAATGCGGTGATCGGTGCGGACGGCCTCACAGCGGTGCGGCGCCCGCCCTCACGATCAGAAGGGAGGGTCGTCGTACCCGCCCTGGTTCCCGCCGCCGGCCCAGGGGTCGGCAGCGGGGGCGCCCTGCGGCGCGTTGTTGTAACCGCCCTGACCGCCCTGAGGTGCACCACCACCGAAGCCGCCCTGGCCACCGCCCTGCGGGGCACCACCGCCGAAACCGCCCTGGCCGCCACGGCCGCCACCACCGCCGCCGCCGCGCTGGACCTTGGTGGCCTTCGCGGTGGCGTAGCGGAGGGAGGGGCCGATCTCGTCGACGTCCAGCTCGATGCTCGTACGGTTGTTGCCCTCACGGTCGGTGAAGGAGCGCTGCTTGAGACGTCCCTGCGCAAGCACGCGGGAGCCCTTCTCGAGCGACTCGGCCACGTTCTCCGCGGCGTCGCGCCAGATGGAGCAGCGCAGGAACAGAGCCTCGCCGTCCTTCCACTCATTCGCCTGACGGTCGAAGGTGCGGGGGGTGGACGCGATGGTGAACGACGCGACCGCGATGCCGGACTGCGTGAAACGCAGCTCGGGATCAGCGGTGAGGTTGCCGTTCACCGTGATGACGGTGTCATTCGCCATGGGTGCTCCTCTGCTCCGGGATCGGTAGGTGTGGTGCGGGGGTCAGTGAGCGCAGGTCACGCAGCGTCGAGACGCATGACCTTGGTGCGCATGACGGACTCGTTGAGCCCGAGCTGGCGATCCAGCTCCTGCGAGGTCGACGACTTCGCGGTGAAGTTCAGGACGATGTAGATGCCCTCGGACTTCTTGTCGATCTCGAAGGCGAACTTGCGCTTGCCCCAGACGTCGACGTTGTCGATGGTGCCGCCCTCGGTCGGGATGACCTGGACGAGCTTCTCGAAAGTTGTGGTGATGGTCCGTTCGTCGACGGACGGGTCGAGGATGACGACCATTTCGTACTTACGCATGTTCTGGTACCCACCTCCTGTGGTCTCTACGGCCACGGTCTCTCCGTGGCAGGAGGGTTCATGCCGCCCGCTCCGGGCATCGGCGATGCACGTCACGGACCGGCCAAGACTACCTGTCGTCCAGGGTGAGGGCCAGAGTGGGTGCCGACGTGCGCGCGGCATCACAACCCGGAGCTCTCCGGTCGCGATCGGCAGGTTCCGAGTTCCCCGGTCCGGCAGGTATTCGCGCTGGTAGCTTCGACAGCGTGCAGCCCCTCGACATCGAGCTCCTGACCTCGCTCTCCCGCCCGTCACTCGCCCCCGACGGCTCCTTCGCGGTGTACTCCTCCTCCCGGCCCGATGTGCGCGCGAACCGCGCCGTCGGGCAGCTCTGGAGGATCGATCTCACGGACGGCGCGGCACCCCCTCGGCGCCTGACCCGGGGCATCGCGGACACCTCCCCGCAGCTCTCGCCCGATGGCACCACGATCGCCTTCCTGCGGCCCGACGCCCGGGATCGGCCCCAGCTGCACCTGCTCGACGCCCGCGGCGGGGAGCCGCTCCAGCTCACCGATCAGCTGCTCGGCGTCGGCGAGGTCGCCTGGTCCCCGGACGGCTCCCACCTGGCATTCATCGCCCGGGTCGCGGAGCCCGGCCGCTATGGCAGCGTCGCTGGTCTCGACGCCGCTGCGGAGGCCCCGCGCCGCATCACCGGGCTGCGCTGGCACGCCGACGGCGTCGGCTTCTCGACCGATCGCCCCACCCAGGTGTTCCTCGTGGGGTCCGCGCCCGTGGACGCCGAGCCCGCCTACCCGCTGGCCCCGCACCCGAGCACCGCGCTCACAGCCACCCCCGCCGTGCCGCACCAGGCCCGTCAGCTCACCGACACCCCCGCCGAGCACAGCACGATCGTCTTCTCGGCGGATGGCTCCGCGATCCTCACCGTGCGAGAAGCGTACGAGGAATCACTCCGTGACCTGCGCACGGAACTCATCTCCCTGCCGCTGGACGGCGGCAAGGAGACGGTGCTGCTGGAACGGGAGGACGGGTTCCGGATCGGCGACATGGCTCTGCTCGGCGACGGCACCACAGCACTCCTCGCCTCCCGCCCCGGGAACGGGCGGGACTCCGTCGCCCCGGACCTCGCGCTGTGGCTGCTGGAGGCGGACGGCCCCCGTCGCGTCATCGATCCCGAGGCGCTCGAGCTCGGCGGCCGGCTCGTGCCGATCGGGCAGGACGTGCTGCTGGGATCGCCCCGCCGCGGCCGCGTCCACCTGCTGCGCATCACGCGGGACGGTGAGGTGCGTCCGGTGCTGGACGGAGAGATCGAGGTGCAGGGGTACGCCGCCGCCGGTGACACGGTGCTCGCCGCCGTCGCACGCCCGGACACCGCAGGAGCCCTGATCCTGGCCGCCGACGACGGCCCGTCGCGCACACTCGTGGACACGGCCGCTGACCTGCGCGCCCTCGGCCTCGTACGGCCCCGGGAGCTGGAGATCACCGGCCGCAGCGGGTACCCGGTCCATGGCTGGACGGCGGTCCCGTACGGGACCGGTCCGTTCCCGACGATCCTGATGATCCACGGCGGCCCGCACGCGGCGTACGGCGTGAGCGTGTTCGACGAGGTGCAGACGCTCGTGGCCGAGGGCTATGCGGTCGTCTACGGCAATCCGCGCGGCTCGGCAGGCTATGGCCGCGACCACGCTCGAGCGCTGCGCGGGGCGTTCGGCACGGTGGATTTCGAGGACGTGATCGATCTGCTCGAGGGCGCCCTGGCGGCCGACGAGCGCCTCGATCCGGAGCGCCTGGGCATCATGGGCGGCTCTTACGGCGGCTACCTCACCGCGTGGACGATCGCGCACGATCACCGCTTCCGCGGGGCGATCGTGGAGCGGGGATTCCTGGACCCGATGAGCTTCCAGGGCACCAGCGACATCGGCAGCTACTTCGGCGACGAGTACATCGGGACGGACCCGGAGGACATCGCCCGCCAGAGCGCCTTCGCAGCGATCGCCGGCGTGCGCACGCCGACCTTCGTGATCCATGCCGAGAACGATCTGCGCTGCCCTCTCGAGCAGGGCACGCGGTACTACTCGGCGCTCGTGCGCCAGGGCGTCCCGGCCGAGATGCTGATCGTCCCGGGTGAGCACCACGAGCTCACCCGCACGGGGCAGCCCCGCCACCGGGTGGAACGCTTCGAGGCGGTCCTGGACTGGTGGCGCAGGGTGTTCAGCCCTTCGACGAGCGACCCATCGCCTTCCTGACCCGGGCGTACCAGCCGCCGGTGCTGCGTCCGCCGGCGGCGCCGCCCCCCGCGACCACTCCCGCGGTGCGTCCCTGCAGGCGGGCTCCGCACCGGCTGCACAGGTACCTGCCGGTCACCGAGGTGTAGATCCTTCCTCGGATCCTGTTCCCGCACTGTTCGCATCGCGTGGCCATGCTCGATGATCGCATGTCGCCTCCAGGGACAACGAGTCGACGACGGGTGACGGGCTGGGCCGCTCACCGCCGCACTCGCACCTCACACCCATGTCAGGATGGAGGACCTGACATCGGTGGGAGGTCTGGCGAAGCGCTCCGGAGATGGCGCTGCCTGAGCGGCGACCGGGACATCACCACCGGCTGAGCGTCAGTCGCGACGCAAGGGCACGACCATCGGTGTGCCGCTCTGCGGGTCCGCGGCGATCTCGGCGGGAAGGCCGAACACCTCCGCGACGAGCTGCTCGGTCAGTACCTCGACAGGATCTCCGGCAGCGACGATCCGTCCCTCGTCCATCACCATCAGATGCTCCGCGTACCGGGCGGCATGGTTCAGGTCGTGGAGCACCGTCAGGACGGTACGGCCCTGGTCGCGCATGTCCTGGCACAGGTGCAGCACCTCGATCTGATGGGAGACGTCGAGGAACGAGGTCGGCTCGTCGAGCAGGACGTACTCGGTGTCCTGAGCCAGGATCATCGCGATCCACACCCGCTGGCGCTGCCCCCCGGAGAGCCCGCTGACCGGATCCTCCGCGAGCTGCTCGACGCCGGTGGCGACCATCGCCTGCGCGACCGCAGCCTGGTCCCCGGGCAGCCATTGCCGCAGCGGGGAGTGATACGGGTGGCGGCCTCGGGCCACCAGCGCCCCCACGGTGATGCCCTCCGGGACCACGGGATCCTGAGGCAGCAGAGCGAGGCGTCGGGCGATCGCTTTCGATCGCCAGCGCCCGAGCGGCCTGCCGTCGAGCAGGGCCGTGCCGGCGCGCGGTCGCAGCGTGCGGGCGAGGGTCCTCAGCATCGTGGACTTGCCGCAGCCGTTGGGGCCGATCACCGCGGTGAAGACTCCCTGCGGCACCGCGACATCGAGCTCCTCCAGGACGACCTTGTCGCCGTAGGCGACGGTCGCCCCCGCCAAGCGCAGGGAGGAGGCTCCGGCTTCCGGGTCCGGACCCGACGGGGGCCCGGTGTCGAGAGCGCGTGCGGTGTCGACGGAGCCGAGGGATCGTGTGCTCATGCGTCGGACCTCTTCCATTCGCTCAGGAGCAGGTAGCCCAGATAGAGGCCGCCCACGCCGGCGGTGATGACGCCGACGGGGAGGTCCTCGAACGGGCCCACGTGCTGGACGGTGAAGTCGGCGAGCACCATGATCAGCGCGCCCACCAGGGCCGACAGTGCGAGGTGGGGGCCTGGGATCCTGATCATCCGCCGCGCGATGTGCGGGGCGGCGAGGGCTACGAAGGCGATCGGGCCCGCGACGGCGACGCCTGCTGCCGCCAGCAGGGCGGACAGCAGGATCGCCCAGGTGCGGGTACGGATCGCACTGCTGCCGAGTGCGTCGGCGAGCTGGTCACCGAGGTCCATCATCCGCAGGTCGTGGGAGAGGGCCGCGACCGCAGGAATCAGCACCAGCAGGGCGATGCCGATCAGCGCGCCCTGCTCGAGGCTGCGGGAGTTCAGGGTGCCCACGAGGTACCCGGCGAGCTGACTGGAGGCGTCGCGCACGGCCACCGCCACCACGTACTGGGTCAGGGCCAGGGCCATGGCGGAGACCCCGATGCCGGTGATGATCACGCGAGCGGGTGAGGCGAAGCCCAGACCGGTCGAGACGTGCACGAGGCCGATCGCGACGGCGGCGCCGAGCACCGCGCCGACCGGGGCGGGGATGAGTCCCGGGGCGAGCAGAGTCGCCAGGGCCACCCCGGCTCCCGCGCCGGCGCCGAGACCGATCACGTCGGGACTGCCCAGCGGGTTGCGGGTGACGGTCTGGAACAGGGCCCCGGCCAGTCCGAACGCCGCTCCTGCGCCGATGCCGACCAGCAGGCGGGGCCCGCGGAGACGCTCGAGCACGAACATGACCTTGGTGCCGGCCTCGCCCTGGGCGGCGGCGACCAGGTCCGTGACGCTCACACCGAGGTCTCCCCAGGCCAGGGTCGCCAGCGCACCGGCGAGGACCGCCGTGGTCAGCAGGGTGGCAAGGGTCAGGAATCGGGACCTCGCAGAGAGCGTCGGCCGGGACCGGAGGGTCGGGGACTGCGAGGTCGCGGACGGTGGGGCGAGGCCCTGGGAGGTCACTGCCCCGGGGCGCACGGCCGGGGGCGGAGCTGCGTTGGCCCTCACGAGGTCACCTTTCCCTGGCGCACGGCCCACAGCAGGAACGGGGCCCCGAGGAAGGCGGTGATCACTCCGACCATCAGCTCCTGCGGGCGGGCGACCACGCGGGCCAGCACGTCGGCGCCCAGCAGCAGGGCGGCCCCGAGCAGCAGCGCGATCGGCAGCTGCCAGCGGTGATCGCTGCCCACCACAGCCCGCACCAGGTGCGGGACGGCGAGGCCGACGAAGGCGATCGGGCCGACGGCGGCGGTGGCAGCGGCCGCGAGGAGGGTCGCGGCCAGGATCGCAGTGGCTCGCAGCAGACTCACCGGGGCCCCGAGCGCGGTGGCGACGTCGTCGCCGAGGGCCAGCGTGTTCAGGCCCGGCGCGACCAGGATCGCGAGCACCAGCCCGATCACCAGCGCCGGGGCCACGGCGCTCAGCGTGCTGTAGGAGGCGCCCGCCAAGGAACCCACCACCCAATGCCGGTAGGAGTCGAAGACGTCGGGACGCGTGAGGATCATGGCCTGGATGTAGGCGTAGAGCACCGCGGAGATCACCGCGCCGGACAGGATCAGCGGCACCACGGAGTGGCTGCCGGCGGGGCGTCCCAGCAGGTAGACGACCACGACGGCGAGCAGGGCGCCGGGCAGCGCGATCCATACCGTCGCGGCACCCCCGAAGAAGCCGAGGAAGGCGGTGGCGGTGACCACGGCGGCGGAGGCCCCGGATGTCACCCCGAGCAGTCCGGGTTCGCCGAGCGGGTTGCGGGTCACGCCCTGGATGATCAGCCCGGACGCAGCCAGCGCCGCGCCCACCGCCGCGCCCAGCACGGTGCGGGGCTCGCGGGCCGCGACCACCTGGCGCAGGTGCTCCTGGCCGCCTCCGCGCAGCACCTCCCACACTGCCGCGAGGTCGGTCTCGCGCGGCCCCAGGAAGAGGCTCGCGAGGCAGGCGAGGGCGAGTACGGCCGTGACCAGCACGAGTGCGAGCCACGGCGGGAGGCGGCGCCTGTCGGCCGAACGACCCTCCGCCGGACACCGAGGTCCGGAGGACTTCGCGGTCGCAGCCGCAGCACCGGTCCCCGGCACATCGCGAGACACGGCCGACGGCCCGGCCGGCAGCTCGTCGGTCGGGTCGGCACGTGCGGTGGGCGCCGTGTTCACCTCAGGCCGCGGGGACCTTCGCAATGGCCTCATCGATCAGCGGGATGTACCGCTCCAGCGCCCACGGGACGGTCAGCGGATTGATGATCGAGGAACCGGTGACGAAGGCCTGGTCGGTCGGTGCCACGATCGCGCCGTGGGCGACTGCCGGGATCGAGGCGTAGAGGTCCTGGTCCTCGGTCTCCGCGCGGTTCGCCTCGTCGGAGTAGAACGTGAAGATCAGGTCGGAATCAGCGAGCTTGTCCGCGTTCTCCAGGCCGATCATCGCGGAGTCGGTGCCGGGCACGTCCCATTCGCCGAGCTCCTGGTTGACCGGATCGACGGTGAGACCGAGCGCGCGGACCATCGCCACCCGCTGCTCGTCCTGGTAGAAGACCCCGAGGGTGCCCGGCCCGGAGTTGTAGATGAAGGAGAAGGTGTAATCGCTGTATCCGGACTGCGCCGACTCCTCGAAGGTCGCGTGAATCTCGTCGATCAGTCCGGCGGCGGCCGTGTCCTCCCCGAGGGCCGCGCCGATCGTGGTGATCTGCTCCTCCCAGGTGATGACCCAGGGCTGCTCGGCGTACGCCACGGTGGGGGCGATGTCGGTGAGGATGTCGAACTGCTCCTGGGTGAGTCCGGACCAGGGGGCGAGGATCACGTCGGGCTCCAGTGCCAGGATCGCCTCGACGTCGAGCTCGGTGCCCCCGGTGAACTGCTCGGGCAGATCACCGCCGGTCCCGGTGACGGCGTCGTGGATCCACGGCAGGTAGCCGGTCTCCGGATCGGCGCCCCATGCGTACTCCTCGATGCCGACGGGGACGATGCCCAGCGCGATGGCTGTCTCCGCGGATCCCTGTCCGAGGGTCACGATGCGCTGCGGCTTCTCGGGGATCTCGGCGGTGCCGAGCGCGTGCTCGAGGCTCACGGGCGCGAATTCTCCGGATCCTCCGGCGTCGGAGCCGCCCGAGGCGGAACGCTCCTCCTCCGTGCTGCACGCGGCGAGAGCCACGACGGGGGCCACGAGCGCTCCGGCGAGCCAGGAACGACGGGTGAGACGAGGGGCGGCGGGACTCATGGCACTCCTGGGGGACGGCGAGGTGCGGACAACTGGGACATCCGATACGACTTAGGCAAGGGTAACCTTACGTAATTCGCGGCGACAGGTGTCGGGGCACACAAGCCCGTGATCCTCGCGACATCGTCCGTCGAGGGCCCGCGCCCGTGTCCTTCCCGGCAACCGCACGATCCGGGCACGAGCGCTGCGCACGGGCCGGGGGCTGGTGCTGGTGCTGGTGCTGGTGCTGCGACGCGACCTGGTCCAACAGCGGCACGTCCAGGTGCCGCAGGCGCTCCCGACCGCGGGCCTGGCCGCCTGCCTACTGCTGAAGACGCAGGTCGAGGCCGCGGTGAGGGCGTTGGGGCTGCCGAACCTCGCCGTGGGGGCGGGCGACCGGGGCCGGGATGGTGGTCTTCTTCGTGGAAGCCACGGCGCGCTCCCTCCGGTCGCCGGGGGCGCTGTCCCGGCTACTGGCCGCCGTCGCTCGGGGCGGGCTCCTCTTCCTCGGCGTCCTCGGGCGAGGGTTCATCGCTGGGCTCGTCGCTGGGCTCCTCCTCCGGCTCCTCGTCGGTCTCCTCCGACGGCTCGTCGCTGGGCTCCTCGGACGGCTCGTCGCTGGGCTCCTCCGACGGCTCGTCGCTCGGCTCCTCCGACGGCTCCTCGTCGGGCTCTCGGGTGGGCTGCGGCGCCTGCGTGGGCTGCGGATCCGGAGTGCTGCGCTCCCGGGTCTCGTTGTCCAGCTCGACCTCCTCGGAGAACCGCAGCATCTCCTGCCCCTCCAGGGAGGGCGACATGATGTCGCCCCAGACGGCGGTCGGGAACGTGCCGCCGGTGATGTTCTGCTCGCCGCCGAAGGGGGTCAGCTGCTCCTCGGTGGTGCCGTCCTCGGAGGGCTGGAACATCCCCACCGCCGTCACCAGCTGCGGGGTGAAGCCCACGAACCAGGCCGAGCGGAACTTCTCGGAGGTGCCCGTCTTGCCGGCGACCTCCCGGCCGTTCATGACGTTCTGCAGATCGCGCGCGGAGCCCGTCGTCGGCGGGCCCTGCAGCGCCACCGTCGCGTTGATCGCGACATCCTCGTCGAGGACCTGATTCTCCTCGGCCTCGTGCTCGTGGCGGGTGGACCCGTCGGGACGAGTCACCGACTTCACGATGTAGGAGTCGCGGTGCACGCCGCCGGCGGCGATCGTCGCATAGACCTCGCCCATCTCGGTGACCGTCGGGGACGCCGATCCGAGCACGTTGGACGCATCGGCCGACAGCCCCGGGGTCTTGTCCGGAAGGCCGAGTGATACGGCGGTGTCCCTCGTGCGCTCCGGACCCACCTCGATGTTCGCCTCTGCGTACGCCGTGTTGATCGAGTTGGCGGTCGCCTTCTCCAGGGTCACCCGCCCGTAGTCGGTGTCGCCGAAGTTGTTGACCTCCCAGCCGGGGAAGTTCTTCGGGGAGTTGCCGTCCCAGCGGGAGTCCAGGGGATAGCCGTCCTCGAGCGCCGCGATCAGGGTGAAGGTCTTGAAGATCGAGCCGGCCTGCATCCGCGACTGGGTGGCGTCGTTGCGCGACTGGGTCACGAAATCCTCACCGCCGTACATGCCGCGGATCGCCCCGGTGGAGGGGTCGATCGTCACGGTGCCGACGCGGTTCTGCGCGGGGCGGTCCTCGGGGAGGTTCTTGACCGCCTCCACAGTGTTGTTCTGGATCCCCGGATCGATCGTCGAGACGATCGTGTAACCGCCCGTGTTGATCTCGTCCTCGGTGAACCCTTCCTCGACCAGCTCGTTGCGGACCTGGTCCAGGAGGTACCCGTTGGTCCCGCCCAGGCTGTTCTCGCTCTTGGGCTCGACGGTCTCGGGGAACTCGAGCGCCTCGGCGTCCTCCGGGGACATCTCCCCGACGTTGACCTGACGCGAGATCACGCGATCCCACAGCTCGACGGACTTCTCCTGGTTCGCGGCAGGGTCGTAGGAGGAGGGTCCGGGAATCACCGCGACCAGCAGCGCCGCCTCCGCCTCGGTCATGTCCGCGGCGTCCTTGCCGAAGTAGGCCTGCGAGGCCTCCTGCACGCCGTAGGCGCCGCGGCCGAAGTAGATGGTGTTGAGGTAGCGCGACAGGATCTCGTCCTTGCTGAGCTCCTGGTCGATCTTCAGCGCCATGATCGCTTCCTTGGCCTTGCCCACGTAGGAGGTCTCGCTGCCCGTGTAGTAGCGCTCCACGTACTGCATGGTGATCGTGGAACCTCCCTGGCGGGCGCCGCCGGAGAGGTTGTTGACCAGGGCACGGACGATGCCGCGCGGCGAGACGCCGCGGTTCTCGTAGAAGGTGTCGTCCTCGCTCGCGACCACCGCGTCCTTGACGTTCTGCGGGATCTCGTCGGCTTCGAGCTCGGTGCGGTTGATCTCGCTGAACGTCCCCATCTCGGTCTCGCCGTCCGCGAAATAGACGCGGCTGGTCTGGGCCAGAGCGAAGTCGGAGGGCTCGGGCACGTTGGTGTCGTTGTACAGCCAGACCGCGAAGCCGAGGCCTGCGAGCACCATCAGCGCCATCGCTCCGACGATCATGCGCAGCGAGGGAACCCAGCGCCAGGGGTTCTTCCTGCCGGCGCGCGGGTAGTTCAGGAAGTTGGTCGCAGCCGCCTTCCTCCTGCTGCCCGTGCCGCCCTGGGCGCGCTTCGCCCCGGCGGCCGCGGTCGTCGAGGCGGCGCCGTGGGCACCAGAGCGGGCATGGCGTGCGTTGACGGAGGCGCGGCCGGACGATTTCGCCCCGCCTGCGGCAGTTCCGCCCGCGGCAGGTCCCGTGGCAGAGGTCCTCGACGCGGAGGTCTTCGCGGAGGGCGACTTCGCCGGGGGCTTCCTGGGAGCAGAGCTCTTCCCTGCGGAGGACGCGGTGGCGGCGCCGCCGCTCGCGCTCGACCCGGCAGTGCGGCCGGTGCGGCTGGTGCCCTTGGGCTCCGGGGGCGCGCCCGCGGGCTTGCCGGAGGGCGCACGGCGCACTCCTGCGGCACGGCGTGCGCCACCGCTCGTCGGCTTCTTCGATCGGTTCGATCGGTCTGACGAGCCGCGGGACGAGCGTCGAGAATCGCTCATGACTGCTCCTGGTCCTTCGAGGGGACGAACGGGTGCGCACATGCTGAGGGCGCACGACTTCCCAGTATGTACATGCCCTCCTGCTCGACGGAACGGCCCGGCGGTGAAGCACACAGGGTGTGCACGTCTCGTGCGGCGCCGCTCACACGGACCACAGGGTCGGCCACGCAGACGGACACACGACCTTCACCCGGCGTCGTCCGCCCGCGCGACATGCCCACAGCGGAGATCAGCCCTGGCTGCGGGCTTCCCACCATGACCGCAGCTCCGCGGTGGCGCGCTCCTCGCCGAGGGGACCGTGCTCCATACGCAGTTCGAGCAGGTGCTTGTACGCATCGCCGACCTCCCGGCCCGGCGCGACCTGGAGGATCTCCATGATCTGGTTCCCATCGAGGTCGGGACGGATCCGCCCGATCTCCTCCTGCTCCGCGAGATGGTCGATCCTCGCCTCGAGCTCGTCGTAGGCGCGGGCCAGGTGGCGCGCCTTGCGACGATTGCGAGTGGTGACGTCGGCGCGGGTGAGCCGGTGCAGATGCTGCAGGAGGTCCCCGGCGTCGGCGACGTACCGCCGCACGGCCGAGTCGGTCCACGGGGCGTCGGCGTATCCGTGGAAGCGCAGGTGCATTTCGACCAGGCGCGCCACCTTCTTGGTGGTGTCCTTGTCGAAGGTCAGCGCCTTCATCCGCTTCGAGGTCATCTTCGCGCCCACGGTCTCGTGGAAGCGGAACGTGACCACCCCGCCCTCCTCATAGCGGCGGGTGGCGGGCTTGCCGATGTCATGGAACAGCGCAGACAGCCGCAGCACCAGGTCGGGAGCCTCGCAGGGCCCGCCCGAGCCGGGGGCGCTCTCCAGATCGATCGCCTGGTCCAGCACGGTGAGGGAGTGCTGGTAGACGTCCTTGTGATGGTGGTGCTCGTCGATCTCCAGGCTCATCGCGGGCAGCTCCGGCAGAACGTGCGCGGCCAGCCCCAGTTCGACCATGAGCTCGAGCCCGCCGCGGGGATCTGCGCCGAGCATCAGCTTGACGAGCTCCTCCCGCACCCGCTCGGCGGAGACGATCGTGATGCGCTCGGCGAACGCTTCGATCGCGTCGGCCGTGGAGTCCTCGAGGCGGAAGCCGAGCTGGGAGACGAAGCGGACCGCGCGCATCATGCGCAGCGGGTCGTCGGTGAAGGACTGCTCGGGGCCGACGGGAGTGCGCAGGATCGTCCGGGAGAGGTCCGCGAGCCCGTTGAAGGGGTCGACCAGCTCGAGGGAGGGGATCCGCACCGCCATCGCGTTGACGGTGAAGTCTCGGCGGGAGAGGTCCCCGGCCAGGGTGTCTCCGAAGGCGACCTGGGGCTTGCGGCTGGCAGGGTCGTAGGACTCGGTGCGATAGGTGGTGATCTCGACCTTCACGCCGTCGCGGATGCCGCCCAGGGTTCCGAACTCACGTCCCATGTCCCAGATGGCGCCGTCGTGCGTCCACTCGCGCAGGATCGCCTCGGTGTCGTCGGGGCGGGCGGAGGTCGTGAAGTCGAGGTCGGCGCTCGAACGACCCAGCACCGCATCGCGCACGGGACCGCCCACCAGGGCGAGGTCGAAGCCTGCGGCCGCGAAGCGACGGCCCAGATCGTGGATCTCCTCGGGAAGCGACTGGAACATGGACGCGGCCCGGGTGCGAGCGATGTCGAGACGCGCAGCGGTCGCTGCGGTCTCGTCGGCGGAGTCGGTGGTGCCGGCGGTGTCGGTCACGAAAGGTCCTGTCGTGGATCGGAGGGCGGGGCGGCGTGGTCACGACGCGATATACGCGATCTCTCTGGACGCGATGTAAGGGTCTCGTGCGCCCGCAACCCCTCTACGGTAGCGGCCGCTTACAGTGTCACCATGCCGTCGTCCCCACTGCCCGTGCGCCCGGTGCTCGCGGCACTGCTGACGGCACTGCTCATGGCCTCATCGGTGCTGGTGGGCGGCCCGGCGACTCTGCTCCCTGCCGCCCGCGCCGCTGGTGGCGAGGCCGTGTCCGCAGCTCCGGCGGCCCCGCCCCAGCCCGCGGCGGACACGCCGGTGAGCATGGATCTCGTCTCCCTCACCCCCACCTCCCTGGACCCTGACGGCACGGTCGAGGCCCAGGTCGAGGTGACGAACACCTCCTCCCAGCCCGTGCCCGCCGTCTCCCTGGAGCTGCGCACCCGCACCTCCCGGGTCACGGATCGTGCGGTGCTGGCCGACTGGCAGGCGGATTCCACCCCGGACACCTCCGGTGCCGCCCTGGCCACCTCGACGGAGTCCTCGCAGCTCGATCCCGGGGAGTCCACGACTCTCACGGTCGAGGCCACGACCGAAGAACTCGACTACTCCACCGAGCCCTATTACTGGGGGACCCGCCGCCTTTCGCTGACCGTCGTCTCCGACGAGGATCCGCTCTCCGCGATCCGCTCCTTCGTCGTGTGGCGGCCGGAAGGCGCCGACGACACGATCACCCAGTCCGTGCTGCTGCCGGTCGCCGCCCAGGACGCCTCCGCACCGGTCACCGATCCCGACGCCCACCGCCAGTCCGTCGAGTCCGGCCGGCTCGCCTCGCTGCGCCAGCTCGCCCTGCGCGACGATGTGGACTGGTGGCTGGACCCGGCCCTGGTGGATCCGCCGCTGCTGCCCGTCCAGACGGAGGACCCCGAGACCCCCGATCCGGAGGACGAGGCCGAACCGACGGTGCAGCCGCCGCGCGAGTACCAGCCCTCGGTGCCGTCCGCCGAGATCGCGACCGCGCTCGTCGAGGGCGTCGGGGACCGCACCGTGCTCGCCATGCCCTACGCACAGGCGGATCTGGTCAGCCTCCAGGACAGCGACTCCTCCGAGATGCTGAGCGCCGCCGGCCAGCGGGCGCAGACGACCTGGGACGAGACGGGGATCGCGCCGCTCGCCTCGGCGATGCGGGTCCAGGGCCCCACGGCCGACGCCGACACCCTGCAGGGCCTGGTCGATGCCGAGGCCACCGCCGCGATCGTGCCGTCCGCCTCTCTGCGCCCGGATCTGGCAGCGAGCGTGACTCCGAGCTCCGTGAGCGTCTACGAGTCCGCGGACGGCTCCGGCTCCGAGCTTCCGCTGCTTGCCCCGGATCCGGTGCTCTCCGACGAGTTCTCCCTGCTCACCGCGGATTCCGACACGGAGCAGACCCGGCAGCGTCTCCTCGCCGAGACCGCGACGATCGCCTCGGAGTACGCGACCGCCCCGCGCCATCTCCTCATCTCCCCGGATCCGGACGCCGAGCTCGACCCCGGCGCCGCCGGAGCCACCCTCGACGCGCTCGCGGAGGCACCCTGGATCCGTTCGGGGCGTACCAGCGCGCTGCTGGATGCCGCCGCCGAGCGCACCTGGACCACGGATGCCCAGAACGACGGCGACGAGCTGTACGCCCTGGGAGGGATCGGGGACGCGGAGGTGCAGCCCTCGGCCCCCGGGGAGAAGGGCCGCTGGGAGCACCTGGACGAATCCGCGGATCCTCAGCTGCTGAAGCCCGATGTGCTCGCCGGGCTCGGGGACACCTGGGACCAGATGGACACCCTCGCCTCGGTGATGGAGGACGATTCCTTGCTGGACGCGCCGCGACTCGAGGTGCTGGCCGCCACCTCGGTGCGCTGGCGCGGTCACCCCGACGTGCCGGCCTCCCGTGCCCGGGACGCGGCGGCGCACACGCAGGAGCTGAAGGGACGGATCGAGGTGGTCCCGGCCTCGGGCTACAACCTGATCTCCGATTCCGTGGGCGTGCCGATCACCGTCACCAACGGCCTGGACACCCCGATCACCGTGCACACGCACGTCTCCTCGGACCGTCCCCTGGTGCGGGTCGGCGAGACGAAGGCCGTGGAGGTCCCCGCCCAGGGCCAGGTCGATGTCACCGTCCCGGTCGAGGCGATCGCCAATGGCACCGTCACCCTGACCACGGTGCTCACCACGCAGGACGGCCGCCCGCTCACGGAACCGGTCGACGTGCCGCTGACCGTGAACCCGGCCTGGGAGAACTGGACCACGCTGCTCGTGGTGATCGCCATGGGCGTGCTGGTGGTGGTGGGGGTGGCCCGCGCCCGACGAACCGGTGCGGCGACCCGAGCACCTGCCGTGCACGGCCCCGAGGACCCGGTGGAGCTGTCCCGCACGGGACGCTCCACCACCGATACGGGAGCAGGGGTGAGGGCCGGAACGGGGACCGAGGATCATCACCCACCCGCCCGCGCTGACGACGCACCGCCGGACCCACCCGCGCAGAACGACCCATCCACCGCCCCGCACCACACAGACCACGACCACCCCGAGGAGGATCCCCGATGACCTCCACCCTCCGGGTCCAGCACGTCCCGCGCCATCGCCGCCAGGGCGTCCCCTCGAGCCGCTCGACGTTGATGCGCGCCAGCGTGCTGATGGCCGCGGGATCGACGATCTCCCGCCTGCTCGGCTTCGTCCGCAACTTCATGTTCGGGTTCATCCTGGCCGGCTCGATGTCCTCCGCGGCCAGCGCGTTCAGCGCCGCGAACACCCTGCCCAACACGATCTGGCTGCTCGTGGGCGGCGGCACCCTGAACGCCATCCTGGTGCCCGCGATCGTGCGGGCCGTGAAACGCCCGGACCGTGGCAGCGACTACATCTCCCGACTCATGACGCTGGTCGCGACGGTGGCCCTGGCCATCACGGTCATCTGCATGATCGCAGTGCCGGTGCTGCTCACGCTCACCAGCGGTCTGCTGCCCCCGGAGACGTACGCGCTCGCGGTGCAGCTGGGCTACTGGATGATGCCGCAGGTCTTCTTCTCGGCGCTCTATGTCATGTGCGGCCAACTGCTGAACGCGCACGACTCCTTCGGCCCGTACCAGTGGGCGCCGGTGCTCAACAACCTCGTCGGCATCATCGGCGCCGGCCTGTTCCTCGGCCTCTGGGGAGGCGTCGGCACACCCGCGAACTGGACGCTGCCGATGATCATCGCGATGGCCGCGATCAACGTCGGCGGCTCGGCCGCACAGGTGCTCTTCCTGTTCTGGTACGTGAAGAAGCTCGATTTGCGGCTGCGTCCGCGGTGGGGCTTCCGCGGCCTGGGACTGGGCAAGCTCAGCAAGATCGGCCTGTGGACCCTGGGAATGCTGGGTCTGGGCCAGATCGGCATCTGGGCGTCGCGCTGGGCCACCGGCGGCGCAGTGCGGATGACCGAACAGCTGCGCGACCAACCCGAGCTCGCGGCCCAGTACCCGGCGCTGCTCACCATGGACTGGGCCTACATGGTCTTCATGATCCCGCAGGGGATCATCGCCGTCGCCGTGGTCACGGCCGTCTTCCCCGCGCTCTCGCGCCGGGCGGTCGACGGCGACCACGCCGGAGCCCTGGCCCGCTACGCGGAGACCAATCGCATGCTGGCCGTGCCGATGATGCTGAGCACTGCGGTGTTCATCGCCCTGGCGGGACCGATCATGTGGGTCATCGGCGGCGGCACCGGAGAGATCGGCGCCCGCGCCAACGGCACCGTGCTGGCCGCCTACATGCTGGGCCTGGTGCCGTTCGCCTCGCTGTACCTGATCAAGCGCGTCTTCTACGCCTACGAGGACGCCCGCACCCCGTTCATCTCCCAGATCCCGATCGCCGTGATCAGCCTCGCCGCGGTGCCGGTCATCCTGCTCGCGGTGGATCCGAGGTGGGCGACGATGGCCGCGGCCGGGTCCACGAGCCTCGGCAATCTGGTGGCCTGGACGGTCGGCATGTGGCAGCTGCGCCGCCACGCGGCGAGGCTGGGCACCACTCCACCGAGCATCGCCGTGGGAGCGGTCGCGATGGGCAAGCTGCTCGCGGCGACGGTCGTGAGCTGGGCGGTCGGCACGGGTCTGGTCGCCCTGGCCGGAGACCTGATCTGGTCGAATCGCCCCGCGGCGGTGGCGCTGGGAGGCATCATCGGGGTGGTCATGGCAGCGGTGTTCGCGATCGTCGGCTGGCTGCTCAAGGTCCCCGAGGTGCGCACACTGATCGGATACGCCCAGCGAGTCGTGACTAGGCTGACCCGTCGTGGTCGGCCGGTGACCTCGTAGCATGGAAGGCGCTCGTGACGGGCGCACGCCCGCAGGACGAGGAGAAGGACGGTCCGTGAACACGATCCCACTACAGGACGTACTGCGTTCCCGGTGGACCCTGGAGGGGAAGATTCCCCTGGCAGGCGTCGCCGACGGCGCAGTCTGGCACCGTGCCCGCACGGTGGCCACCGGTGAGAGCGTCACGCTCTTCATCGTGCGAGGTGAGGCCGCTCTCGAAGCCGCCGACGCCGTCCGTCGCGCCTATCTGGTCGAGGACCCGCATCTGCTGCCCGTGCGCGATATCGTCGTGCTCGACGATCCGCGGGACGCCGAGGCCGGTGACTCCCCGAGCCCAGGACCGACCACGGTGGTGGAGTACCCGCTGCCGCCCGCACCGCCCCTTGCAGCCCTGTTGAGCAAGGCGCCACTGCACCCCGAGACGGCTCGTTCGATCATCGGCGAGGCCGCGACCGGGCTCGAAGTGGCTCGTCGACGTGGCGTGCGCCATCAGCTCATCGACTCCAACCGCCTCTTCGTCGACACCCGTTCCGGGCAGGTCGTCGTGCTCGGCGTCGGGGTCGAAGCGGCCGCGCACGTGGGGTTGGACCGCTCGCGCGAGGTCGCCTCCTTCCAGGACACGGCAGCTCTGGTCGCCCTGCTCTACCGCACGCTCACCGGGCAGAGCCCGCAGCATGATGCCTCGGGCACCGTCCCACGGCCCTCGACGATCGCCGACACGGAGATCCCGGAAGATCTGGATCTGCTGTGCGACCTGGTCCTGAACGAGTCGGCCGACGACATCCCCGAGACCACCCGTGAGCTGATCGCCGCGCTCGAGCCCTGGCAGTCGATCCCGGTCACCCTCGAGGCGTACCCCCAGGCGAGCCACCGCCGCGCCGCCCACTCCGCCGGGGAGCCCGCGCCCGTCGTCGGTGCTGCAGGTGCAGGTGCAGGATCTCCCGCCTCTGCCGAGCCCACGCCGAGCTCAGGGCCCCCGAACGCCGACACCAATTCGGACGGGCTCGAGAGCACGGCCATGATGGAGGCGGTCAGCAGTCCGGACGCAGATCCGGCAGCCCCTGCTTCCTCGGAGAACGTCGACCCTCCAGCGCGCCCGGAGCAGACCGTCGACGCCGGGTCCTGGGATCACCCCGATGAGGACACGATCGCCCGGCCCGCGAACCAGCATGCCGCGCATCACTCGGGCCAGGACCACAGCGCGGAGGACGACACGATCGCGCGTCCAGCTCCCTCCCTTCCCGAGGGCCCGTCGGCCACCGGTGCCGCGGGTGCCGCAGGTGCCGTCGGCGTCGTCGGCGCTGTCAGTGCCCAGACGACGTCGGCCCCGCAGGAGGACCACGACGCCCGTCCGAGCGGCGGACCCGAGGGAGCATCTGCGACGGCGGACCCGGGGACCACCCAGGAACAGGCTGCTGCTGAGGCGACCGCTGCGGCCGCCTCGGAGGAATCCGCGCGGCAGTCCTCCGAAGCCCGCGCGATCGTGGACGAGCTCCACCTGGACGAGAAGCGCGCGACCAGCCCGTTTCCCGGCCGTCTCGACATCGATCCACCGCCCCGCCCGGACACCGCGGAGCAGGCCCCGGTCGACGCGCACCACGAGCCCGTCGAGGTGCGGGCTCCTGCCCAGGAGCCCGCTCAGGACGCCGAGCGCACCGCGGTCCTCCCGGTTGCCGGGGCGGGGGCCCTCGCCGGCGGCGTGGTCGCCGGGGCCGCAGCCACGGGTGCCGCACGGACCGAGGATCGCTCACCTGCGGTCCCAGCAACAGGTTCCGAGGTGCCCGCACGCACCTCGGGCTCCCACTGGCCGCTCGCGCCGACCCAGGCCCCGGGAGGGCACGGGGCCTCGCCGCAGCAACCGCAGCAGAGCTCGTCGGCCACCGCGCAGTTCCCGGGCACGCAGACTCCGCAGCAGGCACCGGACGATACGCAGGCGTCCGCTCCCACCCCCGACTCTCCACCCGAGGGCGAGGCCACTGCGTCGTCCCCGATCCCAGTGGCCGTCCCGGGCCGCACCGAGTCCGTGGCTCCGATCGCGACCGACGGTCCGATCGTGGTGCGTGGTCGGGCGCGTCCCGCCTACGGCGATCAGCCGGAGGAGACCACCAGCGCCTCCTCGCGCAGCTCGCTGCTGCGCGACGTGGTCAGCGTCGCCGTGGATTCCGACGACCCGGGCACGTACGCCATGGGTCCCCGGCAGCCCGAGGAGCGGTCCCGTCAGTCGCAGTGGATCATCGCCGGGGCCGTGCTGCTGACGATCATCGCCGCCGTGTTCGCGGTGACGACTGCGACCTCCGGACTGCGCGACCGGATGGCTGATCCGCTCGATACCGCCACCGCGGAACCGTCGCCGACCGAGGCCGATACCGGGGAGGCCCCGGTGGAGCCCACTGCCGAACCCACGGAGGAGCCTGAGCTGCCGGTGCCCGAGATGACCGGCGTCGAACTGTTCTCCCAGGGCGGCGAGGAACCGGACCACACCGATCAGCAGGATCGTCTGACCGATGGTGATCCCGGGACCTTCTGGTCCACGCGGCACTATGCGAGCCCTGACTACGGCGGACTGCAGGACGGTGTCGGCATCCGCGTGAACTTCGCGGAGCCCTCGAAGGTCACGGCCGTCACGGTCACCACGGCCCGCAACAACGGCGGCACTCTCGAGCTGCGTGCCGTGAACGACGACGGTTCCCCCGGCGACGTGCTCGCGACCGGGCAGTTCGCCGGTGACGGCGAAGTGCGTCTGGAGCCTGACGAGCCTCTCGATGCCGACAAGGTCGCGCTGTTCATCCCTGAGCTGCCCCCGGACAGCAATGAGTCCGGCCGGTTCCGGGCCCGGATCGCGGAGATCACCCTCGAATGACGCCCAAGGTGCCTCGCCGTTCGCTGGCGCTCCGCCGCCTCGGCGGAGCCCCCCAGCGACTCCGAGCGCGTCTTCGTGGGCGACCAGGCGCTGCCAGGACGTCTCGTCGGCGCAGTGAGGGGCCTTCCCGGGTGGCCTCGGTGCTGGGCATCCCGGTTCCCCTGGTGCTGTTCACCTTCGCCCTGGCCGCCGTGCTGGGACTGCTGCTCTCCGTGGCTCTGGAGCAGTCGACCGCGAGCCGCGCCCGTACCGTGTCCGCGTCCGTCGACTCCGCGACGGGCGCCGGGAAGAATTCCTCCGGTCTCCCCGTTGTCACAGAAGCCACCTTGGGCACCGAGGTGCAACGGCTCGTGGACTCCGGGATGATCCAGCCGCCGACGAGCTTCGACGCCAACGCGTGCCTGCGGGAACAGGGGATCGACAATTCGATCCTGATCATGGAGGAGGTTGCATGGAGCGCAGACGAAACGCCCGGCTGGCTGCTCGTGCACGGTCCGATGGATCGCGAGACGCTGCGCGCGAACGGCGGCACGGTCTCGGCCACGGTGGTCCCGCCCGAATGCGGGACCGGCAGCGCGAACAGCTCGGACCCGGCCCGGGACAGGCTGTGGTCCGGCGAGGTGATGATCGGCTCCATCTGAGTGGGCCTCACGCCCGTGGGGCCTCCTGCGTCACTCCTCGACGGATCTCACCCTTGCACGCCCAGCCTGCGCCTTCCGGCGTACTCCATACTTGATCGCAGTCCTCCCGCTGACTGCCTACCACCCCCTGACGATATCCACGGAAGGACATCACTGACATGTCGCAGCCCATCCAGGCCCTCAACATCCTCGGCGGCACCGCTGCTCCGGCGGCTCGCACCGCACCGGCCGTCGCCACCGAGGCGACGAAGGACGAGACGATCCACGAGGTCGTCATCGTCGGTTCCGGACCGGCCGGGTACACCGCTGCGATCTATACCGCGCGCGCAGAGATGAAGCCGATCGTGATCGCCGGGGCGCTCGACGCCGGCGGCGCTCTGATGACCACCACGGACGTGGAGAACTTCCCGGGCTTCGCCCAGGGCATCCAGGGTCCCGAGCTGATGACCACGATGCAGGAGCAGGCCGAGCGATTCGGCGCCGAGATCGTGTACGACGACGCCGTGGACCTCCAGCTCGAGGGCGAGATCAAGACCGTCGTCCTGGATGACGGCACCGTGTACCGCGCGAAGACACTCATCCTCTCGACCGGGTCCGCCTATCGGGAACTCGGGATCGATGGGGAGAAGCAGCTCTCGGGCAAGGGCGTCAGCTGGTGCGCGACGTGCGACGGATTCTTCTTCAAGGACCAGGACATCGTGGTGGTCGGGGGCGGGGACAGCGCCGTCGAAGAGGCGACGTTCCTGACCCGCTTCGGGAAGACCGTCACGCTCGTGCACCGCCGCGACGCGCTGCGCGCCTCGAAGATCATGGCTCGACGGGCCGAGGCGGATCCGAAGCTGCAGTTCGCGTGGAACAGCGAGGTCGTGAGCATCAACGGGAGCGACCAGGTCGAGTCCGTGACCCTGCGCGACACCGTCACCGGACAGGAGCGCGTGATGCCGACCACCGCCGTCTTCGAAGCGATCGGGCATCTCCCGCGCACCGATCTGGTGCGGGGCAAGCTCGAGCTCGATGAGCAGGGCTACATCGTGTGCCAGGGACGTTCCACCTACACCTCTGTCCCCGGCGTGTTCGCCGCAGGGGACGTCGTGGACCACACCTATCGCCAGGCCATCACCGCCGCGGGGACCGGCTGCCAGGCGGCGCTGGATGCCGAGCGCTGGCTGACCGACCAGGCGGCGCTGGCCGACGAGAAGGCCAAGGCAACGGGGATGGTCGACCTGCCCGCCGCGGCGCAGCCGGCAGCGAACTGACCGACGCCTTCCACGTCGAGGAGGCGTCCGGTGAACACGTCCGCGAGCCCCGGGGCACGGAGCCTCGGGCCGGTCGCGGTCGTCCTGGTGACGGCTGATTGGGCTGGCCCGGCGAAACCGGCCGCCACCATCCTGCGGGAACTGAGCAGGCGCTGGGGGGAGGCCGTGCACGCAGTTCTCCTCCAGGATGCTGACGACGCCCTTCTCGACCTGCTGGATGTCGAGGTCGTCCCGACCTGGCTGCGCTTCGTAGGGCGCTCCGACCAGGTGCCGGGAGAGGCCTCCGGGCTCTGGGTCCCGGATCTGAGAGGGGCCACGGTGTCCGGAGAGGCGGTCGTCCTTCCGGGGCCGTGGGCGCTCACCCATCGACGCAGCGGGGCACTGCCCAAACATGTCGTGGCGGCGGAGTTCGGCCCCTCCGACGGATGATCACTCCAGCGGCTCTCCTCGCGCTCTCCGAAAGCATCTGACGGAACGCGGCTGACTCCCTCGACGACGGATCCACGGGTCGACGGGATGGCCTGTCAAGTTGTGTAGGTCCCCGCATGCTGACGTGCAGGGACACTGTGTCCACAGAGTTATCCACAGTCTTACCCACAAGGGTGCACGGCTCTATCCACACAGTTATCCACAACCGAGTGTGGACCACTGAATGCCGGAACAGTCTCACCGTGGACCATCTCCCTCGGGTTGACCTGCATCGATGTCCGATACTGGGGTCGTTGCCCGCGGAGGGGGTTACTGTACGAGTGACACAAGGTGTGATGCGCGTCACGCCGTGCTTTCGGAGTTTTCCACACGGTTACGCACACTGTGCATAGCCAGTCCGTGCGCTCGAAGCGTGTTGCGTCGAGTGCGTTCCACGTGGACCTCAGGCTGAGGCGGGCCAACGACGTGCTCGCGTGCACAGCTCGACCGTCGTCTGTTGTCGTGTCGGAACAGCCGGCCTCCATGCTGACCGCAACGAGCCTCGCTCAGTGACTCTGCGTTCAGCATGCTTGGCGAGCCGAGGTGCAGCGCCACACCTAACAGGCCACCGGCTGTGCACCTTCTGTTCACCATCCCCTGGTCTCGCAACTCGGGTCACTCCGCGAGGTTTCTCGTGAAACCTGCGCTTGCGTCCGTCTCGGTGTCCAAGCGGAATGCCTCGATGAGCAGATCACAGCTGACCCAGGCGACACCAGGGATGGATCCAGGCAGGCCGGACGTGCCAGATCAGGGCTGCACCGGACTAGGCAGCGGGCCCGGCCCGGAGCTCACAGGATGCTCTTGTTTCGCGTGAAACACTGCTTCTCGATTCTATGCGGGAGCTTGGGCGGGAGCGAAGGCAGCTCGGGAGCCCCTGACCGATCGGACCGGCAGAACTCCTCTGTGCTGGCGGTTCTTCCGTGTTGAGCTACCCCCTCACCGGTGTCTCGACCAGTTGTTCGGAACCGAGCTCGTTGCACGTGAAACCCGGTGGAGTACCGCGTCGACGTCGCGTCGTATCGGGTCGTACACGCATGAGCTGATGATTCGCCCTCACTCTGCCTACTCCGTGGCAGGGGGAACGACGACGGTTCGTCGATACGGGAATCTGTTTCACGTGGAACGACGCCCATGACGCCTCATGCAGTTTCACGTGGCACCAACGCAAAGAGTCATCGCCGTAGATCGCGCAGGGGGCGGAGGCAACGCAGAGAGCGTCGGTCGTGTCGGTCCCTCTCACCGGCCGTCCACGGCAGCCGACGTCGGGCCGCTCGGCAAGTCACCTGACGTCAACTGCGACTAGAAGGCATGTTCCCCGTGAAACATTCAGGGAGCACGGTCTCCCAAGTCTCTCGGGCTCCGAGCGTTCGCACCATCTGCTCCAAGGATTGAAGTACTACGCAGACTCTTCCGGCGAGCCGGCCCATCTGCTGTACGCGAATCGAGTCAGGTCTCCCGGCCGCTTCCTCTACCCGTGGACCGGATCGACCACGGCACACCGCGACCAGCGACTCAACACGTCGCATCCTGTCCATCGAAGTGCGCCACTCCCTTCTCTCCGTGCGGGGCACGGCCTGAGTCTCCAGTATCAAAGGCACGCGTTTCCCGTGAAACTCAGGTGGGTCCACGAACAACTCCCGCCACGCGCGGCGGCCCCAATTCTCAAGTCCGTCGACTACCGTCGCGCCTGTGAGATGGTCTGTCGCCCGTTCGTGGGGTCCGATCGCTCGTCCGGTACGTCATCTCACCAGCGTCCGGACGCATCTGTGAGCGCCGCGCTCGGTATTCGCGAAGGTCGTTTCACGTGGAACGCAGCAATCGACCTTCCCGAGTCGACGTAGTCGCCGCGGGGAGCTGGCCCCAGGTGCTTCCACTGACTACGCAGCGGCACTGACCGCAGTAGCAGTCACCCCGCGAATCCACCGATCCCGACAGTTCACACGTTTCACGGGAAACCATGTGCCGAATCTGCGATCGGGCATTCCGATCACGAACTTCCTGCGCTTCGATGCTCCGTACCGTCGTGCAATGCCGTGTGCAAGAGCGTCAGTGCCACGTGAAACTCACACGTTCACTGCAGCAAAGTGCCCGCGTCACGTCATGCCTAGGGACTACCGGGCACAGCAGGCAGGGCCGTTTCACGGGAAACCATGCAGGCAACGGATGGGATCTCCCTCAGGCCGGCCTCAGAAGGTGTACGGATCACGGGATTCAGCAGTCGGAAAGAAGATTCATGACGATGACCGGACAGTAAGATCAGCAGCGCTTCACGTGGAACCAGGTGGAAACTGGCCTGTTTCAAGCCGGGTCCCTCGACAGGAAGAGGCTGCTCATCAGATCCGGACGACCGAATACTGAGCTCGGGTGGTCCTGTCACCCGGCGACGTGACGGGGTGCTGACACGAACCCGGGATGTTTCACGGCAAACGGAACTGCTGCATCACCTGTTCCTCGTGAAACTAGCAACCGCGTGGAGCGCACAACACCGCCGAGTAGTCAGCCACCGCGCCACTTCGCTTCGACGTGGCGTCTACGGTCCCTATGCCCGCGTCAACTCATCACTAGTTCCCCGTGACCGCTTAGCTGTCCTGTCCACAGCACTGTGCACATTGGTGGATAACTCGGAAGTTCCCCAGTGACCTGGGGCGTCCTCCTCCGCAACCACTGCCGTGGGGAGGACCGCGCCGTCGGGAGCTGCGGGCGAGCATCCCGTCATCGGGGAGCGGCGCGGCAGGACTCCGCGAACAGATCCTGACTTACCTCGAGCAGGTGTCAGGATCCCTTCCGTCGGGTGTGAGCCACCTCACACTCTAGAGGTTAGGCCGGCTGCGCCGGGGAGAAGTGATCCAACTCCTCATCGGTCGGGCTCGCGGAAAGCACAGCACGGGACTGAATCCTGAGAAGCACGAATCCCAGCAAGCACCATCGACGATGGACAGCTTCGCAACGGCGCACCGTCACGCGCGGCCAGTTACGAGACACCGCGCGCTCATGGGTTGCGGGACGTCCAGGGAGCATCGCGGCCGGACCCGGGCGCATGGACGAGGGCACAGGTGGGCGACGAGAGACGAGCACAAAGAAGGGCCAGCGCTCACGCCGGCCCTTCACCACTGACGTGGAGTCACTCCTCCGACGGTCCGTCGCTCTCGGCCGGTGGGGCATCCAGCCCCATGCCCTCGATCAGACGGTCGAGATCCTCGAGGTTCGTGAACTCGAGCGTGATCCGGCCCTTTCGCTTGCCGACGTCGATGCGCACCGGAGTCTCCAAGCGATTCGACAGTCGGCTGGTCAGATCCACGACATGGGGATCGTAGGTGGTCCGACGGGCCGGACGGGTGTTGGTCTGCTGCTGGCCACCACTGGCGACGAGTCGTTCCACAGCGCGGACCGAGAGCCCCTCGGAGACGATGCGCTGGGCAAGCTCTTCCATCAGCGTGGGGTCGTCGAGGGAGAGGAGTGCGCGCGAATGCCCGGCGCTGAGGGCCCCGCTCGCCAATCGACGTTGCACGAGAGCAGGCAGGCGCAGCAGGCGCAGTGTGTTGGTGATCTGCGGGCGCGAGCGACCGATGCGCTCGCCCAGCTCGTCCTGCGTGCAGCCGAAGTCCTCCAGGAGCTGCTGGTACGCGTTCGCCTCTTCCAGTGGATTCAGCTGCGTACGGTGAAGGTTCTCCAGCAGTGCATCTCGCAGGAGATCGTCATCGCTGGTCTCCCGGATGATCGCAGGGATCGACGTGAGTTCGGCACGGCGAGCTGCACGCCAACGGCGCTCGCCCATGACGAGCTCGAAGGACTCGCCCTCCTCCGTGACCGGAATCGGACGGACCACGACCGGCTGCAGCACCCCCACTTCACGCAGTGAGTACGCCAGCTCGTCGAGCTCGTCGTCATCGAACATCATGCGGGGGTTGCGCGGGTTCTCCCGAATCTCATGGATCGGGATCTCTGCGAACTCAGCGCCGGGGACACTGACCAGGTCCTGTCGTGCGTAGCCACTGGGGCTCTCCGCCTCGAGGGAGGGTTCCGTGCGCTCCGTGCTCGCGACGACCGCGTCAGCATCACTCTTCGTGCCGCTGTCAGCGGCAGTACCGGACCGGGCGCCTGCCGCAGCTTCGGTGTCGACCTCAGCCGCCGTCGCAGCCTCGCTCTGCGAGTCGATAGCGATGTCCGGCTCGGCCGATGCGCTCTCCTGCTCACCGGAATCGGACTGTGCGGGGGCCGGCTCTACGGCCTCGACGTCGACCACGGGGCTATCCTCGAGAGCCGTCACGGCGGCGCTCTTCGAGGCCTCGGGGGAAACGGACGTGGAATCCTTCGACGGGGCCGCTTCGGGCTTCGCTGCGGAGGTGCTGTTGGTGCCGGTGCTCGCCGTGGGCTTGGAGGCCGAGGCCTTGGGCGCTGGTGTGGTCGTCGACGGGGACTTCGAGGCATTCACCGCCTTCGGAGCTTTCGGGGCCTTCACGGTCTTCGTCGATGGGGTCTTCTCGGCGGAGACCTCATCGGCAGGCGTCGACGCAGTCTCGGTGGGTACGGCTGCTGCCGCAGCGGATGCGGCCGAGGAAGTCTTGGCCGGCCCGGACTTCCGCGTGGTGCTCGACGTCCCCGTCGTCGAACGGTTCGAACGAGTCCGGGTCGAGGTCTTCTTCACGGGTTCCTCGGGGGCCTCCGTGCTGACCGCAGCGACGTCCTTCGCCGACGCGGTCTCAGCGTCCTCGGAGGAGGTGGACGTCGATCCCCGCGGGGTACTGCGGGCGGGGGCTCCGCGACCACGCCGCTGGGCGGCATCGCGGGCCATGGCACTGGCGAGATCCTGGCGGCGCGCGCGCTCCCGCTGGGGGCGATCATCGTCGGCGGAGGCCTGCTCACCCGAGAAGAACATGTCGACCGGCCGGTTACTCGCCGCCGGCTCCTCGTCCTCGGACGCCGGGCGCGTCCGAGTGCGCAGCTCCTGCTCGGGGGCAGGGGTCGACCCTGCACCCGGGATCAGGGCGCCGAGTCCTCGACCGAGTCCTCGCTTCTGCGTCATGGCCGTTGTCCTTCCGGAAAGTGTCGTCCACCGAGGGGAAAACCTGAATCACGCGCGGCGTCATCGCGAACGCGTGCCGTGGTCGGTGTCATGGGGCGGGGCGAATGGTGAGTTCATGAGCAGCTGAGCGGTACGCCAGCGCACCACTCGAGCCCGGGTCGTACGTGAGCACCGTCTGGCCGTAGCTCGGCGCCTCCGAGATCCGCACCGAGCGCGGGATCGTCGTCGCGAGGGTCTGTTCCGGGAAATGGTCCCGGACGTCCTGGGCGACCTGTGCGGCGAGCCGGGTTCGGGCGTCGTACATGGTCAGCATGATCGAGGAGACCACCAGTTCCGGGTTCAGGTGCTGGCGGATCAGATCGATGTTGTTCAGCAGCAGGGACAGACCCTCCAGCGCGTAGTACTCGGCCTGGATCGGGATCAGGACCTCGCGCGCCGCGACCAGGGCATTCACGGTCAGCAGGCCCAGCGAGGGCGGGCAGTCGATCAGCACATAGTCCAGGCGCGGCAGGCCCTGGTCCTCACGGTGACCGAGGTAGTCACGGATCGCGTTGCGCAACCGGTTCTCGCGCGCCACCAGGGAGACCAGCTCGATCTCGGCCCCGGAGAGGTGGATCGTGGCGGGAGCGCAGGAGAGCCGCTCCATGTCGGGCACGTCCTGCACGACGTCGGCCAGCGGAGCGGATTCCACCAGCACCTCGTACATGCTGGGGACCTCGGCGTGATGCTCGATGCTCAGCGCGGTCGAGGTGTTCCCCTGCGGGTCCGCGTCGATCACCAGCACGTGCAGCCCACCCATCGAGAGGGCTGCCGCCAGGTTCACGGTCGTGGACGTCTTGCCGACTCCGCCCTTCTGGTTGGCGATCGTGATCACGCGGGTCGTCTCCGGTGCCCCGAAATCAACACCCTCGAGCTGCTTGCGACGGGCATGATCCCGGGTGAGCTGACGCATCAGCGGAGTATCTTCCATCGCACCATGCCCCCGGGAGGAATCTTCGCGCTGGTCAGCCACGTGTCTCTCCCTTCCTGGTCGCCTGTGCTCGGCGACGCACTTGGACCACTGTAGTGGGAACCTCGACCTCGCCCACCCCGTACTGCGCAATGCGAGGATCGTCCCCGCCCAGCTTCTGCAGGGCCTTGCCCGCCTTGTCCACTTCTTCAGCGGCCGAGCTGCCCTTCATGGCCAGCAGCTCTCCGCCGTCGGCCACCAGGGGCAGCGTCCAACGGGCCAGCTTGTCCAGCGCCGCGACCGCACGGGCGGTCACCACGTCGAAGGACCGCTGTCCGTGCAGATCCTCGGCGCGCGCACGCACCACCTCCAGTCCCAGGCCGAGCTCGGAATCGACCTCTTCGAGCCAGGTGACGCGGCGCTGCATCGTCTCGATCAGCGTCACCTTCACCTCCGGCCGGGCGATGGCGATGACCACTCCCGGCAGGCCGGCGCCGGAGCCGACATCGGCCAGGGTGCCGGTGGATGGGTCGATCGCGTCGACCATCAGGGCGCAGTTCAGCAGATGGCGCTCCCACAGCCGCTCCACCTCATGCGGGCCGATGAGGCCGCGCTCGGGGCCCTGCTCCGCGAGCATGCTCGCGAAGCGCTCCGCCAGGTCGAGGCGGTCTGCGAACAGACGCTCGGCCGACGGGCGCAGGGATTCGGGCAGGGGCAGCACGCCGCGCCTCAGGATTCCGGGTAGATGACGACGTGACGGTTCTTGCCGTCACCGTCGGACTCGGAGCGCAGGCCCTCACGCTTGGCGACATCGTGGACGACCTTGCGCTCGAAGGGGTTCATCGCGCGCAGCGGCACCGGGGAGTCGCCGGACTTCGCCTCGGCGACGGCCTTCTCGGCGAGATCCTCGAGGCTGTCCTTGTGCTCGGCCCGGAAGCCGCCGATGTCGAGCATGAGACGGGAGCGGTTACCGGTGCGGGTCTGCACGGCGAGGCGCGTGAGCTCCTGCAGCGCATCCAGCAGCTCTCCCTTGGGGCGATTGAGCTTCGCGAGCCGGTCTGCGCCAGCGATCTCCACGGAGGCGCGGTCGCCGTCCACGTCGATGTCGATGTCCCCGTCGAGATCCGTGATGTCCAGCAGTTCCTCGAGATAGTCGGCGGCGATGTCGCCCTCCTCCTCGAGGCGGCGCATGCGCTCTTCCGTGGACTCTGCCGGATCGTCGCTCTCGGCGCTGTCCTCGGCGGGGACCTCCACCGCACCAGCATGTGTGACCTGCGCGTCCTCCGCCCCGGTGTCGGAGCCGGGTACCTGCGCGATGTCTCCACCGTCGGGCGCGACGGTCTCGACGGTCTCAGCGCCCTCGAGCGTCGTGTCGGCCTCGCTGGCCTCGACGACTTCGTCGGAGGTCGGTGCGGGAGCATCCGATGCGGCGAGGCCCTGTTCGCCGCCGCCGGGCTCGGGAACGGCGCTCAGCTGCTCATCGGACTCGTCAGCCGTACGGGCATCAGGTGTGGTGTCGTTCATTCGGATCCTCCGGGGACATGCTCGGGATGAGAGAGGTGCGCCCCGGGAGCATCGGCGCTCCCGGGGTGCGAGGTCACTTCTTGCGCTTGGGCTTCTTCTTCGCGCTCTTGTTCAGCGGGGAAGGGCCCGGCGGCGGGGTCGGAGTCTCGCCCGCCTCCTCCTGAGCCTTGCGCCGTTCTTCGGCCGCCTTCTCACGGGCGGCGCGGGCACGTTCGAGCTTCTCCTCATCAGACAGCTTCTTGCCGCCGCGGTTCTTGCTCGTGGGTTGCACACGCAGGGGCTGCTCGGGCTCCGGCTCGGTGCTGATCTTCTTCGGCGGGGTGAAGTCGAGGGGCTCGAGGCCCTTCTTCTCCCGCTTCGCGTTGATGCGCTCGTGGCGCTCCTTCGCGGCGTCCGACCCCGGGGTGGGGGCGGCCTGGATGACGATGTACTGCTGCCCGAAGGTCCACACGTTCGTGGTCAGCCAGTAGATGAGAACACCGATCGGCATGGCCGGGCCCGTGATCACGTAGATGAACGGGAGCATGTACAGCATCATCTTCTGGGTGCTGGCCATGGGGCCCTCGAGGGCCGCCTTGGGCATGTTCTTCATGGTCAGCGACTTCTGGGTGAAGAAGGTGACGGCACACATGCAGGCGATGATGAGGCCCGCGACGATCCGGGTCGTGATCCCGCCGTCGCCGACGTTCAGGAAGCTGTCGGCGATGGTGATGTCACCGAAGAAGGTCGAGTGGCTGGCGCTCTGGGCGAGCTCCGGGGTGAGCGGGCCGAAGCGGGTGCCCTCGGCAGCCTCGGGAAGCTTGTTGTACAGCACCTGGAACAGGCCGAAGAAGATCGGCATCTGCAGCAGCATCGGGAGGCAGGAGGAGAACGGGCTGGCGCCGGCCTCCTTGTAGACCGCCATGGTCTCTTCAGCCATCTTCTGCTTCGAGGCCTGGTCGGTCTTGCCCTTGTACTTCTTCTGCACGGCCTGCAGCTCGGGCGAGACCATCTGCATCGCGCGCGATGCCCGGATCTGACGCACGAACAGCGGAATGATCAGGGTTCGCACCACCACGGTGAGACCCACGATCGAGAGCACCCAGGTGAAGCCTGAGTCCGGCTCCATGAACACGGACAGCACCGCGTGGAACTTCACCATGAGCCATGCAACGGCCCACTCAATGGGGTACAGGGGGTTCATCGGCCTGGTCTTCCTGCCGCACGAATGCGCATGACGTTCATGCGAGGTGTCGGCTGTGGTCGGGAATCTTGGACAAGGGTAGGCCCTAGTGGGCTGGGTGCCGCAGTCGGCGTGGATTCCTCCACATGCCCGGTGCAGGGACCGGGTCGAGGCCCCCATGGGTGAACGGATTGCACCGGATGATCCGTCCGCTCGTGAGGAGCGCTCCCTTCAGTGCGCCGTGCACTCGCAGCGCATCCATGCCGTACTGCGAGCACACCGGGTCGTACCGGCAGGCCGGCGGGGTGTACGGGGAGATTCCCACCTGATAGCCGCGCACCAGCAGAGCCAGAGCCCGACCAGGGAGCCGCAGCACCGACCGCAGGATCCCTTCGCGTCTCATCGCGCCGCGACTCACGATGCCGAGTCTGATCGTGCCGCATCGCGACGGCGCTCGAACTTCCGGGTCGCGGAGTCGAGGGCGGCGACGACGTCGGCCTCGAGCTCGGCGAACGGCTGCTCGTCGATACCTGGCAGGGCACGCATCACGATCGTGGCTCCAGGAGGCAGCGCATCGAACTGCGGCCGCACGATCTCGCGCAGCCGACGGGTCACACGGTTGCGCACCACGGCGTTGCCGATCTTCTTGGACACGACGAATCCCACGCGGGGTGCCTCCCCCTCCTGCGGCAGCAGGATGAGGTGCACGACCACGTGGGATCGGGCGCTGCGCGCGCCACCGCGAGTGACGGCACGGAACTCGCCGCCGGTGTGCAACCGGTGACTGGACCAGTTCACGACGTCACGGTGTGATGCCCCTGGTCACGTAGGTGATCCGGCTCAGGCGGAGAGCTCGGAGCGGCCCTTGGCGCGGCGGGCGTTCAGAATGGCGCGGCCCGCACGGGTGCGCATGCGGGCGCGGAAGCCGTGCTTCTTGGCGCGACGACGGATGTTCGGCTGGAACGTGCGCTTGCTCATCGGTTCTCCTCGATCGTGGGCACGGACGTACCCCTCGCGGTGGTCTGTGGTCTGCTGCACGAACGGACTGTTCGGGCGCACCCGCTGACGCGGGGCGGCTGCCGAAGTACCCGACCGACACCTTCGAGACCGGAGATGGGACCGTAGTGGACCCGGAAACCCTGTCGGGACGGCGCGCAGCGCTGACTGCACGATCTTAGGAGCGGGGCCGCGAAGGGTCAACGGCTGAGGCCTCCGGAGGGCCGGTTGTGGCCCGATTCTCACTCCGGACCGGCGTTTCGTCACCAGCAGGCGCCTGCGGAACCGCCTCCGCCGCCCTGCTTCCCCGAGGTCGCCGCCGCGAGGAGTCACGCATCACGGAGACAGAGACCGCATGGTCGGTTGTCCACAGCGTCGATCCACAGGGCACCGGCTATTGTGGAAAACTATCTGGACCGCCGATCATCCCGTACGGAGAAACCTGATGTCTGACGCGAACGTCGCCGCGATCTGGGAGCGAACCCTGGACACCCTGCGCCGTGACGACACCGTGTCCCAACGCGTGATCGCTCTGCTGACCCTGTCCCAGCCGTTGGCTGTGGTGGCGGACACCGCCCTGCTCGCAGCCCCGTCCACCTCGGCGAAAGAGCTGTTCGAGCACCGGATCGCAGGGTCTCTGAAGGCCGCGCTCAGCGAGGCCACCGGTCAGGAGATGCGGTTCGCGGTGACCGTCGATGAGTCCCTCTTCGGGGAGGACGCCGACGATCCGGCGCCAGCCCCCTCCTCGGCCTCGCAGTTCGATGCCCCCGGTGCACGTCGTGTGGACAGAGATGTGGAAACTCCCGGGCAGGCCGTCCACACCACCTCGTTCCGTCGTGACAAGGGGTCGGTGCTGCCCGCGGACGACCAGCCCGGTCGTGCCGTCCTGCCTCGCGACACGTCCGCGAGTTCCGCGGGGACCAGCTCGAGCAGTGATCGTTTCTCCCTCGGAAGCGACTACACCGGCACCGCAGCCGACGATCCCAGCGCCTACGCGGGATTCTCCGCGCTCACCGGCTCCTCAGCTCCCTCTCCTGGCCCGGCCCCACGCCGACCGGCTCGGACCGACCGCTCCACCCTGGGCGAGGACTCCCGCCTGAACGGCAAATACACCTTCGAGACCTTCGTGATCGGCTCCTCGAACCGCTTCGCGCAGGCTGCGGCGTCGGCCGTCTCGGAGACGCCTGCGAAGGCGTACAACCCCCTGTTCATCTACGGCGGCTCGGGGCTGGGCAAGACGCACCTGCTGCACGCGGTGGGGCACTACGCGCAGAGCCTCTACCCGGACGTCGTGGTGCGCTACGTGAACTCCGAGGAGTTCACCAACGACTTCATCAACTCCGTGCAGTCCGGTCAGTTCGGCAAGGCCCAGGAGTTCCAGCGCCGCTACCGAGACATCGACATCCTGCTCATCGACGACATTCAGTTCCTGCAGCGGGCACCGGAGACGATGGAAGCCTTCTTCCACACGTTCAACACGCTGTACAACACCGACAAGCAGATCGTCATCACCTCGGATCTGCCCCCGAAGGAGCTGGGCGGCTTCGAGGATCGCATGCGGTCGCGCTTCGAGATGGGCCTGATGACCGACGTTCAGCCGCCCGACCTGGAGACCCGTATCGCGATCCTGCGCAAGAAGGTCGCCCAGGAGAACACCGGCGAGGTCCCGCACGACGTGCTCGAGTACATCGCCTCGCACATCGCGACCAACATCCGCGAGCTCGAGGGTGCCCTGATCCGGGTCCAGGCGCTGCACTCCCTGTCCCGCCAGCCCATGGATGTCACTCTCGCCGAGAGCGTGTTGAAGGATCTCCTGTCCCACGACGACGGCGCCCAGATCACGGCGTCGACGATCATCGCGCAGACCGCGACGTACTTCGGACTGTCGGTCGAGGAGATCGTCGGCTCCGGTCGTTCCCGTCGGCTGGTCTCGGCCCGGCAGATCGGCATGTACCTCTGCCGTGAGCTCACCGATATGCCGCTGATCCGGATCGGTGAGGAGTTCGGTGGCCGCGACCACACCACGGTGATGCACGCGAACAAGAAGATCAGTGAGCTCATGAAGGAGCGTCGAGCGATCTTCAACCAGGTCACAGAGCTGACCGCTCGGATCAAGAGTTCGAACTCGGCGCCGCGGGCATGACCGCAGCCGCGACCGCGGCTGTCTGTGAGGCCGGTGTGAGGCCGGTGGGTAGTGGGATCCAGGCCCCTGATCGACTCGTGAGAAGAACAAGCCTGGTCAGCACGCAGTTCTCCCCAATTGTGGATAACCCTGTGGACAATGTGGAATGACACGACTCCACGCAGGGACGGATGTGTACCGAGGAATCACAAGAACCTGCCCGTGACGGGGAGCCGTGCACAGTCGACGCACGTCTGCTCCAGACGGATCAACGATCCGTCCACGTGAGGGTCATACGTGGTGACCTGCATGGATCGTGGTTATCCACGAGATCCACAACCGTGAAGAAGAGGACTGTAGTTCTTGGCTCGTCGGGGATGTGGAGGGCGGACTGCCGGGGAAGGACGGCGAGAACCTGTGATTCCTGGGTGCGGGGGGACGTCGAGGAGCTGAGGACGAGGAGGGAGATTCCCCGGATCGGCGGCGGAATCCGGGGGAAGAAACGGGCGCGAGGACGAGCTGCTGTCAAGGATCATCTCCGGTGTGTCGGCGAGACCCCGAGGAAACCGCTACGCTGTGCTCCGTCCGTGCCTGTTCTGGTAATCGACCACTGCGAAGGAGTGGCAACGGTGAAGTTCCACCTCGACCGCGGCGTCCTCGGCGACGCCGTCTCCTGGGCCACCCGAACCCTCCCCGTGCGACCGGCGATGCCGATCCTGCAGGGCGTTCGGATCGTGGCCGACGCCAGCGGCGAACTGCAGCTGTCGACATTCGACTACGAGGTCAGCGCCCAGATCCGGCTCGACGCCGAGATCGAGCAGCCGGGCGAGGTCCTCGTTCAGGGCCGCATGCTCTCCGACATCGTCCGAGCCCTGCCCAACAAGGACGTCTCCATCGCCCTGGAGGGCACCAAGCTCCAGGTCCGGTGCGGATCCGCCCGCTTCGCCCTGGCCACCCTCCCCGTCGAGGAGTACCCGCAGCTGCCGAGCATGCCCCCGGTCGCCGGTTCGGTCGCGGCCGACGTGTTCGCCGAGGCCATCGGCCAGGTCACCGTCGCCGCCTCCAAGGACGACACACTCCCGCTGCTGACCGGTGTGAAGGTCGAGATCTCCGGCGAGACCATGACCCTCATGGCCACCGACCGCTACCGCCTGGCGCTGCGCGAGCTGACCTGGAACCCGTCGACCCCCGGCACCGAGCAGACCGCCCTGGTGCGTGGTCGCACCCTCCATGAGGTGGCGCGCTCCCTGTCGACCGGAGGCAGCGTCGACATCGCCCTGGCCGAGGACTCCTCCGCGAATCTCATCGGCTTCGAGGCCGGCGGTCGCCGCACCACCTCGACCCTGGTCGACGGCGAGTACCCGCCCGTGCGTCGGCTCTTCCCCGAGTCCGTCGCGATCACCGCGGTCGTCTCCACCGGCGCCCTCATAGACGCCGTCAAGCGCGTCTCCCTGGTCGCCGAGCGCAACACTCCGGTGCGGCTGTCCTTCACCGAGGGCCAGGTCGCCCTCGAGGCCGGCGCTGGAGATGACGCCCAGGCCAGCGAGGTCCTCGAGGCTCATCTGACCGGTGAGGACCTGGTCGTCGGATTCAACTCCGGATTCCTGCTCGACGGCCTCGGGGCCCTCGGCGCAGAGTTCGCGCGACTGACCTTCACCGACTCCATCAAGCCGTCGGTCATGAGTGGCCAGGACTCCCTCGAAGGAGCCCCGGACACCTCCTACAGGTACCTGATCATGCCGATGCGGATCTGAGGGAGGGAGTGCTCCCTCCGTGCAGCTGACCGCCCTCGATCTCACCGACTACCGCTCGTACTCGCGACTCACCCTGCCGGTGCAGCCGGGCATCACGGTGATGGTCGGCAAGAACGGACAGGGCAAGACCAACATCGTCGAGGCCATCTGGTATCTCGCGACCCTGTCCAGCCATCGTGTGCCCCACGACGCCGCCCTCGTGCTGCGCGGCGAGCCGACCGCGATCATCCGCGCGAGCTTCCTGCGCGCTGGCCGCCCCCTGCAGGTCGACCTCGAGATCACGCCGGGCAAGTCCAACCGTGCCCGGGTGCAGGGGCAGAACGTCGCCCGCCTGCGTGATCTGCTCGGAGAGGTGCGGGCCGTCCTCTTCGCCCCTGAGGACCTGGGCCTGGTGAAGGCGGATCCCGAGGGACGACGCCGCTTCCTGGACGAGCTGCTGTTCGAGATCGCCCCCCGCTACGCCGCCGTCAAAGCTGACTACGATCGCGTGCTCAAGCAGCGCAGCAACCTCCTCAAGCAGATGCGATCCATGCGCCGTGGGGGCAGCGGACGCAGCGTCGGCGGACTGGATCCGGCGGACTCAGCCGCCTCCACCCTCGGCGTGTGGGACCAGCAGCTCGCCCGATTCGGCGCCGAGCTGCTGCGCGCCCGCCTGCACCTGGTCAACCGGCTGCGCCCGCATCTGGGCTATTCGTACCTGCGGGTCGCGACCGACGAGGGCGCCGAGGAATCCCTGGATCTCCCCCCTGACCAGCGCGGGAACCTCGACTCTCCGGCCGACGTCGCCTATCGATCGGGAGTGCTCGACGAACTCGGCGCGACTCCTGGAGACCTGCCCACCACCCGCGAGATCCATGACGTGCTGCTGGCGATGCTGGCGGACCGGCACGACGAGGAGATCGATCGCGGCGTGACCCTCACCGGTCCGCACCGCGATGACCTCGAGATCCGCTTGCACGACTTCCCGGCCAAGGGGTATGCGAGCCACGGGGAGTCCTGGTCCCTCGCGCTCGCCCTGCGCCTGGCGTCCTACGACCTGCTGCGACTGGAGGAGGGGGACCTCGGCGATGGCGAGCCGATCCTTCTGCTCGACGACGTGTTCAGCGAACTGGATGTGCACCGCCGCGAGCGACTGGGACGCATCGTCACCAATGCCTCGCAGGTGCTCATCACCACCGCCAACGACACCGACATCCCCGACTCCCTCGACGGAGAGATGCACGTGGTCGATGTGAGTCTCGGCAACGCGGTCCCTCGTGAGAGCAGTAGCTGGTGAGGACGCCGCGCTCCGGAAGGGACCCCCGTCCCGAGGGGCAGGGGCCGGGGAGAGGCCCGGGCGGCGGACAGCTCGCGAACCCCTACGGCCTCTCGACCTGGAACGGTCGGGCCGACGGCTCCCCGCCGGAGGGCGCCGCCGGCGGAGACGGCGTCCCCGCCTCCGCGCCTGCGCCCGGACCCGTGGCCCGATCCGGAGAGCGGGAGCCGGCCCCCCGCCAGGTTCGACCGGAGCAGCCCCAGCAGCAGTACGATCCTCTCGAGCTGCCCACCCCGAAGGACCCCTTCGAACTCGCCCGCCGCACCGTGAACCGCTCCCGCGCCGCCGCCCGTGATCGCGGACTGTTCCCGATCTCCGCGAAGACGCAGGCCAGAGACGTGCGAGACCGCTCCGGGAGCGCCCCCGGGTACTCCGGATCTCGCCCCGACCCCCGTGACCCGCAGGGCATCGAGAGCGTGCTGCGCAAGGTCCTCGGCAACCTCGGATGGAACGCCGGCATGAACGCCGGTCGGGTCCTGGAGGAATGGGAGGACATCGTCGGCGAGCGGATCAGCAGCCATTGCCACCCCGTCTCCCTCGAGGAGGGGGTGCTCGTGGTCAGCGCCTCCTCCTCCGCCTGGGCATCCCAGCTGCGGATGCTCACCCCGCAGCTCATCACCGCGATCGAGGAGCACGTCGGGTCCCACGTGATCGCGGAACTGCGCGTGACCGGTCCCGCCGCGGCTGAGCGCACCTGGAAGAAGGGTCGCCGCACCGTCACCTGGCGAGGCCCCCGCGACACCTACGGATAGCGAGGCGTGCTGCGGGGCCGGGCGCGCTCTCCGGCCCGGCCCCGTCGATCCCGAAGCGGTGCGCCGCATCGTGAGGTGGATGTCATCAGCCGTCATGAACGCCCCACTGCCCGCCCCACCTGCTAGCGTGACCGGTGACGAGCTGGAAAGCTCGCGTGCACTGGGGTCGGTGAAATTCCGAGCCGGCGGTGATAGTCCGCGACCCGATGGCCTCTGGCCATCGGCTGACCAGGTGGAACTCCTGGGCCGACGGTTAAAGTCCGGATGGGAAGCGCACGCGACGACGTCCTCGGACAGCCCTCGGCCGCGCACTTCGTGCGCCGCTATGTGGCATCCCGGGTGACGCCGTCTCCGTGACCCTCCCTCTCTCCGGACCGCGAGCATCGCGGACCGGAGGAGAGCCCATGCTGAACGACGCCGAGCGCAGAGCGCTGCGCCGCGCCCTGGAGATCGCGGCGGATCCCGCCGTGCCACTGGGGCCGAACCCCCGCGTCGGCTGCGTGCTCCTGGACGCGCACGGTCGCGTCCTGGCCGAAGGCCATCACCGCGGCGCGGGCACCGCGCACGCCGAGGCCGACGCCCTGAACCGCGCGGCGCCGCCGTTGATCGGGGCGACCGCCGTGGTCACCCTCGAACCGTGCACCCACGTCGGACGCACCGGACCGTGCGCGGACGCCCTGATCGCCGCCGGCGTCGGCCGCGTGATCATCGCCCGCCGCGACCCGAATCCGATCGCCACCGGTGGCATCGAACGGCTGCGCGCCGCCGGGATCGACGTCGAGCTCGACATCCCGGTCGACCTCGCAGCCGCTGCCGCCGCACTCAACCGCGGCTGGGAGCACGGGCTGCAGCACGGTCGCCCCCTGGTCACCGCCAAGATCGCCCTCACCCTCGACGGACGCGCCGCCGCGGCCGACGGCACCAGCCAGTGGATCACCGGGCAGGCCGCCCGCGAGGAGGTCCATCAGCTGCGCACCACCTGCGACACCGTCCTGGTCGGCGCCGGCACCGCCCGCGCCGATCACCCCTCGCTCACCGCCCGCCGCGGCGACGGCACCCTCCACCACCGCCAGCCGGTGCGGGCCGTCATGGGTACCGGCCACTTCCCTCCGCTGCCGGGGGGCGCCGGCGAGGCGATCCCCCTGCGCACGCATGACCCGTCGGCCGCCCTGGCAGAGCTGTTCGACCGCGGCCTGCGACACGTGCTGCTCGAAGGAGGGCCGACCCTGGCCGCCGTCTTCCTGCGCGCTGAGCTCGTCGACGAGCTCATCGTCCACCTGGCCCCCACCCTGCTCGGCGGCGGCCGCGGCGGGATCGGGGACCTCGGCATCACCACGATCGCCGACCGCCTCGACCTCGACCTGACCGACGTCACCCCGCTGACCTCCCCGGATGGCCGTACCGACCTCCGCCTCACCCTGCGACCCCGCACCACCTGACCTGGAAGGACCACCATGTTCACCGGCATCATCGAAGAGCTCGGCACCGTCGAGACGATAGACCTCTCGGGCGACCGCGCCCACGTGCACATCCGCTCCCCGCACGTCCTGGACGGCATCGCCCTCGGCGACTCCATCGCCGTCAACGGCTGCTGCCTCACCGTCACCACCCATGAGGGCGAGATCTGGAGCGCCGACGTCATCACCACCACCCTCGCCGCCACCAGCCTCGGCGATCTGGCCGCCGGCGACCGCGTGAACCTCGAACGCTGCGTGCGGGTTGACGGCCGCCTGGACGGGCACATCGTGCAGGGCCACGTCGACGGCGTCGGCGAGATCGTCGGCCGGGAGGAGAGCGAGGGAGCGACCCTGCTGAGCATCGCCCTTCCCGCCAGCGGCGACGACCCACGAGGATTGGCACGCTATGTCGTCGACAAGGGTTCACTCGCCGTGGACGGCGTGAGCCTGACCGTCGCGGCCCTCGACGGCGACGTCGCCACCATCGGCCTCATCCCCGAGACCCTCGCCCGCACCACGCTGGGCCGGCGCGGCGTCGGTGACCGTGTGAACCTCGAAGTGGACGTGCTGGCCAAATACGTGGAGAAGCTGACTGCTGGCCTCGTGCCCGGGACGGAGGCCCGGCGATGAGCGCGCTGCGCCTGGAGAGCATCCCGGAGGCGATCACCGCGATCGCCGCCGGCCGCCCGGTCGTGGTCGTGGACGACGAGGACCGTGAGAACGAGGGGGACCTGATCCTCGCCGCCTCCGCCGCGACCCCCGAGCTGCTCGCCTTCGCGGTGCGGTACTCCAGCGGACTGCTCTGCGCACCCCTGGGCCCGGCCCGGGCCGACGCCCTCCAGCTGCCGCTCATGGTGCGAGACAACGCAGACCCGCTGCGCACCGCGTACACGGTCAGCGTCGACGCGAGCGACGGCGTGACCACGGGAATCAGCGCCGCTGACCGTGCCCGCACCCTGCAGGTCCTCGCCTCCGCGCAGACCGGCCCGCGCGACCTGATCCGCCCCGGGCACGTGCTTCCCCTGCGCGCCCGCCCCGGGGGTGTGCTCGAACGCCGCGGCCACACCGAGGCCGCCGTGGACCTCACCCGCCTCGCAGGCCTGCCCGAGGTGGGGATGATCGTCGAGCTGATCCACGACGACGGCACCATGATGCGCGGCCCGGCCCTGCGCGATTTCGCCGACGAGCACGGCCTGGTGATGGTCTCCATCGAGGACCTCGCCGAGCACCGTCGGGCCACGGAGGAGGCGCCCCCGCAGGACGAGGCAGGACGAACGGGACACAGGGGCCTCGAGGTCACCGACCCGGTCTCCCTGCCCACGACGCACGGCATCTTCCGCGCGTTCGCCGTCCGAGAGGGGAATGCGGAGCACCTGGTCCTGATGCGCGGGGACCTCAGCACGCCTGAGCCCGTGCTCACCCGCGTGCACTCCGAATGCGTGACCGGGGACGTCTTCGGCTCGCGGCGGTGCGACTGCGGACCCCAGCTCGAGGAGTCCCTGGTCAGGATCGACGCGGCCGAGCGGGGCCTGCTGATCCTCCTGCGAGGTCACGAAGGGCGCGGTATCGGCCTGATGGAGAAGCTGCGGGCCTACGCCCTCCAGGAGCAGGGCCGCGACACCGTCGACGCCAACCTCGACCTCGGGCTGCCCGTGGACGACCGTTCCTTCGCGATCGTCCCGCCCATCCTGGACCACCTCGGCGTCGGGGCCATCTCGTTGCTGACCCACAACCCCACGAAGGCCGACGCCCTGCGCGCCGGAGGGGTCGAGGTCTCCGGGGTCGTGCAGCTCAGCACGCACGTCACCCCGGAGAACCTCTCCTACCTCACCACCAAGCGCGACCGACTGGGCCACCACCTCGTCGGCCTGCCCGCAACCCTGACCCCCGCACCGAATGGAGATCCCTCATGAGCGGACACGGAAGCCCCACCTCGCAGATCACCCCGCAGCCGGACACCCGGATCGCGATCGTCGCCGCCTCCTGGCACGAGCAGGTGATGGACGGCCTGCTCGCGGGTGCCCGGCGCGCCTGCACCGAGGCCGGGATCCTCGAGCCCACCGTGGTGAGAGCGCCCGGATCCTTCGAACTGCCGGTCCTCGCCGACCGTCTTGCCCGCGACCACGACGCGGTCGTCGCCCTCGGGGTCGTGATCCGCGGGGGCACTCCCCACTTCGAGTACGTGTGCGCAGCCGCGACCGACGGCCTCGGACGAGTCTCCCTGGACCACGGCGTGCCGGTAGGATTCGGTCTCCTCACCTGCGATGATGATGAGCAGGCGCTCGACCGCGCGGGCCTTCCCGGCTCCCGGGAGGACAAGGGGTACGAGGCCGCCTCGGCAGCGCTGGCCACCGTCGAGGTGTTGGCAGGCCTCGGCGCGGTGGACGAATCCGGGCCTCCCCGTCGTTGATCCGGCAGGTGTGGATCGCCAGGCGCCCCTGTGCCGCGATCTCACCCCTGGTGGCGTATGGGACCCCGTCCGGCGCCTCGGGAACGGCTTCCTGAGGCCATCCGGGGCCGTCTGACACGGAATCCGCGTCGCGTTGTCCACAGAATCGGCGAGGTTAATAGGTTCAGTGGCCGTTGTCCGCTAGAATCAAGGTGGTTCGGCCGGCGTCCTGCGACGTCCTCGTGGACTTCGTGACCACCGGCTCGACGACTGTGGCCTACGGGTGCCTCACGCGCGTGCGCGCGCGGCGCGTCACCGTGGGCCCCATGTGTGCTGAGTCGGGGGGATCGTGCCCGTGCCAGACCGAACCACCCTCGGCGCTCTTCCGGTCCGAGGGATTCCAGGACTGCGAGGAGCCACATCAGGTGAGCGACAGCGACCGCCCCATGCCCGACCAGGACGCACCCCAGGGTGCCCCGGATCCGTCTCCCGGCGCGATGCCCGAGGTGACGCCTGCAGCGGCAGCTCCCGATCCCGCTCCCGTGGTCAAGTCCGCCGGCGAACGGGCCGCGCACGCCCCGGAGCACTACGAGGCCTCGGACATCACCGTCCTCGAAGGCCTCGAAGCGGTCCGCAAGCGCCCCGGCATGTACATCGGCTCCACCGGTGAGCGCGGCCTGCACCACATGGTGCAGGAGATCGTCGACAACTCCGTGGACGAGGCGATGGCCGGCCACGGCGACACCATCGAGGTGACGCTGCTCGACGACGGCGGCGTCCGCGTCGTCGACCATGCCCGCGGCATCCCCGTGGCCATGCACCCGACCGAGGGGAAGCCGGCCGTCGAGGTCGTGCTGACCGTGCTTCACGCCGGTGGCAAGTTCGGCGGCGGCGGGTACGCCGTCTCCGGCGGCCTCCACGGTGTGGGTTCCTCCGTGGTCAACGCCCTGTCCATCCGCATGGAGGTCGAGATCCGCCGCGAGGGCCACGTGTGGCGCCAGGCGTACAGCCGCGGCGCCCCGCTGGCCCCGCTCGAGAAGGGTGAGGAGGCCGACGAGACCGGCACCACGATCACCTACTGGGCCGATGACGAGATCTTCGACGAGACCGTCTATGACTTCGAGACGCTGCGCAAGCGGTTCCAGCAGATGGCGTTCCTCAACAAGGGCCTGCGCATCACGCTGACCGACGAGCGGGCGCCCGAGACGGACGAGGCCGAGGACGACGTGGTCGACGTCGAGCTCGAAGCCGAGGGTTTGGGGAAGGACGATGGCCCCCGCACCGTCACCTACCTGTACGAGCGCGGACTGCAGGACTTCGTCGAGTTCATCAACACGACCAAGCGGGCCGAGGTGATCCACCCCGACATCATCTCCTTCGAGTCGGAGGACACCGAGTCGTCCATCTCCGTCGAGGTCGCCATGCAGTGGACCGGGGCCTACTCGGAATCCGTGCACACCTACGCGAACACCATCAACACCCATGAGGGCGGCACCCACGAGGAGGGCTTCCGCTCCTCGCTGACCTCCATCGTGAACCGGTACGGGCGCGCCCAGGGCCTGCTCAAGGAGAAGGACGCCAACCTCACCGGCGAGGACATCCGCGAGGGCCTGACCGCCGTGGTGTCCGTGAAGCTCGGGGAGCCGCAGTTCGAGGGCCAGACCAAGACCAAGCTGGGCAACACCATCGCCCGCACCTTCATGGTCAAGATCATGACCGATCAGCTCCAGGACTGGTTCGTCTCCCACCCGCTGGAGGCGAAGTCCATCGTGATGAAGGGCCAGGCCGCCGCCGCCGCCCGGGAGGCGGCTCGCAAGGCCCGCGACGCCACCCGTCGCAAGTCGCCGCTGGAGACCGGCGGCATGCCCGGCAAGCTGCGTGACTGCTCCTCCCGCAACCCCGCAGAGTCCGAGATCTTCATCGTCGAGGGCGACTCCGCCGGCGGCTCCGCCGTGCAGGGCCGCGATCCTCGCACCCAGGCGATCCTGCCCATCCGCGGCAAGATCCTGAACGTGGAGAAGGCGCGACTGGACCGGGCCCTGGACAACCAGGAGGTCCGTTCGCTGATCACCGCCTTCGGCACCGGTATCGGGGACGACTTCGACGCCACCAAGCTGCGGTACCACAAGATCGTCCTGATGGCTGATGCCGACGTCGACGGCCAGCACATCGTCACCCTGCTGCTGACGCTGCTGTTCCGCTACATGCGCCCCCTCATCGAGCTCGGCCACGTGTTCGTCGCGATGCCGCCGCTGTTCCGCCTGAAGTGGACCAACGCCCCTCACGAGTACGTGTTCAGCGACACCGAGCGCGATGAGCGTCTCGAGGCCGGCCGCGCCGCCGGCCGTCGCATTCCCAAGGACAACGGGATCCAGCGCTACAAGGGTCTGGGCGAGATGGACTGGAAGGAACTCCAGACCACCACGATGGACACCAACTCGCGCACGCTGAAGCAGGTCACGGTCGATGAGGCCGCCGATGCGGACACCATCTTCTCCGTCCTGATGGGCGATGACGTCGAGTCCCGTCGTCGCTTCATCCAGGAGAACGCCAAGGACGTCCGCTTCCTCGACATCTGAGACCGGCCCCCGGGGCGACGCAGGGCCAGAGCCCGAGCGCCCCCGGGAGCGCCCACGACCATCGGCCCCACCCGAAAGGCCTTCGACGCCATGAGCGACACCCCGCAGGACCCCACGAACCCCGACGAGACCCCGGAGCTGCCCGCCGGGATGGCCGGTCAGGCCACCCCCGAAGGCGCCCATGAGGTCTCCACCACCGAGGCAGCGGACCGCACCGTGACCCTCGTCGACCCGCTCGACGAGCACGAGATCGACCGCATCACCCAGGTGGACCTGAACCATGAGATGCAGCGCTCCTACCTCGACTACGCGATGAGCGTGATCGTCTCCCGAGCCCTGCCGGACGTGCGCGACGGCCTCAAGCCGGTCCACCGCCGCATCGTCTACGCGATGTTCGACGGCGGCTACCGCCCCGACCGTGCGTTCTCGAAGTGCGCCAAGGTCGTCGGCGAGGTGATGGGCAACTATCACCCCCACGGAGACAGCGCCATCTACGACGCCATGGTGCGTCTCGTGCAGCCGTGGTCGATGCGCTATCCGCTGATCCTGGGCCAAGGAAACTTCGGCTCCGCCGGCGACGATGGTGCGGCCGCTCCTCGATACACCGAGTGCAAGATGGCTCCGTTGGCGCTCGAGCTCGTGCGCGATATCGACCAGGAGACGGTCGATATGCAGGGCAACTACGACAACACCGCTGATGAGCCCGTGGTTCTTCCCGCGCGCTTCCCGAACCTGCTGGTCAACGGCTCCTCCGGCATCGCGGTCGGTATGGCCACCAATATTCCTCCGCACAACCTGCGCGAGGTCGCCGACGCCGTCCAGTGGCTCCTGACGAATCACGAGGCCACCAAGCCCGAGCTGCTCGAGGCCTGCCTGCGATTCATCAAGGGCCCCGACTTCCCCAGCGGTGCCACCATCGCCGGCACCACGGGCATCGAAGAGGCGTACCGCACCGGCCGCGGGTCCATCTCCCAGCGCGCCGTGGTCTCCACCGAGGAGATCAACGGGCGCATGTCCCTCGTGGTCACCGAGCTCCCGTACCAGGTCAACCCTGACAACCTGGCACGCAAGATCGCCGATATGGTCAAGCTCGGCAAGATCCAGGGCATCGCCGACATCACCGACGAGACCTCGGGCCGCACCGGGCAGCGACTGGTCATCACGCTCAAGCGTGACGCCGTGGCCAAGGTGGTGCTGAACAACCTCTACAAGCACACCCAGCTGCAGGAGAACTTCTCCGCGAACATGCTGGCGCTCGCCAACGGGGTGCCCCGCACCCTGTCGATCGACTCCTTCGTGCGCGAGTGGACGAAGCACCAGATCGACGTCATCGTGCGCCGCACGACGTTCCGCCTGCGCAAGGCCGAGGAGCAGATCCACATCTACCGCGGCTACCTCAAGGCGCTGGACGCGCTCGACGAGGTCATCGCGCTGATCCGCCGCTCCCCGGACGCCGACCGTGCACGCACCGGCCTGATGGAGCTGCTGGAGATCGACGAGGTCCAGGCCAATGCGATCCTGGCGATGCAGCTGCGTCGCCTGGCCGCCCTGGAACGGCAGAAGATCACCGAGGAGCACGACCGCCTGCAGACACTCATCGAGGAGTACACGGCGATCCTGGCCTCCCCGGTGCGTCAGCGCGAGATCGTCTCCGAGGAGCTGCAGGAGATCGTCGACAAGTACGGCGACGACCGCCGCACGCAGATCCTTCCCTTCGGCGGCGACATGTCGATGGAGGACCTCATCCCGGAGGAGGACGTGGTCGTCACCATCACCCGTGGTGGTTACGTCAAGCGCACCCGCGCCGACCAGTACCGCGCCCAGAAGCGCGGCGGAAAGGGTGTGCGCGGAGCCTCGCTGCGCGCGGACGACGTGGTGCAGCACTTCTTCACCACCACCACGCATCGGTGGCTGTTGTTCTTCACCAACCAGGGCCGCGTCTATCGCGCCAAGGGCTATGAGCTGCCGGAGGCACCGCGGGACGCCAAGGGTCAGCACGTCGCGAACCTGATGGCGTTCCAGCCGGACGAGCACATCGCCTCGGTGCTGGCGATCAACACCTACGAGGACGCCCAGTACCTCGTTCTCGCCACCCGGTCCGGGCTGGTGAAGAAGACCCCGATGACGGCCTTCGACTCCAACCGCACCGGCGGCATCATCGCGATCAATCTGCGCGACATCGACGGCCCCGACGGCCCCGAGCCGGATCGGGTGATCGCAGCGCGCTCCGTGGACGCCGACGACAACCTGCTGCTGGTCTCCCGCAACGGCCAGTCCGTGCGGTTCCCGGCGGCTGACGACGTGCTGCGGCCGACGGGCCGTGCGACCAGTGGTGTGACCGGGATGAAGTTCCGTCACGACGACGAGCTGCTGGCCATGGACGTGGTCAACCCCGAGCAGTTCGTGGTCACCGTGACCGACGGCGGCTACGCCAAGCGCACCGGCATCGAGGAGTACCGCGTGCAGGGTCGCGGCGGCCTGGGCATCCGGGTCGCGAAGCTGCCCGATGATCGCGGGCACCTCGTCGGCGCCGCCGCCGTGGAGGAGACCGACGAGCTGCTCGTGGTCATGGAGAAGGGCCGTGTGGTCCGCTCCCGCGTCGCCGAGGTGCCGTCGAAGGGCCGCACCACGATGGGTGTCGTGTTCGCCAAGCCCGACAAGGGCGATCGCATCCTGCTGGTCACCACCAGCCCTGAGTCCGAGCTCGACGTGGACGACGAGGAGGAGAACGGTGTGGACGGCGCGAACAGCGTCGAGGCACCGGCTCTGGCCGATCCCGAGACGGGCGAGGGCACGACCGAAGGCGCGGATGCTGTGGAGATCGACGCCGACGGGGAGTCTGAGCAGGGTTCGCCGGTCTCCGATGATCTAGGCTCTGAATCATCCGAGCAGTTGCCGACCGGCGATGACGACCAGACCGAGGAGTGATCCGTGAGCACGAGTGACGCGAGGACTGCCGCCAGCACCTCCCCGTCTCCGGAGGCGACCAGCAAGCTCCCCTCCTTCGAGGAGGACACGTCGTCCTCGGAGCAGACCATCGGCGCCGGCAAGGGGTCCGCGGCCAGGGGTGCGAGCCGCAGCCCGAAGAAGATGACGACCTCCGCGAACCCCGCTGACGCCGAGAAGCGCGGCCCACGTCGGGTGCGTCTGACGCTGGCCCGACTGGACCCGTTCTCGGTGATGAAGCTGTCGTTCCTGGTGGCCATCGCGGTGGGCATCGCGACCGTGGTCGCTGTGGTCCTGATGTGGAACCTGGTCGACGCGATCGGCCTGTGGAGCCAGATCGATCAGTTGGGACGCGACCTCAACGGGGGCACGCCGCTGCCGTTCATGGAGTTCTTCGGCTTCTCCAAGATGGTCAGCTACGGCACCATCGTCGCCGTGGTGAACGTCGTGATCATCACCGCGCTGGGGACGCTCCTGGCCTTCCTCTACAACCTGGTGGCGGCGCTGTTGGGCGGATTGAAGATGACCTTCACCGACGAGTGACCTCGCGGGCGTCGCCGGTTCCTCGAGCCCCGGCGCCACCGAACATCGACCGGGCGGGCACCACATGGTGCCCGCCCGTTCTGCGTCCGGAAACGCGCCGTGCGCCATGAGCGTCGGCGACTGAGGGGCAGGTCAGGGATTCTGCAGGTCCGTGATGTCGGCGACCTGGGCCCGCAGGTGCGCGAGGGCCGCTTCGGCGTTCACGGTCGAGGCGACTCCGTGGGCGCCGGCACCCAGGGAGATCGTCCGGGCCGGGTCGCCGGCGAGGTCCAGGTCGGCGATGACGGGCCAGGCAGTGGTGGAGCCGAACGGGGTGATGGTGCCGCGCTCGTAGCCGGTGGCTTCCTTCGCGACGTCCTTGTCCGGCATCGACAGGCGGTTCACTCCGAGCAGCGACCGCAGCTTCGGCCACGAGATCTCGCGATCGCCCGGCACCAGGACGAACAGGTAGGCGCCCTCGGAGCGCCGCACCACCAGGGTCTTGATGATGTCCCGCGGCTCGACACCGCGGGCGGAGGCCGCTTCCGCCAGAGATCCGACCCGCCCGTGCCGGGTGATCTCGTACTCCAGCCCCGAGGCGTTCAGGGCATCGACCGCGCGTTGCTCACTCATGGCTCCACGATAGTGACTGGGTGCTGGGTGCTGGGTGCTGGGTGCTGGGTGCTGGGTGCTGGGTGCTGGGTGCTGGGTGCTGGGTGCTGGGTGCTGGGTGCTGGGGCGCACCGGCGGCGCGGGCGGAGCAGCCCCGCGCGGCGTGCACCGACGTCCGGCGTGGTGGTGGCCACCAGGAGCTGGGGCTGCCGGGTGGATCTCGCTATGGTCGAAGGATGTCCTCCTCGACGATCTCCGCCTCCTCCCGCGCCGACGCTCCGGAGGACTACCCCTGGACAGGGCAGGCCGTGCGCTCCGCGCTGCTGCTGGCCGAGGGGATCGTGGACCTGGATCCGCCCGGTGGGGTGGAGGCCCCGACGCAGGACCGGAGCGGCACCGTCGTGGATGTCGCGGCGATCGACCAGGCCCTGGCGGCCGAGGGCGCCGCACCCTTGGCCGAGCGCACCCTCGTGATCGCGGTCGGCTCCAATCAGACTCCGGAGACCATTGCCAGGAAGTACACCCGCTCCGGCCGTGACCTGCAGATCACCACTCCGTTCGTGCGCTGCACTGTGCGCAACCTCGCCGTCGGTCATTGCGCGCACACCTCCGCGCGCGGCTACATCCCTGCGGCCCCGTACCGTGCCGACGGGGAGCGCATGGAGCTCGTGGCGACCTGGTTCGATGACGCGCAGCTCGCCGTGGTCGACGAGACCGAGCCCAACTACGAGCGCGTGCGCCTGGATGCCGGGGAGTTCCCGCTTGCCCTGGGGACCGGGGAGCATCCCGCGCACTTCGATGTGTATGCCTCGAGCTGGGGCGTCGTCGCCCGGGAGCAGGCGATCCCGCTGCGCCACCGCCAGCAGGAGATGTTCGACGAGCTGGTGGGTCTGACCGGCGCCGAGCTGCTGATCGGCGATGCGGCCGAGATCTGTGCGCGCCTGGCTGCAGCACCGGACGCCCTGAACACCCTGGTGCGGGGTCACGGCCTGGTGGTCGAGGATGGCCTTGCCCGCTCATCGCCGACGGGGCCGGGCCTCATTCCACGCTGAAGTCGATGGTGTGCCACCCGCTCGCGCCGTTGGGGACCGGTTTCGCCCGCTCCTCGGTCTGCTGCTCGCCCTCACCATCGGTGGCTCGCACCGAGACGGTGTGGTCGCCCGGGGTGGCGTCCTGCCAGGCCAGGGACCACTGGACCCAGGTGTCATCGGTGACCGCGGCGCCGAGGGCGGCCTCCCGCCAGTCGCCGTCGTCGATCCGCACCTCGACCGTCGCGATGCCGCGCTGCTGTGCCCAGGCGGTGCCGCCGAGCATGACGGTGCCGTTCTCGTCGGGTGCGAGCTCGTCGAAGGACCGGGGCACGTCCACGCGTGAGGCGATCTTGATGGGGCCGCGCTCGGACCATCCGCGGGTGGTCCAGTAGGCCGTGTCGTCCGCGAAGCGGGTGACCGTGAGTTCGGTGAGCCACTTCGTCGCCGAGACGTACCCGTACAGGCCGGGCACGACCATCCGCACCGGGTAGCCGTGCTCCTGCGGGAGCGGCTCCCCGTTCATGCCCACGGCGATCAGGGAGTCGCGGTCGTCGGTGAGGGCCTCGAGCGGGGTGGAAGCGGTGAACCCGTCGGTCGAGCGGGAGAGCACCATGTCGGCGCCGCCCTTCACGCCGACCCGCTCGAGGAGGGTGCGCACGGGTACGCCGAGCCAGGTCGCATTGCCGGCGAGGTCGCCGCCGACAGAGTTGGACACGCAGGTCAGCGTCACGTGCTTCTCGATCATCGGCTCTGCGAGCAGCTCCTCGAAGGTCATCGTGAGTTCGCGATCGACCAGCCCGTGGATCCGCAGCTCCCAGGTCGTGGGGTCCACCCTCGGTACCGCGAGAGCGGTGTCGATCCGATAGAAGTCCTCGTTCGGGGTGACGTACGGGGGCATGCCCTCGACCTCCACCTGTGCGTCCCCGGGGATCTCTTCGGCGCGGGTGCGGGGCGTGGGCAGGGTGAACTCGGCCGCCCGTCGCGCCACCTCTCGGGTCGCGTTCACTCCGCGGGCGCCGGCCGCGATGATGACGGCGAGCACCCCGACTGCTCCGACACCGACCAGGGAGCGTCGGCGGGACCACCCCTCGTCGGCATCCAGGGGCGCCGACGGGGCGCGTACGGCGCGCAGCAGGACGATCAGTGTCGGGACGGCGACGAGGGTTCCCAGCAGGGTCGGGACCGCGTCGAGCACGGTGTTCTGCGCTCGGGTCAGCACGATGATCGTGGCGAACACCCCGAGCCCGGCGAGCACCACGGCGGCCGTGCGGGGACGGCGGGCACCGAGGGCGCCGTTCAGGGCCGTCAGCACGATGTAGACCGCGACCATGGAGGCGAACAGGACGATCTTGTCCCAGGTGCCGAACAGGCCGATGGCCAGGTCCTTCACCCACGGCGGGATGATGTCGATGAAACCGCCGCCGACGGCCACGAACGGCGCCGAGGAGGAGCTGAAGGCGAGCGAGAGGAGCTCCGCGACCGCGAGCAGCACGACGCCGCCGATCACCCCGACGAGCACGGACCACCACGGGATGCCGGGACGGGGCGGGCCCGCGACCGTTCCGGGACGACGGGGCTCGGCGCCGTGCTCGGGTTCCTGCGCATCCCGGGGGCGATCGGCGGATGCGGTCATGACAGCAGTCCCTGCACTATCGGAGTTGTGGTGGGCTGCTCGGAGCCACCCGCAGGCTCGACCGAGAGGGCGAGAGTCGTCTCGGGGGTCATCGACTCCTCGACCAACGCGGACTTGTCCGGGTCCGTCAGAAGGCCCGCGCTCGCGGGGTCAGCGCCCGGGTCGATGAGCCATAGCTGGTAAGTGCTATCGCTGGGGAGCTCTGGAAGGCCGGCAGCCTGGATGATCATTGCCTCCTCCTCATTCGAGTACATGAGGTTCAGACTGCCTCCGTCTTCGGACGGGAGGGTGAGTTGGGTGGCGTCGCCGGACGCCATGATCGTCGCGATCAGCTCCCGCTCCTGGTCGGACACTGCCTGCTGGGACTCCAGGGCCTCGATGGTCGCCTGGGAGTCCTCCTGCGCGGCACGCTCCGTGCCCCACAGTCCGATCCCCGTGACCGTCGTGACCATCAGGGCGGCGGCGGCGATGGCGAGCCAGCGGGTGCGCTGCACGCTCGAGCGGTACCGGTCCAGAGGGACCACCGTGGCGTCGTGCTCGGTGGTGTCCGGATCACCTGTCGGGCGGTCCGCCGCGGAGTCATCAGCGACCGGATAGTCGGCACGATGTGTCCTGGGGGAGGATTCGCCTCGGGCGGCGACCTCGTCGCGAGAGCCGGCCGCGGCGTCGTCGGTGTTCTCCGCGGGATGCGGGGGCAGCTGGCTGGTCTGGGAGATTCGCGCCATCAGCGAGTTCTTGAGCTCTGGGCGCGGAGCGACCGGCTCGAGGTCGCGGGCCAGTTCGCCGGCTGTCTCCTCGAAAGAGCGGGCCTCGGCGGCGGCGTCGGCGTCCTGGGCGAGGTAGTCCTCGATCCGGGCGCGTTCCTCGGCGTCCAGGGCGTTGAGCGCCCAGGCGCCGGTCATGGTGTGATCCTGCTCGTTCACGAGGTCACCCCCATCCTGTCCCGCAGGACGATCATTCCGTCACGTATTCGAGTCTTCGCCGTCCCGACGGGAATGTCGAGAAGGCCTGCTACCTCGCGGTGGCTGTAGCCGCCGAAGTACGCGAGGCGGATCGCATCGGCCTGCAGCGGTGTCAGAGAGCGCATCGCCACCTGGACGCGCTGGGACTCGACTCGCATGATGCCCTCTTCCTGCACGTCGACGACCTTCTCCTCGATGTTCCGCAGTCCCTCGTCGGAGTCGCGTCGCCGAGAGGCGTCACTGGAGCGCACGACGTCGATGGCGCGGCGGTGGGCGATGGTGCAGATCCACCCGTGGGGGGAGCCGCGGTGGGGGTCGAACCGTGTGGCCTGTTTCCAGATCTCCACGAACGCCTCCTGCAGCACTTCCTCACTCATCGACACATCTCGGACCACGCGCTTGATCAACGCGAACAAGAGGGGCGAGGTCTCGTCGTAGAGGTGGGAGAAAGCTTCCTCGTCCCCGAGCGCGACGCGACCCAGCAGCTCCGCGAGAGCTGCCCCGGCACTGTCTTCGGTGCCGGTCGCTTCCAGGTCGGGCTCACGCGGCCGCGGCCGCGCCCGATCCAGCTCGGTGGGGTCGGGAGACATGCGCAGCTCCTTCGAAGACGGGGTGAGCGGACGGCGGTGACCATGGCCTTCACCGTCCGCCCGCTCATCGCGTTGCTTCAGTGTGCGCTGTTCAGCTGGCATCCGCCATCGCCGGCGGCATCAGAACGGTGTCGACCAGGTAGACAGTAGCGTTCTGCGTCTGCACGCCACCGCAGATCACGGTCGAGTCGCCCACCATGAGGTCGTCGCCGCTGCCGGTGACCTCGAGGTCCTCGCCCTGCACCGTGGTGTGGGTGCCGGCGATCTCGTCGGGGCTGATCTGGCCGGGAACCACGTGGTACGTGAGCACGTTCGTGAGGCTGTCGGCGTCGCTGGCCAGCGCGGACAGGTCGTCCTCGGGGATGGCCCCGAAGGCGTCGTCGACCGGGGCGAACACCGTGAACTCGTCGCCGTCGAGGGTGTCGACGAGGTTCACGTCTGGGTTCAGTTCGCCCGACACGGCCGAGGTGAGGGTGGTCAGCAGCGGATTGTTGGAGGCCGCGACGCTCAGCGGATCCTGAGCCATGCCCTCCACGGAGCCGTCGCCATCGGGAACCATGGACGCGTAGTCCGCGCAGCCCGCACCGACGAGATTCGCGGCCGGGTCGTCCATGGCCATGCCGCCGCCGTCGGACGCCATCGAGCCACCGCCGTCGGAGGCTTCGGCCTGTTCGGCCGCGGGATGGTTGCCGCCCTCGTCGGTCGAGGCGTCGTCGCTCATACCGCCTGAGCAGGCACTCATCAGGGCAACGGATGCGGCGAGGGCTCCGAGCTTGGGAATCAGTGTGCGAGTCTTCATGACAATCTCCTTCGTGAATCTGCCGGGATCGCGTTCGAGAGGTCGAACGCCGAACGTCCCCCGAAGGGTCGTCACGTCATCAGTTCGGAGCCACGGGGGAAGCGGATTGGCGCGGACCCACGGGTAATCCTGTGACCTCCCGTACAACCGCCCGGGTCGGTTGGACGGAGCGGCAGGCGACGCGGTAGCGTGGCACGTCGGTGGTTGGCACCCGGTGTGAACCGGAAGTCAGGCATCATGGGCCTATAGCTCAGTCGGTTAGAGCGCTGTCCTGATAAGACAGAGGTCACTGGTTCAAGTCCAGTTAGGCCCACTTCGAGGATCGGAGGACTCATGAAGAAGTTCATCAAGGTCGCCGCCGTCCTGCTCGGTACGTCCGTCGCCGGTATCCTCACCTGGCGGAAGGTCGAGTCCGACCGGACGCGCAATGATCTGTGGACCGAGGCCGAGCGTCTCTCCGCAGATCAGGATGTTCCTGTGTCGCAGCAGAACGAGTCCGCTCCGGCGCCTCGTGTCTGACACGTAGTATTTTCCCGGCGCCACGGCGCTCAGGGGGCTTAGCTCAGTTGGTAGAGCACTTGCTTTGCAAGCAAGATGTCAGGAGTTCGATTCTCCTAGCCTCCACCCAGTGCTGCATGCGCGAACCCCCGCCCCCTCTTTGAGGGGCGGGGATTCGTGCTGTCCCCGGTGCGGGCAGTCAGGGGTTGAGGATGAGTTTCCCCCGCGACTGACCTGATTCCAGCAGCCGGTGCGCTTCGGCAGCTTCTGCGAGCGGGTACGTGGTGAGCAGCGGCGGCGTGATCTGCCCGCTCACTGCTCGACCGATCAGCTCTTCCATGAGGGCGATGGTCTGCGGGAGGCGGTGCTGGAACCAGGCGCCGACGTTGAACCCGATCAGCGCCTGACCTGGCGCCGGGTCATAGACGAGGGACTCGAGGGCAGTCCCGTCCAGGTGCGTGTCGCGTCCGGCGGCCGCGCCGTAGACCACCAGGCGACCGAACGGTCCCAGGATCCTCAGCGTTTCGGTGACATGGGCCGGGCCTGTCATCTCCAGCGCGACGTCCACCCCGTGGCCACCGGTCAGGGCCAGGACCTCGTCGATCCATCCCTCGGCGGTGTAGTCCACCACGTGGTCGGCGCCGTACCCGAGCGCGACGTCTCGTTTGGCCGGCGTGCTGGCGCCTCCGATGACGGTGGCGCCGGCGAGCTTCGCGATCTGGATGGCGTAGTTCGCCAGCCCGCCGCTGGCAGCCGGCACGAAGACCGTCTCACCGGATTCGATGCGCGCGGCGCCCTGCAGCATGATCGACGCGGTCACGCCGACCAGCAGCAGGCCCGCCGCCGCGTCGGAGCCGAGGGACGACGGCACCGGAACCGTACTCGCGGCATCCAGCAGCGCCAGCTCGGCGTACCCGGCACTGGTCAGGCCGAATACCTGTGTCCCTGCCGCGGGCGTGGTGACCCCCTCACCGAGTGCGACGACCGTTCCGGCCACCTCACCGCCAGGGATGAAGGGAAGGGGGGTCGGTTCGGGAAACCACCCGCCGCGGCGGCGCGCCGTGTCGGAGAAGTTCACGCTCGCGGATTCGACGCGCACGAGCACCTGTCCCGCCCCGGGAACCGGGTCCGGGACCTCCACCGGTCTCAGGACCTCCGGCTCCCCGACTTCACTGAACTGCATGGCCTTCATGAGGTGTCCTCTCTTCGGTGATGGGCGGCCGGCACCGGGGTGGCCCGGCCGTCTCGGGAGCGCTGTCAGGCGACCGCGGCCCTCAGTGCGTCCTGGTTGACGGCGGCCCAGGTGCGGAAGTCCTGCAGCGCCGGGTTGAGTCGGCGCAGCTCGTCGAGGTTGCGGGCGCCGACGAACTGGGTCTCGAAATCGGCGTAGTACTGGAACATGTTCGCGATCTCTTCGGCCGCGGGGATCGGGAAGGTGCGGAACAGGCTGTACGGAACGGGGTCGAACCGGACTGGTTCGCCGATGACCTCACCCAGGACCTCGGCGAACTGTTCACCGGAGAGGTGGTCGCCGGCGAGGCTGACCGTCTGTCCGAGGAACTTGTCACCGCCGGCAAGGATCGCCAGAGCGGTGCGGCCGATGTCGTTCGCGTCCACCCCGGCGAGGAGCTTGCCGTCCTCGAAGGGGAGGGTGAGGGCGAGTGTGCCGTCCTCACCGCGGCGTGGCTGCACCCCGTCGATGAACCCCTGGTAGAAGAAGGTGGTGTTCAGGAACGTGGTGGGCACCCCGGCATCGGTGAAGAGCCTGTTCCCCTCGCCCTTCGCGTCGAAGTGGGGCACGTTGAACTCGTCCTGCAGGACGGGCATGCGCGGGTCCGTGATGGGCAGCAGGTCTCGGGTGTCCTCGAGGGTCGACCACACCACGTGCTTCAGCTTCGCGTTCGCGGCGGCCGTGGCGAGGTTCGCGATCTCCTGCGCCTCCTGGGCGGCGGAGCCGTGTGCCCAGAAGTTGGTGACCAGGAAGGCCCCGTAGGCGCCGGCGAACGCCGGACCGAGGGTGGCCGGTTCGGTGAAGTCAGCGCGAACGACCTCCGCGCCGCGGGCGGCGAGATCCTGAGCTGCCGGGGACTGAGGGTCGCGGGTGAGGGCGCGGACGGCGAACCGCTGCTGCGGGTCCGCCAGCAGTGCGGTGGCGGCACCGCCGCCCTGGGCTCCGGTGGCACCGGCGACAAGGATGATGGGCTTGCTGGTCATGGCGTTCTTCCTCTCGAAGAGTGGGATGAATCAGGGGTGTTCGTGGGGGGAGTTCTCCAGCCGCCCCCGATGAAGTAGTTGACGTGTGAACCATATGGCGCAATGGTTCACGTGTCAACTACATGGAGGACGTCTCGGAGCACCCGTCGCCTGGACGGGGCGGCGGGTCCGGCGAGAGCGGCCAACGGCGCCTCTCGGGCCTCGAGAAGTCGCGGTGCTCCGGCCCGGGCCCAGTGGTGATTATCGTGGGCACCCGAGTGCACGTCCCCGATCGTCATCAGGAGTGGCCCATGCTGACCCTCAGGATCGACGGCACGCGGATCGACGGGATCGCCTCGTTCTATGACGAGATCAATCGCGTCTTCATGGCCGACGTCGACTGGCAGCTGGGCCCGAGCCTCGATGCGCTCGACGACATGCTCTACGGCGGATACGGGGCGCTGCGTCGGCACACGGAGGCGACGATCGTCTGGGCCGACCACGCGCAGGCGGCGCGGGCCCTCGGTGTCGCAGCCACCAGGGAGTACCTGCTCGACAAGCTCGCGCAGCCGGAGCGGTTCACGGTCGCGGTCTTCCGCAGCCGGCTCGAGAAGCTCGACGCCGACGGCGCTCCGACCTACTTCGACACCGTGCTCGAGGTGTTCCGCTCGCATCGGGGCATCGATCTCGCACTGGAGTGAGCCGTCCTGCGGTGTCGCCGGCCGGTCGGCGAGCATCCGGAGCGGGGTGGTCTGCTCGAGTCAGTACAGAAAAAGCTGTACTATCGGTCCATGCCCGAGACCGTCACCCTCAGCCACACCGCATCCCTCGCCCGCCTGGGATATGCCCTGTCCGATGACACCCGGGCCCGCATCCTGCTGACATTGCGGGAGGCCCCGGCGTTCCCCTCCGATCTGGCCGATGCGCTCGGCGTCTCCCGCCAGAAGCTGTCGAATCACATGACGTGCCTTCGGGGCTGCGGGCTGGTCGAGGGCGTCAAGGACGGTCGCCACACCTGGTACCGCCTCTCCGATCCGCACATCGCCTCGGCCCTGAGCGATCTGGTGAAGCTGGCGCTCGTCGTCGACCCGGACTGCTGCACGGGGGACGGGTGCACGTGCGCATGACTCCCTCGGACCCCCGACCGACGGTGGCTCCCGCACGGCGACTGGTCCTGCAGCGCCGGATCCGCTGGGTGGTGGCCGCCACGATCACGTACAACCTGCTCGAAGGAGTGATCGCCCTGGCGGCGGGCCGGGCTGCGTCGTCGTCCGCCCTGATCGGTTTCGGTCTCGACTCGCTCGTCGAGGTGCTGTCCGCGGCTGCGGTCGCCTGGCAGTTCGCGGCGCCGGACCCGCACCGGCGGGAGAAAGCGGCCCTGCGGGTGATCGCGGTGGCGTTCTTCGCGCTCGCCGCCGTCGTCACCATCGATGCGCTCCGGTCGCTCCTCGGGGCCTCCCCGGCGGAGCACTCCTCGGTCGGTATCGCGCTGGCCGCTGTGAGCGTGGTGATCATGCCCGTCCTGTCCTGGTTCGAGCGTCGCACCGGTCGCGAGCTCGGCTCGGCCAGTGCGGTCGCCGATTCCCACCAGACCCTGATCTGCTCCTACCTGTCCGCCGCCGTCCTCGTCGGCCTCGTGCTCAACAGCCTTCTGGGCTGGGCGTGGGCGGACCCGCTCGCAGCGCTGGTGATCGCGGTCTTCGCGGTGCGGGAGGGGCTCGAAGCCTGGCGGGGCGAGGCCTGCGCACAGCCCTTGTCCTCCTTGACCAGCGAGAACGACGACCCCGGCGACTGCTGCTGACCAGCTCGGCAGAAAAAGTTCCAGATCCGTCCAATCCGATCGTCCTGGTGCTCCGAACCACACCTGGATCGCCGCCCCCGACGACTGCAGAGCCGTCCGGCGTCCGACGAAGGAGTCACGATGCGCACGACGACGAAGCGAATCCTCCCCTTGTTCGCCGCCACGGCCATGCTCGGCATGTTCGGAGCCTCCGGTGCCGCTCTGGCCGAAGGGCATGGCGGAGAGCACGGCGCCACCACGCTCGAGGCACACCTGACCGAACTGAACGACTCCGGCGCCTCCGGCACGGCGTGGGTCACCGTCGAGGGCAACGAGGTGACGGTGAAGATGGAGAACACCGGCCTGCTGTCCGGTTCCCCCCACGCCCAGCACATCCACGTCGGCGGCAAGAACCAGTGCCCCGACCCGACCATGGAGGGCAGCGGCGAGAACGGAGCCATCCAGGTCTCCGATGCCCACGACGACTACGGCATGATCGTGTCGTCGCTGACCACCGAGGGTGACACCAGCCCGGACAGCGGACTGGCCGTGGACCGCTTCCCCGTGGGTGACGACGCCTATGAGCGCACCTTCGAGGTCAGCGACCAGGTCGCCTCCGACATCACCGACGGCAAGGGCGTGATCGTCGTCCACGGCGTCGACCACAACGGCAGCGGGGAGTACGACGGCGACGTCATGTCCGACCTCGACCCGAATCTGCCCTCCGAGGCCACTGATCCCGCCGCCTGTGGCGAGCTCGAGGTGAGCCAGATGGAGCACATGCCCGAGGGCGGCGCCGAGACCGGTGACGGCACCACTGCCGGCATCGAGAACGCCGGCGCCATGATCGCCGGCGGTGGCCTGATCGCCGCGGCGGCTGCCGGTGCGATCGCGCTGCGCACGCGTCAGCTCCAGAAGTGACATGACCCCACAGGGACCTCCCCGCCGGGGCGGCGGTCGTCGCATGACGGCCGTCGCCTTCGGCGTCGTCGCCCTGATCGGGGCGGCGCTCCTGATCTTCGCGCTGACCAACCAGGTCGGCGCTCCACCACAGCCCGACGTGCGCTCCGCCTCGGACGGCGGAGGCGCCGCCGACGGCGCGACACCTGCCGAACCGTCTCCCGCTCCCAGCACGGACGCGAGCGAACCCACCGAACAGCCCGACGCCTCGGCGCAGACGCCGCCCGCCGCGTCACCGCTCGCGGAGTCGGAGCCGACGGCGATCACCATCTCCTCGATCGGTGTCGAAGAGAAGGTCTTCCCGATCGGTCTCGGAGAGAGCGGGGAGCTGCTCGCCCCGCGCGGCGACCGCGCGAACCTGGCAGCGTGGTTCGAGGGATCACCGACCCCCGGCGAGCTCGGCCCCTCGGTCATCGAGGGTCATGTGACCTGGGGCGGCGACCCGTCCGTGTTCTTCGAACTCGGCGGTCTCGAGCCCGGCGACCGGGTCGACGTCGATCGCGAGGACGGGACGACGGCGACGTTCGAGGTCTACGACTCGGCCCGCTACCCCAAGGACGAGTTCCCCACGCTCGCTGTCTACGGCCGCACTGAGGGCCCGGAGCTGCGGCTGATCACCTGCGGTGGCGACCTCGACGCGGACGGTCATCACCTGGACAACACCGTGGTCTTCGCCCGGCTCGTCGAGAACTGAGCCCCGCACGCCCCTCAGCCGACTGCTCCGCGACACATGCCGCGCGCTCCGCCGCGCCCACCGACAGGATCTCGCCATGGCCGCCACCACCCGTCCCCGTGAGCGATGGCTCGGCCAACTGCTGCTGCGCCTGCATTTCTACGCCGCGATCTTCGTCGCCCCCTTCATCCTGATCTCCGCGGCCAGCGGTGCGCTCTACGCGCTGACTCCGCACCTGGAGCAGATGATCTACGCCGACGAACTGACGACCCCGTCGGACGGGGTGCCGCTGGCGCTCGCCGAGCAGGTCGCGGCAGCGGATGCCCACCACGGCGAGGACGGGACGATCGCCGCGGTCCGGCCCGCGCCCGAGGTGGGCGACACGACCCGCGTGATGTACGCCGATGACTCCCTCGGGGAGGGCGAGACGCGGGCGGTCTTCGTGGACCCCGCGACCGCCGAGATCCGCGGCGACCTCACCGTCTACGGCACCAGCGGATCTCTCCCCGTGCGCACCTGGATCGACCAGCTCCACCGCAACCTGCACCTCGGTGAGGTCGGTCGGCTCTACAGCGAGCTGTCCGCCTCCTGGCTCGGAGTGATCGCGGTGGCGGGCCTCGGGCTGTGGGTCCGTCGGGCGCGCCGTGCTCGCCGGACGAGGGACATGCTGCGACCGGACCTCCGGGCGCGCGGCTACCGTCGGACCCTTTCCCTGCACTCCTCCATGGGAGCGTGGGTGCTGCTCGGTGCCCTGTTCCTCTCGGCCACCGGGATCACGTGGTCGCAGTACGGCGGCGCGAATATCGGGACGATCCGCGGAGCCTTCGGCTTCACCACCCAGGCCGTGAGCACGCAGGTGCCCTCGAACACCGAGCCGGCTGCGGGGAGCGCCGTAGACGGCGGAGACGAGCACGCCGGGCACGGTGGAGGCGAGGATGGTGAGCACGCGGCGCACGAGATGGAGACGGGCGGCGCCCTGGTGGCCACTGCGCCGGGCCCGTCCGCGATCGACGACGTCCTCGCAGCGGGGCAGGCCGTGAACATCGATACCGGCCTGATCGAGATCCGCCCTCCGGCCGACGCCGACACCGCGTGGGTGGTGGAGGAGATCCAGCGCAGTTACCCGACGAAGGTGGATGCCGTGGCCATCGACGGCGCCTCGCTCGAGGTCGTCGACCGTACCGACTTCGCCGACCAGGACTTCGCTGCGAAGCTCACCCGCTGGGGCATCGATCTGCACATGGGATCGATGTTCGGCCTGGTGAACCAGCTCGTGCTGTTCGTGATCGCCTCGACGCTGGTCGCGATGATCGTGTGGGGCTATCTGATGTGGTGGCAGCGCCGCCCCACCGGCGGCGGGCGCGGGCCGGCGAGACCGCCGCGCCGCGGCGCACTGCACCGCGCTCCGTGGTGGGGCGTGGCCCTGGTGCTGCTCGCCGCGGCGGGTGTCGGCCTCATGCTGCCGCTGATGGGAGTGAGCCTGGCCGCGTTCGTGGTGGTCGACACCGTGGTCGGCCGACTTCGGAGGACGGCCGACGCAGCCTGAGCGCCGGGATCCGGTGAGAGTCGATGCCGCTGCCGTCGAAGGATGAGCCGGGCTCAGCGGATCCGACGCCGGTAGATCGCCGTCGCCGCTGCGCAGGCCACCACCAGGATCCCGAGCAGCCAGGCCAGGGAGATCCAGAGGTCGTTGCCGACGCTCTCCTGGGCGAACAGCGCGCGCAGGGTGTTCACGATCGAGGTCACCGGCTGGTTCTGCGCGAACCACGCCACCGGGGCGGGCATCGATTCGGTGGGCACGAACGCCGAGCTGATGAACGGCAGGAAGATCAGGGGATAGCTGAACGCGCTCGCCCCGTCGACCGTCTTCGCCGAGAGCCCGGCGATCACGGCGATCCAGGTCAGGGCGAGGATGAAGAGGGTCAGAAGGCCGATGACCGCGAGCCAGGCCAGTATCGACGCGCCGGTGCGGAAGCCCATGATCAGCGCGACGACGACCACGAGCGCGACGGACGCCGCGTTCGCGGTGACGGACGTGAGCACGTGCGCCCACAGGACGCTCGACCGCGCGATGGGCATCGACTGGAAGCGTTCGACGATGCCGCCCTGCATGTCCAGGAACAGGCGGTACGCGGTGTAGGCCACGCCGGAGGCGATCGTGATGAGCAGGATGCCGGGCAGGAGGTAGTCGACGTAGGACCCCTCGGAACCGGTCTCGATGGCCCCGCCGATGACGTAGACGAACAGCAGCAGCAGCGCGATCGGCGTGACGGCGGTGGTGATGATGGTGTCGGGGCTGCGCAGGATGTGTCGGAGGGAGCGCCCGGTGAGGACCCGGGTGTCGGACAGGAACTGCGTGGTGGTCATCGGAGGTCCTGTGAGGTCGTGGGGGTGGTGGGCGCTCCGACGACGGAGAGGAACACCTCTTCGAGCGAGGGCTGCTTCTCGACGTACTCGACCTCCGCGGGAGGGAGCAGCCGCTTGAGGTCGGCGAGCGTGCCGTGCTGGATGATCCGACCTTCGTGCAGGATCGCGATGCGGTCGGCGAGCTGCTCGGCCTCCTCGAGGTGCTGAGTGGTCAGCAGCACGGTGGCGCCGCCAGTGGCGAGCGAGGTGATGGTCCTCCACACCTCGAGCCGGGCCTGCGGGTCCAGACCCGTGGTCGGCTCGTCGAGGACGATGATCGGCGGCTCGCCGATCAGGCTCATGGCGATGTCGAGCCGGCGGCGCATGCCGCCCGAGTAGGTCGAGGCAGGTCGATTCCCCGCCGCGGCGAGCGAGAACCGGTCCAGCAGGTCGTCGGCGATGGAGCCGGGGTTCTTGAGGTGTCGCAGCCGCGCGACGAGGAGGAGGTTCTCCCGGCCGGTGAGGACGCCGTCGACCGCGGCGAACTGGCCGGTGAGGCTGAGAGATTCCCGGACCTTTCCGGACTGCGCGGCGACGTCGTAGCCGTTGACGCTCGCGCTGCCCGCATCGGCCTGGAGCAGTGTCGACAGGATGCGCACCAGGGTGGTCTTGCCCGCTCCGTTCGACCCGAGCAGAGCGACGACGGCGCCCGGTGCCACGTCGAGGTCGACGCCGCGGAGGACGTGCAGGTCCTGGAAGGACTTCTCGATCCCGCGCACCCGCAGGGCCGGCGGGGATATCTGCTCGGTGGTCATGGCTCTTCTCCTCGAGGGATGGTGGGGGTCACGGACGTTGGACGACGATGTCGCCATAGCGCGTGCTCGCCTGGATCTGGGCGGTGGCCTCGTCCTGGACGGGACCGTCGGTGGGGGTGAGCAGGTTGCGCACGGAGCCGAAGGAGGTCGTGAGGGTGGCGCGGCCGCTCTCGAGACGGCCGACGCGGAGGCCGGCATGGGCGGACTTCGCCACGAGGTCGCCCTGCAGGCTTCCCACCGCGATGTCGCCATGGGCCCCGAGGATCTCGAGCGTTCCCCGGAGATGCTCGACGGTGGTCGTCCCGTTGGAGGCCCGGATGGTCCCGTCCCCGGCGATCTCTCCGATGCGCACGGATCCGGCGCTGACCGCGACCGTCGTGGTGCCGTCGATGCGGCCGACGACCGCGGAACCGGCGGAGACCTTGAGGTCCAGTCGCTCGACAGCATCGAGGCGGGCATCACCGCCGGACAGCGTCATGTCGACGGCGCCGAGCGCGCCCTCGACCAGGAGCGAGCCGGTCTTGCCGCGCACGGCGGAGCCGGAAGGGAGCTCGACGGTGATGTTCGCGGTGCCGGCCGCGAAGGGGAGCACGAACTGCTTCCACGACCCGGGGTAGGTCACGGTGATCGAGTCACCGCGCTGCTCGACCTGCACCTCCTCGGCGGCGCGCCGGCTTCCGGAGCGTGCCGGGTCGGTCGGCAGCACGGTGACGACCGCGTCCTCCCGGTCGGAGGCGACGACGTGGAGGGAGGCGAAGGGGACGTCGACGGCGAGGGCGATCGGGGTGGCGGCAGGAAATGTGGGCATGACGGAGCTCCTCAAGTGGTGTCGTCGTGGTGTCTATGTGGTGCAGGTCCGGGGTGCCGGTCGCGGTACGGTCAGCGCGCCCATCCGGTGACGCGCCGACCCGACCCGGAGCGGGTGGCCGAGGTGCTGGACTGCTGTTCGAGCGATCCCGCGACGGCCCGCACCAGCCAGGAGTTCACCGAGACGCCATCGCGGGCGGCAGCGAGCTCGACCTGGTTCTTGAGGTGATCGGGGAGACGCAGGGTGGTGCGTGAGGTGGCCCCTCCTTCACTCTCCGGCCGCTGATGGCGCAGTTCAGAAGCACTTTCCGAGGGAGAGGGGGGGTCAGGCTGCTGGGCCGGGGCGACCACGAACTCGGGGCTTCCGCCTCGGAGGCGCAGGTCGACGGACCCCGGGGCGAGCTCGGCGGAGATCTCTCCGGTGGCATCGGAGAGTGCGTCCAGCAGCACCAGCCGGACAGCGGCGTCGAGGGGGGCGGTGAGGCGGGCAGCGAGATCGCGGGCGTCCTCGCCGCCCGCCGCCGCTGCGGTGGACAGCTGGCGCTGCAGCTCGTCGACGTATCGGGTCAAATCCATGACGCCACTATGACACCACGCATGGTGTCATGGCAAGGGGGTGCTGTCTCCTTCTCGTGTGCGCTGCCGTCCCGCACAGCCGGCGCTGTCAGCGCTGCTCGGTGTTCAGTCGAGCAGCCTGCCTGATCAGATGGTCCCGCTCCGCGGTGGTCGCGGCGGCAGCGGAGGCCTCGGCGTAGAGCCGTGCGGCCGTGGCCTGGTCCCCGTCCCTCTCGTGCAGGTAGGCGGAGACGGCCGCGAACCGGGGGAGCGCAGGATCGAGGTCCTCCAGAGCCGCGAGTGCGGCGCGCGGCCCATCGGCCTCCCCCAGCGCGACCGCCCGGTTCAGGCGGATGACCGGCGTGTCGGTGAGTGCGAGCAGCTCGTCGTACCACTGGAGGATCTGGGGCCAGTCCGTCTCCTGCGCCTGTCGGGCATCGGCGTGCAGGGCGGCGATCGCGGCCTGCGCCTGGAACTGCCCGAGGCGGTCCCGGGCGAGGGCGTGCTGCAGGATCCCGATGCCCTCGGCGATCAGCGCCGTGTCCCATCGGGAGCGATCCTGCTCCGGAAGGGGCACGAGGGCGCCGCCGGTGGTGAATCGCGCTGACCGTCGCGCATGGTGCAGCAGCAGGAGCGAGAGCAGCCCCTCGATCTCGGGATGGTCGACCCCGGCGTGCAGCTGCCGGGTGAGACGGATCGACTCCGCCGCGAGGTCCACATCCCCGGAGTAGCCCTCGTTGAAGATCAGGTAGAGCACGCGCAGCACGGTGGCGAGGTCCCCGGGGGCGTCCAGCCGCGTGCCGGCGATCGTGCGCTTGGCGCGGGAGATCCGCTGGGCCATGGTCGCCTCGGGCACCAGGTACGCCTGCGCGATCTGGCGCGTGGTGAGCCCGCCGACCGCCCGCAGCGTCAGTGCTACCGCGGATGCCGAGGTCAGCGCCGGGTGCGCGCACAGGAAGTAGAGCTGCAGGGAGTCGTCGACCGCCCGGACGGGGCCGGGATCAGGGTCCAGGGCGTCGAACTCCTCCCGGCGACGCCGGGAGGCCTCGGACCGCGCGTGGTCGAGGAACTTGCGCCAGGCGACCGTGACCAACCAGGCCTGCGGGTCCCGGGGAGGGTCGTGCGGCCAGGTGGTGAGCGCTGCGAGCAGGGCGTCCTGCACGGCATCCTCCGCTGCCGCGAAGTCGGCTCCGCGGCGGCGGAGGATGCTGATGACTGCCGGCACGTGCTCCCGCAGTCGGGTCTCGTTCACTCGGTGGCCGGCGGCTGCTCCCCCAGGAATGGGCGCAGTTCGAGCCACTCATGGATGGGGTTCCCGTCCTTGCCGGGTGCCGCCGACAGCTCGCCGGCGAGGTCGATGGCCCGCTGATGGCTCTCGACGTCGATGATCATCCACCCGGCGATGAGATCCTTGGTCTCGGCGAAGGGCCCGTCGGTGACCGGCGGCTTCCCTTCTCCGCCGTACTGCACGAACATCCCTTCCGGGGAGAGCGCCTGGGCGTCGACGAACTCCCCGGAGTCGCGAAGGCGGTCCGCGAAGTCGTTCATGTACTGCATGTGCGCATCGACCTCTGCGGGCGTCCACCGGTCCATCGGGACGTCGTTGACTCCGGCGGGTGCGCCTCGGTAGTGCTTCAGAAGCAGGTACTTGGCCATGACGAGTCTCCTTCGTATGTCTGCGACCCGTTGGGTCGCGTGTACCCAGGGGACGGAGCCGGAGGGCGGTTCTCGACATCGGCCGACGACGAACTGACGAACCGTCCGCGCTGACCGGCGTCGCCCCTGCTCAGATCATCCTTCGCGGATGGTCATCTTCGCGATCCGATCACCGTCGACGTCGAAGGTGAAGGAGCTGCGGCCATTGGCGTGATTGCTGCGCCAGTCGCCGATGACGGTCACGCGGGTGCCGTCCACCGTGACCTCCTCCGGGGTCAGGACCCCGCGGGCGCCGATGAACTCCTTGTCGCTCCATTGCTTGATGGACTCGCGATCGGGGAAGTCCCGGCCCCAGTCATCGACGGACCCCTCCGTTCCCTCGGTGCCGAAGGCATCGAGGAAGGCCTGCTCATCGTGTCGGTTGACGGCCTCGATGAAGGAGGCGACGGGCTCGGGAACGTGGGGTTGTGCCATGAGGTGACTCCTGGATGCTCGGGCGGTTCCTGCGGGAAAGATGCCGGCCGGTGGCGACGCCCGCGGTATCGGGGAACCACGCTGCACGCCACCCGTCGTCGGAGTCAGGATGGCACGATGCCGGCGAACTGGCGAGAGGCACGGACCGCCCTTCTCGCTCAGGGATGCGAGGCGGTGACCTCGATGACACCCTCCAGCCGATCCAGAGCCGCCTGCAGCTTGTCGCGGCGCGCTCGGACCCGGTCGCGCTGGGCATGCAGCATCTCCCGCTGAGCGGCGTCCGTGTGGCCGGACTCGACGCACGGCAACAAGGTCGCGATGTTGTCGCTGGTCAGGCCGGCGGCGTACATCAACTGGAAGAAGCGCACCTTCTCCACCGCGGCCGCGGGATAGACCCGCTGTCCGCTCGCGGTGCGCTCTGCCTCCAGCAGCCCCTGCTGCTCGTAGTAGCGCAGTGCCCGCGGGCTCACGCCCGCCTGCGCGGCGAGCTGTCCGATCCGGAGCATTCGAGATCCCTTCCGACGACGACTTGCCTCTGACGTTAACGTCAAGTCCTAGCGTTGTCGACATGCACATCACCGGAGCCACAGCCCTCATCACCGGAGCCAACCGCGGACTCGGCCGCGCCCTCGCCCAGCGCCTGCTCGAGCGCGGTGCCACGACCGTCTACGCCACCGCCCGCGATCCCGAAGCCATCGACCTCCCGGGAGTCGAGCCGCTGCGCCTCGACATCACGGATCCCGCCCAGATCGCTGCGGTCGCCGAGCAGGCCTCCGGCGTCGACCTCCTGATCAACAATGCCGGGATCCAGTCCTGGACCGATCTCCTCACCGGCGACCTCGAAGGGCTGCAGCGGGAACTCGACACCAACCTGTTCGGCACCCTGCGCATGGCCCGCGCCTTCGCCCCGGGACTCGCCGCCCACGGCGGGGGAGCGATCGTGAACGTCGCCTCCGCGATGTCCTGGTTCGCCCACACCAGCGGCAACGGGTACCACGTCTCCAAGGCGGCCAACTGGGCCGCGAGCAACGGGCTGCGACTCGAGCTCGCGAGTCAGAGCACTCTGGTGACCTCGGTCCATCTGGGGCTGGCCGACACGGACATGGGTCGCGCCGTACCCGGGGAGAAGGCCGCCCCGCACGACGTCGCCGACGCCGTGCTGGACGGCGTCGAGGCCGGGCAGATCGAAGTGCTCGTGGACGACTGGAGCCGCCACGTGAAGGCATCCCTGGCCAAGGATCCGCACGAGTTCTACGGCCTGGGGTGACCTACTCCGGGTAGTCGACGAAGGCGAAGGCCGAGCCGTCCGGCGCCCAGCTGGGCACGTTCATCGTGCCCTGCCCGCCGTGCAGCTCGACCAGCGTGGTCGGCTCCTGCCAGGCACCCACGTCCACGAGCCGCAGCTGGACCGGCCTGTTCTCGGGATGGCCGATGGTGCCGGGCGGGAAGCTCACGTAGACCACCACGTCGCCGGTGGGCGCGACGTGCGGGAACCAGTTCACGCGCTCGTCGAACGTCAGCTGCTCGAGCTGGGTGCCGTCAGGGCGGATCCGGGCCAGCTGCGCGTGCCCGGGGGCGGTGGAGAACTGCTCGGTGTTCAGCAGGATCCACCGCCCGTCCGGGGTCCATGCCGGGCCGTCGGCCGGGCCGGGATCGGTGGTGATCGCCCGATCGCCGTGGCCGTCGACGCCGAGGGTGTGGATACGGGCGCTGCCCCAGGGGTGCTCGCCTCGCGCGTCCAGGCGCACGTACGCCAGCTGCGTGCCGTCCGGACTGACGCCATGCAGGAAGTGCATGATGCCGTCCTCGCTGGTGACGCGTCGAATCCGGCGGCCGTCGAAGGGGACGTGCCAGATGTGCCGGTCGCTCGCGGAGGCGAGCACGCCGGTGCCGTCCGGGGTGAGCACGTGATCATTGTTCACCGGCGGCAGGCCCGGCACGTCGAACAGTTGAGGCCCGGCGGACCCGTCGGCCGGGAGGAACCACAGCTTGCCCTCGCCGTTGACCAGCAGGCGCCCCTCACGCGTCCAGTTCGGAGCCTCGTAGAGGCGCTCCCGGGACTCGTGGACCGTGCGCACCTCCCCGCTCGCGCGGTCCCAGATCCGGATCCGGGCACGCTGGCCGGGCTGCAGGGTTCGCCAGGGGACGCTGTCGCTCATGAGGGGAAGTCTGGCACGACGGAGAATCCGTGGCGCCCCCGTTCACGACATCGACGTCTTGTGCGCGGCGCCCAGAACCCTGGTGTGGCGCGGGTCGGGCACTGGCCGGGCGTCTCAGGCCGACGAGCTCGTGGCCAGGAACATCACGAGGACGACGAAGAGCGCGACCGCGCCCAGGGCCGCTCCGACCGCGGCAGGCAGCACGCGGTGAGTGCGGCCGCTGTCATGGTGGCTGATCCCGATCAGACCGAGCACGACGGCGAGCACCGCCACCGGGGCTGCGATCAGGTCGCCGATCACGGGGATCAGGGCGCACGCCACGGCGGCGAGACCGAAGGTCAGGGCGTAGTCCCCGGCGGTGTACCGCCTGCGGCCCGAGGGCGGTCTGTCGCGCATCGCCCCATCATGCCTGCCCGTCAGGCCCCGCCAGGCCCCCGTCGTATTCCTCGATCACCTCGTCGAGGATGTCGATGGCGTCGAGCTGACGCGCGATGTCCTGGTGCAGGCGGTGCCGGAAGCCGCGCAGCTCCGCGACCAGCAGGCCGGTGCGATGCTCCTCGTCGATCATCCCGGGCAGGATGGGTTGGATCTCGGCGCTCGAGAGGCCTGCGGAGAACATGCGCTGGACCAGGATCACCTGGTCCACCGCGTCGGAGTCGTAGCGCCGATGACCGGCCGCTGTGCGCTGCGGGGTGATCAGTCCCTGCTCCTCGTAGTAGCGCAGCGAACGGGGGCTCGCCCCTGTCACCTCGGAGAGACCGCCGATGCTGAGGAGCCCGGAGGCGGCCTTCACTACGATGTCAGGTATGGACATATCCGCAGTGTATGAGCCTGCGCCTCGAATCGTGGGAACCTCACACGTGTGTCAGCTCCGGATCGAATCCAGATGACCCTTGGGTAGCCGCGCTGAGAGCTTGTAGCGTCGCCCGAATTGCGCTCGGTAGGAGCGCACCGGCTCCGCGTGCAGGCCGACCCCGAGACGCACGCAGGTGAGCATCGCCGCTCGCGTCGAGGAAGAGGTACCGCATGATGACGTCGCACCAGAACGCCACCGCCCCCACTGCCCCCACCGCCCCCACCACCCCGACCCTGGGACGACGGAACCTGCTGCGAGCCGGCGGGATCCTCGGTGTCGCCGGCTCGGTCAGCGCCGCCGCTGCGCTGCAGGCCCCGCCCGCCGGCGCCGAGGGCCCGCCCGCGCACTGGCTCCGTCCCGGTGATCCGGGATACGAGGAGTCGCTGGCGCGGTTCAACGTATCGATCACGCACCGGCCCGAGGCCGTGGTCCTCGCCCATCACTCCCATCACGTCCAGGACGCCGTGCGCTACGCCGGCCGGCAGGACCTGCCGGTCGCCGTGATGGCGACGGGCCACCAGGCCTCGGTCCCTTTCGACGGCGGCATCGTCGTCAACACCGCCGGGATGGATCGCGTGCGGATCGACCGTCACCGCTCGGCGGCGCGGGTCGGGCCCGGCGTGCGCTGGGGCGAGGTGGCCGAGAGGGCCGCCCATCACGGTCTGGCCGGACTGGCGGGGTCCTCCCCGAGCGTCGGCGTCGTCGGGTACACCCTGGGCGGCGGCCTGAGCCCCGCCATCGGCCGTCGTCACGGCTACGCGGCCGACCACGTCGACCGGTTCGAGATCGTCACCGCCGACGGGGAGCTGCGACAGGCGACCCCCGAGTGCGAGGAGGACCTCTTCTGGGCCGCCCGCGGCGGAAAGGGGAACTTCGGCATCGTGACGTCGATGGACTTCGGGCTGTTCCCCGTGCCGACGCTGTACGCCGGGGCGCTCCTGTTCGCCGCCGAGACCGCGCAGGACGTGCTGCCGGTGTGGCGGGACTGGGCCGCGGAGGCCCCCGAGAAGATCACCACGTCGGCTGCCTTCGTCCAGGTGCCGCCGGACGCCCCCCTGCCCGAGCCGGTGCGCGGGAAGCTGGTGGTGAGTCTGCGGGTCTCCTATGACGGGGAGGCTCACGAGGGCGAGCGGCTCGTCGCTCCGCTGCGCGAGGTCGCCCCCGTGCTGTCGGACTCCGTCGCCGAGATCCCTTTCACCGAGTGGGACCGGATCCACAGTGATCCGGAAGGGCCGATCCCGGCGTACGAGCGGACCACGCTGCTGGCCGAACTGCCCGACGAGGCGCTGTCGGCGATCATCAACCTCGCCGGCGCCGAGTCCGAGTCGCCGATGAGTCTGGTCGAGGTGCGGCAGCTCGGAGGGGCGCTGGCGAGGGAACCCGACGGTGGCAACGCCGTCGGGCATCGCGAGGCGGCGTTCACCTTCTTCACCATCGGCGTCGCCCCACCCGAGCAGGTCGAGGACGTCCGCGCCTACGGGACGCGGCTGATCGGCGCGATGGAGGCATGGAGCACGGGAGGCAGCTACGTCAACTTCCTGTCGAGCGACGAGGCGGGCCCGGAGGCCGTGCGGCGGGCATACATCCCCGAGACCTACGAGCGCCTGGCCTCGGTCAAGTCGCACGTCGACGGACGGAACATGTTCCGCCTGACGCACAACATTCCGCCGGCCTGAGGGCTGCAGGTCACTCCAGCGGGTTCTCCTGCGGGGGAAGTGCTGCGACGAGCGGATGGTCCTTGGGGATCACGCCGGTCTTCGCCGCGCCGCCCGGGGCGCCGAGATCGTCGAAGAACTCGACGTTGGCCGCGTAGAAGTCCGCCCAGGCATCCGGGGTGTCGTCCTCATAGAAGATCGCCTCGACCGGGCAGACCGGCTCGCAGGCGCCACAGTCCACGCATTCGTCCGGTTGGATGTAGAGCATCCGGTCGCCTTCATAGATGCAGTCCACCGGACATTCGTCCACGCAGCCGCGATCCTTCACGTCTACGCAGGGCAGCGCGATCACATACGTCACGGAGGCCTCCCTTTCCCGTTTGGTCCTGCAAGGACAGTAGGATCTCAAGTGCCCTTTAAGTCAAGCCGGGAGAGCAAGTATGAACGCGCCGCACGAGCCCGATGAGCTTCTGACGATCGGCGAGATGAGCCGCCGCACCGGCGTGGCCGCCTCCGCCCTGCGGTACTACGAGGACATCGGCCTCATCGCCACCGTGCGCACCAGCGGCAATCAGCGCCGCTACGCCCGCCACATGCTGCGCCGGGTCTCGCTGATCTCGGTGGCCAAGCGCCTGGCCATGCCGCTGTCCGACGTGCACGACGCCTTCGGTGAGGTGCCGATGGACCGCACGCCCTCCCATGGGGACTGGCAGAAGGCGTCGCGACGATGGAAGCGGCAGCTCGAGGATCGCCGTCGCGGGATCGAGCGCCTCGAGCACGAGCTCACCGGCTGCATCGGCTGCGGCTGCCTGTCGCTGAAGGCGTGCGCGCTGCTCAACCCCGACGATGCTCTGGCTGCGACCGGCGCCGGTGCCCGCCGTCTGGAGGACATCGCCGGCAGCGACTCCGGTCGCGAGGGTTCCGCCCGCGACGAACTATGACGGACGCATTTGCCTTCAAGTGCGCTTGAGGTTCTAGGGTCGTGGCAACTACTCGACGAAAGGGCTGATCATGGCTGACTACACGCTTCCGGATCTCGACTACGACTACGGGGCGCTGGATCCTT
>NZ_JABUXV010000067.1 GCF_014897705.1 Brachybacterium sp. FME24 | reverse complement strand
CAGATCTCCGCATAGGCCACCCGGGAGTGGTCATCGATCACGGTATGAACGAACGCGGTTCCGATCCGGGGGTTTCCCTTCTCGTTTCTGCCGGTTCTCAACGAGGTGGCCGCCTTGTTCCTGTCGCCCTGTGCCTTGCCGACGTAGCGCCAGCCGCCGCCATCGGGGATGTTGCCGAACTTGGTGACATCGACGTGGATCAGCGAGCCCGGATGATCGTGTTCGTAGCGGCGCAGCGGTTCGCCGGTAACTCGGTCGATGCGGGACAACCGGTTGATCCGGCACCGCACCAGCACTGCATGCACGGTCGAGGCTGGCACTCCGAG
>NZ_JABUXV010000057.1 GCF_014897705.1 Brachybacterium sp. FME24 | reverse complement strand
CCTAGCTGTATGAGGTCATGACGTTGTCGACACGTTCGTGGACTCGGGTGGCCGGGGGCTGATCAGCGCAGGCGGTGTGTGGCCGATGGTAGTTGTAATGGTGGACCCAGATGTTGATCGCTTCGCGCCGTTCGTCTTCGGAGTAGAAGGCGTGGGCGTAGAGGCATTCCTCGGCAAGGATCCGCTGGTAGCGCTCGACTTTCCCGTTGTGCCGCGGGGTGTAAGGGCGGGTCCGCTGATGCCGTGAAGCATGCGCGTTCACGGTGCGAACGAAGGTCTTCGCGCGGTAGTTGGAGCCGTTGTCGGTGACCACCCGGACCAGGTGATTGATCCCGTGAGCGGCGAAGAATGCCCTGGCCCGGGCGAAGAAGGCGATGGTGGTTGCTGCGGTCTCGTTCTCGAGGGCTTCGGTGTAGGCGAGGCGTGAGTAGCCGTCGATCGCGGAGTGCAGGTAGGTATAGCCCACGCGCTGATGGCGTGCTCGGGTGCTGCCTCGGCCGTGGAGTCGCCAGCCGCCGCCGTCGGGGATCTGGCCGACCTTCTTCACGTCCAGGTGGAGCATGTGCCCCGGGAAACGGGCGATGATCTTCCCGGTCTCGCGGTTGTTCTC
>NZ_JABUXV010000013.1 GCF_014897705.1 Brachybacterium sp. FME24 | reverse complement strand
GGAGCATGTGCCCCGGGAAACGGGCGATGATCTTCCCGGTCTCGCGGTTGTTCTCTCCGGTCGGGTCGAGGTCACGGCGGCGAGAGATTCCGAGTCGTTCCAGCCAGCGGCCGATGGTGCGGACGCAGTAATGATGCCCGCGGGCGGTGAGCTCGAGGGCGATGCGGCGGGCGGACCACTTGCGGTCCCGTCTCCAGGAATCGATGAGCTCAAGGACCTCGATCGGTAGCCGCGAGGGCCGGCGGGTAGGAGCGCTGGAGCGGTCCTGGAGAGCGTCGGTGCCGTCATCGCGGTAGCGGTGGATCCACTTCGTCAGAGTCGAGCGGGCGACTCCAGCCTCGGCGGCGACGTGGGCGATGGGTCGACCATCATCTTCGACACGCTCGACCAGGCGGAGTCTTCCGGCAGGGGTCAGCGGCGAATTACGGTGGGTCATGGAACGGGTCTCTTCCAGCAGGTGAATGGCTTCAGCACCACCCATCGTGCCGGTCAGGGACCCGTTCCTTCATCCCCGCTCCGTGACTACAACGTCATGACCCGCAACACCTAGCTCGACCCCGACCGTGACCCGACCTCGACGGGCCCGGGAACCGTTCGGCTCCCGGGCCCGTCAGGACGCGCCTCGCAGCTGGCTCAGATCACGATGTTCACGATCTTCGGCGCCCGGACGATGACCTTGCGGACCGTCTGTCCCTCGAGCAGCTCCCGCACTCGCTCCTCAGCCATGACCAGCGCTTCCAGATCCGACTCGGAGATCTCCGGATCGACCTCGATCTTGTGCCGCACCTTTCCCTTGACCTGGATGACACAGGTGGTCATGTCCGCCTTGACCAGCGCGGGATCGGCCACCGGGTACTCCGCGCGGGAGAGGGACTCCTCGTGCCCGAGTCGAGCCCACAGCTCCTCCGCCAGGTGCGGGGCCAGCGGAGAGACCATCAGCACCAGGGCCTCGACGGCCTCGCGCGGGGCGACCCCGCCCTTGGTCAGATGGTTCACCAGCTCGATCAGCTTGGCGATCGCGGTGTTGAAATGCATCTGGGCCATGTCCCGGCTGACCCCGTCGATCGTGCGATGGGTGGCCTGCTGCGTGGGCAGGTCCGCCGGCTCGTCGGAGACGGTCAGCTCACCGGTCTCCTCATCGACCACCAGGCGCCACAGGCGCTGCAGGAAACGCTGCGATCCGACGACAGCTCGGGTCTCCCACGGGCGTGAGAGGTCCAGCGGGCCCATCGACATCTCGTACACCCGCAGGGTGTCCGCGCCGAATTCCTCGTACATGTCATCCGGGGCGACGGCGTTCTTCAGCGACTTGCCCATCTTCCCGTACTCCTGGGTGACGGGCTCGCCCTGATAGGTGAAGGAGCCGTCGTCACCGGCGACGACCTCCTGGGCCGGGACGTACACGCCGCGGGAGTCCGTGTAGGCGTAAGCCTGGATGTAGCCCTGGTTGAACAGACGGTGGAAGGGCTCCTGGCTGGAGACATCGCCGCGGTCGAAGAGCACCTTGTGCCAGAAGCGCGCGTACAGCAGGTGCAGCACAGCGTGCTCGACACCGCCGACGTACAGGTCGACGCCGCCGACGCCGCCGTCCTCGCGCGGGCCCAGCCAGTACTCCTCGTTCTCCCGGCGCACCAGGACGTCGTCCTCGGTGGGGTCGATGTAGCGCAGGTGGTACCAGGACGAACCCGCCCACTGCGGCATCGTATTGGTCTCGCGCAGGTAGCGCTTCGGTCCCTCGCCCAGGTCCAGCTCGACCTCGACCCAGTCCGTGGCCCGCGACAGCGGGGTCTGCGGTTCGGTGTCCGCATCGAGCGGGTCGAAGGTCTTGGGGGAGAAGTCCGCGACCTCCGGCAGGTCGACGGGCAGCATCGAGGTGGGCAGCGGGATCGGCACCTCAGGGTGTTCGGGGTCGTAGACGACAGGGAACGGCTCGCCCCAGTAGCGCTGGCGGGAGAACAGCCAGTCCCGCAGCCGGTACGTGGTGCGGGCACTGCCGAAGCCCTTCGCCTGCGCGTACGTCGTGGCGCGGGCCTTCGCCTCGTCCTTGTCCAGACCGTTGAGGTCCAGCTCGGCGTGGGCCGAGTTGATCTTCTCGCCCTCACCGGTCCACGCGCCGCCCTCGAAATCGCTCGGCGGCCGCACGGTGCGGATGACGGGCAGGTCGAAGGTCTGCGAGAACTCGTAGTCGCGCGCGTCCTCTGCGGGAACGGCCATGATCGCACCGGTGCCGTACCCGGTCAGCACGTAGTCAGCGGTGAACACCGGCAGCTCGCGCCCGTCCATGGGGTTGGTGGCGAACAGGCCGGTGAAGACGCCGGTCTTCTCGCGGTCATCGGCCGTGCGCTCCTCCTCACCCAGCGCTGCCGCCCGGGTCCGGTACGCCTCGACGGCTTCGCGAGGGGTGGCCGCCCCGCCGGTCCAGGCATCCTTGGTTCCCTCCGGCCACTGGGCAGGCAGGGTCGAGGGGTCCGCCAGCAGGGCGTGCTCGGGGGAGAGCACGCAGAAGGTGGCCCCGAACAGGGTGTCGGCGCGGGTGGTGAACACGTCGAAGGTCGCCGCGGGATCGGCGGCCATCCCAGCAGCGGTAAAGGTGATCTGGGCACCGTGGCTGCGGCCGATCCAGTTGCGCTGCATCGAGCGGATCGACTCCGGCCAGGCCACTCGGTCCAGGTCGTCGATCAGTCGGTCCGCGTACGCGGTGATTCGCATGTTCCACTGGCGCAGACGACGCTTGAACACGGGGAAGTTACCGCGCTCGGAACGACCGTCGGCGGTGACTTCTTCGTTGGCCAGAACGGTGCCCAGGCCCGGGCACCAGTTCACCGGGGTCTCGGAGATGTACGTCAAGCGGAAGGCATGCGCGAGCTGCGCGATCTCGGCATCGCTCGCCGCGGTGACCTCGTCCAGGGTGCGACCTGCCCAGGCGGCGGGCAGCTCGACCCCCTGGCGGTCTGCCAGGGCGAACGGATCCACGGTGCCGGCTCGCAGCTCCTCGCGCAGCTCTGAGATGGGCCGTGCCCTCCCGGTGATGCCGTCGGCGTTCGGGGCCTCCGGGTCGTACCAGGAGTCGAAGATGCGCAGGAAGATCCACTGCGTCCACTTCACGAACTCGGGATCGGTGGTGGCCAGCGAGCGCCGCGGATCATGGGAGAGCCCCAGGCGGTGCAGCTGGCGGCGCATGTTGGCGACGTTGGACTCGGTGGTGGTGCGCGGATGGGTGCCCGTCTGCACCGCATACTGCTCGGCGGGCAGGCCGAAGGCGTCATACCCCATCGTGTACAGCACGTTCTTGCCCAGCATGCGATGGTGGCGCGCGACCACGTCGGTGGCGATGTACCCGAGGGGGTGACCCACGTGCAGCCCGGACCCCGAGGGGTACGGGAACATATCCATGATGTACATCTTCTCGGCCGGCTCCGAGGTCGCGGCTGACGCTGCCTGCTCCATCGAGTCGGCGCTGCCGCGCAGCGAACCCACGGGGTTGTAGGCATGGAAGGTGCCGGCGTCGTCCCAGCGCTGCTGCCAGCGGCGCTCGATCTCGTCCGCCACCGCGGCGGTGTAACGGTACGGGGCCTCGCTCATGGGTGAATCGTCCTCCGAAGGATCAGTGCGGCAGATGCCGCCAGGCGTCTCGTGACATGAAAAAACCCTCGCGCAGGCGAGGGGAGCCGCATCGGTGCCCACTCTCGTGCGCACCGCGCACGCTCAGACGTGCAGGGTGGACGCAGGCCTTGTCCGACGCGGCTGCATAAGCAGTAGCCGTCCAGTCACGCGCTCATCGTACCGCGCCCCCGGCGCGACCCAGGAAAGGTCGCGCCGAGGGCGATCAAAGGCATGGGGATCGCGGTGTGGCTCACATGAGGTCGGTGTCCTCTAGCAGGAAGTTGGGGTCCGGCTCCCCGAAGCCTTCCGGGAGCTGAATAGGACAGAACTGTTGCATTGTGGGGTTCACGTACTCTTGAGCGATTCGCACGGCATCTTCAGGAGTCTGCGACTTTTGGTGCAGACTATCCTGCATTGTGAACATCGCGTCCCAAATCTTCGTTCCAACCGGCAACGGCAATCGAGATTGCGCGTACGGCATCTGGTCGACAAAGAATTGAATTGCAGGATCGTATGCTTCTCGATCCTTGATGGCCTTTATGTAGGTCGGAATCTTGGCTATGCCGGGCATGTAAATCTTCTGGCCTTCGTATCCGGCGTAAAACTTCATCAGCTCCCATGCGGACTTTGACATGCTCGATCCTTTGGGCATGGCGAAAGAAAAGCCGCCAGCCCAATTGAAGGGTTCGCTGTCGGATGTGGCGACAGGTAGATGTGTCAAACCGTACCGGAGGTCTGGTTTGTACTTCTTGAGGCTTCCGACTGAGTCTGGAACACTGATCTGAAACAGTTGCCTCCCCGAGAAGAAGGAGGTCTGGCTAGGGGGTGCGTTCGGCGGCTGGTATGTGGCTTTGAATGCGTCCACGCGGGGGAAATCAAGTCGATCAGCCCAGTCGGCATACATTTTGGCAACACTGAGCATTTCATTCGAGTCAAGAGTGACATTGCAGGACTGATTGTCGAACATTGTGACGCCGTTGGCGTAGGCCCACATCAGCATAGACCCCTGGTCGTCCCAAGGTATCCAGGTCAATCGTTCGTAGGTCCCCCGGGAATCCTGAATATTGAATGAATCGTTTATTTCCCACATCTGGTCAATGGTCATCGGGCCATTCGCGGGATCGAGTAGAGCTGGGTCAATGCCAGCCTCTTCGGCCAAGTCCTTGTTATAGAATAGAGCCCTCGTGTCAGTGTCTAACGGAAGGCCATAGTATTGGCCATCGTAAAATAACTCGTCTGCGGCGAACTTGATCCAGTTCGACATGAACTCGTCAGGTGAGACATTTTCGTATTCTTCGATCAGGCTGTCTATTGGTTCGAGTAGTCCGAGGGAGGCGTACTGAGCTCCATTGAATCGGTCCATCCAGAACATGTCTGGGCCAGTTCGTCCTCGCACTGCCGTGATGACCGGCGAGTTATCTCCTGCTCCGTTGTCTGGTGCGACGGAGACGTTCACCTTTATGTCCGGATGCTGTTCAGTGAACGCTTCGAGCACAGCGCTCTGAGTTTCTTCGAAGCTGTTGGAGACACCCCAGACTCTTACAGTGTCGGGGTCGCGCTCTTCTCCGACAGGCCGGTTGGTGCAGCCGACGATCGAGCCGCCGGCGATGGTGACGCTGGCACCGGCACCGAGGGCACGCAGCAGGGTTCGACGATCGATCACTTGAAACCTCCGAGGGAGATACCGCTGATGAAGTAGCGCTGGAAGATGAAGAACAGGATCACCAGGGGCAGCAGCACCAGGAACGACGCCGCCATGAGCAGGTTGAACTGGATGTCCTGAGCGTTGACGGAACGGAAGACCTGCATACCGATGGAGAGGGTCTGCTTGCTCTCGTCCTGCAGATAGATCAGGGGGCCCATGAAGTCGTTCCAGGTGCCCACTGCAGCGAAGATCGCGATCACCGTGATCGCCGGTCGGGCGGTGGGGAACACGATGCGCCAGGCGATGGACCATTCGCTGGCCCCGTCGACGCGAGCTGCGTCGAGCATGTCCCTGGGCGTCTGCAGCATGAACTGCCGCAGCAGGAAGGTGAAGAACCCGCCGGCGAACAGAGCCGGTGCGATCAGAGGAACCCAGGTGTTGACGAATCCGAGCCCCGCCCACATGTCGAACATGGGGATCAGGGTCACCGGGAACGGCAGGAACAGCGTGGCCAGCACGATGAAGAACACCTTGTTGCGGCCGGGCCAGTCGATGCAGGCGAACCCGTAGGCCACGATGAAGTTCGAGACCACGCTGAACACGACCACGCTGATCGTGATGATCGCGGTGTTGCGGAAGAACAGCCAGAACGGCATCACGGTGACGGCGTCGGAGAAGTTCTGCCAGCGGAACTCGGTGGGAAAGAACGTGGGTGGGAACTGTGCGAGCTCCTCCGGAGTCTTCAGGGCCGAGATGAGCATCCAGTACACCGGCAGAGAGAACAGCAGGAGCACCAGGACCATCACGACGCGTGAGGTCCACGCGCTGACAGGAGTCTGCCGAGATCCGTCGGGATTGCGCCCGTAGTTCGAACGCGCCTTGAGCTTGGGGGAGTCGCCGAGATTCTTCGCCTCGGCGTCGAGAGTGTTGATAGCCATGTCTGTTTACCTCTGTTCCTCAACCGGCCGAGACGTCGTAATTCACGAACCGGCGCGAGAGCCAGTAGATGAGCCCGGCCAGCAGCATGCCGAACAGGAACAGCAGCACGGCCAGCGCGGAGGCGAAGCCCAGCTGCCCGTAGGAGAAGGCGTTGCGATAGAGGTACAGCATGTAGAACAGCGTCGAGTTGTCCGGACCACCGTTGGTCATGATGAAAGCCTCGGTGAACACCATCATTGCGCCGGAGACACCAGTGATCAGGTTGAACAGGATCGTCGGCGTCAGCAGCGGAACGGTGATCGCGATGAACTGGCGGAATCTGCTGGCCCCGTCGATTCGGGCCGCTTCGTAGAGGGTCTCCGGGATGTTGCGCAGTCCCGCCAGGTAGATCAGAGCCGCATTGCCGGCACCCAGCTGAGCCATGACGATCATGACGATCTTCGCGTAGCGCGGCTCGCCCAGCAGGTTCGTATCCGGCATGCCGAACAGACCCAGGAACTGGTTCACGATGCCGTACTGCGGGTTCACGAACACGATGAAGATGAACGACATCGCGAACATCGGGATCAACGAGGGCAGGTACAGCAGGGTCCGGTAGATCGCGACCTCGCGCACGTTGCGGTTCATCGCCAGAGCCAGCAGCAGCGCGACCACCATGCCGATCGGCACCGCCAGCAGCATGTAGTACACGGTGTTGCCGACCGAGGTGTGAAGCATGGGATCGACGAAGGCTGCGATGTAGTTCTGGAAGCCGATGAAGGTCGGGGACTGCATGCCCGAGTACTGCGTCAGGCTGATCACGAAGGAATAGATCAGTGGATAGATCACGAAGACTGCGACGCCGATCATCCACGGAGAGATGAAGAGCAGTCCCATCCGGAGATTGCGCTTCTCGCGTCCTGTGAGCTTCCGCTTGGCGGGTCGGCCGCCACCGTTGCCGTTCTGGGCCCGGGGCCCGCTTCGCGCCGTGTGATCGGCAGCGGGGCCGGAGCTGGATATGCCGGTCCGCGGGGCATCCGCGGTGACGGCGTCGCTCGCGCTCATCGCTCTCCCTTCGGGTACTCACCGCGCCGTCGTCGGTGCGGTGGAGCGGGATCTGTAGGCATCGGTGCCTTCGCGGCCGCATCGAGAGAGTGGGCCGCGTTGTCCCGTGTGAGGTAGGTTACTCACACCGATGGACTAATGCAATAACCGCTTAAGCACGATCGGTGGCGGTCGGAGGAGGGGGCTCGTGCGCGGGTCATCGATGACGGATATCGGCGAGTTCAACGAGAAGCTCGTCCTGCAGACCATCCGCAGCTCCCCGGACGGGATCGGCCAGTCGGACGTGGTCCGGCGCAGCTATCTCTCGCGGCAGGCAGTCTCCCTGATCACTCGGCGCCTGGTCGCCGATGGACTGATCGAGCAGGCGGGACGACGGATCTCCGGGCCGGGCAAACCCCACACGCTGTTGCGGGTGGTGCCCGACGCGCGACTCGCGATCGGGGTGCACCTGGATCCCGCGCACATCACCGTGGTCGTCTGCGACCTCGCGGCTCGCCCGGTCGCGATGGTGAGCCTCGACCCGCCCACGACTGACCCGCAGGCCGACATCGTGCGCATCGCCGCCGCGATCGCGTCGCTGAACCGCTCGCTCGGCGCGATGCATATGGACGCGGACGACGAGGTGATCCCCATCCGGCGACGACTGCTCGGGATCGGGATCGCAGCGCCCGCGAGCCTCGACGCCACCGAAGGCATCCTGCGGAACCCGCCCTGGATGCCGGGCTGGCGCGACGTCCCGGTGGTCGACGCGCTGGGCGCCGCGACCGGCCTGCCGGCGATCCTCGATAAAGACACCAACGCCGCACTGACCGGAGAGATCTGGTCCCGACACCTCGGGTCCGCGCAGACCATCCTGTATGTCTATGTCGGCCACGGGCTGGGCTCGGCGGTCAGCGCCAACGGGCAGGTCCACCGCGGTGGCAGCACCCAGGCCGGGGAGATCGGCCATCTCCCCATCGGTCGCACGAGCGAGCCCTGCGTCTGCGGCCGCCGGGGCTGTCTGTGCCTCTACACCGATGCATCGGTGCTCGTGGATCAGGCGCGTGCGAGTGGGATCTCCATGCCGGACGGCGACGGGATGACCGCAGCGATCGACGCCCTCTCCGCCGAGGCCGAGAGCGGTTCGGAAGCGGCGCACGAGATCATCGACGGGCACGGTCGCGCCCTCGGGGAGGCGCTGCGCATCCTTGCCGCGGTGCACGATCCGCAGCGGATCATCATCGGTGGGCCCACCTGGCCCGCTCTGCGAACGGTCGCCAGCGCCCCGATCCGGGCGGCGCTGGGGGAGTGGCTCTCGGGCCCGGGCACGGTGCTGGAATCCTCGCACCTGGGAGACGACGTCGGTGCGATCGGGGCAGCGAGCCTGTTCCTCGAGCAGGAACTCGCGCCCGGCACCGGGGCGTCCGCGGCGCCCTAGACGGCGCCGGCAGGGCGCTCTCAGACCCCGAGCACACCTGAGATCAGCAGCAGCACCAGCACGGTGCCGATCGTGGTGATCAGGACCGTGTCGCGCGCGAGATTCTCGGCGGCTCGGTAGCGAGCCGCGGCGACGTACACGTTCTGCGCGGTGGGCAGAGCAGCCATGACCACGACCTCGTACAGCGCTGCGCCCCGCAGTCCGAACAGCAGCCCGACCCCGAGTGCGATCAACGGCATCACCAGCAGCTTCGCGCTCGAGGAGACGGCGATCAGGCCGCGATATCCGTCGTCCTTGGACAGAGGTCTGGCACCGTACAGGGACAGCCCGTACGCCAGCAGCATCGCCGGGATCGCCATGTCTGCCAGCGATTGGACCGGCTCGAGCATGACCGGCGGGACCTGCACCCGCAGCAGGGCGAGCACCATGCCCACGGCGCCGGCGATGATCGTGGGATTCGCGGCGATGCTGCGCGCCACGCCGGCCGGGCCGAGCGATTCCTTCTCGGTGATCTGGTGCAGGACGAACAGATACAGGGGGTTGTAGACCGCCTGCTGGAAGAGGATCACCGGAAGAGCATGGGAGATGTCCCCGAGCACATAGGCCGCGATGGGGAAGCCCATGTTCGCGCCGTTGACCACGGAGCCGCTGATCGCCGCCACGACGAGCTCGGTCCCGCGGCGCCTGGTGAACAGGCGTACTGCGAGGAGCAGCAGGCCGCCGGTGGCGAGCCCGGAGATCCCGGCGACTGCCATCGGGACCGAGAAGACGTCGCGCACGTCCGAGCTCAACAGGCCCACGAGGACCAGCGCGGGTGAGGCGATGAAGAAGGTCGCCCGATTCAGGACGTAGCGCCCGTGCGGCCCGAGGACGCCGGCGCGGCCGGCCACCCATCCCACGGCGATGAGGGACCAGACGATGAAGAATCCGGCGAGGACCCCGGTCACGGCAGGGAACGGGGCAGGGGCGTGGTCACCTGCGCAATACTAGACCGCAGCTGGGAAAGGGGCTTCCCGCGTCCAGTGCGCGGCACAGATCCTCAGCGAAGTCCGTGGGACTCGCGACCGCAGATCTGATCGGGCATGCCGGGGACGGGCTCGGCACCGTCATCGCCGGTCGCGACGATGCGGTTGCTCTCATCCACGTGCACCACGCGGGGGCGGTGGGTGGAGACTTCGGTCTCGTCGAGCTGCCCGTAGGCCATGAGGATCACGAGATCGCCGGGACCGACCAGATGGGCCGCCGCACCGTTGATGCCGATCACGCCGCTGCCGCGCTCACCGTCGATCACATAGGTGATCAGGCGCTGACCATTGGTGATGTCCACAATCGTGACCTGCTCGTTCTCGACCATGCCGGCGGCCTCGGTGAGGTCGGGGTCGATCGTCACCGAGCCCACGTAATGCAGGTCCGCCTGCGTGACCGTGGCCCGGTGGATCTTCGAAGTCATGAGAGTGCGCAACATCGTGGGTCCAGTCTCCCATGAGTCGCCTATGCGCGATGATGGTCGTGTCCGTATCGTCAGGAGGATCACCCCATGCCCAAGTCCCGTCGTCGCTCCACCACTTCTCTGGAGCGATTCGAGGACATGGCTCTGCCCGATGAGCTGATCGGCGTACTCGCCGACCAGGGGTTCGAGCGTGCCTTCGAGATCCAGTCCGTGATCCTGCCCGATGCGCTCGCCGGTCGTGACGTGCTCGCCCGAGCCGAGACCGGCTCGGGCAAGACCCTCGCCTTCACCCTCGCGATGGCCTCCCGATTCCGCGGTCGCAAGGTGCACCGCAAGCGGCCTCTGGGCGTGGTGCTGGTGCCTACCCGCGAACTCGCCGTGCAGGTCGTCGACACCATCCACCCGTTCGCCCGCGCAGTGGGTCTCAAGGCGCAGCTGGTCTCCGGCGGCATGAACATCGAGAAGCAGGCCGATGCGGTCTCGCGCGGGGTCTCGATCGTCGTGGCCACGCCGGGTCGTCTGATCGATCTCGTCCAGCGCGGTGCGCTGCAGCTGGACCTGGTGGAGACCACGGTCATCGACGAGGCCGACCACATGGCGGACCTCGGCTTCCTGCCCGACGTGCGCGACATCCTCGCGGCCATCCCGATGGGCACCCAGAAGATGCTGTTCTCGGCCACGCTCGATGGTCAGGTCGAAGACATCGTCGATGCGTTCCTGGTCGACCCCGTGACCCACGAGACCACCCCGGTCTCCGCCGCGGTGACGACGATGGATCACCATGTGCTCGCCATCGAGCCGTCCGCGAAGCGCGAGGTCACCGCACAGCTCGGGGCGCGCAAGGGGCGCACGCTGATGTTCACCCGCACCCAGCTCGGCGCCGAACGCGTCGCGCAGGAGCTGGTCGAGGTCGGGGTCGCCGCGGCGGCCCTGCACGGCAACAAGCAGCAGGGCCTGCGCACCAATGTGCTGGCCGGATTCCGCCAGGGCGCCTACCCGGTGCTGGTCGCGACCGACGTCGCCGCTCGTGGTCTCCACATCGATGACGTGACCATGGTCGTCCATGTCGACCCGTCCGATGACCTCAAGGAATACGTCCATCGTTCCGGCCGCACCGCTCGCGCGGGCGCGACGGGCGCCGTGGTCACCCTCGCTCTGCCGCACCAGAAATCCAAGACCCGACGCATCGTGGCAGAGGCCGACGTCGAGGCGACCTGGGCCGACGTCGCCAGTGCCGAGGAACCGGCGCTCGCTCCGCTCGGCGGGCGTGCCCCCGCCGGAGTCCCCACCGAGGACCCGGCACTCGTGAAGTACAAGGGCGCACCGCGCAAGCTCGACATCAAGCGCACCAGCGGCGCTGACTCCCGTCGTGCCGAGGAGCGACGCTCCAATGAGGAGCGTCGAGCCTCCTGGGAGGAGGAGCCCGAGCGCGAACCCGGCAGTGGTCGCGGCGGTGCCCGAGGCGGTCGGGGCCGTGGCGCCGGCACGCCGACCGGGGGTGCTCGCGGTCGCGGCGGCCAGGGCGGAAGCGGCCGCTCCGGGGGCTCCCGCGCCGCGGGAGGTCGTGATGCGGGAGGCCGTGACGGAGGTGGCCGACGCGCCCAGCGCAGCGAGGAGCGGTCCGGAGGTCGTCCGGGGCGAGAGGGTCAGGGTCGCGACAGCCAGGGCCGTGAGGATCAGAGCCGCGGTCCCGGCGCACGCAGCGGCAAGGGCAGCCGGAGTGAGACTGCGGGACGGCCCGGGAAGAAGGGCAAGGGCGGCGCCGACACTGGAGGGGCTCGGGGTCGCTCCGGTGGCCAGTCCCAACCCCCGCGACGGGGCGGCTCCCGGTGAGTATCAGTACGTTCGACCTGTTCAAGATCGGGATCGGCCCCTCGAGCTCCCACACCGTGGGGCCCATGCGGGCTGCGGCGCAGTTCGCCCACGAGGTCCTCGGAGGTCCGGCGACGGGCCCGCGTGTGGTCGATGTCGAGGTGCACCTGTACGGCTCGCTGGCCGCCACCGGGGAGGGGCACGGGACCTTGGATGCCGTGGTCATGGGCCTGGAGGGCGCCGACCCCGAGAAGGTCGACCCGATCGCCGGTCGCGCACGGGTGGCACGGATCGAGGCCGAGGGCGGCCTGCTGCTCGACGGAACCCTGCCGGTCAGCCTGCGCCCCTCCTCGATCGTTCTGCACCCCCTGACCTTCCTGCCCCAGCACTCCAACGGCATGACCTTCCTGGCGCTGGACGCGCAGGGCCAGGAGCTGGTGCGACGGCCGATGTTCTCCGTCGGCGGCGGTTTCGTCGTCGACGAGGCCGATATGGACCAGTCGATCGCCGAGGTCGCGGCCGAAGGCGAGGGTCGCGCGATCTTCACCACCGGCGACGAGCTGCTGCGGGTGTGCGAGGACCGGGGGATCTCCGTCTCCGAGGCGATGCTCCTGCGTGAGCGCCAATGGCGCAGCGACGAGGACATCCGCGCCGGGGCCCTCGCCATCTGGCAGGCGATGAGCGACTGCATCGAGCTGGGCACCCGTACCGGCGGGACCCTGCCCGGCGGTCTCGAGGTCAAACGCCGCGCCGCCTCCTGGTACGACTCGCTGAGCGCCGAGGACCCGGTGCGGCTGCCGATGAATGCCTTCGAGTGGGTCTCGCTCGCGGCACTCGCGGTGAACGAGGAGAACGCCGCCGGCGGTCGGGTCGTCACCGCCCCCACCAATGGCGCCGCCGGCATCATTCCCGCCGTCCTGTACTTCGCGACCACGTATATCGAGGGCGTCGATCCTGACGAGATCGCCGTGCGCTTCCTGCTGACCGCCGGCGCGATCGGGTCCCTGTACAAGGAGCACGCCTCGATCTCCGGTGCGGAGGTCGGCTGCCAGGGCGAGGTCGGCTCTGCCTGCTCCATGGCCGCTGCCGCGCTGTGCGAGGCGATGGGGGGCAAGCCCGCCCAGGTGGAGAACGCCGCGGAGATCGCCATGGAGCACAACCTCGGCCTGACCTGCGATCCGGTGGGGGGCCTGGTGCAGGTCCCCTGCATCGAGCGCAATGCCATGGCCGCGGTCAAAGCGATCACCGCCGCTCGCTTCGCGCTGCGCGGCACCGGAGAGCACTTCATCTCCCTGGACACGGTCATCGAGACCATGCGCCAGACCGGCAGGGACATGAACGCCCGATACAAGGAGACCGCGATGGGCGGGCTCGCGGTCACCGCGGTGCCCGTCAGCGTTCCCGACTGCTGAAGCGCACCTCGCGCGGCACCGCTGCCGCACCGAGGCGGTCCCGCACCAGAGCACGCAGCTCCTCAGGGCGCGGAGCCCCGCCTGCGGGAGGCACGTCCGCGCAGGTGACCTCGGCGATCGTGCGGGAGCCGAAGCGTTCGTCGGGCACCACGCGCAGCTGCACCGCGGTGATCCCGGGGCGGGAGCGCAGCAGCCGCACCACCGCAGCGGGATCATGCAGCATCCCCCCTGAGGAGATCGTGCCGTCCGCTCGTCCGGTCACCTCGATCGTGCCGTCAGGGTCGATCCGGCCGCGGTCGGTGGTCAGGGTGCGGCCGCCGGTGAACGGGGTACGAGCGAGCAGCAGGCCATCCCGCTCCTGCAGATGCACGCCCCGCAACGGGCGCCCGTCGACGGCGAGAGGTCCCGTCTCCGTGGTGCCGTAGACGTCGTGGACCCGGGACTGGAAGTGCCGGGCGAGGTCCGCCTGCAGAGTGGGCTGGAGCTGGTCCGAACCGGAGACGATTCGCGGGATCCGCAGTGGGCGGTTGGCGCCGAGCTCCTGATCCGCCTCCATCAGATCCACCAGGTGCACGGGCACACCGGTCAGGACGGCGACCTCGGTGCGATGCAGCAGGGCCACCTTCGATGCAGCCGGCAGGTGGGAGAGGTCGACCAGCGGAGCACCGAGAGCGAGCGCACCGAGTGCCACCAGCAATCCGTGCCCGTGGACACCCGGTGCGGCGCTCGCCACCCGTCGGCCCGGACGCAGACCGATGCGACGGGCGAGATCCGCAAGGCAGGAGAGCTGGGTGGCGGAGAGGGGGCCACGTCGCTGACTGCGCGCCCGGCCGGTGCTGCCGCTGGAGCGCAGCTCCAGCGCGCCGTGCGAGGCGAGCGCGGTCACCAGGACCTGCCGCATCGGGGCGTCAGGCGGGAGCAGATCCCACCGCGGGCCGCCGGCGCCGCGCGGATCGCGACCGCCGCGGTGACCGTGCAGCTGCGCCTGCGCGAGCAGCTCGGCTGCGCTCAACGTCCCGAAACGATCAGTGATCACGACCGAATGCGGGCGCAGCGCGGCCCGCGCACGCAGGGCGGTGGATGCCTGGAGCAGTCTCATCGCACCTGTCCTTGTCGGTGCTGCCGAGTGCGGCGCGACAGTCTCTGCGCGGCCCGGCCCCCGGCTCCCGCGGCCCGAGCTGCGAGAGTCGGAGCAGCCTGGGACAGGACAGCGCCGAGGCGGGCCCACCCCGGGGAGATCAGACTGCGCCGGGAGTCCAGGGCGCGCAGCACTCGCTGGGCGGCCTGGTGCGCAGTGAGCGCGCCGCGCGGCGCGGCGCCGTAGGTCGGTGCAGCCATCGTGGTCGCCACCAGCGGCATCTCCACGATCGCCACGCCCACGCCGTGAGCAGCAGCGTCAGGTCGGATGGCGCGCAGCCAGGTGTCCAGGCCCGCCTTCGAGGACCCATAGGCAGCCCAGGCGGGCGTCGGGATGCGAGTTGCGGCACTGGTGACGGCGACGATACGACCGTGCCCTGCCGCGCACATCGGCTCGAGCACTGCGAGGATCAACGTGGCCGGTCCCAGCATGTTCGTGCCACTGAGCCGCACCAGATCGTGGGGGCGCCCGAAGCTCGCCGTGAGCCCGCGGTGGATGGAGTGCCCAGCCAGGGAGAGCACGGCCTCGGGGACACCGTCCTCCGCGAGGATGTACGCGGCGAGCTCCGCGACGGCGTCCTGGTCCCGCAGATCGCAGGGACGGACGACAGCGCTGCCGCCAAGGGCGCGGACCCGCTCGGCCAGAGCTTGGAGTCGTGGTTCGTCGCGCGCGGTCAGCACGAGGTGCTCGCCGCGGTCCGCGAGAGCAGTCGCCACAGCTGTGCCGATTCCACCCGTGGCTCCGGTGAGGACGATCATCGGCGCCGCCGCCCTGTGCGCACCGCGGCCGGCCTGGGGTATCGGCGCCCGTCGAGGAAGTGCGTGCTCGTGCCGGTGAGCTGCGTCGTCGGATCGAGGTCACGGGCCATGCCATCGCACGATAGTCCCCTTTGCGTTGACGGAGCGTCCGTGACCACGAAGAGCGCTTCGTACGGGGCTCCCTTGACAACAGTGTCTAGATTGCTAGCATGCTGTCATGTCGAGGGATGATGAGGTGTTCGTGTCTCGGGGCGGTTCGATGTGCGCACAGCCCGGACGCCTCGCCATCCGCTCTTCAATCCACAGAGCGGCATCACTCAAGGAGTTCGACATGAATCGCCATATCGACAATCCGAATCTCGGACCGGCGCGCAGGACGGTCTTTCCGGTGCGGGGGTCTATCGATCCGATGGGACTCACTTCTTCTGTGAACCCCTGGACCCTGATGGAGGAAGTTCGGTGCTTCGACCCCGTTGATCTTGATGCCACAAGAGCTAGCATGCAGTCATGGTAGAAAGCTCGATTCCGTCCGTCCCTCCGCCCAAGTCGCAATTCAACGTGTACTTGCCCAAGGACCTCGTGGTCGCGGTCAAGCACCGCGCGATCGACGAGTCCACCAGCCTCAGCGCCCTCGTCGAGCGAGCTCTGTCGCAGTACCTCTCGACCCCGTCCGATTCCCACCGCAACGATGCCTGAGGAGCCCACGATGACCGAGCACACCGTTCCCGCCCAGCCCGACACCTCGTCCGAGCGCTCGACGACGGAGCCCGCCGCTTTCACCGTCTTCCCCTTGCGCTTCACCGCCGATCCGGCCGCCTTGATCACCTTCCTGCGAACCCTCGGTATGGCGCCGCTGATCACCACTGAGGGCGACGGCTTCGCCGACCTCGTGGCCGGTGGGGGCGGTCGGGTGATGGTGCACGCCGCCGGCGCAGCCTCTGCCACCGGCGCCCCAGCGGGCGAGACCCAATTGAGCATGGCTGTGACCGCAGCCGGCTCTGCCGCCGAGCAACTCCGAAGTGCCGGTCTCGAGGTCGCCGTCTGGGACGAGAGCTACGGCCTCCAGGGGAACATCACCGGACCTCACGGCGAGGCCATCGGGATCAACGAGGATCAGGAGGACCACTACGGCTACCTCGCCCACAGCGGGGCAGGTGCCGATGAGCGCCTCTCGGTCACCGCCGTGCGCGCGAGCGCCGACGGTCCCCAGCGGGAGTGCGACGTCGAGTTCTTCGGCGCGCTCGGCTTTACCCCGGTCGACGAGGGAAACCACTGGTACCGCGCGCTCGCGAACCCCGGGCACGGCGCCATCGGACTGCACGAACCGGCTGACGGCGAGGCGGCCCATCGGCCCGGCGGCGACCCAGGGCACCCGGAGCTGCAGGTCTCGCTGGTCCGGATCGGCTTCGAGACCACGGAGGACCTCGAGGCGCTCGCCGAGCGGCTCAGCGCCGCCGGGTATCCGGCCCGCGTCGTCGCCCGCGACGGTGTGCGCAGCGTGCACGTGAGTGACCCCGACGGCGAGCACGTGGAGATCCACTCCCGTTCTTGGCGCTGACGGCACGGGACCGGGCACCGGGGTGGCCGAGCACCGTGCTCACGCGGTGGACGGTGCGCGTGACGTGCATCTCCTGCGATACGGTGAACGCGTCCATTCCGCCCCGGTCGCCCGGGGCCCGTGTAGCAGGAGCGCTGATGTCTGACGACGCCGTCACCGGGATCGAGAATCTTTCGCAGGAGACCCGTACGTTCTCCCCGTCCTCCGAGTTCGTCCAGAACGCGGTCGCGCGCCCGTCTCTCTACGAGGAGGCCGAGCGGGACCCCGAGGCGTTCTGGCGGGCGCGGGCCAGCGGGCTGAGCTGGAAGACCCCGTTCACCGAGACTCTGGACTGGTCCAACCCGCCCTTCGCCCGTTGGTTCGCCGACGGGACGTTGAACGCGGCTTACAACTGCGTGGACCGCCACGTGGAGTCCGGACACGGCGACCAGGTCGCCCTGTTCGCCGAGTACGAGGACGGTTCCGACGCGAAGTTCACCTACGCCGACGTCAAGGACGAGATCAGCCGTATGGCGAACGTCCTGACGGACCTCGGTGTGAAGACCGGCGACCGGGTCGTCATATATCTGCCGATGATTCCCGAGGCTGTGTTCGCGATGCTGGCCTGCGCCCGTATCGGCGCCCCGCACTCGGTGGTGTTCGGCGGCTTCAGCGCCGACGCTCTGCGCTCCCGTATCGAGGATGCCGAGGCGCGCGTGGTGATCACCGCCGACGGTCAGAACCGTCGCGGCAAGCAGCTGCCCTTGAAGCCCGCCGTGGACGAGGCGCTCGCCGCGGGCGGGAAGTCGATCGAGAAGGTCCTCGTGGTCCGTCGCACCGGCGGCGACGTCCAGTGGACGGAGGGTCGCGATGTGTGGTGGCACGAGGCCCGCGAGAACGCCTCGCCGCAGCATGAGCCCGTCTGGGTCGAGGCCGAGCACCCGCTGTACATCCTGTACACCTCGGGCACCACCGGAAAGCCCAAGGGCATCGTCCACACCACAGGTGGTTACCTCACCCAGGCCGCGTACACCCATCGCAACGTCTTCGACCTCAAGCCGTCCACGGACGTCTTCTGGTGCACCGCGGACGTCGGCTGGGTCACCGGTCATACCTACGTGGTCTACGGTCCCATGGCCAACCGCACCACCCAGGTGATCTACGAGGGCACCCCGGACACCCCGCACCAGGGCCGCTGGTGGGAGGTCATCGAGAAGTACAAGGTCACGCAGTTCTACTCCTCGCCCACCGCGATCCGTACCGCCATGAAGTGGGGCGAGGAGATCCCGGGGAAGTTCGACCTGTCCTCGCTGCGCCTGCTCGGCAGCGTCGGTGAGGCCATCAACCCCGAGGCGTGGATGTGGTACCGCCGGGTCATCGGCGGGGATCGCTGCCCGATCGTGGACACCTGGTGGCAGACGGAGACCGGGGCGATCATGATCTCGCCGCTGCCCGGCATCACCGGCACCAAGCCCGGCTCGGCCCAGGTCGCGCTCCCGGGCATCAGCGCGGACGTCCTCGATGAGGCAGGGAAGCCCGTGGCAAACGGCGAGGGCGGATATCTGGTGCTCGACAAGCCGTGGCCGGCGATGCTGCGAGGCATCTGGGGCGATCCGGAGCGCTTCAAGGAGACCTACTGGTCACGCTTCGAGGGGCGCTACTTCGCCGGTGATGGTGCCAAGCGGGACGAGGACGGCGACATCTGGCTGCTCGGGCGTGTGGATGATGTCATGAACGTCTCCGGGCATCGGCTGTCGACCATGGAGATCGAATCCGCGCTGGTCAGTCATGACTGGGTCGCCGAGGCTGCTGTCGTGGGGGCGAACGACGAGACCACCGGTCAGGCACCGGTCGCGTTCGTCATCCTGCGCGGTTCCTCCGCCGAGGAGGTCGAGGCCGCCGGCGGCGAGGACGCGGCCGCCGAGATCCTGCGCAAGCACGTGGGTAAGGAGATCGGTCCGATCGCCCGGCCCAAGAAGGTGCTGGTGGTCTCGGAGCTGCCCAAGACCCGCTCCGGCAAGATCATGCGTCGCCTGCTGCGGGACGTCGCCGAGAACCGCACGATCGGCGATACCCAGACCCTCGCCGACGCCTCGGTCATGGACCTCATCCAGAAGGGACTGAGCGGGAAGGGGAGCTGATCCCCGCCCCGCGCCGAGGCTGAGCGCGGGCCCAGAGCACGGGCGGGAGCGCCGGTCACAGACCGGGGTTCCCGCCCGTATCGTGTCCCGAGCTGGACGAGGCCGCCACGGCCAACGGCAGCAGAGGCAGCAGCGGCCTCAGCGCGTGATGGCGACGTCGCCGACCTCGGAGGTCACCGTGAGGGTGCCCAGCGCGGGCCCGGAGGCTCCGGTGAGGCTCGGGTCGACATTCAGCCCCCCGAGCTCCGACGTGGCATCAACGTTCCAGCGACCGCTGCCGGGGGCGGACACGCCGATGCTGCCGAGGTCGGAGGCGACATGGACATCGCCGCCGGCATCGGAGGGCAGCAGCAGGTCGATGTCGCCCACGGAGCTGGTGACGTCGATCGCCGCCGGTGGTGTGCCGACGAGCTCCATCTCGATGTGCCCGAGATCGCTCGAGACACGCAGACCCTCGGGGGCGGCCACAGGAGCCAGCTGGACATCGCCCACATGTGCAGTGATGTCGAGCGCGGAGAACTCCCCGTCGGCGCGGATGTTGCCCACCGACGACGTCAGTTCCAGGGCGAGCTCGTGCCCCTCCGGCACCAGGACGAGCACGTCGTACGCGTCGTGCTGCCAGGGCACGGGGCCGTAGCCATCGGGCTGGTCCACGTCCACGACCCGTGCCTGGGCGCTGCCTTGTTGCTCGACGCGGGCGCGGACCTCGGTCCCCGCCGGCGGTGGGGTGGTGGCCTCGTTCTCGACGAGAGCCACGGTGACCTGATCGACGTCGGCGGAGTGCAGGACGCGTACGTTCCCGATCTCGCTGGTCAGGGCGAGGGAGTCGGGAGCTCCGAGGTGCACGGTGGCCGGCACCTCGGAGTAGCTTCGACCCGTGATCCAGCTCGTCGCGGTGATGGCGGCCAGGAACAGCAGGAGCACGACCAGGAAGGCGGCACCCAGCACGGTGAGTGCGATGCGCCAGGGTCGGTCGTCCCTTGGGTCGGGGGAGAGGCGGCGGCCGGGCTCCAGCAGCGAGCCCGGAGAGCCGGGGGGCAGCGGCGCAAGGGAATGCTCGCCGTCGGCGCGAGGATCAGGCAGGGTGGTGGTCATCATCGGTCCTCGGATTCCAGGTAGCGCAGTACGGCCATGACCCGGCGGTTCTCCCCGTCAACGGGCGGAAGGTCGAGTTTGGTCAGCAGCGAGGAGATGTGCTTCTCGACGCTGCCGGCGGAGACGAACAGGGTTTCGGCGATGGACTGGTTGGCGCGGCCCTGGGCCATCAGCGAGAGCACTTCTCGTTCGCGGGGGCTGAGCCCCTCCAGCGTGCGCCGGCGTCGGGAGCGCACGAAGATCTGCTGGACCACCTCGGGGTCCAGGTAGGTGCCGCCGGCCCCGACGTCCGCGATCACGGAGAGGAAGTCGTCGACGTCGGCGACACGATCCTTGAGCACGTAGCCCAGACCGTGGGAGGAGTCGGCGATCAGATCCGAGGCATAGCGCTCCTCGACGTACTGCGAGAGCACCAGCAGTGCGACGTCCGGGTTCTGCTGACGGATCAGCATCGCCGCGCGGATCCCCTCATCGGTGAAGGTCGGGGGCATCCGCACATCGATCACCGCGAGATCCGGCTCGTGGTGCGAGACGGCGCTGAGCAGGGCGGTGGCGTCGCCGACGGCCGCGACCACCTCGTGGCCGGCGTCGGTGAGCAGTCGCTCGACGCCTGCGCGCAGCAGTACGGCGTCGTCGGCGATCACGATCCTCATCAGAGGGCCTCCTGGATGGCGGGGCGAGCGGTGGGGGTGGCGGGCCCGGCAGGGCGGGCACCGAGCGGGATCACGGCGATCAGGGCCGTGCCCCCGCCGTCGGGACGTATCAGCTCGAGCCGACCGCCGGTGGCTCGGACCCGGTCGGTCAGTCCGGCGAGGCCGGTGGACCGGCCGTCGCGGCGCACCTGGGCACCACCGCGACCGTTGTCCTGGATCCGCACCTGCAGCACCTCGGAGGTCTGGGTGACGGACACGCTCGCCTGGGACGCCTCGGAGTGCTTGGCGATGTTCGTCAGCGCCTCGGAGACCACGAAGTAGGCCACCGCCTCGCGTTCGCGGTCGAGCCCCGGCAGCTCGCCCGATGCGAGGTGGACCTCGAGGTCCACCGGCACCCGGGAACGGGCGGCCAGCGCGGACAGCGCCGCGTCGAGGCCGCGATCGGTGAGCACGGCCGGGTGGATCCCTCGCGCCAGCTGGCGCAGGTCCGTCATCACGGCCTTCGCCTCCGAGTGAGCCTGGCCGACGAGCTCTCCTGCCCGGTCGGGGTCCGTATGGATGGCGTTCTTGGCGATGCCCAGGGTCATCGCGAGGTTCACCAGCCGCGGTTGGACGCCGTCGTGGAGATCGCGCTCGATGCGCCGCCGCTCCTGGGCGGCGGAATCGACGGCGCCCTGACGGCGCTCGGCGAGCTCGGCGACCTGTTCGCGCAGATCGTCCTCGGACCCGGAGATGAGCCCACGGGCGAGACCCCGATCGGCGAGGGCGCCGAGGATCAGCATCACGGCGGACAGCACGATGCTCGCGGTGGCGATGAGGCCGAGCATCCATCGGGACAGTTCGAGCGTCCCGATCTCCACGGGACCGTGGCGCAGGGCGATGTCCGCGGCGGTCCACCCCAGCCACACCAGGGCCAGGAAGACGAGGAAGAAGACACCGGTGACGAGCATCGCGAGATGGTGGTGCAGCGCGCCCCGCCAGAACGCGCCGGTGCCGAGCTCGAGCCATCGGTTGTGGATCCACCCGGCTGCTCCCGTGCGCCGGGAGCGCCGGCGGGGAGGCAGGATCACGGAGATCCCGTGGACGGCCACCACCCGGCGGCGCTCGAGGCGAACCGCCGCCTGCATGACCAGGAGCCAGGGGATCAGCAGCAGCAGGCCGGTCCCCAGGGCGGGGAGAGAGGCGAAGCCGGAGACGAGCAGTGTCAGGCTGATCCAGAACCAGGAGCAGAAGAGAAGTCCCCCGATGATCACGGAGGCGAGCGCTGCGGCGTCGAGCCGGGAGCGCCTGACTGCCGCAGGAGGCGTAGTGGTGTCGTCCATGCCCCAGACAGTATTCGCGGCGGAGCCCGCTTCCCACCGGGACCTCCTGCCTCTCGCGTGGGGGAAAACCCCCGGTCGGGAGATGCGCTGGGGCACGTCCCGGCCCCGGCGGCCCGGATCCGGACCCGAAATGCGGTTCAATGGGGGCATGAGCAGTGACGCGAGCGCTTCCAGCGACGAGACCATCGACCACGCCTCCGACACCGAGCGGTCGCGACCCGAGGAGAAGGGCGAGACCGGCCAGATGGTCGAGAACGTCGAGCAGACCGCCTCCGAACTCGCCGACAGCGGCCAGGAGCGGGGCACCCTGCGTGACGTCGCGGACTCCCTGGGGATCTCCAGCGCGGTCGCCCTGCGCGCCCTGCGCGGCGCCGACGAGATCAAGCCCCTGATGGCCACACGCGTCCGGGAGGCCGCGGTGCGTCTGCATTTCCCGCTCGAGGAGCTGAGCGACGAGGCCGATCACCGCGGTGTCGTCGCCATCCTCGTCAACACGATGCGCAACACCTGGATCTCGGACCTGGTGCGTGCCATCCGCATCGAACTGACCGCGACCGGTCGGTCCGCCATCGTGGTCCCCACTCGTCGTCGCGTGCCCGAATACCCGGTCGCCGCAGATACCGAAGCCATAGAATCCCTGGTCCAGCTCGGCGTGGACGGCTTCCTCATGGTCTCGGATCTGGCCGACATGGACAGCGTCTTCGCCGCCACAGGAGACCGCCCCTTCGTGGGCATCGGCTGCTCGAAGGAGTTCGTCGGCCGGATCGATACGGTGCGTATCGATGACGAGGTCGGGCAGGGCCTGCTGGTCGACCACCTGGTGGGCCTCGGACATCGTGAGATCGCCCATGTGGGCGGAGTCGGAGCAGCCGTTGCCCGCGAGCGCGCCGACGCGTTCCGGCAGGCCATGGAACGCCACGGACTCGGCGAGTACGCCCGCGTCGAGCCCGGCGACTTCACCGAGCAGGTCGGGCAGACCGCCGGCTCGATGCTGCTGCGCGGCAGCCGGGTTCCGACCGCTGTCACCTGCGCCAACGACGTCACAGCGGTCGGAGTGCTCTCGGCGGCGCGCGAGGCCGGTTTGTCGGTTCCCGAGGAGCTCGCCGTCGCCGGTTACGGCAACACCTCCCTCGCATCCTCCGGGATCTCTCAGATCACCAGTGTCGATCCCAACTCGGACCGTCTGGGCGCGCTGGCCGCGCAGTTCCTCGTCGAGCGCGTCTCCGGCCTGGAGACCGCGCCGCGCGACGTGGCGGTCGCCCCGTCCGTCGTGGTGCGTCGCTCGAGCTCGGCCGGACCGCGCCCGGAGACCACCAAGCGCAAGCGGATCTCAGTGGACTGACGTCCGGCCCGACCGGCAGGGTCTGGCTCGACGACCACGAGAGCCCGACATCGACCACGCACCCGACCTGCGAACCCCCGAATCCCTGAGATAGGCTCCGACCATGATCAACACCACGAACGATCCGAGCACACCGCCTACCCAGCGGTCCATCGGTGAACTCGTCCAGTCCATCCGTGACGAGCTCCTCGGTGTCGTCCACCACGAGATCGACATCGCCAAGAAGGAAGTCACTGCGCTCGCGATCAAGGCAGGCATCATCGCCGCCTGCGCCGCCGTGCTGCTGTTCCTGCTGCTCTCGGCCTGGGTGATGCTGCTGTTCGCCGCGGCCACCGGGCTGCAGGCCCTGGGGCTTCCCTACTGGGCTGCCTTCCTCATCGTGGCCGGTGTGTTCATCCTGGTGGGCGCGATCGCCGGGCTGGTCGCCTTCCTCGTCTCCAAGAAGCTCAAGGCGCCCGAGACCACCATCGAGACCGCGCAGGCCGCGGTCGGCGCGGTCCAGGGCAAGCGTCGCCAGAACGCCGTCTCCTACGACGACACCTTCGAGGAGCTCTACGGCAAGAAGGTCAGCGCCCGCACCGAGTGATCGTCGTGGGGTGATCCTCGCGATCCCGTGCGAGCCGCAGGCGATCGCGCTGGTGCCAGGGCAGTACCCTGGTGCGCGTGACTCTTCACCTGCACGACACCGCCACCCGTACCGACGCACCGTTCATCCCGGTGCGGGAGGGGGCGGTGTCGCTGTACGTCTGCGGTCCCACCACTCAAGGGGCCCCGCACCTCGGCCACCTGCGCACCTTCCTCGCCTTCGATGTGCTGGTGCGCTGGCTGGAGCGCAGCGGGTACGACGTCACCCACATCCGCAATGTCACCGATATCGACGACAAGATCCTCTCCAAGTCCGCAGAGACCGGCGCCCAGTGGTGGGCGTGGTCCCTGCGCTTCGAGCGAGAATTCCAGGACGTCCTGGATCGCATCGGGAACCGCCGCCCCGACTACGAGCCCCGTGCCACCGGGCACGTGCCGGAGATGATCGAGCTGATGCAGCTGCTCATCGAACGCGGCCACGCCTATGCCGACGGCGACGGCTCCGTGTACTTCTCCGTCACGTCCCTCCCGACCTACGGCTCGCTGACCAAGCAGGCCCTCGAGGACATGCAGGATGCGGGCGAGGAGATGGCGCCGGGCAAACGTGATCGCCGCGATTTCGCGCTCTGGAAGGCCGCCAAGTCCGGCGAGCCCGAGACTGCCTCCTGGGACACCCCCTTCGGTCGCGGCCGCCCGGGCTGGCACCTCGAGTGCTCCGCGATGAGCCGCAAGTACCTCGGGGAGACCTTCGACATCCATGCCGGCGGTCTCGACCTGCGCTTCCCGCACCATGAGAACGAGCAGGCGCAGTCCCACGCCGCCGGGTTCGGCTTCGCGAAGCGGTGGATGCACGCCGGAGTGCTCACCGTGGACGGATTGAAGATGGGCAAGAGCCTGGACAACTTCGTCACCGCTGCCGGCGCGCTGGCGGATCACCCCACCCCTGCGGTCCGTCTCGCCCTGATCAGTGGGCACTACCGGGCGACGGTCGAGTACAACGCGACGGCGATGCAGGAGGCCGAGGTGGTGTGGGAGCGTTTCACCGCGACCGCCCGCCGCGCAGCCGAGATCCTGGGTGAGGCCCCGCTGAGCGCAGCAGAGGCGGATCTCGGTGCCCTCGAGCTGCCCGCCGAGTTCACGGCGGCACTGGACGACGACCTCGCGGTCCCCGAGGCGCTCGCGGTCATCCACCGCGAGCAGTCCGCGCTGAACACCCTCCTCGCCGTCGGCGGCGCGGAGAGCGTCGAGATCGCCACAGGGCTCGGCCGCCTGCGCGCCATGCTCGACGTGCTGGGCCTGGACCCGCTGGCCCCGCAGTGGGCGAGCACCGGCGCAGCGTCCGGCGCCGAGCACGAGGCGCTGGACGCCCTGATCACCACCCAGCTGACTGCCCGTGAGGCAGCCCGCGCCGAGAAGGACTGGGCCCGGGCAGATGCTCTGCGGGACGCGCTGAGCGCCGCCGGCATCCGCGTCGAGGACGGCCAGGACGGCGCACGCTGGACACTCGAGACCACAGACTGAGGAGAACACCCATGGCAGGAAACAGCTCGCGTCGAGGCGCGGTGCGCAAGGGCAAGAAGGGCGCGACCGTCGGCTCCGGCGGCGTACGTCGCCGCGCGCTCGAAGGCAAGGGGCCCACGCCCCGGGCCGAGGACCGACCGGCGCACAAGAAGTTCGCGGGCTCGTCCTCGTCCGGGACAAGCTCCGCGGCGCGTCGCGGGGGCCCCGGGGGCAAGGGTGCGCGGAAGGCGCCGGGCAGCGATCAGGTCGCCGGCCGCAACGCTGTGCTCGAGGCCCTGCAGGAGAACGTGCCGGCGACCCAGCTGACCGTGATGGTCCGTCTGGACTCCGACGAGCGCGTGGGCGAGATCATGCGCTTGGCCCAGGCCCAGGGCATGCCGGTCGCGGAGGCCTCCCGGACCGACCTGGACCGGATGACCGACCACGCCGTGCACCAGGGCGTCGCGCTCACCATGCCGCCCTACGCATACGCCGAGATCGATGACCTCCTGGAGATCGCCTCGGACCGCTTCGAGCCGCCGCTGCTGATCGCCCTGGACTCCATCACCGACCCCCGCAATCTCGGAGCGATCCTGCGCTCGGCGGACGCCTTCGGTGCCCACGGCGTCATCCTGCCCGAGCGTCGCAGCGTCTCGATGACCGCCAGCGTGTGGAAGGTCGCCGCCGGGGCGGCAGGGCGGGTCCGCGTCGCCCAGGTGACGAACCTCAACCGCACCCTCACCGCCCTCAAGGAGGATGGTGTCTTCGTGCTCGGCCTCGACGCGGGCGGTGACGTCACCTCACGCGAGCTCGAGCTCGGCACGCAGCCGACCGTGCTGGTCGTCGGCGCGGAGGGCAAGGGCCTGTCCCGGCTCGCCCGAGAGATCAGCGACCAGGTGGTGTCGATCCCGATGACCGGGGGCACCGAGTCGTTGAACGCCTCGGTGGCCGCGGCCATCGCGCTCTACGAGATCTCCGGGGTCCGCGAGGCGCAAGGGCCCGCCTGAACCAGAGGCGCAGTGGAATGGTGGGTGAGCCCGAACCACCGGCGCACCCGATCGCTCAAGCGGGGTTTGCCGGCGTCTCCGGTTCCACCGCGCCGCCCGCCGCTGCGCCGCCCGGACGGTGCACGGGGATGATCACGGACGGCAGGGCCAGCTGGATCACCGGTCCGAGGCCGACCGCATAGACGATCGTGCCCACGCCGATCGGTCCGCCGAGTGCCCATCCGGTACCCAGCACGAGCACCTCCAATCCGATGCGCACCGGGCCGACGGGGCGGCGCAGCCGTCGGCCCAAGCCGGTCATCAGTCCGTCGCGCGGGCCGGGGCCCAGCTGGGCCCCGATGTACACGGCGGCGCTGAGGCCGTTGAGCAGGACGCCCATGACCATCAGGACCGCGGCGAGGGGCAGGCTCTGCACCGGAGGCAGGAGCATCATGCCCACATCGAGGCTCGTGCCCACCCAGATGGCGTTGGCGATCGTGCCGATCCCCGGCTGTTCCCGGAGCGGTATCCACGCCAGCAGCAGCACGAAGCTCACGGCGATGCTCACGGTGCCGACGCTCAGGCCGGCTCGGTCCGCGATCGCTGCATGGAGCACGTCCCAGGGTGCCCCGCCGAGCCCCGACCGCAGCAGCATCGCCAGCGACAGGCCGAAGCCGGTCAGTCCCACCATCATCTGAATCAGGCGAAGGGGGAGGCGATCCACCCGGAGCTGGTCGCGCAGCGAGAGATTGGACAGCGAACGGGGAGGCTCGGCCATGTCGAGGTCGGGCCTCTCAGATGTCGAAGATCGGCAGGGCCGAGGTCTCGGTCGTCACCAGGGACTTCTCGTCCGGTCGGTGGATCAGGACGTTGAGGATGTAGTGCCGCACCGTCTCGTCGAGGCTGACGTCGGTCCCGGCCTGCTCGGACAGGAACCACTTGTGCTCGAGCACCTCGTGATAGAACTCCGGTGGCTCGAGCTTCGACCGCATCGACCGAGGGATGGCGCGCACCACGGGTTCGTACTGGTGCTGCAGCCACTCGTGGGCGACGAACTCCTCCTCCTCGGCCTGCTGCTCGGTGGACGCGCGGTACTGATCGAGATCGTTGAGCAGTCGTCGGGCCTGGTTCTCCTGGGCGTCGATGCCCGTGAGCCGCAGCAGTCGCCGGGAGTGGTGGCCCGCGTCGACGACCTTCGGGAGGATCGAGAGGGAGGTGCCGTCGAGGTCGGTGGTGATCTCGAGCTCGCCCACGTCGAATCCGAGCGTGTTGAGCCTCTCGATACGGGCCGAGACCCGCCACCGTTCGTCGACCGAGAACGCTTCGCGTTCGGTGAGGGCGGACCACAGGCTGTCGTAGCGGCGCACCAGGTCGTCGCCCACCTGGACCGGATCCGCCTCGGGGTCGAACAGGTCACCGGCCTGCAGATCCATCAGCTCGCCGATGATGTTGGTGCGCGCGAGGTCGAGGTCGTAGTGGCGTTGGCCGTTCGAGAGCCTCTCGTGGAGGCTGCCCGTCTCGACGTCGACGATGTACGCGGCGAAGGCTCCGGCGTCCCGGCGGAACAGCGTGTTGGACAGCGAGACGTCACCCCAGTAGAAGCCTTCGATGTGGAGATGGACAAGCAGCACGGCGAGGGCGTCGAGGAGGCGGTGCGCGGTGTCCTCCCGCGAGACCTGGCTGAACACTGCTCGGTAAGGCAGGGAGAACTGCAGATGGCGGGTGATGAGCATGGCGTCCAGCGGTTCCCCGGCGGCAGTGGTGCGACCGGAGATCACGGCGAAGGGCACGACAGAGGGAACACCGAGGCGACCCAGCAGTCGGAGCATCTCGTACTCCCGCTTGGCGAGGTCGTGGTTGATCTCCTTCAGGGCCAGGACGCGCCCGGAGACCCGCACGAATCGCACCACGTGCCGGGAGATGCCGCGGGGGAGGGCGGCGAGTCTCTCCTCGGGCCAGTCCTCCAGCGGCTGGTCCCAGGGCAGGTCGAACAGGGCCGGATCTGCCCGGGACGCGGTGATCTCCAGGGGTGCCATTGCTCCATTCTCTCCCGAACGGGGGTCCCGTGCCCACTCTTCGACCCGTTTTCACCACATGACAACAGAAACCTCACGCCGGGTCCTGACGAAGGACGACGGGCGCCCGGCTGCTGCCGGACGCCCGTCGAGTGATACTGAGGGGGAGGTCAGTCGCCCAGGCGCTGACCGTTCTTCGCATCGAAGAGGTGCACATGGCCCTCGCTGGGACGGAAGTAGACCGTATCGCCCTTGGCCGGGGGATTGCGGGCGTCGACCCGTGCGATGAACGGCTTGTCCGTCTCCTCGGCCCCGGCGCGGCGACCGTAGATGAAGGCGTCGGCGCCGAGCTCCTCGACGAGATCGACCTCGATGGCGATGCCCTGGTTGTCGGAGACCAGCTCCAGGTCCTCGGGACGCACACCCACGGTGACCGAGGTCTCATCGGTCTCGGAGAGGGTGGAGCGATCCACGGGCAGCACGGCCCCGCCGAACTCGACTCCCTGGTCGGTGAGCTTGGTGTCGAACAGGTTCATGGCGGGGGAGCCGATGAAGCCGGCGACGAAGACGTTGTTCGGGTGGTCGTACATGCGGCGCGGGGCGTCCAACTGCTGAAGGACTCCGTGGTCGAGCACCGCGACGCGATCGCCCATGGTCATGGCCTCGGTCTGGTCGTGGGTCACGTAGACCGTGGTGACGCCCAGTCGACGCTGCAGCGATGCGATCTGGGTACGGGTGGCCACACGCAGCTTGGCGTCGAGGTTCGACAGCGGCTCGTCCATGAGGAACACCTGCGGCGAGCGCACGATCGCGCGACCCATGGCGACACGCTGACGCTGACCGCCCGAGAGTGCCTTCGGCTTGCGGTCGAGGTACTCGGACAGGTCCAGGATCTCGGCGGCATCCTCGACGCGCTTGCGGATCTCGGCCTTCGGCTTGCCGGCGATCTTCAGGGCGAAGCCCATGTTGTCGGCCACCGACATGTGCGGGTACAGCGCGTAGTTCTGGAACACCATCGCAATGTCGCGATCCTTCGGCGGGACGTCGGTGACATCACGGTCGCCGATCATGATGCGGCCGGCGTCGATCTCCTCGAGACCGGCGAGCATGCGCAGAGCAGTTGACTTGCCGGAGCCCGAAGGGCCGACGAGGACGAGGAACTCGCTGTCTCCGACCTCGATGTTCAGGTTGTCGACGGCCGGGCGCTCCTGGCCCGGGTAGACACGTGACGCGTTGTCGAACGTGACTGTTGCCATGGTGGTACTCCTTCACCGGCAGGTACGTGCCGGACGGTCCGTTGTGAAGTGTGCAGTTCACCGGTCTCGGTCGCTCTCGCGAAGAGGTGCTCCCTTGCACCGGTTCGGGCGAGTGTATCCCAGGTCTCATCGAACAGGAAAACCCTGTCCCTGGTCGTGTCCCTGGTCGCGTTCCTGGTGGTGTCCCTCCGGTGCCGCAGGCCCCGTGATCGCCGCCGACGTCGCGGCAACGGCAGCCAGAGGGTGCGCCCCGGGCGGCTGCGGGATACTGGGGGCGTGGACACCAATGAACTGACCCGGAAGATCCTCGACCGCCGTGCGAAGGAGGGCGATCCCCTGCGGATCGTGCAGTCAGGCCACCCTGCCCTGCGGCGGACAGCAGTCTCGGCCCATGGCCGCCTCCGGACAGAGCTGCTGCTGGAGCTGGTCGACGCCATGACACTCACGATGCGCGACGCACCGGGCGTCGGCCTGGCTGCACCGCAGATCGGACTGCCCCTGTCGCTGTACGTGATCGAGGACCGTGCCGGGAGCGAACCGGATCCGCAGCCGGACGAACCGACCAGCGAGGACGCAGGCGAGGACGGGGACGACGACGGCGACGACGACCTCCTCGAGCGCAGCCCGGTCCCCTTGCGTGCCCTGATGGACTCGCAGATCGAGCTGCTGGGAACCCAGCGTGTCTACGCCTGGGAGGGATGCCTGTCGGTCGATGGATGGCAGTCGATCGTGCCCCGTTCGCGGCGTGTGCGACTGCGGGCGACCGAGCTGCTGCCCGGTGGTGAGCTGCGCGAGGTCGACGAGGAGCACGTGGGCTGGCCCGCACGGATCCTGCAGCACGAGACCGACCACCTGGACGGGACCCTGTGCCACGACCTGATGGTGCCGCGCTCGTTCATCGAGGGCGGCTACACCGTCCACTACTCGGATCTGAGCGAGGCCGTGCGACGGCTCGGTCTGAGCGGGGAGATCGCCACCTTGGGCGAGGGTGAGATCATCGCCGGGTGATCCCTGCTGCGCGGGAGCGGGCAGGTCGGCCCCGGCGCAGCCCAGGTGCAGCCTGGGCGTTCCTGCGCGGCGACGGTCGCCGTTCACGGGCTGTGGTCGGCGCCCCTCCAGACAGGGACGGTAGTTTGGCCCTGTTCACGACCCGAGACAGAACGGAGCCGATGGTGAGCACGAGCGATCAGAACACCCCCGAGACCGAGCAGGATGACAGCGGTGAGTTCCGCGAAGAGCTCGATGAGCGCTGGCTCTCTGTGATCGATGCCGCGCTGAAGATACAGACGCCGCTGGCGCACTCCTATGTGGAGCGCCTTCGCGCCAAGCACCCGGAGGCGACCCAGCGCCAGCTGCTGGAGAAGGTCACGGGCCGTTTCACCGGCCTGATGACCGCGACCGGTGCCGGGATCGGCGGCGTCGCCGCCCTCCCCGGGGTCGGCACCGCCGTGGCTCTCGGTCTGACCGTCGGCGAAGGCGTGTCCTTCGCGGAGTCCTGCGCCTTCCTGACCCTGGCGGCCGCGGACATCTACGACGTGGACATGTCCGACGGGAGCACCCGGCGCCTGGTGCTCATGGGAGTCCTCAGCGGTGAGCGCGGCACGGAGATCATCGCCAAGGCCATGGGCAAGCAGGGGCTGCAGTGGAATGCAGTGCTCGGCGGCGGCAGTGGATTCCTGCCGGGCCTGGTGAGCAAGCAGGTCACCCGCTACGTGCGCCGCCGCGTCATCGCCCGCACCAGCAAGCTGTGGCTCGGTCGGCTCCTGCCCTTCGGCGTCGGAGCCTTCATCGGCGGCTTCGGCGCCCGCGCGGTCTCGAAGTCGGTCGTGGAGGCACTGCTGGAGATCTTCTCCCAGGCCCCCACCATCGATGGGGAGCTCGCGCCCGCGCGCCCGCACCTCGATCGCTGAGCTGAGCTCCGAACGCGACGAGAACGCGACGAGAGGGCCGACCCGGCGGGGTCGGCCCTCTCGTCGTCCCACGGGGCGCGGACCGCTCAGGCGGTCCGCCGCGGGATCACACGTCCTGCGTGAAGTCGTTGGCGTGCTCGGTACCGACCGCGCGGGCGTAGGACTGGCGGATCTCCGCCTCGGCGTCGGACCGCCCCTCCCAGTGGGCGCCCTCGACGCTCTTTCCCGGCTCGAGATCCTTGTAGACCTCGAAGAAGTGCTGGATCTCCAGGCGGTGGAACTCCGAGACGTCGGTGAGCTCCTGTCGTCGCACCTGACGACGGTCCCCGACAGGGACCGCGATGATCTTGTCGTCGCCCCCGGCCTCGTCGCGCATGCGGAACATGCCCAGCGCGCGGCAGCGGATCAGGCACCCCGGGAACGTCGGTTCCTCGAGCAGGACCAGACAGTCCAGGGGGTCGTCGTCCTCGCCGAGGGTCCCCTCGATGAACCCGTAGTCGTCGGGGTAGCGGGTGGCGGTGAACAGCATCCGATCCAGGCGGATCCGCCCATTGTGGTGGTCCACCTCGTACTTGTTCCGGTTCCCGCGAGGGATCTCGATGGTCACGTCGAATTCCACGACAGCCGCTCCGTTGCTCCGGCCCTGTGGGCACTGGTTCTGACCGGGACACCATATCGTGGTGCCCATGGTGGGAAGAGCATCCGAGCGAGTCTGGCGTGTGAGCGCCATAGTTCTGTGTGCGGCGGTCCCTGCGAGCTTCTACCTGCTCGGCGATCTGACCGACGCCTTCCCGGGCGTGCTGACGGTGCAGTCCTCGACCGAGGGGCCCGAGGCGGGCCCGCAGGCCCAGGCCGAGGGATGGGAGCGGGTCTCGGCGGCGGTGCCGGACGCCGAAGTCGCCCCCTCTCCGGACCCGGATGCGAGCGCTGACCTGGCAGAACGGATGTCCGCACCGGCAGCCCTGCCCGTCGTCGACGGTGGCCTGGCCTTCAGCGTGGTCGACGCCGAAACCGGGCAGATCATCGCTGAGCGGGACGCCGACACCGCCCGCGTCCCGGCCTCGACCCTCAAGCTCCTGACCGCTGCCGCGGTGCTGCGTCTGTATTCGGGGGACGAGGTGCTCACCACTCGCGCCACCGTGGTGGACGGCGTGGTGACCCTGCAGGGGGGCGGTGACATGACTCTCAGCGACGAGGACCTGGGGGAGCTCGCCGGCCTGACCGCGGATCTCGCGCGAGAGCAGGGTTCCGCCGAGGTCGCCGTGGCGCTGGACGACTCCTACCTCGCGGGGGGTCAGAACCCTGCCTGGGGGAACAACGGCACCGCCGGCGGCTGGGTGGCCCCCACGGCCTCGCTCGCACTGGAGGAGGGATGGCTCGACGGTGAGCAGTACGGACCGAAGTCCTCCGACCCGGCCGGTGACGCCGCCCGCCGATTCGCCGAGCTGCTGGCGGACGAGGGCCTGGAGGTGACCGGTGAGATCACCCCGGCTCAGGCCCCCGCCGGCGCGCCCTCGGCACAGGTGCACTCCGAGCCCCTCTCCGAGATCGTGCGCCATACCTTGCTGATCTCCGACAACACCACCGCCGAACTGCTCGCCCACCTGGTGGCCGATGCGCGCGGGGAGGAGACCACTCCCGAGGCGGCCGCGGCCGCCGTCGAAGCCGAGATCAGGGAGCTCGCCACCGAGATCGGCGTGTCCGAGACCGATCTCGAGGCGCTCGACATCCGCGACGGCTCCGGCCTCTCGCGCGAGAACCGGGTCCCTCCCGCGCTGCTGGCCGCGGTGCTCGCCGAGGTCTCCTCCGGGGCGACCCCCGCGCTGCAGCAGATCCTGTTCGACGTGCCGGTCGCAGGTTTGACCGGGACTCTGGGTGAGCGCTTCGAAGCCGGTGACTCCGCGGATGCTCGCGGGCTGGTGCGCGGGAAGACCGGTTACCTCGGAGGCGCCGCCACTCTCGCGGGCGTCGTGGTCCTGGCCGACGGCCGCACGGCCGGCTACTCGATCGTGGTGCACGGTTTCGACGGAGCCGACGCCGATGCCGCGCGCGCTGCGGTCGACGCGGTCGCTGTCGAGATGGTGCAGGACCAGTGATGGCCGGCCCCCCGCGTGTCGTCGCCCGCGCCCGGACGGCGATGCGCGCCGCTCTCACCGCGCGCCTCGAGGACCTGGCCGACGACACCGCCGCCGGGCGCCTCTCGCCTCGATTGCTCGTCGGGCTCAGCGGGGGCGCGGATTCCCTGGCGCTGCTGGCGACCACCGTGTGGGTGGGGTCACGCATGGGGTTGCAGACCGAAGCGGCGATCGTCGACCACGGCTTGCAGGAGGGCTCCGACGGCGTCGCCGAGCGCGCCGCCGCCCAGGCGGAGCGGCTCGGGGCCACCGCGCACGTGGTGCGCGCCCGCGTCGAGATCGACGCGGCCGGGGGAGTGGAGAACGCCGCTCGCGCGGCCCGCCATCGTGCCCTGGACCACCTGCTGACCGATCGCGGCGCTCTCGCGCTGTTGATGGGACACACCCTCGATGACCAGGCGGAGCAAGTTCTGATGGCGCTCGCACGGGGTGCCGGACCGCGCGCTCTGGCCGGGATCCCGCGTTCTCGGGGTGCCCTCCTGCGCCCCTTCCTGGGCACCGGCCGCGATGAGACCACTGCGCTGCGTCGCGCAGACACCGAAGAGATCTGCCGCCTCCACGACCTCCAGTGGTGGGAAGACCCGATGAATGCGGACGAATCGATGCTGCGTGCCCGGGTGCGCCACCGGGCGCTGCCCCTGCTGCGAGAGGTGCTGGGCGAGCAGATCGACGAGAACCTCGCCCGCACCGCCGACCTCGTGCGCCCGGACTCCGACCACCTCGACACCGAGGCCCGCGCGGTGCTCGAGGCCCTGCGCCGCGACGGGGGGGAAAGTCGCGAAGAGGGGGACCTGCTGCTGCTGGACGTGCATGCACTCGCGGCCACGGCGGCGCCCCTGCGGACCCGTGTACTGCGCGATGCCTCACGTTCCGCCGAGAGCGCAGTCAGGGTCCCGAACGGCCCCGGATCGACGAAGTCCCTGCTGCGCCGTCAGGTCCTGGCGATCGACGCCCTGGTCGTCTCATGGCACGGTCAGGCTTCGGTACCCGTTCCGGGTAGGATCGAGGTCGCTCGCCGCGACGGCCTGTTGGTGTGGCGCCGTACGGATCCGTGAGCCGCGGCGGACGCACTCCCATCACGTTCCCTGGAGGAGATCCGCGTGCCCCAGACGCACCCCCACCCCGATGTCGAACGCGTGCTGCTGGATGAGCAGCAGATCCGCGAGCGCATCACCGAGATCGGTGAGCAGATCGCCGCGGACTACGCCGACGAGCCACCGATCCTGGTGGGCGTGCTCAAGGGCGCGGTGATGGTGATGGCAGACCTCGCGCGCTCGATCGACCTCAAGGTCGAGATGGACTGGATGGCCGTCTCCTCCTACGGTTCAGGCACCAAGTCCTCCGGCGTCGTGCGGATCCTCAAGGACCTCTCCGCCGATATCTCCGGGCGCAATGTGCTCGTCGTCGAAGACATCATCGACTCGGGCCTGACCTTGAAGTGGCTGCTGTCCAACCTGCGCTCGCGCGGGCCCAAGAGCGTCGAGATCTGCACCCTGCTGCGCAAGCCCGAGGCCGCGCGGGTGGAGATCGACGTCAAATACATCGGTTTCGAGATCCCCAACGAGTTCGTGATCGGCTACGGACTCGACTACTCGGAGGACTACCGGAACCTCCCTTACGTGGGCGTTCTCAAGCGCTCGGTCTACGAGGTCTGAACATGGCGGATTCCTCCCCCAAGAACAAGAGCAAGAACAAGAACAAGAACTCCAGCAAGAAGCGCCGGCCGCTCGCCGGGGTCGCGATCTGGATCCTCGTCGCCCTGCTCCTGGGCATGGCGCTGTTCTCCCTGTTCGGGCGCGACGGCTACCAGCAGATCGACACCCAGCAGGGTCTCGAGCTGCTCGAGGGCGGCACCGTCGAGCAGGCCAAGATCATCGACGGCAACCAGCAGCGGGTCGACCTGGTGCTGACCGAGGACTTCGTCGACGGCGAGGAGGACAAGGGCACGCAGGTGCGCTTCTCCTACGTCGACGCCCGCGGTGCGGACGTGGTCACAGCCGTCGAGGAGGCCGCGCCCGAGAAGGGATACACCGACGAGATCGCCTCCAGCTCCTGGTGGTCGACGCTGCTGCTGTCGTTCCTGCCGCTGCTGATCTTCATCGGCCTGTTCTGGTTCCTCATCATGAACGCGCAGGGTGGCGGCGGCAAGGCCATGCAGTTCGGCAAGTCCAAGGCCAAGCTGTTCAACAAGGAGCAGCCGAAGGTCACCTTCGCCGACGTCGCCGGCGCCGAGGAGGCCGTCGAGGAGCTCGACGAGATCAAGCAGTTCCTGATCGCCCCCGAGCGGTACCAGGCCGTCGGCGCGAAGATCCCCAAGGGCGTGCTGCTGTACGGGCCTCCCGGCACCGGCAAGACCCTGCTCGCCCGCGCGGTGGCCGGCGAGGCCAACGTGCCCTTCTACTCGATCTCCGGTTCGGACTTCGTGGAGATGTTCGTGGGCGTCGGTGCGAGCCGCGTGCGCGATCTGTTCTCCACCGCGAAGGAGAACGCTCCGGCGATCATCTTCATCGATGAGATCGACGCCGTGGGCCGCCACCGCGGTGCAGGCATGGGCGGCGGTCACGATGAGCGCGAGCAGACCCTGAACCAGATGCTGGTGGAGATGGACGGGTTCGAGGAGAACCAGAACGTCATCCTCATCGCCGCGACGAACCGCGTGGACATCCTGGACCCGGCCCTGCTGCGCCCAGGTCGCTTCGACCGCCAGATCGGGGTCGAGGCCCCGGATCTCAAGGGACGCCTGCACATCCTCGGCGTCCACGCCAAGGGCAAGCCGCTGGCCCATGACGTCGACCTCGAGGCCGTCGCCAAGCGCACCATCGGCATGTCCGGTGCGGACCTCGCCAACGTGCTCAACGAGGCGGCCCTGCTGACCGCCCGCAGCGGCAACCAGATCATCGACAACCGGGCCCTGGACGAGGCGGTCGACCGCGTCTCGATGGGCCCGCAGCGCTATTCGAAGGTGATGACCGACCGCGAGCGCCAGATGACGGCGTACCACGAGGGCGGCCACGCCCTGGTGGCCGCGGCGATGAACAACTCGGCGCCGGTCACGAAGGTGACGATCCTGCCGCGCGGCCGTGCGGGCGGGTACACGATGGTCGTCCCCACCCAGGACCGCAACTACCAGTCGCGCAACGAGCTGCTGGACCGACTCGCCTACGCGATGGGTGGATACGCCGTGGAGGAGAGCATCTTCCACGACGTCACCACCGGCCCCAGCTCCGATCTGCAGAACGCCACCAAGATCGCGCGCACCATGGTCATGCAGCTCGGCATGAGCGGGGCCGTGGGCCAGGTCGCCCTCGCCGGCGAGCAGGACGAAGTGTTCGTGGGCATGCAGCAGGGGCAGGCCCCCCGCTTCAGCGCCGAGACCGCGAGCATCATCGACCAGGAGGTGCGCGTCCTTCTGGACACCGCCCTGGACGAGGCCTGGTCCGTGATCGTGGAGAACCGCCACGTGCTCGACCGTCTGGTGGAGGAGCTGCTCGAGAAGGAGACCCTGAACGAGCACGAGCTCGCCGCTCTCTTCACCGATGTCACCAAGCGCCCGCTGCGCGAGGTGTGGCAGTCCAGCCATGAGCGTCCCTCCCTGGCGGCGCCGCAGGCCGGCGCCACCACCACCGCGACGGGGGCGGAGTCCTCCGATGCGGGGGAGCCGCTCAGCCCCGGCGCCCCGGAGCTCCCGCATCCCGGCGGTGACGGGCCCTCGATCCCGGGAGCGCCGCACGGCGACGCCCCGGGCGGCAGCGGCGGCTATGGACCCGGCAACTACGGGTCCGGCAACTACGGGTCCGGCGGCTACGGCTCGACCGACAGCCAGAGCGGGAACGACGGCTACGGCTACCCCGGCCACGACAGCTCCCCGCACGACGACGGGACGGGCCGCTGACATGACGGTCGATCACGCGCGGGTCGAGGCCGCGGTCCGGGAGATCCTCGCCGGGATCGGCGAGGACCCCGACCGGGACGGGCTGCAGGAGACCCCCGCCCGGGTCGCGCGCATGTACGACGAAGTCTTCGAAGGACTCGGACAGGATGCACGCGAGCCGCTGTCGACCACGTTCGACATCGACCATCAGGAGCTGGTCCTGGTGCGCGACATCAGGGTCCACTCGATGTGCGAGCACCACCTGCTGCCGTTCGTCGGCGTCGCCCACGTGGGGTACATCCCCAACGGCGGTGCCGTGACCGGACTCAGCAAGCTGGCGCGATTGGTGAACGTGTACGCCCGTCGACCGCAGGTGCAGGAGCGACTCACCTTCGAGATCGCCGACGCGCTGATGAGCGAGCTCGGCGCCGCCGGGGCGATCGTCGTGATCGAGGCTGAGCACATGTGCATGTCCATGCGCGGGGTGCGCGCCGAGGGCGCTCGAACCGTCACCAGCGCCGTGCGCGGCATGCTGCGCGAGAGCTCGACCACCCGGGCCGAGGCCATGAGCCTCATCCACCGGGCGTGAGCACGTGAGCATCACGACGCGGCCCCGCCCGGACGGACTCCCCGAGCGTCTCGCCGGGGAGGGCACCTTGGTGATCGGCGTCCTGAACGTCACCCCCGACTCGTTCTCCGACGGTGGTGAGCACTTCGACACCGCGGATGCCGTCGCGCACGGCCGTCTGCTCTCCCAGCAGGGAGCCGCGATCGTCGACGTCGGCGGGGAGTCCACTCGCCCCGGCGCACCCCGGGTCGACGAGGACGAAGAGCTGCGGCGGGTGATCCCCGTGATAGAAGCCCTCGCCGCCGAGGGCGTCGTGATCAGCGTGGACACCATGAGGTCCTCGGTGGCGGTCGCCAGCGTCGCGGCCGGCGCCCTGATCGTCAACGATGTCTCCGCCGGTCGCGCGGATATCGACATGGGCGGCGAGGCCGCACGACTGCGGACCCGCCTGGGCACCCCGCCGGTGTTCATCGCCATGCACTGGCGCGGACACAGCGACGTCATGAACGAGCTGGCGGTCTACGAGGACGCCGCGCGCGACAGCGCGACGGAGCTCGAGGACCGGCTGACCGCGCTGCGCGAGGCCGGGGTCGAGGACCGTTTCCTGGTGGCAGACCCCGGTCTCGGCTTCTCCAAGACCGGAGAGCAGAACTGGGACGTGCTCGCGGACTGGGAGGGGATCGCCTCCCACGGGCTGCCGATCCTCATCGGGGCCTCCCGCAAGCGGTTCGTCAGCTCCCTGGGGGTCGATCGCGACGCCGCCACGGCCGCCATCAGCGCGTACAGCGCCGAGCACGGCGCCTGGGCCGTGCGGGTGCACGATGTCCCCTCCTCCCTCGCCGCCGTGCGCGTCGGGGACCGCCTGCGGGGGAATGCTCGCCGATGACCACCCCCGACGCCGCACCGCGACACCTCGACCCCGCTGACGCCGTCCTCCGCCCGATCGGGCGGCTGGACCGCATCGAGGTCGCCGGGATCCGTGCCTGGGGGCGCCATGGAGTGCTCACCCAGGAGAAGGAGCTCGGTCAGCAGTTCCTCGTCGACGTGACGCTGCATCTGTCGACCGCGCCGGCCGGGCGCACCGATGCCCTCTCGCGCACCGTGAACTACGCCGTGGTCGCCGCGGCGGTGCACGAGGAGATCGGCACCGGTGCCCACGATCTGGTGGAGGCGCTGGCCGAGCAGATCGCGCGCCGCATCCTCGAGGACGTCGGATATCCGCTGGTGCGCCGGATCGGCGTGAGGGTGCACAAGCCCTCGGCGCCGGTCGGCCTGCCCGTGGCGGACGTCGTGATCAGCATCGAACGCGACGCACCCCCCGTGCGGGCCGTCCTCGCCCTGGGGACGAACCTCGGCGATCGGGAGGCGCACCTCGCGCGCGCCCTCGACCAGCTCGCGCGGACCGAGGGGGTCGAGGTGGAATGGACCGGCCCGGTCCTGGAGACCGCTCCGATCGGCGGCCCGGGAGGTCAGGAGGCCTTCCTGAACTCCGTGGTCGAGGTGGCCACCGTCCTGGGGCCCTTCGACCTGCTCGAGGTCGCACGCCGCGCCGAGCGTGACGCCCGACGCGAGCGAGTGGTCCGCTGGGGCCCGCGCACCCTCGACGTCGACCTCATCACCTACGGCCGGTACACGAGCGAGGACGAGGAGCTCACTCTCCCGCACCCGCGCGCCCACGAGCGCGCCTTCGTGCTCGGTCCGTGGCACGCGGCCCGTCCCGGCGCAGAACTTCCCGGTCACGGCCCCATCGCCGCGCTGCTGGGTGGCGCCGAGGATCGTGACGGTCTGCGGTCAGGACCGAGCATCCCGGGATTCGATCGCCCGTGAAACCGCTCAATCTGCCGGTCCTGCTGCTGATCCTCGTGGTCGGTGCAGGGTTCGGGGCGCAGATGCTGGAGACGCTTGCCGCCCGCGGTCACTCCCTGCCGATCGCCGGCTGGCTCACCACGGTGGTGCTGCTGGTCCTGGCAGCGGTGCTGCTGACCTATGGGCTCTCGCTGCGCCGATACATGAACGAGTCCGAGGAACGCCGGGTCCATCCGAGCCTCGCCCCGCGACGGCACCAGATCGACCTGCCCACGGCGTTCCGCACGGTGCTGCTGGCCCGGGCCTGCGCCTACACCGGCGCCGTGGTGGGTGGAATCTTCCTGGGTCAGACACTGTTCCTGATCCTCTCGGGAACCGGGGACCCCCTCCGCGGGATCCTGCCCACGGGCGCGGCGGCGCTGGCCGGGATCGTGCTCGGCGTGCTCGGCGTGCTCGTCGAACGCTGGGGCCAGCTGCCCCCGGACGATGGCGACGGCGCGACCGAAGGCGCCGAGCCAGGACACTCGGGGCCCTGAGACCCGATAGGGAATCTGTGCCCCGGGAGCAGGCGCGGAGAGGGCGCACGGAGAGCAGATCTCGATCCGCGCCCGGGGTGCCCGACTTTCGGCGCTGGCGCCGCCCACTCTCGTCGGAGCGCGTCGGGCCGTCGAGGTGACACGATGGTGACCATGACATCCGATCCTGATCCCGCTGAGCGCTCCGCGACGGCGGCGCACATCGAACCCACCGGATCCACGCTCCACGACGACCGGGACGGACTCCTCGGCGCCGACGCGCTGCGCCCTGTCTCCGCGACGCTGATCCGAGCGCGCTACGTGGCGAGCATCGTCGCCTATGTCATCTGGGTGCTGATGATCGCCGGTGCGATCGTCGTGGCCGTGCTGACCGGTTGGTGGTGGATGGCGGCGATCGGCGTGCTGCCGCTGCTCATCCTGCTGCAGAGCCTCGCCTTCACCCCGCGCCGGGTGCGCGCGATCGGCTACCTCGATGCCGAGGAGGACCTCACGATCGCCAGCGGCATCATGTTCCGCTCGGTCCACACGATCCCGTACGGCCGCGTGCAGTCCGTGAAGATCGACGAGGGCCCCGTGGACCGCCGCTACGGACTCGCCAAGCTCACGGTGAGCACCGCCGCCGACGGATCCACCGTCGTGCTGCCGGGCCTGCCCAAACAGGAAGCGGAGCGGCTGCGTGCACTGCTGACCGACCGCGGCATCTCGACCATGGCCGCCCTATGAGCACGCCGGAGCAGCGCCCCGAGACGGCGCCGGACGTCGATGCGACGTCGCAGGCGCTCGGTCCCGCCCCCTCGCCCGCGGTGCCTGACGCCGACGCCTCGCCCGCGGAAACGGGCTCGGTCGCCCCGTCCGAGCAGCGCCGTCGCACGCACCCCATCACCCCGCTGGTGACCGGGTGGAAGATCGTGATCGGCGTCGTCGCGGTGATCTCTGCGCAGAACATCGCCCGACTGATCGACGACTTCACGGTGACCCGCGCCCTCATCGGCGCCGGTGTGCTGGTGGCCGCGATCGTGGTGGCGATCGCCTTCTCCGCGCTGGTCTGGTGGTTCACCACCTACATGGTCGACGAGGACGGGGTGTCCCTGCACATGGGGGTCATCAGCAAGTCCCGCGAGTACGCCCCGCGCGCCCGCATCGAATCCGTCTCGGTCGAACGCCCATTGCTCGCGCGGATCCTGGGACTGGCAAAGGTGCGGGTCGAAGTCGCCGGGGGCGGCGAGTCCTACCTCGACATCGAGTACGTGAAATCCGCCGACGCCGAGGACCTGCGCCGACGGATCCTCGGAGTCGCCACGTCGACCAGCACGGCCGTCGCCGGAGGTGCTGGTGCTGTAGGCGCAGGAGACCGCGCCCAGGAGGCGGACGTCGACGAATCCGTCGACACCGCGCGAGGCGCCACCGGCGCGGCGAGCTCGGACGGTGCGGGGAACACCGCGACCAGCACGAGCGGAGGAACCCTCCAGGAGGTCCTCTACGACGGTGTCACCGATGGCGAGCTGATCGCGAAGATCCCCACGGAGCGCCTCGTGCGCTCGCTGCTGCGCGACGTCGGCTTCCTGCTCGGGATCGTCGTGAGCATCGTCGGCGTCGCGGTCGCGATCATCCTCGCGATCTGGCAGGACGGACTCTCCTTCGCCGTCATCATCGCTCTGCTGCCCACGGCGATCGCCGTTCCGAAGTATGTGTTCGGGCGTATCGAGTCCGGGTGGGGGTTCATCTCGCGCATCACCGACAGGGGGCTGCGGATGCGCCGCGGGCTGGCGAACACCCGCACCGACAACATCGCCTCCGGGCGCATCCAGCGCTTCGAACTGCGCCGCCCCCTGCTGTGGCGCACGCCCGACTGGACGGCGGTCTCGGTGACCGTCGCCGGCATCGATGACGACAGCGAGAACGGGGCCCAGAGCGCCCTGCCGGTCGGCACCCGCGAGGAGCTGTGGTCGACGCTCGGTCACCTCGCCGCGCCGCTGGGCACGGCCGACGATCTCGCAACCCTCGAGCATCTCCTCACGGCGCCGGCCCGGGAGATCACCGGGGTCAGGACCCCGATCAGGGCCTGGTGGATCGCACGCCGCACCCAGGTGACCGTGCTGCTGCCCGGCGCTCTGATCCACCGCAGCGGCATCGTCAGCAGGACTGTGCAGATCGTGCCCCGTGAACGGATCCAGGAGCTCACGCTCGAGGACGATCCCTTCGGTCGCAAGCTCGGCGTGCTCGACCTGAAAGTCGGGATCGCCGGGTACACCTTGGCGTTGGGGAGCCTCGCCCGCGAAGACGCGCTCGCTCTGCACGGAGTGCTCGCACGGGACGCCCGTCGACTGCGCCGCTACCAGGACCGCGAGCACTGGCCGCAGCCCGCGCTGCGGCTCCTCGGCAGCGAGACGACGAACTCCACGGGAGCCGACTCCCAGGAGGTTCGATGACCCCGCCCCGGCTCGGCATCGGCGTGATCGGCGCCGGGCGGGTGGGCGCCGTCCTCGGCGCCGCCCTGCGTGCTCAGGGGCATGCCATCACCGGCGCCTACGCGGTCTCCGACGCCTCCCGCGAGCGCGCCGAGGAGCTGCTGCCCGGCGTTCCCCTCCTGGACCTCCCCGCGATCGTGGAGCGCAGCGAGATGCTGCTGCTCGCCGTCCCCGATGACCAGCTGGGCCCTCTCGCGGCCGGCATCGCCTCCACCGGGCTCGCCCCGGGTGGCCAGCTCGTCGTCCACACCTCGGGTCGCTTCGGCACGGAGGTGCTCGCGCCGCTGGCCGACTCCGGGAGCGCGACCCTCGCCATCCACCCCGCCATGACGTTCACCGGCACCCGCGCGGACCTGTCCCGGCTGATCGGCTGCCCGATGGCGATCACCGCAGCGCCGACGTTCCTGCCGGTCGCCGGAGCGCTCGTGGTCGAGCTCGGAGGAGAGGCCGTCGTACTCGCCGAGGGGGACAGGCCGCTCTACCACGCCTCCCTCGCCCACGCGGCGAACCACCTCGTGGTGCTCGTCGACCAGGCCCGCGAGGCGCTCGGCCGCCTCGGCATCGACGATCCCGGCGCCTACCTCCGCCCCCTGCTGGAGGCGGCGCTCGAGGAGTCCCTGCGCCACGGGTCGAAGGCCCTGACCGGCCCGGTGATGAGGGGGGACGCCGGGACTGTGACCGCGCACCTGGAGGCGCTCGACGACCTCGACCTGACCGGGGTCGCGGGGGAGCGGGGCGATACCGGCGACACCTACCGCGCGCTGGCCCTGGCCGCCCTGTCCCGTGCCACACTCCCCGAGAGCACCCGGGCACAGATCCGAGACCTGCTCGAGGACCGCCCGACGACGGAGGACGCATGACCCAGAACCACGATCGTGGGACCGACCCCGCCCTGGCCGTCGCCGGTGAGCACGGTGCACAGGGACGCACCACGCTGGTGACCACCAAGGCGCAGCTGCGGGCGCGCCGGGCCGAGATGGTCGGCACCGTCGCGGCGGTGTTCACGATGGGCGCCCTGCACGAAGGGCACCTGACCCTGATCGCCCGCGCCCGCGAACTCGCCGACCACGTGATCCTGTCGGTCTTCGTCAATCCCCTGCAGTTCGGGCCCGGCGAGGACTTCGAGGCCTACCCACGGGTGCTGGAGGAGGATCTCGCCCTCGTGGACGGTCACGTGGACCTCGTCTTCGCCCCGTCGACGGCGCAGATGTACCCCGTGCTCCCCCCGACGGTCTCCGTGACCGCAGGCCGCGCGGGCACGATCCTCGAAGGGGCGGACCGTCCCGGGCACTTCGACGGTGTGGTCACGGTGGTCACCAAGCTGCTGCAGCTGACCGACCCTCATCTGACGGTGTTCGGGCGCAAGGACGCCCAGCAGCTCGCGATCATCCAGAGCCTGGTCTCGGACCTCGACCTCCCGGTTCGGATCGAGCCCGTCGAGATCCAGCGCGAGCCCACGGGGCTGGCTCGATCCAGTCGCAATGCGTATCTCACCGACTCGGGCCGCGAGCAGGCGCTGGCCCTGTCCCGCACCCTCGCCGCGGTCGAGGCGGCGGCACCCTCGCGCGGGGCGATCCAGGCAGCCCTCACGGACGCCCTCACCCGCGCCGAGATCGAGTGGTCCTACGCGCTGGCCCTGGATCCGACCACGCTCGAGGAGATCGGGCCGGACCATCGCGGCGAGGTGCTCGTGGCCCTCGCCGGTCGCGTCGAGGGCACCCGTCTGCTGGACGCAGCTGTGGTGGTGGCGACAGCCCCCTGAGGGGACGGACGATTTGCTGGGCAGTGATGCGAGAATGCACCCATGAGTGAGAACGAACCTGCCTTCGACCCGACGGACGCCTCCGACCAGGTCGCGGTCCGCAAGTCCAAGCGGGAGCGACTGCTCGAACGCGGGGAGGAGGCCTATCCGGTCTCGGTCCCGGTGACCACCTCCATCGCTGCGGTGCGCTCGACCTATGGCCATCTCGAGGCAGGCCAGGAGACCGCGGACGTCGTCGGTGTGGCAGGTCGTGTCGTATTCCAGCGCAACACCGGCAAGCTCGCCTTCATCACCATCCAGGACGGTGCCGGCCAGCGCCTCCAGATCATGGCCTCCCTCGCGGAGATCGGCGAGCAGCGCCTGAGCGACCTGAAGGCCGACGTCGACCTCGGCGACCACGTCTTCTTCCAGGGCCGGGTCGGCGCCTCCCGCCGCGGAGAGCTCAGCGTGTTCGCGTCCATCTGGCAGATGGCCGCGAAGGCCGTGCGCCCGCTGCCGGTGCTCCACGCGGAGCTGTCCGAGGAGTCGCGGGTCCGTCGTCGATATGTCGATCTGATCGTGCGTCAGCAGGCCCGGGACAGTGTGCGTCAGCGAGCCGCTGTGATGCATGCCCTGCGTGCCTCATTCCACGAACGGGACTTTCTCGAGATCGAGACTCCGATGCTGCAGGTGATCCCTTCGGGCGCCGCGGCGCGCCCGTTCGTCACCCATATGAATGCGTTCGACCTCGATGTATATCTGCGGATCGCGCCCGAGCTGTACATGAAGCGGGCGGCCGTGGGCGGTCTCGAGCGGGTCTTCGAGATCAACCGGAACTTCCGCAACGAAGGTGCCGACTCCACTCATTCGCCCGAGTTCGCGATGCTCGAGGCGTATCAGGCGTACGGGGATTACGACACGATCGGAGATCTCACCCAGGCTCTCGTGCAGGAAGCCGCAGAACACGCCACCGGATCTCAGATCGTCACTCTCGCCGACGGGACGGAATATGACTTCTCCGGCGAGTGGGCGCAGATCACCGTCTACGGCTCCCTCTCCGAGGCGCTCGGTGAGGAGATCACCCCGGAGACCACCCCGGAGCGCCTGCGGGAGATCGCGCGCTCCCTGGACCTGGATCTGGATCACCCTCGATTCGGGCACGGCAAGCTCATCGAGGAGCTGTTCGAGCACCAGGTGGGCGATCACCTCTACGAGCCGACCTTCGTGCGTGACTTCCCGGTCGAGACCAGCCCCCTGGTGCGGGCCCATCGTTCCACTCCAGGTGTGGTCGAGAAGTGGGACCTGTACGTGCGCGGCTTCGAGCTGGGCACCGGCTACTCCGAGCTCGTGGACCCCGTGATCCAGCGGGAGCGCTTCGCCCAGCAGGCGGCCCTCGCCGCGCAGGGCGACGACGAGGCGATGCGCCTGGACGAGGACTTCCTCGAGGCGATGGAGTACGCGCTCCCGCCCACGGGCGGCATGGGCATGGGCGTGGACCGTCTGCTCATGGCGCTGACCGGTCTCGGTATCCGGGAGACCATCCTGTTCCCGTTCGTGAAGCCGGAGGCCTGACATGGACAGTGGATTCTTCTACGAGGCAGGATCGCTGCTGCCGTCGATCGGAGTGGGGCTGCTGTTCTGGTTCGCGATGCGCGCCATTCTGCGCGCGGATCGACGTGAACGTGAGGCCCAGCGACAGGCAGAACAGGATTATCGAGAAGCGCATGCTGCGGATGAATAGGATCACCGTCCGGAACTGATTGTGTGTTCCTGATTGATATTCTCGCGTGCACACCTGATACTAGGTGAAGCCTGCGATGCCACTCCGACATCGCACACGTGAAATACCCAGACCAGCGAGGGAGTACCCCTATGGCACGGAAGACTTATGTGGAGCTCGTCGACGATCTCGATGGCGACAAGGCCGTCGAGACCGTGAGCTTCGCCGTGGACGGCGTCGCCTACGAGATCGATCTGTCCGAGGACAACGCGCAGAAGCTCCGTGAGGACTTCGGCAGCTGGGTCCGCAAGGCACGCCGCGTCGGTGGCCGTCGCAGCCGTGGCACCTCGGGGGCTCGCGCGGGCGGTTCGAACGATTCCGCGCGCATCCGCGAGTGGGCCCGTGAGGCCGGCTACGAGGTTCCGGACCGTGGCCGTATCTCGGGCACCATCCGCAAGGCCTATGAGGACGCCCACGCGAACTGATCGCGCAGCGTTCCCGGGGCCGATCCCCGGTATGACGAAAGCCCGTCGCCACTGCTGGCGACGGGCTTTCGCGTGTGCTGGGGCAGGGGCACGAGCACGGGATTCGGCGCGCGGCCCGGCTGCGACGCTGTCCGGAAGGAGCCGGTCTCAGGCTCGGCGGCGGCTCACCAGCCCCGGATCGACCAGGCCACCTCATGGTCCTGTCCGGGGGCCAGGCGCACCACGTCGGTGCCGCTGCGGAACGCATCCGGGGGACAGGTCATCGGCTCGACGGCGAGACCGAGGCGGTTGTTCTCCGGCTCCGGCCGATCTCCGGTATGCACCTGCAGCCAGCCGCACTTGTCACCGGCCGTGAGCTCCACACCGGTGCCGCCAGGGGCGGTGACGGCGACCGACAGCTGGTCGTGCCGGTCCCGGCCGAGGTCGGTGAAGGCATGATCGATGAACAGCGAGCCGATGACGCGGGCCGAGCGGAAGTCGAAGGCACTGCCGGGTGCGATGGGCTCGGTTCCTGTGGGCAGCAGGCGGTCCTCGGTGACGGTGAGCACGGTGCCCGCGTCGACCTGCAGCGACCACTCGTCCAAGGGCTCCGGTCCGGCCACGAGATACGGATGCGGGCACACTCCGTACGGGGCGTCCTGGCGGCCGATGTTGCGCGCTGCGACGGTGGTGGTGAGCCCGGAGTCCGGGTGCAGCGCGTGGTGGACCGTCAACAGGAGGTGGAACGGGTATCCGGGGCTCGGGAAGAGTTCGAGGCGCAGGGTGATCTCGTCCGCGGCGATGGAGACCGGGGTGAACGGTGCGAAGGAGACCAAGCCGTGCAGGGCGTTTCCTCGCTCGGGCTCGGTGAGGGCGGCCTGGATCTCCTGGCCGTCCCACGTGTAGGCCCCGTCCCCGATGCGGTTGGGCCAGGGAGCGACGACAGCACCCCGATAGAACTGCATGGGTCCCTGGGCAGGATTGCGCACGAGCAGATCGCGGCCGGCGATCGTGAGCGACTCGAGGATCGCGCCCACGACGGAGACCTCGGCCTGATAGGGACCGGCGACCAGGGTGAACAGGTCGCCACGGTCCCGCGCGGCACCGGGGTCCGGCGTGCTGGTGCTGTCGGTGGGTGCGTGCTCGCTCATGCAGTCTGCTCCTGGGCTCGTGGATCGGTGTCCTGCTCGGGGGTCGGCTCCGGGGCGGGTTCGATGAGCACGACGTCGAGTCGACGCGGCCCGTGCACGCCCTCGACCCGACTGAGTTCGATGTCGCTGGTGGCGCTCGGACCGGAGATCATCGTCCAGGCGGCGCCGGGATCGGTGCCCATACGCTCGATGCCCTTGGGCACGCCGAGCACCACCTGCTCCGCCTCGACCACCACGACGTGATGGTCCGGGACCAGGGAGACGGCGCGACGCCCCCCGAGGTCGTCGCCCCGCAGCACGATCGTGCCGGTCAGAGCGATCGCGGTGTGGCAGCCGGTGAGGACTGCGTCGATCGCATCGAGCCCGCGGGGCGAGAGCGTGCCGTCGTCCCGGGTGACCTCAGGATCGAGATCATCGGTCCAGGATGCGGGGACGCCGGGGGGCACGATGACGCGTGCGGCCTCGCCCAGGGCTGCCGCGATGGCTGCAGGGGCGCCGTCGAAGGTGGTCCGGTGGACGACGGCGGTGTAGTCCTCGAGCCGCTGGACGAGCACGTCACGCACTTTCGCCCGATCCGTGGAGATCTCCTGCTTGTCGTCGGCGCGTTGATAGGCGCGGGGCACGTCCTGCGCCTCGGTGATCTCGTCGCGGCGCGGGACATCCAGCGCCGCGCGCACACGAGCCAGGATCTCGTCCTTCGCGCTCATCCCGGGCGTGTGGGCGGGACGCTGGTCGGCCCACTCGCTCATGACTGCTCCTCGGTGGTGGAGGACGCGGGGCCGGCACCTGGGGCGGTGGCGTCGTCGTCGGAGCCCGGCTGCATCGCAGCATCCTTCTCGCGAGCATCCCACCAGCTGCGGAAGGACTGCCCTGGCTTGGGCAGGTCGCGATGGTCGGTCCACCCGGGCACCAGCGGCAGGATGCCGGGAAGCTTGCCGATGTTCGCGCCCGGCAGCACCTTCGACAGCGGCCCGGCAGATCGCACCGCAGCATCGTAGGCGCGCGGCGAGGACATGAGCTTGCTCGCGCCCTTCATCGCCATGTCCCAGGTGCCGTGGTACTCGCCCTTGGTCTCGCGGCGCTGGTCGACGTCCTCGGCGCGCAGGTGCACGAGAATCTTGGGAATGTCGATCTTCACCGGGCACACGTCATAGCAGGCACCGCACAGGCTCGAGGCATACGGGAGCGAAGTGTTCGGGTCGTCCGGCCCGTCCATACCGGTCATCTGCGGCGAGAGGATCGCACCGATGGGGCCGGGGTAGGTGGAGCCGTACGCGTGGCCCCCGGTGCGGGTGTACACCGGGCACACGTTCAGGCAGGCCGAACAACGGATGCAATGCAGTGCGCTGCGGCCCTCGGGATCCTCGAGCACCGCACTGCGACCGTTGTCGAGCAGGACGAGATGGAACTCCTCGGGACCGTCTCCGGGGGTGACGCCCGAGAACAGCGTCGTGTACGGATTCATCCGCTCCCCGGTCGACGAGCGCGGCAGCAGCTGCAGGAACACTTCGAGGTCCTGGAAGGACGGGATGATCTTCTCGATCCCGACCACGGAGATCAGCGTCTTGGGCAGGGTGAGGCACATCCTGCCGTTGCCCTCGGACTCGACGACCACCAGGGTGCCGGTGTCGGCGACGGCGAAGTTCGCCCCGGAGATCGCGACGGACCCGGGCATGTCGAGGAACTTCTCGCGCAGGAAGCGTCGGGCGGCGTCGGCGAGCTCCGGCGGGTCGTCGGTGATCGAGGGATCCAGATCCGGCATCGCAGCCAGGAAGATCTCACGGATCTGGGCCCGGTTGCGGTGGATGGCGGGTACCAGGATGTGGCTCGGGGTGTCCTCGGCCAGCTGCACGATGAGCTCGGCGAGGTCGGACTCGATGGCCCGGATCCCGGCGTGGGCGAGGGTCTCGTTGAGGTCGATCTCCTGGGTGGCCATCGACTTGACCTTGAGGACCTCCTCGGCCCCGCGCTCCAGGGCCAGACGGGTGATGATCTCCCCGGCCTCGTCGCCGTCGCGGGCCCAGTGGACCACGCCACCGGCCGCGGTCACCGACTCCTCGAGCTGCTCGAGCAGCTCCGGGAGATGATCGGTGACCTGCCATTTCAGGGCACTGCCCGCGTTGCGCAGTTTCTGCCAGTCGCGCACCTCGCGCACCGCCGAGGCGCGTTTGCCGTTGATGGTGGCGGTGGCGTGACGGAGGTTTCCGCGCAGGACCTCGTTGCCGAGCTCGTCACGCGCGGCGTCGGGGAAGGACTGCTCCCCGCGCAGGTTCGAGGACGGGGAGGCATGCTGCGGGCGGACGGATGGGATACCGAGGTCGACGGTGCTCATGAGGCCCTCCCCAGGATGGTCTCGGACGGGAGGAAGGGCTCTTCACGGGTGGAGGCGAGCACTTGGGCGAGATGGATGGAACGCGGGGCGGCGTCGATGCGGCGCAGCTTGCCACCGATGTTCATCAGGCAGGAGGAGTCCCCGGCGACCACGAACTCGGCACCGGTGGAGACCACGTTGGCCGCCTTGTCGGTGACCATCGCGTCGGAGGTGGCGTCGTTCTTCACCGAGAAGGTGCCGCCGAAGCCGCAGCAGGTATCGGACTCCGGGAGGTTCCTGACCTCGATGCCCTCGACGCCGCGCAGCAGCTTCACGGGGCGCGCTCCGACCTTGAGAACGCGCATCGAATGACAGGTGGGGTGGTAGGTGACGCTGTGCGGGAAGTACGCGCCGACGTCGGTCACCTTGAGCACGTCGACCAGGAGCTCGGAGAGCTCGTACGTCTTCGCCGAGACGGCCGCCGCCCGCTCCTCGAGCTCGCTGTCCTCCTCGTGCTGCGCAACCAGCTGGTGCTGCTCTCGCACGCATCCGGCGCAGGATCCCGAGGGCATCACGATCGCGTCGATCGACTCCAGGGCCGGCTCGTAGGTGTCCACGAAGCTGCGCACCACCGGAGCGGCCTCGGAGTAGTACCCCGTGTTGGTGTGCATCTGCCCGCAGCAGGTCTGACGTTTGTCGAACACGACCTGATGTCCGAGCCGCTCCAACAGGGTGACGGTGGCCCGGGCGACGTCCGGCGTCATGACATCCACCAAGCATGTGGTCATCAGCGAGATCCGCATCCGACGGCCTTCTTCCTGGTCTTCGGGGTCTTCGAGGACTTCCGGAGTGGGGCGAGGACGATCCGCCCCACGTCCGGGGCGATTCAGTGCTTCTCGAGACCCAGCGACGCGGCAGTGAGCTCGAGGGAGCGGTGCGCGGCCGCGGGGTCGTCGGAGAGGTTGGTGCCCCAGCTCGGCACCATCTGGGTGATGGTCGAGCGCCAGCCCTCGATGCGATCGGGGAACATGCGCTCGAGCATGCCCAGCATGATGCTGGTGGCGGTGGAGGCACCAGGCGAGGCGCCCAGCATGCCGCCGATGGAGCCGTCGGCCGCAGTGATCACCTGGGTGCCGAACTGCAGCACGCCGTGCTTGGCGGCGTCGGGGGCGATCACCTGGACGCGCTGTCCGGCGGTGACCTCCTCCCATTCCGATTCGCGGGCGGCGGGCATGTACTCCCGCAGCGCCTCGAAGCGCTGGTGACGGGTCGCGGCCAGCTGGGATGCCAGGTAGACCATGAGGTCGAGGTTGGGCGGGGCGACAGCGAGCATCTGCGTGAGGTTCGACGGTTTCATCGAGGCGAACAGGTCCGAGTACTTGCCGCTCTTGAGGAACTTCGGGGACCAGCCGGCGTAGGGGCCGAACATCAGCGAGCGCTGGCCTCCGACGTAGCGGGTATCGAGGTGCGGAACGCTCATCGGTGGGGCGCCGACGGCAGCCTTGCCGTACACCTTCGCATCGTGGCGGGCGATGGTCTCGGGATCGGTGCAGCGCAACCACTGCCCCGAGATCGGGAACCCGCCGAATCCGCGGATCTCCTCGATGCCGGACTTCTGCAGCAGCGGGAGGGCCGCACCGCCGGCGCCGACGAAGACCATGGGGGTGCGCAGGACCTGGATCGAGCCATCGGCCGTGGAGCGGACCATGACGCCCCAGTCCTTGCCCATCCGGCGCAGGTCGATGACCTCGGACCCGGTGGAGACGGTGGTGCCGACGCGGCCGGAATAGTCGAGCATCTGGTTGGTCAGCGCCCCGAAGTCGACGTCGGTCCCGTCGGGGGAGTAGGTCGCGGCGATCGTCTCGGTGACCGGTCGCCCCTCGGTGACCAGTGGGGACCACTCGGACAGCTGAGCATGATCGGTGGTGAACTCCATGCGGTCGAACAGAGGGCTCACGGACAGCGCCTCGTGGCGACGACGCAGGTAGTCGACGTTCTCCATCCCGTGCACGAAGCTCATGTGCGGTACCGAATGGATGAAGGAGGCGGGGTCGCCGATCCGCTCGTTCTCGACCAGGTGGGCCCAGAACTGCCGGGAGACCTGGAACTGCTCATTGATGGTGGTCGCCTTGGCGGGGCTGACCGACCCGTCGACATCCTGCGGGGTGTAGTTCAGCTCGCACAGGGCGCTGTGACCAGTGCCGGCGTTGTTCCAGCCGTCACTGGACTCCTGTCCCAGCGCATCGAGCTTCTCCAGCACCACGATGTTCCAGTCGGGCTCGAGTTCGGTGAGCATCGCGGCCATGGTGGCACTCGCGATCCCGCCACCGATCAGCACCGCATCCGCACGGGTCACATCCAGGTCTGCCATGTCTCTCCGTTCCAGCTAGCTCGGGAGGCGCACCCGTGGAGCGCTGCGTGAACTCTCGCGCGCGACGGGGCGGCCGTGGCGTCCAGGGTATCCCTTGTTGACCGGGCGAGAGGGCGCACCCCTGCCCGTCTGCCGACTCCGGGAGGCGTCAGGCCGTGACGGCGCGGGAGGCCTCGAGATCCTCCAGCAGCAGCTCGACCCGCCGGCTCAGCAGGGTCGTGGCGATGTCGATCCCCGTGGCCGCGCCCACCAGCAGGGCGATCGGCCAGAGGAACGTGCACAGGGTGATCCACACGGCCAGCAGGAGGATCAGGGCGATGAAGCGCGGGGGCAGGGCGCCGGGGAGGAGGATCGCCAGCCGCCACGCCACCACGAGGTCCTGGCGGCGGACCCGCGGAACCGTCATCAGCAGGGCGACGCTGACCGTGGACCAGGCGGCGCTCACGACGGCGATCCCGGACAGGACGACCGCCGTCGTCGAGTCCGCGGTGCCCCCGCCCAGCAGGATCCAGATCATCGATGCCGAGCCGAGCTGGACCACCATGAGCGGCAGCATCCGGATGTTGGCGCTGACGAACTGACGGCGGTAGCTCTCCCACATCAGCGGCAGCACCTTCACCGAGGCTCCATGCCGCGAGGCGATGAAGGCGTCGGCTGCGGCGGCCCCGGCCGGTGCGATGCCCGCGACGATCAGACCCAGGAGGCTGAGCAGGGTCCAGACGATGTTGATCCGCAGCACCAGATAGACGTGCTCGATCATCTCGTTCATATGCATGACCCACGCGGGGACATGCGTCGGGCCCGCGGGCGCTCCGGATCGACTCATGGACGAAAGGGTAGCGGGCGCAGCTGTGAGCTGTTCCACCGTGCGCCGCGCAAGAGGCCCGATGTCTGGGCGCAGAGGACCGGTATTCTTCCGAGCTCCGGCATCGACTGCGAGACATGGCCACCGGATCCTCCTGCAAAGGCCCGATCTTTGATTGACTGGGCGTATGGCATCGACTCCGCGCGACGACGCGCAGCCCACTCGTGCGACGACACCTGTCTCGCAGGACCCAGAGACACAGCAGGCTCAGCAGGGACCGCTCGTCCCGAGCACCGCCCAGCTGGCGTGGCAGCGCGACGGACTGGGGGTGTTCTTCCACTTCGGGGTCAACACCTTCGCCGGGAAGGAGTGGAGCGACGGCACCCTGACGCCGGAGAGCTTCGATCCGAGCGAGCTGGATGCCGACGAATGGATCCGCACTGCGCACGAGCTCGGCGCGAAGTACGTGGTGCTCACGGCCAAGCACCACGACGGGTTCTGCCTCTGGCCCACCGCCACCACCGACTACTCCGTGGCGTCCTCGCCCTGGAAGGGCGGCACGGGTGACGTGGTGCGCGAGGTCGCCGACGCCTGCGCCCGCTCCGGGATGAAGCTCGGCCTGTACGCCTCGCCCTGGGACCGCAACGCCCCGCAGTACGAGGAGCCCGCCGCTTACGACGAGTTCTACCTCGCCCAGTTGCGGGAGCTGTGCACGAACTATGGGGAGCTGAGCGAGCTGTGGTTCGACGGCGCGGGTTCCGCAGGTCGCGAATACGACTGGGACGCCATCGGCGCGCTCGCCGCCGAGCTGCAGCCGCAGGCGATGGTCTTTAACATGGGCCCGGCGACCATTCGCTGGGTGGGCAACGAGGACGGCCTGGCCGCCGACCCCGTGGAGTACGTGACGACCTCGACGGATCTCAACAATTACGACGTCGACGTCGTCGAGTCCGGTGAGGCGGTCTATCTGCCGCCGGAGTGCGATGTCTCCCTGCGCAAGGGATGGTTCTGGCAGCCGGGGGAGGAGCCCAAGTCGCTGTCGCATCTGCTGGCGATCCATGACCGCTCGATCGGGCTCGGCGCCAACCTGCTCCTGAACATTCCGCCGGACCGCCGGGGTCGCATCGATCCGGCCGATGCCGCGCGGGTGCACGAGTTCGCAGAGGCGCTCGCGCAGCGCTTCGGCTCCCCTCACTCGGGTGCCCTCTCAGCCTCCGGGTCGAGTGCTCGTATCGATCTGGGTGCGGAGACGGACTTCGACCACATCGAGCTCGTCGAGCGGCTCGCGGAGGGCCAGCGCGTCACGGGCCACCGGATCCTCCTGGAGGATGGCACCGTGCTCGCCTCCGGGGGAACCATCGGCGTGCGACGCATCCACCGGCTCGAGCAGGCCGTGCGGGCGTCGGGGCTCGTGGTCGAGCTCAGCGGTGAGGGCGCAGCCCTCGTGGCGGCATCCGTCCACGACGCGACGGGTGCCCCGACCCCGGATCCTGATATCGCCTACCGCGCGACGACGGAGCGTCCGGACGTCTGAGGCGCCGTGCCCGATGATCCTCGTGCCGCCAGGTCGCCGGGACCGCAGCGTTTTGGCCGCCGCCGCGCAGATGCGCGAGATCGCCGGGACGCTCGGAGGGCGCTGTAGCTACCCGGTGGAAGCGGAGCTCGGGACCGAGACGGCCTGCGTCGTCCCGTGGTCGGTCCCGAGACACGACGACCGGGCTCTGAACTCCATGGCTGTTCAGAGCCCGATCCCTCTCAGGGCTCCCCGCTGGACAGGAGATCGGCCAGCGCACCATCTCGTCGTCGTCGTTACGCTCAGGCGCGTTCCGAGTCAGCCTCGGTCAGCACCTCGAGGTATCGGTCGAGTCCCGCGGCCTCGAAGGATGCGAGATAGGACTCCCAGTCCGCATCGTCAGTGGGGTCCAGCTCCCCGAGGCACATCTTCGTCGAGTTCTGGGCGAACAGGCTGTCCAGGTTCGCGCGCAGCTCGCCGATCTCCGCCGCCTGATCCGCGCTGAAGAACGGGGGAGCGAAGAGCGACTCGAGCGAGTTCCGATAGGGCTCGTACAGTTTCCCAGCTCTGTAGAGCGCGGGCTCGATCGAGGTCTTCTCGTCCACTCCCAGCCCGTTGCGCACATCCATGCTGGAGTTGTGGGGATGGAACTCCGGCCAGGTCACGTTCTCGGCCTCACCATCTTTCTGGGGAATCGTCGCATACATGGCTGCGCGGCCGTCGATCCCGATCTCATCGGTGCCGGCCCAGTCCCACTGCTCCCCCTGCCGCCCATGGCCGAACTCCAGAGTCGGCAGGAGACCGAGCTGATGGTCCGCCCATCGCACCATGGTCTCCGGGTCGGAGCAGGCGCTTGTGACCACCAGCCCGACGGCATCACCATGGGTCTCGTTCCAGGGGATGACAGGGTCGCCACCAGGGCCGCTGAACGGCGCCAGGGCGACGAATTCGTACCAGAGGGACTTCGGGTCGTAGTAGTCCACGTCCATCAGTGCGTGATGGTGCGGCATCTGTGCCACCCCGACACGCGAACCGGCCGGATCCATCGTGAGGCGCTTGAACTGCTCATTGTCGCGAGTGAACGTGTTGGGGTCCAGGAGGCCGTCACGAACCAGTCGGGCCGCCACCGCGAGCACCTCGCGGAACTTCTCGTCCGACGGGGTATAGACGATGGTGTCGCCGTCCTTGCGGAGCCGATCGATACCCAGATCGAGGTGGGCGGCACTGATGAGCGCGAACGGAATATTGTCCTTGTCGCCGCTCAACGGCAGGATGTCCGGTTTCGCGGACTTCATGTCGCGCAGCATCTGCTCGAACTCGTCGAGCGTGGTCGGCTGCTCGGTCCATCCGGCGGCCTCCAAGCTCGGTTGGTGGACGAAGGTGCGCGAGGCTGACGCTGCGCAGTGGTAGCACTGGTTGACCGCAGGGATCCCATACATCGCACCGTCGGGAGCCGTCCAGGAAGCGCGCAAGTCCGGGTTCTGCTCGAAGAGCTCCTGCAGCTGGGGAGCGACCTCGTCGATCAACTTGTCGAGAGGCTGGAAGAGCCCCTGCGAGCCGTAGACGTAGAGCTGGCTCTTCGTGAATCCGCCCATCCATTCCGGCCCCAGCATCATCGCGTCGGGTAGATCCCCGCTGGAAATGATCGCATTGACCTTCGGGGACCCCTCCTCGCCCGGTGGGACCGTCTGATAGGTGATGCGCACCCCGGTCTTCTCCTCGAGGTGCAGGGAATGGGCGTTGGTCGCGAGATCCAGCCCGGCTTCGCTGCGGGCGAGCACGGTGAATTCCGTGGACCCGTCACCGAACGGCTCGGACTCTCGCGCCTTGGGTCCCACATATCCCTCGGGATAGGGAACCCCGTCGATCTCCGGACCAAGTTCGACCGAGAGCGTCGAGGAGCCCTGTTCGTACTCGACCTGCGGTACCTCGCTGGGGCCCTCGCCGCTGTCCGTCGAGCACCCCGCGAGCAGAGCCAAGGCAGGCCCGGCACCGAGCCCGGCGAGGACAGAGCGTCGGCGGAGGGGATGGTCATGGAGTGCGTCGTCAGGGACGTGGAGCGGATTGGCGGGCATGATGGTTCCTTGTCTCGTCGAGCGGAGTGGTGGTGGTGACAATGGGTGGCGACGGCTGGTGCGGAGGTCAGAACAGGCCGGCCTTCGTCACGCGCTTGGCCAAAGAGTTCACCGTGACCAGCAGGATCAGGCCGATCACGCTACGGAAGAGTCCGATGGCGGTCGCGTAGCTGTACTGGGGGATCGGGCTCTTCAGCCCGACCTCGTAGACGTAGGTGTCGATCACCTGGGAGGTGACGAGGTTCAGGGGGTTCTGCATCAAGAGGACCTTCTCGAAACCGACGCTCATGATCGATCCGACGTTGAGGATCATCAGGACGATGGCGATCGGGAGGATCGCCGGCACATCGATGTGCCACATGCGGCGGACGTGCGTGGCCCCGTCGACCTTGGCCGCCTCATGCAGCTCGGGCGGCACGGATGTCAGTGCGGCAAGATAGATGATGGCGCTGAATCCTGCGGTCTGCCAGATCCCCGACCACACGTAGGTGTGTCGGAACCATCCGGGATCGGTGAGGAACGCGGGCGGGGTCAGCCCCAGCAACTCGAAGGCGTGGGGGACGATGCCCATCTGCGGATCCAGCAGCATGACGAGGATGCCGACGACGACCACGATCGAGATGAAGTTCGGGGCGTAGGTGATCAGCTGCACGATCCGCGAGAAGTATTTCTGCCGCACCGCATTCAGGGCGAGAGCCAGGATGATCGGGATCGGGAACCCCGCGATCAGCTCGTAGAAGGCCAGGATGAGCGTGTTGCTCAGCAGCGGCCAGAAGTTGTAGCTGGTCACGAACTTCTCGATGTGCTTCAGCCCGACCCAGTCCGATCCCGTGATGCCTCCGACCGGGGTGAAGTCACGGAACGCGATCTGGATGCCGTACATCGGCCAGTACGCGAACAGGACCACCCATATCACTGCAGGCAGGAGAAGCAGGTACAGCTGCCAGGAGCGTTTCAGCTTCTTCGACAGAGGGGTGGTGCGTTGGCCGGCGATCGGGGACGCCGAGTGCTTCCTGCGTCCGGAGGGGGTGTCCTCGACCCGGAGCTGGTCGACGAATGTCTGCTGGTCCGTGCTCATGTTCTCAACCCTTCAGGGAACCGATCATCATGCCCTTGACGAAGTGCTTCTGCACGAACGGATAGGCGATGAGCGGGGGGACGGACGCGATGATGATGAGGGCGTACTTGAGCTTGTCGGCCAACTGCTGCATCTCCGCGATGCGATCGGGGTTGGCGCCGGCCATCTTCGAGGGGTCGAAGGTGTTCTCCAGGAGGATGTTCCGCATGACGAGCTGCAACGGGTAGAGGTCCTCGTCGGTGAGGTAGATCAGGCCGTTGAAGTAGGCGTTCCAGGTGGCCACGCCGTAGAGCAGCAGGTTCACCGCGAGGATCGGCTTGGACAGCGGCAGCACGATCCTGGCGAAGAACCGCAGATCGCTCGCGCCGTCGATCCGAGAGCACTCGAGCAGCTCGTGGGGGATCGTGGTCTGGAAGAAGGTGCGGGTCACGATCAGCTGCCACACGCTCACGGCGGCGGGCAGGATCATCGCCCAGATCGTGTTGAGCATTCCCAGGTCCCTCACCACGAGGTAGGTGGGGATCATGCCGCCGGAGAACATCATCGTCAGCACGAAGACAAGGGTGAAGGCATTCCGGCCCACGAGATCCGACCGCGATAACGCGTAGCCGCCCATCACCGTGGCCGCGGTGCCGATCAGCATGGCGGCTCCGGAGTACAGCAGGGAGTTGAGGAAGCCGCGGGTGATGGCCGGATAGTCCAGGACGGCCTGGTACGCGTCCAGGCTGAAGCCGACCGGCCACAGCCACATCTCGCCGGAGGACACGGCGGTCGGGCTCGAGAGCGAGGCGCTGATGATGTACACGAAGGGATAGACAATCGTCAGCGTGAACAGGGTCAGGAGCACCAGGAGCACGACGTTCAGGATGCGGTCGGACCGCGGGTCCTTGATGTGCCGGTGGGCGCGCACCTCTGCGGTGGCGTGAACTGTCATGGTGAGGGAACCTCTCTGCCGGGATCTGCAGGGGAAGGAAGGGCGGGGGCTCGGAGCGGTCTCATCCGTTCTGGGCGTCGTACGCCGCCTGATGGATCTCGGTGTAGGTGTCGATGCCGATCGAGGACGCCGTGGCGATGTACTCGTCCCAGTCGGCGTCGTCGCTCGCGTCCTTGGCGCCCGTCCCGAAGGCCGCCATGGCCTGCTTCAGATGACTCTCGAGGTTGGTGGTGATCTCGCCGATCTGGGCGGACTGGTCCATGTCCAGGACCAGAGGGGGGACCCCGGATTCCTCGGGCGTGGCGAAGGGCTCGTAGAGCTCGGCGGCACGGAAGAGGATCGGCTCGACGGAGGGGTTGGACTCCTGGACCACCTCGCCATGGCGCTGCGACATCGACTTGTACAGAGGACCCCATTCGCGCCAGGCAGTGTTCTTGAGGTCCTCCGGCGTCGGAAGCACCTCGTAGACCGCCTGCTGGCCGTCGATGCCCATCTGCCCCTCGGAGGCGAAGTCCCATCCGACTCCCTGCTCGCCGCGCCCTCCAGAAATGGTCAGGCCGAGCTCGAACTGGTAATCGGCCCACCGGATCAGCTGCACCGGGTCCGGGCACTCCGGGGTGATGACGTAGTTGAGGTACCCGTAGGAGAAGTGATCCCACTGAGCCGTGCGAACCCCGTCAGGACCGGCCATCGGTGCGAGCGGTGTCATGATCAGGGCGGCGCTGTCGGGATCGGTGTAGTCGGCAGCGGCGCTGAATTGGTAGGTGGAGTACCCGTAGCCGACGCCGAAGCGGGGACCGTCGGGTCCGTCGCCGAGCTTCTGGTACTGCTCAGCCGTGTTCGAGAAGATCCCGGGATCGAAGTTCCCGGCAGCGAACTGCTCCTGGATCCAGACGATCCCGGCGCGGAAGGCGGGATCCCGGTGATGCCATTCGAGAGTCGATCCGGTGCGCCGGAGCCAGAGGTCGGGGATCTCGAGGAACGACCCCAGGAAGAACTGGAACAGCTGGAGCATCGTGTCCGCATCGGCTGTGGTCAGCACTGAGGCGTCGGGCCTGCCGGAGAACGCACGGAACTCGTCCATCACGGAGACGTACTCCTCGAGAGTCTCGGGCGAGCTCGCCCCGATCCCTTTCAACCAGTCCTGGTTGATCCACGTGCGGACGTTCGCGCTCTTGCAGTGATAGCAGTCGTTCATCGACGGCACGCCGTAGAGCTTTCCGTCAGGTGCCGTGTACTGCTGACGCATGTTCGGGAACGAGTCGAACATGTCCAGGATGTGCGGCGCGTTCTCGTCGATGAGCTTGTCCAAGGGGATGAAAAGCCCCTGCTGGCCGTAGATGCTGATCTCCGACGGGTTGAAGATGTCTTGCCCGACCATCAGCGCGTGGGGGAGTTCGCCGCCGGCAACGATCGCGTTGACCTTCGTCTTGCCGTCCTCGCCGGCGGGGACCGTCACGTACGACGCTTTCACCCCGGTCGTCTGCTCGAGGAGGGTCGAGTAGTAGTTCGTGGCGAGATCGAGCTCGGGATCGGTCTGGCTGAGGATCGTGAAGTCGATCGTCCCGTCGCCGAACGGCTCGAGCTCGCGGGCACGCGGACCGACGTAGTCGTCCGGGTAGAGGATCCCGTCGATCTCCGGAGCGATCTCCACCTGGAGGTCGGCGCTGCCGGGGGTGTAGTCGTCTCCGCCGGTGACCTGGCCGGCGCTGTCCTCGCTGCCGCAGCCCACGAGCGCTGCGGGCGTGATCATCGCGGCGCCGCCCAGCGCCGCGGAGCGACCCAGGAAGGTCCGGCGGGCCACGCTCCCCGCGCGGTCGTCCGTGCCCGTGTCTCCCACGAGGGAGGGCGGGCTCGAAGGGTGATCGGTGCGGTCGGGATCGTTCACGAGGGCTCCTCGGTCGGCGCTGATCGATTGTGGAGTGGGACACACGGACTATGGCATAGGCCCGATGGGTGCGGCAAGAGTTTCCGATTATTGGGGCCCTGTTTTTCGCCTAGATCTACGAAACACCGCACGAAAGTGTCGTGACCTGGAAATCTGACAGAAGGGGGCGGTTTCCTGAAAGCTTGGGTCGATGTGGCGTGCTGCGGTAGCCTCGGTAGACATCCGAGGTCTTGGTGGCGTTCGTGTCGCGGACGTGCAGGGCCCACATCCTGCAAGGAAGTTATCGATGCCCACGTTCACGACCCTCGACGTCACCGACGTCCGGTTCCCGACGTCGACCTCGCTCGCCGGCTCCGACGCCATGAACAAGGACCCTGACTATTCGGCCGCCTATCTCGAGGTCAGGACCTCCGACGGCGAGAGCGGCGTGAGCCTGGTCTTCACGATCGGCCGGGGGAACGACGTGCAGGCGACGGCAATCCGTGCGTTGTCCCATCATCTGCTCGGCCGGGACGTCGACGACGTCCTCGAGGATCTCGGAGCTGCCGGGGCGGCGATGACTGCCGATTCCCAGCTCCGCTGGTTGGGGCCGGAGAAGGGTGTGATGCAGATGGCGATCGGTGCGGTCGTCAACGCCCTCTGGGATCTGCGCTGCGAACGCGAGGGGAAGCCGCTCTGGAGGCTGTTGGCGGATCTGTCTCCCCGCGAGCTCGTCGGTCTCGTCGACTTCCGGTATCTCGAGGACGCCCTCACGCGAGAGGAGGCGCTGGAGATCCTCGAGCGCGCAGTTCCCGGTCGCCAGGAAAGGATCGCAGAGCTCGAGGCACAGGGTTTCCCGGCCTACACGACGACCCCCGGGTGGCTGGGGTACGACGACCAGAAGCTCGAGCGGCTCCTCCGAGAAGCCGTGGACGGTGGCTTCGAGATGGTCAAGCTGAAGGTCGGCGCGGATCTCGAGGACGACATCCGGCGCTTCTCGATCGCCCGCGAGGTGCTGGGGGAGGGCTTCCCCATCGCGGCGGACGCCAACCAGCGCTGGGGGGTCGACGAAGCCGAGCACTGGATGAATGCCCTCCGTCCCCAGGATCCGTATTGGATCGAGGAGCCGACCAGCCCGGATGACATCCTTGCGCACGCCGAGATCCGCCGGCGCATCGCGCCGATCCGGGTGGCGACCGGCGAGCACGTGCACAATCGCGTCATGTTCAAGCAGCTGCTCCAGGCCGGGGCGGTGGACATCGTCCAGATCGACGCGACGCGGGTCGGGGGAGTCCACGAGAACCTCGCGATCCTGCTGCTGGCCGCCAAGTTCGGGGTGCCTGTGTGCCCTCACGCAGGAGGAGTGGGGCTGTGCGAGATGGTCCAGCACCTGTCGATGGTCGACTTCGTCGCCATCAGCGGTTCCCTCGAGGATCGCCGTATCGAGCATGTCGACCACCTCCACGAGCACTTCGTCGAACCCGTGAGGCTGGAGCGCGGCCGATATCTCCCGCCGGAGAAGCCCGGCATCGGAGCCCGTATGCATGCCGGATCGATCGCGGATCACCGCTTCCCGGACGGCCCGGTCTGGAAGGAGCTCGTCCCGTGAACAGCATCGATGCACCCTCAACAGCGTCCCGCCCCGGTGACGGCGGCGGGGACCCCCACTCCTGGTTCGACGAGGCCCGGTTCGGGCTGTTCGTCCACTTCGGCCTCTACGCGATCCCGGCGCGCCACGAATGGTCGATGACACGCGAGCATCGCACCCTCGAGGACTACAGCAGCTATGCGGAGTTCTTCGACCCTGACCGCTTCGACGCCCCGGACATCGCCCGCCGGGCCCGCGAGGCCGGGATGCGATACGCCGTGCTCACGACCAAGCACCATGAGGGCTTCTGCCTGTTCGAGACGGAGCACACGGACTACTCGGCGCCGGACGTCTGCGGTCGTGACCTGGTGCGCGAGTTCGTCGACGCCCTGCGCGCCGAAGGTCTCCACGTCGGGTTCTACCACTCCCTGCTGGACTGGGCGCATCCGGACTTCACGATCGATGTCAGCCATCCGCTGCGCGACCGGGAGGACGTCCAGGAGCTGAACTCCCGTCGGGACATGGCCCGCTATCGCGAGTACCTCCATGCCCAGGTGCGCGAGCTGCTCACGAACTACGGGAGGATCGACTACCTCTTCTTCGACTTCACCAACCCTGAACGGGACGGCAAGGGGCCCGAGGACTGGGACGCCGAGGTGCTGCTGGCGATGGTGCGCGAGCTGCAGCCCACCTGCGTGGTCAACGACCGGCTCGGGATCCCTGGTGACCTCGTCACCCCGGAGCAGTACCAGCCCGCGGCGCCGATGACCACGGCGGACGGCGACCCTGTGCGCTGGGAGGCCTGCCAGACCACCAACGGCTCCTGGGGGTACGACCGCGACAATCACGACCACAAGAGCCCCGACCTCCTGGTGAGGATGCTCGTGGACTCCGTGGCCAAGGGCGGGAACCTGCTGTTGAATGTCGGTCCCGACGGCCGCGGCGCAATCTCGACCGCCGATCGCGAGGTCCTGCGTCGGATCGGGCACTGGATGGAGCTGCACGCCGCATCGGTCCACGGCGCCGGGCCCGCCGAGGGCATGGAGGCGCCGCAGGGCACGGTGCTGACCCGACGTGGTGATCGGGTGTACGTGCACCTGACGACCTGGCCGATGCAGCACCTCCACCTTCCCGGCCTGTCGGGGCGGGTGCGCTTCGCACGATTCCTGCATGATGGGTCCGAGGTCGTCCTGAGCACGATCGATCCCGACCAGCAGGCCATGAACATGACCCCGGCCGGTCTGGGGCCGGATGTGCTGACCGTCACCCTGCCGATCCGACGGCCCGACGTCCTGCTGCCGGTGATCGAGCTCCGGCTCGGCGAGACATGCGGTGCGCAGAGCAGCCCGCCGGGCACCATCTTCGAGGAGTGAAACTCATGGAGTCCGCAACTCCCGACCCCGTAGGGTCCGCCCGCCACCGCCACCGCCACCGCCACCGCCACCGCCGTCCCGGACCGGCACGCCTGCCGGAGCTCGGCTTCGGTGCGGCCCAGCTCGGGAACATCTTCCGGGTCACCACCGAGGAGGAGGCCCGCGGAGCCGTCGAGGCTGCCTGGGAGGGCGGCATCCGCATGTACGACACGGCGCCCCACTACGGGGTCGGCACCAGCGAACGGCGTCTCGGAGCGCTGCTCGCGGACTACCCGCGCGAGGAGTACCTGATCTCGACGAAGGTGGGCCGGCTCCTGGTTCCCGGGCCCGGTGACGGTGACGACATGGCGAACGCGTTCGCGGTGCCGGACGACTTCGTGCGCCGCTGGGACATGACCGAGGAGGGCATCCGACGCAGCCATGCGGAGTCGCTCGAGCGCCTGGGCCTGGACCGCGTGGACATCCTCTATCTGCACGACCCCGAGGAGGCGCCCGAGGGGCACTCGATGGACGAGGCGCTCGCCGCACTCGTCGCGATGCGGGACGAAGGGCTCGTCAGTCGCATCGGCGTCGGCTCCAAGGACGCCGACGTGCTCTCCCGTGCGGTCCGCACAGACCTGATCGACGTGGTCATGATGTCGGGTCGCTACACCGTGCTCGAGCAGCCGGCTGCCGCCGAACTGCTGCCCGCCTGCCTCGAGCACGGTGTCGAGGTCGTGGCGGTCTCGGTGTTCAACTCCGGAATCCTCTCGCGCTCCGTGGTGCCCGATACGGCGATGTACGAGTACGGCGACGCCCCGGAGAGATCCCTGGAGCGAGCTCGCGAACTGGCCGGGCTCGCACAGGAGAACGGGGTCGAACTGCCCGATCTCGCGATCCGGTACCCGCTGCGGCACCCGGCGATCTCCTCGGTCGTGCTCGGTATGCGTACGGCCGACCAGGTCCGGCAGAACATCGAGCGCATCGGCCAGGACATTCCCGAGGAGCTGTGGGAGCAGATCGATGCCTGAGGCGGGAGCGTTTCGTCGTACGGTCACCCCTCTCACGAAGCCCCATATCACCGACACCCACCTGCACCTGTGGGACCGCTCCGGCGGTGGGTACCGATGGCTCGACAGCGCATCTGAGGGGCTGCGTCGCGACGCCCGCTGGGAGGACGTAGAGCAGCAGCATGGCGCACTCGGCACCACCCGCGTCGTGCTGGTGCAGGCCGACGACACGCTCGAGGACACCCGCGCGATGCACGTTTCCGCAGAGCGTATCGAGGCGCTCTTCGAGGCACAGCAGGGGAGTGTGTGCCGGGTCGACATCGTCGCCTGGCTGCCACTCGACGATCCCGTGCGCACCGCGACGCTGCTGGACGACGTCGCGGCGATGCGCCGGGTGGTGGGCGTGCGCCACCTGGTCCACGACGATCCGGATCCGGGGTTCCTCGACCGGCCCGAGGTCCGGGAGAGCCTGGCGCTGCTCGCCGGCCGAGGCCTTCCGCTGGATGTCCCGGATGCCTTCCCCCGGCATCTCGACCAGGCGACCTGTCTCTCCGGCGAGATCGAGGGTCTGGTCGTGGTGCTCGATCACCTCGGCAAGCCGCCGCTGGGTGATGCGCGGGAGATGGTTCGCTGGGAACGGGCCCTTCGAGGCTTTGCGGGGCACGGGACGACGGTCGCGAAGCTCTCGGGCCTGTCCACGAGCGGACAGGGTTACGCCGCTGGCGAGGATCTCCGCGCCGCTGTCGACCTGGCACTGAACCTCTTCGGGCCCGAACGGCTGATGTTCGGCAGCGACTGGCCGATCGCCCCCGTGCCCTTCGATCTCGGTTCCGGCACGGGCGACCTGCTGGCTCTGCTGGCGGAGCTGCCGGTCGCGGATCGCGAGCTGGTCCTGCACGGCACAGCGGAGCGCGTCTACCGGCGGGCGGCCTCCGATAAACACTGACCGTGGCGTTGGCGCAACGTCGGTCAGTCGACCGTGGTGCCCTTCTGGATCCAGCTCTCGACGCCCCCGATATGGGCCGCGGCGTGCACCCGCGCGAGGTCGGCGCGGCCGGCCTTCAGGGCGTCGAGGATGCGACGGTGCTCGGCCAGCGTGGACTCCACGGCAGCGTCCTCCGTGAGACCCCGCCAGACTCGGGCCCGGGCGGTCGCACTCGCGAGGCCCTCGAGCATCGACGTGAGATAGACGTTGGGGCAGCGGCTCGTGATGAGGTGATGGAAGTCGATGTCCGCCTGCACCTGCTGCTCGACCGAGGAGTGGGCCGACAGGTCGAGCATCAGCTGTTCGAGCCGATCGAAGTCGTGTTCGCTCAGGTTGGGGCAGGCCTGCTCGACGGCTGTCGGCTCGAGCAGCCGCCGAACCTCGAGTATCTGCCCCTCGCCCGAACCCTGATGCAGGTCGAGGATGAAGCCGAGCGACTCCACGAGCACGCTCGGGGCGAGCGAGGTGACGTAGGTGCCGTCTCCCTGGCGCACGTCCAGCACGCGGATCACGGACAGGGCCTTCACGGCCTCCCGCAGGGAGTTGCGGCTCACGCCGATGCGCACGGCCAGCTCTTTCTCCGGGGGAAGGCGGTCCGCAGGACCAAGTTCGCCGTCGATGATCATCTGCTTGATCGCATCGATGGCCCTGTCCGTGACGGCATGCGGTGCTGGCATCGCGTCCCACTCCTCGCTGGACCGGCGTACGTGCCGGTCACGATGTGATCGATGCTAGTCCACCGCGGCCCCGGGCGGGGCAGGTGCCGCACGGTCCCTCGTGCCCAGGGCGGGAGGCCGGGGGCACGACAGGACGGAGGCGGGGAGGGGCAGGGCCCGGCGTGATCGGCGATGCGTCGGCCGCCCGTCACGCCAGCGGCGAACAGGCGAGGAATCCACGAGGAACGCGCGTAGTCTCGATCCATCACCACCACCGGACGGGGGAGGACCATGTTCGAGCGCTTCACCGATCGCGCCCGCCGCGTCGTCGTTCTGGCACAGGACGAGGCACGACTGCTCAACCACAACTACATCGGCACCGAGCACATCCTGCTCGGGCTGATCCATGAAGCCGAGGGAGTCGGCGCCAAGGCCCTCGAGGCTCTCGGCGTCACCCTTGATGCCGTGCGCGAGCAGGTGCGCGACATCATCGGCGAGGGCAACCAGACCCCGAGCGGCCACATCCCCTTCACGCCCCGCGCGAAGAAGGTGCTCGAGCTGAGCCTGCGCGAGGCGCTGCAGCTGGGTCACAACTACATCGGCACCGAGCACATCCTGCTCGGCCTGCTGCGCGAGGGTGAGGGCACTGCCGTCAAGGTGCTCTCCCGTCTCAAGGCCGAGCCGTCGGCCGTGCGCCAGGAGGTCATCGAGCGCCTGTCGGGCTACCAGGGCAAGGAGCCGGCCACCGCCGGCGGCCCCGCCGAGGGCCAGCCTGCCGGATCGCTCGTGCTGGACCAGTTCGGTCGCAACCTCACCCAGGCTGCCCGCGAGGGCAAGCTCGACCCGGTCATCGGGCGGGTGAAGGAGGCCGAGCGCGTGATGCAGGTGCTCTCGCGCCGCACCAAGAACAACCCGGTTCTGATCGGCGAGCCCGGCGTCGGCAAGACGGCGGTCGTCGAAGGCCTGGCACAGGCCATCGTCGCCGAGGACGTTCCGGAGACGCTCAAGGACAAGCAGCTCTACACCCTTGACCTCGGTTCCCTGGTGGCGGGCTCCCGCTACCGCGGTGACTTCGAGGAGCGCCTGAAGAAGGTCCTCAAGGAGATCCGCACCCGCGGTGACATCATCCTGTTCATCGACGAGATCCACACCCTGGTGGGTGCCGGTGCCGCCGAGGGCGCGATCGATGCCGCCAGCATCCTGAAGCCGATGCTGGCCCGTGGCGAGCTGCAGACCATCGGCGCGACGACCCTCGAGGAGTACCGCAAGCACATCGAGAAGGACGCCGCGCTCGAGCGCCGCTTCCAGCCGATCCAGGTGGATCAGCCCTCGGTGACGCACACGGTCGAGATCCTCAAGGGGCTGCGCGACAAGTACGAGGCACATCACCGGGTGACCATCACCGACGCCGCGCTGGTGGCAGCTGCGAACCTCGCCGACCGGTACGTCAACGACCGTTTCCTGCCGGACAAGGCCATCGACCTGATCGATGAGGCCGGGGCCCGGCTGCGGATCCGCCGGCTCACCGCGCCGCCCGAGCTCAAGGAGCTCGACGCCCAGATCGAGATCGCGCGCACGAAGAAGGAGGAGGCGATCGACGGGCAGGACTTCGAGCTCGCAGCCTCCTTGCGTGATGAGGAGCAGCAGCTCAAGTCCGAGCGCGAGGAGAAGGAGAAGGCCTGGCGCCACGGCGAGTCCGATGCCGTGACCACCGTCTCCGAGGAAGTCATCGCCGAGGTGCTGGCCGCCTCGACCGGCATCCCGATCGTGAAGCTCACCGAGGAGGAGTCCTCGCGTCTGCTGAACATGGAGGACGAGCTGCACAAGCGTGTGATCGGCCAGCACGAGGCCATCAAGGCGTTGTCGCAGGCGATCCGCCGCACCCGTGCAGGGCTCAAGGACCCCAAGCGGCCCGGTGGCTCGTTCATCTTCGCCGGCTCCACGGGCGTCGGCAAGACGGAGCTGGCCAAGGCGCTCGCAGAGTTCCTGTTCGGCGACGACGAGTCCCTCATCCAGCTGGACATGTCCGAGTTCGGCGAGAAGCACACGGCCTCGCGCCTGTTCGGCTCGCCTCCCGGCTACGTCGGCTACGACGAGGGCGGCCAGCTCACCGAGAAGGTCCGCCGCAAGCCGTTCAGCGTGGTGCTGTTCGACGAGGTGGAGAAGGCCCACGTGGACATCTTCAACTCGCTCCTGCAGATCCTCGAGGATGGCCGACTCACGGACTCGCAGGGTCGCGTGATCGACTTCAAGAACACCGTGATCATCATGACCACCAACCTCGGAACCAGGGACATCGCCAAGGGCGTCTCCATGGGCTTCACCGCGGGCGGCGATCTGAACACCGATTACGACCGCATGAAGTCGAAGGTGAACGAGGAGCTCAAGCAGCACTTCAAGCCGGAGTTCCTCAACCGTGTCGATGACATCGTGGTGTTCCCGCAGCTGAAGCCGTCGGAGATCGTCCAGATCGTTGATCTCATGATCGCGAAGCTGGCAGTGCGTCTGGCCGAGAAGGACATGACGATCGAGCTCACCGACGGAGCCAAGACGCTGCTCGCGGAGAAGGGCTACGACCCTGTCCTGGGCGCGCGTCCGCTGCGCCGCACCATCCAGCGCGACATCGAGGACACCCTCTCGGAGAAGATCCTCTTCGGGCAGGTGCACGTCGGTGACACGGTCGTGGTCGGTGCCGAGGGTGAGGGCCTGCTCGGCGAGCTGACCTTCAACCGTCGTGGCGACAACGGCGAGCTCGAGTCCATCACCGAGATCGTCGATGTGGCATCGATGACCCAGGCTCGTGCCGAAGAGGTGGCGCGCCCTGACGGTGCAGCGGCACCAGACGCGAAGAACGCTGAGGCCAGCGCCTCCTGAGCGGTGAGAGGCGTCCCCGCCCCGGCGGCGGGGACGCCTCTCCCGGACGTCCCGGCCCACGCGAGAGCGCCGGCCGCGAGTGATCTCCCGGTTCCCCTGGGCGGTGAAGGTCACGAGCGACGGGATCGCACCACCAGTTCGGCGGTGACGCCGGAACCAGTGCCGAGGAATCAGAGGGAGAGGACGCATGGGCGAATTCGTCGACTGGTTGCTGTCCCTGACCGGCCAGGTCGAGGACTGGATCATGGTCGTCGCGGACGCCTGGTGGATCTATCTGATCGTCTACGGCTTCGCCGCGTTCGACGGTTTCTTCCCGACGGTTCCCAGCGAATCGACCATCGTCACACTCTCCTCCCTCTGGTCCTCCTCGGGCCGCCCCTACATCATCCTGATCGGCCTCGCCGCATGGATTGGCGCCTGGACCGGGGACAACCTCGGGTACTTCCTGGGCCGCAAGATCGGCTGGGAACGCTTCAGATTCCTGCGCGAGGGAAAGGGCCGACGAGCAGTCGATGCCGCGGACCACGGCCTGCAACGCCGCGCTCTGGTGTTCCTGATGACAGCGCGCTACATCCCCTTCGGCCGAACCGCCGTGAACCTCGTCGCGGGCGCCGTGCGCTACCCGCACAAAGAGTTCTGGCCGCGCTCGTTGCTGTCCACCTTCGTGTGGGCGGTCTACTCCTGCGCGATCGGCGCGGTCGCCGGCGCCTGGTTCGGTGAGCACCATCTGTTGGCCATCACCGTCGCCCTGATCGCCGCCGTGGTGCTCGCCCTCGCCGCCGAACGGTTGATCTCGATCGTGCACCGCACGCTGGACCGACGCGCCGAGGAACGTGGCGAGGTGGTCCGGGACCGCGTGGGCGCGGACTCCCAGGCCGACGAGACGAACCCTGCCCCTGACGAGGACGATCACGACGACGGTGATCCCACCGCTGATGATGCTGCGAGACTCGACGCCGAGTCGGTTCTCGCCCGGCCGCGCGAGAGCGCGACGGATGCCGAGGAGACCTCGATCGTTCCCGCGCACGGACAGGACAGCCCTGCATGAGCGTCACCATCCGCCCCGCCCTGCCGGCCGATGTGCGCGGCATCAACCAGCTCGTCGAGCCGATGACGCACACCGGGGTCCTACTGGGCAAGGACCTCGTGTCGTACTACGAGGCCGTCCAGGAATTCCTGGTCGCCGTCGACGACGACGGCGCTGTGGTGGGCTGCGGAGCACTCCACGTCATGTGGGAGGACCTCGCGGAAGTTCGTACGCTCGCGGTGAGCGATGGGCAACGGGGAACCGGACTGGGCCACCGGATGCTGACCTCCCTGCTGGACCGCGCTGTCCAGCTCGGACTGAGTCGCGTCTTCTGCCTGACCTTCGAGGTCGACTTCTTCGTCCGACACGGCTTCGAGGTGATGGATGACGTGGTCGACCCCGAGGTCTACAACCAGCTCCTGCGGTCTCCCGACGAAGGCATCGCCGAGTTCCTCGACCTCGCGCGCGTCAAGCCGAACACCCTGGGAAACACCCGCATGATAAAGCTCCTGGAGCCCAGGGCTTAGCTCCAGCTCAGGGCAGCCGCAGCCGGTCGGCCTCCCGCACGGCGAGCCCGTCGACGACCAAGGATGCCGTACAGCGCTCCACGCGAGAGGGGTCATCGGGATCCAGGACGAGCAGGGCCTCGATCACCGCCTCGCCCTCCTGGCGCAGCACGGCCATGATCTTCCCGCGCATCTGGCGGTCTGTCCCCTCGAATGCCTGTCGACGACGGGTGCCCTCGGGTGCGGCGGGACGTCCCGCCGCGAACCAGGCGCATCCTGCCTCGGCGAGTGGGCACTGCATGCACTGCGGTGACCGCGCCGTGCAGACGAGGGCACCGAGTTCCATGACGGCCTGGTTCCAGGCGACGGAGCGTTCGCGCTGCGCGGGCAGGCTGCGCGTGGCCAGCGAGCGTTCGGAGCTGCTGTACGAAGGCGCCGGCAGTGCGTCACCCTGCACACTGCGCGCGAGCACACGGCGGATGTTGGTGTCGACCACGACCGCGCGATCGTGGTGGGCGAAGGCGGTCACGGCTGCGGCCGTGTACTCGCCGATCCCCGGCAGGGAGCGCAGGGCCTCGACGCCTCGAGGCACGGCTCCGCCGTGGACGCGCACGATCTCCCGTGCACATTCCTGCAGGCGCAGGGCACGCCGCGGGTAGCCGAGCCGGTCCCAGCGGCGCAGCACCTCTGCGGTCGGCGCAGCTGCCAGGTCTGCCGGCGTCGGCCACTGCTGCATCCACTCTCGCCAGCGGGGGAGGACCCTGACCACCGGGGTCTGCTGCAGCATCACCTCGGAGACGAGGATCGCCCACGCCGAGACGCCCTCGTGGCGCCAGGGCAGGTCACGGCCCTGCTGAGCGAACCAGGTGATCACCGTGTCGACGACGGCGTCCTGGACCCGGGCGTCGCCGGGGGTCTCCCGATGACGGACGCGGGGCGGGACCTCTCGGCCCCGCCCCGCGTCCGCGTGGTGTGATGCCGAAGCATCGCCCTTATCGGTCAGAGCTGCGGCCCCGCAGCACCGCCACGCTGAGCGGTGAGGGCGTCGCGGATCTCGGTGAGGAGCACGATGTCCTCGGACATGACGGTCTCCTCCTCTTCGGGAAGGCCACGACGCTTGCGGTCGAGCTTGCGTGCGTGGGAGATGGGCAGCACGAAGACGAAGTACACGACGGCGGCCGTGATGGCGAAAGCGATGATCGCGGAGAGGATCGCGCCGATATCGACGAGGGTGGAGTCGTTCGTGATCGTGAAGGCGAGGCCGTTCACGTTGCCACCGCCGAACACGTTGATGATCGGCTGGATCAGATTGTCCACGAATGCGCCGATGAGGGCGGTGAACGCAGAACCGATGACGACACCGACCGCGAGGTCGATGACATTGCCCTGCATGACGAAGTCCTTGAAGCCCTTCATGGGACATCCTTACGAGTTTTTCGAGGGGGTAGGGATGGGCCGCCGAGGCGACCCACGGGGACTCTAACCGATGATCGAGATCGTCAACCAACCTTCACTGATCGCGTGAGCGAGCTCTCCTGCGCGGTGTCGGTCCAGGGCAACCAGCAGATGTTCCTGCCCGGAGGAGTCGCTCCCCATGACCGAAGGCTCCGACCCGGCGGAGGCCGGGAGTTCCACGATCCGGGCAGGAATCCGCACGGCGGCGTCGGCGTCCGGGCTGGAGCTGAGGATCTCGATCCTCGCTCCCGGTGCCAGATGGGGCACGAGGACTGCGGGGACGGGGACCGCCATCAGGGCGGAGCCCTCCGCGATCACGGCGGTGCCGTCGCCGTCGAGCAGACCGGGCAGGATCGGAGTCCCGGCCGGAACTGACAGGGCTGTACGGCGTCCCAGGAGCTCTGCAGGGTCCGAGGCCACCTCGGGGGGCGCCAGTTCCGCCGCCACACGAAGCGTGTGCAGGTGCTGCTCCTCCAGGACGGTACCGATCGGGAGATCGGCGCTGGCCACCACGATGGTGGCTCCGTGCAGCCGAGAAGGCAGCAGCGAAGGGATGAGCACGGCGAGGATGAGCGCCGCGGCGAGCAGCGCCAGGGTTCGACGACGTCGACGCAGGGCACGACGCCAGAGCGGGAACTGAGCGCGGATCGAAGTGAGCATGACTGAACGCTAGGACCGGCGTCCCGCCGATCAGGCCGGGTCGCCCTCGCGGTGGATGACTTGGCCCTGGGGAGGAACCGTCATGCCCACCGGCGGGCGGCGCCGACACTGCTCACGGTGAGGGTGGCTCAGGAGGCGGAGGCTCCCGCTGCCGCCGGCTGAGTGCTGGCGCTGCTGTCGGACGAGCCTGCCGAGGTGGAGCTCGCGGACTCCGAGGAGTTCGACGACGCGGCGGCATCTCCCGACCCGCTGCTGGACCCGGAAGGCGTCGAGGCCGCGCCGGAGGTGGCGGAGTCCGTGGAGTAGAAGCCGGAGCCCTTGAACACGATGCCCACCGAGTCGAACACCTTGCGCAGGGCATCCTGCGTGCACTCGGGGCAGGTCGCCAGCGAGTCCTCGCTGAAGCTCTGGTACTTCTCGAAACGATGCCCGCAGTTCTTGCAGGCGTAGACATACGTGGGCACGCGAGTCCTCCGGGGTGTTCTGGCGGCGCGACCGCGGACGGCGCGGCCACGCTGATTCTATGACCGGATCGCCGGTCGCGGTGCCCAGGAGCCATCGATCGTGACCAGTGAGACGAGCGCGTCGGCTGTCAGCACGGCAGGGATCGGGACATCGTGCTCCTCGCGGGGGAGCGTGCCCGCCTCGAGCAGCTCGCCCGGATGGACGACGGCCACCACCGCCGCGTCCGCCCGCACCGCGGTGAGTGCTCGGTCGTAGTACCCGGCGCCGTGGCCGATCCGGGTCCCGGAACGGTCCACCGCCACCGCCGGGGCGAGCACGAGCGCGGCTGCGGCGAGAGCACCGGGGCCGAGCCGGCTGCCGGACGGCTCCTTGCCGAAGCCGCGGCCGGGGGAGTCGAGGAACGGGGAGGAGCCGTCCCAGCTCACCCAGTCGAGCTCCCGGCCGGCGGCGACAGGGAAGATCAGGTGGGCACCGAGCTCGGCGAGGTGTCGGGCCAGCGGCATCACGTCGGCCTCCGTCGGGGTCGGGTGATACGCGGCGACCAGCACGGGTTGCGCGGGCGCCGCCGTGAGGGTCGCCTCGACGTGAGCGATCAGTGCCGCAGCGCGCTCGAGCAGCAGCCGCGATTCCCGGGCGCGGTGCGCAGTCCCTGCAGGCCCGCCGTAGGCCTCCGCTCGTCGTGCCCGCAGCTCTGAGCGCAGTTCCTTCTTGTGAGCCGCCATCGCCTCGGTGTCCATGGCCTCAGGCTCCCACAGGAACGGTGTGCGCCACCAAGGGCCAGCGCCCCCGTCTACGATGACGCGATGGTTCACGTGTGGCCGCTGGCACTGCGCGACGGGGAGCTCGCACTGCGACCCCTGCGACGCCGTGACCGCGCAGACTACGAGCGGATGCGCGAGCGCAACCGCGATTGGCTGCGGCCGTGGGACGCGACCGACCCCGAGCGCACTGCGCGTCAGCTCCCTTTCACGACCGTGCGCCGGTGGAACGAGCAGCAGGCCCGGCTGGGCCTGCATCTGCCCTTGGCGATCACGAATCGTGGGCGCCTGGCCGGGCAGATCACCGCCGGACCGATCCAGTACGGAGCCCTCCGCTCCGCAGTGCTCGGCTATTGGATCGATCACGAGCAGGCCGGTGCAGGTCTGGCCCCGCGCTCCACGGCGCTCGTGATCGACCATCTCTTCGCCGAGCTCGGTCTTCACCGCGTCGAGGTCACGGTGCGCCCGCAGAACGCGGCGAGCCTGCGAGTGGTGGAGAAGCTGCATCTGCGGCACGAGGGACTGCGACGCCGCGCGATCCATGTCGACGGGCAGTGGCGGGACCATCTCGTCTTCGCGCTCACGGCCGAGGAGGTTGCCACGGGCGAGGACGGTCACGGCGTTCTCGCCCGACTTCACAGAGAGTTCCCTCCCGACACGCCCGCGCGGTGACCAGGGAAATCACATCGGTGTCATTACTGTGTCGGTGTGGAGTCCATCAATCTCGGAGCCGTGCTTTTCGGCCTGCTGCTGCTGCTGTGGGTGGCGTATGCCCTCCCGCGCACCGCGCGTCGTCGCGACGAGATGGGTCGCGCCCGTGCCGCCGAGCTCACCGAGACGACTTCGGAGGCCCGGGATCTGTCCGAGGCCGTCCACTCCCGCCGCTCCTCCCGTGAGGTGAATGCCGACATGTCCCAGGACCGCCTGCTCCTGCGTCCCGCCGATCCCACCAGCCGCCCGCGCTTCGATGCCGTCCCCGGCACTCGCATCGACGTCCTCGAGGAACGCGCTCGCTCGCGCCGCCTGCTGGCGATCGCCCTCGGGGCCATGGCGCTGGGAACCCTTGCCCTGATCGCTCTGGCTCTCACGCAGGTCATCGCCTGGTGGGTTCCCGTCATCGCGGTCGCTGGCCTGGCGACGTATCTGTTCGGTCTGCGCCGCGCCGAGCTGGAGCGTCGTGCCCGCACCACGCGAGCTGCGGGCCTCGCCCGTCGGGAGCGCGCTGAGCAGGAGACTGCTCGCCGTGCCGCCACGACCCAGGTTTCCGCCCCCGCGGAGGAAGCTGCCGGTGCCATGGCTCCCTCGGAAGCACCGGCGCAGCGCGAGCCCCTCGAGGCCACCGCCGAGCGCGCCGCCCATCAGGTCACCGCCGCGGGCGAATGGACCCCGCGTCCGGTCCCGCGCCCCACCTACGCGATGCGGGGGGACGTCGACGACCTCGCCACCCGCCATGCCGCCCATCGGCAGAGCATGATGGCCACCTCGGTTCCCCTCGAGAGTGATGCCGTCGAGGATCTCGAGGCCGTCGACGAGGCCTACGCCCCCGCCCAGGACCTGCAGCTCGACGAGATCCTCGCCCGTCGCCGGGCCTGACATGAGCGGCCCCTCCCGGATCGCGGCGATCGAGCAGGCGCTCGCGCGGGAGGGCTGGGCCGAGCGGCCGGTGGCGGTCCTGGACCTCGACGCCTTCGACGCGAACCTCGAGGACCTCGCCCGCCGCGCGGCCGGCACCCCGATCCGGGTCGCCTCCAAATCGCTGCGGGTCCGGGCACTCCTGGAACGGGCGCTCGAGCATCCCGGGTACCACGGCGTTCTCGCCTACACCCTGCCCGAGGCGATCTGGCTGGCCAATCGAGGGGTCGAGGACATCGTCCTGGCGTATCCGACGGCCGAACGCGGCGGCCTGCGACTGCTCCTGGCGAGCCCCACGGCGCTGGACGCCATCACCCTCATGGTCGATGAGACCGCACAGCTCGCGCTGATCCTCGACGTGACCGCGGAGATGGGGCTCCGCCGCGGAGGTCGTCGCCTGCGCGTCGCGATCGAGCTCGACGTCTCCTACGCACCGCTGCCCGGCGTCCGCTTCGGCGCGTACCGCTCGCCCGTGCGCACCCCGGAGCAGGCCGTCGCCCTCGCGCGCGAGATCGTGGAGCGGCCCGAGCTTCAGCTCGTCGGCCTCATGGCCTACGAAGGGCACATCGCGGGCGTCACCGATACGGCGCGCACGGCGTACGGCGCGGCCGTGCGCGCGATGAAGAGGCTCTCCCGCCCGGATATCGCCGTCCGCCGCGCCGAGGTCGTCGCGGCCGTGCGCGAGCTCGCCGACCTCGAATTCGTCAACGGCGGCGGCACCGGCTCGATCGAGTCCACCGGCGCCGAGGAGGCGGTCACCGAGATCGCTGCCGGCTCCGGGCTCATCGGCCCCGGCCTCTTCGATCACTATCGGGATTTCCACCCGTACCCCGCGCTGTACCTCGGGTTCTCCGTGGTGCGTCGTCCCGCGCCCGGAGTCGCCACTCTGCTCGGCGGCGGCTGGATCGCGAGCGGCGTCCCCGGCGCGGACCGTCTGCCCACGATCGCTCACCCCGGAGGCCTCGCCTTCGCGCCGCAGGAGGCGGCCGGGGAGGTGCAGACCCCGGTGCTCGGCGCCGCCGCCGACGATCTGCGGGTGGGGGACACGGTGTGGCTTCGGCACGCGAAGTCCGGTGAGCCCGCCGAGCACGCCGCGCACTACGTCCTGGTCTCCGGCGACCAGATCGTCGATACCGCCCCCACGTACCGCGGTGAGGGTGCACTCTTCCTCTGACGGGTTCCGCAGGCCGCTCCGCGACGCCGTGCGGGCACCGACGCCCTGATCACGCACCTCAGGAACGGAGCCGACGATGCGCACCACCAACGCCAGCCACCGCAACTGGAGCGGCTCCGTCCGATGGACTCCCGCTGAGGTTCTCCTGCCGACCTCCGAGGACGAGGTCCTCGCCGCGCTGCACCGCGCCCGTCGCACAGGCAGGACCGTGCGCGTGGTCGGCGGCGGGCACTCGTTCTCCGCCCTGGTCGCGACCGACGGCATGCTTCTGTCCCTGGACAGCTATCAGGGCCTGGTGCGAGCCGACACCGGGACCGGACTGGTCACCCTGCGCGGTGGCACCCGGCTGTGGGAGATCGCTGATCTGCTGGCTCCGCACGACCTCGCCCTGGCGGTCATGGGGGACATCGACCGCCAGTCGATCGCCGGCGCCATCCAGACCGGTACGCATGGCACTGGCGCCCGCTTCACGGGCTTCGCCGGCATGGTGCGAGCCCTGCGCCTCGCCCTGCCCGATGGCAGCGTGGTGGACACCTCGCCCGTGCAGGACCCGGACCTCTTCGAGGCCGCCCGACTCGGACTGGGCACCCTCGGCGTGATCCTCGAGGTCACCCTGGCCTGTGTCCCCGCCTACCGCCTGGATCTCGTCGAGAGCACGCAGGATCTCGAGTCCACCGTGGGCGCCTTCCTGGCCGACTCCTCGATCGCGGACCACCACGAGTTCTTCTGGTTCCCCCGCACCGACCGGGCGACGGTGCGCACCAGTCGCCGGGTGCCGCAGGACACCCCGCGCCGGCGAGCTCCACGCCCCGTCGAATTCCTGCAGAGCGAAGTGCTCGGCAACGGAGCCTGGGACCTGATGTGCCGGGGCGCGGCGGTGGCCCCGCGGCTGAGCCGGCCCGCCGCCGAGCTCGCCTCCCGCCTGTTCGCCGGGCCCCGCGTGGTCGATGATTCCGCCTCGGTGTTCACGGCGCCCCGCCGGGTCCGCTTCCAAGAAACGGAATGGGCGATCCCCGCGGCGCGGTTCGCGGAGGCCTTCACCGCGCTGCGAGCCCGCTTCGAGGACGAGGGCGTCGAGGTCACCTTCCCGCTCGAGGTACGGAGGGTCGCGGCCGACGATGTCTGGATGTCCACGGCGTACGGCCGCGACACGGTCTATATCGCGGCGCACCGACACCATCGGGAGGAGGCAGGGCCCTACCTGCTCATGGTTCAGCGCACGGTGGAGTCCTTCGGTGCGCGCCCCCACTGGGGCAAGCAGCACTGGCTCGGCGCGAGCGAGCTCTCGGCTCTCTATCCGCGCTTCGAGGACTTCCGAGCGGTACGTGCCCTCGCCGACCCCGACGGCGTTCTGATGACCCCGTACCTCCATCATCTGCTGGGATGACGCGGAGGTCCGCCCCCTGTCGTGACCTGCACGCCCGCGTGGTTCCGGCCTAGGCTGGGGATGATGAACACCACAGCGCCCCGTTCCCTCTCGGTCCCCGTGCCGAGCCCCTCCCATCTGCTGGACATCGCGACCACTGCGGCACGGGAGGCCGCCGACTACATCCGCTCCCTGGACCGCGACCACCTGGCCCGCGAGTACAAGACCTCCAGCCACGACATCGTCACCGAGCACGACCGGGCGAGCGAGGAGATCATCGTCTCCGAGCTGCGCCGCCTGCTGCCCACCTGCCGCATCGTCGGTGAAGAGGGCGGCGAACGCCCCGCACAGGGCGGCCCCGTCGGTGGCGACGCGGCCCCCGTGGTCACCTTCTATGTCGACCCCATCGACGGCACCAGCAACTTTGCCGCCGGCTTGCCCCTGTTCTGCGTCTCGATCGGCGTCGCCGTCGATGACGTGCTGGTGGCCGGGGTGATCGACGCCCCGGTGCTCGGCCAGGTATTCACTGCGGCCGACGGGCCCGCCATGCTCAACGGCCGCGAGATCCGGCCGCGCTCCACCCACGCCTCGGCCGATGCGCTCGTGCTGTCCGGCTTCCCGGGTCAGCGGGCCTGCGCCGAGTTCCCCGAGCTCGCCGCACGGGCGTACGCGGGGATGGAGGACGGGCTCTCGGCCATGCGGCACCTGGGCACTGCAGCTCTCGAGCTCGCGTACGTGGCTGCCGGCTGGGCGGACGCGACCGCACTGGCCTCGATCAACTCCTGGGATATCGCCGCCGGATTCCATATCCTGCAGCGCGCGGGCGGTTCCGTGCGCACCTGGCCGGGACGCGGTGCGGTGGGCAGGCCCGACTTCCTCAATCCCGCCTATGTGGCGTGCACCGGCCCCGAGCGCCTCGAGCTGCTCGACGATATCTTCGAGGAGGTCCAAGCCGCTCGCGACGCGGATCTGTGATCCTCGTCAAGGCGGCTGCGACGAGTCGTCACCTGGGGCCCCCCGGTGCTAATCTGTCGTGGTCGCCCGGCGACAAGGGGCTATGGCGCAGTTGGTAGCGCGTCTCGTTCGCAATGAGAAGGTCGGGGGTTCGAATCCCCCTAGCTCCACCCTTGTCCTGAGTCGCGTCATCGTTTACGAACGGTGACGCGGCTCAGGTTTTTTCTGGGGGTTCGCTCACCCGGACGTCGTGATCCTGGGTCGCGACCTGTTGAGCATGGGCTCTGCCCTCCTGAACTCTCTCGGTCTCCGCCGCACCTGGTGAAGGTCATGCCGCCGGCGATGCGTCGAGGGTGGTGAGGCATGCGCCGACGGCAGCGGTCGGAGACCGCACCGCGAGCGCTCACTTCCGTCGAACCAGCGCCCGGGTGGTGATCAGCAGGCCGAGCGCGGTCCACAGCGCCAGGACCAGCAGGTCGCGGGCGTCGGCTGTGAAGCTCCCGGAGGCGATCCCGGCCCGCATCAGGTCCGCGGCGGGCTGGATCGGCAGGGCGGCGTGCACCGTCTGGAACCAGTCCGGCAGCTGACTGGCGGGGAATGTGATCGGCGAGAACAGCAGGACGAAGAACACCAGCACCTGCGAGACCATCTGGGCCAGCATCGGTTGCAGGCTGACGGCGATGGCGTATCCCACTGCTGTGGCCATCGTCGTCACGAGCAGCGAGGCGAGGATGAGCAGCGGCCAGTCGAACGAGAAGGTCAGGTCGAAGCGCAACCAGGCGACGAGGAGCCCTACCGCCACTCCGGGCAGCGCGATCAGCGCCCACACCACGAGGTCGACCAGCAGGAGCAGCGGACGGGCCACCGGCAGCGCGCGCTGGTAGTCGAACGCGCCACTGGCCTTGGCGCGGGAGATGCCCTGCGGGACGATCACCAGTCCGATGGTGAGCAGCAGGATCGTCGGCGCTCCGGAGGACAGGAAGAGCGCGCTGGCAGGGGTGATGTCGGGGATCACGAAGCCGAAGCCGATGATGATCCCGGCGGCGAGCATCGCCTGGATGAGGACGATCAGGGGCAGCATCGCGCCCGTCGCAGCCAACGACCAGTGCATCATCGTGCGGAAGCTGGCCCCCAGACTGACCTGGACCGGCGCGAGGGGATGGGGGCGTGGAGTCGGGACGGCGGTCGCCTCAGGCATGAGCGGTCTCCTGGTGGCTCGGAGCGGGGTCGGGGGCCGGGTCCGCAGTGCGGTCGGCGTCGGGGTCGGCGTGCACGGTGAGGGCCAGGTAGGCGTCTTCGAGCGTCGCCGGGGCCAGCGAGAAGCCGTCGATCCGGTTCTCGGCACGCTGGGCGGTGGCCCAGGCGACCGCCGATGCCGCCTCTGCGGCCGGGACGGTGAGCAGGGTGCGCCGCCCGGTGCGGACCCGGCGCAGCACCGGCAGTTCCAGCTCCTCCTCGGACGGGTCCGCGCCATCGGGTGGCAGCTGCAGCTCCAATCGCAGGTCGCTGTCCTGCGTGCCGCGCAGGTGCGCCGGCGACCCGTCGGCGACGACCCGGCCGCGGTCGAGGATGATGAGCTCGTCCACGATCCGCTCGGCCTCGGCGACGTTGTGGGTGACCAGCAGGACGCCGCTGCCGAGGTCCCCGCGGCGGCGAACGGCGTCCCACAGGAGACGACGGCGGGAGGCGTCGATGTCATTGGTGGGCTCGTCCAGGATGAGCAGCGCGGTGGGCGCCGCCACGGCCATGGCGAAGCCGGTCAGCCGTCGGATGCCGCCGGACAGGCCACCGCCTTCTGGCAGGGCGCGCTGGTCCAGCCAGGGTCCGATATCGAGCTCCTCGGCCAGGTCGACGGCGGAGGCACGGGCATCGCGGGACGACAGCCCGCGCAGGCGGCCGGCGATCTCGATCGCCGAGCGCGGGGTGAGCCCGTCGATCGGGGTCTGTGACTGTGCTTGCAGGGCCACGTGCCGACGGGCGGCACCCGGATGCCGCACTGCGTCGACCTGTCCCACCTGGATCGTGCCGGCGTGGGGTTTCAGCAGGCCGACCACCTGGGAGACGAGCGTGGTCTTGCCGGCCCCGTTGTGGCCCAGCAGTCCCACCACCTCGCCGGGGCGGACGCGGAGCGAGATGTCGTCGTTCGCCACGACCTTTCCGTAGCCGCGGGTGAGTGCAGTGATGCGAAGAACGTCGGTGTCCATGCCATCTCCTCAGATACTTCGGGTACGGGGATACTGACGGTATTTGAATACTGGCGGTACGTCAATGGATGGATCGGCCCTATGATCGGGGGATGACGCAGCTTCCCGAACCCATCTCGCGCCGGGACCGGCAGCAGCAGACCCGTGAAGCGCTGGTCTTCGCGGCTCGGAGCGTGTTCTCCGAGGACGGGTACCACGCGGCGAGCTTGGAGCGGATTGCGCGCGAGGCGGGCTTCTCGAAGGGTGCCGTCTACTCCAACTTCGACGGCAAGTCGGCCCTGTTCCTGGCCGTCATGGACCAGAACCTGGAGCTCGCGGGCGCCGATATCCGCGATCCGTTCGAGCGCCCGGCCAACCCGGCGTCGACCGGCAGGGATGTGGCAGATCGTGAGGGCTTCCCCGTGGAAGCGACCCAGGGGTTCGCCCTGGCGACCCTGGAGTTCATCGCCCGCGCAGCTCGTGACGAGGTGCTCGCCCCGCAGTTGCATCGGCGCCTGGAAGCGGTCCTCGGGCACTACCACGACGTCGCCCTGACCTCGCGCCCCGATGGCGAGACGCTGCCCGCCCAGGAGATCGGCAAGCTGCTGGCCGCGCTGGATCAGGGGGCTGGCCTGATCCTGCTGTCCGGCGACTTCCTCCCGGATCCCGCAGTGTTCAACGCCGGGATGCGGCGCCTGGTCGATCCCGGTCGGGCGATCGCCGAGGAGTCGGCGGACGACTGACCCCCGACGTCGACGCAATGGTGCCGCCTCGCCGCCTTCCCGTCCTGGCTGGCGGCAGCGGAGGGGCCTGACGTGGGCAACTGCGTGGATCCCGTTCTCGACCACGGCACTCCGGGACACGGCCGAGAGTGCGGTGGTCAGCGCTGCGCAGCTGGCTCCGTCCGCTGCGGCAGGGCTGGTGTTCGCAGCACTGGTCGCCGGGATCTGGTCACGACCGACCGTTGCTGAAGCGTTGGGGCCTTTCCACCCCTTGACGGCACCGCATCGTCGTGTCACTGTATTAGGGATCTAATACAACGGTGCAGACGAGGTGATCCGTGAGGTTCGACAGCTCCTCACCCATCTGGGCCCAGCTCGTGGCCGAGTTCTCACGCCGCATCGTGGTCGGGGACTGGGCTCCGGGCGGACGGATCCCCGGCGTGCGCGAGCTGGCCTCGGACCTCGGCGTCAACCCCAACACCGCGCAACGGGCGCTGGCCGAGCTCGAACGGCAGGAACTCTGCCGGTCCGAGCGCACCACCGGGCGTTTCGTGACCGATGACCCGACCCGCATCGACGACCTTCGAGCCGAACTCGCCCGCGACGCCGCCGACGAGTTCATCCGCCGCGCCCGAGGCTTCGGGATCCGGCCGACCCGAGCACAGCAGCTCATCCACGAGAGGTGGGACCGCCATGACACCCACGACCACGACCGCACCGACTCCCGGGAGTCCTGACATGACCGCCACGGAACTCGCGCCGCTGGTCCGCACTCGCGGTCTCACGGTCCGCTACGGCCGCACCACCGCCCTCGACAGTCTCGACCTGGACCTCGTCCCCGGGCAGATCCTCGGCCTGCTGGGCGAGAACGGATGCGGCAAGACGACCCTGATGAAGGTCCTGGCGGGCGTCTACGCCGACTACTCGGGCGAGGCCACCATCGCCGGCCACGCACCCGGACCGAGCTCGAAGGCGCTCGTGTCCTTCCTGCCCGATGCCAGCTTCCTGGCCGACAGCGCCCGCGTGCGCTACTGCCTGGACCTCTACGCCGACTTCTTCGCGGACTTCCAGCGCGAGAAGGCACGCGACCTCATCGGCTTCTTCGGGCTCTCCGAGACGTCCAGACTGCGCGAGATGTCCAAGGGCATGCGCGAGAAGGTGCAGATCTCCCTCGCGATGTCCCGCGATGCCCGGGTCTTCCTCCTGGATGAGCCGATCTCCGGCGTCGACCCCGCTGCGCGCGACGTCATCCTCGACGGCATCCTGCGCTCCCATTCGGAGGACTCGCTGCTCGTGCTCGCCACCCACCTGGTGCATGACCTCGAGCCGATGCTGGACGGCGTCGTCATGATGCGCCACGGGAAGGTCCTGCTCGCCGGCGACGCCGATGACTTGCGAGCAGAGCACTCCGCCAGCCTCGACCAGATCTTCAAGGAGACGTACCGATGATGGCCATCCTCCTCAAGCACGAATGGCTCCGCACCCGGAACCTGCTCGCGATCACCGGGGGCCTGGCGGCGCTCGTCGTCGTCCTCGCCAGCGCGCTCACCGCCCTCGACCTCCCGATCATCTCCACGATCGCGCAGGTCTTCGGCCTCATCGCCCTCACTGCACTCGTCCCGGTGGCCCAGATCGCGCTCGCCGTCGACTTCTGGACCTCCAACTATCGCCGCACCGGGTACTTCACCCACGCTCTGCCTCTGCGCGGATCGACGATCTTCCTGGCCAAACTCATATGGGTCGTCGTCGTCACTCTCGCAGGGCTGGTGGCGACACTGGTCCTCGGCGGTGTGCTCTCGGTCGGGATCTCGCTCCAGGCGGGCACCGAGGTGAACCCCATCCCGGTCCTGCAGGGTCTGTGGGCGACGGTGACGGCGGTCGCCTCACCCGGAATGATCGTCGCCGCGGTCGGTGTCCTGCTGATGATGTACCTGTTCTCGCCCGTCCAGTACTACTTCGCGATCTCGGTGGGCAGCGAGTCGCCACTGAATCGGCTGGGCTTCGGTGGGCCAGTTCTGATGTACGTCGGTGCCTACGTGGTGTTCCAGGTGCTGATGGCCATCGGCATCTTCGCAGTCCCGTTCGCTGTGGCGATGGAGGGCGGCCGGCTCGGGGTCATCCCGTACAACCTCCTGGGTGCCGTGATGTCGCCCGGCGGGGCAGCCGACGACCTCATGCCTGTCGGCTTCCTGGCGCCGTTCCTCCTGATCATCGCGGTCTGCATCTGGCGCAGCGTCCGATCCTGGAACCGGAAGGTGTCGCTGGTCTGAACCGGCGGGCCGGGCGAGCGCGGTCGATCCAGTCCGGCAGGCCACATGTTTCAGAAAGGAGAGATCGCCCGGAGACGGCCGCCAGCGCTGCGGGTGAGCACCACCGCGCTGGCGGGGGCGATCTGTCCGACGCTGCCGGTGAGATGGTCGATCACCACAGCGATCGCGTGGCGCGCCGCGGCGTCCTCGTCGGCCCGGCTGCTCGCGTCCACGGCGAATCGCAGCACCGCGCGGCCCACCCGCCGGTCGCCGATCAGCGGGGCCTCGACATCCTTCTTCTCCACCGCGTGGAGGGTACCCAGAGCGAGCGCAGCCTGCTCCATGACATCTCCGGGGGAGGTGCCCGGGAACAGCTCCCCGATGGGCAGGTGCATGCGGTAGCTCGGCATGACCACAATCTACCGGCGAACCGGGGCGTCACTGCTTCCGAGCACTGCTCCTCCCGAGCGACCTGCCCACGGACCGGGTCGAGCCGGTAGTGTCCCGTCCGGGGCCGCCCGCCGGGCGGCGTAGGGGAGGGACCGCGATGACCACCAGCATCGTGCTGATCCATGCCGTGCGATCCTCGCGCACGATGTGGAAGGGCCAGACCCGACGCCTCCGCGAGCGCGGCTTCCAGGTGATCGCTCCGGACCTTCCCGGGCATGGCCGGCGGCGGGACGAGGCGTTCACGCTGGAGTCCTCCCTGGCCACGATCGACGAGGCCGTGGCTGCCTGTGACGAGCCACCGCTGCTGGTCGGTCTTTCCCTCGGCGGGTATCTGACCCTGCACTGGGCGGCATGGAATCCGTCTCGGCTGGCGGCTGTGGTCGCTGCGGGCTGCACGATCGTGCCGGGGCCGGCGATGGCCCGCATCTACGGACTGTGGATCTCCATGAAGGACTGGCTTCCCGGAGACTCCGATTCCCGCGTGACGCGCTCTTTCGCACGGCGCCACACCCGCAAGGCGGCCCGCCGCTATTACGGGGGCGGTCGCGCCCATGGGGTGGTGCGCACGGTGGTTCGGACCATCAGTTCTCTCGACCTTCTCGCCGACGTCGCCCGGATCGACGTGCCGCTGACCCTCGTCAATGGCGAGCATGACCCGTTCCGCCGCCACGAGGCCCTGTTCCTGGAGGCCGCTGGGGATGCTGAGCTGGTGATCCTCCACGATGCAGGCCATATCGCGAACCTCTCGCGACCCAAGCGCTTCGCCAAGGTGCTGAGACGAGCTGCGCGGCACTCACGGGCGGTCGACAGTGTCTGAGGCCGTGGTCCTGGTCCACGGCACCCGCACGTCCGCGAGCCAGTGGGACCTGCAGCGGCCGGGCCTTCGGCACGCGGGCTACAGGGTGGTCACCCCGGATCTGCCCGGTCATGGGACCCGGCGCGCCGAGCCGTTCACCCTCGCCGCGGCGACCACGACGATCCTGGATGCGGTCCGTTCCGCGGCGGAGACCGTCGGCCCCGCCGCAGTGCACCTGGTCGGCTCCTCCCTGGGCGGCATGCTCGCGATCCATGCTGCGGCCGAGCTGTGCTCAGTCGCGGCGCCCGCCTCTGTCACGCCGCTCGCCTCGCTCACCGTCTGCGGGTCCGCGGTGCAACCGACAGAGCTCACCGCGGGCCTCTACGGCCGCGCGATGACCGCCGTGGATCTGCTCCCCGGTGCCGCACGAAAGGCGGGTTCGTGGCGATCCGGTCGTGGCAGTGGCAGTGGCGGCACCCTGAGTACGGCGCCGACAGCCCCGGACACTCCGACGGCCGAGGCAGCCCCCGCCGTGCTGTCCGTGCTCCTGGGCCGGCGGGCAGTGGACGCCTATGTGCGCGGTGGCCGCGCCGGGCCCGAGGTCGTCGCCCCCGCGATGAGGGCGGTCGCCGGGCTCGACCTGCGCTCCGACCTGCGGTCGATCCCCGTTCCTGTCACGATCCTGAGCCCGCGGTTCGACCAGCTGCGGTGGCACGAGCGCTCCTTCGCCCGCGCAGCTCCCCGGGGCCGGGTCGTGCACCTCAGGTACGGCACCCATCTGGTGAACCTGAGCAGACCCGAGCTGTTCACCCAGGACCTGGTGCGCGTGCTCGGCTCGGCCCGGACGACGGGGTGAACGCGGCGGGCGGTGCTGCGTCCAGCGGGTCGCTCGCCGTAAGCTGGAGCCATGACCCGCCCTGTGCTGCGCGTCGGCTTCGTGCCCGGCGTCGAACCTGATCGTTTCGTGCGCCGGTGGCGCGCGGGACGCCGTCCCGCCTTTCTCGAGACCGTCCCAGTGCCGGTCTCGGCCCAGCGGTCCGTGCTGGAGCACGGGGAGGTCGACATGTGCTTCGTGCGCCTCCCGCTGCAGGCCGATGACCTCCACGTGATTCCCTTGTGGGAGGAGCGGCCGGCCGTGGTCATGAGCGGGGAGAGCACGCTGAGTCTGTATGACGAGCTCTCTGCGACGGAGCTGGGGGACGAGACCGAGATCCCTGCGGCTGACCCCGACGACGCTGCGCAGCGGGTCGAGGTCGTCGCGACCGGTGTCGGCTTCACGCGCCTCCCGCTCTCGCTGGCCCGCCTGCATCACCGCAAGGACGTCACACACCGGCCGCTCACCGATGCCGAGCCGACGCGCATCGCCCTGGCGTGGCCGCGGGCGAAGGACGACGACCTGCGCCAGGAGTTCGTCGGCGTCGTCCGTGGGCGAACCCCGCGCTCCAGCCGCTGACCCGTCCTGCCGGCGACGAAGCCCACCGACAGCGAAGCCCACCGACAGCGAAGCCCACCGACAGCGAAGCCCACCGACGATCATTCCCACGGACCACCCAGGAGACCAGTCATGTCAGAGCAGCCAGAACAGACAGAACAAACCGAGCAGAACCAGCCTCCCCGCATGAATGTCGAGAGCTTCAACCTCGACCACCGCACCGTCGTCGCCCCGTACGTGCGGATCGCGGATCGCAAGGAGCTGCCTGGCGGTGACGTGCTCACCAAGCTCGACGTGCGCTTCACCCAGCCCAACGTCGCTCACCTCGCCTCGGAGGCGGTCCACTCGCTCGAGCACATGATGGCCGAGCACATGCGCAATCACAGCAATGACGTCCTGGACGTCTCCCCGATGGGCTGCCGCACCGGCTTCTACGTGCTGCTGGTCGGCGACCACACCCCGGAGGCCTTCGCTCCCGTGCTGGAGGCGACGATGCGCGATCTGATCGCGGCCGACGACGTGCCCGCCGCCAACGAGATCCAGTGCGGATGGGGCGCCCACCACACGCTCGAAGGAGCCCAGACGGCCGCGCAGGAGTTCCTGGACCAGCGTGATTCGTGGGGCCAGGTCACCGCGTCCTGATGCCCTCGCGCACCGCCGCCAACAAGCGCGCGGTGCGCTCGTCGGTGGCGATGTCGTCGATGCTCACCGGGCGCTGACGCGCGTCGGCCAGCGGGATCCGCCAGTTCGGGTACTCCTCGTCGGTGCCCGGCTGGTTCTGGATCCGGCGCTCCCCGACGCAGTCCACCAGGGAGACCCCCAGCAGCATCGAGGGGGTGCGCCCCAGATGACGGTGCAGGGCGATCACCGTCTGCTCGATATCCGCAGCGGGCTCCAGCAGGCCCTCCTCCCGCAGCACGTCCAGCACCTGCTCCCGCCCGAGGGCATCCGCCGCCTGCTCCTCGTCCAGGTCCCGCTCGAGCAGACCCAGCTCGTGGCGCAGGGAGACATGGTCACCGGCCAGGTACCCGGCGGTCGGCGGCAGGTCGTGCGTGTTCACCGACGCCATGCACAGGGTGCGGTAGTCGTGGGCGGGCAGGGGCCGCCCCGCGCCATCATGCTCGAACCACAGGATCGAGGTGCCCAGGATCCCGCGATCCACGAGATAGTCGCGCACCCACGGTTCGAACGTGCCGAGATCCTCGCCGACCACCAGGGTGCCGGAGCGCTCCGCCTCCAGGGACAGGATGCCGATCATCGCCTCATGGTCGTAGGAGACATAGGCGCCGTCGGCCGCCTCATGGCCCTCGGGGATCCACCACAGCCGGAACAGTCCCAGCACGTGGTCGATACGCAGAGCGCCGGCATGCCGCATCAGCGTGCGCAGCATGTCGCGCCAGGGTCGATAGGAGGCCTCGCGCAGATGCTCGGGATGCCACGGCGGCTGATGCCAGTTCTGTCCCTGCTGGTTGTACTGGTCGGCAGGGGCTCCGACGGTGGCGCCGGTGGCCAGCACATCGCGCAGGCGCCAGGCGTCCGCACCGATCTGCTCCACGCCCACGGCGAGATCGTGCATGATCCCGATGCGCATGCCGGCGTTGCGGGCGGCGGCCTGCGCTGCGCCCATCTGCTCGTCCAGCAGCCACTGCGTCCAGATCTGGAAGTCGATGCGGTCGCCGAGCTCCCGTCGCGCCCAACGGACGGTGCCGGCGTCGAGATCCGCGAGCACCTGCTCCTTCGTGCCGCGCACCTGCTCAGCGATCGCCGACCAGATCGCGAAGTCCTCCAGACCCTGGCCCTCGCGCTCGCGGTAGGCATCCAGCAGGGCCTGCCGACCGGCGGTCCGCGGCACCGCGAAGAGCTCCTGGAGCGCCTGCAGCTTGACGGCCAGCACCTCATCGCGCACGAGGCGGTCGGTGCGATCGTTCCAGCCGGCGACCTCGTCCTTGAGCAGTGCGAGACGCTGGCGCGTGAACTCGGGCAGGTCCCGGTACTCGGGGATTGCTTCGATGCGCATATAGAGCACGCTGGTGAAGCGACGGGTCACCGGCAGATAGGGCGAGGGCTCGACCGGAGGCGTCGGGTAGGAGGCGTGCAGGGGGTTGACCAGGAGGAAATCCGCTCCGTGGCTCGCGCCGGTGATGGCGGCGAGATCCTGCATGTCGCCGAGATCACCGATACCCCAGGATCGTGGCGAGCGCACGGAGTACAGCTGCGCCTGGATGCCGAAGGCCTGGCGGGCGGCGAAGCCCTCGTGCACCGTGAGCCGCGCGGGCGTGACGACGACATCAGCCTCCTGCGGGCCTGTCGAGGTCTGCGCGACGATCCGGTGCCAGCCCAGCGGCAGGCCTGAGGGAAGGCGGAAGCGGGCGCGCCCGCGCAGGTGGCCGTCGAGGTCGAACGGCGTGGTGAAGTCCTCGACCTGCTCGAGCGAGCGACGGCCACCCTCCTCGAGCAGCAGGTCCGCGGAGACGGTCGTGCCGTGATCGACGTGGACCGGCACGGTGGTCTCGCGGTCCGCGCGCAGCACTGTCACCGGTGGCAGGGTGCGGGTCCACGGCTCCCGCTCGCGCTCGGCCCGGATACGCACGATGTCGGCCTCGGTGGACACCGTCGCCCCGAGCGCGGCCAGGACGGAACTCAGGGTGTCGTCGGCGACGTCCTTCCGGGTGCCGTCCCACCCCCAGTAGTCGGTACCGACGCCGAGTTCGCGGGCGAGATCACGCAGCGCTGAGGTATCCGGAGCCATGCGGCAAGAGTAACCGTGATCACCCCGACCCGGACCGATGCGCAGGGGGTTGCCACGGCGGCCCAGGAAAGCAGGAGAGCAATGCTCCTCCCGCTGCAGGTGGTGTTCCGCCGCTGCGAGGGGGCTTCCGGTGGGGGCTGCTCTGTCTCGCGCCGCGCACGTCTCCGTCGTGATCCACGCTCTTCACGACCAGCTTCACGACCAGGACGGGAGCCACATGCGGAACTTCCACTGGTCGAGGTCGATGACCTGTCCGGTCCAGATCGGCCAGAAGAACGCGGAGACCAGCACGATCAGCACCAGCAGCGAACCGGCGAAGAGACCTCCGGCCAGGCGTCTCTCCGGATCGGCACGGGCCGAGCCGATCACCAGCGACAGCACGTAGGCGAGGCACAGGATCAGCCACGGCTCGAAGACCACCGCGTAGAAGGTGAAGATCGTGCGGTCCATGTACAGCAGCCAGGGGAGGTACCCGGCAGCGATGCCGGCGAGCGCGGCCCAAGCCCGCCCGTCGAACCGCATGATCGCGATCACCAGGGTCGCCAGCACGGCGAGGGCGCCCAGCCACCAGATCAGCGGGTTGCCGACGGACAGGATGTGCGAGGCGCACTCGGCGACCTCGCACCCGTTCTCCCCGTACTCGTAGGAGCGGTAATAGAAGTTCGTCGGCCGCAGCATCACGGGCCAACCCAGGGGATTCGCCTCATAGGGATGGTCCGAGTCGAGACCGACATGGAACTCGTAGGCCTGGCGGTGGTAGAGCCAGAGCGACAGCAATGAGTCCAGGAACCCCCATCCGGTCGCTGAGCCCTCGGCCTCGGCCAGCTGACGGTTGTACCCCACAGACGACGCGAACCAGCCCGACCAGGAGGAGATGTAGACGATCAGCGCGGTGCCGACAGTGGCGAAGAACGCGGGGATCGCGTCCTTGACGAGGCCGCCCAGCAGCCAGTTCTTCTGGGCGACGGCGCGTCGGGCCCACCAGTCCCACAGCACCGTCATGATCCCGAACACCGCCAGGACGTACAGACCCGACCACTTCACCGAGCAGGCCATGCCCAGCAGCACCCCTGCGACCAGACGCCAGGGACGGCTCCCCCCGGAGACTCCCAGGGCAGGGGCGAGCACGGCGTTCGCGTGCAGCCTCGCGGTCTCCCGCGCCAAGCGCTCACGGAAGCGGTCACGGTCGATCAGGAGCGCCCCGAAGGCGGCGAGCGCGAAGAACATCACGAACGGGTCCAGCAGGCTGGTGCGTGAATGCACGAGGTGCATGCCGTCGATCGCGAGCAGCAGGCCCGCGATGAGACCGACGGTCGTGGACCGGAACAGGCGACGTCCGATGAAGACGAGCATCGGGATCGCGACCGCGCCGAGCACGGCCGCCGACAGTCTCCAACCCCACGGGCTGTCCGGCCCGAGCACCATCATCCCGGCACCGATCAGCCACTTGCCCAGGGGCGGATGGACGACGTACGAGCCGGTCCCCTCGTAGGTGTCGACATCACCGGACTCGAACACCGGGTCGTGCTCCTCCGGCCACGACATCTCCACGCCCTCCTGGGAGATGGCGTAGCCGTCCTTGACGTAGTAGGTCTCGTCGAAGATCAGCTCTTCGATCGCGCCCAGACCCCACAGACGCAGCACGAGCGCCAGACCGAACAGAGCCATGGCGCCCGCCCAGGCCCATCGGGACACGGGAAGATCGAAGGTGTTGAGCCGACGGCGGTAAGAGGCCAGCAGCGCGCCCGGCTCGTTCTCGACGTCGGCGCGGGGGGTCGCTTCCTCCTCCGTGTGCACCCGCACATGCTAAGTCATCTGCACCGGAGTGCCCGGATGCCGGTTCGCAGGGGGCCCGCACCTGGCTAGCATGGTCGGATGCTCGAGCCCGGAGTCCTCACCCTCGCCGCCACCCCGATCGGCAATCCGCTCGACGCCTCCGTGCGCCTGATGCGGGCGCTGGGGGAGGCCGATCTCATCGCTGCCGAAGACACCCGGCGCCTCGCGCGATTGGTCAGCGCGCTCGAGGTCGTGACCACCGGGCGCATCCTCTCGTACCACGAGCACAACGAGGAGGAGCGCACCGGGGTGCTGCTCGAGGCGCTCGCCGAGGGCCGGCGCGTCCTCATCGTCACCGACGCCGGTATGCCCGTGGTCTCCGACCCGGGATACCGCGCGGTGCGTGCGGCGACCGCGGCAGGTCACCCGGTCACGGTGATCCCCGGGCCCTCCGCCGTGCTGACGGCCCTGGCCGCTTCCGGCATCGCACCGGACCGCTTCACCTTCGAGGGGTTCCCTCCGCGCAGGGAAGGCAGGCGGGCGACCGCGCTCGAACCGCTCGCCGGTGAGCAGCGCACGATGGTCTTCTTCGAATCGCCCCGTCGCACCGCCGCGACCCTCGCCACCATGGTCGAGACCTTCGGGATGCAGAGAACCGCAGCCGTCGCCCGAGAGCTGACGAAGACCCACGAGGAGGTCGTCCGCGGGTCACTGGGAGAGCTCGCGACGTGGGCGAGGAGCACCGAGGTGCTCGGGGAGATCGTGATCGTGGTGGCGGGGGCCGAACCGATCGCGGCGAGCGCGGAGGAGCTCGTCGAGCTGGTCCTGGCCCGAGCCGCAGCAGGGGAGCGGCTCAAGGACGCCGCCAAGGAACTGGCCAAGGGGCACACCGGGGTGAGCGCGAGTGAGCTCTATGACCTCGCGCTGCGCCGGAAGGATTGAGAGCGAAGGACTGAGAGCGAAGGACTGAGAGCAGGGGCTGCTGGGAGCAACGAAGCCCCGGCACCAGGTGCCGGGGCTTCATCGAAAGATCTCAGGTCGGGCCGAGGGCCCGAGCAGTCTCAGTCCTCGATCTCGAGGAGACCGCGCTGGTAGGCCTTGGCCAGACGGCGCGGGACAGCCGCGGTGCGGCCGCGCACGGTGACCTGCACGAGGTCGTCGTTGTGAGCCTTCCACTGCGCGCGACGCGAGTGCGTACGAGCGCGGGACATCTTAAACTTGGGCACTGCCATGAGGACGCTCCTTGACGGTCCGGAGGATGAACTGCGTTGGCATCCGTCCCGAGCAGCGACCCGAACCCGGTCCAGCTGAGTCGGGGCGCTCGGGTGCACGTTAGGACGCACAACGACGACCTATCTTGTCACATCGGGCACTTCTTCGCCTCCGTCGGGCCCGTGAGCTATCCCACCGCAGGTCTCGGCGACGACGTCGGCGGGGGTGATCCGGCCCGACGTCCACATCGCGGCCCTGAGCCACGATAGCCGCCTCAGGTCGCCGCGAATGTCCCCTCAGGACCGATGATTCGCCCACCATCGGTCCTGAGGCGACATTCGCGGGGCCGGCCGGCCAACCCCCGGCTGTCGGGGCGATCGCCGTCTCGACCACCCGGACGACCGCGCAGGAGTGCGCGCTGTGGCCAGGAGGGGCCGCGGATCCTCCTACGATGGTCGCATGCCGTCACCTCACGAGACAGAGACCGGATCAGCCACCGGGTCCGGGGCCGTGTCCGCCACAGCTGCGCCGGCACCGGTGCGCAGTCGCGAGGACATCGACCCCCGGGGCAGGTCCCGCGACCGTTCCTGGCCTCCGACCCCGCAGCCGCTGCCGTTCCCGGTGATCGACAACCATTGCCATCTGGACTTCGCCGATGGCGACCAGTCGCTCAGCGTCCCCGAGCACGTCGCACGCGCGGCAGCCGTCGGTGTCGACGCGCAGATCACCATCGGATCCGATCTCGAGGCCGTGCGTTGGACCGCTGCCCTCCTCGCCTCCGAGGCGTGCCCGCCCTCCCTGCGCGGCGGCGTCGCGGTCCACCCCAACGAGGCGGCGCTCCACGCCCGCGGCACCGACCACGACGGGAACCCCCTGATCAGTCTCGGGACTGCCCTCGCAGAGGTCTCCGAACTGCTGCGAGGCCCCGGGATGGTCGTGGTCGGCGAGACCGGCCTGGATTGGTTCCGCACCTCCCGGCAGGACTCGACGGCGCGCGCCGCCCAGATCGAGTCCTTCCGCGCCCACATCGCGCTGGCCAAGGAGCTCGACCTGCCGCTGCAGATCCACGACCGCGACGCTCACCGCGACGTGCTCGAGATCCTCGAGACCGACGGGGCTCCCGAGCGCACCGTCTTCCACTGCTTCTCCGGAGACGCCGAGTTCGCCCGCACCTGCGTCGACCGCGGCTACTTCCTCTCGTTCGCGGGAACCGTCACCTTCAAGAACGCGGGCGAGCTGCGCGGCGCTCTCGCCGAGGTGGGCCTTGGCCGAGTGATGGTCGAGACCGACGCGCCGTTCCTCACCCCCATGCCGTACCGGGGTCGCCCGAACTCCTCGTACTTGATCCCATTGACCATGGCGACCATCGCCGACGTCACCGGTGTCGACCTGGAGAAGGCGTGCCGCACCATCCGCGCCACCACTCAGCACGTGTACGACTGGCCGGAAGCAGCGGCGGCATGAGCGACGTCGCGCCGCAGGGCGCGCAGGGGGCGGACGCGGGGCGGCAGTCGTCGCACTCCGGGCTGCTGCTGACTGCACGGGACATCCGCGACCTCGCCGAGGCGGCAGGCATCCGACCTTCGAAGCAGCGCGGCCAGAACTTCGTCATGGACCCCAACACGGTACGCACCATCGTCGGCCGCTCCGGAGTGGGCGCGGACCAGGCCGTGCTCGAGGTCGGGCCCGGGCTGGGCTCCCTCACCCTCGGCCTGCTGGAGACCGGCGCCGACGTCGTCGCGATCGAGCTGGATCGCGGGCTCGCCGAGCTGCTGCCGCTGACCCTGGAAGCCCGTGGCGTCGCGGAGGATCGGTATCGGCTGCTCCACGCAGACGCTCTGCAGGTCACCGACCTTCCGCAGCTGCCCCGCAGCGGGGAGCCGACTGTGCTGGTCGCGAATCTGCCGTACAACGTGGCCACCCCCATCCTGCTGACGATCCTCGAGCGCTTCGCGAATATCCGGACTGCGCTGGTCATGGTGCAGTCCGAGGTCGTGGACCGCCTCACCGCGGGCCCCGGATCGCGCACGTACGGCGGTCCCAGCGTCAAGGCCGCCTGGTACGGCAGGGCCGAGCACGCCGGGCGTATCTCCCGGCAGATCTTCTGGCCGGTGCCCAACGTCGACTCCGCGCTCGTGGAACTGGTTCGGCATGACGAACCGCTGGGCACCACCGCGGAGCGGGAGCGTGTGTTCGCCGTCGTCGATGCAGCGTTCGCCCAGCGCCGCAAGACCCTTCGCGCCGCGCTCGCGACCTGGGCCGGCAGCCCGTCCCGGTCCGAGGAGATCCTCCGCGCGGCCGGCATCGATCCGAGCGCGCGCGGGGAGACCCTGGAGATCGAGCAGTTCCGGGCGATCGCCCGAGCGAGCGACGGGATCGCGTGATGGGATCCGGCTTGAAGCGGGTGGTGGTGCGAGCGCCCGGCAAGATCAACCTCTCCCTCGCCGTGGGGGCAGTCGACGACCGCGGCTATCACAGCCTCGCCACGATCTTCCACGCCGTGGACCTCTACGAGACCGTGACGGCGACGCCGCACGACGATCTGACCCTCACGGTCGATTCCGACGTGCCGGGGCACATCCCCCTGGACGGCACGAACCTCGCGCTCCGCGCGGCCGACCTGCTGCGCTCGCAGTACGACGTCGACGAGGGCGCCTCCCTGCACATCCACAAGGAGGTCCCGGTCGCCGGCGGTATGGGTGGAGGATCGGCCGACGCCGCCGCCACGCTGGTGGCTCTCGACCGCCTGTGGGGTCTGGGCCTGACCGGTGAGGAGCTGCGCACGCTCGGGTCCCGGATCGGAGCCGATGTGCCGTTCTCGATGCTGGGCCACACTGCGCTCGGTCGCGGCACCGGCGCCGACCTCACCACGGTGCTCACCCACGGGGACTGGACCTGGCTGCTGGCACTGCCTGGCGGACATCTGTCCACGCCTGAGGTGTACCGGCGCCACGACGAGATCGCCGAGGCGGTGGGTCGTCAGGTGCCAGAACAGCCTGAGATCGAGGAACTGCAGTTCCAGGCCTTGAGCGGCGGTGATGCACGCCTGCTCGGGCGCACCCTGCACAACGACCTGCAGTCCGCAGCCTTCGCCCTGCATTCGGGCCTGGAACCGGTCGTCGAAGCGGCCGAACGCGCCGGTGCGTTCGGCGCCCTGGTCTCCGGATCCGGCCCGACGGTCGCGGCCCTCGTCGAGGACGAGGAGCAGGCGCAGGAGATCGCTGCGCAACTGATGACTTCGCGCCTGGTCGACTCCTGCCTGGTCGTGCGTGGATCGGCGCCGGGGGCGAGCGTGCTCGAGGAGAGCTGAACGGAATTCATTGTTCCTCCACCAAGGAGGGTTATCCACAATTAGCGATCACTGATTGCAATGTGTCCGGCGACGCCGTATGGCAATCGTCGTCGACGGCCGGGTCCGGTCTCGTGGGATAGCGCAGTGGAGCTACCAATAGCCTCTCTTCCTGTCGAGTCCCACGGCCCGTCGCAGTCAGGGTCGGCCATGCCTCTCGCGAACTGAGGTTGATCCTGGAGCTTCAGGGTGTTTGCCGCGGTCGAGGGTGGTGCGTCCTTGCCTGCTTCGACGGCGATACTGCATGCCCGGGGCGCAAGGATCGTGGCGCACGGTCCACACCGCCAGGACGAGAGATCCGCCGGGGTGATCTGGTGGGACCGCCCCTGTTGGTCGTCGGGGCAGAATCGACTCTCCGGCGATCGGTCCAGATTTAGCGGTTCCTCCACAGTGGTGGTTTATCCACATTCTGACCGTGAATCAGAGATGACCCTTCGGTAAGTCGAACAAGGATGCGATACTGAATCCTATGGACGATGATCTTGAGGATGGAAGCTCCTCTCCGCAGAGAGGTGATGAAAGCTCTCTCGGTGCCGGTGCCGGTGCCGGTGCCGGTGCCGGTGCCGGTGCCGGTGGCGCCCCGCGCCTGCCCGGGCCACCGAACACGGGAGAGGCGTTTGATGAGCCTCATGATGTCCTGATTGCTGCGAGCGACGACGAGCTCGGACTCGACGACGTCGACCTGTTGGCAGCACGGGGAGTGATGGCGATGCTGGGCGCCGAAGGCTCCCTTTTCCTCAACCGCCTCTCCGTCGCTGAGACGATCACCCTGATCGCGGGGCTACGCGACCTGTCCAACGCCATGGCCGCAGTTCAGGCACGCGCACTCGTGCGCCTCGAAGCAGCCGTGAAGGAGGACTGCCTGGCCCGTGAGGAGACGCCCCGAGCCGCGCTGAAGATCGCGCGGGCAGAAGCGTCGTTCGCCGTGAAGGCCTCTCCTGCCGCTGCAGGCCAGACCATGTCGAGCAGCCGTCGGCTCGTGCACTCGATGCCAGGGATGCTCTCCGCTGTCGCACACGGGCAGATGTCTGCTGCGGCTGCGCATCGCGTCGGGCGTGTCGTCGGCCCGGCGTCCCCGGAGCTGCGCTCGCAGGTCGACGAGGTGCTCACCGAGCACCTGCCCTACCTCGAGGACTGCGGGGTCCAGGAATGGGGCGGAGAGACAGAGAAGGTCATGCACTCACTCGATCCCGAGGGGGCGCAGGCTCGGCACCTCCGGACCAAGAGGGAACGTGGACTCTCCGTGCGTCGCGCCGAGAACGGAATGGCCGTTCTGACCGCGCGGATCACCGCACTCGACGGGGCACGCATCCGCAAAGGAATCTCCCTCGCGGCCGAGAAGGCTCGAGCTCACGGTGATCGCCGAGGTCACCAGCAGATCATGGCCGATCTTCTGGCCGACACCCTGATCGGACGCGGCACGGGGCCGCCCACAGCACAGCTCGACATCGGTGTGATCATCACCGATCGATCGCTGTTCGCCCCTGCTCACGCGGATTCCGCCACCATCGAAGGCATCGGCCCGGTTCCGTACGAGCACATTCGCGAGGAGATGCTCCAGGCGATGTCATCGGTCGACGGCGACAAGGATCTCCAGCTGGCTCTGAGGAATCTCTACGCCGATCCCGAGGACGGTCAGCTCGTCGCGGTCGAGTCCCGGTCCCGCGCCTTCCCTCCCGCGCTCTCGCGCTTCATCCGGTGGAGTCACCTCACGTGCCGGGCTCCCTACTGCGACGCCGATATCCGGCAGAACGACCACATCACGCCCTTCTCGCAAGGCGGCGCCACGTCGATGGAGAATGGGAACGGGCTCTGCGGCGCGGACAATCAGAAGGAAGAGGCCGGTGAGACCGCCCGAGTCATCAGTGACAGTGACGGTCGACGCCGTACGGTCGAATGGACCACCAGGTACGGTCAAAAGGCGCGACGTGGTGGGAACAACGTCGATCTGGTCGGTACTGCGCGCAGGCGGAAGCTTCAACGCGAGCAGGTCGAGACCACGTCCACGGCGGCGACCCCGGAACCGGGGCGAACCGTGCCCGGCACCTGGGCCTCGCGGGGTCTGGACGACGTCACATCATGGGACGCCGGCGCCGATCTGCCCCCGGAGCTGGACGGGCCGATGCCTCGTGCGCTTCATCGCATCGCACGGCGCGCCTACGAGACCTCTGATCCCCACCCGTTCTGGAGGAACCGTCGGGTGAACCGTCATCGACTGCTCTGCGGACGCACCGACTACGTCTTCGACGCAATCCTGATGGCACCGCAGGTCGCGCCGGAGCCCGAGCCCCCGTACGAGGCGGGCCAGGGCGCGGACCACGAGGACCGGTCGGGACCCGGAGAGGGCTGAATCGTGCAGCAGTGCTGCGGCAATGCCCGGCTCCGAAGAGCGATAGCAGGAGGGCTCCGACAGGCGGAGAGGAACGTCAGTCGATGAGCTCGGACAGCTCCAGCCAGCGCTCTTCGAGGCCCATCATCTCGCTCTCGAGCGCCTGCACCTGCTCCGTGATCGACTGCAGTCCGTGGAAGTCGGACTGATCATGAGCGGCGAGCTTCTCGTGCAGCTTCTTGGTCTGCTCCGACAACTTCTCCATGCGTCGCTCGGCCGCCTTCAGCTCCTTGCGGGCGGCATGCGACTCAGCGCCGGTCACCGCCGCTGTGGAGGACGTCTTCGCGGCAGGACCGGCTCCGGACACGGCCGACGGCGAACTGCCCGCAGTGCGGGACGATCCTGCCCCGCCGGCCCGCGCTCCCCGGGAGTCAGCGGGTGCGCCGGTGGCGCCCGCCTTGCGCAGCTTCAGATACTGGTCCACGCCGCCGGGCACATGCCGCACCCCTCCATCCAGCACCGCGTACTGCGTGTCCGTGACCCGCTCGAGCAGGTAGCGGTCGTGAGAGACCACGATCAGCGGGCCCGGCCAGGAGTCCAGCAGATCCTCCATGGCCGCCAGCATGTCGGTGTCCATATCGTTCGTCGGCTCATCGAGCACCAGCACGTTGGGTTCCTCCAGCAGCGTCAGCAGCAGATCGAGGCGACGCTGCTGCCCACCGGACAGTGCGCCCACCCGCACCTTCTGATGTGCCGTGGTGAATCCGAGACGTTCCAGCAGCAGCCCGGGGGAGACCTCGTCCTTGCCGGCCCGGAACGAGGTGCGATAGCGCCCGACCACATCGCTGACGCGAGAGTCCAGGTGATCCTTCAACCCTTCGATGCGCTGCGAGACCTGGCGCACCGTGACCGTCTTGCCACGCTTGACACGCCCGGCCTGCGGCTCGAGCTCGCCGGTGATCAGGGCCAGCAATGTCGACTTGCCGGCCCCGTTGGGTCCCAGCACGCCGATGCGATCCGCCGGCCCGATGTGCAAGGTGACGTCGTTGAGCACGCGCACGTCCCCGTACCCCGCGTCGACGTCCAGCACGTCGATGACATCGCGGCCCAGTCGGGACGTCGCGAGCTGCGTCAGCTCCACGGTGTCGCGCACCGGCGGCTCACCGGAGATCAGTTCGTTGGCCGCATCGATGCGGAACTTCGGCTTCGCCGTCCGAGCCGGGGCGCCGCGGCGCAGCCATGCGAGCTCCTTGCGCATCAGGTTCTGCCGCTTCGACTCGATGGTCGCGGCCTGGCGATCCCGCTCGACCCGCTGCAGCACGTACGCGGCGTACCCGCCCTCGAAGGGATCCACGACGCCGTCGTGGACCTCCCACATCCGGGTGCAGACGGCGTCGAGGAACCAGCGGTCGTGCGTGATGACCACGAGCCCGCCGTCCTTCGCATTCCAGCGGCGGCGCAGATGCTCGGCGAGCCAGGAGATGCCCTCGACGTCGAGGTGGTTGGTGGGCTCGTCCAGCAGCAGCACATCCCAATCACCGACCAGCAGCTCGGCCAGATGCACGCGGCGCAGCTGCCCCCCGGAGAGGTCCGCGAGGTGGGCCTCGAGATCGATCTCGTCGAGCAGGCCCGCCAGGACGTCCCGGATCCGCGGGTCCGACGCCCATTCGTACTCGGGGCGGTCCCCGACCACGCGCTGACGCACCGTGGTGTCGACCGTGGCCTCATCCTGCTGGCTGAGGACACCGAGACGGACCCCGCCGCGCACGGTGACACGGCCGCCGTCGGGCTCTTGATGACGTGCGAGCAGCCGCAGCAGGGTCGACTTCCCGTCACCGTTGCGGCCGACCACACCGATGCGATCCCCCTCGTCGATGCCGAGGGTGATGTCATCGAGCAGGACCCGATCAGGCAGGGAGACGCGGAGGGACTGGGTGCCGAGCATATGGGCCATACGGAGACGTCCTTCGAAAGAGCGGAAGAGCGGGAATGCTTGAGGTTCTGGAGCGCGCGGCGACCCTCGAAGTGCTGTCGAGCGCGCCCGGGTCACGTCTCACGTGCCCGGATCATGCGTCACCGGTCCAGCGGATCGTCCACCTCGAAGGTCAGCAGCAAGGAGCGCAGAGTGTCCGCGAGGACGGATTGCCCGTCGGTGGTGAGGGGCCGGAGCAGCTCGCGCTCCGCGGCGAGCAGGCTCTCCATGGCGGCGTCGACCCGGGAGACGCCTTCGGGCTGCAGGCGCACCTCGACAGCCCGGCCATCGCGCGGGCTGCGGTTCTTGCTGATCAGGTGACGAGCGACGAGCTTGTCGATCCGCGTGGTCATGGTTCCGCTGGTCACGAGCGTCTGATGCATCAGAGCGCCGGGGGAGAGGGCGTCGTCCCCACTGCGGCGAAGGGCGGAGAGCATGTCGAACTCCCACCCCTCGAGGCCCGCGGCGGTGAAGGATTCGCGGCGTGCGGTCTCCAGGTAGCGAGCCAGTCGGGAGATGCGGGAGAACACGGCCAGCGGCTCGATGTCCAGGTCCCCGCGCGCCTGATCCCAGCCCGCGATGATCCGGTCGACCTCATCGAGTCGGGGCGCGGCGGCGTCCTCAGGGGTGGTGGGCATGCGCCGAGTCTAGGGCGGGGGCTCCCTCACGGGCAGGTACGGTCCTCGGTGCGTGGTGCGTCCCACCTGGGATCGGCGTGACGGCGCCGAATCAGGCTCGGGCGTCCTCGTGCAGCGTCGGCGTCTTCTGCAGCGCGCCGAGCCCGTACCAGGACAGGTTCACCATGCGCCCGGCGACGATCTCCTTGGACGGCTCGCGCGTCTCCAGCCACCACTGACCGGTATAGGCGACCATCCCCACCAGCATCTGCGCGTAGAGCGTCGCGTCTCGAGTCGGGTACCCGTGCAGCTTCAACTGGGCTCCGAGGATCTCCTCGACCCGCTGGGCGACGTCGGTGAGCAAGGAGGAGAAGGTGCCGCCGGCCTGACTGACCGGAGAGTCCCGCACCAGGATCCGGAACCCGTCCTCGTTCTCGTCGATGTAGGAGAGGAACGCCATCGCGGTCCGCTCCATGAGCAGTCGGGGGTGCGCGCGCTGGTCCTGCAGAGAACTCTCGAGTGCGGCGAGCAGGGTGCTGACCTCGCGATCGACAACGACCGCATACAGTCCTTCCTTGCCTCCGAAATGCTCATACACGATCGGCTTGGAGACCTTGGCACGGGACGCGATCTCCTCGACGCTGGACATGTCGAAGCCCTTCTCGGCGAAGACACGCCGCCCCACCGTCACGAGCTGCTCTCGTCGCTCGCGTCCCGTCATCCGGGTCGATCGGCCACGAGGGGCTCCGTTCTCCGCCATGTCGGGAGTGTCCCACAGGCGTGGGCAGGAGCACCCATGCTTCGTGCCGTGATGGGCACGAGCGACCTGGTCGGGGCGATAGGATCGGTCCGCGCTCCCGATACCTCCCACCCACCCGCAGACCCCTCGGTGGTCGATGCGGCTCGGTCGACGGCGACGGGCGCACGGTCCGCCATGGTGTAATCGGCAACACCTCAGATTTTGGTTCTGAAGTTTCAGGTTCGAGTCCTGATGGCGGAACGCTCACCGCCTCCGCGGCGGTGCCGCCGCACATCACCCGTCGATTCCGAGGAGCTGCCGACGTGGAAACCCCTGCCCCCGCCGCTGTCATCGTTCTGGCCGCCGGTGCCGGGACCCGTATGAAGTCCCGCACGCCGAAGGTCCTCCATGAGATCGGGGGCAGATCGCTTCTCGTCCATGCGGTCACGGCCGCCGAGGGGGCCAGTCCCTCCGAGCTCGTCGTGGTCCTGCGCCACGAGCGGGATCGGGTCGCCGCGCACCTCGCCGAACACGCCTCGGAGGTCACCGTCGCCGACCAGGACGAGGTCCCCGGTACCGGTCGCGCTGTCCAGTGCGGTCTCGAGCAGGTCACCGCGACCGAGGGCACCGTGTTGGTGACCTACGGCGATGTGCCGTTGCTGGACCCGGCCACCCTGCGCGAACTGGTCGGCGCCCACGAGGCCGAGGGCGCCGCGGTCACCGTGCTCACCGCTCGGGTTCCCGACCCCTCCGGCTACGGCCGGATCCTGCGCAGCGACGACGGATCCGAGGTGCACGGCATCGTCGAACACAAGGACGCCAGCGACGAGCAGCGCGCCATCGACGAGATCAACTCCGGCATCTACGCCTTCGACCTCGCCGTCCTGCGGGACGCGCTGGGCCGTATCGGCACCGACAACGCGCAGGGCGAGATGTACCTCACCGACGTGCTGTCCATCGCCCGTGCCGACGGCCGATCCGTGCGCGCCGTCGTCACGCAGGACGTGATGATGGTCGAGGGCGTCAACGATCGCGTCCAGCTGGCCCAGCTCGGCGCCGAGATGAACCGACGCACCCTCGAACGCCACATGCGCGCCGGGGTCACCCTCGTCGACCCCTCCACGACGTGGATCGATGCCGATGTCTCGATCGCCCAGGACGCCGTGATCCTTTCCGGGGTGCAGCTTCACGGTGCCACCGACATCGGTACCGAAGCCGTCATCGGCCCGGACTGCACGCTGCGTGACACCGAGGTCGGCGCAGGTGCCGAGGTGGTCCGTTCCCATGCGGTTCTCGCCGTGATCGGCGCGAACGCGACAGTCGGCCCCTTCTCGTACCTGCGCGCGGGCACCGATCTCGGCGCGAAGGGCAAGATCGGCGGTTTCGTGGAGACCAAGAACTCGAGGATCGGGGAGGGCGCGAAGGTCCCCCACCTCAGTTACGTCGGCGACGCCGAGATCGGGGAGGGCACCAACATCGGTGCGGCCACGATCTTCGCCAACTACGACGGTGTGACCAAGCACCGCACGACGGTCGGCAAGCACGTGCGAGTGGGTTCCGACAACGTGCTGGTCGCCCCGATCACCATCGGCGACGGTGCGGCCACCGGGGCAGGCACCACGGTGCGCAAGGATGTCCCGCCGGGCGCACTGGCCGTGAACGCAGTCTCGCAGCGGAACATGGAAGGATGGACCCTGCGACGCCGTGCGGGGACCGCGGCCGAGGATGCGGCTCGTGCCGCCCTGGGTACCGAGGACCGGTCCGCTGCCGATGCGCCTGCAGGATCTGTCGCCGAAGAGCACAAGGAGCACGAGCAGCGATGAGCGGAATCGTCACCACGGGGGAGAAGCGCCTGGTCCTCGCCTCCGGAAGGGCCCACCCGGTCCTTGCCCAGGAAGTCGCCGACGAGCTCGGCGTCGAGATCCTGCCGATGGACGCCTGGGACTTCGCCAACGGCGAGATCTACGTGCGCTACGGGGAGTCCGTGCGCGGCACCGATGTCTTCGTGCTGCAGTCCCACCCCGCCCCCATCAACACCTGGGTGATGGAGCACCTGATCATGATCGATGCGCTCAAGCGCGCGTCGGCCAAGCGGATCACCGCCATCGCCCCGAGCTTCCCGTACGCCCGCCAGGACAAGAAGCACCGCGGCCGTGAGCCGATCTCCGCCCGCCTGGTCGCGGACATGTACGAGACCGCAGGGATGGACCGCATGATCTCGGTCGATCTCCACGCCCCTCAGGTGCAGGGCTACTTCAACCGCCCGCTGGACCACCTGATGGCGCTGCCGATCCTCGCGGAGTACATCCAGGAGAAGTACGGTCACGAGGACATGGCCGTGGTCTCCCCGGACGCCGGCCGCATCCGTGTCGCGGAGCAGTGGGCCAAGAAGCTCGGCGGCGTGAACCTGGCGTTCATCCACAAGTCCCGCGATTCCACGCGGCCCAACCAGGCCGTCGCCAAGCGCGTGATCGGTGACGTCACCGGGAAGACCTGCGTCCTGGTCGACGACATGATCGACACCGCCGGCACCATCGTGCAGGCTGCCGACGCGCTGATCGCCAACGGTGCGAACTCCGTCGTCATCGCCACCACGCACGCGATCCTCTCGGATCCCGCCACCGAGCGCCTGGAGGCCAGCTCCGTGCGCGAGGTGGTCTGCACCAATACGCTCCCGATCCCGCCCGAGAAGCAGTTCGATCGCCTCACCCAGCTGTCGATCGCTCCGCTCCTGGCCCGCGCCATCCGAGCAGTCTTCGACGACGGCTCGGTCACCAGCCTCTTCGATGGTGAGGTCTGATCGACGTACTGCGAGCTTGCGAGCGGTAGGAGGTCGGGCGGTTCTGTGGGGTCTGATCGACGTACTGCGAGCTTGCGAGCGGTAGGAGGTCGGGCGGTTCTGTGGGGTCTGATCGACGTACTGCGAGTTTGCGAGCGGTAGGAGGTCGGGCGGTTCTGTGGGGTCTGATCGACGTACTGCGAGCTTGCGAGCGGTAGGAGGTCGGGCGGTTCTGTGGGGTCTGATCGACGTACTGCGAGCTTGCGAGCGGTAGGAGGTCGGGCGGTTCTGTGGGGTCTGATCGACGTACTGCGAGTTTGCGAGCGGTAGGAGGTCGGGCGGTCCAGCGAGGGATGAGGTTCAGATCGTGTTGAACGCGGTGATCGTCGGGGCAATGGTCCTCTTGGGAGCCTTTCTGGGCGGAGTGTGGGGCAGGAGAGCCCGACGGGACGCGGAGGAGGAGACCGCTCGCTGGAGAGCCCGACGCGCAGCTGAGCAGGACGCACGCCGGACCTCGAGTGCGGCAGACGAATCGCCCTCGTGACATCGTGCGCTCCACCACGAAAGGACCGTGTCCTCCGGGATGCGGTCCTTTCGCGGTCACACGGTGCGTGCGGACGCCGGCGCCTGCACGACTCGGAGCGACCAGCAGGCTCGGCAGGGCCCGGCGACGGGCGTCACGTCCCCTCCTGATCGAGCGCGTGCGCGTGCTAGTGTCGCCTCGTCACTTCGGCGAGGGAACGGGCTCAGCCCCTCCGTGATCGACGCGGTGCGGATATCAGGAGGATGCCTCCTGTGCCCCGTGGCGTCGCTCACCGTCGAGCAACCGTATCCACGAGGAGCACCACCATGGCTGAGAAGCTGAACGTCGAACTGCGCGAGGACTTCGGCAAGGGCGCTGCCCGCCGCATCCGCGCCGATAGCCGCGTCCCCGCCGTCCTGTACGGCCACGGCGAGGCACCCCTCCACCTCTCGCTGCCCGGTCACGCGACGGCGCTGGCCGCCCGTAACCCCAACGCTCTGCTCGAGCTGTCGCTGGCCGACGGTTCCCAGCACCTGGCGCTGATCAAGGAGATCCAGCGCCACCCGCTGAAGCGTTCCCTGACCCACCTCGACCTGATCACCGTCCGCAAGGGCGAGAAGGTCGAGGTCGACATCCCCGTCGTCCTCACCGGCGCGCCCGTCGCCCCGGCCGACGCCTTCGTCGACCTGCAGGTGCTCGTCCTCTCCGTCGATGCGCTCCACGTCCCAGAGCACATCGAGATCGACGTCGAGGGCACCGAGGAGGGCTACCAGCTCTTCGCCGGTGACGTCACGCTGCCGAAGAACACCGAGCTGGTCACGGACGCCGAGATCCTCGTCGTCAGCGTCGCGCTTCCCCGCGTCCAGGAGACCGAGGACGAGGAGTCCGAGGGCGCCGCCGCGGAGAGCACCGAGGAATCCTCCGAGCAGGAGTGACCCCTGCGAGCGGCTGTGCGGCGCCCTGAGGTGCCATCGTCCGCTCCTTTCCTCACACCCATGGCCCCGGGGCGTCGCGCACTGCGCGGCGCCCCGGTACGGTGTTCGAGGCCGTCCGCGCGTCGGCCGGGACCAGGCCGGGCCGGACACCAGATCCGGGGCGGCGTCGACGCTGCAGCGAGGAGCAGTCCATGACCGTGAGCGCACGACGTCCCGGCCCATACCTGGTCGTGGGGCTCGGCAACCCCGGCGCGAAGTACGCCGCGACCCGACACAACATCGGCCAGATGGTGCTGGACCACATCGCCGGCGCCTCCGGTGGACGTTTCGCCGCCGCCCGCCGTGCCCAGGCCGTCGTGATCGAGGGTCGCCTCGGCACGCCCGGCTCCGATGAGCGCGTGATCCTCGCCAAGACCACCACGTACATGAACGTCTCCGGTGGCCCGGTGAAGGCACTGGCCGCCTACTACGACATTCCGCCGGAGAGGGTCGTCGTGGTGCACGACGAGGTCGACATCCCCTTCGATGGGATCCGGTTGAAGATCGGCGGCGGCGAAGGCGGCCACAACGGCCTGCGTGACATCACCAGGGCCCTGGGCACCAAGGACTACCTGCGGGTGCGGGTCGGCGTCGGCCGCCCGTCCGGCAGGGGCGACACCGCCGACCACGTGCTGGCCCCCTTCGCCGCCTCCGAGCGCAAGACCCTCGATCTGCTGATCGCCGACGCCGCCGACGCTGTGGAGTCCGTGATCCTCGAGGGGCTCACCACCGCCCAGCAGCGCTTCCACTCCCGAGAGACACGATGACCACGAACCACCCCAGCGCCACACCCACGCGCGCCCCCCTGCACCCGTTGCTCGACCAGCTGGCCGCGGGTCGTGACCTCACCGCCGTGCGTGCCCTCGTCGAGGACGGTTCGAGCACGGGGGACGGGGGCAGCATCGTCGCCGCGACCGGCCTGTTCCCCTTCGTCGTCGCCGATCTCGCACGGCAGGCCACCGCCGAGCACCCGCTCGTCGTGGTCACCCCCACCACCCGCGCCCTCGAGGACCTGCGTTCCGCGCTGTCCTCGCTCATCGGCACCGAGCACGTCGCCGAGCTGCCCGCCTGGGAGACCCTCCCGCACGAGCGGCTGTCCCCGCGCGCCGACACCGTCGCCAAGCGACTGGCGACCCTGCGTCGCCTCGCGCATCCCGAGTCCGAGGACCCGGTGCACGTGCTGCTGATGCCCGTGCGCTCACTGCTGCAGCCGATCGCGAAGGGTCTGGGCGATCTGCGCCCGGTGCGCGCTGCGGTCGGGGACACCTACCCGCTCGACGACATCGTCCGCGACCTCGTCGACGCTGCCTACGTGCGCGTCGACATGGTCGAGAAGCGCGGGGAGTTCGCCGTGCGCGGCGGCATCCTCGATGTCTTCCCGCCCACCGAGCCGCATCCGGTGCGCGTGGACCTCTTCGGCGACGAGATCGACGACGTCCGGTACTTCTCGGTCGCCGACCAGCGATCGCTGGACCCGGCAACGCGCGGACTCGAGGCCCCGCCCTGCCGCGAGATCCTCCTGACCCCGGAGGTGCGCGAGCGCGCCCGCGCCCGGGCGGAAGATCTGCCCGGCGTGCGTGACCTGCTGCTGCGCATCGCCGACGGCATCGCCGCCGATGGCATGGAGTCCCTCAGCCCGGTCCTCGTCGACGGGATGGAGCAGGTCGCCGAAGCCCTCCCCGCGCAGGCGCGGTTCCTGATCCTGGACCCGGAGAAGACCCGTGCGCGCGCCGATGAGCTGGTCGCCACGACGGACGAGTTCCTGGCCGCAGCCTGGTCCAGCGCCGCCGCCGGTGGTGGCCTCCCGATCGACGTGGGCGCCGCCAGCTTCGTCCCGCTCTCGGAGGCCAAGGCTCATGCCCGCGACGGGGGCCGCCCCTGGTTCACCCTGGCCGCTTTCGGCCTGGACGCCGACCTCACCACCACCTCGCACACCCACCCCGGCTACTCGGGCAAGCCAGGGGATGCGGCCAAGGACCTCGAGAAGCGGCGCCAGGACGGCTGGAGCATCGTGGCCACGATGGTCGGCAGCGGCGGAGCGCGGCACGTCACCGAGAACCTCCGCGCCGAGGGGATGCCGGCGGTCTTCGCCACGGACCTCGAGGGCCCGGTCGATCCGGGCGAGGCCGTGGTCACCGTCGGCCCGTTCCCCGATGGGCTCATCGCGGATGACCTGAAGCTGATCCTCGCCTCCGAGCGGGATCTCACCGGCAAATCCGGTGCGCGGCGCGGCGAGGAGCGCAAGATGTCCTCTCGGCGGCGCAACGTCGTCGATCCCCTCCAGCTGCGCCCGGGCGACCACGTCGTCCACGCCCACCACGGTGTCGGCCGCTTCGTCGAGATGACCAGCCGCACCGTCGGTACCGGGGCCAAGCGCACCACCCGCGAGTACCTGGTCATCGAGTACGCGGCCTCCAAGAAGGGTCAGCCCGGGGATCGTCTGTACGTCCCCAGCGATCAGCTCGACCAGGTCACCAAGTACGTCGGCGGCGAGGACCCCAGCGTCAACCGCATGGGCGGCTCCGACTGGGCCAAGACCAAGTCCCGTGCCCGCAAGGCGATCCGCGAGATCGCCGACGAGCTGGTGCGCCTGTACTCGGCCCGCCAGTCAGCTCCCGGGCACTCCTTCGGCCCCGACACTCCGTGGCAGCGCGAGCTCGAGGACGCCTTCGAGTTCGTCGAGACCCCGGACCAGCTCGTCACCATCGACGACGTCAAGTCCGACATGGAGAAGACCGTCCCCATGGATCGCCTGATCCTCGGCGACGTCGGCTACGGCAAGACCGAGATCGCGGTGCGCGCTGCCTTCAAGGCCGTGCAGGACGGCAAGCAGGTCGCCATCCTCGCCCCGACCACGCTGCTGGCCCAGCAGCACCTGGACACCTTCACCGAGCGCTACACCGGCTTCCCGATCACCGTGCGCGGCCTCTCGCGCTTCCAGAGCCCCGCGGATTCGCAGCAGACCATCGAGGGGATCGCCGACGGCAGCGTCGACATCGTCATCGGCACCCATCGTCTGCTGACGGGGCAGGTGCGGTTCAAGGACCTGGGCCTGCTGATCGTCGACGAGGAGCAGCGCTTCGGCGTCGAGCACAAGGAGACGCTCAAGGCGCTGCGCACCGACGTGGACGTCCTGGCGATGTCCGCCACCCCGATCCCGCGCACGCTGGAGATGGCCGTCACCGGTATTCGGGAGATGTCGATCCTGGCCACCCCGCCCGAAGAACGCCACCCCGTGCTCACCTATGTCGGCGCGCAGGAGGACAAGCAGGTCACCGCCGCCATTCGTCGGGAGCTGCTGCGCGAGGGGCAGGTGTTCTACATCCACAACCGGGTCGAGGACATCGACCGCGTCGCCGCGCACCTGCGTGAGCTGGTGCCCGACGCTCGCGTCCAGGTCGCGCACGGCAAGATGAACGAGGCCCAGCTCGAGCGGGTCATCGTCGACTTCTGGGAACGCGACTTCGACGTGCTGGTGTGCACCACCATCGTCGAGACCGGGCTGGACATCGCCAACGCCAACACCCTGATCGTCGAGAACGCCGACAAGTTCGGCCTGTCCCAGCTGCACCAGCTGCGCGGGCGCGTCGGACGCTCGAGCGAGCGCGCCTACGCGTACTTCCTCTACAACGCGACCAAGCCGCTCACGGAGCTCGCGCACGACCGGCTCACCACGCTGGCCACCAACACCGACCTGGGCGCCGGGATGAAGGTCGCGATGAAGGACCTCGAGATCCGCGGCGCCGGCAACCTGCTGGGCGGCGAGCAGTCCGGCCACATCGCCGGGGTCGGTTTCGACCTGTACGTGCGCATGGTGGGGGAGGCGGTCGCCGCCTTCCGGGGCGAGAGCTCCGCTCCCGAGAAGGAGATCCGGGTCGAGCTGCCCCTGGACGCGCACGTCCCCCATGACTACATCGGGTCCGAGCGGCTGCGGCTGGAGGCCTACGCGAAGCTCTCCGCCGTGCGGGAGATCTCCGAGATCGAGCAGATCCGCGCAGAGCTCATGGACCGCTACGGCGCCCCACCCGAACCGGTCGAGGTGCTGTTGGACGTGGCACGGTTCCGCATCGACGCCCGCGCTGTCGGCGTCGACGAGGTCCAGGCCCAGGGGAAGATGATCCGTTTCGCCCACCTCGAGGTCCCGGACTCCGCGGCGATGCGTATGAAGCGCCTCTACCCGGGCACGATGCTGAAGCCGGCCATTCGGCAGGTGCTGGTGCCACGGCCCACCACCTCGCATTTCGGGGGCACCGAGCTGCGCGATCACGAGCTGTTGGCGTGGGCGCGCGAGGTGCTGCGCACGCTCGTCCCCGCAGCCGCCGACGCGATGGCGCAGGCCCCGCAAGGAGCGGGATCCTCGGCGGCGAGGAGCTGACGAGAGCCTCGGGAAGGAGCAGCCATCGGTCTCGGTGCGGGCCCCAGGGACGGGCTCGGCGCAGTAGCCTCGCTCCCGTGACCGATGCTCAGCAGCCCCCCGACGCCACCGAGCCCTCGCCTGACCGGCGCCCCGGGCGCGAACTGCTCAGAGCGGTGGAGGTGATGGAAGCCCTGCGCGCGGCCGACGGGGACGCTTGGACGCACCAGCAGACCCACGCCTCCCTCGCGCGCTACCTGCTCGAGGAGAGTCACGAGGTGCTCGAGGTGATCGACGACCCGTCGGCCCACGGACCCGGGGCGTTGGCCGACGAGCTCGGTGACCTTCTCTTCCAGATCCTCTTCCATGCCCGTATGGGGCAGGAGGAGGTTCCCGCCTGGGACGTCGACGACGTGGCCCGAGCCTTCGTCGCCAAGATGGAGCGGCGCAACCCCCATGTCTTCGGTCGTAGCCGCGACCAGGCGCTCGCGGACCCCGGCGATGTCGAGGAGATCATCGCCCAGTGGCATGCGGTCAAGGCGAGCGAGCGCACGGCGGCCGGAGTCGGCCACCGGGGTTGGTTCGACGGTATCCCCGCGCAGCTGCCTGCCCTGCAGACCGCCGCCAAGGTGGTTCACCGGGCACGGTCCGACGGCAGGCTCGAGGAGCTGCTGGCCGCCGCTGATGAGGCCGCCGGGTCCGCGGACGCCGAGCACTGGGGCGGCGACATCGGCCGCGCCCTGCTGGATCTCGTCATCGCGGCCGAGGCCCGTGACGACGACCCCGAGACAGCCCTGCGCGCCCTGCTCGCGCGGATGCGCACGAGCGTCACCGAGACCGCCCCGGAGAGCCCGGCTGGTGACACCCTGTCGGGCGAGAGCGGCCCGAGCGCCTAGACTGGCTGGTGGACGGTCAGCGCCGACCGGCCGTGACCGCTCTTCTCCTGAAGGAAGGAACAGCCCATGGCAGCTCTGATCGATGCCGTTCACGCCCGCGAGATCCTCGATTCGCGAGGCAACCCCACCGTCGAGGTGGAGATCCTCCTGACCGATGGCATCGTGGCACGCGCCGCGGTGCCCTCCGGCGCTTCGACCGGAGCCTTCGAGGCCGTCGAGCGTCGCGACGGGGACACGTCCCGTTACCTCGGCAAGGGTGTTGAGGAGGCCGTTTCCGCGGTCATCACCGACATCCAGCCGAAGATCCTGGGCATGGATGTCCAGGAGCAGCGCGCGATCGACCAGGTCATGCTCGAGGCCGATGGCACCGAGAACAAGGGGGCCCTGGGCGCCAATGCGATCCTCGGCGTCTCCCTGGCCGTGGCCCGCGCCGCCGCCGACTCCGCCGGTGTGCCGCTGTACCAGTACGTCGGCGGCCCGAACGCGCACATCCTGCCCGTTCCGATGATGAACATCCTCAACGGTGGTTCCCACGCGGACTCCAACGTCGACATCCAGGAGTTCATGATCGCCCCGATCGGTACGGACTCCTTCGCCGAGGCGATGCGGGTCGGCGCGGAGGTCTACCACGCGCTGAAGTCCGTGCTCAAGGAGCGCGGACTGGCCACCGGACTCGGTGACGAGGGCGGCTTCGCCCCGAACCTCGACTCCAACCGTGCGGCCCTCGACCTCATCGTCGAAGCCATCGGCCGGGCAGGCTTCGAGGCCGGTAAGGACGTGGCCCTGGCGCTGGACGTCGCGGCCTCCGAGTTCTTCGAGGACGGTTCCTACACCTTCGAGGGCGAGAAGAAGACCTCCGCCCAGATGATCGACTACTACGCCGAGCTCGTCGACGCGTACCCCCTGGTCTCCATCGAGGACCCGCTGGACGAGGACGACTGGGAGGGCTGGAAGGCCATGACCGAGCGTGTCGGCGCCAAGACCCAGCTCGTCGGCGACGACCTGTTCGTCACCAACCCGGAGCGCCTTGGCCGCGGGATCACCGAGGGCTCCGCCAACGCGCTGCTGGTGAAGGTCAACCAGATCGGTTCTCTCTCCGAGACCCTCGACGCCGTGGACCTCGCGCATCGTGCGGGCTTCAAGGCCATGATGTCCCACCGCTCCGGTGAGACCGAGGACACCACCATCGCCGACCTCGCCGTGGCCACCAACTGCGGCCAGATCAAGTCGGGCGCCCCCGCCCGTGGCGAGCGCGTGGCGAAGTACAACCAGTTGCTGCGCATCGAGGAGGAGCTGGGCGACGCCGCGCGCTACGCCGGCGCTTCAGCATTTCCCCGGTTCACGCGTTTCACCGCCTGAGATCTCAGCCTGAGGTTGTAACCTCGGAGCATGAGCAGCAGACGACCGGGCGCCCCGCGATCAGCGAGGCGCCCGGTCTCTGCGTCGGGGGCCCGCCGTCCCGCCGCGAGGCCGTCCGCACGCCCTGCCGCCGCGACATCCCGCACCACCGCGAAGGGGAGTTCCGCCTCGCGCAACCGCGGCCCGGCCGCCGCGTCCCGCCCTCGCAGCACGACTCCGCGCGGCCCGGAGGGGGACGGCCCCGGTGTCACCATCACCCGGCGCACGCTTGCACTCGTCGCCCTGGTGGTGATCGCCCTGGCAGCCCTGGTCCCGACCGTGAATTCGTACGTCGCCCAGCGCCAGCAGCTCTCGGAGCTGCACGCCACGGTGAACCAGCAGGAGAGCGACGTGGAGTCCCTGCGCAAGCAGGTCTCCCGCTGGGAGGACCCGGCCTTCGTGGCCGCCCGCGCAAGGGAGCGGCTGCTCTTCGCGATGCCGGGGGAGACCCAGTACCGCCTCACCGATACCTCCGGGCAGGACGTCCCGCTCACGGAGGCCGAGCAGGCCGCCGAGCAGGCACAGGAAGGCGAATGGTTCTCGACGCTCTGGAAGAGTGTCGAAGGAGCCAGCCGCCTGACCCCCGATGACATCCCCGACGAGACGGGCTCCACCGAGGAGGACGTCTCCGACGAGGACCCCGCCGACGAACCCACCGATCAGGATCCCGACCAGTGACTGCACTTGCGCCCCTTCCCTTCGAGTCCCCGGCGACCGAGCACGATCTCGAGGTGATGCGGGAGCAGCTCGGCCGGGACATGCGCGGCGTGGTCTCCATCGCGCGCCGCTGCGGATGCGGTCGCCCTGCCGTGGTCCGCACCGCCCCTCGCCTGGAGGACGGCACGCCGTTCCCCACCTCGCTCTACCTCACCCTTCCGTGGCTGACCCTGGAGATCTCCCGCCTCGAGTCCGGCGGCCTGATGGCGGAGCTGACCGAACGGCTCGCCACGGACGACGAGCTCGCCACCGGCTACCAGCGTGCCCATGAGCGCTATCTGGCCCGCCGCGAGGAGGTCGGTGAGGCGGAGGAGGTCGACCACGTCAGCGCCGGGGGCATGCCCACGCGCGTGAAGTGCCTCCACGCCCTTGCCGGTCAGGCACTCGCCGAGGGCCCGGGCATCAACCCCGTGGCCGACGAGGTCCTCGCGACCATCGACGGCGTCCTTCCGCAGCTGGTGTGCCGTTGCGGAACAGCGGAGCTCGCGGAGCCTGTGAAACCGACCGGAGCGGAAGGCGCGCCCGGGAGTGCCCCCGTTGCCGCCATCGACTGCGGGACCAATTCCATCCGGCTGCTGATCGCCCGTCGTGAGGAGGGCACGGGCGTGCTCATCGACCTGGAACGTCACCTCGAGATGGTCCGCCTCGGCCTCGACGTGGACCGCACCGGACGCTTCGATCCGGTGGCGATCGAGCGCACACTGGATGCCGCGCGCAGGTACCAGCAGCTGATCGAGCATCATGGGGTCGCCCCGAGCGATGTGCGCTTCGTCGCCACCTCCGCGACCCGCGATGCCTCCAATCGCGACGATTTCATCGAGGGCATCCGCGAGATCCTCGGCGTGACGCCGGAGGTGATCACGGGCGACGAGGAGGCGGCGCTCTCGTTCCGGGGCGCCGTCAGCACTGTCGGTGACCTGCCCGAGGGCCCGCGCCTGGTGGTCGACATCGGCGGCGGCTCGACGGAACTGGTGCTCGGCACCGAGACTCCCTCGCATCGGATCAGCATGAATATCGGGTCGGTGCGTCTGACCGAACGACACCTGGCCACGGACCCGCCGACGGCCGCCGAGGTGGCCGCGGCCACCGCGGACGTCGATGCGCTCCTGGACCAGGCTGCGGCGGTGGTGCCCCTCGAGCAGGCTTCCGCCCTCGTCGGGGTCGCCGGAACTGTGACCACCGTCACGGGAGTGGCTCTGGGGTTGGAGGAGTATCGGCCCGACGTCACCCATGGGGCGCGTCTGCGGATCGAGGAGGTCGAGCGGCTCTGTCGCGACCTCCTCTCCCAGACCCGGGAGCAGCGCGCCTCGCACCGACTGATCCACCCGGGGCGCATCGATGTGATCGGGGCCGGGGCTCTGATCTGGTCACGGATCATGCAACGGGTCGCAGCGGCCTCCGGCATCACCGACACCCGCACCAGCGAGCACGACATCCTCGACGGGATCGCCCTGGACCTGCTGGACCGCGTGGCCTGAGCCGGAAGCGCGCTCCGACCCACCCGCAGTGCGTGCGGAGGGCCGGGGCATCGAGATCGCCGTGCTCGTCCACGGAGCGCATCGTTTTTGTCTGAACGGCCTCACGGTTCTAGGCTGTGGCCTATGAACACCACTTTCGGCGGTAAGCCCCATGTCCTGATCCTCGGCGGCGGTTCCGTCGGCCTGACGACTGCGTCCGACCTGCGCAAGACCCTCGGCTCCGAGGTCGCGATCACGGTCGTCGACCCTCGGCCCTACATGACCTACGCCCCCTTCCTCCCCGAGGTCGGCGCCGGCAGCATCGACCCCCGCAATGTCCTCGCGCCGCTGCGCAAGGTCCTCGCGGGCGCCAAGGTCGTCACCGGTTCCGTCTCCCAGATCCGCAGCGCGGACAACACTGTCGTGGTGACCACCGAGGAAGATGTCCAGCTCGAGATCGCCTACGACTACCTGGTCGTCGGTCTCGGTGCTGTTCCGCGCCTGCTGCCCATCCCGGGCCTCGCAGAGAACGCCATCGGATTCAAGCAGGTCGAGGAGGCAGTGGCCGTGCGCGACCGCATCCTCGCCAACCTCGCCGAGGCCGCCTCCACCAAGGATCCGAAGATCCGCAAGCGCCTGCTCACCTTCACCTTCATCGGTGGCGGCTTCGCCGGCGGCGAGGCGATCGCCGAGACCGAGGACATGGTTCGCGACGCCCTGCGCTACTACCCGGATCTGCACGCCTCGGATATCCGCTTCGTGCTCATCGACGCGGCGCCGTTCGTGTTCCCCGAGCTCACCGAGGACCAGCGCGCCTACGTGCTCAATCAGCTGCGCGAGCGCGGCATCGAGGTCAAGCTGGAGACGTTCCTCAACTCCGCCGAGGACGGTCTCATCAAGACCAGCGATGGCGACGAGTTCGAGACCGGCCTGCTGGTGTGGAACGCCGGGGTGAAGCCCAACCCGGTGCTCGGCGACTCCGATGCCTCCGACCTGCCGGTCATCTCCGAGCGCGGCCCGATGATGGGCAAGCTCGAGGCACTGGCCGATCTGCGAGTCAACGGTCCTGACGGTTCGCTGGACAATGTGTTCGCCGGTGGCGACTGCGCCGCCGTGCCGGATCTGGCTTCGGGCGAGGGCAAGTTCTGCCCGCCGAACGCTCAGCACGCCACCCGTCAGGGCAAGCGAGTCGCCGACAACATCGCACGCTCCGTGCAGGGCCGGCCGCTGGTGGACTACTACCACAAGAACCTCGGCGTCATGGCGACCCTGGGCATGTACAAGGGCGTCGGCCGCATCAACCTGGCCGACAAGGAGCTCGACATCCGGGGCCTGCCCGCGTGGGCCATGGCCCGCGCCTACCACGTGTACGCGATGCCGACGCTCGGTCGCAAGGCCGCCGTGGTCGCCGGCTGGGCGACCACGCTGGTCTCCCGTCGCGACATCATCGGCATTCCGCAGTCCTCGACGCCGCGCGCGGCCTTCGAGTACGCGGCGAATTCCGGCAAGAAGAAGTGATCGGACCGGGAGTCGCCCCCTGAGCGGCGGCCTCCCGATCACCGTTGAGGCACCGTCACGCACTGCGTGGCGGTGCCTCAGCGCATGTGAGAGAACACGTACCGGGTGCGAGCGATGCGCGCACCCTCCGCGTGACCGAGTATGCTCGTTTCAGCCAATGAACGAGCATGTACGGCCATCGTTCTCGTTGCCGACGCAGCGGGCGGGCCGGGAGGGAAGGACCTCATGGAGATCCACATCGTCACGGACGCGGCCGCAGGTGCGAACGCCGTCGCCGACGTCTTCGAGCGGACGGTGCGATCTGCCGGTGCCTCTGGCGCGATCCTCGGGCTGGCCACGGGGTCCTCTCCGGTCCCCGCCTACGCCGAGCTGATCCGACGCCACCGCGAGGAGGGGCTCTCCTTCGCCGGATCCCGCGCCTTCCTGCTCGATGAGTACGTGGGCCTGCCCCTCGGGCATGAGCAGAGCTACCATCGCTTCATCCGGGAGAACTTCACCAGCTCCGTCGACATCGACGATGCGGCGGTGCTCTCGCCGGACGGCGCCGCCGATGACCCGGCCGCCGAAGCCGCCGCCTACGACCGTCGGATCACCGAGGCCGGGGGCATCGACCTGCAGATCCTCGGGATCGGCTCGAACGGCCACATCGCGTTCAACGAGCCTGGCAGCTCCCTCGCATCCCGGACACGCGTGATCGGCCTGACCCGTCGGACCATCGCCGACAACGCGCGCTTCTTCGACCGCGCCGAGGACGTCCCTGTCCGCGCACTGAGTCAGGGGCTCGGGACGATCCGCGAAGCACGGTCGATCGTGCTGACCGCCTCGGGGGAGGGCAAGGCCGAGGCCGTCGCCCAGCTCGTCGAGGGAGCGATCAGCGCCCGCTGGCCCGCGACCAGCCTCCAGCTGCACCCGGATGTCACCGTCGTGATCGACGAAGCTGCCGCCACCCGTCTCGAGCTCGCCGACTACTACCGGTACGCGCGCTTCCTCGAGACCGAGAACCCGGTCGTACCTCACAGCTGATGCCGGGGGCCCGGCGCGACCGGGCGGTGCACCGCCGGATACGATCGCTTTCATGCAGAAGGCCGACCCCTCCTCGTCCCCCTCCCTGACGGCCCCGACGCCGCGCCACGGATTCGATCGGTTCTTCCGGATCACCGAGCGCGGGTCGACCGTGCCTCGTGAGATCCGCGGAGGCTTGGTCACGTTCTTCTCGATGTGCTACATCGTCGTGCTGAATCCGCTGATCATCGGCACTGTTCCCGACTCGACCGGCCAGTTCCTGGGCGGAGGGTCCGAGCCTAATCTGCCGGCGGTCGCCGCGGGCACCGCCCTGATCGCAGGCCTGCTGAGCATCTTCATGGGCGCGTGGGCCAAATTTCCCTTGGCGCTGGCGACCGGTCTGGGCCTCAATGCGTACGTCGCGTACTCCGTGGTGCCGCTGCCAGGGATGACATGGGGCGGGGCGATGGGCCTGGTCGTCCTCGAGGGCGTCGTCATCCTGATCCTCGTGCTCACCGGCTTCCGTCGGGCGGTGTTCAACGCCGTGCCGCCGTTCCTCAAGACTGCGATCGCCGTGGGCATCGGTCTGTTCATCGCCTTCCTGGGGCTGTTCAATGCCAAGTTCGTGACCACCGCGGCCGGGACCCCGGTGCAGTTGGGCAATGACGGCTCGCTCACCGGGTGGCCGACCTTCGTGTTCGTGGCCGGTCTGCTGCTCATGTTCGTCCTCTGGGTGCGCAAGGTCCCCGGCTCGATCCTCATCGCGATCGTCTCCGCCACCGTGCTCTCGATCATCATCGAGCAGGTGATGAGGCTCGGTGCCTTCGCCCCGGCCGATGGGTCCGGAGCCGGGAATCCCGGAGGGTGGGCGATGAACGTCCCCGCTCTGACCGAGTTCCCGATCCAGGTCCCCGATTTCGCGACCCTGTTCACGGTCGACCCGATCGGGGGCATCACGGCCGCCGGAGGAATCGGTGCGATCGTCATCGTGTTCTCCCTGCTGCTGGCCGATTTCTTCGACACCATGGGCACGATGGTCGCTGTCGGCAGCGGCGCCGACCTTGTGGACGAGACCGGTGACATCGAGAACTCCCAGCGCATCCTCGTCGTGGATTCGATCGGCGCTATCGCCGGCGGGCTCGGGGGCGTGTCCTCGAACACGAGCTTCGTCGAATCCACCTCGGGCGTCGCGGAGGGAGCTCGCACGGGCCTCGCCTCCGTCGTGGTCGGCATCGCCTTCCTGCTGACGACGTTCCTGTCACCGCTGGTGGGCCTGGTGCCGTACGAGGCCGCGACGCCGGCGCTGGTGATGGTCGGCTTCCTCATGATGACCCAGGTCAGCGAGATTGACTTCTCGGACGTGGAGATCGCGCTGCCGGCGTTCCTCACGATCATCCTCATGCCGTTCGCCTACTCGATCACGGTCGGAATGGGCGCCGGGTTCCTCATGTACGTCCTCATCCGGGTGGTGCGCGGGAAGGCGCGCGAGGTGCACTGGCTGATGTATGTCATCGCCGCACTGTTCGTCGCCTACTTCCTCCGCGGGGCGATCGAGGGTCTGCTGCTGTGACGGAACAGGAGCGGCAGGACGCGCGGGACGAGACTCCCGATCTCGTTCCGGGGCTCCCGTCGGATCCGGGATCCGCGGCCCTGTCGGCCGACGAGCACGTCGGTCACGAAGGGCAGGTCGAGGTCGCCGAGCTGGCGGCCGAGCTGCGCCGGGTCCTGCTCGTCTCCTCGCGCATCCTGCGCTCCCACACCGCGTCCGACGATGTCTCCGCCTCCCAGTACTCGGTGCTGGCCTATCTGCAGCGCTCGGGGGCCTCGACTCCGGGGACGATCGCGGACTTCGAGCATGTCAGCCCGCCGGTGATGACTCGGATGCTCGGTCGCCTCGAGAGGGAGGGCCTGGTGCACCGCGCCGCCCATCCCGCCGACGGCAGACAGGTGCGCGTGACGCTCACCGAGGCGGGGGAGCGGGTGGTCCTGAAGGGACGCGCCGAGCGCGACGCCTGGCTGCGTACCCGGATCGAGGCCGCCGGACCACAGGAGCAGCAGACGCTGCGTGACGCGACGGCGCTCCTGCGTCGGACACTCATCTCGCGTCCTGATTGACCCGGGTCCGGAATCCGGGTGCCGGAGCCGGATCACCGCAGAGCACGGGCCGGGTCACCTCGAGGTGGCCCGGCCCGTGCCGTGCTGAGCGATGATGCGCGGCGAACGTGGTCAGGCGCTGTGGTCCAGAACGTGATCCAGAACCTTCAGGAGCGCGTCGACGTCGTCCTCGCCGACCGCCGGGAAGGTCGCGATGCGCAGCTGGTTCCTGCCGAGCTTCCGGTACGGCTCGATGTCGACGACGCCGTGGGCCCGCAGCGCGGCGGTGATCGCGGTGGCATCGACCGCGTCGTCGACATCCAGCGTGGTGACCACCTGGGACCGGGCTGCCGGTTCGCTCACGAACGGCGTGATCTCGGGGCGGCGGGCGGCCCAGTCCTGGAGCATCCCACTGGTGGCCCGCGTGCGGGCGTCAGCCCAGACGAGCCCGCCCTGGGCAAGGATCCAGTCGATCTGCTCAGCCAGCAGCACGAGCGTGGCGACTGCAGGGGTGTTCAGGGTCTGGTCCTTGCGCGAATTCTCGATCGCACTGGTCAGGGAGAGGAAGGACGGGATCCAACGACTCTGGTCGGTCGCGAGGCGTTCGGCGCGCTCGATCGCGGCAGGGGACAGGACACCGAGCCACAGCCCGCCGTCGGAGGCGAAAGCCTTCTGGGGGGCGAAGTAGTACGCGTCGGTCTCGGAGACATCCACCATCACCCCGCCCGCAGCCGACGTCGCGTCGACGAGCACCAGTTGGTCCGCGCGCGCACCGGAGGGCCGACGCACGGGGGCCATCACGCCGGTCGAGGTCTCGTTGTGCGGCCAGGCGTAGACGTCGACGTCGTCGCGGGCTGCCGGCTCCGGGAGGGAGCCGGGTGCGGAGCGGATGATCTCCGGATCGCCGAGATGCGGAGCATCAGCGATCTCGGTCGCGAACTTCTGGGAGAACTCTCCGAGCACCAGATGCTGGGAGCGGCGCTCGACCAAGCCGAAGGCGGCGACATCCCAGAAGGCGGTGGAGCCGCCATTGCCCAGGACCACCTCATAGCCCTCGGGAAGCGAGAACAGCTCGCTCAGGCCGGACCTGATGCGACCGACGAGCTGCTTGACAGGTGCCTGGCGGTGAGAGGTGCCCAGCACGGTGCGGGCGACCGAGGCGAGTGCCTGGAGCTGCTCATCACGGATGCGGGAGGGGCCGGACCCGAACCGACCGTCTGCAGGAAGCAGTTCCTGGGGGATCGACATACCGCGAATCGTGTCGGCTCGAACGGTGCGGGCATCGGACATCGGCTGCTCCTCATGATGCGTGGGCCGGCGCCGACGGCGGTTCCGACGGCAGGCGTCCCCATCCTGCCAGGCGAACTCGGCGCGCCCGTGAGCGGTCCGTGCTCGGGCCTCGTGCATGGGAAGATCGGGACATGAGCCGAGCCGATCTCGAGAAGCAGCCGTATGACGTCGCGGGGATGTTCGACAGCATCGCCAAGCGCTATGACCTCATGAACGATGTCGCCGCACTGGGCCAGGTGAGGATGTGGCGCGAAGCGATGGTCGAGGCGCTCGATGTTCGCGACGGCGGCACGGTGCTCGACCTCGCCGCCGGTACCGGGACGTCCTCCGCCGCGATCGCGCGCACCGGCGCCCGGGTGGTCGCGGCCGACTTCTCCTTGGGGATGATGACGGAAGGCCGGCGGCGCGGAGCCCCCGTCCCGTTCGTCGGCGCCGATGCGCAGCACCTCCCCTTCGCCGATGACTCCTTCGACGCTGCGGTCATCTCCTTCGGGCTGCGCAACGTGCAGCACCCGAGACAGGCGCTGGACGAGATGGCCCGAGTGGTGAAGCCCGGGGGACGCGTGGTGGTCTGCGAGTTCTCGACCCCGAGCTCCCCTGTGTTCCGGACCGTGTACCAGCGGTACCTGCTGCGGGCGCTGCCGGCCGTGGCCCGTCGGGTCGCCACGAGCGCCGAAGCCTATGACTACCTGGCCGAGTCGATCCTGGAGTGGCCGGATCAGGAGGCTCTGCGGGGCTGGTTCCTCGAGGCAGGCCTGGACCGCGCCCAGTTCCGCAACCTCACGGGAGGGATCGTGGCGCTGCATCGCGGGGTCGTGCCTCACATCTGAGACGCCCTCCTGGGAGCGATGGGAACCCGGTGCCGTCGAACGGCAGTCCACGGATCCCCTCCGCATGCCTGTGACCTGCATATTCGTAGGCCATGTGGGAATGTGGCGCGGGACACGACGCGAAAGGCCGTTCTGGCTTGACGCACCTCCCCGGTCTGCGTAATGTTCTTCCTTGTGCCCAGCACGACGGGAACGAGGAGCGGCCGAGAGGTTGTTCCGAGATTTCGCCGCTGAGCAGGCACGATAGGCCTTCCCCGAGGCCGGCGAGGTGTGGATCACACAGCACCGAGTTGACATGGGAGGCCGGAAGCCCTAAGTTATAAGGGTTGCCTCGGAGCGGAAGAGCCGGAAGGTTTGGACGGCCGAGTGCGCGTGTTGCTTGATATCTCAATAGCGTGTCTGTTTGTTGATGCCATTATTT
>NZ_JABUXV010000056.1 GCF_014897705.1 Brachybacterium sp. FME24 | reverse complement strand
CCTCGGGAACCGGCAGCACCGTGCCCTCGGGGAAGGCACCGTTCTCGTCCGTGGTCACCGCGATCGGATCGCCGACGGGGTTGCCCTCGGGATCGGTCAGCTGCACGGAGACCTCGATGCCCGGCGCCCACCCTGCAGAATCCAGGGTCGACTCCCCACCGGCCGGAACCGGCGACGACGCGTCCAGCGAGAACAGCTCGGCATCAGCCGCGATGACCTCGATGGTGTCGGCGGCCTCATTGCCCTCGGGATCCACCGCAGTGACGGTGTATCCCTCGCGCGGGGTCGCATCCTCAGGGACCGGCAGCACCGTGCCCTCGGGGAAGGCACCGTTCTCGTCCGTGGTCACCGTGATCGGATCGCCGACGGGGTTGCCTTCGGCATCGGCCAGCTGCACGGAGACCTCGGTGTTCGGGGTCCAGCCCTCGGACTCCACGGTGGACTGATCGCCCACGCGCACCGGCGAGGACGCCTCCAGGGTGGCCTCGGCAGCATCGGCCGGGGTGACCTCGAGCGTGTCGGTCGCCTCGTTGCCCTCAGGATCCGTCGCGACGACGGTGAAGTCGCCCGGGGTCGCATCCTCAGGAACCGGCAGCACCGTGCCCTCGGGGAAGGC
>NZ_JABUXV010000012.1 GCF_014897705.1 Brachybacterium sp. FME24 | reverse complement strand
GCTATCGGGGGCCACCCACCAGTCACTCGACTGACCAACCTCCCTGGACATCACATCTAGCCGGTGATGACGAACGGCACCACCATGGTCGCGATCGTGACGACTGGCCCGATGATGACCATCGCCAGGCCCCAGCGGGTGAGGTTGCGGTACACGCGTGCACGGTGCTCCTCGACGGTGGAGGCCACGATCGTGGCCCCCGTCGTGCCGAACGGGGCGCAGTCCACGAGGGAGGCGGAGATGGCGAGCGCGTAGATGAACCCGGTCATCTCCAGGCCGCCACCCGGAATCAGCAGTGGCACGGCGAGCGGCACGAGCGCACCGATGATGCCGATGGTGGAGGCGAAGGCGGAGACCAGCGCCGCGATCACGCAGATCACCAGAGCGGCGACGAGAGGCGAGCTGACGGAGCGGGCGGCCTCGCCGAGCTGGTCGATCGCGCCGAGACGGGTGAGCACGCTGACATAGGTGATGATGCCGCCGAGCAGCAGGATCGTGTTCCAGTCGATCCGCTTCATCGCCGACTTGCCGATGCGCGGATCGATCAGTGCGATCGCCACGGCGATGACCAGGGCGACCACACCGAGGTTGACGTCCACCTCGGCGAGGGTGAGCAGGAAGAACGACACGATCAGCAGCGGGATCGACACGAGGACGAGGATCTGCATCGCGGTCAGGGTCTTGCGCGCCGTCTTACCCGGGGCGTCGACCTGCTGGGCCACGGCGACGCCGCCGCTTCCCAGGGAACCGTCGGCGTCGGCCGTAACAGGGGTGCCACCGGCACCGGCCTCCCGGGTGCGGCGGATCAGCTCGCGGCCGCCGAACATGAAGAAGGCGACGGCGACGACGAGCGCGTTGATGCCGATGGACAGCACGAACATCAGGGCCGGGTTGTAGGGGATGTCGGCTGAGCGGGCCACCGACATCACCGTGATGCCCACGATGGAGGTGGGCGCAAGTGCACCGCCCACGATGGCTGAGCTCATCGCGATGCCCATCATCGTGGAGTTGATGCGGTGGCTGTGGGCGAGGGTCATCGCGATCGGCACCACGGCGAACGCCGCATGGGAGGTGCCCAGGCACGCGATCAAGGTCGCAATGGCCCACAGGCCCCAGGGCAGCAGTGCCACCCGGTTGCCGATCAGGTCCAGCGAACGATCCACCAGCCAGTCGATGGTGCCGGTCTCATGGGCGAGGCCGAAGAGGTAGGTGATGCCCAGCAGGATGATGAGGGCGTCGACAGGAAACCCGCCGAGCACCTCGTCCAGACTCTCCCCTACCAGGCCAATGCCGATGAGGAAGGAGAAGACGAGTGCGAGCGCGCCCATGTGGACGTTGCGCAGGGCCGAGATCGCGAAGACGGCGACCAGCCCGATCAGGGCGATGATCTCGATGCTCATATTGCAGGCTCCAGGGTGGTGCGGGGACGGAGCGCCAGGGGCGTCCGACGGGGGGTGTGGTGCGTCATCGCGTCACTCCTTGGTGGTCGTGGTGACGGCGCGGCCTTCGCGGTGAAGGTCGCGGGCGAGCGGGTCGATGCCCTCGACGTCGCTCTCGTGCAGGAGGGCGCCGGCGGGGAGGTCACGCACCAGGCGGGTTCCGTCGAGGAGGTAGTAGGCGGTCGCGTCGGTGGTGGCGTCGAGCATCACCGGGGCGACCCCGTCGATCTCGTGGTGATGACCGTGGACGGCCAGCTCGGTCCCGGCGGGCAGGTCGCGCAGGGCGCGTGCTGCGAGGAGGGTGGTCGTCCGGGGCACCGGGGAGTAGCGGCGGTCGATGGCGGCGTGCACCGTCAGAGGCGTCTCCACCCCCATGTAGTGGTAGGGCCAGTAGAGGCAGGCGTATCGGCCGTCGCGGCTGATCACGTGGCCCTTGCCGCGCAGCACCTCCCAGGTGACGGGATCACCGGTGCGGACCACGGCGAAGACGCCGCCGGCGAAGCTCGCCTCGCCGGGAAGGCGGAGAGCGCTGAACACGTCCACCGCTCCGTCGGCCGTGAGGATCCCGCCGTGCTCGCGGGCGGCGTAGATGTCGGCGAGCTCGTCGATGCGGGCGACGGGGTAGTGCATGGCCTCGACGTCGGCGACGGTCGCGGTGCGCTGGGCGACAACGGTCATCTCGCAGGAGTCCGCCGCGGCGGCGCGCTTCAGGGCGGCGACGGCCCGGGCGCGGGCGTCGAGGGTGCCACGCGCGTCGTCGCCGAGTTGCAGAAGCTCTCGCAGCTGCGGGGCGTCGATCGTCTCGTCGGCCTGGGTGACGGTGCCGCTGGCCGGGTCGAAGAGCAGGTCGTACTCGCCTGCCTTGCCGATGGCGACGACGTCGAGGCCCACGGCTGCGACCCAGTCGAGCAGGCGCAGGAGGTTCGCGGGCTGGTCGCCGTCCCCGGGCAGGTAGCTGAGCCCCGCGGCCGCGGCCCGGGTGTGGAGGGCGACGCCGGCGACGGTGTCCACCTCCTTGCTGACCATCACCACGTGGGTGGAGCGTTCGAGGGCGGTGGCCGCGTACGCGGTGCCGTGGGGAACCTTCCCGCAGGCTTCGACAAGCACGTCGAGCGAGTCCCAGTCGATGCCGTCCGCGGCGGTGACCACGGCGATGCCGCCGTCGGCCACGATCTGCGCGGTCCGCTCGGGGGTGTCGGAGACGGTGGCACGCCCGGCGAGCCCAAGGTCCTCGAGCATGGCGAAGACACCGTCGAGGTCCGGATCGACGAGCACGGCGGGAAGGATCTCCGGGGTGGAGGCGAGCTGGGCAAGGAATGTTCGCCCGTAGCCGCCGTTGGCGCCCGTGAGCGCGATGCGAATCGGAGACCTGGCACGGTCGGGATGTGGAAGGAGCACCATCGGCCCTCACTGTCGTGGTGGGTGGATCAGACCGGGATAACAATGCCAGAGTTTCCATCTTTGTCAACTATCGCACCATCGATTCACACTGATCCGTGCGTCTGTGAGAGGATCCCTGAGACACGGCGTGGCCGACCCGGCCCGCGCGGAGCGCACTTCCGGCACGGGCCGGCAGAGAGGGGACGGCATGCTCGCAGCAGTGGCCGATGACTTCACAGGGGCGACGGATCTCGCGATGATGCTGCGCGCCTCCGGCCACCGCGTGGTGGTCACGATCGAGGATGCCGAGCTCACGGCCGAGCAGCTCAGCACCGTGGACGCCGTGGTGGTCGCGCTAAAGACCCGCACCGCAGAGGTCGCCGATGCCGTGGACCGCTCGCATGCGGCGCTGACCCGGCTCCGTGGCTGGGGCGCTGACCGCTTCTACGTGAAGTACTGCTCCACCTTCGACTCCACTGACCGCGGCAACATCGGCCCCGTGCTCGATGCGGCGCTCGATCTGCTCGGGTCCTCACGCTGCGTGGTGGTCCCCTCCCTGCCGGCCAATGGTCGCAGGGTGCGCGAGGGCCTGCTCCACGTGGGTGAGAAGCTGCTGGAGAACTCCTCGATGCGACACCACCCCCTCACTCCCATGACCCGCTCCCGGGTCGCGGATCTGCTCCGCCCGCAGACCGTGCACGCGGTCGCCGAGATCCATCGGGAGCAGATCCTGCGCGGCGCCACCGCACTGCGGGAGGCTCTGGAAGCGACCGATTCGCCCTACATCGTCCTGGACACCGAGAACGAGGAGGACCTGCGCACGATCGGGGCGGCCGTGGCCGGGAACGTGCTCGTCTCCGGCGGGTCCGGGCTGGCTCTCGGCATCCCCGGGCCCGCCGGCGAGGTCGACGACTGGCAGGCCCCGACGGCGGGCCGGCGCGCAGTGCTGTGCGGGAGCGTCTCCGCTCAGAGCCTCGCCCAGATCGAGCACGCTTCACGCACGCAGCCCGTGCACGTGATCGACGTCCCCGCTGCCGCAGCGGACCCCGCCGCCACGGCGCAGCGCATCGTCGCGTGGATCGATGAGCAGACGGAGCAGGCGATCCCCGTGGTCTGCGCCGCTCGCACCCGCGAGGACGTGCTCTCGCCCGTCGAGGGACTCGATCCCGCCGCGACCGTGGAGGCCGTGATCGCCGCGGTCGCCGCGCAGCTCGTGGACTCCGGGCGGAGCAGGGCGCTGATCGTCGCCGGCGGCGAGTCCAGCGGCGCCGTGGTCGGCGCGCTCGGTGCCACCGCGCTGCGCATCGGCCCCGAGATCGCCCCGGGTGTGTGCTGGTCCCTCACGGAGTCGGGCGGCACCGCGGTGGCCCTCGCCCTGAAGAGCGGGAACTTCGGCGCCGACGATATGTTCACCACCGCGTGGGAGGTCCTGGCATGAGCGTGATCGATGACCTCATCGCCGCCGGCCGCGCCCTGGTCGACGCCGGCCTCAGCCCCGGCAGCACCGGGAACCTCTCCGCCCGCGATGGCGAGCGCATCCTGGTCTCCGGCACCGGCACCTCGCTCGGAGCGCTCTCCCCCTCGGACTTCGCGATCACCGCTCTAGACGGCACGGTTCTGGGCGGGGCGAAGGCCTCGAAGGAGACCCCGCTCCACCTCGGCCTCTACCGGCGACGCAGCACCCACCGCGCGGTGGTGCACGTGCACTCGCCGCAGGCCACGGCCTTCTCCTGCACGCAGCCGTGGAGCGAGGCCAACGCCATCCCTCCGCTCACCCCCTACTTCGTGATGCGGGTAGGCAGCACTCCCCTGCTCCCCTATCGGATGCCCGGCTCCCCGCAGCTCGGGGTCGATGTGTTCGAGGCACCCGGTGACTTCCGCGCGGCCCTGCTCGCCAATCACGGCTCCGTGGTGGCCGGCACCAACCTCGTCGACGCCGTCGAACGGGCTGTCGAAGTGGAGGAGGCGTGCCGGATCGCCCTCCTCACCGCGGGCACCCCCAGGCGCGAGCTGAGCGCCGAACAGGCCGCCGAGCTCGCCGAGCACTGGCACAGCCCCTGGGCCGCGCCGACCGTACACTGACGCCGGAGGTGGCACCGTGGGAACTTCACCGCTGATCCCCGAGCAGCGACGACAGCAGATCCTGGACCATCTGCGCACCGAGCCGGTCCTGAGCTATCGCCAGCTCACCGAGCTGCTCGGCGTCAGCCAGATGACCGTGCGGAGAGATGTCGCCGTGCTCGACGAACAGGGTCGCGCCCGGGCCACTCAAGGTGGCGTCACGGTGCAAGCACGCCTGCTCGAGGAGCCGCCGAGGGCCGCCAAGGCCGAGGCGAACATACCGGCGAAGTTCGCGATCGCCGCCGCAGCAGCCGCGATGGTCACCGATTCAATGACCCTCTACCTCGACGCCGGGACCACGGTCCAGGCCCTGCGCCCCCTCCTCCAGGAACGTCGCAACCTCACCGTGGTCACCAACGACCTCGGCACCGCGGGCGCCTTCCTCGACCATCCGTCGGTGGATCTCCTCTGCGTAGGAGGCCGCGTCGACGTCGCGAACCAGTCGATGATCGGGCGCCTCGCGGCCCTCACCCTCGGCGAGCTGTCCCTCGATATCGCCTTCATCTCCTCGAGCTCCTGGGATGCGAAGCACGGCATCACCACACCCGTCGAGGCCAAGATCGACGCCAAGCGCGCCGCCATGGCGTCCGCGACCGAGTCGGTGCTCCTCGCCGACGCCGGCAAGTTCGGCCACTTCGCGAAGTACCGGGTCGCACGGCTCGACGAGTTCCGGTCCATCATCTCCAATGCAGCGCTGGCCGCGGGGGACGTCACCGCGGTACGAGAGCTCGGGCCACAGGTGATCGTCGCCTGATTGATCGAGTCGTTCAGGCAGGAGCTGGCGGCCGAGCCACGATCACTTCGAGATCCGCCTCTCCGTCGATCGCCACCGCTCCCCATGCATACGGGACCACGAAGGTGCTCCCCTGCTCCAGCACGATCTGTTCGAAGTCCTGGTTCATCGCTGCGCCGTTCCCAGCCATCACGATCAACACGGCGAACCCCGCTTCGATCTCATCCCCCGCCCTCACCCGATCCACCCGGAACGGCGCATCGACCCCGGCGAGCAGGTCCCCCGTCGTGCCCCGTCCAGCCGTGACGAACTGCTCCACCATCTCGCGTTCGATCCCGGCCGCCACCGCACCCGCGGCCGTCTCGTCGTCAAGGCCCAAGTGCCCGCCCGCACCACCCGGGAGCGGGAAGTCCTTCCACTCGAGGAAGATCGACAGATCAGCAGGTTCCTGCACCTCGACCATGAATGAGCCGCCGCCGATGGCGTGCGGGATGCCTGGCGGACAGTACACGACGTCTCCCGCCTGCACGGTGAGCGTATGCATCAGCGCGAGCACCGGGGCGGTCTCCCCCGCCGCCAGCAGCGGAAGCACCTGCTCATGCGTCACCTCGGGCAGGAACCCGATGTGCGCGTCGCCGTCGCTGAGGGAGATCCAGGCCTCGGCCTTGCCGTGCGTCAGCCCCAGGTGCTCTGCGGAGAACTCGCGGCTGGGGTGAATGTGCACGGGCAGGCGTTCGCCGGCGTCGAGCAGTTTCGTGAGCACTTCGGTGCTGTCGCCGAACTCGGCGACGTGCTCGGCGCCCAGCCAGGCGACGGGGTCGGCGGCGACGGCGTCGCGCAGCAGCCGCCCGTCGGGCAGCGTCGACAGGCCGAGTCCGGGCTCTCCCGTGACCTCGGTGGTCGAGCCGACCCAATCCTCGGGGTCGAACTCGCCCTGGGCGGGGACGCCGCGGAACTCCGCGATGCGGGCGCCCCCGCGGTAGAAGCGGCCAGGGGGCTGGTTGCGGTCCAGGCGTACGGGTTTCATGAGACCTCCACGGTCGAGGGGGTTCTGAGAGCGGCGTCGGAGTCGACGACCCCGGCGAGGAGCCCGCCGAGGAAGGTGTCGCCGAGGCCGATGGTGGTCGGAGTTGCGGCGCGCAGGGTCCGGGCAGGGACTACCACGACAGGGGCGCCGAGCAGAGCCGGCAGCCTCCGCGCGATGTCTTCGCCCTGGGGACTGCGGGGCTGCGCCCGCACGAGGTCGAGGGAGGTGGCTTGCGCGCGGTCCCCGTCGAGGAAGCGGGCACCGGCGGCGAGGTTCCCGCTCTCGAGCGCGGCCTCGAGTTCAGGGGCCTGCGCGCCGGCGGCGAGCGCCCAGTACTTCGAGTGCACCACGAGAGTCCCCCCGGGGATGTTCTCCAGCACGGTGGTCACCGCCGAGGCGATCTGGGCTGCGTCGGTGACGTCCACCGGGGTTCCGGTGAACGAGGCGAGCTCGTCCTCGTTCATCCCGATGACGGTCGCCCGGGAAGCGAGCTCGGACCACACCCGTCGGCGGAAGGCGGGGACGTGGTAGTCCGAGTCCTCATAGAAGACGCGCAGGCCGGCCGGGGCGTCGTCGAGCGTGTCCCGCAGGGCGCGCAGGCGGGCGTTGAGGATCTGCTCGTCACGGATCGAGTTGAGGCCCGAGAGGACCAGCACTCCCCCGGGCTGCAGCCACTGCGGCAGGGAGTCGTGGAGCGGGGTGAGCTCGCTGACCGGGTCGTGCACGAGGATCACGCGGTTCGAGTGCGCCGCTACGAGGGTCCCGTCCCTCAGTTGCACGCGCAGCCCCGCGGGGTACTGGACGATCAGGTGCGGCACGTACTCCGCGGGCGGGGTCTGCTGCGGAAGGGTGGAGCCGTCCACGAGCAGGCTCTCGAAGGTCTCGTCCCGGCCGGGAACGTGCAATACGTTCGGGTGTCCCAGCTGCGCCAGGATTCGGCCGGCGCGCACGTTGGTCCCGCCCAGGGTGGTCTCGTGCTCGAAGTGGCTCTCGAAGGCGAGGACGGCGTCGACGGTGGAGACGTAGCGCTCTCCGCCGACGCCGTCCCGCAGGAAGTCCAGGACGCTGAGGAGCACATCGTGTTCCGTCCTGAGCTCGGCCGGCTGCCGGATCTCCGTCAGCGAGACGGCATGGTCGTCGACCAGTGCCTGCAGTCGCGAGGGGTCGAGGGCGACCTCGCTGTCGAGGCAGCCGCCCAGGCCCAGCACGATCGAGGTGTTCATCAGCGTCGCCCCTCTCAGCGCAGGTCGGTGAGCCGCGGGTAGAGCGCGGCCTTGCCGTCGGCCGCGAACAGGCGGATCTTGTGTGCCGCCGTCTCCTTCATCGCCGCGATGCAGTCGGGCTGGATGACGTTGGGCTCCCGCTTCCCGCTCTCCTGGAGTACCTCGCGCATCTTCTGGTGGTAGGCGACCTTGATGTCGCTGGAGATGTTGATCTTGTTGACCCCGAGCGTCACGGCCTCGGCGATCTCGTCGTCGGGGTTGTTCGAGCCGCCGTGGAGCACGAGCGGGATCGAGACTGCGGCCTTCAGCTCCTTGAGCAGATCGAGCTTCAGCTCCGGCTTGAGGTGGGAGGGGTAGATCCCGTGCCGGGTGCCGATGGCGACCGCGAGGCTGTCCACCCCGGTCTTCGCCACGAAGTCCTTCGCGACTTCGGGGTCGGTGTAGATGATGTCGTCGGTGCCCGCCTCGGCCTCGTCGTCGGTCTTGCCGATGGTGCCGAGCTCCGCCTCGACGGAGAGCCCCAGCGGGTGGGCGACGCCGACAGCCTGCTGGGTCAGGGCCACGTTCTCCTCGTACGGGTGCATCGACCCGTCGAGCATCACCGAGGTGAATCCGGTGCGCACCGCCAGCAGCATCTGCTCGTACGTCGCACCGTGATCGAAGTGGATCGCCACCGGAACCGATGCCCGCCGGGAGGCCTGCACGATCGCCGGCATGACGTCCTCCCCGACATGGGCCAGCTCGTCGGGGTGGATCGCCACGATGAGCGGACTGTCCAGCTCCTCGCTGATCTCGATGACGCCGCGCATCATCGCCCAGTCGCTGATGTTGAACGCCGGCACCGCGAAGGAGTTCTCGTGCGCGGTGGCGAGCAGGTCGATTCCATTGATGAGCATTCGCTCGGTCCTTTCGTCGAACCCAGACGGTGGTGCCTGGGAGGTCGGGGGGTCGGGCCGGGCCCCGGTGAGGCCGGCCCCGAGGGGTCAGGCCTTGACGGCGCCGGCGGACATCCCGCTGAGGAAGTACCGCTGGAAGAAGGTGAACAGCACCAGGATCGGAATGGATCCGAGGATGCTCATCGCCATGATCTGGCTCCAGTCATAGGAGTGCTGTCCCATGAGCAGCTGGATCCCGATCGGCACTGTGCGCATCTCGTTGGTGCGCGTGAGCGTCAGCGCGAACAGGTACTCGTTCCACGCGATCATGAACGTATAGACGCCGACGGAGACCAGCCCCGGTACGGCGATCGGCAGCAGGATCCGGAAGAGCACCGTGAGCGGGCCGGCGCCGTCGACCATGACGGCTTCGTCGAGCTCCCGGGGCAGGGTGTTGAAGTACCCGGTCATCATGATGATCGCGTAGGGCAGCGTGAACACCATGTAGGTGAGGATCAGTCCCCCGTAGGTGTCATAGAGCCCGAGGGTCACCACCAGCCCGAAGTACGGGATCAGCAGGGTGATCGGCGGGACGGCCTGCACCGAGATGATGACGACGTTCAGGGCCCGCTTGAACGGGAAGTCGTACCGGCTGAGCGCATAGGCGGCGAGCACCGAGGCCAGCAGGGTCAGGACGGTGACCGAACCGGCCACGATGTAGCTGTTCAGGAAGAACCGCAGCTTCTCGCCGTCGGCGAAGATCGCGACGTACGAATCCAGGTTCATCGCGGAGGTGATCAGCTTCGGCGGCCACGCGAACACCTGGCCGTTGGGCTTCAGCGACGTCGAGGCCATCCAGAGGATCGGCAGCGCGGGGAACAGGGCGCAGACGAGCAGCGCGACGTGGATCCCGATCTTCTGGGGCCTCTGGTTCCGTCGGGCCCGGGCTTGCGGGGCAGGAGTCGGGGTGGGGGCGGGGTGGGAGTGCGACATCGGCGTCGTCGGCCTTTCGCGCAGGGCGGTCATCTCAATCACGCGCCTTCTGCTGTCGGACGTACAGGATCGCGAGGATCATCGAGAGCAGCAGCACCACGACCGCGCTGGCGGACGCCGCACTGAAGTCGTAGTTCGAGAACGCGAGCTTGTACGTGTAGGTGCTGAGCATCTCCGTCGTATCGACGGGGCCTCCGCCGGTGGTCATCCAGATCAGGGCGAACTGCTGAGTGGTCCAGATGAAGTCGAGGATCGCCATGCTGAGGATGATCGGGCGGAGCTGCGGGATCGTGACGTGGAAGAACTGATGGACCGGCCCGGCGCCGTCCACGCGCGCTGCCTCGTAGAGGTCCTTCGGGATGCCCTGGAGACCGGCGAGCAGGCTCACCATGAAGAAGGGGTAGCCGCACCAGATGTTGATGAAGGTGACCACAGGCAGCGCGGTCGCGGAGCTCGAGAGCCACTCGATGCTGGAATCGCTGATCCCGAAGGTGGTGATCAGGTAGTTCACGATCCCGTTGGGGTTCAGCAGCATCCGCCACAGCACGGCCACGACCGCGACGGTGAACAGCCACGGCAGGATGAACACGGTGCGGAAGACGGCTCGCACCGCCGGGCTCAGCAGCTCGGAGTTCAGCAGGGTCGCGAAGGCGATGCCGATCGCGAAGTGCGCGATGACGCTGACGCCGGCGAAGATCGCCGTGTTGGAGGTCGCCTTCCAGAACGTCCCGTCGGAGAGGACCTGCTGGTACTTCTCGAAGCCGACGAACTCCGTGGAGGGGACCGTGACGGCAGAGTCCTGGAACGAGTACCAGACCACCATGACGATGGGGACCGCCATGAGCACGAGCATCACGATGAGCGTGGGCGAGAGGAAGGCGTAGGGGCGCAGGGGCGATCCCTGCAGGTGGCTGCGGCGGGGGCGTCGCGGCCGGTCGGAGCGCTCGGGCGACGCTCCGAGCGTCGGCTCGACAGCGGTGGATGCAGGCATAGGGGCTCCTTCGAGGGAAGCGGATCGGACGACGGGCGGACCGAGGTCAGAGCTCCGCGGTCCACGCTTCCTGCGCTGCGGCGAGCGCCTCATCGACGCTCTGGGATCCCTCGAGGGTCTTCTGCAGTTGTTCGGCGAACTCGCGCATGAGCTGCTCGGCGACCGGGAGGCCCACGAACTCGTTGACCGGGGTTCCGCTCTGCCAGACGTCGAAGGCGGTCTTCATGACGTCGTCCTCCTTGACGGCCTCCGGCACCGCGGTGGAATTTCCCGGGAACGCGTTCGCGGCCGTGGCCATGCGGGCGTTGACGTCCTCGCCCATGAGGAACTCGACGAGCTTCCAGGCCGCCTCCTTGTTCTCCGAGGCCTCGGCGACTCCGATCCCCCAGCTGCCATAGGTGACTCCGGGCGTCCCCGCGGCGTCCGCGCCGGTCGGCATGGCGGCGACCTGGAAGTCCAGGTCCGGGGAGTTGGTGCGGAACATGTTCACGTGCGCGACGGTGTCCACGATCATCGCGGCGCGACCGGAGCTGAACTCCTCGACCTTGTCCTGCTCCTTGAGCGTCGCGGAGCCGGGCGCGATCAGGCCCTGCTCGTCGAGCTCGACGATGTAGTCGAGAACGCCCTGGACCGCGTCGCTCTCGAGCGCCGGCTTCCCCTCGGCGAGCATCGACTGTCCGTCGGCCCACAGCCAGGACATGACGTCGTTCTGCACGCCGTTGGGGGCTTCGAGCGAGAGCGGGAGCACCCAGCCGGCGACATCGGGATCCGAGTCGACCACGGCCTTCGCGGCGGCGGTGAACTCCTCGCGGGTGGTCGGCAGCGCATCGATTCCGGCCTTGCCGAGAGCGGTCCGGTTCGCGAAGAGCATGTAGGCGAAGTTCACGACCGGGATCATCCGGGTGGCCCCGTCCACCTCGACCTTCGCCGCGAGGTCGGCGTCGTCATAGGAGGCATCGCTCATGAGCTGGTCGAGATCGCCGAGGGCGTTCTGCGAGGCGAGGTCGTTGACCCAAGCCCCGTCCAGTCCCAGGACGTCGGGCATCGTGCGCGAGGCGGCACCGGCGATCAGCTGTTCCTTGGTCGCCGCGTAGGGGCCGGAGAGCAGCTCCACCGTGATCCCGTCGTTGGCCTCCTCGAACTCGTCCATCAGCTCGCGGAGGAAGCCCTCCGGGAGCTCCGGCTCCCACCATTGCTGGAATTCGAGTTTCCCGTCCCCACCGGATCCCCCGGAGGAACCGCAGGCGGCGAGTGCTCCGGCCGCGCTGGCGGCACCCATACCTGCGAGGACTGTGCGGCGACCTAGAGCACCGTTGCTCATGACAACCTCCCGTTGCGACGTGTTGCGTCTTTATGCGTTCTTATGCGCGCTTCTGCGAACATGCCGAGGACAGTAGATGAGGCGTGGATCACCTGTCAAGAGGTCAATCCGCGGCGAAAACGGCTCAGGAGGGTCCACGATCAGCCGCAAACAGCACCGCAGATCCGCGCATCACGACCACTCTGGTGCGCTATCGTGCGTGGAAGTGCGTGCGACGCAGAGAGTTCATGGGAGCCATGGGCGCAGCGTCGGCGCCATGGCAGGCGCGGTCTCCCCTGGGGTTTCCGGGCACCACCGAAGCCAGGCCGCTGCGGCCGGAGGGAGATCAGGATGTTGCCTGCAGGCAGGAAGTCAGAGCTCGAAGCGATCGTCTCGAGCTCAGGGCACGTCACGGTGACCCAGCTGACGGAAAGGTTCGACGTCTCCGCCGACACCATCCGCCGAGACCTCGATGCCCTGAGCGCGGAGGGCAAGGTGGTGCGCACCCGCGGTGGGGCGATGAGCAAGGCGACCACCGCCTGGCCGGAGCTGACGGTCAACGTGCGTCAGGGAGTGCAGAACGAGGCGAAGGAAGCCATCGCGGACCTGGCCGTCGGGCTGGTCTCGGACAGCTCATCCATCATCCTCAACGCCGGCTCGACGGGACTCGCCGTCGCTCGACGCCTGCAGGACCTGCGCGATCTCACCGTCGCGACGAACAACATCCTTGTCCCCTCGGCCATAGACCCGGCATGCCTGCGCGAGCTCTATCTTCTCGGCGGGCGAGTACGGATCGGCTCGCAGGCGACCGTCGGCGCCCTGTCACTCGGGCTCTCCCCCAACGGCGCACCCATCTCCATCGCCGCGGACATCGCGCTCATCAGCGTCGGGGCTCTTTCGGCCGATCGGGGGTTCTCGACCGGCGACCCCGGCGAGGCGCAGATGATGGCGTCCATGATGGAGCGCGCCGACCTCGTCGCCATGATGGTCGACTCCTCGAAGTTCGAGAAGCGACTCTTCGCGGAGGTCGCGCCGCTCACTGCAGCCGACTTCGTGATCACCGACGCCCCGCCGCCGGAGAACCTCGCCCGGGCACTGGCCGATGCTGGGGTGAAGGTGCTCGTCCCGTCGGCCGCCGCTCAGCGACCATGAACTGCAGGGCAGAACTCGCCTCGATACGCTCACCCCACCGGGCACCGCCCGCACTCTGTCGCGCTCCATCCCCCACTCCGGGAGGTCCCGTTGATCGACCCTGTCGACCTCGCCTCGACGCTTGTCCGCATCCCCAGCCCGTCGACCGACGCCGACGGCATGCGGGCGGTCCAGCGTCAGGTCGCTGACGTCCTGCGCGAACACGTCCCCGACGCCCGGATCCGCGCGGGCGGCGAGGAGCGGCCGTGGACCCTGATCTCTCTCGGTCCGGACGGCCCCGCCCCGCTGTTCGCCTGCCACACCGACACCGTGCCGGTGGGCGAGCTGCAGAGCTGGTCGAGTAATCCCCACGGCGGCGAGATCAACGGGACCCATCTGCATGGACGGGGCTCTGTGGACATGAAGGGGGGCCTCGCCGCCGCGGTCACCGCGCTGATCCGCGCCGCCGGCCGGGGCGCCGGCGGGCACGTGCTGCTCACGGCCGATGAGGAGATCGGATCGCTCGGGGCGCAGCGAACCGGGGAGGCGATCGCGGATCTTGAGCTGACCGGGATCATCGTGCCGGAGGCGACGGGCCTTGCCGTGCGCTGCGCTCACCGAGGTGCCTGCTGGCTGCGCCTGATCGCTCGGGGGCGGGCGGCGCACGGCTCCGCCCCGGAGCGCGGAGTCAACGCGGTGCTCCGGCTGGCTGCCGCTCTGGGCCCGGCTCTGGCTGCCGCTCCCCTGCGCCACGACGAGGTGCTCGGCACGGAGACTGCATCGATCGGCACGTTCCACGGCGGGGACGCCACGAACATTGTTCCCGCCGCAGCGACCGCGACCCTGGATCAGCGGACCGTGGCGGATTCGGCTCCCCTGTTCGAGCATTGGCGCCGGATCGACGGTATCGACGAGGTCGAGACGATCCTCGATCTCGCCGCGCTGCGCACGGATCCGGGCGCGCCCTTCATCCGTTCGCTGCCCTCGGCCGTCGACAGCGCACCGGTCACCTACTTCACCGACGGGTCCGTGCTCCAGGGACTTCGCCCGGACGTCCCGATCGCCATCTGGGGGCCGGGAGATCCGACGCAGATGCACTCCGTGGACGAGCGTCTCGAGCTCGCTCAGCTCATCGAGGCCACGGACCTGTTCGAAGAGGTCCTGCTCTCACGCCCGTGATGTCGAGTTCGCGCCGACCGATTCGGCGATCTTCAGCTCCATCGGCAGGAGGTGGGCCGTCGGCTCCTCATCCGCCCCGGCGGCTGCGACGAGGTCCAGCGCCTGCCGGGCGATCTCTGCGAGCGGCTGGACGACGGTGCTGAGCCGGGGCGTCACCCACGAGCCCTGCTCGATCCCGTCGAAGCCGATCAGCGACAGATCCTCGGGAATGCGGAGGCCGTGCATGGGTGCGGCCGCCGCCAGACCGACCGCGACGATGTCACTCGCGGCGAAGACCGCGGTGGGCGGGTCCTCGAGTCGTAGGACGCGGGAGAGGGCGCTCGCGCCGGACGACTCCGTGTACGTCCCCTCGAGCACCAGACGGGAGTCCACGTCGACGTGGGCGTCTCGCAGGGCCTGGAGATGACCTTTGAGGCGATCGCGTGCTGAGCCGAGGCGTCCTGGACCCGCGAGGTGCGCGATGCGCCGGTGGCCCTGACTGAGCAGGTAGGTCGTGGCCTGGTAGGCGCCTTCGAAATTGTCCGCGCCCACGAAGGGTCGAGCCTCGGCGAGCGGACCGTCGAGCTTCTCGTCGATCACGACGAGGGGGAAGTCCTCCGGCACGTCCGCGAGGAGCGCACCGCTGCCCGTCATCGAGACGAACAGAACGGCATCCGCTCCCAGGCCACGGCCCTGGGAGCAGGCGGCGACGATCTTCTGCTCGCGGGCTTCGAGCCCGTCCGAGACCAGTACGGAGACCTCGAGATCGCGGTGGTGGGCTGCGTCCGTGACTGCCTGGGTCAGCTGCGCGAAGTACGGGTTGGACAGCTCGGGGATGACTAGTGCCACGTGCTGCACCGTGCTCCGCGGCGCCGCGAATCCGGTGGCCTCCATCGCTGCCCGGATCCGCGCCTCGGTCTCGGCGCTGATCCGGAGCTGCCCCTTGAGGAAGCGCGACACGGTTGACGTCGAGACGCCCGCCTCTCGGGCGACGGCGGATATCGACATGGGTCCCCTTCCAGTGGCGCTGCGTCGACAGGTTACGCGGGAACGGCTTGCCCTCCGAACGCGGCCGGTCTATTGTCGGCCAGGACAAGCGTTGCGCAACCGTTGCGCAACGGTCTCACGGATCAGTTCGAGGAGGAACACACATGGCGAAGGTGCTGTTGGCAGGAGAGTCGTGGGTCAGCGCGACCATCGACCACAAGGGATACGACCCCTTCCCCCATACCCAGGTGCAGATCGGCTGTGCGCAACTTCTGGAGGTGCTGCGGGCCGACGGGCACGACGTCACCCACCTGCGCTCCCACGACGTGGCCGAATCCTTCCCCCTCACCCGTGAGGAGCTCGACGTGTACGACGTCGTCCTGCTCTCGGATATCGGCGCGAACACACTGCTGCTCCCGCCGCAGGTCTTCGACCTGGGTCGCCCCGCCCCCAACCGTCTGCACCTGCTGCGCGACTGGGTCCGCGACGGCGGCGGGCTGATGATGGCCGGCGGCTATCTCTCCTTCCAGGGCTTCGGCGCCAAGGCGAACTACGCCGGCACCGCCGTCGAGGAGATCCTGCCGGTGACCATCCACCGCTGGGACGACCGCGTGGAATCCCCGCAGGGCGTGCAGGGCACACTGACCGGCACCGACCACCCCGTCGTCGCAGGTCTCGACGAGACCTGGCCGATCCTTCTCGGCTACCAGGAGCTCGTCGCGACGAAGGACGCGACCGTGCTCGCAGAGGTCGAGGGCCATCCGCTGCTCGCCGTCCGCACCGTCGGCGCCGGGCGCTCGCTCGCCTTCGCCTCGGACGTCTCCCCGCACTGGGCCCCGCAGGAGTTCATGGACTGGGACGGCTATGCGAGGCTGTTCAGCCAGGCCATGACGTGGCTTGCCGCAGAGGATTCGGACGAGGTGGCATGACATGACCACGACTCAGGACAACGTCGTCCATGATCGACCTCCCGTCGCGAAGACCGCCTCCGTCGGCCTATTCGTACTGTTCACCGTGCTCGCCGGAACACTCGGGCCGATGCAGTCAGCCGTCAACGGGCGCCTCGGCGCCGACCTCGGCGATGGGCATCTGGCGTCGATCGTCTCCTTCGGCAGCGGCCTGCTGCTGATGCTCGTCCTCATCCTTCCGCGGTCCTCCACGCGGAGCGCCTTCCTGGGACTGCCCGGGCACCTCCGACGCGGCACCATCCCCTGGCCGAACTTCTTCGCCGGGCTGTGCGGTGCGGTGATCGTGCTGTCCGAGGGGATCTCCGTGGGAGCCCTGGGCGTCGCGACCTTCCAGACCGCGCTGATCTCCGGCATGGTCATCTCCGGCGTGGTGTGCGACCGCCTCGCCATCGGGGTCCAGTTCAAGCAGGCGCTGAGCGTCTTCCGGATCGTCGGGGCAGCGCTCGCCGTCGTCGCGACCGTGCTGGTCGTCTCTCCGAACTTCGAGACTCCCCACGCCCTGGCGCTCATCGCACTGCCCTTCGCAGGCGGCCTGCTCGCCGGCTGGCAGCCCGCAGGCAACTCGAACATCGGCAAGCTGGCCGGGTCGATGCTGGTCTCGATCACCTGGAACTTCCTGATCGGGTTCGTGTTCCTCACCGCCGCGTTCATCATCCGTCTGGGCATGGGGCACGCGAGCTTCGCCCTCCCCGACACCTGGTGGATGTATCTGGGCGGCCCGCTCGGGCTCCTCTCGATCGCGCTGATGGCGATCCTGGTGACCCGGCTGGGCCTGCTGCTCCTCGCCCTGGCCTCGACGGCAGGGCAGCTCGTCGGATCCATCCTCATCGATTCGCTGATCCCCGGCATGGGCACCGTCCACGTCGTGACGATCCTCGGTGCGCTGGTGGCGCTGAGCGCCTCCGCGATCGCGATGATCCCCTCGAAGCAGGTGCGGGACGAGGGCGGTGCGCGGCAGATGACCGCGCACGACGGGCAGGAACCGATCTCGGAGGAGGCACGACCATGACGGGTTCTCCGCACGCGGTGCAGACCGTGACGGGCCCCGTCACTGCCGCCGAGCTCGGTGTGGTCCTCCCCCACGAGCACCTGTTCAATGATCTGCGGGGGTGCCTCGCCGACCCGTCGTACTCCTTCAGCCAGGTCCTTCCCGATCGCGTCGTCGACCCGTCCCTGCAGTGGGCCCTGAAACAGGATCCGTACTGCAGCGCCGACAACGTCGCCCCGAAGGACCTCGCCGGAGTGCGCGGGGAGGTCGCGGCCTTCCAGGGCGTCGGCGGCGGCACGATCGTCGATGCCACCGGTTCCGCCGCGATCGGGCGATCCCCTGCGGATCTCCTCCGGCTCTCCCAGGAGACGGGACTGCACGTGGTCATGTCCGCCGGCGCCTACCTGGAGAAGTTCGAAGGACGCCGCCTCACCGCACACGGGGTCGACGAGCTCGCCGGGCAGATCCTCCGTGACCTGCGGGACGGCGTCGGCGAGGAGCGGGTGCGGGCGGGCATGATCGGCGAGGTCGGCGTCTCGCCCGACTTCACCGCCGGCGAACGGGCCGGTCTCCGGGCCGCAGCGCTCGCCCAGCGCGAGAGCCCCGGCACGGCGATGAACATCCACATGCCCGGCTGGCAGCGGCGCGGCGATGAGGTGCTCGACATCGCCGTGGACGAGATGGGTGCGAATCCCGCGCAGATCTCTCTCGCCCACAGCGACCCCTCCGGGGCCGATATCGACTACCAGCGCCGCCTGCTGGATCGCGGCGTCTGGCTCGAGTTCGACATGATCGGCCTGGACATCTCCTTCCCCGGCGAAGGAGTATCCCCCGCGATCGGCGACACCGCCGATGCCGTGGCCCAGTTGCTCGAGCTCGGATACGGCGATCAGATCCTGCTCAGCCACGACCTGTTCCTCAAGCAGATGTGGAGCCACCTGGGAGGCGGCGGTTTCGTGCTCGTGCCCACCGTCTTCCTCGAGCTGCTGATGGCGCGCGGCGTGGACCGCGCCCGGGCCGAGCAGCTCATCACCACCAACCCGCAGCGCTACCTCGGAGGACAGCCATAGTGCCCGAGCAGAACAGAATCGGCGAGGGGCGGATCCTCGTGGTCGGATCCGTGAACGTGGACCTCGTCCTCGCGGTGCCCCGGCACCCGGAGCCGGGCGAGACGATCGCCGGTACCGAGTCGCGCCGCTCTCCGGGCGGCAAGGGCGCGAATCAGGCCTGCGCGGCCGCCCGCCTGGGCGGTGACGTCCGCTTCGCGGGCCGCACGGGCACCGGGCCCGACGCCGATCTCGCGCTCGACCTGCTGCGCCGCGCCGGTGCGGACCTGGCCGCGACGACCGGCCTGCCCGAGGAGGAGACCGGGCTGGCGGTGGTCACCGTCGACGAGGCGGGCGAGAACAGCATCGTGATCATCGCCGGGGCGAACGGTTCCTGGACCGTGCAGGACGTGGAGGAGCTCCGGGCCGCAGTGGAGGAGAGCGACCTCGTGGTCTCCCAGGGAGAGATCCCGGCCGCCGCGGTGGATCGGCTGGCGCGGCTCTGCGCCGAGACCGGAACCCGATTCCTGCTGAACCTCGCACCGGTGATCGGCGTCGCGGAGAGCACCCTCGCCACGGCGCACCCCCTGGTCGTCAACGAGTCGGAGGCGCGCCTGGCTCTGACCGCGCTGACGGGCGCCGAAGCGCCCGACGACGATGTGGACACGGTGCGTCAGCTGCGGGAGGCGGGAGTGCGCTCCGTGGTCATGACCCGCGGCGCGAGCGGCGCGATCCTGACCGTCGACGCGGAGATCGACGAGATCACCTCACCGACGGTGCCTGCCGTCGACACGACCGGCGCCGGAGATGCCTTCGTGGGAGCGCTCGCGCTGGGACTGGCCCGGGGCGAGAGCGCTGCCGTGGCAGGCAGGCGAGCAGCGCGCGTCGGTGCCTTTGCCGTGACCCGGCACGGGGCGCAGCCGTCGTACCCGGAGCGGCAGGACGCTCTTCCGAAGTAACAGCCGGACCGCGCACTCTGGCACGAGGTCGCCGACCCGTGCGCGCCCCGCTCACCAATCTCCTCCGTAGGGCCCCTGGACCAGACCTCCATCAGGTTGCCTGGTCCGCATCGGAGCGACGGCGGACGACGATGCATCGCGCAGGGCCGACCGAGCGCGGATGATCTCGCCGACGAGTACCGGCACGAGGAAGAACGCGGCGAGCACGGCACCGAAGGCGACCCACGCGAGCAGTGCCACGCCGGGATCCGCGATCGGCGCGGCGCGGTGCGCCACCCAGCCCAGGCCGGCGGCGAGGCTCACCAGCGCGAGGACGATCGCGACGACGAGGTGGCGGGGGCGGGCGGCGAGAGCGACGAGGGCGATCATCGGCGGCAGAAACATGCCCAGCTCATGATCGCGCACGGCGAAGAGCATGTAGGAGGCAGTGGCGAGGGTCGCGGCGGTGATCGGGAACCGACCGAGCAGGGACAGGGCGCCGCATCCGAGCACGACCGCGACGAATCCGAGCTCATCGACCGGGCGGGTTGCGCCCCAGCCGCCGACCGGCGCGAAAGGTGCTCCCGTCACGGTACCGATGGTTGCGCCGAGCTCGACGACCATCACGACGAGCGCGACCACGACCCAGAGGAGCGTGCGGCGCGTCATGACCACACCACTGCGACGACGACGTCGGCGAGCGCGAACCCGCCGGCGGTGAAGAACAGCGGGCGAACCGCGCCGGCATCCGCGCCTCGCCGACGCTGCACGATCACCGCAGCGATGAGCAGGCCGAGCGTGGCGACGGCGATGCCGAGCTTGAGGATCATCTTGAGCTCGTCGACCTCGATCCCTTGGAGTCGCCGCGAGGCGATGAGGGCGTTGCCGGTGACCACCTGCACCACCGCACCGATGAGCATGAGGCGCAGGCGCAGGGGGCTCCCGCCGCGGATCTGCAGCAGGAACGGGCCGATCAGTGCTGCGAGCCCGATGAAATGGGCGACCAGCAGTGCGAGGCGTGCGATGTCCAGGGGAGGCATGATTCTCCGATGCGAGGCCGCCAGTAGGGGTGGGTGAGCATTTACTCACCCCTAGACTGTCTGCGTGCAACCATCTGCGTCAACCCCCGGGACCGGCGGCGATTCGCCGTCGGCGCGAGACCGCATCCTGGATGCTGCGGCAACGATCATGCGTCGCGACGGCCTGGTGCGCGCCACGACCAAGGTGATCGCGCGGGAAGCCGGATGCTCGGAGGCCCTGCTCTACAAGCATTTCCCGGACAAGCGAGACATCTTCCTGCGGGTGCTGACCGAGCGTTCACCGCGCCTCGCGCTCGCCGCCGACCTGCCGGGGACGGGCACTGTCCTCGCCAACCTGGAGCGACTCGTCGTGAACCTGTTGGAGTTCTACGAACAGGGATTCCCGATCGCCGCTTCCATCTTCAGCAGCACCGAATTGCTGGCAGCGCATCGAGACGCGATGACGGCTCGCGGTCTCGGCCCGCACGGCCCTTCGCGCATCCTCGCCCGCTATCTCGACGACGAGGTCCGGCTCGACCGGCTCCGCCCTCTCGACACCGATGCCGTCGCTCGCCTGCTCACCGGTGCGGCCCTGCATGAAGCGTTCTTGGCGAGCTACGCCGGCGAACCCCTGTCACACCCCACAGCTCTCGCCCACCGGCTCGTCGCCGCCGTCGACGTCCACATCGTCGACGCCTCCGACCAGGCAGCCACTCGGCCGGGCGAGCACTAGAGAGACGCGAGAGCGTCAGACGGCCACCTTCCGGTGGAACCCTTCCCGTACCGCGCCGAACGTTCGGCATCGCGACCTCGAAGCACCTGGCCGCCCATTGCGACGCCTTCGGGCTGGGCATGAACCTGCACAGCGGCGGCGAGCTGGGTATCGCCACCGCCGCCCATCTCGCGATCGTGGCCAGCACCCCGGTGCTCTCCAGCGCGATCGACTCGATGTACTACCTGCACGACGACGACATCATCGATCCCCTGCCCTTCGAGGGCGGCTGCCTGCGCGTGCCCGACGGCGTGGGCCTCGGCGTGGAGGTCGATGAGGACAAGCTCGCCCACTACTCGGCGCTCAACGCGCGAGTGGGGGACTACACGGGGTGAGGGACGGGCTGTGTGTCCATCGCGCAGCTCACGGCCCCTGCCCGACACGCACGGCCGTCGACCCCCGCTCGATGAGCCGAGGCGCCGGCTCCTCGAGGACTGTCGCGCCGTCCGTGGGAGAAGCGATCTGCTCGACCAGGAGATCGACGGTCAATCGGCCGATCTCGGCCAGCGGCAGTTCCACGACGGTCAGGGGCGGGTTGAGATGCTCCGTGAACCAGGTGTCGTGGATGCTCACCACGGAGACGTCGTCCGGGAGCGACAACCCGGCCGAGATGACTCCGGCGTGGACTCCGAGCGCACTGGTCGACGTCACCACGACCAGTCCTGTGGCCCTCCCGCCGGCGGCGAAGTACCGTTCGATGCCGGCGCGTGCCGAGCTGGCATCCCAGCCGCCGGTGATCATCGGCATCGCGGCGACCTCGGCGTCCTCGAGCGCGTCGAGATACCCGCGGAAGCGACGGTCCGAGGTCGCGCCCTCGGCGCCCACGAAGGCGATCTGTCTGTGGCCGAGATCCAGGAGCCGTCTCGTCGCCATCGTCGCAGCAGCGGTGTCGTCGAGGCGCACCGTGCGCAGTCCTGGCGTCCGATCCGCGTTGAAAACGACCGAGGGAACGGATCGCGCGATCTCTCGCAGCCCGTGATCGTCCGCGGCGAAACCGCTCTGGATGAGCAGACCGTCCACCCGGTGACCGCGGACGAGCGTCCGGAACGCTCCCTGGCGCTCCATCAGCTCGTCCGCGTTGAGCAGGACCACCGAGTATCCGCGCTCCGCCGCGGCGATCTGTGCCGTCTCGACGAGCTGGGCGTAGATCGGATCATTGACGTGGTGCAGGGCGAATCCCAGGAGCCCGGTGCGGGAGTTCCTGAGCGCACGCGCTGAGGCGTGGGGGGTGTACTGCAGCAGGTCGATGGCGTTCAGGACTCGCTCACGCGTCTCCGGGCGGACCTTGAGCGTGGGATCCTCGTTCAGGATCCGAGAGACCAGGCCCGGCGACACTTCGGCGAGCTTCGCCACGTCCGACAGCCGAGCCGTCTTCCCGGAGCCCTGCATGTCCTTCTCCATCCGACTCGACCAGCGACGTGGGGGTCGCGCCCACCTCAGCCTTTGAGGTTCAGATGCACCAGGATACGGGCCGGCCGCTCCTCGCTCGCGCCCTCGATCCTCAGCCGCAGCCAGGAGCCGAAGACGGTCAGGCTGCTGTCGAGGATCATCTGACCCCCCGGGAGGGTGCGGGTCTCGCCGCGGGGGATCCAGGTGATCCCGTCCGGGGAGATCTCGGTCGTCACCCTGAGGTCCGGGTGCTCGCCCTCGACCTGGGTGAAGAAGACGGCTTCCGTGGCCCATCCGGCCTCGTAGGGAAGTGTCGTGTGCTCGGAGGTGATCCAGATCCTCCGAGCGAGGACAGAAGTATTCGTGGTCTGCACTGGGGTGTCCTTTCGTGGGTTCGGATCCGGGTCACTCGGTCGAATAGACGACGGAGTCGAGGAAGAGGTGCACGGGACGGTCGCTGTCCGTCTCCACGTAGAAGATGGGGTTGATCAGGTTGTCGATCGAGCGGTATCGATCCGCGAGCGTCGGCTGGATGCCGCGCAGGTCGAACACCTTGTCCATGCTCTGCAGCTCGATGTACTCCCGCTTCTCCACATCCACCAGGAGCCGGAAGTACAGCCAGTTGATCTTGTCCGGGCTCTCGTTGTAGAGCAGGTCCTGCTCCCCACCGGGCACCCACTGATAACCATCGGTCGAGCCGTCCTCGTACCGTCGGCCATACCAGAGGTTGTCGATGCCCGGGGCGCACCATCCGTCCTCCACCCCGAAGTTCCAATCGGCATGGGTCACGCCCTCCGCGGCCTTCCAGTACTGCCACTTCTTGACGAGCTTGCCCCCCAAGGAGTTCACGTAGCGCACACCGGGCATGTACCGATGCTCGGAGTCCTGCACGTCGAAGTAGAAGCCGAACGCACGGATGTCCTCCTCCCCCAGGCCGATCCTGTCCTGCGCCGGGGTGTACGAGTACCAGGTCTCGATCTGGATCTTCGAGGGGTCGCCGAAGCGCGAGAGGCGCTTGAGGGAGATGCCCATGCTGCCGTCGGCAGGAGGTTCGGTATGGGGCGCCGCCGCAGCGCCCGTCGTCAGCTTGAGGGAGTACGTGCCCTCCATCGAGCCATGGGACGCCGCAAATCGCATCGGGGCGGAGCTCAGCATGGAGGGTGCCCAGCTGGTGAGGTCGACGGCGCTGTTGAAGGACTCGTAGTTGTCGTAGACGAAGTTCGGGGTCAGGTCCATCCACCCGTTGAAGCCCGTGTCGAAGTCGTCGAAGGTGATCACTCGGTCGAGCGGGTTGAAGCGCTCGAGCTGCCGGTCATAGGCCAAGAACTTGTGCATGTCCGCCTCGGTATATCGCTGTAGTTGATGAAAGCATCGCGCAGAACGACTCGACAAACACCCAGGTTGGAGCGTTTCGAGCCTCTTGCGCCGACCAGTATCACGTTATACCGTACTGCATAGGCGCCGCGACGTGGCGGCGCCCCATGGACAGGAGGGCACCACATGCGACGACGCAGTTTCCTCGCCGGAATCGGGCTCGTCACGTCGACGGGAGGCCTCGCCGGCTGCTCGTCCGGATTCACGCGGGACAGACCGGAGGGCGACGGCATCACGCTCCGGATGACCATGTGGACGTCGAACCCGGATCAGATCGCACTCTTCGACGAGATCGCCGACGAGTTCATGGCCCAGCACGAGACCGTGACGAACATCGAGTTCGAAAGCCTCGCCCTGGACCAGCTCGACATGGTGCTCACCACCGGCATCACCGCCGGCGACGCCCCCGACCTCACCTGGCTGCCGGTGGAGTCCAGCCTCGAGTACATCGACGCGGGCGCCCTGCTCGACGCCGCCCCCGCCCTCTCCACCACCGACGGGTACGACCTGGACGATCTGGTTCCCCATCTCCAGGAATCATGGCGCCGGGGCGATGCCCAGTACGGAGTCCCCTTCTCCACCGGGCCGTTCATCATGTACTTCAACAAAGACCTCTACACCGAGGCCGGCGTGAAGTCCCCGGCGGAGCTGCTGGCGGACGACGACTGGACCTGGGAGTCCTTCCGAGAGACGTCGAAGCAGCTCACCGACGCCACCGGTGTCCCCGGGTACGTCGTGAACGACTTCGAATTCCGCAACTGGACCCGCCTGCTCCCCCTGATGAATGCGTACGACGCGTCTCCGTGGAACGAGGACGCCACGCAGTGCACCGTGGACAGTCCCGAGATGCGCGAAGCACTCGGCGTGTTCCACGCCATGGTCTTCGAGGACGGATCCTCCCCCGTGCCCGGACAGCAGGTCGACTTCTGGGGAGGACAGGCAGGCGCGACCTCGGCGTTCCTGGGTGCCAGCACCCTGCTCGCGGACGCGACCTTCGACTGGGACATCATTCCCACCCCGAGCGGTCCCGCCGGTGACATGCAAGCCGTCGGGCAGGCCGCGATCGTGGCCCTCGCCGCCGGCAAGAACCACGACGCCGCCCTGGAGTTCCTGGCCTTCCTGACCAATAGGGAGAATGCCGCTCGGATCTCGAAGTTCTTCCCGCCCGCGCGCGAGAGCCTGTTGAACGCCGAGGTCCTGTCCGAATCCTCGGGGCTCCTCTCGGCGCCGGACCTCGAGCCGATCGTGGACTCGATCACGACCAAGGGGCACATCTTCCCGGTCGCACCGAACGCCGCCAGCGTCGCCAACGCTCTCGACTCCTCCTTCGACGAGTTCGTGTACAAGCCGGACGCTGACCTCGAGACGTCGCTGCCCAAGGTCTGCACCGCGATCGAGCCGGTGTTGTCGCTATGACGGCACAGACAGCACGGTCAGCGGGAACGGCACGGACAAGAGGGTCGAGGCCCTCCCCCGTACGGCGCACGCCAGGACGCGACACGGGGCGCAATCCCTTCGGCTACGCACTCCTGGCCCCTCAGATGATCGGCTTCACCGCGGTCGGGGCGGTCGCGATCATCTGGGTGATCTGGCTCAGCCTCCACCACGTCAACGCGCTCGCCGGCACGCAGGAGTTCGCCGGCCTCGACAACTACGCCAGGATCCTCACCGATCCGAGCATGATCACCGTCCTGCCCAACACCTTCTTCTTCGTGTGCGTGCTCAGCATCGCCGGAACCGTTGCCGCGCTGCTGCTCGCGCTGCTGCTCAACCAGTCGCTGCGCGGGATCACCGTCTTCCGCTCGATCATCTTCATCCCAGCGCTGGTCACGATGGTGGCCTGGGCGCTCGTATGGAGCTTCATCGTGCAGCCCGAGGGTCTGCTCGACGCCCTCCTGGGCAGCGTGGGGATCGACGGTCTGCCGTGGTTGCGGGGCGGATGGCTGACGCTCGTGATCTTCGCGGTCATCCAACTGACCAAGAACATCGGTATCAACGTGGTGATCCTGCTCGGGGCGCTGCAGTCCGTCCCCCAGGAGCTCCTCGAAGCGGGTCGGATCGACGGTGCCGGCCCGTCCCGGCTCCTGCGCAGCATCGTGATCCCCCAGATCTCGCCGGCGATCCTCATGGTCTTCATGCTGACCGTCGTCGGCTCCTTCAAAGTCTTCGAGATCGTCCTGCTGCTCACCGAGGGCGGGCCGGGCGTGCAGAGCTCGGTCCTGTCCTTCGAGGTCTACAAGCAGGGCTTCCTCCTGAACGACACCGGCTACGCCAGCGCGCTGGCCGTGCTGCTGTTCGCCCTGATCCTTCTGCTCACAGCGGTCATCTGGCAGGCCAGGAAGCGGGTGGTCTTCCATGAAGACGACTAAGCAGACGAAGCACATCAAGCGCACGCTGAACTATCTGTTCCTGTGCCTGGTCGCACTCGTGGCCCTGGCGCCGATCCTGTGGATGATCAGCGCATCGCTGAAATCCCCCAACGAGATCCTGCGCTACCCGCCGACGATCATCCCCGAGAACATCAAGTGGGAGAACTATCGGGCCGTCTTCGAGCTGCAGCCGTTCACGCAGCAGTTCCTCAACTCCGTGGTGATCATGGCGCTGGTCGCCGTGCTCACGATCCTCATGTCGGTCCCGGCGGGATACGCCCTGGCGCGGATCAAGCCCATCGCCTCCGGGGCGATCTTCCTCGTCCTCCTCAGCGCCATGTTCATCCCGCCGGAGGCGACGATCATCCCGCTGTTCCAGTACGCCGCGAAGCTCGGATGGGTGGACACCCACTACCCGCTGGTCGTCTTCACCGCCGTGCTGGTCACCGCACCGATCGCGACGTTCGTGATGCGACAGGCCTTCCTGACCTTGCCGGCCGAGTTCGAGGAGGCCGCCACCATCGACGGCTCCAGCCGCTTGCGCACCATGCTCCAGATCTACTTCCCCCTGGCGCGGCCGTCGCTGGCCTCCGTCGTGGTCCTCTCGTGCTGGTACAGCTGGAACCAGTTCCTCGAACCGCTCATCTACCTGCGCTCACCGGAGAAGCTGACGGTGCCCGTGGCTCTGACGCACTACGAGGACCCCCTTGCGGGCCCGCTGTGGGGCGCGCAGATGGCAGCCACCACACTGTCCGTCATCCCGGTACTCCTGGTCTTCTTCTTCGCGCAGCGCCACGTGGTCTCCGGGCTCACGGCCGGCGGGCTGAAGTCCTGAGCACGAACCCCACGAGAGGATCCCCATGCCTGCGCAGTACTCCGCCCCGTTGCGTCTGAACTACCTGCAGTACACCGTCAGATCGAGTCGACAGATGCTCGAGACGACGATCCGAGTCCTGGAACCCGACAACCTCGAGACGATCGAGAATCCACGAGTCCTGTACCTGCTGCCCTCGACCCCGGAGCTGAGCCATCGCTCCGGCGACGGTCTCGACGAGGTCCTCGCCCACGACCTGCACAATACGCACGGCTTCGTGGCTGTTGCCCCGACATTCTCGGAGTGGCCGTGGATGACGGACCTCCCCGATCAGCAGATGTTCCAGCAGATCCAGTACGTCCTCGAGGACGTGGTCGGATTCATCGACGGCCAGTATCCGGCCCTGCCCCGCGTGCTGATGGGCTACAGCAAGGGCGGCTCCGCTTCCCTGCAGCTGCTGCTGCGCCATCCCGAGCTGTTCCGCGCGGCCGCAGCCTTCGACTCCCCGATCATGAAGGAGCAGCCCGATCAATGGGAGATGCCCTACTACTGGCCGAATCCGGAGCACTTCCGGGACTTCGCGATCCCGCACCTGCTGAGGACCCGCGGCCACCTCCTCGGTGACCAGCCGCGGATCGCGCTGTACGGGTACGGAAACTTCGGCAAGGACGCACCGGACTGGACCTTCGACCACCTGAGCGCGGGTCACGAGCTCATGGACGAACTCGGCATCCGCCACCTGTACAACAACGACACCCGGCGTGAGCACCGGTGGGACTCCGGTTGGCTTCCCGGTGCCGTGTCCGCGCTGGACCGGATGTCGAGGTGATCTCGACGAGGATGCACTCATGTCACGGGCCCTCGGCCTGAATCAGAACTGAGCGCTGCGGCGTGCCTCATCCTTCCTGGCCTGAGGTGCGCGATGCGCTACCCGCGCTCAAGCCTCAGCTCCAGCCCGAACTGCTGCGCCGCGTCCGCCAGTTCTCTGTCGAACGTCGCCATCTCCGTCATCGCTTCCCCGTAGAGCAGTGCCGTGGACAGGTGCAGCGCATCCATCGCCCGGAGGCCGGAGCGCAGCGAGAGGGCATGATCGATGACCTCGTCGTCGACGGTGTCGAGATCGATCCTGCTCACGATTGCCTCGACGTCCGTGTGGGAGCCGCCTCGACGATCGATGGTCGCGTGCAGCTCGACCTCGAGCAACCGCGAGGACAGGAGTGCCGCTCCACTCCGGAAGAGCTCCTCGACCTCCACGACGCCAGGTTCTCGACTCAACAGCTTGTAGGCCGCAGAGGTGTCCAGATAGATCACGACCGCTCCCCGCGCATGTCCTCGATCATCTGCTGCGTGCTCCAATCACGAAGCGGCGAGGAGATCGCGGGGATGCCGTTCTGGGCCGCGGGGCGCAGAGCGCCGCCTGCTATTCGTCGGGCACGCCGGTCGGACTCGACCGGCGTGATGCGCGCGATCGGCCGCCCCCGGTCCGTCACCGTGACGTCCTCACCTGCCTCCACGCGCGCGAGGACCCGGGCGGTCTGCTGGTTCAGCTCGGTGCGGGTCACGTCTGCCATGAGACCACCCTAGTCGTAATTACTACTTCTAGTACAGAGCCGATGTGGACAGAGCGTGCCACGCCGGCCCCGCTCCGCGTCGACAACGTCATGACCTCCTGCGCCCCCACCCCGTGACAACGCCACCGCGCAGGGGCACGATGGACACCCCGCACCTCGCTCCCTCGAGAGGACCCCTCATGAACCAGCGCGTGCGCGTCCAGAACTTCGGCGTCTCCCGCGACGGCATCGGCGCCGGGCAGGAGCAGACCCTCGAACGACCCTTCGGCCACGTCGATCCCGGCGAGCTGATGGGCTGGGCCCTCGACACCGCTCACTTCCCCGGCCGCTCCGAGCCGGGCGGATCCCGCGGCCTCGAGGACTACCTGACCCGCGACTTCGCCCCCGGCATCGGCGCCGAGATCATGGGGCGGCACAAGTTCGGCCCCCAGCGCGGCCCCTGGCCCGATGATGGCTGGACGGGCTGGTGGGGCGATGAGCCGCCCTTCCACACCCCGGTGTTCGTCCTCACCCACCACGAGCGACCTCCGCTCAGCGTCGGCGAGACCACTTTCCACTTCATCGATGCGGCCCCGGCCGAGGCCCTCGAGCAGGCGAAGGCGGCAGCCGGCGGCCTTGACGTGCGCATCGGCGGGGGCGTCACCACGGTGCGTGAGTTCCTCGACGCCGACCTCGTCGACGAGATGCACGTGGCGATCGCTCCGCTGGAGTACGGCAGCGGTCTGCGGCTGTGGGACCGGCCCGAGGATCTCGAGGACCGCTTCCACCTCGAACAGATCACCGCTCCCAGCGGCGTGAGGCACTGCTTCTTCTGGAGGCGGTGACCTCACCGCAGACCCATCCCTGCGGAGGAGGTCCTCGCAGTGCCCTGCCGCCAGCCAGAGTGCACTTTCAGTTGGCGTAACTCGCCAGGAAGTTGCTGATCCTCGCTCGCACCAGCGCATGCTCCTCCGGCAGCAGTGCGCACCGTTGCTCCAGCACCACGAGATGCAGCAGGCTCACCCGGATCAGGGCGTCGACGAAAGCCAGGTCCTTCTCGCGGGCGGCACCGAGCTTGGCGATTGCCGGATCATGCGGATCCAGGAAGCGCGGGGCAGCAGGCTCCGACGATCGCAGCGGCCAGCTGATCAAGCGGTTGCGCCAACCGGGTGGCAGGTAGACCGCAGTCTCGATGTGCACTCCCTCGGCGTACACGCCGTTGACCTGGTGGAACGTCGACAACTCGCCGATCGCCCCGTCCACGTCGTCGGCCTTGAGTCGATCAGGGTCATCGAGGAAGGCGATGTCCGCTTCGATGGACGCCGTCGCCGCAGTAGCTGCGAGTTCGCCGCGTGGAATGCCCGATCGGCCCTCGACGCCCGTTCACCCCTTCAGCCCGGAATGCGCGAGCCCCTCCATCACCTGCCGCTGCATGATGATGAACAGGATGAGGATGGGCGCCATCGCCATCAGCGAGGCGGCCATCATCACGGGGTAGTCGATCACGTACTGCCCGTTCAGGGAGGCGATCCCCACCGACAGCGGTCGGTCCTCGGCGCGGCTGGTGACGACCAGCGGCCACAGGAGGTTGTTCCACGCCGCCAGGATGGTGACGATCGCCAGCGCACCGATCGACGGGCGGGCCAGCGGCAGCATCACCTTCCAGAAGATCTGGAACGAGTTCGCGCCGTCGAGCCTCGCCGCCTCCTCCAACTCCTTCGGGAGGTTCACGAAGAACTGTCGCATGAGGAAGGTGCCGAAGGCGCTGAAGATGGTCGGGATGACGATGCCTTGCACGGTGTCGAGCCATCCGAGACTCTGGATGATCTGATACTGCGGGATGATGTAGGCCTGATTCGGGATCATCAGGATCGACAGCATCACGGCGAAGATGATCGCGCTGGCGGCGAAGCGCATCCGTGCGAACGCGTACCCCGCCAGGCTGCACAGCACGATCTGGCCGACCACGGTGGCCACGGCCACCTGGACCGATACCCAGAACTGGTCGAGGAACGGGATCTGCCGGAACACCTCCAGGAAGTTGTCGAAGCGCAGCTCGCTCGGCCAGAGGGTCGGCGGGACCGAGGTGACCTCTGCGGTGCTCGACAGGGACATCAGGATCTGCCAGAGGAACGGGAACACCATGATGAACCCGCCGATGGACAGGATGATGTGGGCGCCGATGTTGTTGCCCCGACGGCCACCCGTCGGCTTCCGCGTCACCGTGCGCGGAGCTTTCTGCACGTCAGTCAAAGCTGATCCACCGCCTCTGCACCCAGAACTGGATCGCGGTCAGGATCCCGATGATCAGCATCAGCAGGATGGCGATCGCTGCTCCCGTCCCCTTGTCGTTGCTGATGAATGCCTCGCGGTAGAACAGGGAGACCATCGAGTGGGTATCGCCCTTGATCGGGTTCGAGTCGCCGATCATGATGAAGATCAGGTCGAACAGCTCCATGCCGTGGATGACGCTGAGCACGAACAGGAAGAAGATGCTCGGGCTCAGCAGCGGCACGGTGATGGAGATGAGCTGGCGCCAGTTCGTGGCGCCGTCGATGCGCGCCGCCTCGTAGAGGTCCGTGGGGATGCTGCGCAGGCCGGCGCCGAGGATGATGATGTTGAATCCCAGCGCAGACCAGATCCCCACGATCCCGATCGCGATGAGCGCGACCCATTCGGTCGAGGTCCAGTGCACCGCCTGGATGCCGAACACTCCCAGGAACTGGTTGAGGATGCCGTACTGGCTGTTGAAGATCATTCCCCACACCAGCGCGATGGCGGCCGGCATCGAGACGAAGGGGGCGAAGTAGAGCACCCGGTAGAACGCCGCGAACCTCAACCCCGGCCGATTCAGCAGGTTGGCGATGTAGATGGCGATCGGGATCCCCAGCAGCAGCATCGCGGTATAGAGAAGGGTGTTGACCAGTGCCCGCGGGACCACCCCGGACTGCACCAGATCCACCCAGTTCTTGAGCCCGACGAACTCGGCACCGCCGAAGACGCCCCAGCTCGTGAACGAGTAGTACCCCGTCTGGAGGACCGGCCAGAAGTAGAAGACCGCCAGACCGAGGAGCGTCGGCAGGACGAACAACCACGGCCACAGCCCGTCCGGGTTGGCGACGCCGCCCGCTGCGCCGCGCCGCCTCCGGGTGCTTCCTCCGGACGAGGACGACGAGCGCGACGCGGTCAGCTGCGTCACTGCTCGGCCTCCTCCGCGAGGAGTGCGTCGATCTGCTCGTCGAGCTGCTCCGTCCCCTCCTCCACGCTCAGGTCGCCGGCGAGGATCTTGGGGACCATCTCGCTCTCGACCTCGAGCCAGGCCTGGGTGTTCGCCGAGACCGGGTACTCGAAGCCGTACTCCGCCGCGGACTCGGGGAAGATGGCCAGATCGTATTCCGGGTGCGCGTCGATGTACGCCTGCTCGGTGCCCTGGAAAGCCGGGATCGAGGCACCCGATTCACCGATGATCTCCTGGCCCTCCTGGCTGCCCGTGTACACGGCGAACGCGGCGGCGGCGTCGCGGTTCTCGCTCTGCGCATGCACCACCACTGCGCCGCCGTGCAGGACCACACCGCGCTGCTCGCCCTGGGGCAGGCGCACCACCTGGAGGGCGTCGGCGACCGCCGAATCGGCGTACCCGGCGACTCGGAAACTGCCGCCGTAGACCATCGCGGCCTTGCCGCTCTTGAACAGCTCATCGGGTGAGGTGTCGGCCGTCGTCTGGATCGACGGGGACGAGCCGTCCTCCACCATGTCGCGCAGGAACTGGAGTGCTTCCCGGCTGCCCGGGCTCGAGTACTCGGCCTCGGTGGCGTCTTCGTTGAGCACCGCGCCGCCGGCCTGGAAGATCAGGTTGTAGAACAGCTCCTGGTTGTAGGCGCCGCCCGCGAAGCCGTAGATGCCCTCGTCCTCCAGCTGGTCGCTGATCTCCTTCGCCGCGGCGTGCAGATCCTCCCAGGCCCACTCGTCCGTCGGCAGGTCCACGCCCGCCTTCTCGAACAGCTCCTGGTTGAACCACAGGCCGATGGAGTCGTAGGACGTCGGCACTCCATAGGGGACGTCCTCGTAGGTGTACAGCTCCCCCATGGCCTCGGGATAGTTCCCGAAGTCGAGCCCGCCCTCGTCGACCACCGGCTCGAAGGACACGAGCATGTCGTGGCTGGCATACAGCTGGAAATTGGGCCCGTTCATCATGAACACATCCGGCAGGTTGTCTCCGGACGCCTGCGTCTGCAGTCGGGTGAAGAAGTCCTTGAAGGGGCTCTTGGTCATCTGCACCGTGACGTTCGGGAACTGCTCGTTGAATCCGGCGATCACGGAATCCCAGTCGAAGTCGGATTCCCAGACGGAGAATTCGAGGGTCGCGGTCATCTCCGTGTCGGAGATGTCGACATCGCCGCCCGCGCCTCCTTCCCCGCCGCCGTTGCCGCATCCTGCGGCGGTGAGGCCCGCGAGGGTCATCCCGGCCAGAACAGTACGTCGTCTCATGACATTCCCCTTTAGTTCTCGTGAAAGGTCCGGCGGCGACACCGGGTCCGGATCCGGAAGAGATGTCGAGGCCGTGGCGTGCTCATGCGGAGGATCGGGTGGTGGTCGCAGCCGGCTCGTCCCTCACCTCCTGGCGGTGTCGGGAGCGGGGCGTCGGGCGGCGAAGGTGACGGTGGTGAAATCGAACCGGTCGCCGCGGTACACGGAGCGGCCGAGCTCCAGGCGTCGGCCATGACGGTCCAGCCCGACCTGGGTGGCGAACAGGGCCGCTGTTCCCCGCGGCATGTCCAGCAGTTCGGCATGGGGCGCATCGACGGTGATGGCGGATATCCGCCGGTCGTGCCGGTACACGACCGCGCGGTATCGCGATTCGAGGAGCTCGTACAGCGATCCGGTGAGGTCGTGCGTCAGAAGGCCCGGGAAGAGCGCCTGCGGCAGCCAGACCTCTTCGACGGCCATGGGGCTGCGGTCCGCCAGGCGCAGCCGTCGGATCCGGTGGACAGTGCTGCCTTGAGCGATCCCCAGGTCCCGGGCGATCGACACATCGGCCACGTCCTCCGTCGCCTCGAGGAGCTGGCTGGACGGGTGCCAGCCGCGTGCCAGGGCGTCCTGGGTGAAGGAGGTCAGCTGCGGTGCCTTCGTCAGCCGCGGGTCGATGACCACGGGCGGGCCGCCGGACCCCGAGCGGATCTGCTGCTGTTCGCGCAGCATCGAGAGAGCGGCGCGGACGGTCGCCCGGGCGACCCCGAACTCGGCGGCCAGCCGTCTTTCGGACGGGAGGACCGACGAGGGCTCGCTGCCGGCGACATACCGCGCCTCGATGGCGTCGCGCACCTCGTGAGCGATCCGTGCCGGCCGCATGGGTACCTCCTTGTTCCCACTAGGTCCTCCAGTGCCTTCAGATCCTGGACCGCCGGTCTGCTCATGGCAAGGGATCCGGTCGCAGTGGTCCACTCCACGACCCCTCGACCTGCACTCTTGTCACCGATTCGTGATCCGGTGGTCTGGTAACTCTGGCCGCCGTGCCGTGGACCACATAGCATCCGCCGCATGCTCGCAACCCCTCCTCCTCGAGGCGTCGACGGCCCCCGGATCGCGGTCATCGATGCCGGAAAGTCGACGGTGCGCGCCGCAGTCTTCGCCGGCGAACGCGTGCTCGCGCGGCATCGTGCGGAGACGGGATTCCCCCATCCCGACGCGCCCGGTGCGCGCGGGATCGTCCTCGAGCGCGTCCAGGAGACCCTGCGCCACCTCGAGCACGGCCCGTACGACGTGATCGTGCTGGCCACCACCGGGGTCCGGACCATCGGCAGGGCCGAGCTCGAACTCCAGGCCGACCTCGCTCAGCACTGGCAGTGCGAGATCCTCGTGGCGAACGATGTGGTCGCCGCGTATCTGGGTGCGCTCGGGCCGTCCCCGGGCGTTCTCGTCCAGGCCGGGACCGGTTCACTGGTGCTCGGGGTCGCCGCGGGCAGGCCTCCGGTGCGTCTGGACGGCTGGGGGCATCTCGCCGGGGATCGCGGCAGCGGTTTCGCACTGGGCCGGGCCGGACTGCGTGCCGCCTACGCCGCGCTGGACGGCACGGGGCCACCCACGGCGCTCACCGCGCAGCTCACCGGCACCGACCCCGAGCAGGTCATCCGCGATCTCTACGCCTCGAGCGCGCCGATCAAGGACGTCGCCGCGTTGGCCCGCATCGTGCTGCGCACCGCCGCTGACGGCGACCGGGTCGCCCTCGATGTGGTGTCGACGATCGCGTCCGAGCTGGTCGACATGATCCTCGCCGCCGGGCGACGCCTCGGCGACCCCCAGCATCACCAGCTTCCGGTGGCGAGCGTCGGCGGGCTCTTCGCCGATCGCCTCTTCACCGACACCGTGGCCGCGCACCTGCGCGAGCACCGCCCCGCCGTCGAGGTGCTCCAGAATGCCGGCGACGCCCTCGAGGGCGGCAGGCTGCTCGCCACGACCCGCGACGACCCGATCACCCGCCTTCTGACCACTGCCTTCTGACCTGTGCCTTCTGAGATGAGGATCCATGAAATCCGTTGAGACGTACCGCCGCTCCGTGCTGGAGCTGATCGAACGGGGAGCCGAGGAGACGGACCAGCTCGAACGCGCCTCCCGCGAGCTCGCCCGGTCCCTGCAGGACGACGGCGTGCTCCACGTCTTCGGATCGGGCCACTCGATGCTCCCGGCGATCGACGCCACCTTCCGCGCCGGTGGCCTGGCCCCGGTGAACCTCCTCCACGACCCGGCGCTGGCGCCCTGGGAGCCGACGCGCGTCTCCCGGATCGAACGGCTCGCCGGGTACGGCACGGCGATCGCCCAGCTGCACGATCTCCGCCGCGGCGAGGTTCTCGTGATCGTCTCCCACTCCGGCATCAACCCGGTTCCCGTCCAGCTCGCCGAGGAGGCACACCGCCGTGGGCTGTTCATCGTCGCGATCACCAGTCGCGAGCACTCCCTCGCCAGCCGCTCCCGTCACCCCGAGGGACGGCGACTGCTCGACGTCGCCGACGTCGTGCTCGATACCCACGCCCCGGAGGGCGATGTGACCATCACGCTCGAGGACGGAACCGAGACCGGCCCGACCTCCACGATCCTCGCCACGCTGCTGCTGCATTCGCTGGCGATCGCGACGATGGAGCAGCTCTCGGCCACGGGGGCCCGGCCCCCGGTCCTGCGCAGCATGAACCGTGCCGACGGGGACGAGACCAACGAGACCGTGCTCGCCCCGTTCCGGGAGAGGCTGAGCCGTGAACCCTGAGCCCACCGATCAATTCGACGGGGTCCGGGACCTGGTGCGTCGGCGAGCGCCAGGGCTCGTCGGCCGTCTGCGGATCAGCCCGGTCCCTGCGGCAGGGTCCAGGTCGTCCAGGCCCGATGGCGCCTCCGAGATCTCCGGGGCATCCAGCGTCGAGCACGTCACCGTGAGCGCCGCCGACGACGAGCTGGTGCTCGAGGCCAGCTCGCCGTCGGCCGCCTGCATCGGCCTCGCCCGCGCCCTCGAGGACTTCTACGACGCCGACCTCTCCTGGGACGGCCCACCGGTCATCGATGCACGCGCTCCCCTTCCCGAGATGCCGCCGCAGCGATTCGAGACCTCCCTGCGCACCCGCTATCACCTGAACCCCGTGGCCTTCGGCTACACCGCGGCGTTCTGGGACTGGGCACAGTGGGAACGGCACATCGACTGGATGGCCCTGCACGGGGTGACGACGCCCCTGAACCTCGTCGGCCACGAGACGGTGCTGGTGCGCATGCTCCGCGACCTCGGCCTGGAACGGGAGGACGCGGCACGCTTCGTGGGCGGGAACGCCTTCCTCCCGTGGACGACGATGGGGATCACCCACGACCTCGGCGCCCCGCTGACCGACGAGGCGCTGGCCTCGCGGGCCCGACTGGGGCGACGCATCACCGAGCGGGAACGAGAGCTCGGGATGACGGTGGTCCTCCCCGGATTCGGCGGGCAGCTTCCCGAGGCCCTGGTCGGCTCGGACCGGACCATCGAGTGGCAGGGATGGCAGAACTCCCTCGCGGATCCGGGCGATCCGCTGTTCGCCGAGGCCGCCGCCTCCCTGCACCGTCACCAGCGCGAGCTCCTGGGCACCGACCACCACTACGCGGTGGACCCCTACATCGAATCGCTGCCACCGACGACCTCCCCGGACGATCTCGCCGCCCACGCCGGAGCGATCTACGCGGCGATGCACGACGCCGACCCGGAGGCCGTCTGGATCCTGCAGGGGTGGCCGTTCCACTACCGCGCGAGCTACTGGACGCCGGAGCGGGTGCGCAGCCTGCTGTCCCGCATCCCGGAGGACCGGCTGGTCCTCCTGGACCTGTGGGCAGAGCACGCCCCGATGTGGCACAGCACCGGGTCGATGTACGGCCGACGGTGGCTGTGGTGCCTCGCCCACAACTTCGGCGGGCGCTTCGGCATGTTCGGGGACCTCGCCTCGCTCGACGCCGACCTCGCCGATCTCCGCCAGGCCGCAGCCGAGGGGACTCGCGGCCGGCTCGAAGGTTTCGGGATCACCTCGGAGGCGCTCGATGACAACGCCGTGGTCTACGAGCTCGCCACTCGAGCGCTGTGGTCGCCGATGCCGTCCCTGCCGCGGTGGCGCGAGGACGCCGTCGCGCGCCGCTACGGCGCCCGAACCCCGGCCGCGCTCGAGGCCTGGGACCTCTTCTCCCGGACCCTCTACGGCCCGGGCCGCACCCGCTCCACCCCGTCCCCGCTGATCGCCCGGCCGTGGTCCCGAGACCTTCCGTTCGCCACGCAGCGGCTCGCCGGGGAGGCGCTGCCGGAGGCGGGCGGGCCGCCCTCGGCAAACCTCGACGCGGAGAACGACGAGGAGATGCTGCGGGCGCTGCCCGCCCTGGCCCGGGCAGTTCACGACCTGATCCCTCTGCTGCGCCACCCCGAGCACACGGACGCGCTCGAGCACGACGCAGCCCAGATCACGATCCACGTCGCCGCGCAGTCCGCGCGCGCTCCCCTGCGGGCGATGGTCGCCGCAGCCGACGCCGGGGACGGCGCCCGCGTGCATCAGGAAGCCGGCACCCTCGAGGACCTGATCCTCGGCGTGGAGCGCGTGGCCGCCACCCGGCCGGAGCTCCTCGTCGGCCGATGGATCGCCGACGCCCGCGCAGGAGCCGGATCCGACCCCGAGCTGGCCGATGCCCTCGAGCGGGACGCCCGCTCCCTGATCAGCGTCTGGGGCGAGCAGACCAGCGGCCTGCACGACTACTCCGCGAGGCACTGGTCGGGATCCCTGAGCGATCTCCATCTGACTCGGTGGCGGGCCTGGGCGAACTGGCTCGCACTCGCCACGGAAGACCCCAACTCCACAGCGTCGAGAGATCCGGAGCCGCTGCGCGGCTCGATCCGCCGGATCGAGGAGGACTGGCGAGAGTCGACCACCCCCTATCCCGTGACGACTCGCGGGAATCTCGCCGATCAGATCGAGCAGCTGCTCGACCTCGCCGAGCACGAGCTTCCCCGCCTCGTCCCCGACGACTCATCCCGGGGATGACCGCCCCGAAGTATCCGCGCATCTCTCCGGAGGAGGGCCATGACCGACCGCAGACCCAACATCCTGCTCGTCCTGTCCGACGACCATGCCAGCCACGCCATCAGCGCGTACGGATCCGTCGTCACGCACACCCCGCACCTCGACGCGATCGCCGAGCGCGGCCGCCGCGTGGACAACTGCCTGTGCACGAACTCGGTGTGCACCCCGAGCCGCGCCTCGATCCTCACGGGCCAGCACAGCCATAAGAACGGCGTCACCACCCTCCACTCCGCGTTCGACGCCTCGCTGCCCACCTTCGCCACGCAGCTGCAGGCGGCGGGCTACCGCACGGGGATCGTGGGGAAATGGCATCTCGGAGAGGGCGAGGGCCATGATCCCCAGGGGTTCGACCACTGGGAGGTGCTGCGTGGCCAGGGCGAGTACGTCGACCCCCAGCTGCTCTCCCCCACCGGCGTGGAGATCGCCCCGGGATACGTCACCGACGTCCTCACCGATCGCGGCCTGGCCTGGGTCGACTCCCTCGACGGGGACGAGCCCTGGTGCCTGCTGATCTACCACAAGGCACCGCACCGCAACTGGCAGCCCGACGAGAGGCATGCCGGACTGCACCGTGATCCGCTCCCGCTGCCGCACACCTTCGAGGACGACTACTCCACCCGTTCGTCGGCCGCTCATCTGGCGGCCATGCGGGTGGCGGACCATCTGACCATGCACGATCTGAAGATCGACCCGCCGACGGATCTCTCGCGCGAGCAGCTCGCCCGCTGGAAGTACCAGCGGTTCATGGAGGACTACCTCGACTGCGTGGCGGGGATCGACGACAGCGTGGGCCGCGTGACCAGTTGGCTGCAGGAGCGCGGGGATCTCGATGACACCTTGATGATGTACAGCTCCGACCAGGGATTCTTCCTCGGCGATCACGGCTGGTTCGACAAGCGCTTCATCTACGAGGAGTCGATGAGGATGCCGTTGCTGGTGAGCTATCCGCGGCGGATCGAGCCGGGGCCGCCGATGCAGCAGCTGGTCACCAACGTCGACCTCGCCCGCACGATCCTCGATGCGGCCGGCGCCGAGCCCCACCCGGACATGCAGGGGGTCAGCGTGTTCCCGCAGCTGTGCGGCTCGACCGCGGAGACGCAGGACGCGGTCTATTACCGCTACTACGAGCACGACGACCGCGAGTCCCATGTGCTCGCGCACTACGGGCTGCGAACCGACCGCTACAAGCTGATCTATTTCTACAACGACGGCCTGGGGCACCCGGGCTCCTCGACCAGACGTTTCGTGCCCGAGTGGGAGCTGTACGACCTCCGCACCGACCCGAACGAAGTCCAGAACATCGCCCACGACCCCGCGTACGCCGACGTGCGCGGGCAGCTCACTCGGCGCCTCTGGGAACTCCAGGCAGAGCTCGGTGACGAGCCGCATCCGGACCAGCCGCATCCCTCCACCACGAAGGACTGACCCGTGAACCGCTTCTCCCGCCGCACCGCTCTCGCCTCCCTTCCCGCCACCGGCCTGCTGGGCACCGCGACCGCGCACGCCACCCTCCCCGCCACGCCTCCCGGACGGTCCGACGTTCGCCTCGCCTACGTCGCCGACACCCATGCGGATCCCGAGAACGAGGGGAACCTGGCCCGGATGAGGGCCGTGTTCGAGGCCATCGACGCCTTCGATCCGAGCCTGGTGATCCACGGCGGTGACGTCACCGAGTACGGGACCGAGGCCGAGTTCCGCGCCTTCGAGGACGCCATCCCGAGCAGTCTGCGCGACCGGGTCGCCGCCGTCCCCGGGAATCACGAGACCCGATGGGACGCGAGCGCCGGGCAGCTGCGCCAGGACTGGATCGGCGAGGAGGTGCGGTTCCAGGACGTCGACGGGGTGCGCATCATCCTGGCGGACACCACAGCCCACCAGCAGGAGGTCGCCTGGTGGTCGGACACGGCGCTCGCCGAACTCGAGAAGGCGGTGCGGACCTCGAAGAACCTGCCCTGCGTGCTCGTGACCCATTTCCCGATGGGCGAGGGCTACTTCTACGTCGCCAATCAGCAGGACTTCGAGGACGTCCTCGCCACGCATCCCATCTCCCTGCACCTGACCGGGCACACCCACCGGGAGCTGCTGACGCGCGTGAACCGACGCGATCAGCTGGAAGCCGCCGCGGTGAAGACCGACGCCGCCTACTACGAACTCACCGGGAGCATCGACAGCCTCGACGTCACCCGCGTGGAGATCCCCGACCTCACGGCCCCCGCGGAGACGGTGCGCACCCCCGTCACCACCTACGACCTGCGGCCCGATCGCGGGAAGGACAGCTGGTCGCCGCGCGCCGCGGACCCCGTCGACGACGGCGCCTCCATCGCGCTCGAGGTGAAGCTGCCCGGCTCGTTCCGCGGAGCCGTCGACGCGACCTTCTACGACACCTCGGTGTACGCCGGGCGCAACGACAACCTCTCGTGGACGCCGCTGGCGGGTCAGCGGAGCCGATTCTCGGGATCGCTGGACGCCTCACGGCTCGCGCCCGGGAACAACCGCGTGCAGGTCCGGGTGCGTCCGCAGGACGAGTCGGGCGATCGCCTGCTCACCGTCCCCTTCGTCCGCGGCGACCGCGGGATCGCCTGGGAGGCCCAGCTCGAGGGCATGATCCAGTCCGGGCCTGCCCTGGTCCGCCAGGACGACGGGGAGCTGCTGGTCGTCGCATCCAGTTCCGGGCAGGTCCTCGGCCTCGACCCCTCCGGCTCGACGCACTGGTCGTTCCAGGTGGACGGCGAGGTCCGGCACAGTCTTCGCGCCCTGAGCGAGGGGAAGTCGGTCGCGGTCCCGGACACCGCCGGGTTCCTCCATCTCCTCGCCGCGGACGGATCGCAGCAGTGGCGGTACGGCCTCGACGTCCCCTTCGCGGCGGACCCCGGCAGCGGCCTGCTCGCAGGGACCGAGGCGCTGCTGGCCTGCGCCGGCTCGACCCTGCATGCCGTGGAGGCGGAGTCGGGGACTGCGCTGTGGACCACCGAGCTCCCCGCCGCGTCCATGGGAGCCCCGGCCTCCGATGGGGAGCGCGTCTTCATCGGGGCCGGTGACGGCTGCGCGCATGCTCTGGACGGCAGCACCGGCGCGCTCCTGTGGACGACGTCCCTGACCGAGAGATCGGGTGGCTACCAGCGCTTCATCTACGGGCCCTGGAACGATGCGATCACCGTGCTGCCGGACGGCGGGGTGCTGGCCTCCGGCATCGCCGACACCTGGTGCCTCGACCCGGCGGACGGCAGCGCGCGCTGGCGGCTCGACGGCTCCTTCCAGTACGCCCTCGAAGCCGTGACCGACAGCGGCGACCTCGTCCTGGCCAACGAGGGTGGCGAGATCGTCCGCGTCGACCCCGCGACCGGACAGGAGCTGGCCCGCCACGCGACGGCCGAGCGGATCCTGGACGAAGGGTTCGTGCTCGTCGACGACGTCGTCTATGCGGCGAGCCACTCCGGGCTGATCACCGCCGTGGACCTCGCAACGGGGGACATCGAGCAGATCACCCGGATCAGCACGGTTCCCGTGCTCGCCCCCGGCACAGCGTTCGATGACTACATCGTGTTCGCCGACTTCGCAGGAACGGTGCATGCCGTGGAGCGCATCTAGCCCTGCGAACCGTTGCCCCGGTGCGGCCCGCCGCTGTTGTCGCCCGGGCCCCGGTTGTCCGCGCCGCGACCCTTGCCGTTGCCCGGCGCTCCGGTGCCACCTCCACGACCGTTGTTGTGCTTCGGCCCGCGCGGCGGGGTGTGGTGCTCGCGGTAGGCCTGGATCACTGCGGGGCGCGGCAGCAGTTCGGAGAACTCCTGGTAGGGGAACTGCGAGCGCTGGGCGCCCCACTCCCCGTCCTCGCCCGGGTGCTGCACGGCGACGACCACCAGTCCGTCCTCGTCGTAGATGTTCGGGCCGCATACCTCCGCGTCGATCGGGACGGAGAGGAACTGCTCGGTGTAGCCGCGCGCCTCGCCCTCCAGCGTGATGCGGAACAGCCCGTCGTTGTAGCCGATGCCGCCGGGGGCGCCGTCGGTGGAGACCCAGAGGTTGCCCACCGAGTCGAACGCCAGGTTGTCGGGGCAGGACATCGGCGAGACCTTGTCCACCGGGTAGCCGCCGTAGTACACCTCGTAGTCCTCGCTCGCCGGGTCCCCTGCCATGAGGAGGATGTTCCAGGTGAAGAGGGTGCCGGACTGGCCGTCGGCCTCGATCAGCTCGAGCACCTGACCGGTGCGGTTCTCGGCGCGAGGATTGGCCTCGTTGATGCCGAGCTCGCCGGACTCCTCGCGGTCGCCGTTCTTGGTCAGCGCCGCGTAGATCTTGCCGGTGAGCACGCTGGGCTCGACATCCTCCGGGCGATCCATCGTGGTCGCCCCCACGGCGTCGGCGGCGAGGCGGGTGTTGACCAGGACCTCCTCGAGAGTGAAGCCCTCCACCAGGGACATCTCGCCGTCGGTGAGCTGGAGCCACTCGCCGGTGCCGTCGAACTCGCCGTCCTCGGGCAGGGTGCCTCTCGCGTCGACGAGCTCCGAGTCGCCGGTGAACTTCGCGGCGTAGAGGCTGCCGTTCTCCAGCAGGGTCATGTTGTGGGCCCGGTCGCCCTCGATGTACACGTCGCGGGAGACGAACTTGTACATGTACTCGAAGGCCTGGTCATCTCCCATGTAGGCGACGGCGCGGCCGTCCTCGCCGATGAGGGCCGAGGCGCCCTCGTGCTTGAAGCGGCCCATCGCCGTGTGCTTCTTGGGGGTCGAGGTGGGATCGAACGGGTCCACCTCCACGATCCAGCCGTACCGGTTGCACTCGTTCTCGTAGCCCTCGTTGGCCGTCGAGAAGCGCGGGTCCACGGACTCCCAGTTGCGGCTGCTGACTCCCACGCCGTAGCGCTCGTGCGCCGCATTCTGCGCACCACCGCCGAAGTAGCCGTGGAAGTTCTCCTCGCCCGAGAGGACGGTGCCCCATGGGGTGCGGCGGCCGGCGCAATTGTTGATCGTGCCCTTGACGACGCGTCCGGTGGGGTCGGCGACGGTGTGCAGCAGTTCCGCGCCGGCTGCCGGACCGACCAGCTCGAAGTCGGTGTCGAAGGTGAAGCGCCGGTTGTGCTCGCCGCCCACGACATAGCTCCAGGGCCCGCTGCGCGACCTGCGCTCGAGGTCGACGGCGGAGAGTCCGTGGGCCGCCATCTGGATCTCGATGCTCTCCGCCTCGCCGATGGTCGGCGGGACCATGAGTGCGACGTTGTCGTACTCATGGTTGTTGAACATGACGGCGCGGCGGCCGCGGGAGCCGTCGACCTCGAGGATCTCGGTGTAGTCGTTGTTGTAGCCGAACTGCGTCGCCAGCGCCTCCGCGGTGGTGTTCTCCGGATCGAAGGGGATCGAGTCCTCGAACAGCGGGTCGCCGTAGCGGATGATCGGCGACCAGATGTAGCCGGCCGGCACGGTCATCTCGTCGACCTCCGCATCGACCGGGGCGATCGGCTCGAAGCGCAGCGGAGTGCCGGCCGGGGCGTAGCGGTCCGACGGGGGCTCGGCCCCGTCGGCCAGTGCGGGAGTGCTCGCCACGCCGGCGTAGGCGACGACCACGGCCCCGGCGCCGGCCGCGCCGAACAGGGCTCGGCGCGAGATCGCGGCACCGGCGATGTCGCCGAAGTAGCTGTTCCCGCTGGTGTTGCAGGTGTCGTAGGCGCACTGGTTCGCGCACTTGAGCGCGCAGGTGACGGCCGAGCGCTTGCCGCGCGTGCGCCCCGTCATCAGCAGGGGCAGGTCGATCGACATGTCGAGGTCCTCTCCATCGAGCACAATGTGACCCGGGCCACGCTAACAAAGCGCGGCAGCAGACGCTCGCCCTCCGCCGGACAGGGGCGCGGGGATCAGACATCGACTCAGCCCACAGGCGCCGCGATCTCCCGCCGACGCAGGACGCTCACACCGTCGAGAAACCCCCATCCATGAGGTAGTTGCTGCCGCTGATCATGGCGGCGTCGTCTCCGGCGACGAACGCGATCAGCGCCGCGACCTCCTCGGGCTGGGCGAAGCGGCCCACGGGGATCGCGGCCTTCGCCTTCTCGCCTCGCTCCCCCGCCCAGGCCGCCTTGCCCAGCGGGGTCTCCACCACCGTCGGGGAGACGGCGTTGACGGTCACTCCGTGCGGGGCCCATTCGAGGGAGAGCACATGGGTCAGCCCGACCACCGCGGCCTTGCTCGCGCAGTACGCGGCGTGCTGGTCCAAGCCGATCACGGCGGCCTGCGAGGCCAGGTTGATGATGCGACCGTACCCGGCCTCCACCATCGCCCTCCCGGCCGCCTGCGCCATGTAGAAGGTGCCGCTGAGGTTGATGTCCAGGGTCTTCTGCCAGCGTTGCGCGGGGGCGTCCAGGGCCGGGTCCCGCCCTCACTCCGGCGGTGACCATCGCTTCCAGGTCTCGACCACTTCGCCGAGATGCTCTCGCATCGCGTTCGCCGCCGCCTCCGCGTCATGGGCGGCGATGGCTTCGGCCACCTTCCTGTGCGCGGCGACGACCGTCGAGAGTCGACGCGGATCCATCGAGAACGTCGCCACTCGGGTGTCCAGCAACGATCGGCCCAAGGCGTCCAACAAGATGACGTAGTAGCTGTTCTGTGAGGCCACAGCGATGTTGCGGTGGAACATCGCGTCATTGCGCGAGGCATCGACAAGATCGCTCTCAGTGAGCTTCTCCAGCTCGTCGCACAGGGCGAAAAGCCCCGCAACGTCCTCGTCTTGCGCATGCTCTGCAGCGAGCGCGCAGATCGCAGGCTCCAAGGAATAGCGGACGTCATGGAGATCGAGGTACCGCAGTGACGGCTCGCCGCGGAAGTACAGGTCGAATATCTCGGCAACGTCCTCGATCGTGGTGGTCCCGACGATCAGCCCAGAGCCGGGGACGGCGGTGATCAGGCTCTTCGCGGTGAGTGTCTTGACCGCTTCGCGGATCACAGTCCGGGAAACCGAGAAGTGGTCGCACAGCTCGCGCTCGGAAGGCAGTGCGTCGCCGGGCCGCATGCGCCCCTCGTAGATCATGTCGCGAAGCTTCACCGCGACCTGATCCGAAAGCCGCGGCTGACGGACCAGTTCACTCGGCGTGGACATCACATCGCCCGGTTCCTGCATGGACCAGTCCCCCCTTCTCATCGTCGTCGCAGTCTACAAGCGGTGCGGGCCGCTATCCGGTCGCTTCGCACCGCCTTGCCCCAACTGGTATGACCGGATACGCTCCTACCGGATTCGGCCTGGTGTCGGATGCTGTTGACCAGAGAAGTTCAATGAAGGAGCACCGTGCGCGGTATACGTTTCGAAGCCGAGGGCCGGGCGCAGGTCGTCCCGCTGCCCGTGCCCGCTGCTGGTCCCGGAGAGGTCGTCGTGGCCGTGACGTCCACCGGGGTATGCGGGTCGGATCTCTCCGCACTCCAGGGGAAGCACATCTTCCGGAAGCCGCCACTGATCAGCGGTCATGAGGCCGGCGGCATCGTGCATGAGATCGGCGAAGGCGTCACCGCGGCTTCAGTCGGGGACAGGGTCGTCATTGATCCACAGCGCGTCTGCGGGCAGTGCACCAAGTGCAACTCGGGCCGGTACCACCTCTGCCCCCGCAAGCAGATGCTGGGAATCAGCGAATGGGACGGGTCCTTCGCCGACCTCGTGTCCGTGCCGGAATACACACTCATCCCGGCGCCCGACCGGGTGAAGGACGAGCACCTTGCTCTTGCCGAGCCGATCGCCGTGGCAGTGCATGCCGTCAACCGAGTGGAACTCGACGCCGTGGACAGCGCGCTCGTGCTCGGCGGAGGAACCATCGGCTCCCTGATCACCCGGGTGCTGACTGCCAAGGGCGTCACCACCGTGGACGTGGTCGAGCCGCGTACCTTCTTGGAACCGACTCTCGCAGCCATGGGCGCGTCCGAGGTGCACGAGCCCGGCACTCTCCCCAGTGGGCCTGATGACCGGTACGACGCGATCTTCATCGCGGCAGGAGTCCCAGCCCTCCTGGAGACGGCTTTCGACCGCATCGCCACCGGAGGGACGATCATCCAAGTCGCTGTCTTCTCGTCCGGCCTCGAGGTCCCGGTCGGAGAACTCCAGGTCAAGGAGATCTCATTCCTGGGTACCGCCATGTACATCCGTCAGGACTTCATCGAGGCGCTCGAGATCATGGCCCGCTATCCGGAGATCGCTGATCTCCTGGTCACGCGTAACACGACCCTGGAAGAGGGTGTGGAGCTCATCAACGACATGGCTGCACACGGACCTGGCGACATCCTCAAGCTGGTGATGGTCCCGTGACCGTGCTGTCGAGGGGTCTCGACCTGCTCGAGAAGGCGCTGTTCACCCTAGCCGCCGTCGCGCTCACCGCAATGACCGGCGTCATCCTTCTTCAAGTCTTCCTCCGATACGTGGTCAACAGTCCCACCAGCTGGTCCGAAGAGTTCGCGACGCTGTGCTTCGTGTGGTGCGTGATGCTCGTGATCCCTCTCGGCCTCCGGCATCAGGAGCACATCTCCATGGAGTTCCTTGTCCATCGCATCGCCGGGGCCAGGTGGCGGTGGGCCCAGATCCTGCTCAATGCCGTCGTCGGGCTGACGATCGTCGCCATCGGCGTGGCTTCCTTCGGGCTTTTCGCCTCGGGTGCCCGTCAGACGCTCCCTGGCATCTCCATGAGCTCGGGACTCGAGATCCCCCTGATCGTCATGTACGTGTCCGTGCCGATCGGCTGTTTCGCCGCAGGCCTCTACGCGCTCGAACGCATCGTCCTGCTCTCCCGAGGACAGATCACAGGACCTACGTCGCCCGGAGCAGCCACCTCTGAAGAGGAGCTGATCTGACGTGGGTTACGTACTGATCGGAGGATTCGTCCTCCTCATCGTCATCGGGTTGCCGATTGCCATCGCGATCGCCCTGGCCTCGCTGCTCGGCCTCGGCCTTTTCACCGATGTGCCGCTCGCGCTGGCCTCCCAGCGGATGATCGCCGGCCTGCGCTCCTTCCCTCTGCTGGCCATTCCCCTGTTCGTCCTCGCGGGCTCGATCATGAATGCCGGCGGAATCACTCGCCGCCTCATCGACTTCGCCTATGCGATCGTCGGCCCGATGAAAGGAGGCCTGGCCGCCGTCAACATCGTCACCAACATGATCTTCGGCGGCATCTCCGGCTCCGCCGTGGCAGACGCCGGCTCCGTCGGCCGGGTCCTCATTCCTCAGATGATGAAGCGGGGGTATTCCGCCGGCTACGCCGCCTCGGTCACTGCCACTGCCTCGACCGTCGCGCTGGTGATCCCTCCTTCCATCACGCTGATCATCTACGGCGTGACCGCAGAGGTGTCCATCGGCGACCTCTTCTTCCACGGCCTGTACATCGGGATCGGATTCGCCCTGGTCTACATCTTGACCGGCTGGATCATCGCCAAGAAGCGCAACTACCCGTCGGAGGCGAAGCTCAACGGGAGAGAGGTGCTGAGCGCGTTCAGCAAAGCACTGCCGTCGCTCACCATCCCCGTTGTCGTCCTCGGGGGTATCCGCCTCGGCGTCTTCACGGCCACTGAAGGTGCGGCCGTCGCCGTACTGATCGCCCTCATCCTTTCGGGGTTCGTGTACCGCGAGCTGGCCGTCGCGAAGGTCCGACAGATCTTCCGCGAGACCCTCATGCTCGTCGCCGCCATCATGATGATCATCGCGATGGCGCAGATTTACTCGTGGGCGCTCGTCGCCGGGGGGATCCCTCAGGCCATCTCCTCGACGATGCTGGAGCTGACGTCGAATCCCTTCCTGATCCTGCTCCTCATCAACCTGCTACTGCTCGCGATCGGAGCGGTCATGGAGGGCAATGCCGCGATCATCATCTTCACGCCGATCCTGCTGCCGATCGTGGCCGCAGCTGGCATCGATCCAGTCCACTTTGGCCTCATCGTGGTCATCAACCTCGCGATCGGGCTCATCACACCTCCCGTCGGCATCTGCCTGCTGATCACCACGAAGATCGCAGGGATCTCGATGGAGAAGAGCTTCCGCGATCTGGTGCCGTGGTTCGCCACCGCCATCGGACTGCTGTTCCTCGTCAGCTATGGCCCATTGCTCATCGGGCTGTACTGACCCATGGGCGCGAAAGGACATCTCATGCCACGTTGGACCCGAAGAACACTGCTGTCCTCACTCGCCGCAGGAACCGCTGCTGCGGCGCTCGGAGGCTGCGCACGCGGCACCGCGAACCCAACCCCTGAAACCCTTCGGCTCGGCCACACCTACGGTGTGGGCAGCCTGCAGAACCGCGCCGCGACCAAGTTCGGGGACGAAGTCGCCGAGCGCTCGAACGGGTCGATAACCGTCGAGGTCTTCCCCTCAGGACAGCTCGGAAGCTGGGAGGACATGCAGGAGGCTACCGAGATCGGCGCTATGCACTTCGTGATCGAGTCGGTCGGCTCGCTCGAGCGGTACACCCAACTCGCCGCAATCGAGGGCCTCCCGTTCCTGTACGCCGATGAAGAGCACTTCCTCTCCGTGTGGGACGGAGCCCTCGGTGCGACGATGATCCAGGCCATCCGGGAGGATTCTGGCTTCCTCCTGCTCGGTGACATGTACCGCGGGCCGCGGGTGCTGAATTCCATGCGCCCGGTGGCGTCTCTCGAGGAGGCGCACGGGCTCAAGCTCCGCGTGCCGACGCAGGAGACATACATTGAGACCTGGCGGATGCTCGGGGCGGCCCCGACGCCTCTCGCGCTCACCGAGGTGTTCGCCGCGATAGAGCAGAAGGCGATCGACGGGCAGGAGAACCCCATCGATGTGGTCCGCTTCAACTCGTTCTACGAGGTCGCGCCGTATGTCACGAACACGAACCACATCTTTGGCAACTTCCATTTCCAGACCTGGGGCGACACCTATGACAACTGGGATGACGCGACCCGCCGCGTCGTGGACGAGTCAGTCGCCGCGGTGTCTGCGTGGTACCGGGAGATCTCGATCCAGGAGACGCAGGAGAACATCGACTTCCTTCGCGAGGAGGGCGTCGAGTTCTTCGAGATCGATGCAATCGAGTGGCGCGAGCACGTTCTGCCGCTGTACGAGACCGCCGATCCCACCGTGCGTTCCTGGGTCGAACAGATCCAATCCAGCCAATCCTGACCCGCCGCAGAAAGAAGGATGCACATGAAGATCGCAGCTCTTGCGGATGACGTGACGGGGGCGACCGACCTCGCCGGATCCTGGCGAGGTCGTGGACTGCGCACGGTGGTCGTGCTCGGAGAGCCCGCCGAGGGCGACCAGCTCGTCACCGATGGGATGGATGCCGTGGTCTATGCGGTGAAGATCCGCTCCGTACCTCGGGAGCAGGCGCGCCTCGTCGCCGTCCATGTCGGAGAGGTGCTGTCAGCACTGGATGGCGTGCAGGTCTACGACAAGTACTGCTCGACGTTCGACTCCACCCCGGACGGCAATATCGGCCCGATCGCCGACGCGCTTGCCGATGCCGTCGGTGCTGGACGAGCAGTGGTGGTCCCCTCGATGCCGGGCAACGGTCGCACCGTCTATCAGGGGCACCTCTTCGTCCACCAGCAACTGCTCTCCGAGAGCCCGATGCGCGACCATCCGCTGAATCCGATGCGGGACTCCGATGTGGTGCGACTGCTGCGGGCACAGACCTCACGGAGCGTGGGACTCGTTCCGCTCTCCACGGTGCGCCAGGGGCCTGAAGCTCTCCGTCAAGCCCTTGACGACGCCCAGGCCGCCGGCAGTTTCTACCTCGTCGTCGATGCTATCGAGAACTCCGATCTGGAGATCATCAACGCGGCCACTGCACAGGACGCCCTGGTGACCGGAGGCTCTGGGCTTGCTCTCGGAGCCCAGCGAAGCAGTGCTCAGCCGGCTCCCCTGCGCGCAGTCGACGGCCACCGCCTGATCCTCGCTGGCAGTGCCTCCACCGCGACGCGCGGTCAGGTGGCGATCGGTGAATCTGCCTACCCGACCCGCCCCCTGGACATGGCGCGCGTCGCGGAGAACCCCGCGGCGCTCGCCGAGGAACTGATCGCGTGGGTCCGTGACCGTTGGCGCGAGGCGCCCGAACGCCCGGTGCTGATCCACTCCGATGCTGGAGCCCTCGGAGAGAATGCGCCCACGCGAGAGCAGTCGGAGGGTGTCGAGTCCACTCTGTCGCTCCTCGCTCGTCATGCCTACGATTCCGGCGCCCGGCAGATCCTCATCGCCGGCGGGGAGACGTCGGGAGCGGTGATCAACAGGCTGGGTATCCGCTATCTCGAACTGGGCGACGAGGTCGACCCAGGGGTGTCCTGGGCGCGCGGCGTTGCGCTCGACCCAGACGGCTCCGGCACAGAGTGGGAATGCAATGTGCTGCTGAAGTCCGGGAACTTCGGCAGTGACGACCTCTTCGTGAAGGCATGGGATCACCTGTGAGCACCGCTGATGACCTTGTGGAACTCGGTCGACGCCTCGTCTCCCTCGGCCTCTCCCGCGGAACCGCCGGGAACATCTCCGTGCGTACCGAGGACGGCGAGGTGGTGGCCAGTCCGAGCGGCACCGATATGGGCGCGCTGGATCCTGACGGTCTGAGCTGGCTCACCAGCACGGACGGCGGCGATCTCGAGCAGGTCACCGGGCCCAAGGCATCCAAGGAGATGCCGATCCACGCCGCGATGTATCGGCGATTCGGCGCCGGGGTCGTGGTCCACACGCATTCCTTTCACGCCGTCCAGAGCTCGTGCCTGCCGCCATGGAGCGAGCATTGCGCCATTCCGCCGTACGCTCCGTACTTCGCCATGAAGGTCGGCAACTGCCCATTGATTCCGTACCGGCATCCTGGCGACCCGGAGCTCGGCGCACTCATCGATGGAGTGGACCTCGACTTCCATGCAGTTCTGCTCGCACACCACGGGCTCGTCCTGGTCGCCTCGACGGTCGACGAGGCCGTTACCGCGACAGTGGAGCTCGAGGACGCGTGCCGATTGGCGGTGAGCCTCGATCAGGTTCCTCTCGCTCGCGTGCTCGATGAGGCATCCGTTGCTGAACTCGCACAGCGCTCTCTTCGTCCGTGGGGTCAGCGACCGATCAAGCATCTGTAGCGGACGCAAGTCCGGAACCAGCTGCACTGGGACGCCTTCGGCGGCACGGCACTCGTGAACTCCTGTTCGGCGCTCGCTGCGTTGGCCGCACCGTCGACGTATCACGGCCGCTGCGTCACGGGCCGCACGATGATCTCGTTGACGTCCACGCCCTCCTCGGCGGAGACGGCGTAGCAGATCGCCTGGGCGATGGCCGAGGCGGGCAGCGCACCGGCGCGGTATTCGCGCATCGCGGCGGCCGCCTCGGGGTCGGTGATGGTATCGGCCAGTTCGGACTCGGTGACCCCGGGGCAGATGGTGGTCACGCGCATCCACGGCTCGGACTCCAGGCGCAGTCCCTCGGTGATCGCGCGGACGGCGTACTTGGTGCCGCAGTAGACCGCCGCGCTGGGCAGCACCTCGTGGGCACCGGTGGAGGCAAGCGTGATGATGTGCCCACCCTTCTGTTCGCGCATCACCGGCTGCGCCGCGGCGATCCCGTGCAGCACGCCGCGGATGTTCACGTCGATCATGCGGTTCCAGTCCTGGACCCTGGCCTGCTCGAGGGTGGACAGCGGCATGACACCGGCGTTGTTGATGAGCACGTCGAGCCGGCCGAACTCGTCGATGATGTGCTGGACCACCCCGCGGGTGCGCTCGAGGTCGGTGATGTCCAGCGTGATCGGGTACGCGACGCCGCCGTTCTCCCGGATCTCGGCCGCGAGCTGGTCCAGCCGGTCGCGTCGGCGAGCGCCGAGGACTACGACATGGCCGTCGGCCGCGAGCTGCCGGGCGGTGGCGGCGCCGATTCCGCTGGAGGCGCCGGTGATGAGGATGATCTTGGGTGCAGTCTGCGAGGTGGCCTGGCGGGCGATAGCGGTGGTGGTCATCAGGGCTCCTGGGTTTCGTCGGGCCGACCGAGGCCCCGGCCGACAGGAACCAGGCTTCTCGTCACTGCCCGGTCGGACCAGGCCGCACCCTGCCTGGGTGCGACAGGGCCAGGCGGCAGGGATCCGACCTGCATAGGCTGTGCTGACATGAGCCTTGGAGAGTATCTGCGCAGCGTCAGGTCACGCCTGGATCCGGTGATACTCGGCCTGCCCAGCACGGGCGCGCGCCGGGTGCCGGGGCTTCGCCGCGAGGAGGTCGCGGTGCTGACGGGATTGAGCGCGGACTACTACACGCGCCTGGAGCAGCGACGCGAGAAGAACCCCTCGGCGCAGGTCATCGAGGCCCTCGCCCGGGGTCTGGATCTGCGCGGGGACGAGCGGGACCATCTCTTCCGCCAGGCCGGGTTCCAGGAGCCGGTCAGCGCAGCCCGTGAGAACGTGCGCCCGGAGTTGGCGCGCCTGCTCGGACGGTGGCAGGACCAGGCCGCGTTCGTGATCACCGGGACCCTGGATGTGCTCGCCCCGAATGCCCTCGCCCGAGCGCTGTTCGACGGTTTCGCAGCGCAGGACAACCTCGCACGGATGCTGTTCCTGGACCCGGCCGCCCGATCCTTCTACGCCGACTGGGACCGCGCCGCCGAGAGCGTCGTGGCGACCCTGCGGCACAACTCGACCCGCCTGCCCGCGTTCGCGATGGACCCCTTCGTGCAGAACATGTCCGAGGCCAGCGAGGAGTTCCGAGCACTGTGGCTGCAGCAGCGGGTGCAGGGCAAGACACACGAGACGAAGCGATTCCGACACCGGCAGGTGGGGGACCTGGCGCTGGGCTACCAGGCGTTGGACGTGCCGGACTCGGCATGCTGGCAGGTCATCCTCTACGACGCCGAGCCGGGTACCGCCTCGGCCGAGGCCTTCGCGTTGTTGCGCGCCTCTGCCCAGTTGCGCGTAGAGGGCCAGTGGCACGGAGCGACCGCCCCCCTCGACCAGAAGCCGGATGCCGGCTCCCCGATCAGAGCAGAGGATTCCGGTGCCGCCGCTCGTGACTGATGCCGTGGTCTCAGCGGTCTCGAGAGCCAGGGCGGACAGACCGCCCTACGCGCCGTCTCCTGGCCGCACCGCACTGCGCGGCTCGCTGGAGTCCCCTTCCGGGCGATCGGCAGCCTCCGCCCCCTCGTCCGCAATCGTCACCAGCCCGCTCGCGCCGTCGATCGTGATCAGCTGCCCGGTGCGGATCTGCGTCGTCGCGTCCCGCACGCAGATCACGGCCGGGATGCCGTACTCGCGGGCGACGGTCGGCCCGTGGGCCATGGCCGCACCGGTCTCCGTGACCAGCCCCGCCGCGGTGAGGAACAGCGGGGTCCAGCCGGGATCGGTGGTGGGGGCGACCAGGATCTCGCCCGGGTCGATGCGCGCCCCGCGGGGGTCTCTGATCACTCGGGCCCGGCCCGTCGCTGTTCCCGGGGCGGCGCCGGTGCCCCGGAGCCCGTCAGCATGCTCGGGCACCGGGAGGGTGGCCTCGACGTCGGTGCCGTCGGACAGGAGCACGACGGGCACGTGCCGGCGCCGCATCTCCCGATCGTGGGTGGCGCGTCGCTGCGTGGCCAGCTCCCGCAGGTCGGCGCCGTCGCGCGCGGCGGATCGCGCCTCCTCCAGGTCAAGGAACATGATGTCCTCCGCCTCGTCGAGCTGCCCCTGCTCGACGAGGATCGCCCCGGCGGCGAGCAGCTCCCGCCGTACCTGCTTCAGCGCGAACAGCCAGAGGTACTTGGGGAACTCGCGCAGTCCGATGAGCTGCCGAGCCCGGCGCAGCAGGAAGCTGACCAGCGGTGCGATCGGGGCCCGCTGGTCCCGCGCCCGCTGCACCAGCTCCTCGATCGTGGCTTCGGCCTCCTCGGCGGCGCGCCGGAAGCGCGCATCGGGCGCCTGCTCCTCGTCGGTCAGGCGCAGGTAGTTGGCGATCGCGTCGAAGACCGGCGAGGGGTCCTCCCCCCAGCGGGGCACGCCCACGTCGATCTCGGCGGCGGCCCGGTGACCATAGACGGCGAGGAACTGCTCCAGGCCGATATCGGGCAGGGTGCCGTCGCGGAACTTCGTGACCAGCTGCGGGACCGGGGTTCCGATGAGCAGTTCGCGATGGTCCGTCGCTTCCGCCGCGATCCGCCACAGCGCCAGGTTCATCTCGGTGGTGACGTTGTACGGGGCGCCGCGGACCACCCCGGAGACCTCGCTGTCCGTGGCCAGTCCCTTCAGCAGCCAGGCCGCGCCGCTCTGGCAGCCCATCGCGGCCCACAGCGGATGCAGGCTCTCCATCATCGGTGCGCCCAGCACGGCCAGGTGCACGCGCTCGGCGAGGTCGAGGTGCCCGATCACCGTCGCGCGGTGTGCGGGACCCTCGCAGATCTCCCGCACCGTGTCGGCGGAGGCGAGGATCCGCCGGCTCTCGGCGTCGGGCCGTCGCAGGGCGGCGACGACTCCGCGCGCGACCGACGGTGCGGTGTGCGCCACGATCCGCGCGACCGTGCCCAGTGGGATCCGCATCCGCTGAGGGGTCAGCCTCGGGTCCTGGACGACCTTCTCCAGGGCGGGGACGACTCGGGGCCCATACGCAGCCATCATCTCGGGCATTCGCCTGCGAGTGCTCGGGTTGCGGAGGAAGGGGGTCAGTTCGAGGAACATGCGGCCGCCGAGGAAGCGGATCGGGGAGGATTTGTCCACAGTCCCGGCTCCGAACATCTCGAGCCATTGCCGGCCCACCTGCACCAGCACCGAGGAACCCATCGGAGTCATGGGCCGCAGCATGCCCTGCATGTGCCCTGCCTCCATGTAGACCCGCAGCTCGCCGTCCTCGACCTCGGGGACGGGGAACAGGCTGGTGACGGCACGGGACTGCAGCAGCCAGAGAGTGCCGTCGGCGTCGAGAGCCCATTCGATGTCCTGCGGTGCCCCGAGGTGCTCCTGGATCCGACGACCGACGCTGCGCAGCTCGGCGAGCTCGGCGCGGTCCAGGCAGCCCCGTGGGTGCTGCGGTATCTGCTCCCCCAGCACGTAGTGGTCGGCCTCGACGGTGCCGTCGACGACGGCGGTCCCCAGCCCGGGAGCGGCGTCGATGACCATCTCGCCGCGGGCGCCGGTGATCGGGTTCGCGGTGAACAGGACACCTGCGGCCCGCGGCTCGATCATGGTCTGGACCACGACGGCCATCCGTGACCCGGTCACGCCGTTGGCCGCGCGGTAGGCGATGGCCCGCTCGGTGTCGAGCGACGCCCAGCAGGCCTCGATCGCGGCGAGCAGATCCTCCAGGCCCGTCACGTCCAGGATCGTGTCCTGCTGGCCGGCGAAGCTGGCCCACGGGAGGTCCTCCGCGGTGGCGCTGGAACGGACCGCGACGGGCACGTCGTCTCCGAGGTCGGCGTAGGCCGCCGCGATCTCCTCGCGCGGGATGCTGCCCGCGTCGTAGGCCTCCGTGGTGAGGCAGAACCCTGCGGGGACGCGTTCTCCGGCTGCGATCAGCGCGCCCAGCCCGGCGGCCTTGCCCCCGATCCGGTCGATCGCCCCCGGGTCGAGCTCAGTCAGTGGGATCACGGTCATCGCGTACTCTCCTCGCTGCTTTCGCCAGCAGCTCCATCGCCTCCATCACGGTGGAGCGCTCTTCGTCATCCAGATGGTCGAGCAGATCGCAGGTCGCGGCCGCGCGGAGCTCCCGCATCCGGCCGATGAGTGCGCTCCCCTCGTCGCTGAGCCGAAGCCGTCGCGAGCGTCGATCGTTCTCGTCCTCCCGTCGAACCACGAGGTCCCGTCGCACCAGCCGTTCGATGATCCGGCTGGTCCGGGACACGGAGCGGTCGATGAGCGCCGACACCTGCTTGATGGTGGGTTCCTCGCGGCGGTCGACGACCTGGAGCACCAGGACCTCCAGCAGCGTCAGCCCGTCATCCTCGTGCATGCGCACCACGCTCGGCATCAGATCGCGCTGCATCGCGCCGAGCAGCTCCGCGAGCCGCTGACGATTATTCATGTGCCACCTCGCACTGTTTGCGTCTACGCACATAAGACACCCGGGGGCGATCAGGAGTCAAGGAGGTGCGCGGGATAACGGGGCTCGACGTCACCCGGCCCGAACCGCGCAGCCGGGCCACGCGCTGGCCACGGCTCTCCGACGGCGACACCTCTCGAGCGATGCACCCGAGCAGCCGCGCCTGCTCCACGGCCGGCGTGATCGTGACGCGGCAGATCGGGGGTCAGCCCCCCACGGGCCCGCCCCGCTGGGCGAGCTTCTCCTTGACCCCGCGCAGCGCGCGCCCGACGCCTGTAGCGGTGTCCTCCTCCTCGGGGGTCTCCACGAAGTCGACGATGGACCGCATGGTCGCCAGGTCGATGCTGGGCATGCCCTCCTCGAGCAGAGTCCCGATCCGTGTGCCGACCAGAACCTCCAGGTTCTCGGCCGCCGCGGCGCCACGGGTTTCGCGGGCGGTCTCGAGCCGTTGCTGGAGGAGAGCTTCGGCGACGGCGGAGGCAGGGAAGGGCTCGGGGTGACCGGCGACGGTGATGTGTTCCAAGGTGGCGTCCCAACAAGTCGAGGATCAACGCGCGAAGCGATCGAGCGCGCGGGTGCCGGGCGGCTGCGGCCGGCACCTCAGCACAGTACCGGGATCCTCGGGCGCCGCAGAAGATGTTCCACGCTCGTCACGCACTTGACCGCCGCCTCCCACCGGGGCCAGGCCCCCTCTACCCTGCTTCACCCTTGATGCTGGCGGCTCAAGGGGGCACGGCCGTGCTCGCCACGGGCTGAGACCTGATGGCCAGGAATCACAAGCGTCGTGACTCGCATCAGCTGGAGCGCGCCTCCTCACCGGCCACCCCGGCGGACGATTGCGTGGACGTCCGCTGGGAGGCCGCCAGCGACCCGATGAAGCGCTCCGCCGCGGCGTCGATCTCGGTATCAGGGTTCAGCAGCCTCTGCAGCAGCAGGCCCCGCAGGCAGGAGACGGCGATCAGACTCTGCTGCCTCGCGTCCGTCGGCGTGAATCCGTCGCGGAGAGCTGCCTCCTCGAGGAGGCGTGCCAGCTCGTCGACATCGGCGACGAACTCCTGGAACGCGTCGGGCTCATAGACCGCGAGTCCGACCAGATGGTGAAAGGCACGGGTTCGATCTTCGTGCGCAGGGTCCGAGTAGAAGCTCCAGATCGTCCTGCACAGGGGGACGAACCCGATCTCGGGGTCGGCCGCGGCGAGGACAAGGTTGTCGCGGCGGCGTGCTTCCGACAGGACAGCAGCCATGAGGCCTGCCCGTGATCCGAAGTGATAGGTCAGCAGCGTGTGATGCACATCGAGCCGCTCGGCGACCTGGCGCATCGAGAGGTTCGCGCCGGGGCCGTTCTCGCCGAACTCCTCGAACATCGCGTGCAGCAAGCGTTCCCGCCCTTCCCCGATCGGCGATCTCATGACACCTCCCGTTGACGGACTCACCACTGTTGAGTAGGTTATCGCACATCGAACTCACCACTGTTGAGGATGGCGTCTTGCGGCCCTGGACAGTGGTGCCCACCAGGCCGACATCACCGGCTGGCAGCACGCCCCGCTCCAGGCCCCGATGGTTCTCGGTGATCCGGAGCCCGCAACACCTGCGGTCATGATCGGCTGCACGACGAAAGGAGACGCTCGATGAACGAGATGCTGCACGGCTGCTTGCCGGACACGGAGTACTTCGAGACCACCGCGCAGTCGGGACACCGTTACGGCGTCTGGGTGACCACACCACCCGGGTACGCGGATTCCACAGACCCGCTGCCGCTGATCTACGTGGTCGACGGGAACTGGAGCGTCGGCCTCACCGCGCCACTCATCGTCACCCAGGCCGACCCGTACCTCACGATTGCGCCGTACATCCAAGTCAGCATCGGCTACGCCGGCGAGGAGGCCGCGGCCTGGGCGCAGCTCCGCAACCGCGATCTGGTGCCGCCGGGCGAGCCTGTCAGCGACGAGATGGTGGCCGTCGTCAACTCGGCTCGCGACACGGGCGCGATGACCCAGGAGGACGCGGAGGCGTACCTCGCGAACCTGGCGGACACTCGCGCCGACATCTTCCTCGACTTCCTGACCGCCGAGCTCCACCCTCGGCTGCGATCGCAGTTTCGTGTCAGCGAGTCCGGGCACGGCCTCTTCGGCTACTCCTACGGAGGTCTTTTCGCCCTCTATGCCTGGCTGCGAGCGGCAGCCCCGTTCGCGACCTTCGGTGCGGGCACCCCGGGCATCGCGAGCCCGGACAGCCAGATCTTCCCCCTGATCGACGCTCTCCCGAACAATGAGCAGGACCGAGCCGATCAGCGATTGCACATCACGCTCAACGAAGCCGAGCTCCTCGGTGATATCCCGATCTATCGAGAAATAGCCCGCAACGTGCTCTCAGCCGTGGAGAAGCTCCGCGGCACGGGACGATCGCAGGATCTCTCTCGCTCGATGCTGCACGAGACGCACCTCACCGGCCTGCAGGCCTCGTTCCTGAGCTACCTGAGGACGTGCCACGTGCGCTAGGTGCATGCGGCCACGACGTCGTCGACGTGTTCGTGGACACGGAGTGCTGGGAGCAGATCAGCGCACGAAAGACTCGATCGATCATCGGTGTCATGGTGATCCGGGTGCTGATCGCATCATCCGCCCGTCCGTTACCCCATCGTGACCGGGGTCTGCGACTCCACCTCAAGTCCAGCCCCTGACCTCCCCCAACGCGCCTCGAGACGACCGTCGTCCCGGTCGGCCCAGAGCCCCGCACCACCCCGATACGGCGCTCCCCGCTTGCCCTCCCACGTCCAGCCGCCTAGCGTCGACCACTACCAGGAGCTCGAGAGAAGAACCGGGAATGCTCCGCGAGCGAATATCCGGTCCGCATCCGAGACAACATCTGAGGCGATTGACGTGAACATCGGCGAATTTGTCCGCTCACGATCCAGTGAGATCCTCTTCGCCTCCCTCCAGCACTTCAGCCTCGTCGCCCAGTCGGTGGCAATCGCCACCCTGATCGCGATCGTCCTCGCCGCGCTGGTGCACCGCAGCGAGACCGGGCGAGGCATCGCCAACGCGGTGAGCGCCGTCGGTCTGACGATCCCTTCCTTCGCCCTCATCGGCCTCATGGTCGCGCCCTTCGGCTTCGGCGTCGCTCCCGCCGTCGTCGTCGTGGTCTTCTTCGCGACGCTGCCGATCCTGCGCAACGCGGTCGTCGGCCTCTCGAACGTGGACTCCGCACTGGTGGAATCGGCCCGCGGCCTCGGTATGAGCCGCCTGGGCATCTTCCTGCGCGTCGAGCTGCCGCTGGCCTGGCCCGTGATCCTCAGCGGCGTACGGATCTCCGCACAGATGGTCATGGGCGTCGCGGCCGTCGCCGCGTACGTCCTCGGCCCGGGCCTGGGCGGATTCATCTTCCAAGGCCTCTCCCGCCTCGGCGGCGCCGGCGCGATCGAATCCGTCATCACCGGCACCGTCGGCGTCGTGCTCCTCGCGCTGATCCTCGACCTCATCCTCCTCGGCATCGGCCGACTCACGACCTCGAAGGGCATCCGGTGACTGACATCGACCACGCCACCTCACCCGAGGACCATGCGATCTCCGGGCGCTCCATCCGCCTGGACAACGTCACCAAGCGGTACCCGGGCCAGAAGCGCCCAGCCGTCGACGGCGTCAACCTCGAGATACCCGAGGGCCAGGTGGTCATGCTCGTGGGCCCGTCCGGCTGCGGCAAGACCACCACCTTGAAGATGATCAACCGGCTCATCGAGCCCAGCGAAGGTCGCATCATGCTCGGCGACGAGGACGTCACCTCGATCGACGGGGACGAGCTGCGCCGCCGCATCGGCTACGTCATCCAGGCCGGCGGCCTCTTCCCGCACATGAGCGTCGCGCAGAACATCGCGATCGTGCCCAAGATGCTCAGCTGGGACAAGGACCGCATCGCCACCCGCATCGACGAGCTGCTGGACCTCGTCGGGCTCGACCCCGAGGTGTACAAGAACCGCTACCCCAAGGAACTCTCCGGTGGCCAGCAGCAGCGCGTGGGCGTGGCCAGGGCACTTGCCGCCGACCCGCCCGTGCTGCTCATGGACGAACCGTTCGGCGCGGTGGATCCGATCACCCGGCAGCGCCTGCAGGACGAGCTCATCAGCATCCAGCACGAGGTGCGCAAGACGATGGTCATCGTCACCCATGACTTCGACGAGGCCGTCAAGCTCGGCGACTGGATCGTCGTCTTCCGCGAGGGCGCGCAGATCGTCCAGTACGACACCCCCGAGCGCATCCTCGCCGAGCCCGCCGACGAGTTCGTCGAGAACTTCATCGGCTCCGGAGCGGCGCTCAAGCAGCTCGCCCTGCGCCGGGTGCGCGAGGTCGAGGTCACCGATGCGGTGGTCACCTCCGCCGGTGGGGACCCGGCCGACGCGCTGCGCCGCGCGAAGGAGGTCGGGCACGACCACGTCGTCGTCACCGACTCCCGGGGCCGCCCCATCGCCTGGCCCTCCCGCCGAGCCCTGTCCCGCATGCAGCAGCTGCCGACGGAGGTCGACCCGTCGATCCCCCTGGTCGGCTCCGGCGCGACCCTCAACGACGCACTGGACACCATGCTCGTCTCGAGCGCAGGCGCCACTCTCGTCACCGGTCGCGGCGGCGTGCTCGAAGGCGTCGTGGACGTGGAGACCGTGATGGACGCGATCCGGGCGGCCCGCGAATCCGCCTCCGAACGCTCGAGCGACGCCCCCGTCGGCACCAACACCGGCACCTTCGACGCCGTCACCACCGACAGCGGCGAGATCGCGGGGACGATACCCGATGCCTGAGGAGACCACCACGATCAGCACCTCCGGGGCCTCCGCGGCCGCGGCGGAGACGCTTCGCGGCTGGAAGGCGCTCGGCGTGCAGATCGCCGTGCTGCTCGCGATCCTCGGCGGCTTCGTGATCTGGCTCCTCGTCGCCCCGCTGACAGAAGCCGAGCGGAACACGCTGAACCCCACCTCGCTCCTGAACCTCACCGGCCAGCACCTCGCGCTGACGTTCGTCGCCACGGTGCTCGTGCTCCTGATCGCGATCCCGCTCGGAGTCCTGCTGACCCGGCGACCGCTGCGGATCGTGGCCGAGCCCGTCCTCGGGATCGCGAACTTCGGCCAGTCGGCTCCCGCCATCGGTCTCATCGTGCTGCTGGCAGCACTGATCCCGAACGGCTTCCGCGCCTCGATCATCGCGCTGGTGGCGTACGCCGTGCTGCCGGTGCTGCGCAACACGATGATCGGCATCCGCGGCGTCGACCAACGACTCGTCGAGGCCGGCCGCGGCATGGGCATGACGGCGGCCTCCGTGCTCTGGCGCGTGGAGCTTCCGCTCGCCGTGCCCGTCATGCTCTCCGGAGTGCGCACCGCCCTGGTGCTCCTGGTGGGCACCGCCTCCCTCGCCGCCTTCGTCAACGGCGGCGGCCTGGGCCTGCTCATCACCACCGGCGTCAACCTCTACCTCTTCACCGTCCTGATCGCCGGCGCCCTGCTGATCGCCCTCCTCGCGCTGATCGTCGACTGGCTCGGACGCGTCGTCGAGCACGTCGCCCGACCGAAGGGACTGTGACCATGCCCGGCACCCGCCCCGACAGACCGTCCACCATGACCCGCGTCCCCGGTTTCCCCGGCGTCGGAGGCCGCCTCGGGCGCCGGCAGTTCGGGGCGCTCGCCGGCCTCGCCCTGCTCCCCCTGGCCGGTTGTGGCCTGCGCCCGGCCACCGCCTACACCCCCGACGTCGCCCCAGGATCCATCACGCCCATCGAGGGGCTGCCGTCCGGCGCGAGCATCACCGTGACCGGGAAGAACTTCACCGAGCAGCTGATCCTCGGGAAGATCGGGGTCATCGCCGCGAGCGCCGCGGGCTTCGACGTCATCGACCTCACCAACGTGCCCGGCAGCGTCCCGGCACGCGAGCTCATGACCTCCGGCGAGGCGGACATGAGCTGGGAGTACACGGGCACGGCATGGCTGACCTACATGGGCCAGACCGAGGGCATCCCGGACCAGACGGAGCAGTGGGAAGCCGTGCGCGACGAAGACGCCACGGCCGGGCTGACCTGGCTCGAGCCAGCGCCGCTGAACAACACCTACGCCCTCGCGGTGCGCTCGGAGGCCGTCGAGGAGCTCGGCGGGATCTCGACGCTCAGCGAGCTCGCGGACCTGCCCGTCGAGGACCGCACGATCTGCGTCGAGGCCGAGTTCAACTCCCGAGCCGACGGTCTGATCCCTCTGCTCGAGACGTACGGCATCCCGCGCGACGATCCTCAGGGCGTCCCCGTGGACAACATCAGCATCTACGACACCGGCGCCGTCTACACCGCGACCGATCGCGGCTCCTGCAACTTCGGCGAGGTCTTCACGACGGACGGCCGCATCGAGAGCCTCGACCTGACGGTGCTCGAGGATGACCTCGGCTATTTCCCGGCCTACAACGTGGCCGCCGTGCTCAACACGAGCACCCTCGAGACCTACCCGGAGCTCGCCGACGTCTACGACCAGGTGACCCCCACCCTCACCGACGACGCGCTGCGCTCGCTGAACCTGCGGGTCGACGAGGGCGGCGAGCTGCCGGCCGACGTCGCCTTCGAGTTCATGGTCGAGCAGGGATTCGTCACGGAGCCCTGACGGACCTCGGCCCGCAGGCTCCCCCGAGGGCACGCACCACCGGGAGCAGTCTCAGGACGCGGCAGTCTCCGGGAATCGCTTGGCGGTGCGGGCGCGCGCCTTCTCCCGTTCCACCTCACGGTCCTTCGGCGGCGCGGAGGTCACCAGTTCCGCCAGCAGATGCTCGGTGACGTGGGAGATCTCGGCGACGGCACGGTCGAAGGCTTCGGTGTTGGCCTGGGAAGGCTTGGTCATCCCGCTGACCTTGCGCACGTACTGCAGCGCAGCATCATGCACTTCCTGGGACGTGGCCTCCGGGGCGAAGTTATGGAGCGGCCTGATGTTCCTGCACATACCGCAAGGCTCGCACGAGGCGGCACCCGCGGCAATGCCTCCGTTCCCGCCCGGACGAAAGCCCTCCCTTGCGGAACCTGGTGCCACGTCGTCGAGGTGAACAGTGGGGCTCACGACCCATCCAGGTTCGCCATGGCAGGATGCCCCCACCCACGTGACCGGCAGACGCGAGAAGAAGGTGGCCCGATGGTCTGGATCGTCGACGCAGTGATCGTGCTGATCCTGCTGGGTACCCTCGCCTCCGGTCTGCGCTCGGGCTTCGCGGCCTCCCTCGGGGCGTTGCTCGGCCTCGCCGCCGGAGCGGCCGCTGCCATCTGGGCGATGCCCCACATCTCCGACGCGATCGATCCACCGTGGCGCAGCGTGGCCGTGATCGGTTCGTTCGTCCTGCTCCTTCTCATCGGCAGCGGTGTCGGCGGCAGGATCGGGCACATGGTGCGCCGCGGCGCCGATCGCCTCCACCTGGGAATCGTGGACCGCCTCCTCGGCGGAGTGCTCGGGCTGGTGATCGGCCTGGTCGTCGTCTTCCTGGCCGGGACCGTCCTCACCGGATCCGACGTCCCCGCCCTCACGCCGGCTGCGGACTCCTCCCGCGTGCTGCAGTTCGTGGACCGGGCGACTCCCGCGCTGCTGGACGGGGTGCTCGAACGCCTTCAGTGACGCGCTGACGGGATCCGGTTGCGTGCGCGAGCCCCGGGCAGATCCCTCACCCGGAGCTCAGGAGACAGCGGCAGTGCCCGACCTCTCCGCCTCCAGCGAGGACGGTCCCCTCGAGAGGGCCGTCCCCGCTGCGGATTCTGTGCCCGAGCGTCAGACGATGAACAGCAGTCCGGGCAGATACGCCACGAGGAACACCACCAGCAGTCCCAGCCCGTAGAACGGCAGCAGCGCCCGCGCCGTTTCCAGGATCGGGACCTTGCCGATCGAGGCCGAGATGAACAGCGTGGTCCCCACCGGCGGGGTGTACAGGCCCATCGCGAGGGTCACCACCATGATGATGCCGAAGTGGATCATGTCCATCCCGATCGCGTTCGCCACCGGCAGCATCACCGGGGTGAGCAGCAGGATCGCCGGCGAGATATCCAGGAACATGCCGACGACCAGCAGGATCAGGATCATGGCGAGGATGACCAGCCAGTCCGCCTGCAGCGTGGAGGTGAGAGTCTCCGCCAGTGCCTGCGGGGCCTCCTGGATGGTGAGCAGCCACGCCAGCGCGGAGGAGAACATGATCAGCAGCAGCACCACGGCACTCGAGGAGGCCGAGTTGACCAGTGCCTTCTTGAACTGTGCGACGTTCAGATCACGGTAGAGCAGCACTCGCACGCCGAGGGCGTACAGCACTGCCAGCACCGACACCTCGGTCACCGTGGCGATACCGGTGAACAGCACGATGCGGATCAGGATGATCGGGATCAGGATCGCGGGGGTTGCGAACAGCAGATCGATCAGCAGACGCTTCGCGGTGAACTTCGCCTTGACCCGTGGGAAACCGGCCTTCCAGGCCACCAGCCAGCAGCCCACCAGCAGCAGGGCCGCGCCGAGCAGGCCCGGGCCGATGCCGGCGGTGAACACCGCCGCCACCGAGGCACCGGAGGCCGAGGCGAACAGGATCATCGGGATCGAGGGCGGCAGGATCACGCCGAGCGAGGAGGCGGACGCATTGACAGCGGTGGCGTAGCCGCCGCTGTAGCCCAGCCGTTTCGTCCACGGGATGACCACCTTGCCGATGCCGGTGGCGTCGGCCACCGCGGAGCCGGAGATGCCGGCGAAGACCGCGTTGGTCAGCACGCTCGTCATGCCCACACCACCGCGCAGGCGGCCGACCACCCGAGTGGCCAGGCCGATCACCTGCGCGCCGAGCTTGCCGCTGAACAGCAGGTCCGCGGTGAGGATGAAGAAGGGGATGGCCAGGATGGAGTAGTCCCCCACCGGGCTGAACGACTGCTGCGCGAGCCCTTCCATGGGCAGCGAGCCCACGGCGAACAGGCCGACGACGGCGCCCGCGATGATCGCGAAGGCGACCGGGATGCCGAGCAGCAGCAGGATGATGAAGACGGCGACTGCGAGAAGAGCTTCAAGCACCGGGGTTCTCCTTCGGCGAGTCCTGCGTCGGGCCGTCGTGCTGGGCGGACGGAGCATCCGGGCCGCCCGGATGCGCGGCGCCGATGCCCTCTCCGGGCACCCCGTGACGGATGTAGTGGACGGTGCGGGCACCTGCTTGGAGAGCCATCACGGCGACCATCACGATGAAGGCGCTGAAGCTGCCCAGCTGGGGCCAGCCCATGATCGGGGTGGACTGGTCCGCCATCGGCGGGATCAGATACACCGCGAGGTAGGTGAGGTAGGCCAGCAGCAGGGTCGAGAACGCCCAGATCGCGATCTGCGCCCGTTCCTGGGCCTTACCCGTCAGCCTGCTGACCAGGACGTCGACCGCGATGTGGCCGCGGCTGCCCTGCGCCACGATGGCGCCGCCGGCGATCAGCCAGGGGAAGAGGTAGGTGGGACCCTCCGCCGCGATCGGCAGCGAGGAGTTCAGGAAGTAGCGCATGACCACCGCGACGGTCACCAGCACCACGATGATCACGGTGGCGATCATCGCGATCCAGCCACCGATCCGCGCGCAGACCGCGTTGATCGGCTCCTCGGGCGAGGCGTCGTCGCAATGCCCCTCGGAGGTGTCGAGGGACGCGAGGTCCTCTTCGGTGATGACGGCATCGCGCTGGATGCCCGAGGGCGGGACAGGGGAGGTTCGGCTCATGCTGCACGCTCCTCGTGCTCGGCGCGGGTGTCGTCGGCAGCGGCGGTGATCTCGTCGAAGAAGTCCGGATGCGCCTGCTGCCAGCGGTCGTACACCGGGGCGGTGGCCTCGCGGAACACCGTCCGATCGGGATGCGTGACCTCGAGGATCTCCTCGAACTCCGCGTAGATCTCCGTGCTCTGCTCGAGCATCAGGCTCCGCTGCTCCGCCAGCGCCTCCACCGAGGCCTCCTCGATGAGGGTGCGGATGTTCGTATCGAGGTTCTCCCAGCGGGAGGTGGACATGACGAAGGGGTTCATCTCGTACTTGTGGCCGGTCACCGCCAGGTGCGACTGCACCTCCTGCAGGGAGGAGCTGAAGATGTTGACCACCGGGTTCTCCTGACCGTCGACCGCTCCCTGGCGCAAGCCCAGGTACAGCTCGCCGAAGGCCATCGGGGTCGGGTTGGCGCCCAGCTCGCGGAAGATGTCGATGGTCATGGTGTCGTCGGGGGTACGGATCTTCAGCCCGGCGAGGTCCTCGGGGTTGTCGATCGGTCGCACCGAGTTGGTGATGTCGCGCATGCCGTTGTCCCAGAAGTCGAGCACGTGGAAGCCCTTCTCCTCGGCCCTGGTCGCGATGCTTTCCTGGATGCGGCCATCGAGCACCTGGTAAGCGTGCTCGGACGTCTCGAACAGGAAAGGAAGACCGACCAGAGCGGCCTCCGGCACGTACGAGGCGAAGGGTCCTTGCGAGTTGATCGACATGTCCAAGGTGCCGGCGGCGACGGAGACCATCATCTCCGTGTCGCTGCCCACCGATTCCTGACCGAGGATCTGGATCTCGACCTCGCCGCCGGACTTCTCGGAGACCAGTCGCTGGAAGGCCAGAGCTCCCTCGGACCGGGGATTCCCGGGGGCGGCGCCGTGGCCGAGGATGATGCGCACCGAGTCGGTGCGGCGGGGGCCGTCGCCTCCGGCGCAGGCACTGAGGCCGACGCCGGCGAGTCCGGCCAGGGCGGCGCCGCGCAGAAGATCGCGGCGGCCCGGGGATCGTGGAAGGGTCATGGGTTCCTCCTGGGGGCAGGGAGCGTCGTTGCAGTCCCTGGGGTCGCGGTGGGCCGGGCCGACGGAGCGTCGGAGCGGCGGGGAGGCATGCTCAGGGCCGTTGCGGTGGTCCGGCCACCGGGCGGCGGGGTCTGAGTGGACTGGGCCTCAGAGCATCGGGGCTCAGAGAGTCGGCTCGAGCAGTTCGGCGATCTCGATGCGACTGCGTCGCACGTCCTGCTCGCGGTCCTCCTCCGCCACGTCATGGGTCTCCAGTTCGAGGATGTAGGTGCCGGTGAAGCCCTGGTCCTCGAGGGTCCCCACCAGTGCCGGGAAGTCCACGTCGCCGGCGCCCAGGGAGAGGTTGAGGTCTCCGGGTACGGCGTCGCGCAGGTGGACACGCTCGATGCGGTCCCCGAGGTGGTGGGCCCAGGCCAGTGGGTCCTCGGCCGAGGCCACCACGTGGGAGACGTCGAAGAGCACGCCGAACTGCTCGGGAGCGCAGCGTGCCAGCAGCGCGTCGGCGTCGGCCACGGTGTGGACGTACCGGCGGTGGTGCAGCACCTCCACCAGCAGCCGCACCTGGTGCGTCGCGCAGAGTCGCGAGATCAGGCCGAGATTCTCGGCGATCCTGTCCAGGTCAGTCTCGTGGTCCAGGACCGGGGCGTGATCGGCGCGGCCGGCCGGCACGATGAGCGCTGCCCCGAGGGCTGCGGCGAGCCGCACCAGCGGCTCGATCACCGCCGTGAGCGACTGCGCGGACAGCTCCGGGTCGTTGAGGTCTCCCGGATCGGTGTTGACCGCTCCCGCTCGCAGGCCTGCCGCCTCGATCGCCCGGACGTAATCCGCTGGCTCCCCGTCGAACGGAACCGGCACGTGGTCGGTGACGTCCGGGATCGCACCCAGGTCGATCTCGCGCGCACCCGTCTCCGCGATCAGCCGCAGCGCCTCCGCCAGCGGGCGGTGCCGGAACGAGATCGTCGAGAGGCCGACGCGCGCGGTGGGAGTCGTCATGAGATGTACGCGCCGCCGTTGATGGCCTGGGTGGTGCCGGTGATGTAGCCGGCGTCCTCGCTCGAGAGCCACACCACGAGCGCGGCGATCTCGTCGGCCGTGGCCTGGCGGCCCATCGGGATCGAGGCCGACAGCGCCGCCTCCGACTCCTCGGTGGTGTTGCCGCGGATGTTGGTGTCGGCGGCGCCCGGGGAGACGGCGTTGACGGTGACGCCCTCCGGGGCCATCTCGCGGGCGAGCGATCGGGTCAGGCCCAGCACGCCTGCCTTCGCCGCGGAGTACGGGGTCTTGGAGAACACCCCGCCGCCCTGCTGCGCGGACACCGAGGACATGTTCACGATGCGGCCGTAGCCGCCCTCGAGCATGGCCGGCAGGAAGGCGCGGCAGGTGTAGAAGGAACCGGTCAGGTTCACGGCGATGACCTTGTCCCACAGTGCGTCGTCGACGTCCAGGAACGGGACCGGGGAGGGGATGCCGGCGATGTTCGCGAGCGCGCCGACGGGCGGAAGGTCCGAGTCCGCGATCTGCGCGGCGACCTCGTTGACCGCGGCGGAGTCGGTGACGTCGAGGGCGTACCCCTGGGCGGCGATACCGTGCTCGGCAGCGAGCTCGCCGGCGAGAGTGCGGGCGCCGTCTCCGTCGAGGTCGAGGATCGCCACGGCCCAGCCCTCGCGGGCATAGCGGGCGGCGGTGGCGCGACCGATGCTGCGGGGGCCGGCGCCGCCGGTGATGACTGCTGTTCTGGCCTGGCTGCCAGCGGGCTGTGTGTGCATCGGTGCACTTCCCTCACGTCGGTGTGGATGGGCGCTCGGCCCGGGTCGGATCGAGCAGACGCTATGAGCGATCGAATGGTCGGACAACTGCCGGCGGCCCCCGTGACCCAGGTCTCGACACAACAGTCCTGCTCAGGGACCCAAAAGTGCCGCTTTATTGGTCAGACCACTTCTCCCGGCGGGACCCGAGGTTCACCTCCCGGCCACCCGTGACAGAATGGTCGACCAATTCCTGTGGCTCGGCCTCCCCCTCTGACCTGCACTGATCTTCGTCGGCCGACGGCCGGTGAGGCGCACGGTGATTGCCCGCCCTGACGGCGCGTGCTTGCATCATCCCCACATCGACGGCGCCACCACCGGATTCCGGCCGATCACGCCACGCAGGCCCGCCACGACGCCGACCGAAGGAGGTCAGGTGGACGCTGAGACTCTCGAGTTCCTCGACAGCCTCGTCACCGAGGGCACCGCTGTCGAGGGCGGCATCCTGATACCCACCGAACGTCGGCTCGCCGAAGTCAGCGGCATGTCGCGGGCCCGGGTGCGGGAGCGGCTCTCCGGCCTGCAGATGCTCGGCATGCTCAAGAAGGTGCAGGGGCACGGCAACATCCTGGTCACCGCATCCTTCGACGGTGGCAGCGGCAATGTGTTCGAGTTGATGCTGCGGGCCGGCATGGTGACGATCTCCCAGCTCGCCGAGGCGCGGGAGATCCTCGAGGTCGCCATCGCACCACGGATGGTCGAACGGGTCACCGACAAGCAGATCCATGACCTCGAGGACCTCGTCTACGCGATGGTCGATGCCTCCTCCAATCGCGATTTCGTGGGCGGCCTGAAGGCCGATCATGCCTTCCACATCGCCCTGTTCGAGATCATCGGCAACCCGATCATGAGCTACATCGCGGGCGGCATGAACCACACCCTGCATGACCTGCTCCTGGAGCGACGGCGCGTGGTGATCAGCAAGGAGATCGCGGCCAACGGCGGCGAGGTGCCCGCCATGTTCGCGAGCGACTCCGTGCACTTCGAGATCACCCGCGCCCTGCGCTCGCGCCGCCGGGAGGCTGTCGCCGCTGCGATGGCCGAGCACTTCGACAGCTGGCGCCGCATCTCCCGCGCCCCGTCCCCGAAGACCGAGACCACCACCCGAGGAGAAGAATGACTGTGACGTCCACTCAGCCGCCGCTGGATCCGGAGCGGATCCTTCGCATCCGCGAGGCCGCCTACCGCATCCGCCAGTACGCGCTGATCCAGGCGGAGGTGCAGGGCCAGGGCTACATCGGCCAGGCCCTCGACATCGCCGACGTGCTGGCCGTGCTGTACGCCGACCAGCTGCACCTGGATCCGCTGGACCCCGAGAGCGAGGACCGCGATCGCTTCCAGCTGTCCATCGGCCACTACGCCCTCGCCCTCTACGCGGCGCTGACGGAGGCGAAGTTCTTCCCGGTCGAGGAGCTGCAGACCTACGCGAGCGACGACTCCCGCTTCCCGATGTCCTCGATGCGCACCTACACCCCGGGCGTCGAGATCTCGGGCGGTTCGCTCGGACACGGCCTCGGGATCGCGAACGGTGTGGCCATGGGCCTGAAGCGCAAGGGGTCCGACCGCTTCGTGTACAACCTGCTCTCCGACGGTGAGCTCGGCGAGGGGTCGACCTGGGAAGCCGCCGCTGTGGCCGCCCACCACGGCCTCGACAACCTCATCGCGATCGTCGACTTCAACGACCAGCAGGCCGACGGCAAGTCCACCCAGACGCTGTCGATGGAGCCGGTCACCGAGAAGTTCGAGTCCTTCGGGTGGTTTGCCCGCCGCTGCGACGGCCACGACGTGCCCGCACTGCTGGAGAACCTCATCGCGCTGCGCGAGACCGACGACCCGCGGCCCCGCGTGCTGATCGTCGACACCACGCTCGGCAAGGGCGTCGACTTCCTCGAGGAGCGGGAGAAGCTGCACTTCATGAAGGTCACCGAGGAGGAATGGGCGCAGGCCCACGAGAAGCTGTCCGAGAGCCACGAGGCGCTGAAGGAGACCACGGGACGATGAATCAGACACCCCCCACCCAGAACCTCCGCTCCGGGGCGATGAGCGCCGACCTCGCCAAGTCCGGTCAGCGCACCGTCTCCGCGCCGCTGGGCCACGCCCTGGTCGAGGCCGCACAGCAGGACGAACGGATCGTCGGCCTCTCGGCGGACCTCGCGAAGTACACCGACCTGCACATCTTCCGCGACGCGATGCCCGAGCGGTTCTACCAGATCGGGATGGCCGAGCAGGCTCTGGTCGGTGCAGCCACCGGTCTCGCGATGGAAGGCTATGTTCCGTTCGCCTCCACCTACTCGGTGTTCGCCACCCGTCGCGCCTACGACTTCCTGCTGCTCGACATCGCCGAGGCGAATCTCAACGTCAACCTGGTGTGCGCGCTGCCCGGTCTGACCACCGGGTACGGGCCCTCGCACGCGGCCACCGACGACCTCGCGATCCTGCGCGCCGTGCCGAACCTGACCATCGTGGACCCCTGCGACGCGATCGACATCCAGCAGGCCGTCCCGCAGCTCGCCGCGTCGGAGGGCCCCACCTACCTGCGCCTTCTGCGCGGCAAGGTGCCTGCTGTGCTCGACGAGTACGACTACACGTTCGAGCTCGGCAAGGCCAAGCTCCTGCGCGATGGCGCGGACGTCCTGGTCGTCTCCAGCGGCCTGATGACCGAACGGGTCCTGGATGCCGCCAAGGAGCTCGAGAAGGACGGCATCGGCGTGGCGGTGCTGCACTCCCCCACCATCAAGCCCTTCGATGAACAGGCCCTGCTCGCACAGCTCGGCAAGGGCCGCCTGGTCCTCACCGCGGAGAACCATTCCGTGGTGGGAGGCCTGTTCGACACCGTGGCCCGGACCGTTGCGAGCCACGGCCTGGGAGAGAAGATCACCCCGATCGCTCTGCCCGACGAGTTCCTCGAGGCCGGCGCCCTTCCCACGCTCAACGATCGCTACGGCGTGAGCACCGAGGCGATCGTGGAACGAGTGCGCGGACTGCTCTGACAGGCGGGTCCTGCTTGCCGGGTGAGCAGGGAGGTGCGGGGCATCCACCGGCCGGTGGGTGCCCCGTTCCAGGACGATCCCCCGCACGGCTCCCCTGATCAGGGATGCGGATCCGTCACCCCGCCCTGGCACCGCCGCTACCTCCGCCTATAGGATCGAGCGTTACTCACCGCTTCCAGCGTCGGCAGCGTTTCCCTGCCCAACCCGCGCTGGAGCTCCTGTGACCTCGCATCCCTCATCGTCGCCCGCCCCGCTGTCCCCCGGTCGTCTCCGGCTGGTCATCCTGGCCATGTCGCTGGGCGCTTTCGCGATCGGCACCACCGAGTTCGCCAGCATGGGGCTGCTGCCACAAATCGCGCAGTCCCTCGAGGTGAGCATCCCGCAGGCCGGCATGCTCATCACCCTGTACGCCCTGGGCGTGGTGATCGGCGCCCCGCTGGTGACGATCGCCGCCGTGAAGCTGCCACGCTCGCGCCTGCTGGTGCTGCTGATCGCCCTGATCGGTGTCGGGAACCTGCTCTCGGCGATGGCACCGGACTTCACGGTGCTGGCCTCGGCCCGCTTCCTCGCCGGTCTCCCCCACGGCGCCTACTTCGGGGTCGCCTCGCTGGTCGCCGCCCGGCTGTCGCCCGCTGGTCAGCGCGCCCGCTCCGTATCGCTCGTGATGCTGGGCCTGACGATCGCCACGATGCTCGGAGTCCCCGCCTCCACGGCGCTCGGCCAGAGCGTGGGCTGGCGCTGGGCGTACGTGATCGTCGTCGTCATCGCCGCGGCCAGCACGCTGGCGATCTGGCGCCTGGTGCCCGAACCCGAGGGCAACGGCGTCGCCGGATCGATCCGCGGGGAACTGCGAGCACTGCGACGCGTCCAGGTGTGGTTCGCCCTCGGCATCGGGTCCATCGGCTTCGGCGGCATGTTCGCCGTCTACAGCTATATCGGCGAGATCGTGCCAGGCGTGATGGGCCTCGGCGAGCGCGCGGTGCCTCTCGCACTGTTCGTGTTCGGCGTCGGCATGACCGTGGGCAACCTCCTGGCCGGCCGCCTCGCCGATCGCAGCGTCTACGGCACCATCTTCCTCGGGCTGATCGGCATGGGGCTCAGCCTCACCGTGTTCGCGCTCGTCGCCCATCAGGCCATCGCCGGAATGATCCTGCTGCTCGCCATCGCTGTGACCTCCCAGATGATGGGCCCCTCGCTGCAGCTGTTCCTGATGGACGCCTCCCCCGAGGCTCCTTCGCTGGCCGCCGCGCTGCACCATTCGGCGCTGAACATCGGCAACTCCCTGGGCGCCGCTCTCGGGGCGGGCGTGCTCGCCGCGGGATGGGGGCTGCTCGCGCCGGCCTGGACGGGCGTGGTGCTGGCCGTGCTCGGCCTCGGGATCGCGAGCTGGTCCTACCTCGTGCACCGCCGCCAGCGGGCGCGGGCCGACGCCCTCGCGTCAGAAGCGGCCGCAGCACAGGCATCCGAGGTTCCGGCAGCCTGCTGACCCGCGCACCTCCCGCGCTGCCCACCCCGAGGACTACCGTGGCAGGGCATGCGATCCCGCCCGGGCGAGGTCGCCCGAGACGTCGCAGGACCAAGGAGGTCACAGGTGGGTTGCACAACGCTTCTGGTGGGCAGGAGGGCCAGCGCCGACGGGTCGCCGCTCGTCGCCCGCACCGAGGATTCGTCGAACGGGTCCTTCGATCCCAAGCACGTCGTGGTGGTCCGCCCCGAGGACCAGCCACGCGTGTACACGAGCGTCCTCAGCCGCCTGCGGATCGAGCTGCCGGAGAATCCGCTGCGGTACACATCGGTGCCCAACGCCTTGCCCGATGAGGGGATCTGGGGCGGCGCCGGGATCAACGCCGCGAACATCGCGATGAGCGCCACCGAGACGCTGACCAGCAACCCACGGGTGCTCGGCGCGGATCCACTCGTCGATCTCGTCCCGGAGTCAGGAGCTCCCGGCACGCCGGACCATCGGCCGGAACGGCCCGGCGGGATCGGCGAGGAGGACATGCTGACCCTGGTCCTGCCCTACATCCGCAGTGCCCGCGAGGGAGTGGAGCGCCTGGGCGCACTGCTCGCCGAGCACGGCACCTACGAGATGAACGGGATCGCGTTCTCCGATGTCGAGGACATCTGGTGGCTGGAGACCGTGGGCGGTCATCACTGGATCGCGAAGCGGGTTCCCGAGGACCACTACGTGACCATGCCCAACCAGCTGGGCATCGACTCCTTCGACCTCGAGGACGCCGAGGGCAAGGGCCACGATCACCTCGCGAGCCGGGACCTGCGCTCGTTCCTGGAGACCCACCATCTCGACCTCACGCTGCGCGATGCGTCGCTGGATCCGTCGGCCGGCTCCTCGGCCGGAGCACCCGCCGGCGCGCCGAGCCCGCACGTGCTCAACCCCCGGGAGGCCTTCGGCTCCCACACGGACGCCGACCACGTCTACAACACGCCCCGCGCCTGGTCCATGCAGCGCACCCTGAACCCCACGAGCGAGGACTGGGACGGGCCGGGGCCGGGCAATCGACCGGAGTCCGATGACCTGCCCTGGAGCCGTCGGCCGGAGCGGAGGCTGACGATCGAGGACGTCAAGGACGTGCTCAGCTCGCACTACCAGGGCACGCCGTACGATCCCTACTCCGCGCACGGCACCGAGGCCCAGCGGCGCGCGTTCCGCCCCATCGGCATCAACCGGCACAACGCCCTGGCGATCCTGCAGATCCGTCCGGACCGTCCGGAATCCTCCCGGGCGCTGCAGTGGATCGCCTACGCCTCGAACCCGTTCACGACGCTGATCCCGATGTTCACGAACGTCGACGAAGCCCCGGAGTACCTGGCGACCACGACCGCTCAGGTCAGCACCGACAGCTTCTACTGGACCTCGCGCCTGCTCGCGACCCTGGCCGACGCGCACTTCGCCGACGCCATACCGCTCATCGAGCGGTACCAGCTGACAACCCTCGCGCTCGGGCGTGCCGCCGTGCACGCGACCGATGGGACCGTCTGCCGGCCTCCTCACTCCGCGGCCGACGGGTCCTCAGGAGGCGACGGGTCTTCGGAGCGGTCCGTCCCGTCCGTGCTGGCCGAGGCGAACACCACCGTCGCCGAGCAGATCCGCGCCGAGACCGATCAGGTGCTCGGTGCCGTGCTGCATACGACGAGCAACCTCATGACCAACCGGTTCTCCCGCTCGGACGGCTGAGGCCGGAAGCACTCCGAGGGCGTTCGCCGGCGGGCGCCCCGTGCCCGCGCGGTCTCAGCGGCGATATCCCAGGTGGAGCCCCACCACGATCAGACCCACGATGGTGCCCACCACGATGCCGAGCACAAGATTTCCCAGCGACGTCGCGAGCGATCCGGCGAGCACACCCCACCCGATCGCGAGCAGCACGCCGATGAGGGCGCCGAGCACCGGGACCTGGCACAGGATGAGCCCGAGCACGAAGACGACCAGGCCGACGGCGATCGCGGTCGGGGCGGAGGCGTCGTGCCCCAGCGCCACGTAGAAGCCGGCTCCCAGGCCGATGAAGGCCATCTCCGCGCTCACGAAGCAGCTTCCGTGCCGGCGTCCCTGCGCCCCGTCGTAGGCCGAGGCACCCCATCGGCTCGCCCGTTCCTGCTCGTCCCAATCCATAGTTCTTTCGTCCCCGTCGTCCCGCCGCGCCATACGGGGCATCCCCGCGCCTTCGGCCTCTCGTCGACGGACAGTCTGCCGTCGTCGGCCCATCGGGCGAAATCCCGCGCGTGCCCCGCCTCGTCACCACGGGCTGGGCGCGTAGTCCTTCACGAAGCAGCCGTACAGGTCCTCGCCGGCCTCGCCGCGCACGATCGGGTCGTACACGCGGGCGGCGCCGTCCACGAGATCCAGCGGGGCATGCCATCCCTCGGCGGCGATGCGCAGCTTCTCCTGATGCGGTCGCTCGTCGGTGATCCACCCGGTGTCGACCGCGGTCATGAGGATGCGGTCGGTCTCGAAGGCTTCCCCGGCGCTGGTGCGGGTGAGCATGTTCAGGGCCGCCTTGGCCATGTTCGTGTGCGGGTGGCCGGCGCCCTTGTAGCGGCGGGAGAACTGGCCCTCCATCGCCGAGACGTTGACGATGTAGGCGCGGCGTGCCCCGGCCTGCACGGCGGCGCGCATCGAGGCGCGCAGCCGGCTGATCAGGAGGAAGGGAGCCGTCTCGTTGCACAGCTGCACCTCGAGCATCTCGAGGGCCTCGACCTGGTCCACCGTCTGCGTCCACGAGTTGGTGGTCTGCAGGTCCGGCAGGAGCCCTCCGGCGTCGACCGCGGTCCCGGCGAGGTGCTCCTGCAGGCTGGCCTTGCCGGCGCGCAGCGACAGCGCGGTCATCGACGCCGCGCTCTGCGCCGCGCGGGCGTGCTCGAGCGATTCCCCGACGTGCTGCGGGACCGACTGTGCATCCAACACTCCCGCGATCGCCGCGGGATGCGCCTGCGAGATCCGGTCGAAGGCCGTCATCTCCGGAAGCGCGAGATCGCTGGGCAGCGGAGCGTTCTCCTGCTCGACCAGGGCGGAGTACGCGGTCGGCGAGCGCCGCACGGTCTGCGCGGCGTTGTTGATCAAGATGTCCAGGGGGCCGGCGGCGGCGACCTCGTCCGCCAGGGCGACGACCTGGGTGGGGTCGCGCAGATCGATCCCGACGATCTTCAGCCGGTGGATCCAGTCGCCGGCGTCCTCCATCTGGGCGAAGCGCCAGCTCGCGTCCTTGGGGAAGCGGGTGGTGATCGTGGTGTGCGCGCCATCGCGCAGCAGGCGCAGGGCGATGTACATGCCGATCTTGGAGCGCCCGCCCGTGAGCAGGGCGCGCTTGCCCCTGAGGTCCGTGCGCTGATCCCGTTTGGAGTGGGACATCGCTGCGCAGTCGGGGCAGAGCCCGTGATAGAAGGCGTCCACCAGGGTGTAGTCGGCCTTGCAGATGTAGCAGCCGCGCGATCTGTTCAGCTCCCCGGCGAAGGCTCCCTGCGCGGTGGAGACCAGCGGGATCCCCTTGGTCTCGTCGTCGATGCGCAGCGGGGACCCGGTGGCGGTCGCCTCGACGACGGCCCGGTCCGCCTTGCGCTGCGCCCACGTCTTCGCACTGCGCCGGTTCTTCGCGATCCGTCGCTCGAAGGTCCGGGAGGCGCGCTTCAGGGCGATCAGATCCGTGTCGTCGTCCGCCAGCGCGGTCGCCGACTGCAGCACCCGCAGGGCTGTCGCGATGTCGTCGGCGGAGAGGCTGTCCGCAGCGAGGTCGTCGGCGGAGTCCGCAGTGCGGTCGTCGGGGGCGCTGCCGGCGGCCGATGGGGCCTGCGACGGGGAGTGAGGGAGGTCTGGCACTGCTGAAGTTTACGTCGAGAGGCGCGACCGTCCCACGGCGGATTGATCACATCGGGCGGGCTGCCACGTGCATCGTCGCGCTCCCCCGTGACGACGAGCACGGATGACACACTGGCCTCAGCCGGTCTCAAGGAGGAATACCGTGCGCATCGGAGAGCTCGCAGGCGCGACCGGGGTCAGCGCGCGCTCCTTGAGGTACTACGAGAGCCAGGGGCTGATCCGCTCCGAGCGGACCGGGAGCGGGTGGCGGATCTTCCCGGCGAGCACCGTCGATCGCGTCATTCTGATCCAGCGGCTCTTCGCCGCGGGCCTGTGCAGTCGGGTCATCGAGCCGCTCCTCCCCTGCTTGGAGGCATCGCCCCCGGACCGGACGAGCTCGCTGGACACCTTGCTGGCCCGCGAGGCGACGCGACTGGAGACCGGCGTTCGTGACCTCGAGCGCCAGCTCGAGGTCCTGCAGGACCTGCGCCGGGAGATCGGGGCCACGGCCCCGGAGCCGGAGGTGCCGGCCACGGGTGCGCCGAGGGCTTGCAGTTGACACCAGTGTCAGCACCGACTGTGGAGACATGACCACCTCACCCCGTCCCCTCCAGCTCCGACTGATCATCGAGACGGCCGACGTCGACGACGCCGTCCACTTCTATCGAGACATCCTCGGCATGCCGGAGCAGGCGGCGTTCGCCACCTCCGGGGACGATCGGGTCTCCATCCTCCACGCGGGTTCTGCCACGGTCGAGATCGCGTCGCCCCGCCACGCCCGCTCCATCGAGGAGATCGAAGGGATGGCCCCTTCGACGGGCTCCCGGTCAGGCCCTGTCCTCCGCCTCGCACTCGAGGTCGCGGATACCGCCTCCGCCGTGGAGGCCGTGCGCAGCGAGGGAGTTCCCGTGCTCGCGGACGCTGTGGAGACTCCATTCCGTTCCGTCAATGCCCGCGTCCAAGGGCCCGCCGGCTGGCAGGTCACGTTCTTCCAAGAACTCGAGAGCCTCGAGGAGAGAGCGGAGAGGAACGGCTTCGTCACCGACGAGGCGCGGGACCGCACAGTGCCCCCTGGCGACGAGGCAGGCTGAGCGGGTCTCCTCCATGGCGCACGGGACAAGAGCACCCCGCACGAGGCGCGAGACGCTCCCGGCCTCAGGGCGTGAGCAGCTTCTCCAGATCCGAGGAGTCCACCAGCGGATCATCGAGGTCCACGGTGATCCGTGAGCGGGCCATCAGCCTGGCGCGCCCCGTGATCGTCGAATGCCACGCGGGGAAGTCGCCGACGGTGGCCTCGCTGCCCACGGTGCCCAGGAAGCGATTGCCTCGCGGCGAGATCGTCTCCAGCGTGTCACCGGGGGCGAGGTCGCCCACTCCGGCCATGAGCGCCAGCCGGGCGGAGGTGCCGGTCCCGGTCGGGCTGCGACAGATCACCCCCGGGTGGACGTACGTCGCCGAACGGGACTCGACCTTGCCGTTCTCCAGAGTGCGTACGCGCCCCATGAAGTGGACGAACGGCAAGGGGCCCACGTCTCCCAGGGACGGGTGCTCCTGGCGCAGGCCCGGGCGGGCCGTGCGCACGAAGGCGTCACCGAAGGCGGCCAGCGCGATCTGCTCGTCGGCCGTGAGCTCGAAATCATGGTCGGCCGCGCGGATCATGGCGAAGTAGGCACCGCTCCACACCAGGTCGAACGTCACGCGGCCGTAGTCGGGCACCTCCACCGACAGTCCGCGTTCGGCGACATAGGCGGGCTCACCCTGGGTGGTGATCGACGCGACGCGCCCGCCGACGTTGCGGGCGGTGACCCGAGCCAGTCCCGCCGGAGATTCCAGGACCACTTCCTGCAGCCCCGGCGTCATCGGGATCATGCCGCTCTGCAGCAGGGCTGTCGCGACGCAGATGGTGTTGGAGCCGGAGTACATCGGGTACCCCATGGCCTCCATGATGATGTAACCGGCCTGCGCCTGGGGATGGCTGGCCTCGACGATGAGGTCCACCGACATCGCCGGGTCTCCGTACGGCTCGGACAGCAGCAATCGGCGCAGCCCGTCGCCCTCGTGCTGGAGATACCGGGCCTTCTCCAGCACGCTGCGCCTCGGCAGCGACTCGATCCCGGCGGTGACGATCCGGCTGACATCGCCGCCGGACTGGGTGTCGATCAGTTCGAGTTCCCGTTCACGATGCATGGGGTGCTCCCAAGGCGTCCCAGTGGCGGTCCGGGACGACGACCAGCTTGCCGATGTAGCTCTTGCCCAGGAAGGTGCGCTGCGCCTCGTGGAAGTCGGAGAGGCGGAAGGTGCGATCCAGCAGCGGAGCGATCGTGCCGTTCTCGATGTAGCCCACCAGGCGTCGGAAGGCGGTGCGTGTCCCTTGGGAGGAACCGTGCAGCTCGAGCTGCTTGAGGTACATCGTGCGCAGGTCGAGGTCAACCACGGGCCCGGCGATGGCGCCGGCGGTGGTGTAGCGGCCCTCCGGGCGCAGGATCCGCAGCAGGTCGTTGAACATCGCCCCGGCGACCAGATCGGCCACCACGTCCACCGGGGCGTCGACCACTCGGGCGACCTCGGCGACCAGATCCTCGGTCTCGCGCAGGATGACGCCCTCGGCGCCGATCGTGCGCAGCGCCTCCTCCTTGCCGGCGCTGGTCACGGCGTACGGGATCGCTCTGCGCGCTCGGGCGAGCTGGATGATGGCCGAGCCGACGCCGCCGGAGGCTCCGGTGACCAGAACCCGCTCCCCTTCTGTCAGTCTGCTGCGCACCAGCATCTGCTCCGCGGTCAGGTAGGCGCAGCAGAAGGTGGCGAGCTCGGCGTCGCTGATATCGGCGGTGATCTCGTAGGCGTTCTCCCCGGGCACCGCGACGTATTCCGCGTAGCCGCCGTCACGACCGTGGCCGATGTAATCGATGTCGGCGAGGCTGTCATCGCCCTCGGGCCGGTTGTAGATGCTGAAATCGACCATCACCCGCTGCCCGATGCGAGCCGCGAGGACGCCGTCTCCGACGGCCACGATGCGGCCCACGATGTCGGCGCCCTGGATGCGGGGGAACTGCAGCGTGGAGCGGCCGCGCCGCCACGAGGAGACCTCCTGCGGGTCGGTGTCGCTGCCGTAGGCGCCTTCGCGCACCCACACGTCGGTGTTGTTCATCCCGCAGGCGTGCACATCGATCAGCACCTCCCCCGCCGCCGGGCTCGGCGTGGGGGCGTCCTGGGTATGGACCAGTTTCTCGAGCCCGCCATGGCCCACGAGCTGCACCGCGCTCATCGTCTCGGGTATCGAGGTCTTCGACGCCATCGGGGTCCCACCTCTTCTCGGATCGCCCGACCACGCAGCCGTGCGGTTCCCTCCTAGAATTCCACCTCGGAGCAGTCCCGGTCTATGGGTGAGCGGGAATCGATGGCGGCCACCCCGCTGGCCCGGCGCCCGCTGACCCGTGGGGTGCAGAGTTCAGCGCGATGTCCCGCCGAGGTCGACCCTCCCGCTCACAGCCACTCGCGCGAGCGCGCATACCGCGCGGCCTCGCGCCGGCTGCGGGTCTGCGTCTTGTGCATGGCGTTGGAGAGGTAGTTGCGCACGGTTCCCTCGGCAAGGTGAACCCGCGCGGCGATCTCGGCCACCGAATAGCCCTCCAGGGTCTCCCGCAGCACATCGAGCTCCCGATCCGTGAGCGGGGAGTCGTCCAGCACGGCCAGCGCGGAGATCTCGGGGTCGATCCAGCGCCTGCCCGCATGCAGGGTCTCGATCACCTCGGCGATCAGTGCGGGGTGGGCCGCTTTGCTCACGAAGCCCCGCACCCCCATTTTCAGGGCACGGCGGAGCACCCCGGGCCGAGCATGCCGGGTGAGCATGAGGATCGCCTGCTCGGGCCGGCGCCGGCGAATCGCCTCCACGGCCTCGAGGCCGTCGGTACCGGGCATCTCGAGGTCGATGACCAGGACGTCGGGCTCATGCTCCAGGACGACGTCGACGGCGGCCGCGCCATCGGCCGCTTCGGCCACCACCTCGATGTCCGCCTTCAGGGGCAGCAGCGATGCCAGCGCGGAGCGCAGGAGGGCCTCGTCGTCGGCGAGCACGATCCTGATCACGAGACTCTCCGCCCGCTCGGCTCAACGGGCACCGGCGCAGGAAAATGGGCCGCAGTGCGGAACTCGCCGAGCGACTGCGCCACGGCGAGCGAGCCGCCCTCGCTGGCGACCCGGGCGCGCAGCGTCTCCAGGCCGCGCAGAGCGGGCAGCGCGCCATCGGGAGCACCGTCGTTGACGATCTCGATCCCCGCCTCCGAGAGGGTGATGGCGACTCGGGTGGGCTGGGCGTGGCGCAGGATATTCGTGGTCGCCTCCCGCAGTACCTGGCCCAGCAGCTCGCCGATGCCGGCGCGAGCCTCCCCTTCGCGGGTGATCCGCACGGTGGCCCCGGCGGCGTCCAGGAGGTTCCTGGCGTTCTCCAGCTCTGCCCGGAGGTTGAGCTTCCGCTGGGCGTAGGCGAGGTTCTTGGTCTCCCGAATGGTCTCCTCCACCTGCGCGTAGACCTCGCGCAGCTCGGTCATCGCCCGTTCCGGTTCGCGGTGCAGCAACTCCTCGGCCAGCGCGACCTTCAGGTTCACCACGTGCAGGGTGTGGCCCTGGATGTCGTGCAGGTCGCTGGCGAAGCGCATCCGCTCGCGCATGATGCCCAGCTCCGCCTCCGCCTCCTGCGCGATCTCGAGATCGTCGATGATGCCCCAGTAGCCCTGGATCATCAGGATCACTGCGGCGACGAACACGCTCAAACCGCCGGGCATCACCACGAAGCGCACCACATTGACCCAGGTCACCGGTTCGGTCACGAAATAGAGGCCCCCGATGGCGGCGATCAGCGCTCCGACCCCGATGATCCAGAACAGGTGCCGTCCGCGCAGCTGGGGGATGAGGACACCGCTGAGGATCGCGGCGCCGAAGAAGGCCAACGGGTTGAGCGCCAGCAGGGCGCAGATGACCCAGATCGCGAAGGAGAATGCTACGGCGAGCGCCGTGGAGCGAGGGTGCCGGGCGGGCTCGAACTCCAGCAGCACCAGGAAGGTGACCATGATTCCCACGCTGAAGCCCAGGCCTTCCTGCCAGCTCTGCGAGGTCATGGCCGCGATCGCCAGCGTCACCGGGGCGATGGCCACCACCGTGGTGAGCACCGTGGCCCGGTGCAGCCGCCGCCGAGCAGCGATGGAGGTCGATGACATCAGGGGCGCCTCCGTGGATCCATCTCGACGGCATTGGGGTCCGTCCATCATCGCGGATCCACCTCGCCGCCGGAAGTGACGAAACGTCATGCCCGCTGCTGACACCCTCCTACTGCCGCCACAGCTCGCACCGGAGTGGAATAGCGGCATGAATTCACCAACAGTCATCGACGTCGAACGTCTCAATGTCAGTTACGGCGACTTTCACGCCGTCAAGGACCTCACGTTCTCGGTCCGGCGCGGAGAGCTGTATGCCCTGCTCGGCACGAATGGTGCGGGCAAGACCTCCACCTTGGAGGTGGTGGAGGGACACCGGGCAGCGACCTCCGGAAAGGTCACCGTCCTCGGTGAGCACCCGCTCGATCGCCGAGCCGTGCGCCCTCGCATGGGCATCATGCTCCAGGAGAGCGGCTTCGCCGCGGATCTGAGCGTCCGGGAGACCCTCGCGCTCATCGGTTCGCTGTCGGGGCGCAGCGATCAGCCCAGCCGGGTGCTCGACGTGGTCGGGCTGACCGCGAAGGTCGACACCCGGGTCTCCTCCCTGTCCGGAGGTGAGAAGCGCCGGCTGGACTTCGCGACCGCGATCTACGGATCCCCCGAGCTCATCTTTCTCGATGAGCCCACCACCGGGCTCGACATCCAGTCCCGCGACGACCTCTGGGACACGGTGGACCGGCTCCGCGAGGACGGGGCGACCATCGTGCTGACCACTCACTATCTGGAGGAGGCTCAGCAGCGGGCCGACAGGATCGGCCTGATGCACGAGGGAACCCTGCGGATGGAGGGCACCGTCAGCGAGCTGACCGGAACCCTGCCCGGGACCATCAGCTTCGTCCTCGATGACGCCATGGCCCCCCACCTGCCGCTGCCGAGCTCGCTCACCGGCACCGGCAAGCAGCTGATCAAGACCCAGAGCCTCCAGCACGACCTCCACGAACTGCTGACCTGGGCGCACGCCCACGACACCGAGCTGTACGACCTCGATGCCGGACCCACGCGGCTCGATGACGTCTTCCGCTCCGTCTCGCACAACTGACCCGCATTCCACACCACGTCCCAAGGACAGACAGATGCTCACCATCGCCCGCAGCGAACTCCGACAGATCCTCCGCAACCGCCTCGTCTTCTTCAGCGCCACCATCATCCCCGTGGGCGTGAGCCTGCTGCTCATCACCCAGCGCGACCTCTTCAGCACGGTCCCCTCCGGCGTGGGGCTCCTCGCCGGGGTCTTCATGATCATCCTGATCAGCATGGGCCTGTACACCACCGCGGTCTCCACCCTGGCCGCCCGGCGCCAGACCCTGTTCCTGAAGCGACTGCGCTCCACCGCGGTCAGCGACTCGTCCGCCCTGGCGGGCATTCTCGGGCCGCCCGTCCTGATCGCCATCATCCAGGTCACCGCGGTGCTCACCGTGCTGGCAGTGCTCACGGACATCCCCGCGGAGATTCCGCTGCTGATCGTCTCCGGGCTCTCCCTGGTGGCGATGATGGTGGGCCTGGCTCTGGCCACCGCCGGCATCACCACCTCCCCGGAGCACGCGCAGGTCACCACCCTCCCGATCACCATGGGCACCTCGGCGGTGGCGTTCTGGATCGGGTTCACCGGCACCGAGGAACTCGGTACGCTCAAGCGGCTGCTGCCCGGCGGGTCCGCGACCGAGCTGACCATCAACGCCTGGAACGGGGGCACCGACCTGGTCGACAACCTGCTCCTGCTGGGGCCCACCGTGGCCTGGATCGCCATCGGCGTGCTGCTGGCCAAGCGGTTCTTCCAGTGGGAGCCGCGGCGCTGAAACCGGTGCCGACCCTCCCCTGTCCCACTCCGACGACGACGCCCCACCGCAGAACCTCTCCTCCCTCCCCGCGCTGAGAGCGCAGGAGGGAGGAGAGGTTCACGGCATGTACAGCCCGTCGCACCCTTGACGCCTCTATGACCAGCAATTATGCTGGGAAGTTCAGCATTCGCGCGTCGAAGGAGACGTCATGGCTGGAAGAAGCACGGGCCTCAAACGCCAATTGTCCCTGTTCAGTCTCATCGCCCTCGCGGCAGGCGCCGTGCTGGGCGGCTGGCTCGCCGAAGCGCCGTACTGGTTCGAGCTGACCGGCGCAGGCGCGGCCTTCATCTTCCCGATCCTGGCCGTCATCCTGATCCCGATCGCCCTGGCCTTCTCCGAACTGGCGTCGGTGCTGCCCTTCGCGTCCTCCGTCGACGTCTGGTCCAGCAGCGCGATCAACCCGACCATCGGCTGGGCCACCCAGTGGCTGTTCTTCCTGGTGCAGGTCGTGGAGCCGCCGCTGGTGGCGTTCATCTTCGTGACCGCCGCGGATTTCTTCGTCGACGTCCCCGAAGCCGCGAAGCCGCTCATCGCGATCGCCATCATGGTGGTCTGGTACATCTTCTCGAACTTCACCATCGAGCTGACCGGCAAGCTGGCGATCATCCTGTTCATCCTCATGGTGGGGATCACGGTCGGCAACTCGATCTACTACCTCTCCAGCGGCCACTGGGAGTTCACCAACATCTCCGACCACGGCGGGTTCTTCCCCCACGGGATCTTCGGCGCCGTGGCCGCCGCCTCGGCACTGGTCCTGAAGTTCATCGGCTTCGCGATGACGCCGACCATGATCCAGGAGACCAGATTCCCGGCGAAGAAGATGATCATCGTGATCCTGGCGGGGCTGTTCATCCCTGCCGCGGTCTACCTGCTGGCGACGGTCGCGATCGGCGGCCTCGCTCCGCACACCATCATCGCGAATCTGAGCGTCCCCGAGCCGGAGCTGGTGGGTCAGCTGGGCATGCCCGCGATCATCGGGCTGCTGGCCATCTTCTCCGGCCTCCTGTACGCCTTCACCACGTTGATGGGATTCTGGACCTCCTCGGCGCGCGTGCTCTACGGCGCCTCCCAGCTGCGGCAGCTGCCGCCCTGGTTCAGCCGGACCAACCGGCACGGTCAGCCCTACATCGCCAACATCGTGGTCCTCGCGTTCGGCATCTTCTTCGCGGCGTTCACCGGCACGAACTGGGTGCAGTACACCTATTCGTTGTCGGTGGTCGCGGCCGGTGCCGTGTACTTCCTGGGCTGCCTGGCCGCCTACCGCCTCCGCGGCAAGCATCCCGGGTGGAAGCGCCCCTTCCGTGCCCCCGCCGGGAAGCCGATCTTCGCGCTCGGGATGCTGATCTCCGCCGCGATCACCGTCGTCGGCGTGACGCTGCTGCCGCCGAACGCGTGGCCGCCGATCATCGCGTACATCATCATCGGAGCACTGGTCCCGGTGGCCATGACGTACTACCGCAAGCGCGTCGATCCGGGCTACGCACCGATCATCCTGACCCCCGACGACGTATCGACGTTCGACGAGAAGATCGAGGAGTGAGAATGTCTGACCCGACCCCGCTCGAGATGGTCCGCGCCCGGTTCCCCCTGGCCCCCGATCAGGACGAGGCCGGGCTGCGCGCGCAGGCCGAGCACCTCGCTGACCTGCGCCGGCACGTGGACAGGGAACGGCTCCGGGACGCGCAACCGGCCATGACCTTCGATCCGAGGAACGGGACCGCATGACGCCCGCGGATGCTCCCACCGTGGCGCAGGCCGCCTCGCACCTCACCCGGGGTGACCTCAGCTCGCGGGAGCTGACCGACGCCTGCCTGAGCAGGATCGACGCGATGGACGCGGACCTGCGCGCCTTCATCACGGTCTACGCCGATCGCGCCCGACAGCAGGCCGACGCCGCCGACGACCGACTCCGGCGCGGCCAGGTCGACGGCCCCCTCCACGGCCTGCCCCTTGCCGTCAAGGACAACCTCTCTGTCTCCGGCCAGGTGACGACGATGGGCTCCGCGATCTTCCGTGACCACGTCGCCTCCGAGACTGCCGGAGTGGTCGACCGACTCGAGGCCCAGGGGTCCGTGCTGCTGGGAAAGACGAACCTGCACGAGTTCGCCCTCGGGGTGACTACCGAGAACCCTCATTTCGGGATCTGCCGCAACCCCTGGGACCGCGACCGGACTCCGGGAGGATCCAGCGGAGGCTCCGCCGTCGCGGTCGCCACCGGGATGTCCTTGGGTGCGATCGGCTCCGACACCTCGGGGTCGATCCGGATCCCCGCGGCCGCCTGCGGTCTCGTCGGCCTCAAACCCACCTACGGACGGGTGAGCACCCACGGCTGCTATCCCGAGGCGTGGAGCCTGGACCACGTGGGCGTCCTGACCAGGACCGTCGAGGATGCCGCGATGATGTTCGACGCCGTGAGCGGGCACGATCCACGGGTGGCCACCTCGCTGGATCTACCCCCGTCACGAACGGCGGGCGAGCTCCAGCAGGGGCGGCCGCTGCGCATCGGCATCGAGGAGCAGTACTTCTTCGCCGACGTCGACCCGGAGGTCGAAGCCGTCGTGCGGCAGATGCTGGATTCCCTTGCCCGCGCGGGCGCGCAGATCCAACCCGTCGTGATCCCCTCCCTCCGCGATGCCACCTACGCGCTCACGGTGATCGACACCGCCGAGACCACCGCCTTCCACGACGAGCAGTTCCAGCACCGGGCGCACGAGTACGGCGAGGACGTCCGGCTCCTGGTCGAGTGCGGGGCCCTGACGACGGCCGTGGACTACCTCCACGCCCAGCAGATCCGCTCCCAGGTCCGCGACGATTTCCGGAGCGTGTTCACGGAGGTCGACGTGATCGCTTCGCCGACCCTCCCGATCCGGACTCCTCGGGTCGGTGAATCGGTGGTCCGCATCGAGGGCGAGGACCGGGACCGGGACGGCGAGCTGATGCGACTGGTCGGCCCGGCGAACCTGGCCGGTCTCCCGTCGATCTCGGTGCCCTGCGCTGCCCTGTACGGCATGCCCGTCGGGATGCAGTTCGTCGGCCCTGCGTTGGGCGAAGCCGCTGTGCTCCGGGCTGCCGCGGCGGTGGAGGCGCTCTACCGACTGCCGGCCCTCCCGGCTCAGCGCGGAGGAGCACCGGGGCAGCGGTGAGGAGCGCGAGGTCGAGCAGGCGTCGCGCGGCGCTGCCGGCCGTTGTCCGGCTGTTGTCGCGACGGGACCTCAGGGCACTCGTGGCGCCGTCCGGCTGCGTGGGCGTCGAGCGAGGACCTCGATCGCGACCGGTGTCGCGAGCTCGACGGCCAGCAGCACGTCGTGGAACCGATGCGGGCGGCCGAGCGTCCCGCGCGTGACGAGCCGGCCCGCTCCGCCGAGGGCCATCAATCCGCCGAGCACTCGCATCCGCTGCGTATCGTCCCGGGACGCCGCATCCAGCCACCCGATGCCGTACCCGACGAAGACCGTGCCCATGAAGCGCACGTGCGAATCGACCGTGGCATCGTCCGTCATTCCCGGCTCGGCCCTCGTCCCGCCCAGAGTCTGCAGACCGCCTATCGCCGCGCAGACGACGCCCATCGTGCGTGCAAAGTTTCTCAGCTCCATGTCTCGCTACCCTGCCCGCCCGCGGTGGGCGTGGCAAGAGGGAAATCCGAGGGCCGGATCCGGGCCGGGCACGACCGCAAGGTCCAACCCCTTGCCCCGGCGCGCTTCCCGTCCAGACAATGAACCATGACGGTCACCCTCCGGTCCTTGGAAGTCGCAGTCCCCGCTACGGAGCTCGCCCAGGAGGAGGTCCGTGACGTCTTCGCCGCGCAGCCCGGCCTGACCCGCCTCGGCGAACGCCTGGTCGCGACCTCGTTCAACTCCTCCGGCATCGAGCGGCGCTACAGCGCCTTGAACGAATGGGACGGGCCGCCACCCGGCGAGGAGCCCGTGTTCTTCGAAGCGGACACCGGCCGGTTCTTGAACCCCACCACCGCCGCCCGCAACCAGATCTTCGTCCGCGAGGCCACCGAGCTCTACACCCGGGTCGCTGCCTCCGCGCTGGAGGCCGCCGAGGGCATCTCCGCGGCAGACGTCACCCACGTCATCACCGTCTCCTGCACCGGGTTCTTCGCTCCCGGGCCCGACTACCGGATCGTGCGCGCCCTGGACCTCGACCCCTCCGTGCAGCGCTACCACCTGGGGTTCATGGGCTGCTACGCGGCGCTCCCGGCGCTGCGCCAGGCGCAGACCATCTGCCGCGCCGACCCGGATGCGGTGGTGCTGGTGGCCACAGTCGAGCTGTGCACCCTGCACGTGCGCACCTCGAACGACCCCGACACCATCGTCGGCTCCTCCCTGTTCGCCGACGGCGCCGCCGCCGCGATCGTCACCGGGAAGGACCTCCCCTCTGCCGCTCCCCTGCTGCAGCTGGATCACTTCGAGACCGTGCTGACACCCGTCGGCGAAGAGTCGATGGCGTGGAACATCGGCGACAACGGTTTCGAGATGGTGCTGGGCACCTACGTCCCGCACATCATCGACGAGCACATCACAGGCGCCCTTGCTCCCCTTCTGACCCACGACCCCTCGCTCGCCGATCTCCCCTACCGCGACATCGAGCACTGGGCGATCCACCCCGGCGGGCGCAGCATCCTGGACAAGGTCGAGGCCAAGCTCGAATTGGACGAGGCGCAGCTGGTCCCTGCCCGCGAGACGCTGCGGGACTACGGCAACATGTCCAGCGCGACCGTGATGTTCGTGCTGCAGAAGATCCTGCGCGCTGCGACGCCCGGCACTACGGAGCGCGTGTGCTCCATGGCGTTCGGGCCGGGCCTGACGGTGGAGACGGCTCTGCTGACCACGATCGGCGCCCCCTCCACGCCCGACGCCGGATCCGGCGCAGCACCGGAGACCGTGCCCGCGACGGGCCCGACGCGCCCGTGATCCTGCCCCGCCCCCCGGGCCCCCTCGCGCCCGATCTCACCGAGCGCGACCTCCGCGCCACCGAGCAGATGGACGACCCGCACTGCGACCTGCGGATGCTCGAGCGCACCTACGCCCAGTTCCGGCTCATCAATGCCGTGGTCGCGGGCTGGCGCGCCACCTACCGCCACCAACTGCGACCGCACCTGCATCCCACCGGCGTGACCACACTGCTGGACGTGGGCAGCGGCGGCGGGGACCTCTCCCGGGCGCTGGCGCGCTGGGCCCGCCGCGACGGCTTCGACCTGCGCGTCACCGGCATCGATCCCGATCCGCGGGCGCACGCCTGGGCGCGGCGTCAGCCGCCGGTCGAGGGGGTGCGGTTTCGTCGAGCGCTGTCCAGCACCCTGGTCTCCGACGGCGAGAGTTTCGATCTGGTCGTCTCCAACCACCTGCTCCATCATCTCGATCAGACTCAGCTGCGCGGCCTGCTCGCCGACTCCCAGCGCCTGGCCCGCACGGCCGTGGTGCACAGCGATATCCGGCGCGGCCGCGCCGCCTACGCCCTGTTCTCGGTCGGCACCTTGCCCGTCTTCCGCGGCTCCTTCATCCGCGAGGACGGGCTGACCTCGATCCGCCGCAGCTACACCGCCGGCGAGCTGCGAGCGGCCGTACCGCCTGGCTGGGACGTGACCGCGCTCGGCCCATGGCGTCTCCTGCTCACCCACAGCGCCGGCGCCTTGTGATGACGCCGACGAACTCCGCGAACCGCACAGAGCGTGCCTGCGAGGTGATGATCGTCGGCGGCGGACCGACGGGACTGTTCCTCGCGACCCTGCTGGCCGACCTGGGCGTGGATGTGCTCGTGCTGGAGCGCCGCGCCGCGCCCAGTGCCCACTCCCGCGCGATCGGTCTGCACCCTCCGGCGGTGGCCGCGCTGCACGAGGTGGGTGTGGCCGACGCCGCGGTGGCCGCCGGGGCGAGGATCCGGGGCGGGAGCGCGCGCAGCCGCGGTCGGGAGCTCGGGCGCCTGAGCTTCGAGCGAGCGTGGCCGCGTCGGCCGTTCGTGCTCTCTCTTCCGCAGAGCCGCACCGAGGAACTGCTCGAGGAGCGCCTGATCGAGCTCGCCCCCGCAGCGCTGCGGCGCGGCTGGGAGGTCACGGAGCTGCGCGCGACGCTCCATGGCGTGGAGGTGACCGCGCAGCCCGACCTCGGCGCTGACCCGGACGCCGGGCCCCTCATGGTTCGCGCCCGCGTGGTCGTGGGCGCCGACGGGGCCCGCAGCCGGGTGCGCGATCTCCTCGGGGTCGGCACCACCGGGGCGCAGTATCCGGACACCTACCTCATGGGCGACTTCGCCGCACCCGACGCAGCAGGCGCCGACCGCGACGCCGTCATCCATCTCGAACCCGGCGGCGTCGTCGAGTCCTTCCCGCTACCGGGCGGCGGAAATCGCTGGGTGGCGCACACCGGGCCCGCTCCCCCGTCAGCCGCCTCCCTCGATGACCTGGCAGAGATAGTCCGCACGCGCACGGGAGTACGCCTCGAGGCTGCGTCGGCCACGATGATCAGCGCGTTCACGGTGCGTCGTCGCACGGCGCGGGCACTGGTCACCGGGCGCTGCGTACTGATCGGCGACGCCGCCCACGAGATCAGCCCCATCGGCGGGCAGGGAATCACGCTCGGCTGGCTGGACGCCCTCGACCTCGCGCCGCTCCTGCAGCAGGCGGCGGAGAACCGACAACATGGCTCGCTGCGGAGCCACCCCGCCTGGCAGCGGTTCGAGCGGGCCTGCCGGAGTCGCGCCCGGATCGCCCGGCTCCTCGCGCACGCGAACATGGCGCTGGGCCGTCCGCTCCCGGTGCCACTTGCCGTGGCTCGGGACGTTGCCGTGCGGGTCGCGCTGGGCACGCCGGCTCGGCGCGTGATGGCGTGGGCGTACTCGATGGGGTGGGCGCGGTAACGCTGGCTCTCACCGCAAGCGATGCCACCGAGCGCCCCGACCCGTCCCCTCGGACCGGACCTGCCCTTGACTGCGCAACGCGTCCAGCGTGAGCCGGATCGTCTGGTCACTTATCCCGGGTAACGCAGCACGGACCTCGCCGATCGCGAAGAACTCCGGGGCGTGGTCCAGGACGTACCCGCGCACGCGATCCTGCTTGCTGCCCGTCGGGCGCTTCGACGCAGCACCCTCCTCGAAACGGTGATACGCCCCCGTCAACAGGGAGACGAAGTAGGTCAGCCAGGGCCACGGGTCATGCTCGTTCTCGTGCCACCCGTGAGTCGACTCCAACAGGGCCGCGTAGTACACATCGGCGGACTCGGCGATCAGCTGTTCGAGCGAGACGAACCGACCGATCCCGTAGCCTGCCTCCGCCAAAAGTGCATTGGTCAGCACGCGGGCGACTCGCCCGTTGCCGTCGTCGAAGGGATGGATGGTCAGCAGGTCCAAGACGAAGAGGCCGATCAGGAGAACAGGGTGGTGGTCTCCTGCCCGACGAGCTTCGACGTATCGCTCCAGGAGCTCCTGCAGCGTGTGTCCGGTCTGCGCGGCCGGCACCGGAGTGAAGCGAACTGTTCGGGACCCATCATCCGCCCGGTCGACGACGAGGTTGTCACTGCTCCTGAGCCTGCCGCCTCGCCCCGGAGTCTCGGAGAAGAGAAGGCGGTGCAGATGCAGGATCAGCCCGAGGTTGAGCGGACGCCATTCCTGCGCGTAGAGGTAGTCCAACGCACTGCGATACCCAGCAAACTCCTGCTCGCTGCGTGAACGGAGTCCTCGGACGGAACCGTCGATGATCTTGGCAGCACGCCCCTTGTCGGCGACCACGATTCCCTCGAGGGCAGACGACGCGGTGATCGACTCGACGCGTGCTCGCGCCGCCAGTGCCGTGAGCAGCTCCGGGAGTTGATTCGCGTAGAGCTCTTCTCGTCCGCGCCCGATATCGATCCGACTCAACTGACCGACGAGCGTGCCGGGCACTGACCCAAGAGTGCGATCCAGCGGGCCGAACGACTGCACGATGAACCACCAATCTTTCCGCCAAACTACCTAAGATGCCTCCAGATTAGTATGTTTAGCGCTTTTATGGGTAGGTTTCGGGACCGTTGAGCACGTCCTGCCCCCACTGCTCCGCCGCCAGCGCCGACCCGCCGCTCCCCTCAGCCGAGCACGTTCGTCGCTGCGGAGTAGATGCCCAGCGCGATGATCGCGACGGAGCTGACGATCAGGGCGACGTGGATGAAGCGCCCGCCCCGCAGCGCGGGCTCGACGCGTCCGCGCAGGTAGAGCGCGGAGACGGCGACCGCGGCCAGGAAGATTCCGCCCGCGATGCCGCCGACCATGATCATCACCAGGGGCGAGTTGATCCACAGGAAGGTCAGCAGCCACATGATCGGCAGGAACGCGATGAAGAAACGCATCCACCGCGTACGGGTGCGGCTGTGGGACCAGTCGAAGACGCCCACGATGGACAGCGCGTTGGCCCAGGATCGCGACCAGGACGGGATCGCGGCCCAGATCGTGGAGCCCAGCGCCGCGATCGCACCGATCAGGAAGATGATCCGGCCGGTCTCGCCGAACACCCCGGCGAAGGTCTCCGACAGGGTCAGGATCATCTCGTTGCCCTCGGGGACCAGGCCCTGCGGGTGCAGGACTGCGGCGCCGAGGAGGAAGAATGCTGCGGTCGAGACGGTGTAGATGACCCACGAGACGATGGCGTCCTTCTGCATGACCGCGATCCAGCCGCGGGCGCGCCGGCGGTACGCCTCGGATCCGTCGTTGGGGCCGGACCAGCGGGCGTAGCCCTTCTCGAGGCACCAGTAGGTGTAGGCGGTGATCTCCTCCGAGGCGACGCCGGTCAGGCCGAACATCGTCAGGGCGATGCCGAGGGCGCCGATCGGGAGCTGCAGGCCGAACCCGGAGGCCAGGTCCCCGCCGGAGTAGGCGAACTCGCTGAAGGGCAGCGCGAGGACCACGAAGATCGTGACCAGCACGAACGCCATGGTCAGGAACGTCGCGACGTTCTCGATGAGCCCGTAGCGGTTGGAGATCAGCGTGGCGATCGCGACCAGGGTGACGACCACGGCCCAGATCGTCACCGCTGCCGGCGACAGCGGCCCGAAGCCGAGGGGCAGCAGCATCGACAGCGCCGCAGCCATCCCGCCGATGAGGCCGCCGGTCTGGATCAGTTTGCTCAGCGCCATCAGCGCCCACATCACGAAGACCCAGCTGACGGGCCCGATGCGCGGCGGCACGCGGTTGTAGCCCTCCATGGCGCCCTCGCCGGTGACGATCGAGTAGCGGGCCATCTCCACCTGCACGGCCACCTTGACGATGGTCGAGATGAACACCAGCCACAGCAGCACGAACCCGGCCTGTGCGCCGAGCGAGGTCGCGGTGATGAGTTCGCCGGCGCCCACCACGGAGGCAGAGACGATCAGGCCGGGGCCGAAGAACTTCGAGGAGGCGCGCCAACCGACGGGAGGTTCCTTCACCGCCGACGCGTCGAGCGAGTACGGGTCGCCGCTGACGAACCTCGCAGCGGGCGTGTTCTCGTGGTCTGGATCCAGGGCGGACTCGGTCAACAGTGACTCCTCGGTCGAAGGGCGCCGCGCGGCGCCCCTGGGCGGGAACCAACCTAGCCCCCTTCGGGCTCGAGCCCGAGGTGCAGCGCCCATTCGAGCAGGCCCCTGCCCACCTTGCATAATCCCAGCAAACCCCGGAGAGTTGCCGTTCACCGCCGTCCAGTGGAGTGAGGTCGCCCATGTCCCAGCACGCCCAGCGCACCGTCGAGGCGGTCGACAAGTCGTTCCCGGCAGGCCTCGTCGGCCGCCCGATCAGCGAGCTGAACGCTCCGCTGGCGGAGTTCTCCACACCCCTGCTGGTGCTCGATGAGCAGGCGATGGCGCACAACCTGCAGGTGATGGCGAGGTGGACCGGCGAGCGCGGGCTCGAGCTGATGCCGCACGGGAAGACCACGATGGCGCCCGTGCTGTGGCGCCGCCAGCTCGAGGCGGGCTGCACGGGGATCACGGTCGCGACCGGCTGGCAGGCGGACGTCGCCCTGCGGGCCGGCATCTCGACCGTGCAGATCGCCAACACCTGCACCGATCCGGCCCTGCTGCGGCGGCTCGCCGCCCATCTCACGCAGCACCCGGAGCAGGAGCTCGTGTGCTGGGCCGATTCTCTCGCGACGATCGACCTGCTCGAGCGCGAGCTGCCGGAGGGGTCGCGCCTGGGGGTGCTGGTGGAGCTCGGCGCCGCGGGCGGGCGCACCGGCGCGCGGGAGGAGGACCAGGCCCAGGCGATCGCCGAACGGGTGTCCGCCTCGAGCGTGCTCTCGCTGTACGGGGTCGCCGGCTACGAAGGAGCGCTGGCCCATGATCGTTCCGAGGATGCTCTGGAGATCGTCGGCGCGTACTGCGATCGTCTGGCCGCACTGGTGGATAGCGTCCGCCCTCTCATCACCGGCACTCCCTGGGTCACCGCAGGGGGCAGCGCCTACTTCGACCTGGTCGCCAGCAGTTTCGAGCCCCTGACGGACGTGCGGGCGATCCTGCGTTCAGGCGCGTACATCGTGCACGACAGCGGCTTCTACCGGGGCATCTCCCCGCTGGATACCCTCCGGGACGTCGCCGAGGAGTCGGCCCTGCTGCCCGCGATGCGCGCCTACGCGCGAGTGGTGTCGATGCCCGAGCCGGGGCTCGCGCTGCTCGACGCCGGCAAGCGCGACGTGCCCTTCGACGAGGGGCTGCCCATCCCCCGTGCGTTCGCCTCCACACTCGGCGGTGAGGAGCGCGTGTTCGCAGCGGAGAGCGCTGCGGAGATCACAGCGCTGAACGACCAGCACACCTTCCTGCGCTGGCAGGGGGAGTCCGAGCTCGCGATCGGTGACGTCGTCACGCTCGGCCTCTCCCACCCCTGCACGGCCTTCGACAAGTGGCGGCTGATCCCGATCCTCGACGCGGCCACCGGCGTCGTGGGCGAGGCCGTCGAGACGTTCTTCTAGAATGCGCCTCTCCCGGCTCTCGGCCTCCGTCGACCTCCCGTCGCAGCACCCGCCGTTACCCTGAGGCGGTGCCCGCCCACCCCCTGACGGCCGCCCGTCGAGACCGGATACGTACCGCTCTGTCCCGACTCGCCGGCGGGCCCGTCCGATTGACGTCCGAGCAGCACGTCGGCCACGACGCGGCCCCGGTCACTCGTCTGGGTCTGGATCGGGACGTTCCCGGGATCGGCTCGACGATCATGGCCAAGACCCGCCGGGTCGAGGGCGAAGGACACGGAGGACCTGCCTTCCTGCGCCGCGAGGTCGCCGCGTTGACCACGGCCCTGCCCAGCGAGGTCACCGCCCACGCCGTGCACGTCGACGACGATGCGGGGGTGATGCTCCAGACCGACCTCGGCGAGTGGCCCACGCTGCAGGATCATCTGGTGGGAGAGGACCCGGCTGCGGCTGCCGCGGGCATGGTGGAGATGGCGATCGCCGTCGGACGGCTGCACGCCTCCACCGTCGACCGGCGTGCTGAGCATCAGCGAGCCCTTGCTGCCTTGTCCGCCGACGTGGAGACCGGTCTGAACTACGTGTACGGGATGGAGCGCTGGGACGAGATCGAGCAGGTGTGCGCCGGTCTGGGCCTGCCGTCGGGCCGGCAGGCCCGGGACGAGGTGGTCCCCCTGCTGCGACGAGCGGCCGATCCTGGCCGGTCCGCGGCGCTCACCCACCTGGACCTGAATCCGACCAACGTGCTGCTCACCGATGCCGGGGCACGCCTGGTCGACTTCGAGGGCAGCCGATTCGGGCACCTCGGCATCGACGCCTGCTTCCTGTACTACCCGTTCCCGCACCACAGCACTCCCTGGGGAATCGTGCCGGACGACGTCGTCGCCTCCGCCGATGCGGCCTACCGCACGGCATTGGCCGACGGCGGCGCCCACCAGGTGATCGACGGGTACGACCGGGTGCTTGCGGACGGAGCAGCCATCGTCCTCATCGGACGGCTCGCTCGACTGCCGCTGATCTCCCGACCGGACCAGTCGCCGCATGACAGCTGGCGGCGCCGGGGGCAGACCGTGCAGCAGATACGGGCCTTCACCCAGCTCGCGGAGCGGGCCGGCAGCCTGCCGGCCCTCAGCGACTGGCTCTGCACGCTGTCGGACGCGATGACCACCCGATGGCCCGACGCCGCCCACCCGCCGGCGCCGCTGTTCCCCGCATTCACCGCAGAGTAAATCGCGTGCCGGATGCTGAAGCCGATCTGCGACGCGGGCGCCGGCGTCGCGGGCGAGGGGCCGCTTCGCTGCCTCCCCGGGCCGCACCGACGCGGTGGGACCGGCTTGCTGCTCCTATGTCGCGCGGTGAGGCTCGACCGCCAATTTGACGGCGAACCCGGCGAGCACGCCTCCCGACGCCCAACGCTGCACCCGCATCGCGTTCGGACGGCGGCGCAGGAAGCCCGCGAGCCGACCCGCGGTGAGGACGACGAGGCCGTTGACCGCGACTCCGACGACGATCTGCACGCCGCCGAGGATCAGGAACTGCGGCCAGACAGGCCGCGAGGCATCGATGAATTGCGGCAGCACCGCGGCGTACAGGATCGCGATCTTCGGGTTCAGCAGGTTCGTGAGAAGACCTGCCCCGAACAGTCTCACCGGACGGATGGGCGTGACCTCCTCCGGCTCGAACACCGAACGACCCGATGGGCGCAGCATCTGCCAGGCGAGGTAGCCGAGATAGACAGCTCCGGCGATCTTGACGAGGAGGAAGGCTGTCGGCACGGCGGCGAAAAGCGCGGCCAGCCCCAGCGTCGCAGCCACGAGATAGACGACGAATCCGACTGCCGTCCCGCCGAGCGCCATCAAGCCGGCACGGACACCCTGGCCGATCGAACGCGCTGCCAGATGGACCATGTTGGGGCCGGGCGTGATCGCCATCCCCAGCTCGATGAGCGCGATGCCCACCACTGCTGTCCAGCTCACCATCATGCCGTTCCCGTCGTCGCCCACCCCGTACTGCCAGCTCCCACGCTACGGGATCGCGGAGGGGTCGGCGCGGCACCGCGACGCACCACGACCGTCGCTGCGAAGAACGCCGAGCCGCAGCTCGACGGCCTCGGGCGCCGGCCCCGCGACCGGCGCCCGAGGCTTCTATCGGCCGCCCCCGAGCTTGCGGTGGCGCTGCTGGGTGCCTGCGACTCCGTAGGGGTAGTCCTCGATCTCGGGGGCGCTGGCCGTCGTGAGCTGGTCCAGCTGCTCCGTGGTCAGGGTGAGGGCGGCTGCTCCCATGTTGTCGCGCAGCTGCTCGAGGGTCCGGACCCCGAGGATGACGGAGGTGACGGCGGGCTGAGCGGCCAGCCAGGCGAGGGCCACCTGCGAGGAGGTGGCCCCCTGCTGGTCCGCGACAGCGGCGACGGCGTCGAGGACCCGCCAGGTGCGCTCGTCCGCGTTGCGCTTGGCCCAGGCCTCCATGCCCCGGTCCGGGTTCTCGCCCAGACGCGTCGCCCCGCTGGGCTGTTGGTCGCGGCGGTACTTCCCGCTGAGCCAGCCTCCGCCGAGCGGCGACCACGGCAGCAGTCCGATGCCGGCGTCGAGGGATGCCGGGACGATCTCGTGCTCGATCCCGCGCACGAGGAGGTTGTACTGGGGCTGCAGGGTCACGGGCAGCTCCCATCCGCGCTGCTGGGCGACGTGGATCGCCTTGGTGAGCTGCCATCCGGTGACGTTCGAGAACCCGTAGTAGCCGATCTTGCCGGCGGAGACCGCGTCGTCGAGGAAGCGCAGGGTCTCCTCCAGTGGGGTGATCGCATCCCACGCGTGGAGCTGGTAGAGGTCGATGTGATCGACCCCGAGTCGTCGCAGGGACGCCTCGAGGGCGGTGCGCAGGTGGCGGCGCGAGGTGCCGAGGTCGTTGGGCCCCGCCCCCATCGGGAAGCGGCCCTTGGTGGCGAGGACGATCTGCTCCGCCTCGGTGGGGTGGGCGGCCAGCCAGCGCCCGATGATCTCCTCGCTGACACCGGCGCTGTAGACGTCGGCGGTGTCGACGAAGTTGCCGCCCGCGCCGACGTAGGCGTCCAGGAGCGCATGCGACGCGGCCTCGTCGGCCTCGGCCCCGAAGGTCATCGTGCCGAGGGCATGGGTGGACACGACGGCGCCGCTGCGGCCGAGAGTGCGGTAGGTGACGGAATCCTGGGTCATGGCACGTTCTCCTGAAAGGTGGGATCGGGTGGTGCTCGCCGCTGGGCGGCGAGCCGCATCGGGACGGACCGCGCGGAGCGGACCCGAGGTCACGGCACGAGGTGCCCGGAGGCGCGGAAGAGTTCGTACCACTCGGGGCGGGTGAGGGGCACCTCGGAGCCGAGGGCCGCCCCGGCGACGCGCTCGGGGGTGGTGGTGCCGAGCACGACCTGCATCTGGGCCGGATGGCGCGTGATCCAGGCGGTGGCGATGGCGATCGGCGGCACGTCGTACGAGGCGGCGAGCCGGTCGATCACGGCGTTGAGCTCTGCGTGGTCGGGCGAGCCGAGGAAGGTGCCGTTGAAGAACCCTGCCTGGAACGGGGACCACGCCTGGACGGTGATGTCGTGCAGACGGCAATAGTCGAGGATCCCTCCGCCGTCCCGGGTGACGGACTGCTCCTGGTCGAGCATGTTCGCCGCGACGCCCTGGGCGATGAGCGGTTCGTGGGTGATGGACAGCTGCAGCTGGTTGGCGACGATCGGCTGGTTCACGTGCTTGCGCAGCAGGTCGATCTGGCGCGGCGTGTGGTTCGAGACGCCGAAGCTGCGCACCTTGCCGGACGATTCGAGCTCGTCGAAGGCGCGGGCGACCTCCTCGGGCTCGACGAGTGCATCGGGACGGTGCAGCAGCAGGATGTCGATGTGGTCGGTCTCCAGCGCGGAGAGCGACCCCTCGACGGATTCGATGAGGTGCTCGTAGGAGAAGTCGAAGTACGGCCCGTCCCCGACGATCCCGGCCTTGGTCTGGATCGTGATCTCGTCGCGCTGGGACGGGGTCAGCTGCATCGCCTCGGCGAAGCGGCGCTCGCATCCGTGCAGATCCTTGCCGTAGACGTCGGCATGGTCGACGAAGTCGATGCCCGCGTCGCGGGCGGTGCGGACGAGTTCGCGCACCTCGTCGTCGGTCTTCTCGGCGATGCGCATCAGGCCGAGCACGACGTTCGGGGCGAGGATCTCGGTTCCGGGCAGGGTGAAGGTCTTCATGGGGGTGTCCTTTCGAGGGTGTGCCTCGCAGGGCTTGCGAGGCAGGGCAGGCACGGACAGAGGTGTGTTGAGCGGGCGGTGCTGCGGGGGTCGTGCAGCGGGGGCATGACGAACGCGTGCGGCGTCAGCTCTCGCGGGACAGGGAGGCGAGTTCGGCCGTGCTCAGCTCGATCTCGGCAGCCTGCACGGAGTCGATGATGCTCGCGGGGCGGGAAGCGCCGGGAATGGGGATGACCTGCGGGGCGAGGGCGAGCTCCCAGGCGAGCGCGATCTGCTGCGGGCTGACACCGTGGGCGTCGGCGACGGCCTGGAAGGCGGTGTGGTTCTCCCCGACCGCGCCCGCGCGGCTGATCCCGCCCAGCGGCGACCAGGGAAGGAAGGCGATGCCCCGTGCGGCGCAGTGGCGGAGCTCCTCGAGGCTCGAGCGGAATGCCGGCGAGAACTGGTTCTGCACCGAGACCAGGCGCCCGCCGAGCACCTGGTGGGCCTCGTCGATCTGGGCGATGCTCGCGTTGGAGATGCCGGCCATGGCGATGACACCCTCGTCGAGGAGGTCGGCCAGAGCGCCGATCGAGTCGGCGTAAGCCACCTCGGGGTCCGGGCGATGGAACTGGAACAGGCCGATCGTCTCGACGCCGAGCCGACGGGCAGAGGCCTTCGCCGCGTCCTTCAGATACTCCGGCCGGCCGTCAAGGGTCCACGAGCCATCGCCGGGACGCAGGTGCCCGCCCTTGGTCGCGACGAGCACCTCGTCGGTCATCGTGGAGGAGCTGCGCAGAGCTCGGGCGATGAGCTCCTCGTTGTGGCCGACCTCGCCGGGGTCGCGATGGTAGGCGTCGGCGGTATCGAAGAGCGTCACGCCCGCATCGAGGGCGGCGTGGATCGTCTCGATCGATCGGGCCTCGTTGGGGCGCCCTTCGATGGACATCGGCATGCCGCCGAGACCGATGGTGCTGACGGTGCGCCCGCCGAGAGTACGTTGCTGCACAGGATGCCTTCCGGTCGATGTGGTTGTGCAGTCACGGTAGGCACCGACATACTAGAAGTAAAACAACTGCTCGTCATGCAATTGAGAAATGGTGTTGATCAATGGATCTGCGACAGATGGAGTACGTGGTCGCCCTCGCGGACGAGCAGCAGTTCACGCGCGCGGCAGCCGTCTGCCGGGTCTCGCAGTCGGGGCTGTCCGCGGCGATCCGCAACCTCGAGGACGAGCTCGGCACGCCGCTGTTCACCCGCACCACCCGTCGCGTCGACACCACCGACGCCGGGCTCGCCCTGCTGCCCTTCGCGCGGGCCACGCTCGCCCAGGCGGCCGCGGGCCGCGACGCGGTGGTCCGCGCCACCCACTCGCTCTCGGGCCGGCTGTACGTCGGGGCGGAGCAGTGCCTCGGCGTCGTGGACGTGCCGCCGCTGCTCGAGCGGTTCCATCGTCGGTATCCGCTCGTCGACATCCACTTCACCCAGGCCGGTTCCCACGACCTCGTCACGCAGATCCACGCGGGCACCCTCGATGTCGCCTTCGTCGCCACCACCGAGCACCTCGCGACCGTGCACAGCACGGAGCTCGGACGGCGACCGGTCGTGCTGCTCGCACCGCCCGGACACCCGCTCGCGTCCGGCTCGAGCGTGGAATGGGCCGCACTGCGCGATCACGAGTTCATCGACTTCCGCGAATCCTGGGGCGTGCGATCGCTCAACGAGGCGGCCTGCTCGGAACTCGGAGCGTCGAGGCGGGTCCGGTGCACCGTCGATGACATCCACACCCTTCTCGACCTGATCCACCGCGGCCTCGGCATCGCCCTCGTCCCACAGCACGTCGCCGAGAAACCCGAGGCCGCGGGCCTCACCACGATCCGGCTCCCCCGCGAGACCACCCCGGAATGGGTGGTCTCCGCCGTCACCGCCAACCACGCCGACGCCTCGGCCGCACGACTCCTGGACCTCCTCGATCCCCCGGCACGCACCCCGCAGCTGCTCCCGGGCCTCCTCCACGCTGCGCGGTGAGCGCAGGTCGCGCCGTGGACGTCGTCGAGGTGTCCGCTGGACTCCCGTCACCAGGGAGCGAGCTGCGGGTTCCTGCGGTCCTCGATGCCTGAGAGGACGTCGAGCATCCGCTCCGTGAGCTCGAGGCGCACGCCGAGATGCGCGCCGTCGGCCCACAGGTTCTCGAGCTCCCCCGGGTCCGACTCGAGGTCGTACAGCTCGCCCGCACGGTCCCTCGAAGTGCCCGGGGGTCCGTGGTGCGCGATGAGCTTCCATCTGTCGTGTCGAAGCATCGTCAGGTGCGCCCCCGGGTTCGCCGGGTCCCCGCCGGAGCGGTACTGGCTGAGCGCCCAGTCCCGCCAGTCGACCTCCTCACCGCGGAGCAGCGGGGTCAGGCTCTCCCCCTGCATCTGCCGTGGACGGTCGAGCCCCGCGACGTCGAGGAAGGTGGGGGCGAGATCGACCCACTGCACGAGCTCGGTGCGTCGCGTGCCCTCCGCGACGACGCCCGGCCAGCGGACGATGAGTGGCACCCGCACCGAGCAGTCGTACATGAAGGGGCCCTTGCGCAGGAGCTGGTGGTCGCCGAGCAGCTCACCGTGGTCGCTCGTGAACACGACGATCGTGTTCTCGGCGAGCCCTTCCTCGTCGAGAGCGTCGAGGATCCGCCCCACCTCGTCGTCGACGAGGCTCACCATCGCGTAGTAGGCCGTGCGGACCTCGTCCAGCTCCTGCTCGGTGTGCTCGACGTAGCTGGGCAGGCCGCCGCCGAGGCGCTGGGATGCGAGGCGCTGGATCTCCGGCTTGTCGTCGAGCTCCCCGTCGCGGGTGTTGATCGGTGGGAGCTCGACGTCGTCGTAGCGGCGGATGTACTCCTCCGGCGCCCCGAAGCCGTGGTGCGGATCGAAGAAGTTGGAGACGAAGAAGAACGGCTGATCCGTCCGGCGGTCGGTGCGCAGGAAGGAGATCGTCTCCTCCGCGATCCAATGGCTGTAGTGCGCCTCGGTCGGCATGGAGTCGAACAGGCGACGGTCTTCGAGCGCGCGCTCGTACAGCTCGGGCCGCCTCGACCGCAGCCATCGGTGATACGCGTTCTCGCTGGAGCCGGGGTACGGGTCGTGTGCCCATCGGAAGACTCGGAATCCGTCGTCGAGGCGTGGCTCGGTGCGACCGTCGAAGCAGGAGCTGAGGTGGAACTTCCCCACGAGACCGCAGTCGTATCCGGCCTCGGCCAGGTCCTTCGAGAACACCCGCGTGTCCGGGTCGATGTCGACGCCGTTCTCGTAGAGGCCATGGGTCGAGACGAATGTGCTCGTCATCAGGCTTGCGCGCGACGGCGAGCACACCGGATTCTGCACATAGCAGTTCTCGAACAGTGCCCCCTGCGCGGCGAGCCGGTCGAGGTGCGGGGTGCTCACGGCCGTGTTCCCCGCCGCCGCCACCATGTCGAAGCGCTGCTGATCGGTCGAGATGAGCAGGATGTTCGGCTGAGTCATGGCCTTCCCTTCCGTGGAGATCACTGCTTCACCGCGCCGGCGATGGAGTCGACGAACTTCTTCTGCAGGATGACGAACACGATCACCACCGGGACCAGCGAGATCACGGCTCCCGCCGCCATCCCCGACCAGTCCTGCCCGTAGTCGTCCACGAAGGAGGTCATGCCGATCGCGAGCGTCTGCAGATCCGGGTTGCTGAGCGTGAACACCAGGGGCAGCAGGTAGGCGTTCCACGCGGCCAGGAAGGTCAGTATCACCACCGTGGCGGTGATCGGCCACGAGAGCGGCAGCATGACCTGGAAGAAGGTGCGGAACGCACCCGCCCCGTCGAGCTTCGCGCTCTCCTCGAGCTCCTTCGGCAGGCCGCGGAAGAACCCGGCGTACAGCAGTGTCGCTGCGATGTGACCCCCGGCGCCGAGGCCGAGGATCACGCCCGCATGCGTGTTCAGCAGACCGAGCTGGTCGGTGAGCTGCGTGATGGGGATGATCGTGTATCCCTCCGGGAGGAAGAACGTCACGAGGAAGATGCCGATGAGAATCTTCTTCCCCGGGAAGCTGTAGCGCCCCAGCACGTACCCGGCGAGCGCGCTGCGCACCACGACGATCACGATGGCGCCGACCGTGATGATCACGGTGTTGAGGAAGTACTGCGCGAACCCCGCCTCCGTCCAGGCGCGCACATAGTTCTCCCATCGGAAGGTCTCGGGAATCAGGGTGAGCCCGCTGCCGAAGATCTCGGAGGACTGCTTGAGCGAGGCCGACACCAGCCAGATGAACGGGTAGACCCACAGCAGCGTCATCACGACGAGCAGCACGAAGGTGGCGATGCGCCGCACGCTCCAGGGGCGCCGACGGCGCCGCGGTGCGCGCTTCCCCGCCTCGCGGGTGGTGGGGACGGTGGTCTCGGTGAGCGTCATGAGTTCCCTCCCGGCATCATGCCGCGGGCCGCGCGGATGCCGAACGCCTGCACGATCGCGAGGACGACGGTGAGCAGACCGAACAGGACGGCGGCAGCGGAGGCGTACCCGAGCTGCGGTGTCGTGGCGGCGAAGGCCGTGCGATAGATGAAGATCTCGATCACCTCGGAGGAGAACGCCGGGCCGCCGCCGGTCATCGTCTGCATGAGGTCGAAGACGTTCAAAGCGCTGACCGTGTCGATGAGCGTGATGATGATGAGGAAGGGGATCAGCAGCGGAAGCGTGACCCGCCAGAACTCCTGCCACCCGCTGGCCCCGTCGAGCTGTGCGGCCTCGTGCACGTCGGTCGGGACCGTCTGCAGGGCGGCGAGCCAGTAGATCATCGTGATGCCCAACCATTTCCAGACCCATACCGCGACGCCGGACCACAGCGAGGTATCGGGATGGGCGACGAAGTTGACGGGAGTGTCGGTGATCCCCGCCCAGACGAGCGCGAGGCTGATGGGCCCCTGCGCATCGAGCAGCAGGGTGAAGACGATGCCGATGATCGCGCCGGTCGTCACGACCGGGAGGAAGAACAGCGTCCGGAAGACTCCCTTGAACGGCGTCGACCGGCTGTTGAGCCAGAGGGCGAGCAGGAGAGCCAGCACCACCCGGGTCGGCATGGCGACCACGAGGAACAGCAGCGACTTCCCGAACGCGTTCCAGAACAGCGGGTCGTTCCACAGCTGGACGAAGTTCTCCAGGCCGTTGAAGGTCCCGGCGAGCGCGAACCCGGGCCAGTCCATGAACGCGTACACCCAGCTCGCCAGGAGCGGATACACCGTGTACAGGCCGTAGCCGACGAGGGTGGGCAGGAGGAAGAGGTAGACCCACCAGTGCTCGCGGAGCCTGCGGGCGAAGGACTGCCTGGTCCTCGGCCTGTCGGCCCGGGCGCTCCGGGTCAGGTCGGAGGACACGAACGTCATGGTTCACCTGCTCCCGTAGTCGTCGGCCGTGTAGTCGGACTCGCGATCCCAGTTCGCGAAGACCCAGTCCTCGACGCCGACGTCCTCGCCCTCGCCCTCGGCGACGATGGCCTCGACGGCACGCTCGCGCTCGACGTTCATCGCGTCGTAGTACGCGGTGAGATCGGCCTGGAGAGAGTCCGAGGCGCCCGAGAGGTAGGCCTGGGCGATCTCGCCGACGTTCGGGTGGATATCGGTCATCTCCGCGACGACCTTCCACGTCGCGGGGTTCCCCGATTCCGGGACGGGAGCGATGCGCACGTCCTCGGTGAAGTGCTCGACCATCCGCGCATAGGCGGGATGGACGTCGGCGTCCTCCACGGAGTCCAGCAGAGCGGGCGGCTGATCCATCGCGCCGGCGAGCTTCGCCTGGAACTCCTCGCCGCTCATGAGGGCGAGCAGCTCGGCGGCCTCCTGCGCATAGGCCGAATCGGCGTTGACCCAGAACTGGCCCGCCCCGGGCCCGCGCGTGAGCTTGTGCCGCGTGGAGTCCTGCCGTGGGATGCTCCATGCCGCGATGCCCCGCTCGACGGATTCCGGCTCGTCCACGGTGAGGCCTCCGATGATCCAAGAACCCCACATGTAGATCCCGACCTCGCCCGCGGCCCAGCGCGCCCGGGCGTCGCGGGGCCCCATCGACGGCGAGGAGGGGTGCATGATCCCGTCGTCCTGGAAGGACTTGAGGTACTCGATCGCATCGAGGAACGGCGGGGTCGCGAACTGGTACTCACCGGTGGTCCAGTCGATCGCTCCCGGGGCCCCGGCGGTCTGCGCGATCCAGGTCACGAAGCCGTTGAGGAACTGCGCGTCCTTCTGGGGGAGCACGATCCCGCTGGCGTCGGTGGCGTCGTCGATCTGCTTCACCGCGGACCGGAAGTCCTCCCAGGTCGCGGGCGAGACCTCCGGATCGATGCCCGCCTGTTCGGCCAGCTGCGTGTTGATCCAGGGGGTCGCGTCGTGAAGGCGTCCGGAGAACATCGGCACCGAGTAGAGCTCCCCGCCGAAGCGGTGCACCCCCTCGTAGATCGACTCGCCGATCGGCTGGGAGTCGACATCGACCAGGTCCCCGATCGGCTGGAACCAGCCCTGGCTGATGAGCGCGGCGGGCGTCGTCCCGAGGCCGGCGCTGGAGTGCACATCGGGCATCTGGCCGCTGCGCCGGGCGACCTGCAGCGCCTCCCCGAGATCCGCCGCGTCCAGCTGGCGGCGCTCGATCGCGAGGTCGGAGTGCTCCTGCATGAACGGAGCGAACATCTCGTTCTCGAACAGCTCCGTGAGCGGCCGGAACTGGTCCCACCACTGCAGGGTGCCGTCGCGGGTCTGTGCGCTCTCCTCGGTGCTCTGACCGCCGCCCGTGCAGGCGGCGAGGAGTCCTGCCACCGACAGGGGTCCTGCGGTCCCGAGGAGTCTCCGGCGGGAGATTCCGGCACCGGCCCCGTCGTGCGTGTTCTGAGTCATCGTTCCAGTCCTCTTCATTGAGTAGTTGCCATACGTACGTCGGAAAGCAGTCCGGGCGGAAGCACATCGTCGTCACTCCTGCCCACGTCATCGGATGCGGGAGCGCCGCGTCAGCGATACACGCGGAAGCCGTCGAACGTGGCGGTCAGCGGCTCATCGTTCGCCTCGGCGTGGTCCATCGCGAACAGTCCGATCCGGGGCTGCTCCCCGGCCGGGAGCGTCCGCGTTCCGTGCCACTGCCAGTGCTCGCCGTCGAGGCTGAGCGCCGCGCGGTAGAGGTGCTCCCCGTTGTCCGCCACGGTGTGGCGCAGTCGCAGGTGCATGGTGTCCCGGCTCGGTCCGAGGGCTGCATGCCCGTAGACGGCCTCTCTCCCGTCCGGCGGAGGCACCTGGCGGGCGAAGGCCGTGAAGCGCCGAGATTCCCGGGTCGTGTACGCCAGTGCGGCCCAGTCGTCGTCGTTCCCGTACGCGATCAGCCCGGCCTGCGGCCAGCCGTACGGGATGGAGCTGCCGAAGGGGATCGTCACGGTCGTCTCGGCGGTCCATTCGCCCTCCGGCATATCGCGCAGGAGGAGCGAGGGGGCCTCTCCCTCGTCGGGCCGGCGCCGGTCGATGAGCGTCGCCGAGGTGATGTCGACGCTGAGGTCGCCCCCGTCCACCGTCCCTGCGGGGTCACCGGTCCAGTCCCACTCCGGTCCGATGCCGTCCGCGAAGTCCGTCGACAGGTCCGGGGCGAAGTCCCCGACCTCAGGGGTCGGCGCCATCTCGGCGTCGACGACGCGGTACGGGGCGACGGTGACGTCGTCGAAGTCCGCGCCCGTCCCCTCCGCCGCCAGCGCGACCGGCCCTGTCGCCGCGGCGGGGTGGATCGTGGCCTCGATCTCGGCGACGGGGTCGTACTGCCCCGACTCGGTCACGGAGGCATGGATCCGGCCGTCCGTCACCTCGATCTCGATCTCGTGCCAGGTGTCGTAGCCGAAGGCTGCCGGGAGCGGGGCGGTGGCGTGCACCCGGTGACTGCCCTTGCCTCCCTCGACGACGAGCCGGCCCTCTGCTCGGTCGATCCAGGCGCTGACGCCGTTGCGCCCGGCCGCCCCGGCGACGAGCCCTGCTCTTCCGCCGTCCCCGGGGTCGAGGCGGACCGTCCCGCGCAGCCGGATGTCTCCCGCGATCTCCGCGTGCGAGACGAGGCGCTGCGTGCCCGAGGTGTGGACGTACCCGCCCGCGGCCTCCGTGCGCGTCTCCCACCCCTCGGGCACGTCCCAGGCGGAGAGATCCGCTTCGAACGCGTCGGCGAGGACGGCGGCGGTGCGCGGCCCCGGCTCGGGTCCATCAGGGATCCCCTTCCCGGCGTTGCCGACCGGCCAGCCGTCGATCCAGTCCAGCCGGGTGAGCACCAGATGACGGGCACTCTGGCGTCCCTCCACGTACGGCTTCGCGCGGTCGATGGCGTGGCTGACGATCCAGTCCTGCCCGGACAGGTCGGTCGCGACAGCGTTGTGCCCCGTGCTGACCCAGCTGTTGCCGTTCGGGGAGAGCACGGGGGTGCCGCCGCCGGTGGGCCCGTCGACCGCATGGCCCTCACGGTCGACGAACGGGCCCATCGGGTCCTCCGATCGCCCCACCATGACCGGGTATCCCGATGCGGCGCCGGCGCAGCAGCCGCCGATCACGGACATCATGAGGTAGTAGTACCCGTCCCGGTGGACGACGTAGGCCGCTTCGTAGCGGTGCGCATCGGTCAGCTGGACGGGGTCGCCGTCGGCCGTCAGCCCGTCGTCCGCGAGCCGGACGACGCGCACGCCGCCCTGCACCGACCCGTAGTAGAGGTACCTGGTGCCGTCGGGGGCGGTGAGCAGATCAGGGTCGATGTTGTTCCTGACCTGGGTCTCGCCGGGTCGGACCTCCCAGGTCTCATTGCCGACGACGACCTCGCCCGTATCGGTCCACGGGCCCGCGGGGTGGTCGGCCGTGGCCGCGCCGATCACGCGCCACGGATCATCGGGGTCGTTGACGACGTAGGAGTAGTAGAGGACGTACTGCCCGTCGACGTAGGCGATCTCGGGTGCCCAGAACTGGCGGTTCGCCTCGGCGGGCTTGCCGTCGTAGGTCGGCATCGTCTCCGGGGTGAAGACCGGTCCCACCCATTCCCAGTCGATGAGGTCCGTGGACCGGGTGATCATCATGAGCTGGCGCTCGTCCCCGGGGAACCGCGGACCGTTGGTGGCGTAGGCGTACCAGTATCCGTCGCGCCCGCGGAGGATCGTGGGGTCCGCGAAGTTCTCGGTCACGCCGGTCATGACGGGGTTCGTGTATGTGGGCGCTTCGGGCTCGACGTCGTCATCGGCCATGGCTGCCCTCCTCGTGGTGGTGACCCCGGCGGTGACGGCCAGCGCCATCACCGGGGCGGTGATCAGCAGCCGGCGCCTCGTGCTTCGGGGGCCGTGGAGCGGGTGTGCGGACATGCGGGCGACCTCCTCGTCGCGTCGATGGTCCTTCGGGTCGGTCAGAGGGCGAACGTCAGCAGCGTGACGCTGTGGGCGGGAAAGGTGTACGCGCCGTCGCGCAGCGTCACCTCGCCGCGCTCGCGCAGCGTGCAGGCGTCCGGGTCGCTCAGCGAATTGGCCTGGAAGAGGTCCATGTCGTCGGCGCCGAGGTCGTGGCACGTCGCGACGTCGGGGAGACCTCCCGCCTCCCGCACGATGTGTGCCGTGAGGTGGTCCGTCGCGGAGCGGTTGATCGCTGCGACCGTCAGCGTGCGCCCGTCGCGGGATGTGGAGGCACTGATGTCGAGCAGGCTGATCGCCGCCGGGCGGGTGCTGCGCGGATACCCGCGCTCGTCCTGACGTGCCGCTCCTGCGCGCAGACGTCGCCATGTCGCGGGAGCGGTGACGTCCGCGCGCACCGCGATCGGCTGGAACAGGTTCTGGTAGAGACGCCAGATGTGGAACAGGGGCGTGCGGATCACGCCCTCCGGGCGCACCTGCATGATGCCGTTGGCGTTGAGGAGGTTGACGGCGTTGGCCATCGTCACCGGCACCTCGTGGCCGGCGGCTCGGTGGATCGCATGGAAGACCCCGGAGTACATGAGCGCGTCCGCGAGGGTGCGGGGGCTGTGCCGGTTGACCCTCTTGCGGTGCTCGATCCTCCCGGTCCCATGGGGTTCGAATCCGCCGTCCGCCGCGGGGACGGGTTCGCTGAGCTCGGCGGATTCCAGGTGGCGGTTGTTCCACTCGTCCATCGCGATCGTCGGTGCGCTGTCGAGGTGCGCTCTGCCCGCGACGAAGGCGATCTCGTCGGCGTACTCCGCGATCGTCTGCTCGAAGTAGACGGCCTGCGCGACGATGTCGTCGAACTCCGACTCGCTCGGGTCCGTGAGGTGATGATCGAGGCCGTACAGGTGCAGCGAGACGGCGTCGACCCGGTCGCCGAGCCCCGAGATGAGCTTCTCCGTGTACTCCTCGCGCTCCCAGCCGCAGGCGATGAATTTCAGCCTGCTGTCCACCAGACGCATGAAGTGGAGGTGCTCACGGGCGTCCTCGACGTAGCGCTCGACGCTGCGGTGACCCATCTGCCACGGGCCGTAGATCTCGTTGCCGACGCCCCACCACAGCACGTCGTACGGATCCGGGTGCCCGTCGGCGGCGCGGAGCGCCGACATCTCGGTGCGGCCCGCGTAGTTGGTGTACTCCACCCAGCGCACGGCGTCGTCGACGCTGCGCGCCCCGTGGTGCAGGTAGGCCGCCGTCGGCGCTGCGTCGGTCCCGACGGCCTCGATCCAGGCGAGGAACTCCGGCGTCCCGAAGCGGTTCGACTCCTCCGACCCCCAGGCGAGCTCCAGGCGCCGCGGGCGCTCGTCGCGGGGGCCCGCCCCGTCCCGCCACCAGTACGCCGAGGTGAAGTTCCCGCCCGGCCACCGCACGACGGGCAGGCCGAGCTCGCGGCATGCCTCGATGACATCCAGACGGCACCCGTCCAGGGCGCCCTGTCCCGTCACGGACAGCGCCGACCCCTCGTCGAAGACTCCGCCTTCGATGTTGCCGAAGAACGCGGACTCGAGGAAGTGACCGTAGACGTTCCGGTCGACCTCCGCGCGCTCGCTGGTCGAGATCGTGATGGTTGCCTGTGCCGTCATGCGACGTCCTCCTTGCAGTGGTGCGCGGGGCCCGCGCGGATCAGCTCGTGGGGTAGCTCGCCTCGTCGAGCCCGCTCATCATCGGGTCGTAGGACACCTCGCCGATGTCGTACATCGAGGTCATCCAGTGGAAGAAGTTGTCCCCTCGTGCGACCAGGAGCTCGTAGAGGCGCCGGGACATCCGCCGGCGGACCTCGAGAAGGTCCGGGTCCTCGTACCTGTTTCGCACCTCGTCCGGGTCCGAGGCGAGGTCGTAGAGCTCGTTGACCGACTCCGGGTTCACGACGAGCTTGTACCGATCGTTGCGGAGCATGCGCTGCGGGTACGGGAAGTGATGCCCGTGGTACTCGCACACGATGTCGTCCTGCCACGGCACCTCATCGCGTGTGGTGAGAGGCAGCAGGCTGCGCGAATCGACCGCTCGGGCGGGATCGGCCCCTGCCAGGTCCAGGATCGTCGCGGTGCAGTCCAGCAGGCTCACGAACTCCTCCCGCACGATGCCGGGCTCCTGCCCGGGGACCCGGAGGATCCCCGCGGTGCGGTAGATGTCCTCATACATGGCCGGGCCCTTGTCGTGCAGCCGGTGCGATCCGGTGAACTCGCCGTGGTCGGCGGTGACGAAGACTGCCGTGTCCTCGACCAGGCCCAGGCGTTCCATCGCGTCCATGACGCGTCCCATCTCGCGGTCGATCATCGCGACGTAGCCCCAGTAGATCGCGATGAGCTTGCGCGAAGTCTCCAGCGGCATGGTGTCGAACGCCCAGTGCGCCGAATAGTTCGCCTGCACGGGGGGTTTGCCCTCGAAGGTCTCCGAGATGGAGGCGGGCAGATCGACGTCCGCCACATCGAACATGTCGAAGTACTCGTCGGGGAGGATGTACGGCAGGTGCGGGCCGAAGAAGTTCAGCTGCAGGTAGAAGGGGGTGTCGTCGTTCTCCCGCTCAGCGGCGAAGCGTTCGAGCAGCTCGATCGCCCGCGTCGCGAGGTAGTGCTCGAACGTCGCCTCCAGCGGCTGGTGCAGGCGGGCCGCGAGGAGGTTGCCCGGTCCGCCGTTGGGCAGGGTGCCGCGGATCCGTTCACTGATCTCGTAGGGCGGCAGATCGTTCTCGGCGAGGTAGTCGAGATAGTCCTGTGCCTCGACGGGGTTGTGCCATGCCTGTCCGGGAAGTTCCGGGCCGTCGAATCCGAAGCTGCGTGCCGTGCGCTCGTAGCCCGCATGCCACTTGCCGACCAGGGCGGTGCTGTACCCCGCCTCCTGCAATGCCTCCGGGAAGGTGAACATCCCTTCCTCGAGATCCTCGATGTACCCGACGTTGCGCTCGTGGTTGGCGAGCACCCTGTGCCGGAACGGCGCCATGCCCGTGAGCAGGCTCGCGCGGGCCGGTGTGCAGATCGCCGTCGGCGTGTACCAGCGGTCGAACCGGGTGCCGGTGCGGGCGATCTCGTCGATCACCGGCGTCTTCGCGCACGCGTTGCCGTAGGCGCCGAGCGTGTCGACCCGGTGCTGGTCCGTCATGAGGAAGAGGATGTTCGGTGTCGTCATCCTGTGGCCTTTCCGATGCTGGGGTACTGCGCGGTCTCGAAGACCGTGCCGTCGTATCCCGCCAGGAGCGGGCTCTCGTGGATCGCCGCGATGAGGGAGCCGAGCGCGCCGGCGAACGGCCCGCAGACGGCTGCGCGGACCTCGGGCCGCGAGCCGGCCGACCCCGCTGTGCTCTCCTCCACCGCGACCTCGATCCGGGCGAGGAGGCCGGGATGCTCCGTGGGCACGCGTCCGCCGATCACGATGAGATCCGGGTTCAGGACCATCGCCGCCGCTCCCAGGACCCGGCCCACGTCCCTCGCGACTTCGTCGAGGTCCGCGGGCGAGGCGCCCTCGAGCGCCCCGATCCGCGAGATCGTCTCGAGGCATCCGCGCTTCCCGCATCGGCAGAGCGCGCCGTCCGGGTCGACGACGACGTGCCCGAACTCGCCGGCGAACCGGTCGGCTCCTTGGTAGAGACGACCGCCGACCACCATGGCTCCTCCGACCCCGTCGCTGAGATGGAGGTAGATCGCGTTCGAGAATCGGCTGCCCCGCTCGCTGGCCTCGGCGAGCCCGGCGAAGCGGACGTTGTTGTCGACGATCACGTCGATGCCGAAGGCGGCCGCCAGCTCTCCGGCGACGACGGGCTCGGCAGTATCACGGCTGCGGCCGGTCACACCGGCTGCCACTCCCTGGATCGCTCCGAAGTGGAGCCGGTGCTCCGCGCCCATGGACCAGGCGAGGTCCACAGCGGTCTCGGCGCGCTCACGCCAGCCGCTGCGCTCGTCGTACTCGGCCTCGCCCTGGGCGACGACCTCATGGCTCGCTCCGGCGATCGCGATGGCAACGCGCCGGTGCCCGAAGTCGAAGCCGAGGAACTGCGCCGAGCCGGGGTCGAGGGCGAGAAGAGCCGCGGGTCGGCCGCTCCCCCGGCGCTGAGAAGCGTCGGTGTCCGCGACGACGACGGCTCCGCGGGCGATGAGGTCGGCCACGATCACCGAGAGCGTGGTCCGCGACAGTCGCGTCGATTCCGCGAGCTGCGCGCGACTGGACGCCCCGCGCACCCTGAGCGCGGCCAGGACCCGCTTCTCGTGGGTTCGCCGCGTCAGCGCGAGAACACCGATGTCATCGTTCATGGGGGCAACGCTAGAGACGAGGAATTTTTCCGACAACCCTCTGGCAGAAAACTTCGGCCGCACGACGACCGGCCCCTCGACCTTCACCTTCGCAGCCTCAGCCGGCGGCGCCTCTGATCCCGGCGATCGCCGCCGGGCGATCCGGCTGCGAGACGGCCGCGTGCGTCTCCCGGCTCCTGGATTCAGGCGGCCGAGACCGATTCCCCGCCCGCGCCGGGTCGGCTGGCTCGCCGATCTCGCGGGACCAGTGCCAGCCCTCCGGCCAGGAGCACCGCGAGCAGCATGACGGCATTGTGGGCGTATTTGGCTCCCGCGCCCACCTCGCCGAGCAGCGGGTAGTACGTGAACGCCAGCAGCCCTCGCTCGAGGAGGAGCCCCAGCCCCACGGCCGCTGCGTGACGCGGGGTCCACGTCCACCGTCTGCTGGCGAGCAGCATCGCGATCCCGAGTACCGATGTGACCGTGGCCGCACCGACCACTCCGGGCCAGGTCGGTGGCATGAAGTCCGGGATCAGCCCGGCCACGAGGCCCGCTGCGATCACCGCCACGATCGGGGGCGCAGTCCGCCCTGCAGCGTCGTCGGCGCGGACCTGCGCCCGGTATCGGCCTGTCACCACGGCGAGCAGCAGCAGGGCGAGGACGACTCCCGTCGCGCCCAGCAGCTGGGGCATGCTCCCGGACCGCGACTCCGGATCACCGGCGATCAACGCCGCCGCCGCGAGGTACGCGAGCCCCGCGAGGATCGTGCCGAGCCGGCCGAGCCACGGTGTGCGCACTCGCGCCGGCGCCCACGCTTCCGCCAGGGCGACCGGAGCTGCGAAGCTGAAGATCATGTGCCCTACGAGGAAGGAGTACGCGTTGTCGCCGCTGATTCCCAGCGCCGCGATGAGGGTCGGCTCGCGGCTCTCCTTCCAGCCCGCGTACCCGCCGTAGTCGGCGCTGAACAGCGACTGGTCGATCAGGCAGGCCTGCACCACACCGAGAGCAGCGCACATCGCCAGCAGGCTCGGCCAGCCCCAACCGAGCCGACGCGCGAGGTCCCGAGCGAGCAGCGCCGGTGCCCCGTAGAGCGCGGCGAAGAAGACCAGTGCGAAGGCGATGGCGCCCGGGTTCCCCGTGGAGTCGGAGTACGCCGAGAGCAGCTCTGCCCCGATCCCGCACAGCGCCAGCAGTCCGAGGATCTGCGCCATGCGGGAGAGACGGCGGCGGGGACCCGAGATGGCCTCGGCGGGAAGGGCGCTCTGCTCGCTCTGCATACCGCCACGCTAGGAGAGGCCCGGTAGCTCCACATCGACCGCTCGGCCGATCGGCATCGAATGCTCGGCCGACCCTGCGCCGATCCCCCTCGGGTGCGCGGCCGACATGTCGACCGCCACGCTTCAGCCCCGACGCACCTCGTCGAGATACCCGTACACCGTCACCCGGGAGACGCCGAGCCGAGTGGAAACCTTGTCGGCCGCCCGTTTGATGCGAAACGCGCCCCGCTCCTCCAGCAGGCGCAGGATCTGGATCCGCTCCGGCTTGGTCAGCGACGGCACCGGTTTGCCGACCGCAGCGATCGCCTCGCCGATCATCTCGTCCAGGACGCTCGAGATGTCCGGCCCCACCAGCTCCTTCGGCCGCTCCCCGACGTCGTCGCGCACCGCCGGCAGCAACGCACCCAGCGCCGTCATCGCGGTCTGGACAGGGGTGAGGTCCACGTTGAGGCAGAACGCGGCGATCACCGCGCCGTCGTGGTCGCGGTAGTAGACCGAGGAGCTGATGAGCTCGCGCCCGTCGCCGGTGCGGCCGCGGTATCCGTGGGCGTCGTGGTCGGTGCTCTGGTCGCGCAGCACCTCGACCCCGAGGTTCGTGGACGGCCCGCCGACGGTGCGACCGCTGAGGTGCCCGTTGACGATCGCGGCCACCGAATGATCCAGGTCGCCGCCGCTGAGGTCGTGCAGCACCACTTCGCAGTGCGGGCCGACCACCGCCGCGATCGCCTCCATCAGCGGAGTGAGCGCGCGGTAGGCGTCCTCGAAGCTCGCGAATCGCGCACGGGTCTCGGGCATCAAGGGGTCGAGGTCGCTCTGGGCAGCGTGCATGCGCCCATCATGACACCCGGTGTAGACGTAGCGTCTGTCAACCCTGTATAAATTCGGTCAACCATTGCTCGTCAAGGAGGACAGCTTGCAGCCGACGTCCCAGCCCGCGGCCCCACTCGAGGCCGCGGCTCCCCCCGCGAAGCTCACCAGCACGCAGAAGCGCACCATCGCCGGCGGCTCCATCGGCACGCTCATGGAGTACTTCGACTACTACCTCTACGGCCTCGCCTCCGCCGCGGTCTTCCCCGCCGTGTTCTTCTCGCAGGATTCCGTGTTCATCGCGCAGCTGTCGAGCTTCGCGACCTTCGCCGTCGGCTTCCTGCTGCGCCCCGTCGGCGGCCTCGTCTTCGGGTACATCGGGGACCGCTACGGCCGCAAGCTCACCCTCCTGATCACCGTGATCGGGATGGGCCTGACCACCGCGGCGATCGGCCTGATCCCCTCGGACGCCCAGATCGGCCTGGTGGCCCCGGTGCTGCTGGTGATCGCCCGCATGTTCCAGGGCCTGTTCGTCGGCGGCGAGATGGGCGGGGCCGCGACCATGGTCGTCGAGCACGCTCCCGTCGGCCGCCGCGGCCTGTACGGCGCCTTCCTCATCAGCGGCGCCGGCATCGCGAACGTGGCCTCGGCCGGGATGATGGCCGGCCTCGGCGCCGGTCCGGAGTCGTTCTTCATGACCTGGGGCTGGCGCCTGCCGTTCCTGTTCGCCCTCGTGCTCGCCATCGTCGCGGTCTTCCTGCGTCGCCACCTCGAGGAATCCGAGGAGTTCACCCAGCACAGCCGCGATGTCGCCGACAAGAAGGTCGCCGCCACCTCCCCGCTGCGCGAGGTCGTGCGCCACCCGAAGAACGCGATCCTGGGGATCCTCATCGGGCTGCCGCAGTCGATCGCCGGGTACGTGGTGCTCACCTTCGGCCTGGCCTTCATGGTCGCCGGCGGCGTGCCCGCGCAGGTCGGTTTCATCGGCACCATGATCGTCGGCGCCCTGCAGATCGTCATGGCCCCCGCCTACGGCGCCCTCTCGGACCGTGTGGGCCGGAAGCAGGTCTACATCGCCGGCTGCATCGGCTTCGCCCTGCTGGTCTGGCCGGCGTTCGCGCTGTACGGCACGCACGTGCCCGGCCTGATCTGGCTGGGAATGATCATCGGGTTCGTCATCCCCGGCATCGCGATGCAGGGCACCTTGCAGACCATGCTCACCGAGATGTTCGACGTCGAGCAGCGCACCACCGGCGTCAACATCGGCTACCAGCTCTCCAACACCCTCGGCGGCGGCCTCGCCCCGCTGATCGCGACCGCGCTGGTGGGCTGGGCCAGCGGCTCCATCTGGCCGGTCATCGTCTACGTGGTGGTGATCTGCGCTGTCGGAGCGATCGCCACCGCGACCGCGACCATCCGCCCGGACACGGCTGACGCCGGGCGCCTGAACGCTCTGCAAGGATCATGACCATGAATGCCTTTCTGATCCGTGGCGGCCACGTCGTCGAGGGCGACGCCATCACCCGCGCCGAGGTGCTGATCCATGACGATCGCATCGTGGCAGTCGGGGAGATCGATCCGGCCGACGCCGCCGGCGCGGACGTCCTCGAGGCAGACGGGCGCCTGGTGGTTCCAGGATTCGTGGACGTGCACTCCCACGCCGAGGGCGCCGTGTTCGACCCGGAGGTGCAGCTCGCCCTGCTGCGCCAGGGCGTGACCACCGTGATCGGCGGTCAGGACGGGGTCTCCTACGCTCCCGGCGACGGCGCCCACGCCTCGGAGTACTTCGCGGCGATCAACGGCCCCCACCCCCGCTACCGCGGCCCGCGCGTCGCCGATCTGCTCGCCACGTACGACGGGCAGATCCCGCTGCAGGTCGCCTATCTCGTGCCCGCCGGCACCGTGCGCCACGAGGTGATGGGAACCGCCGACCGGCCCGCGACCGAGGCAGAGCGCCAGTGCATGACCGCGCTCGTCGCGCAGGGGGTGGCCGACGGAGCGGTGGGGCTGTCCACCGGACTCGACTACACGCCGGGCCTCTACGCGGACGCCGAGGAGATCGCCGCCCTGTGCCACCCGCTCGCCGCCGATCACCTCCCCTATGTCACGCACATGCGCGGCGGCTACGAGGACAACTCGCAGGTGGGCATCGAGGAGGTCGCCCGCATCGGCCTGACCGCCGGCGTTCCCGTGCACATCTCGCACTTCCACACCCGGGCCGACGAGGCGGCGCGCCTGATGGACTGGCTCGCGCAGCACGGTCTCGACGCCAGCTTCGACGCGTACCCGTACACGCGCGGCTGCTCGATCCTGGGCATGTCCCTGCTGCCGCCGGCCGTGAACGCCCTGCCGCCCGATGAGGCCGTGACCCTGCTGCATGACCCGGTCCAGCGCCAGCAGCTGCGCGAGGACTGGTTCCCCCAGGTGGACCGCAACGCGAGCCTGGGCCCCGAATGGCCCGAGCTGATCACCATCGCGCACACGATCGCGAGGGACTTCGACTGGGCCCACGGGCTCACCCTCGCGCAGGTCGCGCGGCGCCGCGGCACCGACGCCGTCGACGCCGCCCTCGACCTCCTTGCGGCCTCTCGACTGCAGGTGAACGTCGTGATGGCCGTGCGCGACCAGCGCCCCGTGGCGGATCTCGGGCGGCTCATCGCCCTGCCCGGCCACCTCGGCGGCTCCGACGGCATCTTCATCGGCGCGCATCCGCATCCGCGTGCCCGCGGCACCTTCGCCTCCTACCTCGCGACCTACGTGCGTGAGCATGCTTTCCTCGACTGGCCTGCTGCGGTGCAGCACCTCTCCACCGGTCCCGTGTCGCGCTTCCGCCTCGGTGCGCGCGGACGGGTGCTCCCCGGCCACCTCGCCGACCTCGCGCTGATCGACGCCGAGGCCGTGCGCGACACGGCGACCTATGACGACCCGACAGCCCTCGCCGTGGGCATCGACGACGTGTTCGTCGCGGGTCGCCCCGTTCTCGCCGGTGGCCAGCTCACCGGTGACCGTCCCGGCGGCGGCCTCCGTGCCGCGCCGGCGACACCGCAGGGCGATGGCCCTGCGGCAGCAGATATCCACTCACCACATCAGGGAGAACAATGACCAAGGAAGCCCTCCACACCACCGGCGCCCCGCAGCCCGCGGGCCCGTACAGCCAGGCGATCGTCAGCGGCGACCTGCTGTTCACCGCCGGCTTCGGCCCCCAGGACCCAGCCACCGGTGAGGTCCCCGAATCCGTCGGCGACCAGACCCGCCAGGTGCTGCGGAACATCCAGGCGGTGCTCGCCGAGCGCGGCGCCACCCTCGATGACGCGCTGAAGACCACCGTGCACCTCGCCGACCTCGCCGACTTCCAGGAGTTCAACGCCGCCTACCGCGAGTTCTTCTCCGAGCCGTTCCCGGTGCGCACCACCGTCGGCTCGCAGCTGGCGAACATCCTCGTGGAGATCGACCTGGTGGCCCGCATCAGCGCCTGAGCCCCTGCCGGAGGGGCCCGAACGGTCCAGTGCGACCATGCGCACCTCGTCAGGTCCATTGCGGCCGTGCGCACCCGGCAGGTCCGTTGCGGCCGTGCGCACCCCGGCAGGTCCGTTGCGACCGTGCGCACCCCGGCAGGTCCGTTGCGACCTTGCGCACCCCTTCAGTTGACGAAGAGGTGCGCATGGTCGCAAGAGCAGGAGCCAAAGGCCCCGGAAGAGCCAGCACACAGGCTCGCGCCCACTCCGACGTCGCGCCTGGCCGCTGGCACTCCCACGCCGGCGTCGCGCCTGGCCGTGCGCGCCCCAGCAGGCCCGTTGCGACCATGCGCATCTCGTCAGCCGACGAAGAGGTGCGCAAGGTCGCAAGAGCAGACGCGAGAGGCCCCGGCGCGCGGGCTCGGAGGCCCGGGAACCCGAGAGGACCCGCGGCGGCGACAGGCGGGTGACGAGCAGCGGGGCCAGCACACGGCGGGCAGAGGGCCGTGACCGGCCGGCGGGCGGGCGGGCGATGGCCAGCGGCGGGCCAGTTGACTTGATGCTCTATCGTCAGAATTCAGGGAGCACCGTGCGCCCAGGAACGGACGAGCGTGCTTGCACACCAGAACGACCACCACGATGCGACGAAGAATTCTGCTCTCACCCTTGGACTGATCGGGGTCTCCCACAAGGCTGATGAGCTCCGGGTGCCGGTGCACCCCGCGCATCTGGACCGGATTCCTCCCGAGCTGCGCAGCCGCATCCTCATCGAAGAGGGCTATGGCGCTCGCTTCGGGGTGTCGGACGCCGAGCTCTCGACGCTCGTGGGTCGAGTCGCCACCCGCGCCGAGGTGTTCGAGGCGGCCGACGTGCTGGTGCTGTCGAAGCCGCAGCACGAGGACATCGCCGCCATGCGCGATGGTCAGATCCTGTGGGGCTGGCCGCACTGCGTGCAGGACCGCGAGCTCACCCAGCTGGCCATCGACAAGCGCCTCACGCTCATCGCCTTCGAAGCGATGAACCACTGGCACGAGGACGGCTCGTTCAACCTGCACGTGTTCCACTCCAACAATGAACTGGCGGGCTACAGCTCGGTGCTGCACTCCCTGCAGCTGCTCGGCTCGACGGGGAACTACGGCCGCCGCCTCACCGCCACGGTCATCGGGTTCGGCGCCACCGCGCGGGGCGCGATCACCGCGCTGAGCGCCCACGGCATCACCCAGATCCGAGTGCTCACCAACCGCGCCGTCGCCGCAGTCGGCTCGCCGATCCACTCGGTGGACATCGTCCAGTTCGCTCATGAGGACGAGCCCTACCAGAGCCAGGCCATCACCGACGAGGGGCGGGTCCCGCTGGGGCCGTTCCTCGCCGAGAGCGACATCGTGGTCAACTGCACCCTGCAGGACCCCAACGCTCCGCTGCTGTACCTGAACGACGAGGACCTGCAGCAGTTCACGCCGGGAAGCCTGATCGTGGACGTCTCCTGCGACGAGGGCATGGGGTTCTCCTGGGCGCGCCCCACCTCCTTCGTGGAGCCGATGCTCATGCTGGACAACGGCATCAACTACTACGCGGTGGACCACAGCCCCTCGTACCTCTGGAACTCTGCGAGCTGGGAGAACAGCTCCGCACTGCTCCCCTTCCTGGAGACCGTCATGGCTGGCCCTTCGGCCTGGGTCGAGGATCCGACCATCCAGCACGCGATCGAGATCCAGGACGGCATGATCATCAATCCGGCGATCCTCGAGTTCCAGGACCGCGAAGCGGCGTTCCCGCACCCCTGATCGGTCCGGGTCTCGGACGCCTTCGGCAGTTCCCCGCTCCGGCGACAGAACTGTCCCGACCGGTTCCGCCCGCAGAGGTTCAGGGCCGGTCATCGTGTGGTCCAGCGCCACAGGTCGGTTAACGGGGTCGACGAATCGCCGGCGGCCCGACGTCCGGGAGGTCGAGCGTCCAGCGATGACCCAGCTCGGCGGCGAGGTCTTCGCGGCCGACGGTCGCACAGCACTCATCCAGGCTGAGCTGCAGATCGATGGCGACGAGCTCTATGGCTCGTGCGTCGGAGTGCCCCTGGGTGCATCGCGTCGCGAAGTCGTCGCGGATCTGCTGTTTCACGCGCTCGAGGTGGTCCTGATCAGCGGAGTTCATCGAAGGGCATCCCTGGCGACGGGGGCATTCATCGCGACGATTCCAGGCCGCAGACTCTCCGTGCTGACGTTCTCGCTCACTCCTTTTCGAGCCTTGCGATCAGCGCGGCGATTCGGCGTGCCCGCGTCTGGGCGGTCGCGGCGGTGAGGATCGGGTGCAGGGCGGAGTAGCGGGCGGTGCGGGTCAGCTGAGCGAGCCGTGCCTGCGCCGGAGGTGACTGGTCGAGCGCGGCGAGCAGGTCCGCGGGAACCTCCGCGGTGGCAGGACCCGCGTAGGCCCGGTCCCAGCGCCCGTCGGCCCTGGCCCTCTCGATCTCCTGGCGTCCGCGCTCGCGCAGGCGTCCCTCCTCGTCGAGACGGCCCACGATCTGGACGTTGCGCTGGGACCAGATCGACCGCGCACGGCGCGGTGTGTACCACTGCCGGAAGCTCCGTTCGTCGTACGTGCGCCGCTGGCCGTCGACCCATCCGCTGCACAGCGCCTCCTCGAGCGCCTCCTGATAGGTGAGGGCCGTCGAGGAGTCCTTGCCCTTCTTCGCCAGCAGCAGCCAGACTCCGTCGGACGCGTCCTCGTGTGCATCCAACCATGTGCGCCACGCGCTGCGATCGGCGATGACCAGAGGGGGCGGCAGCTCTGCAGCGTTCATGCCGCCCAGCCTTTCAGAAGAGGCGGACAGAATCTGTCCGTGACGCCATCTACCCGTCGACACTCCACGAGGGGTCGGCGACGAATCTGCCCCGGGGCCGAATGCCGAGACCACGTGATTGCCGATACAGTTCCGGGCAGGGGACAGTGCGACGGGGGCCGCCGGAACTTTCGGGGAGCTGCGGCGCGCGCACCTCGCATCAGCCATCGACGCATGAGGAACGTGAACAGCGCTATGTCGCATCCATCCGACGACGACCGCTTCGCCACGCCGTATCCGGAGCAGAACAACGGCCCTGACCAGCAGTCCGACCAGCCGTGGGCACAGTCCGCCCCCGGCTCCCCGTCCAGCGGGTGGTCCTCCGCCTCGGCGGGCGATCCGGGGCAGAGCTACGGTTCCCCGCAGGCCCCACCCGCGTACGGTCCCGCGTCGCCGGCGGCCGGGCCGCAGATCCCGCAGGGCGATTCCTGGGCACCTGCGGCTCAGAAGTCGGGAGAGGTGAACTTCTTCCGCGCGATGTTCGACTTCAAGTTCGACCACTTCATCACGGTGAAGTTCTCCTCGTTCCTCTACATCGTGGCGATCCTCGTCGCGCTCCTCCTGTGGCTCGGGCAGATCGTCTCCGCGGTCGTGTTCGGCTCCCTGCTGGGGAGCATGGGCAGCTTCTACGGGGAGGCGAGCTTCAATGCCGTGCCGCTGGTCCTCGCCATCGTGTTCGGCTGGATCCCCTCGGTCATCTCGTTGATCGCGATGCGGCTGGGCCTGGAATTCAGCGTCGCGACCGTCCGCACCGCGCAGAACACGACGAAGATCGCCGACGCGGCTGCTGCCGGGCGCTGACCCGGGGGCCGACGCCCTCTGGGCGCGGACGACGAGCTACCAGACGAGTCGGTCGAGATGGTTGTGGCCGGCGAGCAGGCGAGCGATGCGGCCCCGTGCCGCGTCGCGGATGTCAGGTCGGGGATGGTGCGCGGAGAGCGCGAGCGCCTCGTGCATGTCGTACACGTCCAACCGCTCGCGCAGATTCTCGCGCTCGAACAGCTCCGGATACTCTCCGCGCAGCCATCCGGGAACCTCGGTGAGGGTGGCGTCGTCGAGCCCCTGCTCGTGGGGAGTGGGTGGGTACTCGCGCGCTTTCGCGCACCAGCGCAGGATGGTATCGAGCTCGACATCCGCCGACTGAGCCGACGCCTCCGCGAAGTCGATCAGACCGGTGACGCGTCCTTGGTCGACCATCACGTTGGATCCATGCAGATCGCCATGGACGAGGACGGGTTCGTCGGCGGCGAACAGCGCCAGCCGCTCCTGGAACCACTCGGCGACGTCCGCGAGCAGGCGCGGGTCATGACCGGGCCGTCGCCGAGCAGCCTCGACCAGCTGAGGCACCGCACTCACGACGGGTGGATGGAACGCAGGCCACGGCTTGCCGGCGAGCGCGTCGGCCAGTGCGTCGGCCAGCCAGGGTGGCAGCAGGCCGGCTGGGACAGGAACGCGGTGAAGCGCGCGCAATGCAGAGCCGAGGCTTTCGATCATTGCGTGGCGCGTGTGCGGGTCCGCCGCCGGCCATGCGTCGTACAGGGTTCGGCCGGGCAGGCGTTCGGAGATGTACCAGGGCCCGTCCGGGCCGTCGCCGTGGGCGAGGTGCCGGGCGTGGGGGACCTCGCTGCCGGCGAGCAGGCGGACGACTGCCGCTTCGTGGCGATAGGCATCGCGGAAACGTTCGTCGGTGTTCAGTCGGACGACGCAGTCGTCGCCGACCCACGCGCGGCTGACCCAGCCGGCCTTGAGATGAAAGCGCCCGGTCGCCGGCAGACCAGCGGCCGCGAGCGTCCTCAGCAGCGCCGGGTCGAGGGCCGGCTCGTCGACGAACGGCGTGGAGTGGTCGCGCACCCGCCAAGGATCGCACGCATCGGTTCACCCGCCTCGCTCGGGAGGTCTCACCGCCGTTGTTGAGAATCTGGGCTGCGGTGCGGCCGATGCCAGCGGCGGTTCCGCTGAGGACGGAAGTCTTCGATCTGCGGGACAATCAGCGCATGCCCCCGCAGCTCACGATCACCGAGGACTTCCGCAGCGCTCTGGACCTGCTGGAATCCGGCAGTCCCCTGTTCCTCACCGGCCGCGCCGGCACCGGTAAGTCCACCCTGATCAGGCACTTCCTGGAGACGACCGCGCGCACCGTCCTCACGGTCGCACCCACCGGGATCGCGGCGCTCAACGTCGAGGGCTACACGATCCACCGCCTGTTCTCGTTCCCGCTCGGGGTGAGCGAGGAGATGGTGCGCGGGTCGGGCTACTTCCCGGGCCGCTTCGCCACGACCCTCGCGAGCCTCGACACCCTGATCATCGATGAGGCCTCGATGGTGCGGGCAGACCTGTTCGATGCGCTGGCCGCGGCGCTGGAGCGCTTCGGGCCACGGCCCGGCGAGAGGTTCGGCGGGGTGCAGCTGGTGCTGGTCGGCGATCTGTACCAGCTGCCGCCCGTGGTGCGTGACGCGGAGGCCGAGTACCTCGAGCACCACTACGGCACCCCCTACTTCTTCTCCGCCCGCGCCTTCGACCGCGAGCACTTCCCGGTGATCGAACTGGGCACGGTGTTCCGTCAGGTCGGGGACGACCGCCTGGTGGACCTGCTGAACGCGGTGCGCGAGGGCACGCTGCTGGAGGATGCGCGCGCCGAGCTCAATGCCCGCACCGATCCAGATTTCGACCCGGACCTCGACGAGTTCTGGCTGACGCTCGCGACCACCAACCGCATCGTCCGTTCCCGCAATCGGCAGCAGCTCGAGCGCCTCCCCGATCCCGCGCAGACCGTCATCGCCCAGGTCAGCGGCGAGACCAAGGGCTTCGAACATCCCACCGAGGAGCAGCTCGACATCGCCGTCGGCGCCCAGGTGATGATGCTCAACAACGACCCCCGGGACCGCTGGGTCAACGGCACCCTGGGCCGGATCACTTCGATCGGCCACGACCAGGACGGCCCCGTCGTCGAGGTGCTGCTGCGCGACGGCGGGCGCGAGCAGGTGCGCCCGCACACCTGGGACGTCACCCAGCCGGTCGTGGACGGCGGCAGCCTCACCCACCAGGTCGTCGGCACCTTCACGCAGCTGCCGATGAAGCTCGCCTGGGCGATCACCATCCACAAGTCGCAGGGCCAGACCCTGGACCGCGTGATCGTGGACCTCACCGGCGGCACCTTCGCCAACGGCCAGCTGTACGTGGCCCTGTCTCGCTGCACCAGCCTCGAGGGCCTGGTACTGCGACGCGACGTGCTCCCGCGCGACCTGAAATCCGATACCCGCATCCGCCGCTTCCTCCACTCCTCCTCGCCGAGCGACGAGTCGCTGGGCGAGGTCTACGTCGCAGCGCTCATGGTCGGCAACGTCGGTGACCGCTACCGCCCGCGCCCGGTCGAGATCGCCGTGGCCACCGACGACGGCGACGAGGCCACCACCATCGTCAACCCCACCAGTGACCTGTTCGCCGCCCGCACCCAGTACGGCATCACGACCCGCGACGTGCAGCTCGCACCCGTGCTCACCGAGGCCTGGGCGGCGCTGTCACCGCTGCTCGCGGGCCGCGTCCCGGTGGGCGTGCGGATCGACGAGCTGCTCGGATTGATCGATTTCGAGCTCAAACGCCACGACATCGTCGAACACATGCCGCTGGGCATCGAGCTGACCACCACCGCCCTGAACTCCGGCGAGCGCACCGGTCTGACCGCACCCACTGCCCTCGAGCGCGCCCGCGCGATCCGCGACATCGCCCGTCGGCGCACTGCCGCGACCGCCGGAGCCGACGGGACGGACGGCACCGGCCGGGGCGGGTCCGTCGGCCCGGGAGGCACCGCCTTCCCACAGCTGGTGCGCGGGCGCGGCTACCTGCTCGCCCGCACCAGCGGGGCCGACGGGGTCAGCGGCCCCGAGGGTTTCGTCGTCGGCGGGAATCTCTCGGCGCAGGATGACGCCGCTCAGAGCCTCGCCGAAGCGCTCGATGCCGCCTGGGCCCGCGTGCTCGACCGCGATCTGGACGTCGTCGGCCGTCTGCGCGCCGTCGAGGCCCACTTCGGGGTGCAGATCCTGCCCGCCGACCTCGAGCTGGACGGGCCGCCCGACCTCGCGGGGATCCTCGTGCCCGGGGCCCGGGTGTGCTTCACCGGCGAGGTCGTCTCCACCCAGCACGGGCTCCTGGACCGCGAACGGATGCAGCACCTGGCCGAGCAGCGCGGCCTCGTACCGGTCCAGAACGTCACCAAGACCAGGACCGACGTACTGGTGGTCGCCGAGCGCGGCACCCAGTCGAACAAATCGAAGAACGCCGCACGCTGGGGCAAGCCCGTGCTGGACGCCGAGGAGTTCCTCGTCTGGGCTCACGCCGAGAGCTGAGCCGGTACGGGGGATCGCGAGGCCCCGTTCATAGGGAGCCATAAACGCGACGAGAGGCCCGCGCCCCCGCTACGCTCTCGGATCGACCCACTCCGCAGTCACCGACGATCGAGAGCAGACCATGACGCAGAACCAGCTGACCGAGCGTCTCGACGCGGGCACCGTCATCGTGGCCGAGGGCTTCCTCTTCGAGCTGGAGAGGCGCGGTTACCTGACGGCCGGCGAGTTCGTGCCCGAGGTCGCGCTCGAGTTCCCCGAGGCGCTGCGGAACCTGCACGTCGACTTCCAGCGCGCCGGCTCCGACGTGGTCGAGGCGTTCACCTACAACGGTCACCGCGAGAAGATGCGGGTGATCGGCAAGGAGGACCTGCTCGAACCCCTGAACCGGGCGGCACTGCAGGTCGCTCGCGAGGTCGCCGACGCGGTCCCGGGGAACCTCATGGCCGGCAACATCTCCAACTCGAACATCTGGGATCCTGCGGATTCCGTGCGCCAGAACGAGGTGCGCGACATGTTCGAGGAGATGGTCGGCTGGGCTGTCGAGGAGGGCGCCGACCTGATCGTCGGGGAGACCTTCTACTACGCCGGGGAGGCGCTGGCCGCCCTCGAGGTCGCGAAGTCCTCGGGCCTGCCGGTGGTGCTCACCCTGGCCCCCATGGCCTTCCAGGAGATGGCCGACGGCGTCGGCATCGTCGAGACCGCCCAGCGCCTGGAGCAGGCCGGGGCGGACGTGGTGGGCCTGAACTGCTTCCGCGGGCCGGAGACGATGATGCCCTGGCTGCGCCAGATCCGCGAGGCCGTCTCCTGTCATGTGGGGGCGCTGCCGATCCCCTACCGGACCACCGAGGAAGAGCCGACGTTCTTCAACCTCTCGGACGACGCCGCGAGCGTCCCCGCCCCGCACGGGCGCACCTTCCCGACTGCTCTGGACCCGCTGTTCACCAACCGCTACGAGATCGGCGCGTTCGCCCAGGAGGCGCTCGAGCTGGGCGTGAACTACCTGGGCGTGTGCTGCGGCGCTGCCCCGATCCACATCCGCGAGGTCGCCGAGGCCGTCGGCCGCACCACAGCGGCGAGCCGCTTCTCCGAACGCATGGAGAACCACTTCATGTATGGCAGCAACGAGCGCCTTCCCGAGCACATCGTCGATCTGGGTTCGCGCGCCTGAGCCCGACGCCCGCCGGGGCCGCCGGGCGCACTGGGAGTCACTCGACGACCGGCTGGAACCCGGTGTCGACCCGATGTCGAGCGCGACACCCGGTCGAGCGCGCCGAAGATCGCCGTGCGCCCGGGCAAGGCCGCCCCGGAGGCCGAGGAGCCCCTCGCCCGGGCGCGCGGCACCCCACGGCATGACGCGCGTCTCCCGCACAGATCGGCTCGTGGCGAATCGACGGCTGAATACTCCCTGATTCCTACCGAAAAGTAGCTTTCTCGGTCATTCGTGGCGACCAGGCACGACGTGCCGGAGCCGGTGCAGAACTCCTCCCGGCTCGGCCTCCCGCGCCGGCACGCGGTTCCTGCAACCAATGGCAACTGGTTTCAGTGCGCAGGTGCTGGACGCAAACTTTGGCAACCCCGGAATCACCGCTGATCCGGATCGGCCGTCGGACATCCCCGGCGGGCCAGCAGAACCTCCGCATCCATATCTTCGAACACTGCTGTTCGACGCCGCCCCGTGCGGCCCCGAGAGGAAAATTATGGGCAACACCCCCCTGGGCGAGGATTACACCGCCCCCGGCTCGGTGACCACCGAGACCGGCACGATCCTCGCGCGCCCGACCAACCTCGACCCCGGCGTCGCCGTCGTCAACAGCGACCGGCGTCGCCCGGGCGCCACCGGTACCGAGGAGACCACGGGCAACGGCAAGGCCATGGCCGCCATGGGCTTCTCCCAGGCCGTCGACAACTCCGAGGGCGGGCTGATCAACACCTTCTTCCCGCTCATCGGAGCCGCCTTCGGCATCGGCGAGGGAATGCTCGGCGTGATGAGCTCGATCAGCAAGTTCGCACGCATGCTGTTCGGGCCGTTCTGGGCGATGATGGCCGACAAGTACGGCCGCAAGAGGATCCTGATCCTGGTCACCGGCATCTGGGGTCTGTGGACCGTCGCCTCGGGCTTCGCCCCGAACTTCACCTGGCTGCTGATCCTCTACTCCATCAGCGTGGTCGGCACCGTCGCCTCCGAACCGATCATCAACGGCCTGCTGCCGGACCTGTTCAAGCAGTCCCAGCGCGGCAAGGCGTACGGCACCATCCGCGCGATCGGCACCGGCACGGGAATCCTCATGGGGCCGGCGATCGGCCTCTTCGCCCGCGGTGACAACCCCGACGGCGACGCCTGGCGCTATGCCATGTGGACGATGGGCGCGATCTCCATCCTGTCCGGCGTGCTCATCGCGGCCTGGGTGAAGGACCCTCGCCAGAACACCGCCCGCGAGGACATGATGTCCGAGGCCGGGAAGTTCAAGATCTCCGACGGCGCACGACTGTTCAAGATCCCCACCATCTCCCTCATGGCCGGCATGATCGTGCTGGTCACCAGCCTCGTGCTGTTCGCCTTCTACCCGAACTTCCTCGTCGTCGAACGCGGCTTGAGCGTCTTCGAGGCCACCATGGCGATGTCGGCCTTCTCCATCGGCGCAGTCTTCTCGAGCTTCCTCGGCGGCCGCCTGGCGGACCTGTTCGTGAAGAAGTTCGGGGAGAAGGGGCGCATCATGCTGATGCAGATCTACCTGGTCTCCTTCGCCGCCACCGTGGCCCTGGTGACCCAGGTGCCCTACGAGGGCTTCCTCGTCTCCATCCCCTTCAACCTGCTGCTGGGCCTGGTGTTCTCGATCGGGTTCTCCGGCTGCGTGCTGCCGATGGTCTCCAACGTGGTGCCGACCCAGCTGAACGCCACCGCCTTCGCGATGCTGTCCTCCCTCATCCAGGGAGGCCTGACCGCGCTGATGGTGCTGGGGCTCGGCTTCGTGGCCGAGGCCTTCAGCAGCCAGTCCATGTTCCTCTGGTTCGTCGTCACCCCGTACCTGCTCAACGCGATCTACTGGACCCTGTTCTACAAGGTCTACCCCCGCGACGTCGAGCGCCAGCGGGAGCGCACCGAACAGGTGGCAGCCGGAGCGTTCTGATCCACGGCATCCCTGCCCCAGGGCTCCTCGCGCACCGTCGCGAGGAGCCCGTGCACATCGGCCCTGATCGAGGATGTCGCCTGGAGCAGTTCAGCCCTCAGGGTTCTCCGTCCCGCCTTCACGCGCCGCCCGCGCCGAAGCGACGTCGTCGACGATGACGGTGAGGTGCTGCATGCTGGAGATCAGGGAGCCGTAGAGCGGCCAGGAGTGCCGCGGGAGCACCGTGTTGTCCGCCAGGTCGACGGCCAGCGCGGACAGACGGTCGGCGACCGGTTCCACCTCGGCGTCGGGATCCGCGATGGACCGCCCCGCATCGCGGGCGATCGCGACCCACTTCTCCCGGAAGTTGGTATCCCAATCACCCTCGGCGTACGCACCCTCGCGCAGCGTGCGGGCCAGATGGCGCAGATGGGAGATCCCCTCCTCCACCCGGGAGAGGATGTTCTCGTAGGAGGCCTCGTCGCTAGGGATCTCGCGGGCCGAGCGAATGCCGCCCGCGCGCACCCGTCGGAATCGGGGACGCGGGTTGGCCCGTTCGCTCTCGCGGGCGAAGTGCACCATCTGCCAAGCGGTCGAGAGTTCACCGCTCATCGACGTGGTCTCCTCGACCCAGGCGTCGGCCCGCTCGGTGCCCCCGGCGGCGGAGAAGCCATCGGCGATGTCGGTGAGAAGTTCGCCCATACGACGGTTGATGCTGTCCACGTAGCGCGCGGCCTGCCGGTCCCGCAGGGGCGGGATGAGCATGAGGTTCACGGCGATCCCCACGACGACGCCGAGGCCGACCTCCAGGATCCGATCGAGCAGGAACGGCTGCTGCGCACCGAAACCGCTGCCCAGCACGAAGATCGCGGTGGTGGCGATCGCGACCCCTTCGTCGCGGATCCAGGAGACACGGGCACCGAGCAGGCCGATCAGCAGGGCAAGGGCGAAGGTCCAGACGCTCACCCCCAACCAGGCTCCGATCGCGAAAGACATCGCGACCCCGATCGTCGAGGCGATCGTGGTCTGCACCCCGCGGGCCAGAGATCGGTACACCGTCGCATGCACCGTCAGCAGTGCGGTCCACGGGGCGAGGAAAGGCAGCTGCGAACTCAGCACGTACACCGACAGCCACCAGGCGACAGTGCCGGCCACGACGCCCTTGAGGATCTGCAGCAGGCTCGTGACCGACTCCGGCTCAGCAACCTTCGCCAGCATGGCCTGCACGCGTTCTCGCACGGGTGAGCGCATGTCTCTTCTCCTCAGTCGATCCCGCGGTCGCGGGGGGTGAGCTTCTCGGGAATGGCCTCGCTCCCGAGATGCTCGGCCATCGAGAGCAGGAAGTCGACCACGGCGCGCCGGGACTCCAGCGGCACCTCGTGGGCGATATCGAGCATGCGCTCGTGCATGCGGGTGAGGCGCTCGCGCACCTGCGCGTGGGCGTGATCCGTCGCCACGACGATGCGGGACCGGCCGTCGTGCGGGTGGGGTGCTCGAGCGAGGTGACCGGAGGCCGTGAGGCGGTCCAGCAGCTTGGAGGTCGAGGCCCCCGAGATGTGCAGATGCTCGGCGAGGGCCAGCGGCGTGACCGGATCCTGGGCCAACTCGTGGGCGATGACGTGCCTCAGCGCCGCGAGGTCGGTCACATTCATGTCCATCTCGGCGCTCATACGGCGCCGCAGCTCCGTATCGGCCACCCGGAAGCTGCGCACCGCCGACAGCATCGCCACCGCAGAATCCGCGCCGTCGTACCAGTACGACGTGCCCGATCCGGCGTCTGCACCTCTTGACTCATGGACCACCCCTGGATGCTACAGTCCATTTAAATAGCCAGGCTAAGTACTTGGGAGGAGGTGCCGATGGAGATGGCAGAGACGGACCACGTGATCCTGATGAGCCCCGACGGCCGCGCCCGCGGCCTGATGCCTCGCGCCACCGTCCACAGCGCCACCACCCCGCTGCACCTGGGCTTCTCCTGCTACCTCCGGCGGGAGGACGGATCCGTCCTGCTCACCCGCCGCGCGCTGACCAAGCGCACCTGGCCGGGAGTCTGGACCAACTCCTTCTGCGGGCACCCGCGCCAGGGCGAATCGATGCCCACTGCCCTCGCCCGGCACGCCCGGCACGAACTGGGCATGGACGTGCGCGCAGTGCGCTCTGCCCTGCCCGATTTCCGGTATCGCGCCACGGATGTCTCCGGGGTGGTCGAGAATGAGATCTGTCCGGTGTTCCTCGCCGAGGCCGCAGGGGATCCGGTTCCGAACCCCGCCGAGGTGATGGACCTGCGATGGGTCTCCCCCACGGAGATCGACGAGCTCGTGGTTCTGGCCCCGTGGACGCTCAGCCCCTGGATGACCGCCCAGGTGCCGGCGCTTCGCGACCATTTCGACCCCACCCCCGGGAGAGCGACATGATCAGTGCGGACCGATGGGCGGTGGACCACGAGCTCACGAGGCTGCTGCGTCGCGGCGCCGAGCGCCCCGGCACCCTGCCGATGCGCGACCACGATGACCTCTGGGCGGCCTTCGCGCGCGCGGCAGAGGGTGGGAAGCGGTTCCGCCCGGCCTTGCTGGTCGCCACGCATCGCACCCTCGACGGGGCTCGTCCGGCGGCCGCCATCCAGGTCGCCGCCGCTCTCGAGCTCCTGCACACCGCCTTCGTGGTGCAGGACGACGTCATCGACGGCGACCAGGTCCGCCGCGGTGTCTCGACGCTGTCCGGCAGCTTCGCCCGCGGAGCGCGGGAGCAGGGCGTCCCCCGGGACGGCGCCCAGCGGTATGCGGACGCCGCCGGCATCCTCGCCGGCGATCTCGGCCTCCTCGCCGCCTACCGCGCGGTCAGCCGGTGCGATGCCCCCGACCCCGTCGTCGACCGCCTGCTCGACCTCTTCGAGAGCACGGTCCACGCCTCCGCGGCCGGCGAGCTCGCCGACGTCCGCCTGCAGCTCGGACTCTGCGATGACACCGCCGCCCTCCAGGACGCCCTCGCCGTCGCCGAGCTGAAGACCGCCACCTACTCCTTCCAGCTCCCCCTGCACGCGGGCGCCCTGCTGGCCGATGCGTCCCCCGATATCCTGACCGCCCTGGACGAGATCGGCGGGCTCCTGGGCATCGGGTTCCAGCTGTTCGACGATCTGCTCGGAGTGTTCGGCGACGAGGGCCGCACCGGCAAGAGCGCCCTCGGAGACCTGCGCGAGGGCAAGCGCACCACGCTGCTCGCGCACGCCTCGACCACCTCCGCGTGGCCCCAGCTGCAGCCTCTGGTCGGCCGCCCGGACCTCGACCAGGTTGATGCCCGGCAGGCCCGCGAACTCCTCACCACCTGCGGCTCCCGCGCCTGGACGCAGGACCTCGCACAGTGGCATCTGACCAGTGCCGTCGAGGCCGCCGAACGCCACGGCCTGCCGGCGCCTCTGGTGCGAGCCATGACCACCGCGACCCAGGAGATCCTCCGCGCCGCTGATCTCTCCTCCGCGAGAACAGGACAGCCCGCATGACCACGGCCTCCCCCGCCCCCTTGGTGCTGGTCACCGGTGCCACCGGTTATATCGGCGGCCGCCTGATCCCCGCCCTCCTGGATGCGGGCCTGCGCGTGCGCGCCATGGCTCGGCACCCCGATCGGCTCGACGGCCGCCCCTGGCGGGACGACGTCGAGGTCGTCGAGGCCGACGTCGAGGACCCCGCCAGCCTGCGTCGGGCCCTCGCCGACGTCGACGTGGCCTACTACCTGATCCACGCGATGGGCGGCGGGCGCAGCTTCGCGGGCCGCGACCGCACCGGGGCCCGCGCCTTCGCCGATGCCGCGGAGCACGCCCAAGTGGGCCGCATCGTCTACCTCGGGGGCATCTATCCCGAGGGCGAGAAGCTGTCCGCGCACATGGCATCCCGCAAGGAGGTCGGCGACATTCTCCTGGCCGGAGCCGTGCCCACAGTCGTGCTGCGCGCTGCCGTGATCCTCGGCTCCGGCAGCGCCTCGTTCGAGGTCATGCGGTACCTCGCTGAGCGACTGCCAGTGATGATCGCGCCGCGGTGGATCCACAACCGCATCCAACCGATCGCCGTGCGCGACGTGCTGCACTATCTCGTCGGTGCCGCCCGGGTCGAGGGCGAGCTGAACCGCACTCTCGACATCGCCGGGACCGATGTCCTCACCTACGCCGACCTCCTCCGGGCCTACGCGCGGGCCGCCGGACTGCGACCGCGTCGGATCCAGGCCGTCCCCGTCCTGACTCCGCGCCTGGCCAGTCACTGGATCGGTCTGGTCACCCCGGTGCCCACCGGGATCGCCCGACCTCTGGTCGAGTCGCTGATCCACGAATCGGTCGCCTCGGACTCCACCGTCCGCACCCTCATTCCCGACCCCGAGGGCGGACTGACGGGCGTGGACCGCGCCATCCAGCTTGCGCTGCACCGCATCCAGGACCTCGACGTGGCCACTGCCTGGCACTCCGCAGCGCCGGCGGGCGCGCCGTCGTCCCCTCTGCCCGAGGATCCGCAGTGGTCCGGCGGCGTCACCCGGGGCGACGAGCGCAGCCGCCGCGTCGAGGCCTCCCCGAAGACGCTGTGGTCGGTGATCGAGGGCATCGGCGGGGCGCACGGCTGGTACTCCTGGCGGCTCGGCTGGGTCACCCGCGGCCTCCTGGACCGCATCGTCGGCGGGCCGGGGCTGCGGCGCGGCCGACGCCACCCCCACCGGCTCTCCGTCGGCGAGGCCCTGGACTGGTGGCGGGTCGAGCGTCTCGAACCGGGGCGCCTGCTGCTTCTTCGCGCCGAGATGCGCGTGCCGGGCCGGGCCTGGCTGGAACTCGGGGTCGAGGCGGCGGACGACGGCGGATCCGTCCTGCATCAGCGCGCCGTGTTCCACCCCCATGGTCTGCTCGGCGACGCGTACTGGTGGGCCGTATGGCCCTTCCACGGCATCGTCTTCGGGGGCATGCAGCGCAACATCGCCCGCGCTGCCGAGAACGCCGCGGGCCCCGGACCCGACACCGCTGACCCCGCTGACCCCGCTGACGAGGAGAAGACCCCATGACCACCGCCCGCCCCGACGGCGACCCCGTCGCCCGCGCCTCGCTGCGGCGCCGCATCGCGGTCACCCTCAGCTTCCTCGTCGCGATGGTCGGCACCTCGATCGGCGTCGGCGCTTTCGGTGGGGACCCGATCGCCGAGGCCGCCGGCGGCCTGCTCGCCGCCGATGCCACTCACCTCTCGCCGGCCGGCTCCGCCTTCTCGATCTGGTCGGTCATCTACGTCGGGCTCGGTGCGTACACGCTGTGGCAGTGGTGGGATCCTCGCGACGAGCGAGGGATCGCGCGGCATGCGATCGCCTCGCTGCTGCTGAACGCCGCGTGGATCCTCGTGATCCAGGCAGGCTGGGTATGGCTCAGCGTGCTGGTGATCGCCGCACTGCTGGCGGTGCTCGCAGATCTGTTCCGCCGCACCACGGCGCGCCCGCCGCGCGGCCCCGTCGGCCGTCTCGTCGTCGACGGCACCTTCGGCCTGTACCTGGGCTGGGTGAGCGTCGCGGCCTGCGCGAACATCGCGGCCGCACTGGCCGGTTCCGGGTTCAGAGGATTCGGCATCCCCGCAGTGATCGCGGTCGCGGTGCTCGCCGTCGTCGCCGTCGTCGGGGTGGCTCTGTGCGTCGCCGGGCGTCGACCCATCGCGGCCCCGCTCGCGATGATCTGGGGCCTGGTGTGGATCGCCGTCGGCCGGGCGAGCGACCAGCCGCACTCGCCGACCACTGCCGTCGCCGCCGGCCTGGTGGCCGCCGTCATCGCGATCGCCGCCCTGGCGCAGTGGCGCCGCCGCACCCCGAACGGCGCGCGAGCGTGACCCGCTACGACCGGGTCGCGCAGCAGAGCGCGAGATGCGTGATCGCCGGCTACTCGACGTCGTTCGGCTGGGCCTCCAGGCTCCTGGACGAGCCGGTGCGCACCCACGTGCGCAGCATCTACGCCCTGGTGCGAGTCGCCGACGAGACCGTGGACGACCCGGATCCGCAGCTCACCGCCCCGGTGCGCGCGCAACTGCTCGACGCCCTCGAGGCGGAGACCGCGCAGGGCCTGGACCTCGGGCGCAGCACCAACCTGGTGGTACAGGCCTTCGCCATCACGGCCCGGACATACGGGATCGGGCCGGAACTGATCGCCCCGTTCTTCGCCTCGATGCGCGCCGACCTCGAGGTCGCCGAGCATGACCAGGAGAGCCTGGACCGCTACGTGCACGGCTCCGCCGAAGTGGTGGGGCTGATGTGCCTGCGCGTCTTCGTCGACGGGGACGACGATTCCTACGCGCGTCTGCTCCTGCCCGCGCAGAGCCTCGGCGCCGCATTCCAGAAGGTGAACTTCCTGCGCGACCTCGCCGAGGACCACGACCTCCTGGGGCGCACCTACTTCCCGGGGCTGGACCCTGCCGCCTTCGACGACGCGCACCGGGACGCGCTGCTGGACGAGATCGACGCCGACCTCCACGTCGCCGCCACCGCGATCCCCCACCTGCCGGCGAGCAGCCGTCGCGCCGTCGCCGCCGCCCATGGCCTGTACCGGGCTCTGTCGCGGCGACTGCGCGCGACCCCCGCCGCCCAGATCCGCCGCTCCCGAGTCCGGGTCCCCGAGCGCGAGAAGGCCCAGATCCTCGCCCGCGCCCTCCTCGGGGCCCGCCCATGAGCGCCGCGCCCGCCCGCACCGCGGTCGTCATCGGCGGCGGCATCTCCGGACTCGCGACCGCCTCCCTGCTCGCCCGCGACGGCTACCAGGTCGATCTCGTCGAAGCCCGCGAGGTGCTCGGCGGCCGTGCCGGCTCCTGGGAGCAGGCCGGCTTCCGCTTCGACACCGGCCCCTCCTGGTACCTGATGCCCGAGGTGTTCGACCACTACTTCCGCCTGCTCGGCACCTCCGCCGCCGAGCAGCTCGACCTGCGGCCGCTGGATCCCGGGTACCGGGTGTTCTTCGAGGGCCACGAGGATCCGATCGACATCCGGGCCTCCGCCGCGCGCAACGCCGACACCTTCGACGCGATCGAACCGGGCGCGGGACGGCGACTCGCCCAGTACCTCGACTCCGCGGGGCGCACCTACGACATGGCTCTGGAGCGCTTCCTGTACACCTCGTTCACCTCCGCGCTCCCCTTCCTCTCCCCGCGCGTCGCGACGAAGGCACCCCAGCTGCTGTCCCTGCTCACCCAGCCGCTCGACCGTTTCGTCGCACGGCGGTTCCGGGACCCGCGACTGCGACAGATCCTCGGCTACCCCGCGGTGTTCCTGGGCTCGTCACCGGACCGTACGCCGAGCATGTACCACCTGATGAGCGCCTTGGATCTGACCGGCGGGGTGCAGTACCCGCAGGGTGGATTCGCCCGCCTGATCGACGTGATGGTCGACCTCGCCGCGCAGCAGGGCGTGCGCCTGCACACGGCGACCCGGGCCACGCGGGTCCTCACCGCCCCGGGCGAGCGGCGCATCGGGCGGGCCTCACTCAGTCAGCAGGAGAGACGGGACCGTCGGCCGCGCGCGAGCGGCGTGGAGGTGCAGGGCGCCGACGGGACCCGGCGCACCCTGAGCGCGGACGTCGTCGTCGCGACCGCCGATCTGCACCACGTGGAGACCACGATGCTGCCTCCTGAGCTGCAGACCTACCCGGAGTCGTGGTGGCAGCGCCGCGTCAGCGGCCCGGGCGCGGTGCTGGTCCTGCTCGGGGTACGGGGGAAGCTGCCCCAGCTCGCGCATCACAGCCTGCTGTTCACCAGCGACTGGCGCGAGAACTTCACAGCGATTCGCGACGGGCGCGTCCCCTCTCCGGCCTCGACCTACGTGTGCCGGCCCTCGGCGACCGACCCCTCCGTCGCGCCGGCGGGGCACGAGAACCTGTTCGTGCTGGTCCCGGTCCCGGCGGATGCAGGTCTCGGTCACGGCGGGGTGGACGGCGCCGGCTCCGCGGCCGTGGAGCGCATCGCCGACGACGCCATCGCACAGATCGCGGCCAGGGTCGGCGTGCCCGATCTGGCCGACCGTGTGGTGGTGCGACGCACGATCGGCCCAGCGGACTTCACCACCGATCTCGGGGCCTGGCGCGGAAGCATGCTCGGGCCCGCGCACACGCTGGGTCAGAGCGCGTTCTTCCGCGCCGGCAACGCCTCCCGTCGCATCGACGCGCTGCTCTATGCCGGCTCCAGCACGATCCCCGGGGTCGGCCTGCCGATGTGTCTGATCAGCGCGGAGCTCGTCGCCAAGCGGCTGCGAGGGGACCGCTCGTCGTCCCCGCTGCCCGAGCCGCCGGCCACGGCGGGCAGCGGCGGACAGGGACATCGTGGGACCGGCGGCATCGGGGCAGGCACTGCCGGGGCGGGCAGTGCCGGGGCAGGCGCATGATGCCCGGCCTCTACCTCGCGGCACTGCTGGTCCCGACGTTCTGCATGGCCCTGCTGGACCGCCGGTTCCGCCTCGTGCTGTGGCGGGCTCCGCGACGCGCCGTCCTCACGCTCTGCATCGGCATCGGCTTCTTCCTGGCCTGGGATCTCGCCGCGATCGCCGCCGGTCACTACGGGATCGGGGAGAGCTCGGCGATGACCGGGCTGATGCTGGCCCCGGAGCTGCCGATCGAGGAGCTCGTCTTCATCGCCTTCCTCAGCTACACGACCCTGGTGCTGTGGGCGCTCCTCGCCACGGCGGCGCGCCGACGATCCGCGACGGAGGACCGATGACCTACGCCGCTCTCGCCGCCGTGTTCCTGATCCCTCCCGTCCTGATGACCGTGACCGCCGCCGTGGTGCGCCGCCCCGGCAAACGCTGGTGGGCCGTGACCGCGGCGACCGTTCTGGTGCTCCTGGCCCTCACCCTCATCTTCGACACCGTGATGATCGCGGCAGATCTGTTCCGCTTCGAGGAGTCCCTGCTCAGTGGCGTGATGCTCGGCCTGGTCCCCGTCGAGGATCTGGCGTGGCCGGTCGCGGCCGGACTGCTGCTGCCCTCGCTGTGGCTCCTGCTCACCCCGACGGAGGCCCGATGACCGCCGCGACCGCCGCCCCCGGTATGGCCCGCCAGCTCCTGGGCACCTCCCGCCCGCTGAGCTGGATCAACACGGCCTACCCCTTCGCTGCGGCCTATCTCCTGGCCGGTGGACAGATCACCGCGACGCTGGTGCTCGGGACGGTGTTCTTCCTGGTCCCGTACAACCTGCTCATGTACGGCATCAACGACGTCTTCGATCACGAGTCGGACCTCCGCAATCCCCGCAAGGGCGGGGTCGAGGGCATCGTCCTGGACCGTCGCTGGCACACGGCCACCGCGTGGGCGGCCGGCCTGCTGGCGGCGCCGTTCGTGCTGGCGCTGATCGCATGGGGAAGCATCGCCTCCACGCTCATCCTGACCGTCGTGCTCGCCGCTGTGGTGGCATACTCAGTGCCCGGCCTGCGGCTGAAGGAGCGTCCGGTGCTCGACTCGGTCACCTCGTCGACGCACTTCGTCGGCCCCGCCGCCGTGGGACTCGCCCTCACCGGGGCGCCGTGGGGAGCCACCGCCCTCGCCGCCCTGTCCGCCTTCTTCCTGTGGGGAATGGCATCGCACGCCTTCGGTGCCGTGCAGGACATCGTGCCGGACCGCGAGGCCGGGATCGGCTCGATCGCGACCGTCCTGGGCGCGCACAGGACGGTGCTCCTCTCGAGCGGACTGTACGCCGGGGCCGGGGCGGTCATGCTCACCACGGGCTGGCCGGCGGCGCTCGCGTCACTGCTGGTCATCCCGTACGTCGTCAGCATCTGGCGCTATCGGGGCCTGACCGACGAGCACAGCGCCCAGGCGCACCCCGGATGGCGACGCTTCCTCGGCATGAATCTCGTCGCGGGGTTCCTGCTCACTCAGCTGCTGATCTGGATCCTGCTGCGAGGCTGAGAGATACCGGGACCCACGCTCCCCCACGGCCCGGACCAGACCTGGGATCTATCATGTGCGCATCCAGCGGCCGTGCCGACCAGCGGCGACCACTGCGCTGGAGATCCTCACGCTCGGCGGTCCCGCCGCCCGACCCGGAAGCAGTCCCATGCCGCGGAAGTCCTCACGCCCCACCGTCGCCACGATCGCGCATGACCTCGGCATCTCCCCCGCCACCGTGAGCTACGCGCTCAACGACAAGCCTGGCGTCAGCGCCGCCCTGCGCAGTCGCGTGCTCGAGCACGCCCAGCAGGTGGGCTGGACGCCGCATTCCGGCGCCCAGGCCCTGCGTCGAGGTCGCAGCGGAAACATCGGACTTGTGCTGGTCAGAGATCCGGAGGAAGTATCCCGGGAGCCGTTCTACTCCTCGGTGACGGCGGGCATCGAGTCGGCGACCTCCGCCCACGGCTACGAGCTGCTGATCCGATTCGTGCGCGGAGGCGCCGACGAGGAGTCCGATGTGTTCCGCACCTGGTCCCATCAGCGCCGGGTGGATGGCGTGGTGCTCCTGGACCTCGCCGAGGACGACCATCGGCCGGCCGTGCTCGAGGCCCTGAACATGGACTTCTCGATGCTCGGCCACTACTGCGGGCCCGAGTCCTTCGCGAAGGTCACGACCGCGGAGGCCGAGGACGCCCGCACCGTGGTCGAGCACGTCCTCGCGCAGGGGTACGACGGGTTCATCCAGCTCACCGGCCCGTCCGAGTACGCCCATGAGCGGCGCCGGCTCGAGCTGCTGGCCGAGCTGTCCGGCGAATACGGGGTCCCCCACTCGCACGCCTCCGGCGCGTACACGATCGATGCCGGCCTCGCCGCACTCGAGGCCTCCGACCTCCACCTCAGCAATCGGCCCGCCGTGATCGCCTCGAGCGACCTGATCGCGATCGGGGCCCTGCGCGGAGCTCTGCGCCAAGGCGTCGTGATCCCCACGGAGCTCGGGCTGGTCAGCTGGGACGACTCGCTGATCGCCGAGCTGACCTCCCCGGCCATCACCGCGCTCGCCCGCCGCCCCTTCGACATGGGCCGCAGCGCCGGTGACCTGCTGATCCGACAGATCAGGGGGGAGATCCAGGAGCGCTCGGTGCTGCAGATCGACCCGGCCACGCTGATCCCCCGCGAATCCACCGGCACCGTCTGAGCCCTCCGGGCCGTCGTCGGCCGTGGACCGCCGCCCGGTGCCCGCAGGCCACCGGGCGGCAGGCAACAGGCAGCGGAGGGCGTGCATCCGGCTAGGCAGTGCGACGCCCACACCACGGCGTCGTCACGCACCGCCATAGGGCGTCACACACCGTGACCGCTCCGTGACGTTACCCCGTTGACAGTCGCGCTCAGCCGTTGCCATACTCGCCGAATCGATTAAGTTCGAATCGATTAAGCAGTCTGGCGTGATGCCCACGAGGGCGCCCGCCTCCCCCGCTCTCACCGCTCACCACCCACGACGGTGCACCAAGGAGTCTTTCGATGCGACGACGCACACTTCTGACCGCTGCTCCCCTCGCCGCTGCCGGTATGGCCGGCCTTGCTGCCTGCGGCTCCGGCTCCGGCGGCTCCAATGAGAGCCCCGACTCGTTGACCTACTGGGCCTCCAACCAGGGCACCAGCCTCGAGAACGACAAGGAGATCCTCACCCCTGTCCTCGAGCGGTTCACCGAGGAGACCGGTATCGCCGTGGACCTCGAGGTGATCGGCTGGGCCGATCTCCAGACCCGCATCCAGACCGCCATCACCTCCGGTCAGGGCCCCGACGTGGTCAACATCGGCAACACCTGGGGCGTCAGCCTCCAGGCCACCGGCGGGCTCCTCGACCTCGGTGACGAGCAGTTCGAGGCGCTCGGCGGCCGCGACCGCTACGTCCCGGCGGCACTGGCCACCGGCGGCGCGGTCGACACCGACCCCACCTCGATCCCGCTGTACGGCCTGGCCTACGGCATGTACTACAACGTGCAGATGTTCGCCGACGCCGGCATCGAACCGCCCACCACCTGGGAGGAGATGGTCGAGGCCGCCAAGGCGCTGACCGACGAGGACGCCGGCGTCTACGGCATGTCCCTGGCCGCGGGCTCCTATACGGAGAACAACCACTTCGCGTTCATCAACGCCACCCAGAACGGCGCCTCGCTGAACACCGAGGACGGCAAGCCCTCCTTCACCGAGGACGGCGTCGTCGACGGCATCATGCGCTACCTCGACCTCATGCAGGAGCACAAGGTCGTCAACCCCTCCAACGCGCAGTTCGACAACGGCACCAAGTCCGTGACCTCCTTCGCCAACGGCGAGGCGGCGTTGATCATCAACCAGAACAACGCCCACGCCACCATCGAGTCCAACGGCATGAGCGCTGACCAGTTCGCGGCGATCCCGTTCCCCGCCCCGGCCGACGCCGTCGACGACTGCGCCTCGCACCTGGCCGGCATCAACCTCGCGATCATGAAGGACACCGAGAACGTCGACGGCGCCCTGCAGTTCCTGAACTTCATGACCTCCGAGGAGTCCCAGGCGGAGCTGGGCGAACCCTTCGCCTCACTGCCCGTGCTGGTCGATGGTGAGCCCACCTTCACCGACGACACCGAGCAGGCAGACATGTTCATGGAGATCTACGGCGAGCGCGCCGAGCCACTGCCGCTGGTGCCGTGGGAGGACCAGTTCGAGACCTCCGTCGGCCAGGCCATGAACACCATGTTCGCCACCATCGCCACCGGCGGAACCGTCACCCGTGACGATGTCGTCGTCGCCATGCAGACCGCGCAGGACTCGATCCGCGCCTGAGGTGCACTGCGGCCGACGGGGAACCACTCCCCCGTCGGCCGCCGCACGTCCCGCGCCGCCTCGAAGAGAAGAGCCCCATGCCCAGCAAGACTGCCCCGGAGAGCACCAGGACGCCTCCGCAGAGTGCTGACCGGCCGGCGCCGCGCCGCCCGCGCCGCCACCTGTTCCCGTACCTGATCCTCGCGCCCGCAGTGATCCTCGAACTGCTGATCCACATCGTCCCGATGGCCACCGGGTTCTGGATGAGCTTCGTCGAGCTCACGAAGTTCTTCATCCGCCGCTGGACGGAGGCGCCCTTCGCCGGCCTGGAGAACTTCCAGATCGCGATCGACCTCAACACCCCCGTCGGCCAGGAGTTCCTGAACTCCTTCCTGGTGACCCTCGCGTTCACCGCGCTCGTGGTGGGCATCAGCTGGACTCTCGGCATGGCCGCCGCGGTCGCGCTCCAGCGACCCTTCCGGGGCCGCGGCGTGTTCCGCACCCTGTTCCTGATCCCCTATGCCCTGCCGCTGTACGCCTCGGTGATCACCTGGAACTTCATGCTCCAGCGGGACACCGGCGCCGTGAACCACTTCCTCGTGAACCAGCTGGGCATCCTGGACTCCGCCCCGTTCTGGCTGATCGGCGACAACGCCTTCATCTCCGTGGTGGTCGTCGCGATCTGGCGGATGTGGCCCTTCGCCTTCCTCATGTTCATGGCCGGCCTGCAGTCCATCCCCGGAGAGCTCTACGAAGCCTCCGCGATGGACGGTGCCACCCCCATGCGCCAGTGGCGTTCGGTGACCCTGCCGATGCTGGCCCCGGTCAACCAGACCATGCTACTGGTGATGTTCCTGTGGGTGTTCAACGACTTCAACACCCCGTACGTGCTGTTCGGGACGGCGCAGCCACCGGCCGGCGACCTCATCAGCTTCCACATCTACAACTCCTCGTTCCTGTCCTGGGACTTCGGCGTCGGCAGCGCGATGAGCGTGCTCCTGCTGCTGTTCCTGCTGGCGGTGTCGTTGGTGTACCTCTACTTCACCCAGTGGAAGAAGGAGAAGAACAATGCGTGAGACCGTCGGAGAGAAGATCTTCCGCGCCATCGTGCTGGTCGGTCTCAGTGTGTTCGTGGCCGTGCCGCTGTACGTCATGATCACCACCTCGATGAAGCCGCTGGGCGATGTGCAGGCCGGGTTCTCTTGGATCCCCACCCGCATCACCGTCGAGCCGTTCGTCGAGATGTGGTCGACGGTGCCGCTGGCGCGCTACTTCATGAACTCGCTGATCGTCACCTCGGTCGCGACCCTGTTCAGCGTCGCCGTCGCGACCCTCGCCGCCTACGCCGTCTCCCGCTGGCGATTCCGCGGCCGCGGCCCGTTCATGACCACGGTGCTGTCCACCCAGATGTTCCCCGGCGTGCTGTTCCTGCTGCCGCTGTACCTGATCTTCGTGAACATCGACGCGACCTTCGGGGTGCCGCTGGTGGGCACCCGCATCGGCCTGATCATCACGTACCTGACGTTCTCGCTGCCGTTCGCGATCTGGATGCTGGTGGGCTACTTCGACGGCATCCCGAACGAGCTGGACCAGGCCGGCAAGGTCGACGGCGCCAGCAATCTCACCATCCTGCTGCGCATCATCCTGCCCGCTGCCCGCCCCGGCATCGTCGCGGTGGCGATCTACGCCTTCATGACGGCCTGGGGAGAAGTGCTGTTCGCCTCCGTGCTGACGACGGAGGAGACCCGCACCTTGGCCGTCGGTCTGCGGCAGTACGCCACGCAGACCAACGTGTACTGGAACCAGGTCCTCGCTGCCTCGCTCGCGGTGTCGATCCCGGTGGTCGTCGGCTTCCTGATGATGCAGAAGAACTTCGTCGCAGGCCTGACCGCCGGCGCCGTGAAGTAACGCCCCACCCGCCCAGACTCTGGAAGCCTCCGCGGGCATTGCACTCGACGTGATCGAGTTGGGCGCGCACGACCAGCATGTCGGCGGCCTGGTCGAAGCCGTCGGGCCTCGCTCGCGGACCGTCGCACCCTCTCTCGACCCGGCTCCCGCGCCCGGCTCGGCCCCGCAGAACTCGCAACCGCAACCGCAACCGCACTCGCACTCGCACTCGCACTCGCACTGACAGCTCACCCCACTGCACGAAGGAACTCACCTGTGAACTCCCAGAACTCCTCTGGCCCCGTCGGCGTCGGCATCATCGGCGCCGGAACCATCTCCGGTCAGTATCTCGAGAACCTGACGTCCTTCCCGGACATCGCCGTGCACATCATCGGCGACCTGTTCCCCGAGGCCGCCGCGAAGCGCGCCGAGGAGTTCTCCGTCCCCGCCTCCGGCACCACGCAGGACGTGCTGGATCACCCCGAGGTCGAGATCGTCATCAACCTGACGATCCCCACCGCGCACGCCGAGATCTCCCAGGCCATCGTCGCCGCCGGCAAGCACGTGTGGACCGAGAAGCCGATCACCACCGATCCGGCCGACGCGAAGACCCTGCTCGAGGCGGCCGACGCCGCGGGCGTGCGCGTGGGCGGCGCCCCGGACACGGTGCTCGGCGCCGGTATCCAGACGGCCCTGCGCACTCTGCGCGACGGCACGATCGGCACCCCCGCCAGTGCGCTGACGCTGTTCCAGACCCCGGGCCCGGAGGACTGGCACCCCAACCCGGCGTTCCTCTTCCAGGAGGGGGCGGGGCCGCTGTACGACATCGCGCCCTACTACGCGACCACCCTGGTGCTCGCCCTCGGTCCGGTCACGAGCGTCTCCGCCGCCGGTTCCAAGGCGCGCGAGCAGCGCACCATCGGCTCGGGCCCGAAGGCCGGCGAGGTCTTCGACGTCACCGTGCCCACGCAGGTCTCGGCGCTGCTGCGCTTCGCCTCGGGCCAGAACGCGACCGTGCTGCTGAGCTTCGACTCCCCCCACAAGCGGGCCGGCTTCGTCGAGGTCTACGGCACCGACGCCACGCTCGCCTTCCCCGACCCCAACGTCTTCGACGGCGACTCGGCGCTGACCGTCTACCGCGGCGACGAGCCGACCCCGGTCCCGGCCACCGGCGCCACCACCGGCCGCGGCCTGGGCGTGCTGGAGATGGCACGGGCGATCCGCGCCGGTGTCCCCCACCGTGCGCAGGGCGAGATCGCCGCGCACGTCCTGGACATCATGGTCGCCATCGAGACAGCCATCGACGAGGGCTCGATCGTCGAGGTGAACTCCACCTTCGCCGAGGTCGAGCCCATGCCCGCCGACTTCGATCCCTTCACCACCACCCTCTGACGCAGACTCTGGAAGGGCCCCGCCCCGGGGCACGACCACCCGGGGCAGGGCCCGCCTCAGCTGCCACCCGCGCCCCTCACCTGCCACCACCGCGCACCATTGCGACCATACGCACGTCTTGCCGCTCGCAAAGCCTGCGCAAGGTCACAACGCCCGTCGACGAGGCGGCCTTTGAGCAGTAGTCCACCCTAAGAGCCGCACCCCGGGGCAGACCCTCCTCATCCGCGATGCGCGCGCCCCCGCTGCCACCTTCGCGCGCTGTTGTGACCATGCGCAGGTCTTGCCACTCACAAAACCTGCGCAGGGTCACAACGGCCTTCGACGACGCTCTCGAGCAGCATTCCAGCCGGGCCGCGAGGCGTCGCGCTCCCCGCGGGCAGCCCGGCGGCGAGGCGTCGCGCTCCCCGCGGGCAGCCGGGCTGAGCCGGAACCTGTGCCAACGGCGGACACCGTTTCGGATACCGGGACGGGCGCGATACGGTCTCACCACGACACGGGGTGCCCCATCGGGGCTGAGAACACACCCGCCGAACCTGATCGAGCTCACACTCGCGGAGGGATGTCATGGATGAGCGTCGCACTGCTCGCACCATCACGCCACACTGCACCGTCATGCACCGTCATGCCTGCACCTCCTCACACCGTCATGCCCACACGGCATGGCTTCTCGAGCGTGCTCGTCTCGTCGGCGGGCCCCACGTCGTTCCGGCTGCGAGAGACGCATCCGGGTCACCGACCGAGGAGGAGAGCTCCCCATGAGCACGTCATTCACCCGCTCCCTGCGTGAGGGCAGCGACCCCACCTGGGCGTCCGCCACCGGGCACCGCTTCGTCCACGAACTGCACGACGGGTCGATCGCCGACGACGTCATGGCCGGGTACCTGATCCAGGATCATCGCTTCCTCGACAGCTTCCTGGCGCTGCTCGGGGCCGGGGTCGCGTCGGCGAACACGTTCGAGGCGCGTCTGCGGCTCTCGCAGTTCGTGGGAGAGGTCGCCGGGGACGAGAACACCTATTTCCTGCGGTCCTTCGACGCCCTCGGAGTCACCGCGACCCAGCGCGAGAGCGTCCCGAACACGGCTGCGACCGACGGCTTCCTCGCCGTGTTCCACGATGCCGCCGAGACGCGCGACTACGCGGCGATCCTCGCCGTTCTGCTGGTCACCGAGTGGCTGTACCTGGAGTGGGCAGCGGCCGCGCCCCGCCCACTTCCCGAGTACTTCGTGCACGCCGAGTGGATCACTCTGCACGACGACCCCGGCTTCGTGGGCTTCGTGGACTTCCTGCGCAGCGAGCTCGATGCGGTGGGCCCGTCGAGCGCTGAGAGGGCGCGGGAGTTCTTCGACCGCACTGTGCAGCTCGAGCTGGACTTCTTCGACCAGTCGTACCAGCACCCCGTGAACGCGACGCAGGCCCATGCGCCGGCTCAGCAGGGCGGGGGCACCCGATGAGCCTGATCGAGGATCTCAAAGCGGCGGCCGTGCCGGACTGGGAGGCCTATACCCGCCACGGTTTCGTCGAGCAGCTCGGGGCCGGGACGCTGCCGCTGCCCGCGTTCCAGGACTACCTGGTGCAGGACTATCTGTTCCTGCTCCAGTTCGCCCGCGCCCACGCCCTGGCCGCCTACAAATCGCGCAGCCTGGCCGAGCTCGCGGCGTCGTCGTCGGCGCTGTCCTCGGTCCTGTCCGAGACCGCGCTGCATGTGCGCCTGACCGAGCAGTGGGGCATAGAGCGCGCGAGTCTCGAGGCCGCCCCCGAGAAGCTCGCGACGATCGCGTACACCCGGTACGTGCTGGACTGCGGGCAGCGCGGCGACCTGCTGGAGCTGAACGTGGCCCTCGCCCCGTGCACGATCGGGTACGCCGAGATCGGTGAGCGCCTCGCACCCCGGCTCGCCCAGCACACGGACCATCCGTACCGCGCATGGATCGGCGAGTACGCGAGCGAGGGTTTCCAGAGGGGCGCTCGCGAGGCGGTCGAGCATCTGGACGCTCTGGCGCAGGGATCCCTCAGTACCCAGCGGTTCGCGGAACTGACCACGGTGTTCCGCACCGCCACGCGACTCGAGACCGATTTCTGGCAGCAGGCGCTGGAGGACAGCGCCCGCTGAGCCCCGCACCAGTCGGTGGAAGGGAATGCTCGCCGCACGCCTCGGGCGAGTCGCTGACGCAGCACCGGCCCGTTCACTCCGGGCGGGTTCTCTCCCGGAGCGCCGCGACCGCTCAGACCAGCAGGACCCCGGCGATCGCGGCGCTCATGAGGTTCGCGAGGGTGCCGCCGAGGATCGCCTTCAGTCCCAGCTGGGCGATCTCGGAGCGGCGGCTCGGGGCCAGGCCGCCGAGGCCGCCCAGCAGGATGCCCAGCGAGCTGAGGTTCGCGAAGCCGGTGAGCGCGAAGGTGGTGATCACGGCGGTCTTCTCGCTGAAGCTGCCGATCTCGGGGCCGAAGCCGGCGAAGGCGACGAACTCGTTGACCACGACCTTCTGGCCCACGTAGCTGCCGGAGCTCACGGCCTCGCCCCAGGGAACCCCGATCATCGCCATGACCGGTGCGAACAGCCACCCGAGGATCTGCTGGAAGGTCAGGTCCCCGACGCCGAACCAGCCGCCGACGGTACCGATCAGCAGGTTGATCACCGCGATCAGAGAGATGAAGGCGAGCAGCATGGCGCCGACGGTCGCGGCGAGTCTGAGGCCGTCGGCGGCACCCCCGGCAGCGGCGTCGATGACGTTGCTGTACCGCAGTTCCTCGAGCTCGTCATCGGCTTCGTCCTCGGTGGCTGCGGACGTGGACTCGTCCCGGTCCGTGGTCTCCGTGCCGGCCGATACCCCCTCGTCAGCGGTCACGGTGGCCCCATCAGCCGTCCCCGCCCCGGCCGCGCTCGACCCGTCGGCGTCCGCACCCGCTCCCCGGCGCTTCGAGGACGTGCTGCTCGCCGCGACCAGCTCCGCCTCGCGCGCCACCGCGTCGGGATCGTCCTCCGGCACCAGGATCTTGGCCATCAGCAGGGCGCCCGGGGCGGCCATGAAGCTGGCCGCGATGAGGTACTCCAGGGGCGCGCCGAGCAGCGAGTAGCCCACGAGCACCGACCCGGCCACCGTGGACAGCCCGCCCACCATCACCGCGAACAGCCCCGATCTCGAGAGTCGCTTGATATAGGGGCGGATCACCAGCGGCGCCTCGGTCTGGCCCACGAAGATGTTGGCGGCGGCGTTGACGGACTCGGCGTGGCCGGTGCCGAGCACCTTGCCCAGGCCGCCGCCCAGCAGGGCCACGAACTTGGGCAGGATCTTCCAGTGGTAGAGCACGGCGGTCAGCGAGGCGAAGAAGATGATCACCGGCAGCACCTGGAGGGCGAAGATGCTGCCTTCTCCTTCTGCCGGCAGCAGCGGCCCGAACAGGAAGGCGATGCCTTCGCTCGAGGTGTCGATGACGGCTTGGAAGCCGGTGGACACCTTCTCGAGCGCCCATTGACCGGGTCCCCAGTACAGGACCATGACGCCCAGCCCCAGCTGCAGGGCGAACGCTCCCGCCACGGTGCGAAGTCGAATCGCCCGACGGTTGCTGGACAGGGCCACGGCGATCAGCAGGAGTCCTGCCATCCCGCCGATCCCCCAGAGCAGGTCGACCATCGCACTCACCTCGCAGTCGTGGATCGGGAACATGACGCAGTCGTGCGCGCCAGTGTAGGAGCCATCGCCGCTCGGTGCGGCCTTCAGCGGGACCCACTCCGGCAGCGCCCGACGGGAGGGACGGTTTCTCCTCGGCTGCGATCCACGCGAGGATGAGGGCACCGAGCACCACGACCGACGGAGGCCCCATGAGCGAGACGCCCGGACCTGACGAAGCGCACCACGACGCGCACCAGCAGGCGCTGCTCGCGCATCTGAGCGGGGTCCTCGGCCAGGAGTACGTCGTCGCCACCGAGAGGACCGTCGAGGGTATCGCGCTGGACCTGGCAGTCTTCGCTCCGTCGGAGCAGTTCCCGCATCCCACGCTGGTCACGCTCGGGATGTCCCAGCGCCCGATGACCGCGCCCGGCGGCGAGCAGGAGGTCCGCCTCGAGCTGCTGATCGGCCTGCCCGCCGGGTGGCCGGGCATCGACCCGCCGGACCCGGAGCTGCTGGAGGACCCCGCGAACTCCTGGCCGGTGCGTCTGCTCACCGACACCGCCCGGATCCCCAGCACGGACGGCTCGTTCCTGGACTGGGGCCACAGCATCACGAACAACGGCGAGCGCTATGACGGATCGGCCCCGTTCACCGGCGCGCTGATCGGCCCACCCTATGGATACCCGCCCCAGCTCATGAATGCCTCCACCCCTGCCGGCGGCGTGCAGATCCTCGCGGTGCTCCCGGCCACCGCAGCGGAGCTGGCGGCGAAGGTCTCCGTGCCCTCCGGGGGCGACATGGTGCTGGGCCGGCTCGCGCAGGCCGGCGTCACCGCAGTGCTCGACCCGTCCCGCGAGTCGGTCACCGGCCCGGCGCCGTGGCATGTCCACGTGCTGCTGGCCGAGCATGCAGAGCATCTGGGCGAGGTGCTCGAGGGCGTGCTGCCGAACATGGCCTCGCAGCTCGGTTCCCAGGGCATCGATGAGTTCGTGCTGCCCGTCGGCCAGGAGCCGCTGCGCTGGCGAGTGGGTGGCCGGCTCGCCCCGTCGGCGGTGGAGGAGGATCTTGCGCTCGCGGCCCTGCCCGAGGAGGACCATACGACTCTGCGCAGAGCGGTCGCGGAGCACGGTGGCGTGCTGACCCTCTCGCCGCAGCGTCCCGGCGACGGCGAGACCGTCTCCGGGGCGGCGGCGATGGTGGCGATGCTGGTCGAGGCCGGCAAGGTTGCTGCGATCTGGCTGCCGTACCAGAACCACCTGGTCCTGCCGGCGCAGTTCGTCGCGGATATCGACGCCGAGAGGCCGACGATGTGCCGGGTGCATCTCGAGCCACTGGCCGACGGGAGCGTCGCGGTGATGACCCATGGGCTCACGGCGCTCGGCGGTGCGGAGGTGCTGTTCTCCGCGCCGGATCTGTCGCTGCGCGAGCACACCCAGCTCCTGGACCGCCTGCTCGTCGAGGGCGCCGAGCGGGTCGCTGCGGCGCCGAAAGCAGGGCAGAGCGCGCGTCTGGGTTCCGAGACCTACACGGTGCGAACCGGCGTGCACCGCGACAGCGGCCAGGAGATCCTGGAGATGGTCGCGGAGCAGGCAGCCGCGAACTAGGACGACAGGGGGCGAGTGCCCTGCGACCCGCGCCTCACGCCCGCCCGGCGAAGAAGTCCCGGGCCAGGGCGCCGAGTTGCTCGGGCTGATCGTAGGGCAGCAGGTGCCCGGCGTCGGCGACGGAGACGTAGCGGGAGTCCGGGGTGACTGCATGGGCGGCGGCCATCTCCTCGTCGGTGATCAGCGGGTCGTCGGCCCCGTGCACCCACAGTGTCGGGACTGCCAGCCCGGCCAGCTCCTCGATGCGGCCGAAGCGGGTGCGCAGCGGGCCTATCCAGTCGATCTGCCAGTCGTCCAGGGCGCGTTCGGCGAAGCGGTGCTTCTCCCGCGCCTCCTGGATGGCGAGAAGCGAGATCCGCTCGAAGCCCGGGGTCGCTGCCCCGCGGGACAGCCCGGAGGCGAGGCTGGTGCGGAGGTACCCGGGGAAGCGCGCCAGCACCCAGCTGAGCAGGCGCAGGAAGCCGGGAGTGTTCACGGTGGCCCAGGTCAGTAGCTGATGGGGTCGTCTCTCCCCGAGCCCGCCGGGGTTCACAGGGATCAGGGCGCTGACCCGCTCGGGATGGTCGAGGGCGAAGCGATACCCGACGCCGCCGCCCATCGACAGCCCCATGATCGCGACCCGTTCGAGGTCGAGGGCATCGAGCAGGGCCGGGAGGAACCGGCGGTAGAACTCGTCCCCGAGCGTTCCCGTCCAGGGGCGGCTGCCGCCGTGCCGGGGCATGTCGAGGACGTACACGCGGTGGTCCTCGCGCAGCGCGGGCAGCACGTCGTGCCAGATCCCCTCGGCGGTGTCCAGCATCGCCCCGTGCAGCAGGAGCACGGGCGGGCCGTTCGCTCCCGCCTGGTGCACGCGGACGGGGCCGCCGAGCACGGTGAGGTCGATGTGGCTGTCGAAGACGCGGTGACCGGCGGTGTCGCTCATGGCTGCCCCAGGTGGTCGAGTTGGGTCTCCAGGCGTTCCAGCAGGGCGAACTGGGCCGCGCGGGCGGCATCGTGGTCCGCTTCCTGGCCGGGGTCGAGCCCGCGGCCGACGAGGCGGGCGAACAGGTCCACCGTGTCCCGCAGCGTCTGCTCGGAGACGGGCCCGAGGGTGTCCGGGGCGCTCAGCAGGCCCAGGGTGAAGACACCGAGCACATGCCCGAGGGTGGCGCGGTCCACCTCGGTCGTGATCACTCCGGCCGCCTGCAGGTGCGCGATGTAGTCGCCCAGCCAGTCCATCCGCTGCAGGTAGCGCCCACTGTCGACGGTGCGCACGTGCTCCCCCAGCACTGCTTCGTCGCCGAGGTGGAGGGCGCGCAGGAGGGGCTCGGCGAGCAGTTCCTCGAGGCCGATGCGGTAGACGGTCGGCAGGTCGATCAGCCCGGGCGTGTGCGTGACGCGGCGGTGCACGGCGGCGGTGAGCACGGCCATGGCCCGCAGCAGGACGGCGTCCAGGATCTCGGCCCGGTTGCGGAACTCGAGGTAGACGGCGCCCTTGCCGATCCCGGCGGTGGCGGCGATCTGCGCCACGGAGGTCGCGGGCCATCCGTGCGCGAGGGCGAGGGCGCGGGCCGCGTCGAGGATCCGGTCCCGGCGGTCGGGGATGCGCGGTCGCGGCACGATCCCTCCTCTCGTAGTGACCATTATCTATTATCTAGTCACTACACCGTAGCCGCCGACGGCGGACTCCGTCCAGAGTCGCGAGCAGACCGACCTTCGCACCGGCGCCCTGCGAGGGCCGGCCGGGCCCGGGTAGGTTGACGCCATGGACCTCGATCACCCCGTGCACGTGCGGGCCGACGCTGCCGACCCGGCCGATGAGCACCTCGTCCAGGAGCTCTCGGGCCTGCTGGCCGCGGTGAACGGATTCGAGCAGCTGGCCGAGCGCATGGCCCTGCTCTCCGACCAGCGCCGGCTGCGGATCCTGTTCTGCATCCACGCCCACCCCGGCGTGCGCAGCTCCGACATCGCCCGGGTGACCGGGGCGAGCGACTCCACCACCTCGCACGCCCTGGCGCTGCTGCGTGAGGCCGGGTGGGTACGGGCGGCGCGCTCGGGCCGCGAGGTGCGCTACGAGCTGGCCGACGAGTTCGTCCACGACCTCCTGCATGAACTGGGCTCGGACCACCTGCCCGGGGTCCACCACCACGAGCACGCGCCTGCCTCGACTCCCCGGACAACCAGCGGCACGATCTGACCTGACCCGGAGAACACTTGTAGAGTGCTTCAAGTAATTCTCCGGAAGGACTGGACGCCCCATGGCGGCACCGACGCGCTCCCCTGCAGTGCAGACGCCCCGCGGCACGCGCCGTGAGCGCACCCCCGACACCCTCGGCGTACGCTCCCGTGCCCGCCGCTCCGCTGCCGTCCTCGCCGCGCTCGCCCTCCTCACCGCGGCCAGCCTCCTGCTCTGCATCGGCATCGGGCCGGTGCCGATCTCCGCCGGCACGACCGCGCAGGTGATCGCCGGCCATCTCCCTCTGCCCGCTGCGGCTCCCGTGGATCCGGCCACCGACGCGATCATCTGGACGGTTCGCCTGCCGCGGGTGCTGATGGGAGCCGCCGTCGGCGCCTGCCTCGCGATCTGCGGCGCGGCGCTGCAGGCGATGGTGCGCAACATGCTGGCCGACCCGTACATCCTCGGGGTCTCCGGCGGCGCGTCCACCGGAGCGGCGGCCGCGATCCTGTTCGGCCTCGGGGCGGCGATGGGCGAATACGCGCAGTCCGTCCTGGCCTTCGCCGGGGCGCTCGGTGCAGCGCTGCTGGTCTTCGCCATCGCCCGCACGGGCGGCCGGGTGACCTCGCTGCGCCTGCTGCTGTCCGGCGTGGCCGTCGGCTACGCGCTGACAGCCGTGACCAACCTGCTGATCTTCTCCTCCGACTCGGCCGAGGGGTCCCGTTCGGTGATGTTCTGGATGCTGGGCTCCCTGTCCCTGGCTCGCTGGAACGCGTTCCTGCTGATCGCGGTGCTCGCCGCGGTGATCGGGGTGGCCGTGATGATGCTGGGCGCCCGCACGCTCGACGCCCTCAGCGCCGGCGACGAGATCGCCCACGGCCTGGGCATCTCACCGGACCGCGCCCGCATCGGCTTCCTGATCGTGGTCTCGCTGTGCACTGCCGCGGCGGTCGCCGGCGCGGGGTCGATCGGCTTCGTGGGCCTGGTGATCCCGCACCTCGCGCGCCGCCTGGTCGGGGCCCGGCACCGCGCGCTGATCCCGGCCAGCGCCCTGCTCGGCTCCCTGTTCCTGCTGTGGGCCGACGCCCTCGCGCGCCTCGTCATGCAGCCGCGCGAACTGCCCATCGGTGTGATCACCGCGGCGATCGGCGCCCCGTTCCTGCTGATCCTGGTGCGCCGTCTGTACGCGCGCCAGCCCTGACCCGACCCGACCCGACCCGACCCGACCCGACCCGACCCGAGAAGAGAATCCCGATGAATCTGCCCGCCATCCGTCATCCGGCCGTCGGTCCCGTGGGCCGACGTGCGGTTCTCGCGGGCCTGGCCGGGATCATCGGGATCACGGCGAGCGCGTGCAGCAGTGCCGGCGGCAGGCCCACCGCGGAGGGCAGCGGCCCCGAAGGCTTCCCGCTCGAGCTCACCAACTGCGAGGCCACGCTGAGGTTCGAGGCCCCGCCGGAGCGGATCGTGCTCCTGGAGTCGGCTCCCGTGACGATGCTGGACGGGATCGGTGTGCTGGATCGGGTGGTCGCCCGTGCCGGGGCGTTCCCTCCCGGGTACTACGAGCAGGAGCTCGATGCCCGGGTCGAGGCGATCACGACGCTCTCCGAGGACATCGACCCCTCCGGTCACCTGCAGATCTCCCAGGAGGTGGTGCTCGCCCAGTCGCCGGACGTCGTGTTCGGACTGCCGGACGGAGTCACCCGGGAGGTGCTGGCGGAGGCCGGCGCGCAGGCGATGGTCCAGGACATCTACTGCGGCACCGAGGGCGATCGCGCGAGCTTCGAGACGCTCTACTCCACGGTCGCCACCTACGGCACGATCTTCGACCGCACCCAGGAGGCGGAGGACCTGACCGCCGCGCTCCGGGACCGGGTAGCCGCGGTCAGCGAGTCCGTGAAGGGCCTTGCCACGAAGTCCGCCGCGGTGCTGTACCCCTCGCTCGGCGGCGGCCCGCTGTACACCTACGGCGCCGGCTCCATGGTGACCGCCCAACTGGATGCGCTGGGCCTCGAGAACGTCTTCGCCGACACCGCCGAGCGAGTGTTCGAGATCAGTGCGGAGCCGCTGCTGGCCGCCGATCCCGACGTGCTGATCGTGCTCTACCAGGGCGAGGGCGACGGCAGCGACGTCACAGCGGAGATGACCGATCAGGATCAGCTCTCCGGGGTGCGCGCCGTGCAGGACCAGGCCGTGCTGCCGCTGCTGTTCAACTTCGCCGAGCCGGCCTCTGCGCTGGTGGTGGACGGGCTGGAGAGGATCCACGAGTGGCTGCTCGAGATCGACGGATGAGTTCCGGGGCCGACGGCCGTACCGGCGGGCCCCGCGCCTCGCGGACCACGCCTGTCCTCGAGGCCCGCGATCTCAGGCACGCCTTCGGCCCGAAGCCCGTGCTGCGCGGAGTGGACCTGTCGGTCTCGGCGGGGGAGATCGTCGGCCTCGTCGGCCCGAACGGCAGCGGCAAGACCACCGCCCTGCGGATCCTGCACCGCGAGCTCGTGCCCGATGCCGGGACGGTGCTGCTGGAGGGCCGCGATCTGGGCGGCTATGCCGGGCGCGAGCGAGCACGACGGATCGCGGTGATGGCGCAGGAGATCGCCGGGGATGTGCCGCTGACCGTGGCGGACGTGGTGCTGCTGGGCCGCATCCCTCATTCCAGCACCTTCGGCTCGACGTCCGATACGGACCTGCAGATCGCATCCCGGGCCCTCGAGGACTCCGGTGCCCTGCACCTGGCCCGCCGCGAGTTCGGCCTGCTCTCCGGCGGGGAGAGGCAGCGGGTGCTGATCGCCCGGGCGCTCGCCCAGCAGCCGCATCTGCTGCTCATGGACGAGCCCACCAACCATCTCGACATCGGCTCCCAGCACCACGTGCTGCAGATCGTCCGTTCGAAGGGTCTGGCGACCATCGTGGTGCTGCACGACCTGAACCTCGCCGCCCGCTACTGCGATCGCGTGATCGTCCTGGCGGACGGCCGGATCCGTGCCGAGGGCCCTCCCCGCGACGCGCTGCCCGCGAGCCTGGTCAGCACCACCTACGCGGTCGCCGCCGAACGCGCCACAGCCGACGACGGCACCCCCCAGTTCCTGTTCCGCGGCCAGGAGACCCCCTCTCCCCCTCCCGCCGACACCACCTCCGAGGAGCCCGACGATGACGTACGCCGCTGACCCCGTCCAGGAACGCTGGAACGAGTACTGGACCCGATATGCGGCCGAGTACGACGAGCACCAGGCTTCACGCCTCGCCCTCCCCGCGGAGCGCGAGACCTGGTCACGGGTCTGGGCGCAGGTGCTCCCCGAGGGCACCTGCACGATCCTCGATGCGGGCACGGGCAGTGGGAACGTCGCCCTGCTGCTCGCGGGCGCCGGGCATGAGGTGACCGGGATCGATCTGGCCACGGGCATGCTCGAGCAGGCGCACGCCAAGAGCGCGGACCACCCGACCCCGCCGACGTTCCTGCTCGGCGATGCCGTGGATCCGCCCTTCGCGCCGGGCTCCTTCGACGCGATCGTCTCGCGGTATCTGCTGTGGACCCTGCGTGATGCCCCGTCGGCCCTCGCCCGCTGGTACGAGCTGCTGCGGCCGGGCGGCGTGCTGGTGGCGGTGGACGCCCCGTGGTTCGAGGACGGGGAGTCTATGCCTCGCGGCACTGATCGGCAGATCCATTTCGCGACGGCCTACGACGAGGCCGCCTTCGGGCGCCTGCCGTTCGGGCGCGCGAACGCGCAGCGGATCGTCGCCGACTGGGAGAGCGCGGGCTTCGTGGACGTGCGCGCCGATCCCCTGCCCGAGGTGCTCGAGCTGGACCGTGCCCACGGTGTGGCCCCGGGTCACTCCCCGCAGCTGCAGCACCGCATCAGCGGGCGTCGGCCGGAACGGAACGAGCGCTGACCACATAGCCGATGCTGGCGAGGAGATGCAGCGCGACCCCGATCCACATCAGGACGAGCACCGCCGGAACGACGCCCGGTGCCCACGCTCCGGCCGCGGCAAGGAGGAGCACGGCGGACATCAGCACCGCCGTGCGCACCTTCCCGATCCGGGAGACCCCGATCCCGCCGCGCATGGCCTCCCTGCCGGCGAGCGCGGTGGCCACGACATCGCCCGCAGCGATCACGAGAAGCACCGACCAAGGCAGCAGCCCGGTCAGCGCCAGCGACACGACGATCCCGATCAGCCCGATGCGGTCGGCGACCGGGTCAAGGATCTCGCCCGTTCGGCTGGTCTGGTGCAATCGGCGGGCGAGCATCCCGTCGAGCCAGTCCGTCGAGGCCCACACCAGCAGAAGGATCACCGAGAGGGCGTCGGGCCCTTTGTCCACGAGCATCCAGCACACCGGCAGCAGGAGCACGAGCCGCAGGAGCGTGAGGGCATTGGGGATCGTCACCCAGTCCGGGCGCACCGGCCGCTCGGTGCTCACAGGGCGCTTCACTGTGCAGCCGATCGGCGCTTGATCCTGCCCACGACCAGGAGGATCACGATCCATAGCGGCAGGAGCAGCAGGAGCCACGGTCCGAGCAGCTCGAGGATCTGACCACCGATCACGGCCCCACCGATCACCCATGCGCAGGCCCACACCAGAGCTCCGATCGCGCTCGCAAGGAGGAATCGCGGGTACGGGATCCGAGCGGCACCGCAGGCCGCTGAGATGAGCGTACGAACCCCGGGCAGCTGGCGCAGGGCCACGAGGGTGATGAGCCGCTGCCGGGACGTCGCCCGCAGGGCGCGCTCCCAGCGATCGGTCCCGATCCGGCGCACCGCCGGTGAGCGCCCCACGGCGGGCCCGCCTCGGCGGCCGATCCACCAGCCGATGTGGTCGCCGGCGCACGCTGCGAGCGCCACCAGAAGTGCTGCCGGCAGGACCCACTCCCCCGCCCCGGCGGCGATCGTCGCCGATCCGAGGACGACGACGGTCTCGCCCGGCACGAACGCACCGAGTCCGAGGGCGGATTCGACGAGAGCGGCCAGCATCATCGCCAGGACGACCAGATGGACGTGGTCCGCCACGAGGGCGAGAAGGTGGATCGGATCCAGGAGCATGCGGCCACGCTAGGGAGCGCCCCGGCACCGGCACACCCGCGAAAGCACACCGACCCACGTGACGAAAGTGAGTATTCATCGAGCAGCCTCGTCCTTAGCCTGGACGTCATGGACCCTCTGACCCGTCACGCGCTGATCGGCACGACCGCCTGCGCCGCGGGCGTGATGTGGGGGCTCCTCCCCACCTTCGGCGGCGCCGGGCCCGCTCTCACCATCGCCGTCTCCGTCCTCCCGATCGCACTCACGGGCACCTCGGTCCGACTCGCACACCGCATCCTCGTCGCTCTGGGAATCGTGCTCCTCGCGGGAGTCGTCGCCGCCCTGCGCAGCGCTCTGATCGATGGCGGGATCGCCGTGGATGAGACCCTCCTGGCCGTCATCAACGCCTCATGGGCACTCGCTGCGCTGATCGCCGTCCACGCCGCCTGGATCCTCATCCTGCGCCGCGGCGAGCATCGTCGCCGCGGATGGCGGCTGGCCGACGCCCTGGCCTCCGAGCAGGCTGCCGTGCTGCGGGCATCGATCGCGGAGGAGCGCGCCGAGGTCGCCGGCGAGATCCATGATGGGATCGGCCATCGTCTGGCATTCGCCACGCTGTCCCTCGGACGTCTCGGGACGCGCACCGACCTCGATCCTCCGACGCGTGCGCAGCTCGGAGACATCCGCGAGGACCTGGCCGACATCACCGAGGATCTGGGCCGCACCGTGCAGCTCCTGCGGCGCGGTGATGCCGCGCGTCGCCCGGCCGGACGGTCCCTCGAGGACGCGGTCACAGAACTTCAACGGCGCGCGATCACGGTCCGTGTGACCGGCCTCGAGTCTGCGCACGGCTCCTCGCCGCACACAGCCGCCGCCCTGGCACGGGTCGTCGAGGAGGTGGGGGCCAACGCCGCGAAGCACGCGAACGGCTCAGCTCTGACCGTCGAGCTGCAGCGGTCGGGGCCCGCGATCGTCCTCACCGCCAGCACGGCAGCGCAGGTGCGCGCCCACGCCGCCGGCTCCTCCGGGAACGGACTCGCCTCCTTGGCGCAGCGGCTCGACCTGCTCGGCGGCCGCCTCGATCACACCCCGCTCGACCAGGACGCCGACTCGTTCGTCGTCCACGCACAGATCCCCTTCGACGCCGTTGCGCAGCCACGCGAGGGCGCCGCGGTCCCGGACATCGCCGCCGCACAGGAACGCTCACGACGCGAGGTCCGGCACGGTCTGGGCCGTGCCGCCGTCACGGCCCTCACGCTCGGGCTGATCGCGGCGATCACCGCACCGGCCGTCTTCGCTGTGCACAACCAGCTGGGCGTGCTCCCGCCCGAGCAGTTCGCCCGCCTCCACGTGGGACAGCCCGCGGACGAGGCCCGCGCGATCCTTCCCCCGGTGCAGATGCTCGAGGCGCCGGTGCGCGAAGCACCGCAGGAATGGGACTGCCGGTACTACGAGGAGCGGGTCAGCTGGTTCGAGAGGACCGACGTGTTCCGGGTCTGCCTCGACGACGCGGCCGTGGTCGAGATCGAGAGGATCCCCGCGTGAGCACCTATGCCCAGGCAGATCCCGTGCGCACGATGCTCGTGGATGACGATCCGATGGTCCTGGGGCATCTCCGCTCCATCCTCACCGCCGACGGATCCGTGACGATCGTCGCCGAGGCCCACGACATACCGTCCGCGGTCACCGCGCTGATCCAGCACCGGCCGACGGTGACTCTCCTGGATATCCGCATGCCCGGGACCGACGGGGTGAGCGGCCTTCCGGACCTGCTGCGAGCGGCCCCGGACCTTCACGTCGCCATGCTCACGACCTTCCACGACGAGGAGTACGTGCGCGGCGCCATCGCTCACGGGGCGCACGGGTTCTTGCTGAAGACCGATGCCCCCGCCGATCTCCTGCGCGCGGTTCCAGCGCTCGCCGCCGGCGGCGCCGTGTTCTCGCCGCGCGTCGCTCGCTGGCTGGTGCGCGAGGAGGCTGTGGATCGACACGGACGCGCGGCTGCGGCGCGCCGCGACGTCGGCTCCCTCTCCGCCCGCCAACGGGAGCTGCTCACGCTGCTGGCGACCGGCGCGTCGAATCAGCATATCGCCCGCCGCATGTCCCTCACGGAAGGAACGGTCAAGCAGTACCTGTCGCTCCTCTTCGTGGAGCTCGGAGCGGAGAACCGGGTCCAGGCCGCCGTCCTCGCCCACAGGGCAGGACTCAGCGGCTGAAGGAACCGGAGCACTCCGTCCTCACCCTCAGGACGGCCCCTGGAGACCCCGAGCCGCTACAGTAGCGCCCCCTAGACAACACTGTGCGACGCACACTATGGTGTCAGGCATGAGCGAGTTCTCCGATACCCATCTGCAGGAGCTGCGGCGCGGCACTGTCGTGCTGGCCTGCCTGCGGCTGCTGCGCACCCCTGGGTACGGATACAGCCTGCTCGTGCACCTCGAGGAGCATGGTTTCGCCACGGACGCCAACACGCTCTACCCCCTGCTGCGGCGGCTCGAGAAGCAAGGATTCCTGACCAGCGAGTGGAACACCGAGGACTCCAGACCCCGAAAGTTCTACGTCACCTCGGCCGAGGGCAACCGCCTGGCCGACACCCTCAGCGCGGACTGGCTCGATCTCACCCGATCCATCGCCTCCCTCACCGACGACCCGGGCACGCCCGAGGAGAACTGACATGGCCACCACCTTGACCGAGCGCTACATCAACGCCACGACCGACTCCCTCCCGCCCGATACCCAGGGCGACGTGCGCGCGGAGCTCGAGGCCTCCATCGCCGACGCCGTCGAGTCGCGTCTCGACCAGGGTGAGGACCCGGCCACGGCCGAGCGCACCGTGCTCACCGATCTGGGTGACCCGGTCGCCCTCGCCGCGAGCTACACCGATCGACCGCTGCACCTGCTGGGTCCGCGCTACTACCTGGCCTGGTGGCGGCTGCTCAAGCTCCTGCTGGCGATCGTGCCCGCCGTCGCCGTCGGTGGCGTCGCCCTCGTCCAGGTCATCGTCGGCGCCTCGATCGGCGAGGTCATCGGGCAGGCGATCAGCGTGGGGATCACCGCCACCCTGCATCTGGTCTTCTGGGTGACGCTGATCTTCGTCCTCATCGAGCGCAGCGGGGCGGACACCGGCCCCGACTGGAACCTCGACCAGCTGCCCGAGCCGCGCCCCACCAGATCGGGCCGCGCCGACGTGATCGCCTCCGCGGTGTTCGCCGGGCTGATGATCGCCGCGATGCTCTGGGACCGCTTCCGCGGATTCGTGCGGATCGACGGCCACGACGTGGACGTCCAGATCCTTCATCCGCAGCTATGGCCGTGGGCGATCCTCGGCCTCGTCGGCCTCCTCCTGGTCGAGGTCGGCCTCGCCGCTGTCGCCCACGCGCGCCGCGGCTGGACCGTCGGCCTGGCGGTCGCCAACACGGCCCTCGCTCTCGTCTGGGTCAGCGCGATCCTGACCCTGCTGGGCAACGGGCTCCTGGTGAATCCGGAGCTCATGAGTCTCGTCTTCTCGGGCGAAGGCGGCGCACCGGAGACGACTCGCGTGGTCGGGATCCTGTTCGTCCTGAGCGTCATCGGAGCCTCGGCGTGGGACATCATCGACGGCTGGCTCAAGGCCCGGCGAGGTGCGAAGCATCGAAGGGCGGACGCCGACGCTGCGCCCTGAGGATGGCCGTCGGCCGCTCCGCACCGACGGCCGAACGCTCGGGCAGGCACCGTGAAATGCGGCGCCTGCCCGAGTCATCCTCCAGCGCCGCGGGGTCAGCCGAAGATCGCCCGCAGCGCCACGACGCTCACCGCGCCGATACCGCCCGCAGCCGGGAGGGTGATCACCCAGGCCAGCGCGATCGGCTTCATGAGGTTCCAGTTCGCGGCCTTGTTCACGATGCCCACCCCGAGCACGGCGCCGATGAGGATGTGCGTGCTGGAGACCGGCAGGCCGAGCACCGACGCCGCCATCACGACCCCGGCGGCGGAGAGCTCGGCCGCGAAACCGGAGGCGGGGTGCATCTTGGTCAGTCCGGTGCCGACGGTGCGGATCACGTTGCGGCCGATGAACCAGAGCCCGGCGACCAGTGCGACGCCCGCCGTGACCATGACAGCCGTGGGCACGGCAGCCTGCGCATCCACACTCTGCGTGCGCAGCACGTCCAGGATCGCCGCGAAGGGCCCGATGGCGTTGGCGATGTCGTTGGAGCCATGGCTGAAAGCGAACGCGGCGGCGGTGAACACCTGCATCCAGCTGAACAGCAGGAAGGTGGAGCGGGAGAGCGTCTGATTCTTCAGGGTCTTGGCGAAGATGAACACGGCCATCCACACGGCGGCGCCGATCATGCCCATGATCAGGAAGTTGCCGACCGAATTGATCTCCAGGTTGAGGTTCTTCAGGCCCTTGAACAGCAGCATCGAGGAGATGACGATCGAGCCGAACGCCGCCAGCAGCGGCACCCAGATCTCCAGGGCGCGATGGGGGTCCACGGCATCGCGCTCGTTCTCGATCGCGTGCAGGCGCCGGAAGTAGTCCGATTCCAGCTCCTCGGGATCGAAGTCGCGCTGCGTGACGGTGACGGCGTCCCGCGTCATCGCATTGGAGTAGGAGATCTGCTGGAGCTCGTCCAGCCGCTCGAACGAGGTCTTGTGCGCGCGCCGCAGCTCAGCGCGTGCGGTCTTGAACTCACGCAGCTTCGCGTCGGCTTCGTCGTTGTAGACCAGGATGTACTTCTTGATCCGACCGAAGAGAACCCAGGCCACGAGGCCCCCGAGGAGGGGCGAGAGGACCCAGGAGAAGGCGATCTGGCCGATCTGGCCCCACTGGATCATCTCTGCGCCGCCGGTGCCGGTGAGGACGCCGACGGTCAGCGCAGCGCCGACGATGCCGCCGATGATGGAGTGGGTGGTCGAGACGGGCCAGCCCATGCGGGTCGCGATCATCAACCAGACGGCGGCACCCAGCAGCGCCGACATCATGATGAACACGAAGTCCGCCGGCGCGAGATCCACGGCGTCGAGGTCCACGATGCCGCTGCGCACCGTGTCGGTCACCTCGCCGCCCGCGAGCACGGCACCGCTGACCTCGAAGATCGCGGCGACCATGAGCGCCTGCTTCATGCTCAGGGTGCCGGCGCCGACGGAGGTGCCGAACGAGTTGGCGACGTCGTTGCCCCCGATGTTGAAGGCCATGAAGAGCCCGAAGATGATCGTGGTGATCAAGATCGTGCGGTTCGCCTCCTCACCGATGTACCCGAAGGACCAGAGGGTGAAACCGACCAGGGCGATGGCCATCAGGAGCCCGAAGCTGACGTGCCACCAGCGGTCCGGGCCGAGGAATCCTGTCTGCTCGGTCGGGAGATCGGCGCGGGGCGGTGCGGTGTCCTGTGACATGAGGAGCTCCCGAGAACGGGGACGAGGGTGAACTCAGGGTGCGATGCGGGGGGAGAATCCGGGTGACGCCCGGGTGATCACGAGGCGGCGGAGCGCCGAACTTGTCGTGCCGACCCCTGGCGATCCGCGCGGCGGGTCACGACCTACGCCGCGCGGTTCCGGGAGAGCACTCGGTACCGGCTCGGCCTCAGGGCATACTCCCGGGTGAAGGCCGCGCTGAGAGCGTAGGCACTGGAGTAGCCCACCCGGTGCGCGATCGCCTCGAGGGTGTCCTCGCTGTCCTGGAGCAGATCCGCGGCCAGGCAGAGTCGCCATCCGGCGAGGTAGGAGATCGGCGGCTCCCCCATCACCTCGGCGAAGCGTCGCGCGAAGGTGGCTCGGGAGACCCGCGCCTCCTCGGCCAGCGACTCCACCGACCAGGGGTGGGCCGGGTCGGCGTGCAGCGCACTGAGGGCGGGGCCCACCACCGGATCGCCGGCCGCACCGAACCACGCGGGGGGCGCCGCCCCCGGAAGCGCGAAGCCGTCGCGCAGGGCACCGATCAGCACCAGGTCCAGCAGGCGGTCGAGCACGGCCTGCTGCCCGGGCTCCCCACCGTCGAGCTCGTCCTCGAGCAGCCCCAGCGCCCGCGATCGCTGTTGGGCCCGCGGCACCACGAACACCGGTGGCAGGGCGTCGAGCAGGCGCTCGGAGATCCGACCCGAGGTCGGGAACGACCCCGTGAGCAGCAGGTGATCGTTCTCCAGCTGCGACCGCCCCGCCCTCCCGCCGAGCCCGATCCGGTCCTCGGCGAGCGGGGCGTCCAGCGCGTCCGTGCACACGCCGTCACCGGTGAGCACGCAGACAGGCGGCGTCCTCCCGCTGGGATCGCTCGTGAGCAGGCTGGTACCGGGGCCGGTGAGGATCGCGAGATCACGAGTGCCCAGACGGGTCGGTTCGGCCCCGTCCCGCACGATCCACCCCTCCCCACGGAGCATCGCCACGACGGCGAGGGAGGAGCCGGCCTCGTGACGGACCGTCCAGGGCGCCACGAGCAGGCTCTGCCCGATCAGCGCACCCGAGGACCGGATGTTGTCGAGCATTTCGGAGAGCGTGTCCACCCCTCCACTTTAGACGCTCGCACATCGATTCCGGCGTTGTGAGCATTCACCGTCTCGCGCTCCCGGAGTGGACTGGTCGAGTACCCCGGAGCCCGCCGCTCCGGACCTCACCTCTGCACCAGGAGACCTCATGACCCTGAATCATCCGCCGACGCCCGGCTCCGCCCTGTGGGTTCTCGCCCACCCGCGCCAGGAATCCCTGAACGGGCATCTGTTCCGCAGCGGCGTCCACGCACTGGCCCAGGACCACGACGTCGCGACCTCGGATCTGTATGCCCAGGGCTTCGATCCGGTTCTCGGCGAGCCAGACCTCGGTCAGCCCGCGGGAAGGGCCGGCAATCTCGCGGTGCTCGCCGGGGAGGCCCACACTCAGGGAAGGGAGCAGCCGGATGTGGTGGCCGAGCACGAGAAGCTCGCGGACGCCGAGCTGCTCGTCCTGCAGTTCCCCCTGTGGTGGTACGGGCCGCCGGCGATCCTCAAGGGCTGGCTGGACCGAGTGCTGACCGACAGTTTCGCGTACGACAACGAGCTGGACCCGGCGCTCCGCATCCCGCGGCGCTACGGCGACGGCGGGCTCACCGGGCGCAAGGCCCTGATCGTGGTCACCGCCGGCGAGGACGAACGCACGATCGGGCCCCGAGGGCTCAGCGGCGACCTCGACTCCCTGCTGTTCCCCCTCACGCATGGAGCGCTCTGGTACGTCGGGATCGACGTCCTGGACCTGCACGTGGTGCACGACGCCGACGCGCTGACCACGCAGGGCGTCGAGCGCGAGACGCGACGGCTGACTGCTCGGATCGAAGGACTCGGGACGGAGCAGAACCGCCCCTATCGTCGTCTGCGTGACGGGGACTATCCCTCGGATCTGCGGGCGCTGCATCCCGATCTGCTGCAGGGGCGCACCGACCTCGACATCCACCGCCGCGGGGAGCTCCGCGGAGCCGACCGGCCCGCCTGACCTACGCCGGAGGGTCCGACGAGCGCAGGCGATCCAGGCGCTCGCGGGCCCGCTCCGCGCGGTCGGCCACCGTCATCTCCCACCAGGCCTGGCCGCGCTCCCCCAGTCCCTCCTTGGCGAGCTGGACCCGGTCGCGCCAGGCCCGCACGACGTCGGGATCCTCGGCCCGGCCGATCGCGGAGCGGGCCCGTCCCAGCTCCGAGCGCAGGTTCCGGGCGACCTCCTCGGGAAGCTCGGAGTCGGTGGCCCGCCAGCGGCGGCCGCGCACCACGATGTACCGGCCGTCGGCCGTCCGTTCCGGGCCCTCGCCTCCACCCTGGTGGCCCGGGTGCGGATCGTCTGCGCCGCCGGGGAGCGTGTCCACGAGGTCCTGCGGAGCCGGGGTGTCGTCGTTCATCAGGGTTCCTTCCGCGTGGCCGGTGCCGTCGTTCCCGACGGTACAAGCACCCTCTCGCCCGGGTACGCACCCGACCGTTCGGTACCGATATCCACCCGGGTGCGCGGGCCTCCGGCGCACCGTGATCCCACCCCTGCGCGCATCCTGCCTGGGACGATTTCCTGCTAGCACACCCGTCGTCCCCCACCCGCGGTGCGTGGTGGTACCGGGGAAGGTCGAGAACTCCCTCGGCACGCGCCCCGCGGTGCCGTACTTTGACGAAGGTGAGCACACACGTCGCGCAGAGCGCCCCGCAGCCCGGCTTCGGCACGCCTGGTCCTGTCGCCCCCGGTATCACCCTCGGCATCTCCGCAGCCGTCGGCCACACCCCCCTGATCCGTCTCGACCACCTGTTCCCGAGCTCCGGCATCGAGATCCTCGCCAAGCTCGAGTCCGTCAATCCCGGCGGCAGCACCAAGGACCGCCCGGCGCTGGCGATGGTGCGCGACGCGTTCGAGCACGGCCGGCTCACCGTCGGCGGCACGGTGGTCGAGTCCAGCTCCGGCAACCTCGGCGTGGCGCTGGCGCGCGTGTGCGCCACGTACGGCGTGCGCTTCGTGTGCGTCGTCGACTCCCGGACCAATGCGACCACGGTGGCCACCATCCGGGCGCTGGGCGGGGAGGTCGAGATGGTCTCCGAGCCCGACCCGGAGACCGGCGACCTGCTCACCGCTCGCTTTCGCCGCGTCGAGCAGCTGCTCGAGCAGCTCCCGGGCGCCGTGAACCTCTACCAGTACGGCAACGCCGCGAACCCCGGCGCGCACGCGGCCGGCACCATGGCCGAGATCGCCGAGGCCACCGACCATCGCCTGGACGTGCTGATGGCGGCGGTGAGCACGACGGGCACGATCGCCGGGTGCACCGCCTACCTCCGCGAGCACTCCATGGACACGCGCACGGTCGCGGTCGACGCCGAGGGCAGCGTCCTGTTCGGCGGCACGGCCGCCCCGCGCCCGCTGCCGGGCCTGGGTGCGGGCGTGGTCACCGACATCTCCCGCACCGTCGATCCGGATCGGGTGGTGCGGGTCAGCGGGCTGGACTGCGTGGTCGGGGCACGCCTGCTGGCCCGCCGCGAGGGCATCCTCGCCGGCGCCTCCACCGGCGGCATCGTCCACTCACTGGGCTCGCTGATCCCGGAGCTCGCACCGGGCTCGCGGGTGGCATTCATCGTGCATGACGGTGGCGTGCCCTACCTCGACACGGTCTACGACGACGCCTGGGTCCAGCAGACCCTCGGGGCCGACGCCGACGCCCTGGTGCAGGCCGCCGCCTCGCTGCAGACCTCCGCGCGACGTGGCTGAGCACAGGGCCGACGACGCGGCGGCCGGAGGCGACCGGTCCGGGACGCCGCTGCGCCTGGCCGTGGTCGGGGCCGGCCCGAAGGCCCTGTTCGCGCTCGAGGAGCTGGCCGCGCGGCTCGCCGAGAGGGCCGGTGGGGCCGACGGCGATCCCTGCGCCGGGTCACTGCTCGAGGTCATCGTCGTCGACCCCGGGCCCCATCCCGGCACCGGCACCGCCTACGACCCGTTCCAGCCCCCTCACCTGCGACTGAACGTCAGCTCGACGATCCTCGACGCGCCCGCGACCAGCGCCATGGCGTCCTTCCCCGACTGGGCGAGCAGCGCCCACCCGGAGCTGGCCACGGAGCCCTACCCGCCCCGCGCGATCGTCGGCCGGTACCTCAGCCTCCGCTGGCAGGCGATGCGAGAGGCGCTCGAGCTCCACGGCTCCTTCCACGAGCACTGCGGCCGGGCGGTCGCGGTCCGTCGCGACGGCGCGAGCTGGCTGCTCGAGGTCGCCGACGTCCCGGCCGAGGGCTCCGCAGCCCCGGTCCCGGGCACGGCGTCGACCACGATCGGCCCGCTCGACGACGTCCTGCTGGCCACCGGTCACGCTTCCGGCCACGACGACGCGCTCGCCACTGCCTGGCGATCGCCGCTCCCCCTGCGGCCCGCCGTGCTGCCCGTCGGCACCATGCTCGCCCCCGAGCATGTTCCCGCCGGCTGCCGGGTCGCGGTGCGCGGCGGAGCGCTGACCTTCATCGATGCGGCGCTCACGCTCACACGCGGTCGCGGCGCCCGCTTCCTGCCGGACCCCGAAGGGTCCACGGGCCTGGTCCATGAGCGCAGCGCTGAGGAGCCGGCGGTGATCTGGCCGACCACGCGCCACGGCCTCCTGCTGGATGCGAAGCCCGACCCCGGCGCCCCGCTGTCTCCGGCACTTGAGCGGACGCTCGAGGGCGGCCGGCGCCAGCTGGCCATGGTGATCGCCCGCCGCACCGCGGGTGACCTCGACCCCGACCACCTTCTCGACCGGATCCTCGAGGTCGCCGTCGATGTCGCTGCACACCTCGTCGCGGCGGCCCCCTCGACGGGCGCCGGCCCTTCGGCCGAGACCTGCCGTCGGGCGGTCGCACACACCCTGGCCAGCGGTGCAGAACCCGATCTGCCACCCGGCCCCGGTCGGGCCGAGCGGGCCCTGCGGCGCAGCGTGGCTGTCGCGGAGGGCTCGCGCGCGCCCGGGCCGGCGTGGGCGCTGGGCCGTGCCTGGGTGCTGCTGTACCCACACTTCACGACAGCACTGCGCGGCAGTGACGTCAGCGAGGAGGCCTGGTCGCGGTTCCGGGCCGCCGAGCAGGTGCTGGACCGTTGTGCGTTCGGTCCTCCCCTGGACACCGCCCGTGAGCTGCTCGCGATGATCGACTCCGGCGCGGTGGATCTGTCCTGGGTCGATGCCGGCACCGCCATCACCCGCGACGGCGTGCACGGCACGCCCGACGGATGCGCCGGGCCCGATGTGGTGGTCGACGCTGTGCTGTCGCCGCCGGGACTGCTCGGGACCGGCGATCCGCTCGCGCAGCATCTGCTGAGCCGCGGCCTGGTCTCCCTGCGACCGGGCAGACGCGGCGCGATCGTGGCGTCCGACGCCACTGCCGTGACCGCCGCCGGGAGCAGGGCCGAAGGCCTCGCCCTCCTCGGCCGCCCCACGGAGGACCACGTGATCGGCCACGACACCCTCAACCGTCACCTGCATGCCGAGAGCGGGCGCTGGGCGGCTCGCGTCGCGCATCTCGTCGAGGAGACGGCGGGGGCGCCCGTGGTCAATCGCCCCTTCGACACCGCAGACCTGTAAGAATCTCTCCTCGATGCCCACGCGGCGCGTCCCGCCGCCGGATAGGACGGGAAATCCCCACGATGACGCCCTCACCCGGCTCAGCCGATCTCGCACCTGCCGACCGCGAGCGCCCCGACGCTCTGCGCGCGGCATGTCGGGGCCTGCCGCCGCTGTCGGCCCGGCTCGAACCGTGGATGCGGGACCTGCTCGCCGACCCCGCCGCCTGCACGGCGCTGCTCGAGGAGTACGGCAGCCCGCTGAACGTCCACGACTTCGCTCCGCTCGCGCGCAATGCGGCCGAACTGACCGCCGTCGCCGACGCCGACGGGGTCGACCTGCGGATCTTCGTGGCCCGCAAGGCGAACAAGACGCTCGGCATGGTCACCGCCGTACATCAGGCCGGACTCGGTCTGGACGTCGGCAGCCATCGCGAGCTCGAACAGGTCCTCGAACTGGGCGTTCCCGCCGACGACGTCGTGGTCACCGCCGCGATGAAGCCGCGACCATTGCTGCGCCTCGCGCTGGACTCCGGGGCCATGCTGGTGCTGGACAACCTCGACGAGGCCGCCGCCGTCGACACCGAGCTCGCCGACGCTCCGACCGGCCACGCGACGCCCGGCACCCAGCGCCCGGTCGCACTGCGTCTCGCCCCGACGCCGAGCGATCTCGTCGGCCCCACCCGTTTCGGAGAATCCGCGCCGACCTGGCAGCACTGGGCCGAGGCCCGCGACGCCGCCCACGACGGGCTGCGGATCGAGGGGATCCACTTCCACCTGCACGGGTACGACCCCTACGCCCGCGCTCGCGCCGTCGGGGAAGCACTCGAGCTGGTCGACGCACTCCGGGCGATGGGCCACCGGCCCCATTTCCTCGACATCGGCGGCGGGCTCCCCATGTCCTATCTCGACGACGCCGCGCAATGGGGCGCCTTCTGGGAGGCCCACGCTCACCAGGCCGAGACACCGAGCGAGAGCCTGACCTGGCGCGGCGAACCGCTGCGGCAGGTCTACCCATACCACCAGGAGATGATCCGCGGGCCCTGGCTGCGCACTCTGCTCGACGCGGAGGCCCTGGCCGGCACCCGCGTCGCCGAGGCGCTGCGGGAACGGGGTCTCGAGCTGCGGTGCGAGCCCGGCCGGTCGATGCTCGACGGCTGCGGGATGACGCTGGCGCGGGTCCTCCAGCGCACCAGCACCAGCGATGGGATTCCGCTGATCGGGCTGGAGATGAACCGTACCCAGTGCCGGTCGACCTCCGACGACTTCCTGGTGGACCCTGTGCTGGTCAGCGCCGGCGGGACCCCGTCCGCGCCGGTGGACGGCTTCCTGGTCGGTGCGTACTGCATCGAGGCGGAGCTGATCCAGCGCCGCCGTCTGCGATTCCCGCGCGGTGTCGCCGTCGGGGACGTCATCGCGCTGCCGAACACCGCCGGGTACCTGATGCACATCCTGGAGAGCGCCTCGCACCAGATCCCGCTGGCCTCGAACGTGGTGCGCGACGAGGACGGCTTCCGACGCGACTGCATCGACGCTGTCTCGCCGCTGCGGCGGTGGGATCCGGCCCAGGCCGGCTGACGGCCTCGGCCGGACGCGGCTCCTGGTCGGGACACATGCAGGCACCCGGACGAGACGTGCGGAATAAACCCGTGACCCCCGCCGTTGGGTGGTGATAGTGTCCGACACGGTCACGGGTGGTCGAACCGTGGCACGGATAGGCACTTTCCACAGCCATCCCGGCGGAGCTCCCCGCCACCTGGGCAGAACGTCTGCCCGGTCGACCACCGCGACGGTCCCGGCCCGCTGCGCTGCCACGGAGGCAGCGCACCACGAGCCCGATCCGCACAGCCTGCGCAACCGCGCTGCGACCACCCCGCCTCCTCGGCGGACTCCGTGGGCACCCGCACCCGGATGCGCGCTGGCGAACGCCCGCTTTCCACATCGGGCTGATCACTGTCGCGACACCTCGCCGGCCTGACGCCGGCACCGCACATCACCTCGGCCTCGAGCCGACCACAGACACCGTCGGCCCCGCGCCGACGAAGGAGAACACCATGAAGAACACGCACAACACCCAGTACCGCACGGTCGTCTTCCGCGACCAGAGCGCCGACGTCAAGTTCCTGACCCGGTCGAATCGCGCCACCGAGCACTCCACCACTTGGGAGGACGGCAACGTCTACCCGGTCATCGACGTGGACGTCTCCTCGGCGGCGCACCTCGCCCGCCGCCGCACCGCGCAGAAGGCGACCTCCGGCCGTCGGCCCGTGCGCTCCCGCCGTCGCGAGAGCGTCGACGCCGGCCGGGCCTGACCAGGCAGGCCCTGGGCCCCACCCCTTGTCGGGTGGCCCCCGGGCACAGCCCTGCAGATCGAACCCTGCAGTGCGAGCCGTGCAGCACACGCCGAGGATCCTGTCCCCGGCGCGCGCTGCACGGCTCGTTCCGTCTGCGGGCGACGATCAGACGGCGACGCCCTCCCGCTGGGCGGCAACGGCTGCATCGGCATCTGCCATCACCAGCATGCCGTTGATGTGACCGCCGGCGAGCGAGCCGGCCGCGGCCGACGGCCCCACCTGGGCACTGGGATCTGCAGCGTTGCCCGCCACCCACACGCCGGGGACCTCGGTCGCCCCGGCGAAGCTGGTGGAGATCTTCTCCCCCATGCCTCCGGGGACCTCCTCGAGCGCCAGGCCCAGTCCGTCGAGTCCCTCGGTGCGCGGGTGCATCACCGACGCGGCCACGAGCACCGAGCGCGGGACGAGCTCGCCGCCGATCAGGCGCACGCCGGCCACGTCGCCACCCTCGGTCGGAACGATCTCCTGGACCCCGGTCTCGATGATCGAGATGCCACGCGCCGCACAGCGCTCGCGGGACTCCTCGTCGGGCGTGAAGCCGTGGGTGAAGACGATGATGTCGTCGCTGAGCTGGCGGAACATGAGCGCCTGGTGGGTGGAAGCTGGGCGGGTGGCGATAATCCCGATCGGCTCGTCGCGCACCTCCCAGCCGTGGCAGAAGGGGCAGTGCACGAGGCTCTGACCCCAGTGCTCGGCGAGGCCCGGGATCTCGGGCAGTTCATCGCGCAGACCGGTCGCGACCAGCAGACGGCGCGCGGTGAGGCGGCGACCGTCGGCGAGCTCGAGCTCGAAGCGCAGATCCCCTTCGGCAGACGGCTCGGCGGCGCGCGCCGAGACGACCGCGCCGGAGACGATGAGGCCGCCGTACTGGCGCACTTCCCGCCGGCCGCGCTCGAGGTATTCCGCGGGCGGGGTGCCCTCGTTGCCGAGCAGGCCGTGGATCGCGTCGGCCGGGGCGTTGCGCGGGGAGCCGCTGTCGATGACGACGACCGAGCGGCGGGACCGCACGAGCATGAGCGCGCCGTTGAGGCCGGCCGCGCCGCCGCCGATCACGGCGACGTCGAGGAGTTCGGTGGGGAGGGCGTCCGCGGCGGTGGCGGTCGGAGCAGACGCGGATTCTGGCGTCGTCATGGTGGGGCCTTTCGTCGAGGGTGTCGACCAGGGCGAAGCCCGGGTCTCTGCCGACGACTCTAGACACGTTTTGCCCATGCGGCATAGTATCTTGCCCATGTCGCAAAACATTGATGATCTCGACGGCCTCGTGCGCAAGCGGATCCGCGCCCTGCGGATCGCGCGGGGCCTGTCCCTCGCCGATCTCGCCGCGCGCGCCCACCTCAGCCAGTCCACCCTCTCCCGGATCGAGAACGGGCAGCGTCGACTCGCCCTGGATCAACTGGTGACCCTGGCCCGCATCCTCGACACGAGCCTGGATCAACTGGTCGAGACCGCAGCCGACGAGGTCGTCTCCCATCCTGTCGTCGACCACGGCCTGGACTCCTTGCGCTGGCAGATCCGCCGCGACCCCGATTCCCTGATCCTGCGCCGACGGCTCACCGACCCTCCCCCGGAGCCCTCCCGTATGAGGGCTCACCCCGGCCACGAGTGGATGGTGGTGCTCTCCGGCACCGCGATCCTGCTGCTGGGAGAGCGCAGGTACCGGATCGAGGCGAATCAGAGCGCGGAGTTCCCCACGATGCTCCCGCACGCCTTCGGCTCCGAGGGAGGGCCGGCCGACGTGCTGATGATCGTGGACAACGACGCCCGACGAGGTCACCGGGAACCCGAGGCGGACTGACCTCGCACCCTCCGGCCTCACGACTGGTCGGGAATTTTTCGCCCCTCCAGCTTGTTGAAAGAGACCGCACCTGGCGCCGGCACTCCACGGCGCAGCTGCGACTCGACCCGGAAGGAATCCCATGCGCAAGAACATCCACCCCGAGTACCGCCCCGTCGTCTTCCGCGATGCGAGCGCCGACCACTCGTTCCTGACCAACTCCACCCGCACGTCCGAGAAGATGGTGACGTGGGAGGACGGCAGGGAGTACCCCGTGATCGACGTCGAGGTCTCCTCGGCCTCCCACCCCTTCTACACCGGGAAGGCCACGGTCCTCGACACCGCCGGTCGCGTCGAGAAGTTCCGTCGTCGCTACGCGCAGAACGTCGTCACCGCTCGGAGCGCCACGGCCTGAGAGCGCAGGAAGGGGCAGCCCCGGACCTCGAACCGGGGCCGCCCCCGTCCCTTACGCGATGCGCCGCTCCTCGGCGCCGCGCTCACCGAGCCACGGGGCGAGCTCGTCCTCCACCCCCATCCACGGGGCGAGGCCGAGGGCCCACTCCTCCGGGGTCAGCAGGCTTCGGGAGAAGGCGTGTCGCACCCGGAGCGCATCGCCAGCCTCGACCCCGGTCACGACCAGACGTGTGGTCGGCAGGTCGCGACCGGACTCGATGACCGCCCCGATCGAGACCTGACCTCCGGCCCCGTCCCACTGGCAGACGGTGCCCGGGCGGTCGGGGACCCAGAAGCGGCCGCGGCCACGAAGGCGGCCCGACCCGAGAGCTTCGACGTTCTCGAGGAATCGCCGCGGGTGGAACGGCCGCCTCGAGGACAGGTCGAGAGTCCAGGTGCCGTGATCCGACGGCCCTCCGTAGGACTCGACGGTCCGTGGGTCGCGTCGCGCGAGGCCCGCCCCGTGGTCGAGTCGGTCGCCGACCACCGCGCGGGCATCGACTTCGTAGAGGGAGGTGGCCAGCAGCTGGTCCGTGGACCGCAGGTGCTCGACGAGCTCGAGACCGGCAGCGGCCTCCTCGCCGTCGATGCCGTCCACCACGATCAGGTCGGAGTACTCGATCTGGGCGGCGAGCGCCTCTCCGACGCTGCGCTGATCCTCCGCAGCCCACGGCAGCCCGCGCTCGGCGAGCGTGTCGTCCCCGAGCAGATCATGGAGCGCGGTGGCGGCACCGAGCACCGCGGTGGCCCCCGACAGACGCCATCGCCCCTGCTCACGTACGAGAGTTCCGGCAACGATCGAGGGGTCCGCACTGATCGGCGGGACGAGCAGGATCCCGCCGATCCGCGGGTCCCTGGCCAGACGGTCCAGCGCCGGCACCGCGTCCTCCCGCATCGCGCAGGAGACGCAGGGGTGCTCGAGCTCGACCTCCACGTCCTCGAGCACACCGCCGGGCCCGACCACCAGACGGCGCAGAACCGCAGTCTCCGCCTCCACCTCGTAGCGCAGCTCGACGGCCCCGGGAAGGTCGAGCAGGAGGCTCGCCACCAGGGAGTCGCGACGCACCGTGTCCACGGCGGTGAGGATCGCGACGGGAACGGCGCGCGGGCCCGACGGGGACTTGGCGCCGCGCTGCGGGCTCCGGGCCCCCCGAGCTCGACCGGAGCCCGACGGGAGGCTCGGCCCGCGAGGGCCGGCTCCGGCTCCACGATCCGACGGCTCTCCATCCATCTGACGATCCTCAGCCATGCGGTGACTCACTCTCCTGCTTGCCGATAATGATTCTCAATAACTAGTATCGCTGTTCATGTCGCAACGTTGTCAAGTCACCGGAGCCGCACCGAGCTTCGGTCGGTCCGTCTCCCACTCTCATCGACGCACCTCGCGTCGCTTCGATCCCAACATCCAGAAGAAGCGCTTCCTCGTCCCGTCCCTCGGCCGGACCGTACGGCTGCGGGTCTCCGCCCGTGGCCTGCGCATCATCGATCGACGCGGGATCGAATCCGTCGTCGCCGAGATCCTGGCGCGCGGCGAGAAGCTCTGACCCTGAAAGGACTCCGCCCCATGGCGAAGAAGAACGACGTGCGCAGCACGATCAAGCTGCGCTCCACGGCCGGCACCGGCTTCACCTACATGACCACGAAGAATCGCCGCAACACCCCGGACCGCATGATCATGCGGAAGTTCGATCCCAGGATCCGGGCCGTCGTCGAGTTCCGGGAGGAGCGCTGATGGCGAAGACCTCGAAGATCGCCGCGGACCTCCGCCGCCGCGAGACCGTCGCCCGGTACGACGAGCAGCGCCGTGCCCTCAAGCGGACCCTCAGGGACCCGTCGGCCTCCACGAGCGAGAAGGTCCTGGCCCAGCGCGCGCTCCAGCGCCTGCCCCGGGACGCGAGCCCCACCCGTCTGCGCAACCGCGACGCGATCGACGGCCGCCCGCGCGGTTACCTGCGGACCTTCGGGCTCTCCCGGGTCCGCTTCCGCGCCGCCGCCCATCGGGGCGAGCTGCCCGGCATCACGAAGTCCAGCTGGTGAGCTCGCCGTCCACGCTCCGCACGACCGCCCACCACACCCCTCCCCGTGACAGGACATCAGCATGAAACCAGGAATCCACCCCGACTACCGGCCCGTCGTCTTCCGTGATGCGAGCGGAGACCTCTCCTTCCTCACTCGCTCCACGCGCAGCTCCGAGAAGACCATCACCTGGGAGGACGGCAAGGACTACCCCGTGATCGACGTCGAGGTCTCCTCGGCCTCGCACCCCTTCTACACCGGGAAGGCCACCGTGCTCGACACCGCCGGTCGCGTCGAGAAGTTCCGTCGCCGCTATGGGCAGAGGACCGGCGAACCGGAGGCCCAGGGATGAAGGTCCGCAACTCCCTGCGCTCGCTGATCGCGAAGCCCGGCGCCCAGGTGGTGCGGCGGCGCGGTCGCATCTACGTCATCAACAAGAAGGACCCCCGCTTCAAGGGACGACAGAAGGGCTGAGGCCGCGGGGCGCGCAGGCCCTGCGGTCCGCCTGCGCGCCCCGACAGGCAGGGCTACCGTGGAGCCACGGCCTGCACCAGGTCGATCCACGTCCCTGAGGTGACGAGATGGCCAGTGCCAGTGCCCCGCCCCTGCTCGAGACCGACGTGCTCGTCGTCGGCGCCGGCCCCACCGGACTGATGGCTGCGCTGGTGCTGGCCCGACGCGGCGTGCGCGCCCTCGTGATCGATGGCAAGCCGGGGCCGACGCGCGAATCCCGGGCGCTGGTGGTCCAGGCACGCAGCATGGAGATCTACGACCAGCTGGGCCTCGCGCAGGAGGTGCTCGACGGCGCCACGCCCGCCGTCCGGATCCAGATCCGCGGGGAACAGGGCCGTCGGGCTGCCGGCCGGGTGGACATCGCCCGGATGCAGGACGGCTGGACCCCCTTCCCCGGGGCGCAGATCTTCGAGCAGTCCCGGAACGAGGAGCTCTTGTCCGGGACACTGGCGGATCACGGACACCCTGTCCTCTGGGGTCATCGCCTGGAGACCCTGGCCGCGGGCACGCGGCCCGGCGACGAGCAGGTGAAGGCGCTGATCGAGGGGCCCGACGGCCCGCTGCGGATCCGGGCGCGCTGGTGCATCGGCGCGGACGGGGCGAGCTCTCCGGTGCGCCATCAGCTGGGCCTTCCTTTCGAGGGCGTCACCGATGACGCCACCTTCTGCGTCGCCGACCTGCACGGGGTCACCGGCCTGCCCGACAACACCCTGGCCGCCCGCTTCGGCGAGGAGAAGTTCGCGGTGATCTTCCCCCTGGGCCCCGGTGGGCATGTGCGCCTGATCTGGCTGCACGGCGATGACCACCCGGTCCAGGAGGCCGCCCTGGCGGAGGCTCGTTCCGACCTGGAGATCGACTACGACACCGTGGACTGGTTCTCCGCCTACCAGGTCCACCACCGCGTCGCCACCCGCTTCCGGCAGGGAGCCGTGTTCCTCGCGGGGGACGCCGCGCATGTCCATTCCCCCGTCGGCGGCCAAGGCATGAACACGGGCCTGCAGGACGCCCACCACCTCGCCAACCTCCTCGCCGACGTCGCCGCAGGTCACCTCGCCGACGCGGCGCTGGACCGCTACGAGCGCGAGCGCCGACCCGTCGCGCTCACCCTGATCAACGCCACGGACCGCGTCTTCGGGGTGATCGCACGACCTGGCCGCAGGACCGCGTTCGTGCGCCGGCGCGCCCGCGACGTCATGGCTGTGCTGGCGCCGCGACTGCTCAGCACCCGGCTCGGGCCCTACGCCGGCGGCCTGCTCGGGCAGTACCGGATCCGGTATCACGCCCACCCGCCCGGGCAGCAGCTGCCGCGGTGGGCGCGCGACCGCGCCGTCGGCCTGCGCCTCCCGCCCACCGACGACAACGCCGAGTCGCTCCGGGCGCTGACCTGGCAGCTGCACACCTACGGCGCCGCCGCGGACCGGCCGGCCGTGCCCGACTGGGTCGAGGGGCCTCTCGCCTTCGCGCCCGACCCGCGTGGGCGCCTGCGCGAGGACCGGCTGTACCTGGTGCGGCCCGATGGCTTCGTCGCCGCGGCGTTCCCGCTGCACGCCGGCGCTGCCACCATGCACGACGTCGCCGCGTCGCTGGCCGCCTACGACGTCGGCGAGATCGTCACCCGGCCGATCTGACGTCGCCGAGACGGCGCGCCCCTCCGGAACGCCGGAGCGCGCCGGCGCGGCTCCACGTGTACGTTGCCCGGATGGACCTGAACCACATCGCCGACCGGATCGAGAAGCTCTCCACCCAGTACGCGGAGGTCTACGGCATCGATCGATCCGCCGAGTGGGCTCTGTTGAAGCTCACCGAGGAGGTCGGGGAACTCGCCCAGGCCCATCTCACCGCGACCGGGCAGAGCCGTGACCGTGGGCTGACCGCGGAGGCGCAGCGCCGCGTCCTGGCCGACGAGGTCGGGGACGTGCTGGGGATGTGCCTGGTCTACGCGCGCCAGATGGGCATAGACCCCGAAGCGGCCGTGACGGAGAAATGGTTCCAGCACGAACAGGCCGACGCCGCTCCGTCCGCGCCTGCGGCACCGTGAGCTGACCTGTGGCGCTGAACGTCTCCTTCAAAGTCGTCCTGCTCGACGGTGGTGGGCGGGTCCTGCTCGGCCGCAACCCGCGCCAGGAGTGGGAGCTGCTCGGCGGGCGGCCCGATCTGATCGACGCCTCGCCCCAGGATGCGCTGCGCCGTGAGCTCCTGGAGGAGGCGGGCATCGCCATCGCCGTCGGCCCGCTCCTCGACTCCTGGATCTACGATCTCGGCGAGCTGGGCCGCATCTGCATCGTCACCTACCTCGCAGCCCCGGCCGCCGATGCGTCGCTGCTCGTCAGTGAGGAGCACTCCGACCTCCGCTGGTTCACTCCCGAGGAGGCGCTGGACGCGCCGATGCCGCAGGGCTACAAGAACAGCATCGCGGCGGCGACCCGATAGCCGGACCCTTCGATCACCGTCGCTCTGTGGTCCCCGTCGGGTCACCGATCGAACCGTCGGTCCAGGCGCTGCTGGATCGTGGCCAGTGCGCGTTCCGCGGCATGGGCGACGGCGCGCTCCTGGTCATCGAGTGCAGCGAGCACCACCGGCGTGTGCTCGGACTCTCCCACCACGCCCAGTGCCCTCAGCGCTGCCACCCGAACCCTCGGGGTGCTGTCCCCCTCGGCCAGGCGGGCACATTCGTCGGCCGCTATCGACTCCTCGTAGCGGGCCACGACCTTGGCGCACATCTCTCGTACCCGCCACGCCGGATCCGAGAGTCCCTGGCGGATCGCCGACGCCGCGAGCGGATGCCACTGGTGCAGCAGGGCCCGGGCCGCCCACACTCGGGGCCAGTAGCCCATGCCGCGGTCCGGCCAGGTGGCAGGATCACCCCAGGTCCCCGCGGCATCCACCCCGAGCCACCGCGGATCGGGAGGGGCCGGCGCACGGTCGCCCTCCGCTGCATCCCCCGCACCGAGAAGATCGCACCGGCCGCTCAGCACGTCGGCGCACCAGCTCGCGAGCTCCTCGAGGCCCAGCGCATCCGCTGCCGCGCGTGCACGGTCAGCGGGCGTCGCCCGGAGCCACTTCTCCGCCTCCTCGGCCATGGAGTGATGCTACGCGCCGGGACCCGAGGCAGTCCGCTGCGCCCGAAGCGGTCGCGAGGTGCTCCCTCACCACGAGGGCCCGGGGTCAGGCCAGCAGAGCCTGAGCCGACTCCTTCATCTCTGCCAGCCACCGATCGTGCATCGCGGTCAGCTCCTGGACGACGTCCGGGTGCTGCTCGGCCAGGTCCGTCGTCTCGTCCAATCCCGCCAACGTCGGCACGGACGGGCTGAGCTGCAGACCCTGCCCGATGTCGGTGTGCTCCACCTGGAGGATGCTCGCCCGCGCTGGTGACTCCGGATCGACGTACCGCAGCTTCCACTGCGGGGTGCGCACCGCCCACTGGAAGTTGTTGTCGAAGTGGAGGACGTCGTGCACGGGCGCCGAAGCGTCCTCGAGGGAGGAGCGCAGATCGATGCCGTCGCACAGGGCACCGTCCTCGACGCCCCGACCGCTCGCGGCGAGGAACGTCGGCGCCAGATCCAGGGCGCTGACCAGCGACGAGGAGACCGAGCCGGGCTCCGTCACGCCGGGCCAGGAGATCAGCATCGGGGTGCGGATCCCCCCGTCGAACAGGGTGTACTTCGACCCCTCCAGCGGGGTGTTGCGCCCGTAGTTGCAGCGCGATCCCCCGTTGTCCGTCATATAGACGATGATCGTGTTCTCCGCGAGGCCGGTCTCCTCGAGGTGAGCGCGCAGGCGCCCGATCTCGCGGTCCATGATCTCGAGCTGTGCCAGGTAGTACTCGCGCCCGTTCTCGAGATTCGGTTCCACCGCACCGTCGTACCAGTCGAGGTAGTCGTTGGTCTCGGCATCGAAATCCGGATGCTGCGGCAGCCCGCGAGCATCGAGCTCGTGCTGCGGCAGCTGCCAGGTGAAGTTGTGGACGGCGTTGAAGGCGACCATGGCGAAGAAGGGACGATCGTCCGGCACGTCGACGAAACCTATGGTGCGCTCGATGAACTCCTCGGTGAGGTGGCGCTCGCAGTCGACCGTCCGCGTGCCCTCCCACATCGGGGAGACGCCGTGGCGATGCGCCGCGTCGCCGTAGGCCTCCTCGTGCTCTCGGGAGTGATGCAGGTAGTGCAGGCGCCCCATGGAGTGCGCGGCGAGACCGTAGAAGGAAGTCTCGAAACCATGATGGGGAGGGCAGGCACGGCTGCCCACCTCGTCGGCGCCGTAGTGGATCTTCCCGAAGTATCCGGTGCGGTACCCGCGATCGCCGAGCTGCTCGGCAAGGCTGGGGACCGCCTCCGGTGCCATCGCCGAATCGGTGAACCAGTGCGAGCCCCAGCGTGCCTGGTGGACCCCGGTGATCAGGCCCGCACGCGACGGGCTGCAGATCGGCGCGGTGACGTACGCATTGTCGTAGACCCGCCCGTCGGCGGCCAGGGCATCGAGGTGCGGGGTCGAGACCGCCGGGTCGGTGTCCCGGAACCCGAGATCCCCGAACCCGTGGTCATCGGAGACGACGAGGACGATATTGGGGCGGCTGCCGACCACGGTTCAGGCCTGTCCCTCGTCGAAGTACGCACGCACGTCGCCCGGGACCGGCGGGATGTCGTAGGGCATGCCCCCGTTGCGGATCGATTCGGCGCCGTACACCCCCGTGGCCACGGCTTCGCGGGCCGCGATCACCGACACCTCGGTGGCGCCGCCGTCCCGGGCGAAACGCAGGAACTCGGCGACCAGGCTCGGGTCCGCGCCGCCATGGCCGCCGGTGGCCTGACGGACGACCTCGACCGCGTCGGGCCTGCCGGGCCCGGAGCGGCGGGACTCCCAGATGTGGATCTGGTCGCCGCTGCCGTCGCCCATGTTCTCGATCCGCCCGGCGTCACCGATCACGGTGTAGTTGCGCCAGTAGTCGGGCGTGAAGTGGCACTGCTCGTAGGAGGCGAGCACCCCGTTGTCCAGCGTCATGTTCAGCATCGAGATGTCCTCGACGTCGATGACCGGGTTCAGCTCCTTCTGGGTGCTCGGGGGCCAGGTGTCCTCGTCGTACCAGTCGCCCATCCGGCGATCGGAGTTGTCGCGACGGTCGGTCACGTCCCCGTAGACGGCCAGGTCACCGATGCCGGCGACGCGGCGGGTGTAGCCACCGGCCAGCCAGTGGATGACGTCGATGTCGTGGGCGCCCTTCTGCAGCAGCAGGCTCGTGGCCTTCTCCCGCTCGGCGTGCCAGTCCTTGAAGTAGAAGTCGCCGCCGGTGCCCACGAAGTGGCGGCACCAGATCGCGCGCACCCGGCCGATCCGGCCAGAGTCGACGATCTCCTTCATCTGCCGGATCACCGGCATGTGGCGCATGTTGTGCCCGACGAACAGGCGGGTGCGCTTCTCCATGGCCAGGGCGAGCATCGCGTCGGTGTCCTCGACGCGGATCGCCATCGGCTTCTCCGAGAAGGTGGGGATGCCGGCCGCGAGCGTCTTCAGCGCGACCTCGGCGTGAGCGAAATCCGGGGTCAGGATCATGACCGCGTCGACTTCGTGCTCCGACAGGAGCTGGTCGACGGTGTCGACGGCGGCCACCTCCTGCCCGAACAACTCGCGCGCCGTGTCCTTGCTGCGCGCGGTCGGGTCGGCCACGACCGTGACGCGGGATCCCTCCCCCGGCATGTGCGCGTGTCGGGCGAGGCCACCGCGAGCACCGAAGCCGATGACTCCGATCTTGAGGTCAGTCATGGAGGGGAACCACTTTCAACGAGGGGCACGGCAGCCGATCATCCCATCACCCCCGATTCCGGAACGGAGGAGCGGTGATCGACGCCGTGCCGATGAACCGATTTACAAAGTAGGTGAAAGCATTTACTCTCGACCTCACCCTGTCAAGGCATCGAGGCCCGGGGGATGAGCGCCCCACTCCGACGGGCACGACCGAGAGGACCGATCTCGTGAGCACGTCATCCACCGCGCAGTCCGCTGCGCCGCACGAGAAGGGGAGGAGCAGACGGATCAGCGGGACACCCGCCGCACACCGTTCCAGCTCGCCCCCGCCGCTCAGGTCGGCCCCGTCACTGCGCAGCCGCCTGCGCAAGGACTGGCAGATGCTGGTCCTGATGATCCCCGGGGCCATCGCACTGCTGCTGTTCTTCTACGTCCCCATCCTCGGCAATGTGATCGCGTTCCAGGACTACCAGCCCTACTACTCGATCACCGAGGCCCCCTTCGTCGGGTTCGAGAAGTTCCTCGCCCTCGCGGACGACAGCCGCTTTCTCCTCGCCCTGCGCAACACCATGGTCTACGCCGCGTTCCAGCTGGTGCTGTTCTTCCCGCTGCCGATCCTGCTGGCCCTGATCGTCGACTCGGTGATGAGCCCCCGGATGCGCAAGGCGTTCCAATCGATCGTGTACCTCCCCCACTTCCTCTCGTGGGTACTGGTCATCGCACTGTTCCAGCAGATGCTCGGCGGCGCGGGACTGATCAATCAGTTCCTCATGCGCGGCGGACTCGACCCGATCCCGTTCATGACCAATTCCGACTCCTTCGCCCTGCTCATCGTCGTGGAAGTGGCCTGGAAGGACGCCGGCTGGGGCATGATCATCTTCCTCGCGGCCCTTTCCGCCATCGACCAGTCCCTGTACGAATCCGCTGCGGCCGACGGGGCCGGGCGCGTCCGGCGCACCTGGCACATCACGCTGCCCGGCATGCGGCCGGTCATCGTGCTGCTGCTGATCCTGAACCTCGGGTCCATCCTCACCGTCGGATTCGAGCAGTTCATCCTGCAGCGCGACGCCGTCGGCGCGGACACCGCCGAGGTGCTGGACACCTACTCGTACTACACGGGTGTCATCGGAGGCGACTGGTCGATGGGTGCCGCAGCCGGCCTCGCGAAGGGCGTCGTCGGCACCGTCCTCATCCTCATCGCCAACAAGGTCGCGCACATGCTCGGCGAAGACGGCATCTACCGCGGGAGGCCCCAGTGACCGCACGTCCCGACACGCTCCCCGAGGAGACCTCCACGGCACCACCCACCTCGCGTGATGCCCGTTCCCCGGAGCGGAGGAAGGGTCGAGGCGGGGTCCACCGGCGGATCTGGGGCTTCGTCTTCGGGGAGTCCACCCGGCCCGCATGGATGGAGAAGCCCAGCTATCCCCTCGCCGCCGCGAAGACCTTCGTGATCATCGCGATCAGCATCTCTATCCTGGTGCCGATGCTCGTCGTGGTCTCCACCTCCTTGGCCTCCGGTGAGCAGATCCGAGAGGCCGGCGGGTACGTGCTGTTCCCGACCGATCCGACGCTCGAGGCCTACACGACGATCTTCGCCAGCCCCCTGGTGTTCCGCTCCCTCGGCGTCAGCGTCTTCGTCACCGTGGTCGGCACGCTGCTGGCGCTGTTCGTGACCATCTGCATGGCCTACGCGCTGAGCCGCCCCGTCCTGGGCGGGAAGTTCATGCTCATGGCCATCATCCTGACCCTGTTCTTCAGCCCCGGCCTGATCCCGATGTTCCTCATGATCAAGCAGCTGGGCCTGCTCAACTCCATCTGGTCCCTGATCCTCCCGGGGGTCTTCGCGGGCTTCAACTTCATCGTCATGAGGTCGTTCTTCATGGGGATCCCGTCCGAGCTCACCGAAGCTGCCCGCATCGACGGCGCGAGTGACTTCCGGATCCTGCGCACCATCGTGCTGCCACTGTCCAAGGCAGTGATCGCGGTGATCGGACTGTTCTACGCGGTCGGGTTCTGGAACTCGTTCTTCAACGCGATGCTCTACATCAACGACCAGTCGCTGTGGCCCGTCCAGATGATCCTGCGCAGCTACGTCATCCAGGGCACCTCGTTGACCGCCGACCAGCTGGGCGTCCAGCAGTCCCCGCCACCGCAATCCATCAAGATGGCCGTCGTCGTCGTCGCGCTGATCCCGATCGTCCTGGTCTACCCCTTCCTGCAGAAGTACTTCTCCAAGGGCGTCATCACCGGCGCCATCAAGGGCTGATGCCCACATCCCCACCCCACCGGTGCGCACTGATGCGCCACCGCCATGAAAGGAACCCCGGATGCGCTACCAGATCCGTCGACGTGACCTCTTCACCCTTACGGGAGCCGCTGCCGTCGCAGGCGGAGTCGCGGCCTGTTCGAGCAGTTCCGGCAGCGGCAACGGCGGCGCCGATGCCTCCGCATCGCTCGCTCTGCCCACGTATCAGGCACTCGAAGGCCTCACTCCCGATCTCGAGGGGAACGAGGACGGCCTGCACAACGTCTACCTCGAGGCTCCCGAGACTCTGATCCGGACCACCGAGAAGAAGCCGATCAGCTCCGGTGAGATCACCGCGCTCACGCAGACCTTCGCCACCCCGCCGACGCCGATGGACGCCAACCCGTTCTGGCAGCGCCTGAACAAGGCCGTCGGCGGGACCCTCGCCCTCGACATCGCCATCGACTCCTACCCGGAGAAGTTCGCGACGATCCTCGCGTCGGGCGACCTGCCCGACCTCATGTGGGTGCCGCCGAACCAGGGCATCCCGAACATCGGCCCCATGCTCGAGGCCCAGTTCACCGACCTCACCGACTACGTCTCCGGCGATGCGGTGCTCGACTATCCGAACCTCGCCGCGCTCACCCCCAGCTCCTGGCGCACGGCCGTCGTCAACGGTCGGATCTGGGGCGCGCCGATCCCGTCGACCCCGTTCGGCCAGGTGTACCTCGGCAATCCCACCGTGTGGGAGGAGGTGGGCGGCTTCCAGTCCGCCACTGCCGAGGAGTTCCTCGAGAAGTGCAAGGACGTCACGATCGCCGGCAAGCGCTGGGCGCTCGAGCCGTTCCTGCCCAACGCATTCCATATGTTCGGCGAGTGGTTCGGCGTCCCCAACCAGTACCGCGTCAACGAGGACCGCACCCTCACAGCGGGTCACCAGACCGATGAATACCTCGAAGCGCTCGAGTACGCGCAGAAGGTCTTCGCGGCAGGGGTGTTCTACCCGGATCTCAATCACGCCGAGACCGCGCAGGACTTCGCCAACGGCTCGATCGCGGCGATGGTCTCCGTGGGCCCTCGTGGCGCGAGCGAGGTCCGGAGGGACAACCCCGAGCTGCTCGCGGACATCCTGGTGCCCTTCTCCGCCGTGGAGGGCCGCCGCCCGGTGTACGACATGGGCTATGGCACGGTCGGCTTCACGCCCTTCAAGCAGACCGACGACGAGGCAAAGGTCCGTGAGCTGTTGGACCTGGTCAACTGGCTCTCAGCCCCCTTCGGGACCACCGAGTACATGCAGAAGAACTATGGGACCGAGGGCGAGGACTATTCGGTCGAAGATGGTAACTACGTGCCCACCGGAAGCGCCGAGGCAGACGTACCTGGCCTGCGCAGCGCCCTGCAGATCATGACTGCGGGCGAGGGGGTCATCTACAACCCCATCCCGTCGGACTCCGAGTACATCTACGCCAAGGAGCAGGAGCTGCTGGAGCTGATGATGCGCCGTCCCACCAACGGTCTCTACTCGGACACCAGTTCCAAGAAGGGCACCGAGATCTCCACCCGCCTGAACGACGTGCGCAACGATGTCATGCAGGGACGCAAGACGATCGACGACTTCCAGGCTGCGGTCAAGGAGTGGGAGGAGGCCGGCGGCAAGCAGATCCTCGAGGAGTTCGCAGAGGTCCTGCCCGAGGATGTGCCCGTCACCCCCAGCACCACGCTGTGAGCAGCGCAGGCTGAGTGCCGCAGGCGGAGCACGACTGCCTACGTTCCGAAGGCAGAGCACGGCGCCCCGACCGACCGCGAGAAGCGGCCGATCGGGGCGTCGTGCTGTCCGGAGGCGGTGGCGGCGATCTTCGGTCGGCAGCAGACCACGGTTGACACGGACCCGGCCGCCAAGCGCCGCACTGCGCTGCTCTGCTCTGCTCTGCTCTGAGGCCTACCGGTCCTGTTCGCGGTGGACTTCTTTCCTCCCCACCACGAGTTATCCACAATTTCCCCCACAATCCCTGAATCCCTTGCCCGCAACGAACAAGCATTCTAAAATAGAGGAATAATCGGGCAACCGTTCGAGAGGCACTCCACGGCGAGTGAGTGTCGTTCCTCGAACCGTGCGGCCCGTCCTGGATGCGTGAGGGTGAGGAGGTGGCTGTGATGACGACACTGGAGTTCTCCGGTGGGGAACTGATCGAAACC
>NZ_JABUXV010000011.1 GCF_014897705.1 Brachybacterium sp. FME24 | reverse complement strand
TGGGCATGTTCCGATTCTCCTTGCTGAGACTCGGAACGAAACCCAGGGCGCTTCACTGGTGCCTGGTGCCTGGTGCCTGGTGCCTGGTGCCTGGGCAGCGACCTGCGCGAGGGGGCGGGGCCGGGGGAGGGTCAGGCGGTGGCGGGCTGCTTCTCACGATCGGCATCGGCGGGGTCGGATCCGGCCGCGCCGGCGGTGTCGTCGGCCCCGGTCGGCTGCGTGGAGGATGCGTCCTGGCCCTCCGCGGCCTCCGCAGCCTGCTCGGCCTGGATCGCCTGGAACGAGGTGCGGCGGGCGGCGTCGTACGCCTTCTGGTCGAGGATCTTCTCGCGCCGGGAGACGATCACCGGCACCAGCGCCTGGCCGGTGACGTTCAGGGCGGTGCGGCCCATGTCCAGGATCGGGTCGATCGCGAGCAGCAGGCCCACGCCCTCGAGCGGGAGGCCCAGGGTGGACAGCGTCAGGGTGAGCATCACGGTCGCACCGGTCATGCCGGCGGTCGCGGCGGAGCCGAGCACCGAGACCAGGACGATCAGCAGGTAGTCGGTGACGCCGAGCTGGATCCCGTAGAAGTTCGCGACGAAGATCGCGGCCAGCGCCGGGTAGATCGCGGCGCAGCCGTCCATCTTGGTGGTCGAGCCCAGCGGGACCGCGAACGACGCGTAGTGGCGCGGCACGCCCATGCGCTCGGTGACGGCCTGGGTCATCGGCATGGTGCCCAGCGAGGAGCGCGAGACGAAGCCCAGCGAGGTCGCGGGCCACACGCCGCGGAAGAACGAGCCGATGGACAGGCCATTGATCTTCAGCAGGATCGGGTAGACGACCAGCAGCACGATGAACATGCCGATGTACACGTCGGCGACGAAGACGCCGAGCTGCCCGATGGCGTTCCAGCCGTAGCTGGCCACGGCGTTGCCGAGCAGGCCGACGGTGCCGATCGGGGCGAGGCGGATGACCCACCACAGCAGCTTCTGCACGATCGCCAGCGCGGAGCCGGTGACCTTCAGGAACGGTTCGGCCTTCTCGCCGACGGAGAGCACGGCGATGCCCACGGCGATGGAGATGACCAGGATCTGCAGGGCGTTGAAGCTGAGGGAGACGGAGCCGTCGTCACCGGCGGATCCGGTGATGCCCAGGAAGTTCGAGGGCACGAGGCCGGTGAGGAAGTCGAGCCACCCGCCCTGGGTCTCGGAGGCGCTCGCGGCGTCGGCCGAGATGCCGGAGTTGGCGCCGGGCGAGGTCACGGCCCCCAGGGCGATGCCGATCGACACGGCGATGAGGGAGGTGATGGCGAACCAGAGCAGGGTCTTACCCGCCAGCCGAGCGGCGTTGGTGACGCCTCGCAGGTTGGCGATCGAGGTGACGATCGCGAGGAAGATCAGCGGCGGGACCAGGGCCTTCAGCAGGGTCACGAAGATCGTGCCGATGGTCTCGAGGACGGTGGTCAGCCCGTTGGGGCCGTCACCGCCGTCCTCGCCGGCGCCGGGGACCGGGCCGATCTGGGCGGCGACGAGACCGAGGACCACGCCGAGGACGAGTCCGATCAGGACCTGCCAGCCGAAGGGGATGCGGATGACCGCGCGCAGCGGGTTGCGCCTGCGCGTCGGGGTCGCCTCGCTCGAGGGGGAGGGGGTGCTCGTTGTGCTCACGCGAAAGGACGCTACGCCCTTCCCTGTCTGGCATCAACGGTTTACCTAGGTGATCACAGTAGTAGCACTTATGAGTTGTGGGCATCTCCCAGGTAATCGTCACCGACCGCACCCGTGGTGAACGCAGCTCGCTCGGCGGGCGAGAGCAGCACGCAGAACTGGTTGCCCTCCGGGTCGGCCATGATCATCCACCCGGTGCCCGGGCCGTACTGCCCGCGATGATCGGCGACCGGCACCGCGCCGTGCTCCTGGAGCCAGGCGATCTCCTCGTGCTGGGGCCGCTGACGAGGGCGCACGTCGAAGTGGATCCGCTTGGCCGGAAGGACGTCGTCCTGGACCTCGAGGAACAGCAGGGTGTGCCCGGTCTCCGGGTCATGGATCGCGCACTCCTCATGCCCGGGCAGGTTCGGATCCTCCGCGTCCATCGCGTAGTCCAGCGCGATCCGCCACCACTCGCTGAGGGCGTAGGCGTCATGGCAGTCGATGCTGGTGTGGGAGAGGAAGACGCTCATCGCGCCAGTCTTGGCGGGCGTGGCACGGGGGTCAAGCACTTTTGGCCCGGCCGACGGCGCTGCGCTTTTCGTGCCGGCATCCGCCCCGCAGTCCACGCGGAGGGTCCGGCGCGGGGGCCCGCCCGGTGCTGCCCCGCCCAACCTCGCCCAGCCCCGCCCAACCCTGCCTGCCTCGCCTGGCCTGCCCTTCTTGTCCTGCCGGCCTCCGCTGATCGGCTGATGGCGCGGTGGTGATCTCAGCCGAGCGCACGATGCGCTGGCGCCCGACGGATGACACTCTGACGACATGTCTGAAAGCCCTGTTCACCCCGCCGACCCGTCGGGATCCGACGCCGCCCCAGACGATGCAGCAGCCGCGGTGGGCGACGCCACGTCGCAGCAGGCGCCCGATTCCGGGGTCGGGTTCGGTGATCGGGAGCCGACGCGCTTCGCGGCCGACGTCGAGTACCGCGGCCGCGCCGAGGAGCACGACTACCTGGTGCGCGTGCGGCACCGCTTCCTCGATACCACCTTCACCGTGGTCATCGACGGCATCGAACACGACCCTAAGGCGGAGGAGAAGACACGCAAGACGGTCGAGCGGGGGAAGAACGAGCGGGAGAAGGACGACGAGGACGCGAGCGCGGAGAAGGGCGCCGCCGAGGGCGTCGAGGGTCCCGACGATGCGGCCGGCAATGCCGCTCCCGCCGACGACCTGCAGTTCCGGCTCGAGGAGAACTTCACCGTCCTCTACTGCACGGTGCGCCGACCCGACGACGACGGGGATCTCCATGATGCAGAGGTGATCGCGGTGCGCACCGCCGGGCTCGGTGGCGCCGGCGAAGTCGATGTCCGCCATGGTCTCGAGCGCTCCCTGCTGGTTCCCGAGGACGACAGCCCGTCGGCCGTGCGTGACGTCAAGCGCCTCGCGCACCCAGCGCGCTACGCACTGGTCGCCGCGCTCGCGAAGGCCGCCGGTTTCCTGATCCCGCTGCTGGGATTCGGCGCCCTGTTCAGCGGACTGCTGGACCCGGTCAAGGAGTGGATCGGAGCACTGATCCGACCGGTCATCGACGCGATCGTGGGTGTGATCGAGCCGGTCCGGCGGTGGGTCGCGGAGCTGCTGCGACCCGTTCAGGAGTTCCTCGACGCATTGTTCGCGCCGGTGCGTGCGTTCTTCGCTGCGCTGCTGCGCCCGGTCGTGGACGCCTGGAACTGGCTGATGGATCTGCTGTTCGGCTGGATCCCGGATCTGTCGCTGCCGTTCAGCGTGCCCGAGTGGGTGATCGACGTGTCCGTGCCGGTGATCGTGGTGCTGGTGGTGTTCGTCGTGACGTTCAGCGGCCTGCGGCGTCGTCAGGCGAAGCTGGATGCGACCAGGGCCGCGAGCAGTGGCGGAGCGGGCGCCATGAGTGGATCCGAGCGGGCCGACGGAACCACGGAGGACGTCGCGAGCGACGAGACCATCCCGGACCCGGACGGGGTGCGTGGAGCGGGCCCGGAGGAGCTGCGTTCTCACGCGGGGAGATCGATCACGGCTGATCACGCGAAGTCAGAGGAATCGGATGACGAGATGACCAGCATGCGCACCACCGAGCACGCTTCCTCCCCAGAGTGAACCTGTCCCCAACGGCGAGGAACGTCGGCAGGCTCCATTAGCCTGTGTGGGTGGCCACTGCTCTGTACCGTCGTTACCGCCCGGAGTCCTTCGCCGAGGTGATCGGCCAGGACCACGTCACCACGCCCTTGCGGCGTGCGCTGCGCGCGGGCCGGATCGGTCACGCCTATCTGTTCTCGGGTCCGCGAGGCTGTGGCAAGACCACCTCGGCGCGCATCCTCGCGCGCTGCCTGAACTGCGCCGAGGGGCCGACGGATATCCCCTGCGGTCAGTGCGATTCCTGCCGCGACCTCGCCACCGGCGGCGCCGGCAGCCTCGACGTGGTCGAGATCGACGCCGCCAGCCACGGCGGCGTCGACGATGCCCGCGAGCTGCGTGAACGCGCTGCCTTCGCGCCGGTGCGTGACCGCTTCAAGGTGTTCATCATCGACGAGGCCCACATGGTGACCTCCGCCGGGTTCAACGCGCTGCTCAAGCTCGTCGAGGAGCCGCCGGACCATGTGAAGTTCGTCTTCGCGACCACCGAGCCGGACAAGGTCATCGGCACCATCCGCTCCCGTACCCATCACTATCCTTTCCGCCTGATCCCGCCGCAGGTGCTCGGGCCCTATCTCGAGCAGGTCTGCGTGGCCGAGGGCGTGAACGTCGGCACCGGCGTCATGCCGCTCGTGGTGCGGGCCGGTGGTGGCTCCGCACGAGACTCCATGTCGGTGCTGGACCAGCTCATGGCCGGCGCGGCGGATGACGGCCTCGACATGCAGACTGCGATCGCGCTGCTCGGCTTCACCGACACGGCCCTGCTCGACAGCGCCATCACCGCCGTCGCCGAGCGCGACGCGGGAGCGCTCTACTCCGCGGTCGAGCATGTCCTGGCCACCGGCCACGAGCCCCGCCGCTTCGTCGAGGACCTCCTGGAGCGGATGCGCGATCTGATCGTGCTGGCCGCCGTGCCGGATCGCGGCGCGGATCTGCTGCCGCAGGTCCCGGCCGATGATCTCGAGCGCATGCGCGGCCAGGCCACCCTGTTCGCCCCGGCGGATCTCTCCCAGTGCGGTGACCTGGTCCACGAGACGCTGTCCACGATGAGCGGGGCGACCTCGCCGCGTCTCCATCTCGAGCTGCTCGCCGCGCGACTGGTGCTGCGCGATGAACGTGCTGCGCTGGCCGCTGCGGCCGACGGGCCGGCTCCCGCCGCGGGCCGTCCGGCGGCGGCCCCGAGCGGTCGTGGGGGACAGGCTCCCGGTGGATCGGCGCAGGTCGGTCCGGGTGCCCAGGCAGCGCCGGGAGGGTCCGGAGGTCGCGAGGAGGCCCGGCGTATCGCGCAGGAGAAGGCCGGTGCGGCGCGCCAGGCCCAGGGCCGCCCGGGCGGCCAGCAGGATCAGCGCACCGGTCAGCCGGCACCGCAGCCGCCGGCCGACGGCGGTTCCGCGCCGCGTCCAGACGCCCCGCAGCAGTCCGGCGGGTGGGATGTGCCGGTGTCCCGACCGGGCAGCGGTGCGTCCGCCTCGACCCACTCCGAGGAGCAGGTTCCCGCTACCGCAGCCACGGCAGCCACTGCCAGCAGGGCCGGTATGGGCTCTCAGGGTCCCGCACCCCAGACGTCTGACTCCCAGGCCCCTGTCCACCAGAGCTCCGCGCCTCCCGGCTCCGCCCCCCAGAGACCTTCCGTGCAGGAGTCGGCTCCGCGCGAGAGTGCCCCGCAGGATCCCGCTGCGCATGATGCGCCGAGCGCGGCTCCGGCTCCTGCCACCGGAGGCAACGCAGGTGGGGGTGGCCCGACCGCGGACCAGGTGCGCGAGCACTGGTCCGCGATCCTCGATGAGCTCTCGCAGATCCGTCGCCCCAGCTGGGCGCTTGTCTCCCAGAACGGGCACATCAATGCTGCCCACGACTCGACAGTGGTGATCGGCTTCCGCACGGACGGTCTGGTCTCCGCGTTCCACCGCGGGACCGCGGCGGAGAATCTGGCCGAGGCCGTGCGTCGGATCATGCATATCGAGGTCACGATCGAGGCTGTCGTCGGTGAGGATCCGGGCCCCGGTGGCGGACGTGGGCCCGGTGGCCCCAGTGGTGGCAGTGGCCCTAGTGGTCCCAGCAATCCTGGCGGCACTGGCGGCACCGGTGGTGGCAGTGCCCGCCCCGGCCCGGACGGATCGCAGGGACGCTCGGGACAGCAGGGACCCGGTGGCGCCCCAGGCGGCCCGGGTGACCCCGCCGCCCAGCAGCAGCAGCGCGCGACGACCGAGGCCCTCGATCGCCCCGGCCCCGGCCCCGGCCCCGGCCCTGACTCTGCCCGCGGCCCCGGCCCCGGCCCTGACCCCGCCCGCGGCCCCGGCCCTGCACCGGTCACGGGCCGAGCGAGCGTTGACGCGCCCCCACAGGCCGCTGAGACCGGACCAGGCGATGCCCCTGTCCCGTGGGGCGACGCCGTCACGCAGATGACTCCGCAGAGCACGGCACCAGATCGCGCAGACCCTGCCCCGGCGGCCCAACAGCCCACGTCGGCAGGTCAGCGCGCGTCGGACCGTGCCATGCAGGCGGCTGCTCGGGTGTCCCAGGCAGGGCGAGGTGGTGCGGCCCCGGCCACTGCCCGGGTCGAGGACTTCGCGCCCGAGCCCGACGACCCGTACCCGCCGGACCCCGAGGACTTCTATCCGCCGGACCCCCGTCCGCGAGGCGACGATGCCGGTCCGTCCCAGCGCGATGCTGCACCCTCGAGCCCGCGCCATGCCGAGCACACCGGCCGATGGTCCGACGCCCTGGCCCCCGCCTCCAGCCCCGTAACAACTGCGCCGACCCCGCAGGACCAGGCCGCGCCGCAGGCAGCAGCGCCGGGTCACGCCACCGACGCATCGGGAGAGATTCCCGTCGTCGACGACGAGGGCCGCGACTCCCTGCCCCCGGAGGAGCCTCGCACCTACGGGCAGAACGCCTTGAAGCGCGCGATCGCCGAGGGCCGCGTGATCCATTCGCGCCCCGCACCCAGCTCGACGACCACCACGACGGACCCTCTGACCAGCGGCGACGAGTCCGACGATGAGTTCGAAGCGCCCGCAGGCAGTGCGGCCCCGGAACAGTCGGGAACGCCAACTGCCTCCGGAGCTCCCACAACCTCGGAACTGTCCTCGGACTCTGCGCCAACTGGCGAGCCCCCGGCGTCCGCGGGCCCTGCCGCCTCTGCGGGCCCTGCTGCCTCCGCGGCCGCTGCCGCGCCCCCGCCGTCTGCGACAGGGGAAGAGTCCGCCTCCCCGTCCGGTTCCGCTTCCGCGCGCGCGGCGGCCTCGTGGGGGACTGCCACCATGGCGTCCGCTCCCGCAGGCACTGCCGCTGGTGGCTCCGCCCCCGCAGGAGCTGACACCGCAAACCCGGAACTCGCCGCGAAGCCCTCTCCCGACGGGGCCGCCGTACCGGCAACCAGCGGTGCGGCCCTGGTCCGAGAGGCGGCGCAGGCATCGCGCACCGCCGGGCTGCGCACGCGAGGTGCGCGGACAGGCGGTGCGGAGGAACCGCGCACGGACGCCGATCCCACCGGCGGCGCGACCCGCGACGACGAGGACGCGGTGGTCGCGAACCGCAACGGGCGCGAGATCATCGAGACCGTCCTGGGCGGCAAGGTGCTCGAGGTCATCGACGAGACCGAACGGTACTGACCCGCGAGCCGTCCTGGGCGGGTGCGCCCCGCTCGGACGAGGCGAGCGTCGTGCTCAGCTGTCGCGAGCGCTGCGCTCAGTCGTCGCGCGGCTCCAGCAGACTGAACAGATCGGTGCGCAATGACGCCTGGTTCACGCCCGGCGCCGGTGGGGTCACGTAGAACTCCCAGAACGGGTAGATCATCTGTTCCTCGGAATGACCGATCTCCTCGGTGAACGCGCCCCAGCTCTCGGCGAGCCCGCCGTAGCCGCCGACGTGGCTGACCCGGCCCACGCGACCTCCCGGCAGCACCGAGGCAGTCACCTCGTAGCCGCTGGGCAGGGTGATCGATTCCGTGAGCGGCGTGTCCACCGGGAAGCCGACCTCCACATCCGCCGTGGACACCGGCGCACGGTGGTGCAGGGCGAACGCCGGACCGATCGGGTGGACTCCCACCTCTTCCAACGCGGAGACCAGGTGCGAGAACGTGCCGTCCATCAGCGTCGACATGTCATACATCGGGAAATCACGTTGGGACACCACAGCGGTGGGAAGCTCCGGCGCATCGGTCACCGAGCACACGGTGGCCGGCTCGGTGGCGTCATACGGATGAGGCAACGACGTCATCGTGCACGGTCCTGTTCAGAGTCGCGAAAGGGCCGTGCACGGTGCGACGGCCCGGCCCGACGGTACCCCTCCCGGATCGGCGAGACCAGTGCGTCCGGCGTCGTCGGCCGTGTCGCGCTCTCAGGCGCGTGCGACCGCCTCGCGATGCACGCCGGCCAGATCCAGCGCCAGTTCGCAGAACATCGAGTTCGACCAGGAGAACCATTCCCGGGTGAAGACCGTCGGGTCATCGACGTGGACGCCCTCGTGCATCATCCCGGTGCCGCCGTCGGTGTCGATCAGCTGCTCGAGGATCCGCAACCGCTCCGCGTCGTCGGTGCAGGTGAGCGCCTCGATGTTCTTCGCGATCGGCCACACGTGGTCCGTCGGGGTGTGCGGCGAGCCGACGCCCTCGAGGTACAGGCCCGCGAAGTAGTACGGGTTCTCCCGCGACAGCACCGCGGCGCGGGTGGCGAGGTAGGTCGGATCGTCGGCCGCGACGCACTCCAGGTAGGGAAGGCCCAGCAGGCTCGGCACGTTCGCATCATCCATGAACACGTGGTTTCCGCGTCCGTCGATCTCGTAGGCCCAGATCCTGGTGCCACCCGGCCCGTCGATCAGCCCGTGCTGCTGCAGCGCCTCGCGGATCTCGGCGGACAGACGGCGGGCCTCCTCGGCATCGTCAGCCTCCCCGGCGACCTGCTCCAGCAGTTCCCCGAGGCGCTCCAGGGCGAGCGCCAAGAAGTGGTTGCCCGGGATGTTGTAGCCCAGTGTGCAGGCGTCATCACTGGGGCGGAAACCCGCCCAGACCAGGCCGTTCGGTGCGGTCAGCGAGCCGCGCCCCTCGCGTGCCAGGGTGTCCTGGGCGGGGCAGTCGGCGCGCCGGAAGTAGTACTCGGAGCGTTCCTCGTGATGCTGCTCCGTGCGCACGGTGGCCAGGATCGTGCGGGCTGCGGTGACGAACTCGGTGCCGGCCCAGGAGGTGTCGCCGGTGGCCTTCCAGACCCGCCAGGCCAGATCCGGGCCGTACGAGAGGGAGTCCAGTTCGAACTTGCGCTCCCACGCCCACGGGTTGTCGAGGTTCGTGTCGTCGCTGTCCCAATGGGAGGCGTTCGGGGCCCGGTTGAACGCATTGGCATACGGGTCGATGACGATGTACTGCCAGTGGCGACGCAGCAGGCCGGTCAGCAGATCCACCAGCACCTGGCGGTCCTCCTCGGCGCCCACCCCGGCGATGACCAGGCGCAGCAGGGGCGTCAGCTGGGCGGCGGAATCTCGCAGCCACATCGCGGGGATGTCGCCGGTGATCACGAAGGTGGTGCCGTCGTCCTCGGCACTGACCGTGGTCTCGGCGGTGTTGCGGAGATAGGCGATCACGCGGCGGGCGATCTCTTCGCGCTGGGCGGTGTCGTCGAGTCCGGAGAGCACGCGCTCGTGCACGGCGTCGAGCAGGGCGGGCGGCAGCTGGGCCATGGGGGTCCTCCACGAGGGTCGGGCTGTGCTGGAACCAGGTTAGCCGGATATGTCACGGCGATGGACATATTCGAGGAATCGTCTGCGCATTGGCGGATCCCGCCAGCGAGTCACCCGCCTGTGAGTCGACCGCCTGCGAGGCACCTGCCGGCGACGCACTCGCCAGCGGGTCGGCGGGTCGGAGGGGCATCGCCAGCGGATCGGCAGGGCCGCGACGTGCGCGGAGGCACGTCGCCGGCGGCACCCGGCGTCTGCCGCGGGAACTACAGTTGGGGACGTGTATGAAGGCATCGTCCAGGACCTCATCGACGAGCTCGGCAAGCTGCCGGGCATCGGCCCCAAGTCGGCCCAGCGGATCGCATTTCATCTGCTGGACGCCGACGACGCTTCTGTGCGCCGTCTCGCCGAGGTGCTGGTGACCGTCAAGGACACCGTGCGCTTCTGCGAGATCTGCGGCAACGTCTCGGCGGAGGACATCTGCCGCATCTGCACCGACACGCGCCGCACCGACGAGATCATCTGCGTGGTCGAGGAGTCCAAGGACATCGTCGCGATCGAGAAGATCCGCGAGTTCAAGGGCCGCTATCACGTGCTCGGCGGGGCGATCGACCCGATCGGCGGGGTCGGGCCCAATGACCTGCGCATCACCCAGTTGATGAGCCGGCTCGGCTCCGGAGTGACCCAGGAGGTCATCCTCGCGCTGGACCCGAACATCGAGGGCGAGGCCACCTCCACCTACCTCTCGCGACTGCTCTCGCCCCTCGAGCTGACCGTCACCCGACTCGCCTCCGGCCTGCCCGTAGGCGGCGACCTCGACTACGCCGACGAGATGACACTGGGGCGGGCCTTCCTGGGTCGGCGCTCCGTCTGAGCCCGCCAGGAGCCCCGATGACCTCCCCGTACGACCGTCCGCTGCCGCCGCTGGTGAACCTGCCGGCCCCGCGCGAGCTGCCCCGGGAGGCGACGAACCTGGTGCCGCCCGGAGAGATCATCGCCGAGTCCAAGCGCGCCCTCGCAGGCCGCCTGCTGCGGATCTGCTGGGCTCCGGGTCTGGTGATCCTGGGCCTGTGGTACGTGCTGCTGATCCTCTACGTCACCGGCGCCTCGCCGACGTTCTGGATCCTCTCGGGGCTGATCGCGCTCGGGGATCCCGCCTATCTGCGCGCCGCCGTGACCGGGCTCGGGTTCACCTCGGGCGGGCTGTGGGCGGCGTTCCTGCTGCTCCCCGTCGTGCTGACCGCGCTGAGCCTCGCTCTGCTGCCGCTGGCTCCCAGCGCGATCGCCGGCATGGACCCGCGGCGCCATCTCAGCGAGCGCGGCTTCCAACGGGAGGTGGCCACTCGCCTCACCGCGATCCTGCTGATCCCGCCGATCCTGGTGGTGGTGGCGCTGCCGCTGAGCGTCGCCGTCGGGGTGCCGCAGCCCTGGGCCGGGCTGGGGCCCGGCCCGTTGATGGCGCTGTCCTTGGGCGTCGGCGCGATCCTGCTGGCCTGGGTGTGCGTGCGTCGCCTGGTCGGCGCACCGACGGTGCTCGGCATCCAGGCGGCGTCGACACTGGAGGCCGTCGGCCGGCTGGATCGGGATCCGCCGACCCGCCGAGCCGCTGCCCAGCGGGTCCTCGGTCAGGACCGCCGGCACCTTCCCCCGACTCCCGGCTCCGCCGCCGCTTCCGCCGCCCTGACCCCGCGCGGCGCGCTCACTGCGCTCGCGCTCATCGCCCGCGCCTGCCTGACCTGGGTGGCGCCGGCCGCGGTGGGTCTGGGATGGGTGATCTTCGGGATCACCGACCTGGTCTCTACCTTCAGCGGAATCATGCAGACGGATCTGGTGCAGGTGGATTCTCCGCTGCGCTGGCAGATGGTCGCCGTCGGGGCCCCGGTGCTGGCCCTGGTGGCCCTCGGGATCTCCCTGGCGCCCGGCTTGGCCACGCTGGCCGCGAAGAACCAGCACGGGTTGGTCCGCGACCAGCGCACCTACCCTTCTTGGGAGCACCGCGCCCGCGTGAACCCCTGGGAGGCGCGGGCAGTGGCGCTGACCGGCTGGTTCAGCGCCGGTATGGGACTGCTCGGTCTCGCCCTGTTCGCGGTGGTGCTGGCTCTGCTCGGCGCGGCGACCGCTGTGGCCTGGGTCTGGATCGTCGCGGGCGCCCTGGTGCTGGTGCCGCTGCTGGGTCTGGGGGCAGCGGCCGCGATGAGGACGGGGCTGCGGGACGTGCTGTACGGCCCGGCCGGGAACTTCATGCGCCGCCAGACCCCGCACTCGCTGATCGCGCCCGACGTCGGCACCCGCACCCAGCGCGCCGAGGACCCCGCCGTGCGGGCAGCGCTGCGCAAGCGCCTGCAGGCCCAGGGCGGGGACCACACACTGGAGATCTTCGACCTCGACGCCGCCGGGGAACGGCTCTGGGTCGACGACAGCGTGCCCGGCGCGAAGGACACCGACGTGCGCCAGGCCGACCTCGCGACCGGAAAGCTGCCCGACTTCGGAGGAGAGGGCTCACCCTTCACCGGGGGCGGGCAGGGCGCCGACGGTCAGGACCCGACAGGAGATCCCTCGCGCCGCCACCAGATCCCCGACTCGGTCACCGGTCTGCGCGAACCCTGACGGGCCGGCGCGAGCACGGGGGCGCTGCCCTCGGCGCTGGGGTGCCCACGGGGCGCTGACCCGCTCAGGCGATGCGCGTGCCCTTGCCGAGATGCTTGATCGGGACGGCCAGGCGGAACACGGCCAGGATCAAGGACCCGAGCGCGAGGAGGCCCCACGCTCCCACGCCCATCGGCCACATCGGGATCGACCTCGGGGACCCGAGATCCTCCGGGTAGTTCTCGTCCCCCGGGCTGCAGCTGTTGTAGTCCGAAGGGTGCGGTGAACTCGAGAGTTCACGCATCCCGAACTTCAGGAGGGAGAGCACGTCGGGGGAGTTCTCGGCGTCCATGTCCTCCCAGCTCGCCGTCATGTCCTGGCCCGGAGCAGTCTCGGCCAGCATCACGACGGGGTTCGGCCACATGAGGGGCTGGGTGAGATCCATCCGCCAGACCGGACGCACCTCGGCCTCCGCGACGCAGACCCCACCGGTCATCGAGCTGTAGTCGTCGTACTCGGTGTGGTAGCCGGTGACCTCGCGCTCCTGATGGAGGAGCGTCGCGGAGACGCCCCACAGGATCGGACCGACCACGGTCACGCCGAACACCAGCACGTAGGCCAGCACCACGGAGCCCAGTTGTCGCTGGGTGATGGCCGAGAGCCCCAGACCGATCGCCGTGACGCAGAACGTCAGGAAGCAGATCATCAGCACGACCCGCACCAGATAGAACACGCTGACGTGTCCCAGCAGCGCGAGCGGCAGCGCCGACGGCATCGCCAGGACCAGGAACGCGAGCCCGGTGATCAGCCCGGCGAGCAGCTTGCCCAGCACGATCTCGAGCGGGCTGAGCAGGCTCGCCTGCAGCGTGGCCAGGGTGCCGGCGCTGCGGTCGCCATTGATCGACCCGGCCGACAGGGCGGGTGTGACCAGCAGCATCGCGAACAGCACGAGCAGCATCTGCAGGCTGAACATGACCCGTGCGACCGGGGCGACCGCGCCCCACTCGGAACTGACGAGTGCAGGGGCCAGGGCGAGGAGACCGATGCCGAACAGCACCACCGTGAACACTCCGAGGGCCACGTACCAGCGCACCGAGCGGACTCGCTGACGCAGCTCGAGGGAGGTCGTCAACCACAGTCCGCGCGGACGCAGGGAGAGAGTGCCGTTCATCAGAGGGCTCCTTCGCGGCTCGCGGCCTCCGAGGCCAGATAGGCGGCCTCCAGGCGGCCGGTGGCGGGGCCGAAGGTGACCACCGCCGCCTCCTTCGCGGCCAGGTCACGCAGCAGCTTGGCGGCGGTGGACTCGTCGGGCAGGTCCACCACGGCCTCGGCGTGGCCGCCGGTGGTGTGCGCGGGATCCACGACCCCGTGATGGCGCACCCCGAGCTCGCCCAGGGCGCGGGACAGGGCCGTCGCGTTCAGGGATTCGATGCGCCAGGGCCGGGGCCGGGTGGCCAGTTCCCGCACGCTGCTGGAATCGACGACGTGACCGGCGTCGAGGAACACGACATGGTCGGCCATCTCCTCGAGCTCGGTGAGGATGTGGCTGGAGACCAGCACGGTCGCGCCGTGCTCGGCGACCTGCCGCACCACCCGCAGCAATCGGCGCCTCGACGCCGGATCCAGGCCCGACGCGGGCTCGTCCAGGATCAGCACCTGCGGGCCGTGCACGAGGGCTCGTGCGAGTCCGAGGCGCTGCTTCTGCCCTCGGGAGAGGACGTGCGCGGGCTGCTGGGCCAGGGGCACCAGGTCCATGAGCGTGAGCAGCTCGTTGACACGGGCACGGACCTTGTCCGTCGGCAGGAAGTAGGCGCGCCCCATCACCTCGAGCACCTCGGCCACGCGCAGCGAGTCCCAGGCCCCGAACTGGTCGGGCATCCACCCCACGGTGGTGCGCACCGCGGCGGAATCCTGCGAGGGGTCCACGCCGTTGATCAGCACGCGGCCGCGCTGCGGCGCGAGCAGCGAGGCGAGCATCAGCATGAGCGTGGACTTGCCGGAGCCGTTGGGGCCGACGAGCGCGGTGACCGCGCCCCGGGGCGCGGTGAACGACAGGTCGCGCACCGCGTGCACGGAGCCGAAGGAACGGCTGACCTGCTCGCACACGATGCCGGGACTCTGTTCGCCCGGTGGACCCTGCGTGCCCGATGCGCCCGGTGCGCCTGTCGGGCTTAGGGAACTTTCGGTGCGGTGCAGGGTCGGCACTCCCTGTGTGTTCTGCGGGCCGTGCGGGCTCATCGGCCCGCCCGCCGGCCGTCCGGTATGGGCTCCCTCGGCGGCCACCGTCGCAGGGCCCGGCCCGGGAAACGGACCGTCGGCACCAGGTCGCATCGGCGGCTCCCCCGAGCCGGACGATGACGACTGGGGCGAGTCGTAGTTGTCGTAGTTGTAGTTATCCACGTGTCATCCCCCTGTGACTCCCGGGCCGCACCCTCGGCCGGGGACGCGTTCTGCGTCATGACCTCAGAGTGCCACGGGGTGATCCGCGTCCGGGACGGTTCGGCGGGCACGTTCCGGAGACGAATCGTGGAGCAGTGGTGAAGGGAGTGGCTCGATCCGGTCTCGACGCCGCGGGGTCCGGTTCGTCGATCGCCTGATCGATGCGCCCGGGTCAGGCAGGGATCACCAGGGGATGACGCCGTCCTCGCGGAAGAAGCCGCCGCGCGGTCCGTCGTCACTCAGTGTGGCGAGCTGGATCGCTATCGCGGCACCCTGCTCCGGTGTCCGCAGAGCGTTGTGACCGGTGAAGTCGGTTGCGACGTAGCCGGGGCACCCGGCGTTGATGATGATGTTCGTGTCGACGAACCGGCGGGCGTATTGCGCCGTGATGCTGTTGAGCATGGTCTTCGACGGAGCGTAGGCAGCCATTTGCGGCCCGGTCTGGAGGGTCAGCGATCCCATGTCGCTGGACATGTTGACGATGCGTGGCGATTCCGCGCGCCGGAGCAGAGGGAGCATCGCGTTCGTGACCCGGACCGCCCCGAACACGTTCGTGTCCAGGACGCTGCGCACGACGTCGAGGTCGAGCGTCGTCGGGTCCTGTGCCCCGTGGTCCGTCCGACCGCCGATGCCCGCATTGTTGACGAGGACGTCCAGTCGTCCCGTGGTCTGCTCGATGGTGGCTGCCGCCGCGACGACGCTGTCGTCCGACGTGACGTCGAGGGAGACCCCGAACGCGTCGATGCCTGCAGACCGGAGGTCCGCGACCGCTGCCCGGCGTCTGTCGTCGTCGCGGGCCCCCACCGCGACGGTGAAGTCGAGGTGTCCGAGGCCTCGCGCGATGGCGAGACCGATTCCCTTGTTTGCGCCTGTGACCAGTGCTGTCTTCGTGTCTTCCATGGCACCGATGCTCCGCCGTCGAGGACCGGCGGTCCAATACCGATTCCTTCGGCGGTGATACCCACCGGGTATCACGCGCTAGTCTGCGTCCATGGACGATCTGGAGACCCGGGAGCTGCGATATTTCGTCGCCGTCGCCGAAGAGTTGCACTTCGGACGAGCTGCCGTCCGGCTGGGAATGGCCCAGCCGCCGCTGTCCCGCGCGATCAGCTTGCTGGAACGGCGACTCGGTGTCCGGCTCCTGCACCGCACCAACCGGTCGGTGTCGCTGACCGAGCCCGGCACAGTACTGCTGGAGGAGGCCAGGGGAGTGCTCGATGCCGTCGTCGGCGCCGCACATCGGACGAAGCGAGCCGGAGATCCGAGCCGACCGCTCGTGCTCGTGACGAAGGCCGGGGCATCCCATGCGCTGCTGCAACGGCTCCTCGATGCCGTGGAGAGCGAGCCCGGTGCGACCCGGATCGAGGTCCTGCTGTGCGAGGTCGGCGAGCAGACCGGGCTGCTGCGCGAAGGGCGTGCCGATGTAGCCCTCATGCATCGCCCGGTCGATGACCTCGCGGGGTTCGACACCGAGGACCTTCTGGTGGAAGGCCAGGTCGCGATCATTCCCGCCGGGCACCCGCTCGCGACCCGTGACCAGTTGACAGTGGCAGACGTCAGCGACGTGCCGGATCTGCCGATCGCGCGGTGGCCCCGGCTCGACGGGTCCTACCCGGACGGCCCCGGACCGGAGGTCCACACCCAGTCCCAGCTCGCTCAGCTCGTGGCTCTGGGCAGGGCGCTCCTGGTCATTCCTGCGTCCAGCCGCGCCTGGCAGTGGCCAGAGCACGCCGCAGTCCCCGTGCTCGACGCGCCGAGGATCACCACGGTGATCGCGTGGCCGCGCACCAGCCGGTCCCAGGCCGTGGCATCGCTGGTCCGTTCTGCGGCCGGCCTGCACGCCGGCTCGCTCCCCGCGAACCCGGACTGAGGGCTCGTGGGCGGATCGACGTCGGCCCGACCCGGAATGATCCGCGCGATCGGCGGCCGCCTCGGGATTCGGGACTCAGAACTCGGGCCCAGAGCCGGACGCGGATGCGGGGACGCTGTCGGCCTCCGCGCCAGCCTCGCCTCACTCCGACATGGCGGCGTTGCCCTCCTCCTGTGCCTGCGGGATGCCCTCCTCGGCGGTGAGGCGACCGATGAAGACCTCCTGGAAGATCGGGATCGCGGCAGTCAGGCCGGCGTTGGCACGGGCACCGATGTCCGCCTCCGCGGCGTTCTTGGCGGCCTCGACGAAGACGCTGACGTCGATGCCCTTCTTCTCCCAGAAGGCGATGAAGGCTTCCTGCGCGTCGACGTGGCCGGGGAAGGACACGCCCTGCTCGGCCAGCGGAAGCTGACCTTCGACGCTGCCCAGCCAGGTCAGCAGGGCGGCGATGCCCTCCTGCTGCTCCTCCTCGGCCTTCGCGTTGCCGACGGCGACCACTCCGTGCACGAGCGACTTCGCGCCCTCGGGGCCGGCGACCGGCGCGGCCAGGGCCCACTCGAAGGAGTCGCCCACACCGTCGGAGACTGCGCCGAGGTTGTACGGGCCCGACTGGAACAGGCCGAGCTTGCCCTGGGTGAACAGGTCGCGCGTGAAGTCACCGTTCTCATTGGTGTCCGCGGCGCTGGGGGCGACCTGCTCGACGTTGATCAGATCCGCCATGTACTGGAACGCCTCGATGCCCTCGGGGGAGGCGAAGGTGTACTCGTTCTCGTCCTGCCACTGGGCGCCGTGGGAGGCGAGCATGGGACCGATGATCGCCTGGCGGTCCGCCTGCGAGTTGAACCCGAACTGCTTGCGCGAGTCCGGATCGAAGCCGTCCTCGCCCGGGTGCTTGTCGGCGCCGTCGAGCGTGAGCGCCTTCCCGGCATCGCGCAGGGCGTCGGCGTCGGCCGTGGGGTCGAAGGCGAGGGCGGACGGGTCCACTCCGGCCTCCTCGACGAGGGCCTTGTTGTAGAACAGGGCGATCGAGTCCCAGATCTGCGGAACTCCCCAGAGGCCGCCGTCACGGGTGTAGAGGTCCACGACGCTCTGCTCCCACTGCGAGGCGCCGTCGGGGATGACCTCGTTGATGTCCAGGAGGTCCTCGGAGTCCTTGTACAGGACGTAGTTCGCGGAGTTCATCCAGTACACGTCGGCCGCATCACCGCTGGCCACGTCGAGCGGAAGGCGGGTCCAGTAGTCGGCCCACGGGACCACGTCGATCTCGACGGTCCAGCCGCTGTCGGCGGTGAAGGCCTGGAAGGACTCCTCGTAGGCGGGCACGGCGTTCTCGTCCCAGAGACGGAAGGTCAGCGTGCCCTTGCCGCCGTCGCTGGTGCCGCTGCCGTCGTCGCTCGAGGGGGAGCAGGCGGCGGCGGTGCCGAGCAGGCCGGCCGCGGCGAAGGAGGACAGGAGGGTACGACGATTCAGCATGGAGGGATCCTTCCGGGGACCTCGGAACGACGGGGGCACCCGCCAGTATCCCGCGAATCGCGAGCGAGTTGGGGAGGCGTGACACCGTGTGACAACCACGGCGCCGCTGAGTGATGCGCCGATCACCAGGAAGAACTCATGAGCTACGTGCTGGCATTCCTCATCGCGACTCTCGGGGTCGCCGCTTTCATGTACGGCGGGTACGACGACTCGCCGGGCCTGCAGGGCATCGGGCTGCTGCTGGTCCTGGCGGCGGTGGCTCTGGTGGTGCGCGCGGTGCGTCGTGCCCGGCGCCATCGCGCATCGCCGCAGCGTGCGTCACGCCCGCCCAGAAATGTCCCCCGAGGACCGGTGTTCTGCCCCGGATCGGTCCTCAGGGGACATTTCCGGGGCCGGACTGGCCTGGGCCGGGCCGGCCGGGCCGGGCTGGCCGGTGCCGATGGCGGGGGGCGTCGGCGGCACGGGTGTCAGCGGGGGCGCGGGCCTGGCGGCAGCCCGGGGCTCATCGCGGCGTCGCGGTCTCGGGTAGGCCGAACCGGGCGAACAAGCGCAGGTCGAAGAAGGCGACGACGCGCGAGATCCCCCTGGGGGTGACGGTGAGGACCTGCAGATTGAACGCCCTGTGGATGCCGTAGTCGTCGGGCATGTAGAGCCCGAATGCTGGCTGGCCATTGGCCGCGGTCGGCACGAGGAGGTGATCGCCGGGACCCTCCGCGGGGCTCTGGGCATCGACCATGCGGCCGATCACCTCGGCGCCACGGAACCATGCCGGGAAAGGCGGCATCTCATATACGGCGTCCTCGGTCAGGACTGCGACAAGCTCCTTGATGTCATTGGCGTACATCGCCGCGACGAAGCGGTCCAGCAGATCGCGCTCCGTCCCCGGGGTCGGCTCGTGGATCTCGGTCTCTTCGGGGTGGGCGTCCTTGATCTGGGAACGTGCCCGCTGCAGCAGGCTGTTGATCGCGGCCGGTGTCGTGTCGAGCATCGCGGCGACCTCTGCGGCGCTGAAGGCCAGCACCTCCCGCAGCACGAGCACGGCACGCTGGCGCGGAGGAAGATGCTGCAGGGCCGCGATGAACGCCAACCTCACGCTCTGGAGGCGGGTCACCGCGGCGAGCGGGTCCCCGGCCGCGACGGCGTGCCCGCCGAGCATCGTGTCCGGGACCGGTTCCAGCCAGGGAAGTTCGGGCCGTTGGGCCAGTTCAGCGGTCGGACCCTGGTCAGGGCCGCCCAGGCCCGCGGGCAGCGCCCGACGGCCGCGGTTCTCCAGCGCACGCAGACACGTGTTGGTCGCGATCCGGTACAGCCAGGTCCGGATCGAGGAGCGATCCTCGAATCCCTCGTAGCCGCGCCACGCACGCAGGTAGGTCTCCTGGACGGCATCCTCGGCATCGTGGATCGAGGCCAGCATTCGGTAGCTGTGTGCCAATAGTTCGGACCGGTACGGACCGGCCCGATGGTCGAAGTCCTCGAGCAAGAGCGTCATGATGAGGTCGCGATCCTCTCTGTGGCGGTACGGGGCGTGCGGAGGAGGACTGCGGCACCCAGCGCCCCGACGGCTGCCAGCGCGGCCAGGACGAAGAGTGCGATTCCGAGGCCCTCGGTCAGCTCAGCCGCCGACGGCGAGCCCGCAGCTCCGCGTGTGGCGACGCCGATCGCGATCGCCGAGGCGAGCCCGGCCCCCAGGGTGGTGCCGATGGCGAAGGCCGTCTCCTCGAGTCCCGCTGCCAGCCCCGAATCATCGTCGGCGACACCTGTCAGCGCTGCGATCTGACCGGCGACGAACGCCGCACCCATACCGACACCGAACACGACCAGCCCCGCCAGCAGATCCTCGACCAGCGACCCGTCAACCGACAGCCGGCTCAGCACCAGGCAAGCGATCATCAGCAGAATCATGCCCCACGAGGCGACGAATCGGAACCCTGCCCGGGTCACCAGGTGCTGTCCGGCCATCACCCCGACGACCGAGGTGACGGTCATGATGGCCATCGCCAGACCGAACTGGAGCGCGGAGAATCCCAGCACCTGCTGTGCGTAGAGAGTCACGACGATCAGCAGCCCGTCGACCGCGATGCCGGCGATCACGATGACCACGTTGCCGCCGACCAAGGCGCGCGAGGCGAAGATCCGCATCGGCACCAATGGCGCGGGGCTGCGCAGTTCGACGACGACGAACATCCCCGCCACCGCCACCGCACCGGCGCCGAATACCAGCGCGAGAGGGTCGATACCCTGCTCGGCGACGCGGAACAGCGCCAGAAGCGTCAGCACCAGCGCACCGCTGGCCGTCGCGGCGCCCGGCAGGTCGAGCTGTTCTCTGGTCCCGGTGCTGTCGGGCAGAAGCATCGGGCCCAGCATCAGCACGACGATGCAGACGGGGACATTGGTGAAGAAGATCCACTCCCATCCCGCCCAATCGGTGAGAACCCCGCCCAGCAGCAGACCGGCCGTTGCCCCGGTACCGCCGAGACCGCCCCAGATCCCCAGGGCCCTGTTGCGGTCCGGTCCGTCGGCGAAGACCTGCATCAGGATCGACAGACCCGCCGGAGTCATCACCGCTGCACCGACGCCCTGAGCGACCCGCGCGGCGATCAACGCCTCGCTGGAGGGGGCGAGCCCGCAGGCCAACGACGCCGCCGCGAATACTCCGACGGCAGCCATGAACGTCCGTCGTCGGCCCGCGTAGTCGGCCAGCCGCCCGCCCAGGAGCAGCAGAGCGCCGATCGCCACCCCGTAGGCGGTGATCACCCACTGGACTTCCGCCGGGGCGAAGCCCAGGTCGATCGCGATCACCGGCAAGGCCGCATAGACGCTCGTCGAGTCCAGTACGCCCATGAACATCGCCATGCACACCACGGCCAACACCCACCATCGATGCTTCGTCACTGCTGCTTGCACATCGGTCGTCATCGTCTGTCCTCTCCGTGCCGGTGCCGCACCGAACCGTTGTCAGCGTCTGGTCACAGGGGTAGATCCCTGGCAGTGGACGAACTCATCGCTCCGCCGAGCGTTCGGTTTCGGGTGACCCGGATCGACCGGGGGTCGATGCCGCTGCTGGTGGGCCGAGAAGGATCGGGAACATGCCGAGGAAGATCGATCCTCAGCGACGCGGGAGGTGCATGCGGGACGCGCCGGAGCACCAGCAGGAGGACCTCGCCCTGACCGCTGGGGCCACCGCGGTGGCCCGCTGGGAAGACGTGTCCCGCGAGTCCGTGCGGCGCGGGCTCGCCCCAGCGATCCGCGCCGACGGTGCGCCCTGATGCGTGCCGCCGCTGCTCCCCAGGGACGGACCCTTACCGGTGCGGCCGGCCCACGGCACGGTGCCGGGACGTCAGCGCAGGGTCGTGTTGCCGACGGAGCGGGTGATCTGCTTCTGGAACGCGATCATGAGGATCACCAGCGGCAGCATCGCGAGCGTGGTGCCGGCCATGACCAGCGTCCAGTTGTTGTTGTACTGCGATTGCAGCGCCGAGGTCGCCACGGTGATCGTGCGCCACTCGGGGCCCGAGGTGATCACCATCGGCCACATGAAGTTGTTCCAGTGGGTGACCACGGTGATGAGCACGAGAGTGACGATGATCGGTCGGTTCAGCGGCACCACCAGGTGCCACAGCAGGCGCAGGGTGCCGGCGCCGTCGATCCGCATCGCGTCCATCAGCTCGGTCGGGATCCCGCGGAAGTTCTCCCGCAGCAGGAAGATTGCATACGGCGAGCCCAGCACGAACGGCAGCACCAGCGCCCAGAACGTGTTGCGCAGCCCGACCTCGCTCATCATCAGGTACAGCGGCACCACCACGACCACCTGCGGCACCATCAGCGTCGCGATGTACACCCAGAACAGCAGGTCACGGCCGGGGAAGCGGAGCTGGGCGAAGGCATAGGCGGCGAGCACCGAGAACACCATCTGCCCGACCAGGATCACGGCGACCATCTGCACCGTGACCACCACCGGGGTCAGGAATCCGTCTGGTCCGGCGGACGGAGCGAACAGGGCCGCGAAACTCTCCAGCACCGGCGGCGCGGGGATCGCCAGCGGGCCCTGCTGGGCGAACTGCTGGGACGAGGTGAAGGCGGTCATCACCGAGAACAGGAAAGGGCCCAGGGTGAGCACGGCGGCGAGGGCGAGCACCAGGTAGGTGCCCGCGTAGCCCGCCAGCGCACGCGCCTGCATCGAGGCGGGGCCGGAACGGCGGGCCCGGGAACCGGACGACCGGCCGGCGGAGGAGCCCCGGCGCGCGGAACGCGGCACGCCGGTGGACTCGGGGCCGCCCTGCGAGGGCGGCATCGCGGTGTCAGGGGTGGTCGGCATCGTCGGTCTCCTCTCAGCTCATGTCGTAGGTGATACGGCGGGCGAAGTAGCGCTGCTGGATCAGCGTGATCACCACCAGCAGGACGAACAGGATCACCGCGACGGCGCTCGCCCGCCCCAGGTTCGAGGTGGTGAAGGCCTCGTGGTAGACGAGGGAGGCGATGACCTCGGTGCGGTGCTGGGGGCCGCCGCCGGTCAGTGCGAAGACCATGTCGAAGACCTGGAAGCTGGCCACCACCTGGGTGACGGCCAGGAAGAACGTCGTCGGTCGCAGCAGCGGGATGGTCATATGACGCATCGACTGCCAGGGACCGGCGCCGTCCAGCCGCGCCGCCTCGTAGATCGAGGTGGGGATCTTCGACAGGCCGGCCTGGAAGAACAGCGAGATGTAGCCGACGTTCTGCCAGATCGCGACGAAGGCCACCGCAGGCAGTGCGAGGGAGGGATCGGTGAGCCACTCGATCCGCACGCCGAGGATCTGGTTCAGGGCGCCGACGGACGGTTGGAGGATCCACTTCCACACCACGCCGAGGGCCAGCGGGGCGCACACCCAGGGGATCACCACGATCACTCGCACCACCGCCGACCCCGGCAGCGCCTGCACCAGCCGCGTCGCCAGGACCAGGCCCAGCGCCAGGGAGACCGGCACCGAGATCAGGGTGAACAGGGCGGTGACCACCAGCGAGTTCACGAGCGCGCCGCTGGAGAGCAGGGACGCGTAGTTGTCCAGCCCGATGAAGTCGCGCGTTCCCAGCAGGTCCCAGCGGAACAGGGAGACGACGAAGGCGAGGATCACCGGCAGGATCAGGAATGCGGTCACCCCGATCAGACTGGGAGCGATCAGCAGCCACCCCAGCAGGGGCCGACGAGAGTTCATGCCGCCCCTTTCACGCGCCGTGCCCTGCGGAGATCCACCGGGTCAACGTATAGCAGGTGGGAGGGGTCGTGTGCCGCCCGGCCGGCACCGGGCGGCGCGTCCGGCCGACGGCGACGGCGATGGCGGCGGCGCGGCCCCGTGCTCCATTACGCTCGGGCCCATGAGTGCCGCTACGCCGACCGCCGACCCGCACGCCTCGATCTACGACCACGGCTTCGTGCGCGTGGCGGCGGTGACCGTCCCGGTCGCGCTCGCCGACCCCGCCACCAACGCCGAGCGCCACCTCGAACAGCTGCGCGACCTGCACGACCAGCAGGTGGGCCTCGCCGTGTTCCCGGAGCTGTCCCTGACCGGGTACTCGCTGGACGACCTGGTCATGCAGGAGCCGCTGCTGGACGCCGCCGAGCAGGCCGTCGCCACCCTCGTCGAGGCGAGCCGCGAGCTGCAGCCGATCATCGTGGTCGGCGCCCCGCTGCGCGCCCGCGACCGCAGCCGACTCTTCAACTGCGCCGTGATCATCCATCGCGGGGAGATCCTCGGCATCGCCCCGAAGCAGAACCTGCCCACCTACCGCGAGTTCTATGAGCGCCGCTGGTATGCGCCGGGTGACGATGCGAGCGACGAGATCGTGCGGATCGGCGGCGAGGACCACCTGCTGACCCCGCACGGGATCATCACCGTCGCCGACGTCCCGGGGCTGCGCCTGTTCGTGGAGATCTGCGAGGACATGTGGGTGCCGATCCCGCCGTCGGCCGAGGCCGCGCTCGCCGGCGCGACCGTCGTCGCCAACCTGTCCGGCTCGCCGATCACCGTCGGCCGCGCGGAGGATCGCAAGCTGATGGCGCGCTCCGCCTCGGCCCGCTGCCAGGCCGCGTACGTCTACGCCGCCGCCGGGGAGGGAGAGTCGACGACGGATCTGGCCTGGGACGGGCAGACGTTCGTGTACGAGTGCGGTGACCTGCTGGGGGAGTCCGAGCGCTTCCCGCAGGGTCCGCGTGCCACGATCGTCGATGTCGACCTGGATCGCATCGTCGGCGAGCGCCGGCGGCAGAGCACCTTCGACGACAACCGCCGCACCCACGCCGAGGAGCTCGAGAAGTACAGCTCCTGGGCGGAGGTCCAGATGTTCGAGCCCGAGACCTACGTGGTGTTCGGCGACGAGGTCGAGGAGTTCGCGCGCGATGATGACGACGAGACCGTCGAGGCCGAGGCGGCGCGCCCGGCGACCGGGCCGCTGCGCAGGCCGCTGCACCGCTTCCCCTTCGTCCCCGAGGATCCCGCCCGCCTCGCGCAGGACAGCTACGAGGCGTTCTCCATCCAGGTCGCGGGGCTGGTGCGTCGGCTGAGCGCCATCGGCGGCGACAAGGCCGGCGGCACGCGCCCGGTGATCGGGGTCAGCGGTGGTCTCGACTCCACGCATGCGCTGATCGTGTGCGCACGGGCGATGGACCTGCTGGGCCGTGATCGCTCCGAGATCCTCGCCTACACGATGCCCGGCTTCGCGACCACGGAGCACACCCGCTCCAACGCCGAGCTGCTCTCGAGAGCGATCGGCGCCAGCTTCGAGACGATCGACATCCGCCCGGCGTCCACGCAGATGCTCTCGGACATGGGCCATCCCTACGGCGCCGGCGAGGAGGTCTACGACGTCACCTTCGAGAACGTCCAGGCCGGGATGCGCTACGACTACCTGTTCCGCCTGGCGAACCACCACGGCGGCATCGTCGTGGGCACCGGCGACCTCTCCGAGCTGGCGCTGGGCTGGTGCACCTACGGCGTGGGCGACCAGATGTCCCACTACGGTGTCAATGCGGGCGTGCCGAAGACGCTGATCCAGCATCTGATCCGCTGGGTGATCGCGGAGGGTCTGTTCGACGAGGCCACCGCAGGGCTCCTGCAGGCGGTGCTGGACACCGAGATCTCCCCGGAGCTGATCCCCACCAAGCCGGGGGAGAAGGCGCAGTCCACGGAGGATTCGATCGGCCCCTATGCGCTGCACGACTTCACGCTCTACCACCAGCTGCGCCGCGGCTACGGCCCCGCGAAGATCGCCTACCTCGCCCATCAGGCCTGGGCCGACGAAGCTCGCGGCCAGTGGCCCGCGGGATACTCCGACGACGACAAGCGCGCCTACACCCGGGCCGAGATCAAGCACTGGCTGACCGTGTTCACCCGACGCTTCTTCTCCAACCAGTTCAAGCGCTCCGCGGCCCCGAACGCCCCGAAGGTCCTCTCGGGCGGCTCCCTCTCCCCGCGCGGCGACTGGCGGATGCCCTCGGACGTCACCTCCAAGGCCTGGCTCGCCGAGATCGAGGCCGAGGTCCCCGGCGACTGACCCGTCGGCAGGTCACCGCACGGCTGCTCGGCTGCCCGCTCGGCCGCCCGGCCGCCCGCTCGGCCGCCCGCTCGGCTGCCCGCCCGGCCGGGGCTCGCCGGCTCGAGTTTTGTGGCCTGAGGACCGATGCGCGAACTGGCATCGGTCCTCAGGCCACAAAACTCGGGGTGCGGGTGCGGGTGCGGGTGCGGGTGCGGGTGCGTGCGGTGCGGGGGATCGTCGGCTTACTTGACGGCGCCCATGGAGAGGCCGCGCACCAGCTGCTTCTGGGCGATCCAACCGGCCAGGACCACCGGCAGGGAGGCCAGCACGGACGCTGCGGACAGCCTCGCCAGGAACAGGCCTTCCGAGGTCATGGTCGACATGAGGAAGATCGGCACCGTCGCGGCGTTCGCGGCGGTGAGGTTCAGGGCGAAGAAGAACTCGTTCCACGCGAAGATCACGCAGATCAGCGCGGTGGCCGCGACGCCCGGGGCCACCATCGGCAGCAGCACCGTGCGCATCGTGCGCATCAGCGAGGCGCCGTCGATCGATGCTGCCTCGAGCACCTCCCCGGGCACCTCGAGGAAGAACGAGCGCATCATCCACACCGCGATCGGCAGGTTCATCGCCGTGTACAGCACTATCAGGGTGAGGATGTTGTCGAGGATGCGCAGCTGTCCGGCGATCACGTAGATCGGCATGATCACGGCGACCACCGGCAGCATCTTCGTGGAGATGAAGAAGAACAGCACATCCTGGGTGCGCTTGATGGGCCGGATGCTCACGGCATAGGCGGCGGGCACTGCCAGGACCAGCACCAGCAGAGTCGACGCCACGGTGGCGATCACCGAGTTCAGCAGGTACGAGCCCGCCCCGGAGGTGCCGATGATGGAGGCGTACTGCTCGAGCGTCGGGGTGAAGAAGAACGTGGGCGGGTTCGACGCCGCCTGGCTCTCCTGCTTGAAGCTGGTCAGCACCATCCACGCCACGGGGGCGAAGAAGATCAGCCCGGCAGCCCAGGCCAGCACGGTCAGCAGGTGCCGGCTGAGTCGGCCCTTGGGCCGACGCCGCTGGGCGGGAGGTGCGGCGGGCCGGGCGCCGACGGGAGTCCGAGGGGCGTCGGCGGTGGTGGCGCTCATGACTGCTCCTTGCTGTTGATGCCGGTGAAGATCAGGCGCAGCGCGAACGTGGCGATGACGATGGTGGCGATCACGGTGATCACGCCCATCGCGGCGGACTGCCCGATGTCGAAGCCGAGGAACGCGCGCTGGTAGATGTAGAACGGCAGGTTGGCGCTGGCGGTGCCGGGGCCGCCCGCGGTCATCAGGTAGATCTGGTCGAAGGTGTTGACGACGTAGATCGCGCCCAGCAGCACGGACAGCTCGAGGTAGAACCGCAGGTGCGGCAACGTGATGTGCAGGAACGTCTTGCCCGGCCCGGCGCCGTCCATCGAAGCGGCCTCGAGCACGTCACCGGTCTGGGACTGCAGGCCCGCCAGGAGCAGCAGCATCATGAACGGCGTCCACTGCCACACCAGCGCGATGATGATCGAGACCATCGGGAACTGGCTGGTCCAGTCCACCGGCGAGATCCCCACGGTGCCGATCAGCCAGTTGACCAGGCCGTAGGTGGGGTCGAACATCGAGATCGACCAGAGCATCGCCCCGGCCACCGGCATGATGAGGAACGGCGTGATCAGCAGGGTGCGGATGAAGCCGCGCCCGAAGAACTTCCGGTCCAGCAGCAGCGCGAGCCCCAGTCCCAGCAGGAGCGAGACGACCACGCAGCCCAGGGTGAACAGGATCGAGTTCAGTGCCGCGGTGCGGAACGTGGAGTCGACGAAGATGTCGAGATAGTTGCGCAGGCCCACGAACTGCTCGCCCTCGGGGCGCAGCAGGTTTCGCGAGCGCAGGGAGTACCAGATCGTCAGCAGGAAGGGGATCTGGGTGCAGATCACCACGAACAGGAACGCGGGCATCAGCGGGAGCCGACGGCGCCAGGCCTCGGCCTTGGAGTGCTCGCCGAGGTGCGGGGTGCGATCGCGGGGTCCGTCGGCCGACGGAGTGCGCGGCGCGTCCGCCCCCCGGCCGGCGGGTGTGTCGGTGGCGGTCGACATGTCTCAGCCCTCCCATCCGTAGGTGCGGGCGACCGATTCGGCGAAGCCCTGGGATTGCTCCAGCGCCTCGTCGACGCTCTTCTGACCGGCGATCGCAGCGGAGAACTGCTGGCCCACACGGGTGCCGAGGTCCTGGAACTCCGGGATGACGACGTTCTGGAGCCCGTCATAAGGCACCTCGACGGTCATCGAGTTCTCCTGGGTCGAGTTCTCCATCGAGTCCAGAGTGGGTCCCGCGTAGTGCTCGGAGAGCTCGGCGTACTCGGGGATCTCGTAGGTCGACAGTCGCGAGCCGGGCGGCAATGCCTCCCAACTGATCTCGTTGCCGACCAGCTGGAAGTAGTCGGGGTGGGTCATCCAGGCGATGAACTCCCAGGCCGCGTCCTTCTTCTGGCTGGTCTGGGGGATCGCCAGCGCCCAGGAGTACAGCCAGCCGGCGTACTCGGTCAGATTCGTGGGTCCCAAGGCGTACCCCGTCTTGCCGACCACGGTGGAGGAGGCCGGGTTCTCGACGCCGGAGACCATCGAGGAGGCGTCGAACCACATGGCGGCATTGCCCTGGCTGAAGTGAGTCAGGCACTCGCCGAAGCCGGAGGTCGCGGCACCGGGCTGGCCGTAGGTGCGCAGAGTGTCGACGTACATGGCCACCGCATCGTGCACCTCCTCCGAGTCCAGGCGGGGTGCCCAGTCCGTATCGAACCAGCTGCCTCCGAAGGTGTTGATGGCCGTGCACATCGGGGCGAGGTTCTCGCCCCAGCCGGCCAATCCCCGCAGGGCGATCCCGGACATCCCGGCGTCGGGGTCATGCAGGGTGGAGGCGAAGCCCCGCAGGTCGTCCCAGCTCGGGTGAGGGGGCATCTCCAGGCCGGCCGAATCGAACAGATCCTGCCGGTACACCAGGAACGCGCTCTCGCCGTAGAAGGGCACCGAGTACATGGAGCCGTCGACTGTCAGGGCGTCCTTGATCGTGGGCACGAAGTCGTCGGGCTGGTAGCCGTCGGTCTGCGCGATGTACGGCTCGAGGTCGGTCAGCCAGCCGTTGGGCGCCCACAGCGGGGTCTCGTAGTTGGAGATCATGACGACGTCGAACTCGCCGCCGCCGGAGGCGACCGACGCGGTGATCTTCGCGCGCGCCTCGTTCTCCGGCAGGGACACGAAGCGCACGTCGATATCGGGGTGATCGGCCGTGAAGTGGTCGATGAGGCTGATCGCGTCCTGCATCTGCGGGTTCGAGACGATCGCGACGACGATGGATTCCTTGCCGCCGGAGCCGGCACCGCAGCCGGCGAGCCCCGCGGCACCGAGCCCGGCGGTGAGGCCGGCGCCCAGGACCGTGCGACGGCGCGGACGCAACGGTGTCCCGGCTCGGTGTGACGGGTGGGGGCGGTGTGGAAGAGGGTGTTCCATGCGCTGTTCTCCTTTGAACGGCTCGTGGCTGGACGGTTCCCGCAGAAGGGTCCGCGAGGTATCCGGTGCGGGTCCGCCCGCTCGGGGTCGAGCGAGGCCCTGGCCGGGGCGCTCGGTACGGATCCTGGGGTCTCGAGGAACGGGTCCGGTGTCGTGGCCGCTGTAGAACGGGTGCCCGGCGAGCCCGTCGCGACTGGCCGACGGCGGTCCCGCTGGAGTGGGGTGCACGCGGCGACGTCGCCGGTGCTCTCATATGATCAATCTTCGTGCTCAGCTGAGAGTGAGCGTAGTCATATACTCTCAGTTGAGCAAGAGGCAGGGCGCAAGTGTGCGCGCCGGGAAGACATCGGAAGGAGCTGCGATGGCGCAGAAACGCACCACTGTGCACAACGACGCGCCGGTCAGCAGGCAGATCGGGCGGGCTTCGGCCGACGGGGACGGCACTCCCGCGACAGGCAGTCGCACCGAAGAGCCGGTCGGTGCCGCACGGGACTCGGGGGGAGCGGAGGCCACGGGATCTGCGAGGTCCGTGGAGGGTGCGGGGTCGGCGGAGGCCGCGAGCACTGCGGGGACTGCGATCGCCGCACTGCTCTCCTCCGAGGCTGACGAGGCACCTCCCGCGGCCGGGTCGCTCAAGGCCGTTCTGGCGACCGAATACTTCCTCGACGGGCTCTCCAAGGTCGAGATCGGTCGTCGGCACGCGCTGTCCCGGTTCCAGGTCGCGCGCTTGTTGGACGAGGCGCGCGACGAAGGCATCGTGCGCATCCAGATCGTCGACCCCAGCGCCGCCGGCCGCGACGCCGCACCGCTGGCCCAGAAGCTCGGCATCTCCTCGGTCACCGTCGCCACCGCGCGCCCGGGCGAGTCGATGCGCGCCGCGATCGCCCGGCAGGTCGCCCGCCTGCTGCCGACGAGACTTCGCGAGGGCGGGCGCCTCGGCGTCGCCTGGTCCCGCACCCTCATGCACCTGCCGGATTTCCTCGACGACCTGCCGGCGGCCGACATCGTCCAGCTCGTCGGCCCGCTCAGCGCTCCCGGCTACTCGACCGCGCAGTCCTCCGCCCTGGTCCACACCCTCGGAGCCCACACCGGCGGTCAGCTCTGGGCCCTCCCCACTCCGTTGATCGTGGATTCAGCTCAGGTCGCCGCGTCGCTGCGCTCGATGGAGGAAGTGCGCACAGCATTGGATGCGGCCGACACCCTCGACGTCGCCGTGGTCTCCATCGGGGCCTGGTCCGCCGGCGCCTCGACCCTGTGGGCCCGGCTCGGGGCCGACGAGCAGCGTCGCGCACAGGACGCCGGCATCGTCGCCGAGATCTGCGGCATCATGCTGGGCGGCACCGGCGCTGTATGGCACTCCTCGATGGAGGATCGCGTCATCGGTGTGCGCCCCGACCAGCTGCGCCGTGCCCGGGTGATCGCGGCGGCACCCGCCGTCGGCCGGCCCGAGGCGGTCATCGCTGCGGCCCGCTCCGGGATGGTGGACGACATCGTCCTGGCTCCCGAGCTCGCCGATCAGGTCGCCGCTCTGCTGGACTGAGGGGGCAGATGGGTCGCGCGTCGGCGGGTCGCGCTCGTCTCCGCGCGTTCGAGCGCCCCATCGCCGCCGGCTCGTCGGCTCGTCGGTCCACCGAACCGTCGACTCGTCGGCTCACCGGCTCACCGGCTCACCGATCCACTGGCCCGCCGGCCCACCAGCCCGTCGAGCTGCATTGATCAAGTGAGCGCCCACCCCTGCTCATCTGGCGGCTCAGTGTGTATCGTCTGAACCCACATCACTCGCCGACGAAGGATGAGCCATGACCGCCCTGAATTCTTCCGCCCTGTCCGACATCGCTGCGAATGGCCAGGTCGCCGTGCCCGAGTATCCGCTCGATGAGCGGAAGATCGGCATCGTCCACTTCGGCGTCGGCGGCTTCCACCGCGCCCATCAGGCCATGTTCCTGGATCGGCTCTTCAACGCCGGCCGCGACCGCGACTGGGCGATCTGCGGCGTCGGCCTCCTGCCGGGCGACTCCCGCATGCGCGACGCGCTCACCAGTCAGGACGGCCTGTACACGCTGGTCACCAAGGCGCCCGACGGGGAGCGCGACCCGCGCGTCATCGGCTCCATCGCCACCTACCTCTTCGCGCCCGACGACCCCGAGGCCGTGCTCGCGCAGATGACGGACCCGGCGGTGCGCATCGTCTCGCTGACGGTGACCGAGGGCGGCTACAACTACAACCCATCCACGGGCGAGTTCCAGTACGGGACCGAGGCTGTCGCCGCGGACCTCGCCACGGGCTTCGGCGAGGGCGAGGGAGCGCCGCGCACGATGTTCGGCTACGTGGTCGAGGCGCTGCGTCGTCGGCGAGCGGCCGGCACCGAGCCCTTCACCGTGATGTCCTGCGACAACGTTCGCGGCAACGGTGATCTGGCCAAGCGCATGATCCTCGCCTACGCGCGGCGCCGCGACGAGAGCGGTCTGCACGGCGATACGCCGATGGGCGATTGGATCGAGCAGCACGTCGCTTTCCCCAACTGCATGGTCGACCGCATCACGCCGGTGACGGCACCCGAGGACATCGAGATGATCGCTGCCGACTATGGCATCGAGGATGCCTGGCCCGTGGTCAGCGAGGACTTCGTGCAGTGGGTCCTGGAGGACGAGTTCCCCGCCGGTCGCCCCGCCTACGAGGAGGTCGGGGTGCAGATGGTCGAGGACGTCGAACCGTACGAGCTGATGAAGCTGCGCCTTCTGAACTGCTCCCACCAGGCCATCGCCTACTTCGGACTGCTGCTCGGGCAGACCTACGCCGACGAGGCCGCCGTTGACGAGCACCTCGCTCCGTTCACTCGCACCCTGTACATGGATCACGAGGGCACGCCAGCAGTCCCCGAGGTGCCGGGCATCGACCTGACGGCCTACAAGGACGAGCTCATGGCCCGCTTCGCCAATCAGAGCATCAAGGACACCCTGGCCCGGCTCGCCGCGGAATCCTCCGACCGCATCCCCACCTGGCTGGTCCCCGTGATCAGGGAGAACCTCGAGGCCGGCCGCGACGTCACCGCGAGCGCCGCGATCGTCGCCTCCTGGGCCCGCTACGCGGAGGGCACCGGGGAGAACGGCGAAGAGTGGCCGGTCGTGGATCGCCTCCACGACCGCGTCATGGCGGCGGCGGCAAAGCACGACTCGGATCCGCTCGCCTTCCTGCGCGACGAGGAGCTGTTCGGCGACCTGGTCGAGCACGACGCCTTCACCACGCCGTACCTCCACGCCCTCGAGGTCCTGCGCGCCGACGGGGCCCGCGCCCTGCTCCAGGAGCTCGTCACCCCCGCCTGACCTCCCCCTCCCGCCCCGTCGTCTCCCCGCCCCGGCCTCCCGCCCCGTCGTCTCCCCGCGCGGCTTCCCGGCCGGGCTTCCCCGCCAGTTCCGGCCCTCCACACCGAGCGATCCGGCGCCGACGGATGGCGAACGGCGGGTGGCGGGTGGCGGACCTAGTTTTGTGGTGCGAGGACCGATGTGGACGCCAGCACCGGTCCTGACGGTGCAAAACTGCACCGCGGGGCAGTGAGTACCGCACCGCGGGGAAGTGAGTACCGCACCGCGGGGCAGTGAGTACTGCACCGCGGGGAAGTGAGTACCGCACCGTGGGGCGGCAGGCGCGGCACATGCGGCCCGCCAGTCGGGCGACGACGGCCCGTGGACCGCGCGCTGGCGGCAGGGCGAGGGGCCAGTTGGGTGATTGGCGGGAGCGGGAGTGTTGATCGGTTCAGCCTGTCGCCGGTGGACGGAAGGAACGCCCCAGCAGTTCCTCGGCACGGCCGGACCAGTTGCTGCTCGAGGGCGCACGGGCTCCGGCGCGAGTGAACGTGCGCTGCAGGGCGTCCAGTGCTCGGAGTGGCTGCGTGATGTCCTGGCCCGTGAAGGTGCGGAGATCCCACCCCAGGGAGGCGAGCGAATCTTTTCGGGCCTGGTCGGCGCGCCATTGCGCTTTGGTGAGGCGGTGGTAGTCGCCGTCGTACTCCACGCCGATCTTGAATTCCGGGTACGCGAGATCGAGGTACCGCGTCTTCGTGGTGTCAGGATCGACCACGGGGTGGTTGATGACGGGCTCCGGGAAACCGGCGCGCATCAGCAGCAAACGGGTCCGGGTCTCGCCGGGGGAGTCGGTGTTCGGTCGCGCGTCGCGGAGAGCCTTCCTCAAGGCGGGGGCACCCCAATGCGCTGTGTACGAGCCGACCGCGCGCCAGATCGCCTCCAGGCTCGCGCCGAGCAGTGGGGGATCGCGGGAGATCAGTGAGTCCACGGCGATGACGAGATCGTCGTGCTCGAGGACGCTCGCGAGCTCAAGCAGCACGACGTACGGGTGCGACAGCTCGAGCTCCTGATACGTGAAGCTGGCACGCCGTGAGGTGCGGTGCACCAACACGTGCGGACCGGCAGAGCGTTGGGTACCCGGATCCAGACGGCAGTGCAGCAGCGGGGGCGTGGTCAGGGGGCGGACCGCGGTCGGCGGACCAGGGTGGAGCCCCGACGGGTCGACGGGGAGGCCGGACTCGACCCGGGCGTTCCCCACCTCGGAGAGGATGCTCGCCCCTGGTCCTCCAGCCTTGTCGCCCGGCGGGACAGGAAGGGTGCTCGGCACGATGCGCTTCTCGCCGAGCAGAAAGGAGGCGCTGGAGAGCACTCCCATTCCACGGTCCGACCACCACGGGATTGCGATGCCGAGGATCGCCGCAGCAGTCGTGTGGCTGATGATTGCGCCGGGGAGCACGTTTCTCTGCAGGACCCGGCACATGGTGTTGACGCTCGCAGGAGCAGCCGCGGGCGTCGCGAATCCTCGGAACACGGTGACCAGCCCCGGCCCGGCAAGACGCTGCGCAGAGACGCCGAGGGCGCGCCATTCGGTACGGGGGAGGAGTGCTCCGGGCGGGAGCGGGGTGGCTCGCATGTGGGCCGACGGTAGTTTCTCGGCGTCGCCGTCGAGGGCCCGTGGCGAGTGGTGGGGATGCAGGCGCGTTGTGGAGGAAAGATCCCACCCGTCGCGCCGGCTGTCGCATCGCCCACCCGCCTTCCCGCCTTCCCGCCTTCCCGCCGCTGGGTGCCGGGTGCCGGCCGCCGGGCATGGGTGGGGGCGCCGAGTTTTGTCCCGGCACGACCGATGTGCTCACCGACACCGGTCGTGCCGGGACAAAACTGGCTGGTGCCTGGTGCCTGGTGCCTGGTGCCTGGTGCCTGGTGCCTGGTGCCTGGTGGCGCCGAGCCGCCGGGCTGCCGGGCCGGCGGGCCGGCGGGGCGGGGCGTGGTGGCTGGCGGGCTGCGCGCGCCGCCGGGGGTGGGGGTGTCTGGGCGGCGGGGGCGCGGGGGCTGGGCTGGTGGGGGAAGGGCCGGGCCGGAGGCGGCGCGCCCCGGGCAGTGTTGGGTGGGCCACGTCTCGAAAGGGCTGTGACCTGGGGGTGCGTCTCGGTGTGTGAGGTCATGAGCGTCTGAGCGGGCGCCCTCGTAGACTGGCCCGTGGTTCTGTATGCCCGGCACCGGCAGGTACTGCTGCCCCGGGCACGGACCGTGGGGCTGCACACCAGCAGTCCCATCGCAGGAATGCCCGAAGCTGAAGCCGAAGCCCGCAACCGTGAAGGAACTCGTTCTATGAGCCTGGTCGTCCAGAAGTTCGGAGGATCCTCCGTCGCCGACGCCGACTCGATCAAGCGTGTCGCGCAGAGGATCTCCCTGTACTCGAAGGCGGGCCACAAGGTGGTCGTCGTCGTCTCCGCGATGGGGGACACCACCGACGAGCTCATCGACCTCGCCGAGCAGGTCACGCCCAATCCGCCGCCGCGCGAGCTGGACATGCTGGTCACTGCCGGTGAGCGGATCTCGATGGCGGTGCTGTCGATGGCGCTGAACGATGCCGGTGTCGAAGCGCGCGCCTACACCGGCTCGCAGGCCGGCCTGATCACCGACGAGGTGCACGGCAAGGCCCACATCCTGCGCGTCACCCCGGGACGCATCCAGGAGGCGCTCGACGAGGGCTCGGTCGCGATCGTGGCCGGCTTCCAGGGCGTCTCGCAGTCCACCAAGGACATCACCACCCTGGGTCGCGGCGGCTCGGACACCACTGCCGTGGCGCTCGCCGCAGCGCTGGGCGCCGACGTCTGCGAGATCTATTCCGACGTGGACGGCGTGTTCAGCGCGGATCCCCGGGTCGCCCCCGCCGCCCGTCGCGTCCCCTTCATCTCCTGCGAGGAGATGCTCGACCTGGCCGCCAACGGCGCCAAGATCCTGATGGTGCGCAGCGTGGAGTACGCCCGCCGCTACGGGGTGCCGCTGCACGTGCGCTCCTCGTACTCCGGGCTCCTGGGGACCATCGTCTCCGACGACCCCGACCGCGTCATCCCCGTCGACCCCGACGTCACCATCCGCACCGCGGACGTCGCCCGTCGCGACGCCGCCGACCCGACCAAGGAGCTCCCCATGGACGACCACTCGGACCCCGGCCTCGAGGCGCCGATCATCGCGGGCGTCGCGCATGACCGCAGCGAAGGCAAGATCACCGTTGTCGAGGTCCCGGACGTCCCGGGCCGTGCGGCACTCCTGTTCGACGTCGTCGCCGGCTCCGGCGCGAACATCGACATGATCGTGCAGAACTCCTCGACCGTCGACGACACGGTCGCGATCTCCCTGACCCTGCCCGAGGACGACGTCCCGGCGGCCCTGAAGGCCATCGAGCAGGCGCAGGAGGCGATCGGCTACTCCGAGGTGCGCTACAACGACCAGATCGGGAAGGTCAGCATCGTCGGCGCGGGCATGCGCTCCCACCCCGGCGTCTCGGCGCTGCTGTTCCGCTCGCTGGGCGAGGCCGGCATCAACATCGACATGATCTCCACCTCGGAGATCCGCATCTCGGTGGTCACGGAGCAGTCCCGGCTCGACGACGCGGTGCGCGTGATCCACAGCGCCTTCGGCCTGGATGCCGAGCAGACCGAGGCCGTCGTGTACGGAGGGACCGGACGATGAGCACCCAGAACCCCGAGAACAGCACCATCAGCGACAACAGCACCACCGGCGACCTCACCGCGACGGACTTCGACGTCACCACCACCCCCGGGTACTCGGCCGACGGGCCGGTCATCGCCGTGGTGGGCGCGACCGGTCAGGTGGGCCGGGTCCTGCTCGCCCTGCTCGCGGACCGCGCCGTGCCCCACCGCGAGGTGCGCGCCTTCGCATCGGCCCGCAGCGCCGGCTCGGCCGTGCAGTACGCCGGTCAGGCCCTGACCGTCGAGGACGCCACCACGGCGGACATCACGTCGGAGGGCAAGCGGGTCGACATCGCGATCTTCTCCGCAGGCGGGTCGACGTCGAAGGCCCTGGCCCCGCGGTTCACCGAGGCCGGCGCGACCGTCGTGGACAACTCCTCGGCGTACCGCCGCGACGGCGAGGTGCCGCTCGTGGTCTCCGAGGTGAACCCGCAGGCCATCAACGATCTGCCGCGCGGCATCATCGCGAACCCGAACTGCACGACGATGGCCGCGATGCCCGCGCTGAAGGCGCTGCACGACGAAGCGGGGCTGGCGCGGCTGAAGGTCGCCACCTATCAGGCCGTCTCCGGCTCCGGCGTGGCCGGGGTGGCGGAGCTCGCCGAGCAGGTCCGTGCGGGTGTCGACGAGGTGGAGAAGCTCGCGCTGGACGGGTCGGCCGTGGATCTCGGTGAGCCGTCCACCTACGTGAAGCCGATCGCGTTCAATGTGCTCGCGATGGCCGGGAGCCTGGTCGACGACGGCTCCGGCGAGACCGATGAGGAGCAGAAGCTCCGTCACGAGTCCCGCAAGATCCTCGGCCTGCCCGATCTGCCGGTCGCCGGCACCTGTGTGCGCGTGCCGGTGATGAGTGGTCACGCGGTCGCGATCCATGCCGAGTTCGATAGCGCGCTGAGCGCGGATCGTGCCCGTGAACTGCTGGAGGCTGCGCCGGGCGTCACCGTCGTCGACCTTCCCAACCCGCTGGAGGCGGCAGGCAAGGACGGCACGTTCGTGGGTCGCATCCGTCAGGATCAGTCTGTTCCGGACGGGAAGGGTCTCGTATTGTTCGCGGTAGCGGATAATCTGCGGAAGGGCGCTGCCCTGAATGCCATCCAGATCGCCGAACTGATCGCGAAGGAGAGCCGGATATGACGCTTGCCGCCTCGAGTGGTCCTCCGGGTGCGGGGACCGGGCCAGCCCCGTTGTCCTCGGTGTTCTCCGATCGGGCCGGAGACGAGTCCTTCGACGGAAACTCGGTGAACATGAGTGTGGATCCTTTGACGAGCGTCCTGCGTACGCTCGATTCGATTGCGGCCGCTGAGCTGGAGGTCGCCGACGATCTGCGCACCATCTTCGATGCCCCGGCCACCGCTGCGGCCCCGGCGTCGGCCGCCGCTGCGCTGGACCCGGAGGCTCCCGGGGTGCCGTCCGGGAGTGCTCCGGCGCCCGGCGTCACGGCCCCCGACGGTGCTCAGAACTCCGAGACCGCGACGATCGGGACCCGGGAGTCGACCACGCCGGGCCAGGCTCGCCGCGAAGCGATCCTCGACGGCGCCTCGGCCCTGTTCGCCGAGCGCGGTTACCACGGGGCGAGCCTGCGGGACATCTCGCGCCGCGTGGGTATCTCGCATCCGGGGATGCTCCACCATTTCGCCTCGAAGAACGTGCTGCTGGGCGCGGTCGTCGACCGGCTCGAGATGCATGCTCAAGGTCTGCTGGACTCGGTCGAGTCGCTGCAGGCGTCTCCGAAGGCGCTGCTCGCGGCGCTGGCCGGGCCGTGGAATCCCGCGCAGCACCCGATGGCGCTGATGGCCACCCTGTCGGCGGAGATCGTCAATCCCGACCATCCGGGGCGTTACCGCATCTCGCGGCTGCGTCTGGTGCACGAGCACGTGCTGGAGCAGGTCCTCACGGGCCTGGACGAGAAGGGCAAGCTGGTCGAGGGCGCGGATCCCGCGTTCATCTCCCGCACCATGTTCTCTCTCCTGCTGAGCCTGTCGGTGCGGGAGCATTCGGTGCGTGAGCTGCAGCAGAACGGCACGGCCGATCCCATCCGCGACGTGCGGGACTTCGTGCGCCTATGCGTCATCGACTGAGGTAGGGCGAGAGTGCGTGGCTGAGGCGATCGGGGGCGGTGCCTCCACTGACGCTCCCGACCCGGCCGATGCGGCCGACGCGAACGCGGGTGGTGCCGAGCCTGCGGAGTCGGCCGACCGATCTCGCTCCGCAGCTTCGGCCGACGCCGCACCCGGTATGCGCCGGGAGCGACTGCAGGCGCTGGCGGGTGCGAGTGTGCGCGGCAGCGATGACGAGTCCGTGGGCCGGGTGCGTGACATCTATCTGCACGACGCCTCCGGTGAACTCGCGGCGATCACGGTGGTGCGCCGTCAACTCAGCTCCCGCACGGTGCTGATACCGGCCGCGGCGATCGCTGTGCTGCCCGCAGAGCATCCGGCGGACGAGGCGGCGCGCGACGCGGTGCGCGAGACATCGGACCAGGCAGCGGACGAGGGCGAGGGTGATCTGACCTCCGAGCCCGGCCACCCGCAGGCCCTGTGGCTGCTGGTCGATGCCGAGACCGCTCTCGCCGGTATCCGCCCGCCCGGCACCAGCCACGCCACCCCGGAGATGCTGCGCGAGGCGGAGCTGGCCCTGGGGCTCCAGGAGGCATCCGCCGGATGAGGATCCTGCTGCTGACGCACTACTACGCCCCCGAGTTCGGCGCCCCTCAGCGGCGCTGGTCGGCACTGGTGGCCCGGTTCCTGGCGGCCGGGCACCGCGTCACCGTCGCTGCTCCCGTGCCGCACTACCCGATCGGGCGCCCCACCCGAGAGCAGCGTCGCGCCCACCGCGTGGGCAGCGTCGAGACCGGCCAGCACGGCGAGACCGTGCTGCGCACCGCGTATCTCCCGCACCGATCGGACATCGGCTCCCGCTCCGCGGATCATCTGGTGACGGCCGCGGATTCGCTGCGTCGTCTGCGCTGTCGCTTCTCGCGCCCCGGCACTCGCCCCGACGTGATCATCGCGACCGCGCCGGCGATCCCCACGCTCATGGTGGGCCGCACGCTCGCGACCTTCTGGGGCGTGCCCCTGGTGGTCGAGATGCGCGATGCCTGGCCGGATCTGGTCACCCACGTGGGCCCGGTCGGTGCGCTGCCCGCCGAGGCCGCCCACGCTCCGCAGCCCGGCCTCGCGCGTCGCAGTCTGCGCTGGGCGGTCGCCCTGGCCAAGGGACAGGTGCACGAGCAGGTCACCGCCTGGCAGAGCGGTGCCCACGCCGTGGTCACCACCACCGATCGCTTCGCGGACGTGCTGGAGGAGCGCGGGGTCACCGAGGTCGACGTGGTCCGCAACGGCACCGATCTGGCGACGGTCACCCCGCAGCGCGATCACCTCCCCGACGATCATCCCGAGCTGCGCTGCCTGTACCTGGGGAACATGGGGCGCTCGCAGGGTCTGGACACCGTGGTGCGCGCCGCCGCGCAGCTGCATCGAGAAGGCGTGGACCTGCGTGTCCGGCTCGTCGGCCACGGGGTCGAGGCGCCGGCCCTGGCGGCGCTGGCCCGTGAGCTCGACGCCCCGGTGGAGGTGCTGCCGCGCATCCCGCACATCGAGGTCGGTGCGCAGTACCGCTGGGCGGACACGGTCGTGGTGTCCCTGCGCGATTGGGCGCCGTTCAAGTGGACCGTCCCCTCGAAGCTCTACGAGATGCTCGCGACAGGTCGCCACATCACCGCTCTGCTGGACGGGGAAGCGGCCGACGTGGTGCGCGCGGCGGACGCCGGCCACGTACTGCCCCCGCAGGACGTCGCTGCGCTCACGGATCTGTGGCGCGAACTCGCCGCGCACCGCTCCCGGGCAGGCGTGCGGGCCAGCGGCCGCGCCTGGGTCGCCGACAACGCCGACGACGACGTCCTGGCGCGCCGTTACCTGGAGATCCTCGGCGGGGTGCTCCGGCGCTGACCTCGCCATCACGGGACTCCGGGCCCTCCGCGCGGTGCAGTGGATCCACCGAACGGTGGACATGCGAGTCAACCCCGGCGCAGTCGCTGCGGTCGATGTGGCGGGCCGCGATGCGTCCGTAGCGTCGAGGTATGACCGCCTTGGAAGTACGACATCTGCACAAGCGCTACGGGCGCCACGTCGCCGTCGACGACGTCTCCTTCACGGTGGAGGAAGGGGAGATCTTCGGCATCATCGGGCCCAACGGCGCGGGCAAGACGACGACCGTCGAGAGCATCGCCGGCTTGCGGACGCCTGACTCGGGATCCATTTCCGTGCTGGGTCTGGACCCGAGGAAGAATCGCGCGGAGGTGCGTGAGCGACTCGGCGTGCAGCTGCAGGAGAGCAGCTTCCAGGACGCGATCAAGGTCGCCGAGGCCCTCGAGCTCTACAGCTCCTTCTATCGGAACCCCGCCGACTGGCGCGAGCTCATGGAGCTCCTGGGTCTCACCGAGAAGCGCGACGTGCAGTACAGGGCTCTCTCCGGCGGGCAGAAGCAGCGGCTCTCGATCGCGCTCGCCCTGGTCGGAAATCCGCAGATCGCGATTCTGGACGAGCTCACGACGGGACTTGACCCACAGGCGAGGCGCGACACCTGGAGGCTCATCGAACGGGTTCGCGACACGGGCGTCACGATCCTCCTCGTCACGCATTTCATGGACGAGGCGGAGCGCCTCTGCGACCGGATCGCTGTCATCGACAGTGGCCGAGTTGCCGCAGTGGACTCGCCTGCAGGGCTGATCGCGCAGGCGAGCGAGGTGCAGCAGGTCCGGTTCCGCGTGAGCCGGCCGCTGGACAGGACCGCCCTGACGGAGCTTCCCGGGGTGACCGATGTCGAGGTCACCGAGGACCAGTGGCGGGTCACCGGCGGCGGACAGCTTCTGAGCAGCGTTGCGGGGGCTCTTGCCCGGGCCGAGGTCGTGGCGGAGGAACTCCGCGTCGACCACCGCACCCTCGACGACGCTTTCGTGGCCTTCACCGGCCGCGCCCCGGAGACCACCGAGCCCCTCCACGAGGAAGGCTGACTCATGCGTGCGCTGATGAACATGATCAAGGTCGAGGCGAAGCTCTTCCTCCGAGACCCTGCCACCGTCGGCTTCGGGGTGCTGTTCCCGACAGGTCTCCTGCTCGGTCTGGGCGCCATCCCCTCGCTCAGGGAGTCGTCGCCGGAGACCGGCGGGCTCCGGTCCATCGACGTCTGGGCACCCACCGCACTGGTGTTCGGGATGGTGATGATCGCCGTGCAGCACGTGCCGTCGGTGATCGCGACGTATCGGGAGCGCGGCATCCTGCGCAGGATGTCGACCACTCCTGTGCATCCGGGAAACGTCCTGCTCGCGCAGATGATCGTCGCGTTCGCCTCCGTGCTGGTCTCCGCGGCGCTGATGATCTTCGTGGCGTGGGCGGTGCTGGACATCGCGCCGCCCGAGCGGCCGGTGGCGTTCGCCGTCGCCTTCCTCGTCGGCTATGCGGCGGTGCTCGGGGTCAGCATGATCTCCGCGGCAGTGGTCCCCACGAGTGGCGCCGCGACACAGATCGGCACCCTGCTGTTCGTGGCGCTGATGTTCTTCGGCGGCGCCTTCCTGCCCCGCCTCCTCATGCCTGAGGTGCTCCAGCGGGTCGGAGAATTCGTGCCGCCCGGGCTGCAGGCTCTCACCGAGGCGTGGTCTGCGGAAGCGGGCGAGCTCACCGCTGGCGCCGAAGGGCAGCCCTTCTGGTTGCAGATCGCCATAATGGCAGGTATCGCGGTGACCACGAGTGCGATCGCCGCGAGACTCTTCCGCTGGGAGTAGGTGACGATGATGCGAGACGTCGGCACTGGTGCGCGCCAGATCTCCGGGTCGCGCGGCGCCGCCGTCGCCGAGGAGGCGGAGGACGCGAGTCGTTCCCGTTTGGCCTGGAAGGAGGACCAGCTGCGGGTCTGGGACCTTCTGCAGCTGTTCACCCCCTGGCTGCTGCTGGCGATCTCGACGACGATCTACTTCTCGTGGGTGCTTCCGGCTTCCGGAGAACGCTTCTGGCCCGAGGGCGCCTCCGTCCTCGGACTGGTCTCGGTCGCGGTGCTCTGGGTGCTGGGCGGCCATACCCTGCCTCTGAGGAGGAGATCGCTCCGGCCCGCGCCGTCGGTCATCTATGTCATCGGCCTGCTGGGGCTGTGCCTCACCCTCATGTCGTACTCCGACGTCTTCATCGTCTTCACCGTCTCCGGCTTCTTCCACGCGTACCTGCTCAGGCCGTGGCCGTTGGGGGTCCTCGGGGTCCTGGCCACCTCCGTGGCCCTCAACGGCTCGGCGATGCGCTGGTGGTCGGACCCGACCTCGGAGCTGCTCGTGGAGTTCCTCCTGATCGTCGTCGTGCAGACCGCGGCGATCGGGGTGGGCATCGTGCTCACGGCGCGCAGCGAGCCGGAGGAGCGCAAGCGGGAACAGCTCGTCGAGCGGCTGGAGGGGGCCCTGCACGAGAATGCCGGGCTGCACGCGCAGCTGGTCGCTCAGGCCCGGGAGTCCGGGGTCCAGGACGAGCGACAGCGACTGGCCGGCGACATCCACGACACCTTGGCCCAGGGGCTCGCCGGCATCATCACGCAGCTCCAGGCCGCGGAGAGTTCCGCAGGGCTGCAGGGCGAGCCGGACGAGCACGTCGCGCGGGCCCTTCGACTCGCGCGCAGCAGTCTGACCGAGGCCCGACGATCGGTGCGGGCGCTCGCGCCTCAGGAACTCGGCAGAGCCCACCTCCCCGACGCGCTCGGCACGCTGACCGAGCAATGGTCACAGGACGAGGGGAAGAGAGTGCAGCTCGACGTCACAGGCCCTCGGATGCCTCTGAGCCCGGCGATCGAGGTGTCGCTCTTCCGGGTCGCGCAGGAATCGCTGACCAACGTGGCCAAGCACGCGGAGGCCTCGCGCGTCGGGGTCACGCTGTCGTACACAGGCACCGAGGTGCTGCTGGACGTACGGGATGATGGACGCGGGTTCGCGAAGGGGGTCGGCACCGGCTTCGGCCTGACGAGCATGCGCCAGCGCATCCGAGGCGTCGGCGGGCACGTCGACGTGCAGAGCGCACGGGGTGACGGGACATCCGTCAGTGTGCGCGTGCCGGCGATCGCCCCCGGGGACGCGAGAGTGAAGGAGGAGACCGACCGATGATTCGACTGGTGATCGTCGACGACCATCCGATCGTGAGGGGCGGCCTTCGTGACACCTTCGCCGCCGTGGAGGACATCGTCGTGGTCGGCGAGGCGGGTGACGGCGCCGAGGGCATCGACCGTGTCATGGCGCGGACGGCGGATGTCGTGCTCATGGACCTTCGGATGCCCGGAATGGACGGCGTCTCCGCGACCGCGGCCCTGCGCGAGCTGGTCCCGGATGTCCGCGTGCTGATCCTGACCACTTTCGACAGTGAGAGAGACGTGCTGCCGGCAATCGAGGCGGGTGCGATCGGGTATCTGCTGAAGGATGCGCTGCCCGATGAGCTGATGCGAGCCGTCCGTGCCGCCGCGCGGGGGGAGTCGGTGCTCGCGCCGTCGGTGACGCAGCACCTCATGGGGCAGGTGCGCGGGCCCAGCGCCGGCTCGCTGACCGGTCGGGAGAAGGAGGTGCTGCAGCTGGTCGCGAATGGCAGCTCGAATCGAGAGGCCGCGACGGCGTTGTTCATCGGTGAAGCGAGCATCAAGACCCATCTGCAGCACATCTACGACAAGCTCGGCGTCCGAGATCGGGCCTCTGCCGTGGCCGAGGGCTACCGCCGCCGCCTGCTCACGTGAGGCCGGCTGCCTCCGCGGGCCCGCGGGAGATTCGTCGGCCTGTCGGCCCTCCTGGTCCCCGTCGGCCACTCGCCGCCCGCTAGAATCCACGGCCCGAGGACATCGACGGGAAGGAGACAGGTGACTGCCGTCGCCGAGGCCCCCTCCGGGGCCGCCACCGCGAAGAAGTCCGGTTTCCGACCTGACGTCCAGGGGCTCCGGGCGATCGCCGTCCTGTTCGTCGTGGTCTACCACGTCGGCGTGCCCTGGCTCTCCGGCGGTTTCGTCGGTGTCGACGTCTTCTTCGTCATCTCCGGATTCCTCATCACCACCCATCTCCTGGAGTCGCTGGCGACCCACGGGAGGATCTCCTTCGGGAGTTTCTACGCCAAGCGCGCCCGACGCATCCTGCCGGCATCCCTGCTGGTCGGCGTGCTGACCGTGCTGGCGTCCTGGATCTGGATGCCGCCGCTGCTGATGAGCGAGGTCGTCAAGGGCGCGGTGGCGGCCGCGACGTACGTGCCCAACCTGCTGTTCGCCGTGCAGGGGACGAACTATCTGGCAGAGACCAGCCCGTCCGTGTTCCAGCACTACTGGTCCCTGGGCATCGAGGAGCAGTTCTACCTGTTCTGGCCCGCGATCCTCGCCCTCGGCTTCTGGCTGTGCCGGCGCAGCGAGCGGCGGCTGCTGGTCCTCGTCGCGACGCTGACGGCCGCCTCGTTCCTGCTGTGCGTGGTCGGGATGGGCATCTCCCAGCCGTGGACGTTCTTCTCGCTGCCCACCAGGGCCTGGGAGCTCGGCGCGGGCGCTCTGGTCGCGTTCCTGATGCGCACCGACGCCCGCTGGCTGCGCGCCGCCGGCACCGGCGTGCTGGCCTGGATCGGCCTGGCGCTGCTGGTCGCGGTCGGGCTGCTGTACCAGGCGGAGACCCCGTTCCCCGGGTACACCGCGGCGCTGCCGGTGCTCGCGACGGCGCTGCTGATCATCGGCGGGGCTGCCCCGGGCCGGGCGCACGCCAACCGGCTGCTCTCCCTGGCGCCGTTCCAGCTGATCGGTGCGATCTCCTATTCGCTGTACCTGGTGCACTGGCCCTTGCTGGTCATCCCGCAGACCGCTGCCGGTGAGAATTCCCCGCTGCCGTTGTGGATCCGGCTCCTCCTGGGCCTGGCGGCGATTCCGCTGGCATGGCTGCTGTACCGCTTCGTGGAGCGTCCGGTCATCGCCTGGCCCGTGCTGCGCCAGCGCACCCCGATCTGGACCGGCGCAGCCGCCCTGCTCGCCTCGCTGGCGCTGATCGCGACCGCCGGCGGCACCTACTTCACGACCACGCAGGCGGACACGGCCACCGACCAGAAGGCCTCGCAGGAAGCGCCGACGAAGGGTCCGGCCGGCACCGACTTCGTGCCGGAGAATCTCACGCCCTCGCTCGAGGATGCCGAGTCGGACAACCCCGCCATCTACGACAACGATTGCCACCGGTCGGAGGCGAGCACCGACGCCAGCGGATGCCAGATCGGGGACAACCCGGACGCGCCCCTGGTGTTCCTGTTCGGTGACTCCCATGCGGCCAGTTGGTACCCGGCCCTGGCGCAGCTCGCCGAGGACGGCAAGATCCGTCTGGATACGAACACCAAGAGCTCCTGCTATTCCGCCGATCTGCCCGAACTGCTCGAGGGCGTGCCGTACACCGAGTGCAGCCAGTGGCGCCAGGGAGTGCTGGAGCGGATCAACAGCGAACAGCCCGATCTGGTGCTCCTGGCGAACTATGTCGACGCGCCCATCGAACTCGAGGGCGGCATGGACGACTTCGCGAACCGTTGGCAGGAGGGGATGGAGTCCACCATCGGCTCGATCTCCGACTCCGAGGTCGCGGTCCTGGCGGACGTTCCCAATCAGGGCAGCGCCCCGGCGATCTGCCTCTCGGAGAACCTCGAACAGGCCCAGGAGTGCGCGATCCCGAGATCCGAGGCGTTCGCGCCCGATCTGGTCGCGGCGAACCAGGCCGCGGCGGAGGCCGACGGTGCGACGTACATCGATCTGTCGGCCTACTTCTGCAATGAGACGTTCTGCCCGACGATCATCGGGGACACCCTGGTCTACCGCGACGGCCACCACCTCACCGCGCATTTCAGCCGGCAGATGGCAACGCCCCTGTGGGATGAGCTGAGCACCTCGGTGGAATGATCCGCACCGCCTCGCCGGCGGCCTGATCGTCACCGCGAGCTTCCTCAGCCTTTGACCGCTCCGGACGCCAGTCCCTGCACGTAGAACCGCTGCAGGCACACGTAGAGGATCACGCACGGGATCATCGCGATCACGGAGCCGGCGACCAGCTGGCCGAAGTCGACCTCGCCGTAGGTGCCGACCTGGATGTTCAGGAGGGCGATGGGCAGCGTGAAGTACTTCTCGGTGGTCAGGAACGTCAGAGCTCCCAGGAACTCGGTCCACGAGGTCAGGAAGGCGTACAGGGCGGCGCTGGCGATGCCGGGCACGATCATCGGCCGCAGCACGTTGACCAGCATCCGCACGGTGCCGGCGCCGTCGATGACCGCGGAGTCCTCGAGCGCCTGCGGGACGGTGTCGAAGGTGTTCTTCATGAGGAAGATGCCGAAGGGCAGGGCGAAGTTGGTGTAGAAGAGGATCAGCCCGATCAGGGAGTCCGTCAGGCCCACGGAGTTCATCAGCAGATACAGGGGTGTGAGGATCGCCTGGAACGGCACCATCATCGACAGCAGGATGAGGCTGAAGGCGAGGCGCGAGCCGCGGAAGCGGAACTTCGAGAACCCGTATCCGGCCACCGTCGCCACCAGCGCCGTCAGCGCCGCGGTGGAGAGCGAGACGATGATGCTGTTGAGGACCGGCCGCAGCATCGTCCCGTCCGAGGACAGGAAGAACGAGAAGTTCTTCCAGGTCAGATCGAACATCTCGGGGAAGCTCGGGGTTCCGAGGATCACCTCGTGCGGCTGGAAGGCCCGCAGGATCGACCAGAGCAGGGGAATCGTGAAGATCAGCGCGAAGAGCACGCCGAGGATCACGTAGGGGACCGCGCGGCGGTCCTTGGTCATCGACCGGGATCGGGTCATCACTGGTCACTCCCTCGGAGCAGAACGAACTGGGCCACGGTGATCAGGGCCGTGAAGACGACGAGGATCAGGGAGATCGCCGTCGCCGAGCCGAGCTGGAGCTCGACGAACGCCCGGTTGTAGATGTAGCCGACGATGGTCGTCGTGTCCGTGCCCGGGCCGCCCTTGGTGAGGATGAAGAACTGGTTGAATGCCAGGAACGATCCGATCACCGAGATGATCAGGGACATCCCGATCGCCGGGCGGATGATCGGGACGGTGATCGACAGCTCGCGGCGCAGCCAGCTCGCGCCGTCGATGTCCGCGGCCTCGTACACCTCTGCGGGGACTCCCTGCATCGCGGACAGCAGCAGGATCATGGTCAGGCCCGGCACCGCCCAGATCACCAGGGCCGAGAGCAGCGCCGTTCCCAGCACTCCGTCCAGCAGCCAGGCGGTGCTGCCGTCGCTCAGCCCGAGTGCTCTCAGGATCCGGTTGATCGCCCCGGAGTCGGGCTGGGCCTCGAGCACCAGCATGTAGCTCAAGGTCGTCAGGCCCACCACGAAGGGGATGAAGAAGATCGTGCGCAGCAGAGTGGATCCGGGGCGGTTGGCCCGGACGAGGACGGCCAGTCCGTAGCCGAGCAGCAGGATCGGGACCGTGACGATCGCGGTGTAGATCAGGGTGTAGCGCAGCGCCTTCCACATGCCGGGGTCGTTCAGCGCCTGCTGGTAGTTCTCCAGGCCGACGAAGCGGTACTCGCCGATCAGCGGCCAGTTGGTGACGGAGATGTACGCGGCGAACACGAGCGGGATCAGGGCGAAGAAGCTGACCAGCGCGACGGCGGGCGCGACCAGGAGCACGCCGGTCAGCGGGCGGTGGGTGAGGGACCGGGGGCGCCGGGAGCGAGGCGCCCGGGTCGGCCCTGTGCGGGGGCCGGATCCGGCGGGCCCCGGTCGCGCCTCGGCATCGAGTGCGGTCATGGCGGGCTCCTAGAGCTGGGTCTGCGTGAGGATGCGGTCGTACTCGGACTGCGCCTCGGCCATGGCGCCGGGAACGTCACCGTCGAACACAGCGCGGCGGATCATGGCGAGCCAGGGGCTGGAGGACTGGTTGTAGAGCAGGTTGTAGGCGAGGGTGGACGGCACATACCCCTCGTCGAGGTGCGTGACGGGCACGACCGCCTGTTCGTAGTCCTCGGCGAACTCGGCGTCGGCGCTGTCGGATCTGACGGGCATGTACCCGGTGGTCGGCAGGGACCGCTGGACGTCGAGCTCGAGGGCGTATCTCATGAACATCCAGGCACCGGAGGCGTTCGGAGCGCCGTTGAGGATGCACATGGTGTCCCCGCCGGAGAAGGTGGCGGTGCCCCCGTCAGGACCCGGCAGCAGGACGTTCTGCGAGATCGGACGGAAGCCCTCCTCGGCCTCCGCGACGGCGGGGCCGTACGCGCTGGGGAGGAAGACGACGTCGCCGGAGCGGTAATCGTGGCCCCACTGCGCGCCGTCCTCGACGAAGGAGCGTTGAGGGACCAGTTCGTCGACCCACAGCTGCCGGTGGAACTCGAGGACAGCTTCGACCACGTCGTTGCCGACGATGTTGCCTGACTGGTCCCCGAGATCCCCGGTGATCAGATCGGTGCCCGCCGCCCAGATCATGGGCTGGATCGTGAAGCCCATGGCGCCGGAGGCGTTGCCGGGGAACGCCCAGGCATGCACGTCCGGCAGCGCGGAGGCGAGTGACTGGCAGGTCGTCATCAGGGACTCGAGGCTTCCGGAGACCTCGGCCAGATCGAATCCGGCCGCGCCCAGCAGATCCGTGTTCGCGAACAGGGTCGAGTAGTCACCGATGAAGGGGATGCCGTAGAGCCGGTCCTCGTGCGTGACCAGCCCGATGTGCCCGGCGGAGAGGGAGTCTCGGAAGGGCAGGGCCTGCACCAGTTCGGTGACGTCGGCGAAGGCGTCGCGCACGGAGAACAGCGGGCAGTTGATGAGGTCGAAGTCGACGAGGTCGGGCACGGAGCCGCCGCGGATCGAGGTGGCGAGCTTGGTGACGTACTGCGCGTCGGGGATGGGGAGGACCGCCACCTGGAGGTCCTCGTGCAGCTCGTTGAACGAGGTGGCGATCGCGTGGATCGCCGTCTGCGTCGCGGCGCGGCACCAGACGGTCACCGTCCCCGTCGCCTCCTGACCGAACCCCTCCGCGGCGGTGTCGGTCGGGGGAAGGGTTCCCGCGCACGCCGCCAGGGCGGCGATCCCCGCGCCGGAGGCCCCGAGGGCGAGGCCTCCGTGCAGGAGCCGGCGTCGGCTGAGCATCAGTGCGCCTCCAGAGGCAGCCAGACGCGCATGGGCGCGACGGTGCGGTTGCCCCACGCGTAGTAGGGGATCGCCGTCCAGGTCGCGGCGGTTCGGGTGATCTCGGCGTCGGGGGTCCCGTGCACCGGGTACGGCCAGGCGGCCGCCGCGGCGGAGACCGCGACCGCGCTGCCGCTGAGCACCAGCGGGATCGCCCCGTCCAGCGCCGCGAGAGGGGATCCGGGAACCGGGGTGATGCTCGGGTCCACCGCCGCATCGTCGACCGACGCCGCGGCGACCTGGTCCTCCTGCTCGATCGCGTAGACCAGGGGGCCGCGCTCCAGGGCGACGCTGCCGCGGGAGGCGTCGAGCCGGTGATGGGCGCCGACGAAGCGCGCCGAGAGATCGAGTCGCAGCTCGATCACGTCTCCGACCTGGAACGTCACCTCGATCGTCGCGTAGTCGTCGCCCGGGGAGAGGGGAACGTCCGTGCCGCCGACGGTGAGCGTCGCGGCGCCGCGCGACCAGCCCGGGATCCGCAGGGACAGGCGCTGGGGTGCGTTCGGCGCGGCGTCCACGGTGAGGCGCACCAGGCCGTCGACGGGGAAGTCGGTGACGGTCGAGACCGTCAGGCGGCCGTCGCCCTCCCCGGTGGACCAGGTGCCGGTGGCGTACTGGTGGAGCTGGAGGCCGTCGGGCGTCGAGGTCGCCACGAGGTGGTCGAGGCTGGCGAAGGTCCGCATGATGTTCGGGGGGCAGCAGGCGCAGTCGAACCATCCGCGGCGGCCGTGCGCGATCGAGCGGCCCTCATCGGCCTTCGTGCCCTCGCGCAGCTGCAGCGAGTTCACGTAGAAGTACTCCGTGCCGGCCAGGGAGACGCCGGCGAGGAAGGCGTTGTAGAGCAGCCGTTCGACGGCGTCGGCGTAGATGCCCTTGCCGGTGGCCAGCAGCAGTCGCCATGCCCACTGGATCGCCCCGATGGCGGCGCAGGTCTCGGCGTAGCCGCGATCGGTGGTCATCTCGTAGGGGTCGCCGAAGGCTTCCCAGTCCCAGCGGGCTCCCATGCCGCCGGTGACGTAGGTCTTGGTGGCCATGAGGTCGGCGAACACGGACTCCGTGCGCGCCAGGAGCTCCGCGTCGTCGTCCTCGATGGCCTGGTCGGTGGCCCCGGCGAAGAGGTAGAGAGCACGTACTGCGTGCCCTTCGACCGAGTCGGTCTCGCGCACGGGGACGCCGGCGGAGAAGTACCCGGGCCCGGGGTGGAAGCCCGGGAAGGTCTCCTCGCGGCCGCGGACGTCGAGGAAGAACCTCGCGAGGTCCTTGATGTCCGAGCGCCCGGTGAGGCGATACAGCTCGAGCAGCGCCATCTCGATGACCGGATGGCCGCCGGTCGAGTGCCGGCCCTCCGGGCCGAAGAGGGTGCGCAGGTGATCGACGATGCGCAGCGCGACCTCCAGCAGCTGATCCTCGCCGGCGCTGCGGGACAGGGCCACCGCTGCCTGGATCAGGTGCCCGTAGCAGTACAGCTCGTGGTTCCAGGCCAGGTTCGAGTAGCGCTCGGTCGGGGAGTGGCGCAGCGTGTGCACGCTGTTGAGGTAGCCGTCCTCCTGCTGCGCGGAGGCGACCCACGCGGTGACCTCCCGGGCCATGTCGCGCAGTGCGCGGTCGTCCTCGCGGCCGAGTTCGAAGGCGACGGCCTCCAGCCACTTGTAGACGTCGGAGTCCTGGAAGATCATGCCGGAGGCCTCGCCCTGCTCCGCGCCGCCGACGAGGCGGAGATTGCGGAAGGTGCCGGAGGACTCGAGCTGCTCGTACCCGGAGCGCAGACCGGCGTCGCGATTGCGCTGCTGACGCGTGTGCCAGAAGCCCCCGGTGATCTGTGCGGATCCTGGGGTGAGCGGGCGCAGGGCGACCGCGGCGCCGGCGGTGGGGATCGCGGGGGAGGCGAGAGCGTTCGGGGCAGTGGTCATGGAGGAACCTCACAGGCGGCGTCGTTGCGGAAAGTGCGGAAACAGAGTTTCTGTGGCGATAATGGCATGGTCGCCGCCGCGCGACAACCCCCGCACCCGCCCGACTCGACGGCAATGCGGACCCTCGGGAGACCTCAGGAGGTCATGTGAACAACGGGCACAATGCGGCGCCCCGCATCGTCGATGTCGCCGCGCTCGCCGGGGTGTCTGTCAGCACCGCGTCCAAGGCGCTGAACGACACCGGCCAGCTGCGCGCCGACACCCGAGCCCGGGTCAAGGACGCCGCGGCGACGCTCGGTTTCGTGCTGGGGGCGAGCGGGCGGGGTCCGGCCGATACCCGGACCTACACCGTCGGCCTGCTGACCACGGACAGCTTCGGTCGCTTCACCATCCCGCTGCTGATGGGGGTCGAGGATGCCCTGGCCGCAGGGCGGATGGCGATCATCCTGTGCGATACCCGCGATGACGTCCTGCGTGAGCGCCACTACCTGCAGTCCCTGCAGGACCGGCGGGTCGACGGCCTGATCATCACCGGCCGCACCACGGATCCGCGCCCGTCGATCGGGGTGGACGTCCCCACGGTCTACGCGTTCTCTCCCTCGGATGATCCCGCGGACTTCACCGTCGTCGCGGACGAGGGGGAGGGGGCCCGGGTGGCTGCCTCGCATCTTGCCGCCCTGGGTTCTCGCCGCATCGCGCATGTGACCGGTCCGCAGCGGCACCACTCCGCCGCTGCCCGCGCGGAAGCGGTGGCCGACGAGCTGGGCGAGACGCTGGTGGGGCCCGCCCTGTTCGGTCACTGGTCCGAGGAGTGGGGGCGCTACGCCGTGGACATCGTGCTGGCCTCCCATCCCGACGTGGACGGGTTCTCCTGCGGTTCCGATCAGATCGCCCGGGGCGTCACCGATCGGCTGCGCGAGAAGGGCATCGACGTCCCCACGCAGGTCCGGGTGACCGGTTTCGACAACTGGGAGGTCATGGCGCTCGCCTCACGGCCCCCGCTGACCACGGTGGACATGGGCCTGGCCGACCTGGGCCGACTCGCCGGTCGCACGCTGCTCGCCCTGGTCGAGGGCGAGGAGCAGCCGCCGCGCCGTCAGGTGCTCACGCCGCGGCTCGAGGTGCGCGGCTCCACCCTGTGACCCGTCGCCGCTGACACGGTGCCGGGGTGCGGCGCAAGCAGGACGTCGCAGAACCCACAGAGCCCGCACTATTCATTGTGCGAACGGACGATTCCGGCATACGCTCCTCGCTCTCCTCCTTCGATACCGGGTGTTCCCGCGTGCCTCGGCGCGCAGAAACGGAGCTTCGTCGTGTCCGCATCAGAACAGATCGCCGCAGAACAGCACCACATCGACCGCGCCTACCGGAGCCTGGATGCCGAGATCGCTCAGCTCGACAGGCGCAGGACGGCTGCCCTGGCGCAGTCCGCCGGTGACTCGACAGCGCTGAACGAACGGGACGCGGAGGTGCGCCGGCTGGGGTCGCGGCTGACGGCCCTGATGCGCGCCGAGCCCAATCTCAGTTTCGGACGCATCGACCGCACCGATGGCCTGCGCGTGCATATCGGGCCCGCCGGCGTCCGCGACGGCGATGACCGCCTGGTGATCGACTGGCGCGCACCGGCGGCAGCGCCGTTCTACGCGGCCACCGCGCGCGAACCGCTCGGCCTGGCCCGCCGCCGGCACCTCACGCTCGACCAGCGGACCGTGGTGCGCGTCGACGACGACCTCTTCGGCGACGCCGACACCGCCGGCGCGGAAGGCACCGAGGATGCGGTCGGCGAGGGTGCGCTGCTGCGGGCCCTGAGTGCCTCGCGCGACGGCCGCATGCATGACGCGGTCGCGACCCTGCAGGCCGAGCAGGACGCGATCGTGCGCGCTCCGAAGGCCGGAGTGCTGGTGGTCCAGGGCGCCCCCGGCACCGGCAAGACCGTCGTCGCCCTGCACCGGGCCGCCTACCTGCTCTACAGCGCACCGGAGGTGCTGCGTCGCGGCGTGCTGATCATCGGCCCGAACACCCGCTTCCTGAACTACATCGGGGATGTGCTGCCGGCGCTCGGCGAGACCAACGTCGTCACCAGCACCATCGAAGGGCTCCTCCCGGGCCTGGAGGCGACCGCCCCGGCCGAACCGGAGACCGCACGGCTGCTGGGGGACGTCGCGATGGCCACGGCGATCAGCAGCTTCGTGACCGCGCTGCAAGGGGCGAGCGAGGAGGACGGGCACGTCATCAGCTGGGACGGCGACCAGATCTTCCTGCCGCGCGGGACCCTCGAGCTCTGCACGGATCGGGCCCGCAAGCACACCCAGCAGCACAACGTGGCCCGCGAGGTGTTCCGGGAGCTGATCCTGGATGAGCTGACCTCCCGCGTGGAACAGGCCGATTCCGACCTGCTCGCGGAGGTCGACACCGGATTCGAGGACCTGGTCGGCAAGCTCGATGCGGCGCTGGCCAAGAACTCCGATGCCCTGATGCCGATGAGCGAGGGCCACGACCCCGACGGCGAGCAGGCTCTCGAGCGGCGCCGCCTGCGCGCCGAGCTCGCGGCCGACGTCACGGTCCAGCGCGATCTCGAGGAGCTCTGGCCGCATCTCACGCCCGACGGGGCCGTCACCCGCCTGCTGCGGGACGGCTTGGATGCGCAGACCGCCCCGCACCTGGACGAGGAAGAGCGTCGGCTGCTCGCGCAGAGCGCCGAGGAACCGTGGACCGATGCCCACGTGGCCCTGCTGGACGAGGCCGCCGAGATCCTGGGCGAGGACGACAGCGACCAGGTCGCCACCGCGGAGCGCGCCCACCAGCAGCAGGTCGCCCATGCCCAGCGGGTGATCGCTTCGACCCCGGGCCTGGCCGGTCTGGTCTCGGCCCAGGACCTGGCCGAACGCAACACCGAATCTGACACTCGCGACCTCGCGACCCGCGCGCTGGCCGATCGCAGCTGGACCTACGGCCACGTGATCGTCGACGAGGCGCAGGAGCTCACGCCGATGCAGTGGCGGATGCTCGCCCGCCGCTGCCCGGTGCGCTCGATGACCGTGGTCGGCGACATCGCGCAGACCTCCGCCGAGCTCGCCAGCAGGACGTGGAGCGACCGCCTCGCGGCCCTGCGCACCACGCCGCGCCTGGAGGAGCTGACCATCTGCTACCGGTCCCCGCGCGAGCTGGTCGAGGCGGTCGAACCGCTGCTGCGCACGCTGCGCCCCGATGCGCGGGAGATCGATGCCGTGCGCTCCGCGGGGACGCGGCCGGTGATCGTCGACGGAGACCTCGACGACGCCGAGCAGGTGCTTCAGTGGGCGCGCGGCGAGCACGGTCCCGGCCAGCGCGTGATCATCACGCCCGCTCCGCAGCGACTGCTCGCGATGCTCGCCGATCAGGGCATCGAGGCGTCAGCGGAGGACCTGCGCGAGCCTCTCGTGGTGCTGCCGCCGGTCGCGGTCAAGGGCCTCGAGTTCGACCACGTCCTGGTCCACGACCCCGACCGGGTGGCCGACGAGGACGGGCTCGCGACCCTCTACGTCGCGCTCACCCGGGCCACGGGGACCCTCACCCTCATCCAGAGCGGGCCCCTCACCCTCGAACTCGGCGCCGCCTGGGAGCGACGCACGCTCGGCTGAGAAGGACGCTCATCGGTGGTGTGCGCCTGCCCGGTGGTGTCGATCCAGTCCAGCTGCGTGCTCCGGTGCAGACCGTGGACCAGCAGCACCGGACGGTCGCCGACCACACGGTGGAGAGCCGACTCTGGCAGGGTCGCCTGCTGACCACCCCAGTCGGCCGGATGTGCTGACGACGGAGTCAATCGTGCTGGCCCGCGCGGGTTCGAGTCACGGCGGTGAGTGCGGCGAGCGTCGCGGTCACGGCGAGCACGGAGACGCTCAGGACGATCACCGGAAGGCTGTCGCGGAGCAGCAGTGCGGAGGCGGTGATGAGCACGAGCACCACCGCGGCGATGAACCGCGAGCGTGCCGCACTCCCGAATCGCGAGCGGAGGAACATCAGGTTCCCCGCCAGGTAGACGAGAGGGCCGGCGGTGGTGACCAGGACGGTGGCGACCGTCAGATGGTCGTGGGTGAGCCGCAGTTCGATGGAGACGGCGACGAGGATCGCGCCGAGGACCATCAGGGCGTGCGCGTACGCATAGGCGGACCGTAGCGCGCCGGTCGAGGAGTCGCCGCCGTGAGTGTCGGGACCGGCGAGGGCGAAGTAGTTCCACCAGAGCACGAACAGGGATGCGAAGCCGACGATCAAGCTGAGGGCCAGGGACGGTGAGAGCTGCCCGTGAGAGACGATGCTTCCGCCCATGAGCAGGATGGACTCACCGAGGGCGATGATGAACACCAGGCGATTCCGCTCGGCCAGATGCTCGGCGTCGGGGTTCCAGAGATGCATGGGGGCTGCGCCGACACCGGGGATCCGATAGTGGGCGAGCGGGGCGGCGTAATCGACGAGCACTGCGATCAGCCAGAGCCACAGTCGCCATTCGACCGGCAGCGCCGCACCGAGGATCCAGAAGACGCCCGCCAGCAGGGTCCACAGCAGCAGCATGCGGTAGTTGGCCGCCACCTGATGGCCGCGGTAGGCGAGCATCATGAACACCGGGCGCAGGATGCCCATGAACAGGTAGCACCCGACGAACAGCCAAGCCCCGTCACCGAACGCAGTGGGGATGGCGATCGACATTCCGAGCGCGGCGAGCATGAGTACGCCGCTGAGCAGCTGTACCGGGGTCCGGCTCGGATCGAGCCAGTTCATCGCCCAGGCCGTGTAGTTCCATCCCCACCAGACCGCGGCGAACACCACGAGGGTCTGCGCAGCGCCCTCCCAGGAGAGGTGGTCGATGAGCAGGTGCGAGAGCTGGATGATGGCAAAGACGTAGACGAGATCGAAGAAGAGCTCGACGGGCCCGACTTCGGAACGGCGGTGCCCGGAACGGGCCAGGGGGATGGCGGTCATGCGGTGAACCTCGTGTCTGCCTGTCGTGCGGTCGTCCTGCTTGCGGTCCCGATGGGATCAGCGGGTGGTGTATCCGCCGTTGGCGAAGATCGTCTGCCCGGTGATCCACCAGCCCTCCGAGGCGAGGAAGCGGACGATCGGGGCGATGTCCTCGATCTTCGTGAGCTGCCCGCCCATGCCCTGGGACTTGTGGAACTCGACCCGCTCCGGTGTCTCCTGTCCGTAGAAGAATGGGGTGTCCATCGGGCCGGGTGCAATCGCGGTGACGGAGATGCCGCGATCGGCGAACTCCTTGGCTGCGGCCCGGGTGAAGTGCTCCACGGGTGACTTGCCTCCGGCGTAGGTGGAGTAGCCATCCGTGAAGGCCCCGAGCAGTGCGGTGACCATGGTGATGATCTTGCCGTCGTCGGCGAGGTTCTTGCCGGCTTCCTGGATGAAGAAATAGGCGGCCTTGGAGTTGATGTCGAACATCGAGTCGTACTCGTCCTCGGTGGTCTCCGCGATCGGCTTGCGCAGCACCTTGCCGGCCGTGTTCACCGCGACGTCGAGCGTCCCCAGGGCGGCTTCCGCCTCCGCGAACAGGCGGGTCACGTTCGCGGGAACGGTGAGGTCCCCTTGGAGCACGGTCGCCGTGACGCCCGTCGCCTCGACCGCAGCGAGGGTGCTCTCGGCGTCGGCGCGACTGGAATCGGAGTTGTAGTGGATCGCGACGTTCGCGCCGGCATCAGCAGCCTGCCGCGCGATCAGCCCGCCCAGATTCTTGGCTCCTCCTGCGATGAGGACGTTCTTCCCGTGGAGAGTGCGCTTGGCCATGACAACCCTTTCGATATGACGATATGCAACAGTGTATCTCTGCTACATCGGGTACTGTAGCACCATGACAGAGACTGCAGGAAGCGATACACGGGAGCGCCTGATCGCGGCGGCAGCCGATCTGATCGCTGCGTCGCCCGGTGAGGATTTCTCGTTGCGCGCCGTGTGCGATGCGGTCGGAGTGAAGATGCCGACCCTGTATCACTTCTTCGGGTCCAAGCAGGGGTTGGTCGACGCGGTCATCGAGCATGGGTTCGACCTGTACCTGGGCGAGAAGGCGGCGATGGAGCCGGCCAGGGATCCCCTTCAGGCGATCCGCTCCGGGTGGGATGCCCATGTCGCCTTCGGGCTGGCCAACCCCGGCTTCTACACGCTCATGTACGGCAAGGTCAGCCCTGGCCGTTCGCCGGAGGCGCAGTCACGCCCGAGCGAGATCCTTCTCGGTCTGACGGCACGAGCGGCCGAACAGAACCGTCTCGTGGTCTCCCCCGAGCAGGCGGCGGCGCACATTCTCGTGGCCAACATCGGCGTCACTCTGCGACAGATCGTCCTCGCGGCTCCGGACCCCGAGCTCTCCGCGGCAGTGCGGGAGGGAGTTGTCGCAGCGATCACCGGTACCGGCGAACAGTCGGACGACCCGCTCGCTGCGACCCTCGAGATCGCCGCTGCTCACCCCGACGTCCTCGGCAGCACCGAGACACAGCTCCTCATCGAATGGCTCACGGCGCTCTCCGCGCATCGGGAGCTGTAGCGACTCGGTAAGGCTTCTATCGTCCCTGCGCGGCGCGGAACGCGGGAAGCACGACCTCCTCGCGCAGCGCCTGGCGTGCTTCGGCCGGCGCGAAGCCCGCATCGAGACCGGTCAGCACCACCTGCTCGAGATCCTCGAGGCCCCAGTCGAAGGTCTCCGCGACCAGGGCCATCTCCCGTGAGGTGCTGGTGCGGCTCATCAGGCGATTGTCCGAGCTCAGAGCCACGGTGAAACCGAGTGCGTGCAGAGGCCCGGCGGCGTGAGCGGCGAGGTCCTGAGCGGCGCCGGTCTGCAGGTTCGAGCTGGGGCACACCTCCAGGCAGACTCGCTCGGAGCGCACCCGGGCGGCGATCGGCCCGAGGCGCGGGGGTGCGTCGTCCGCGTCGCCTGAAGGTGGGTCGATTCCGGCAGGAGCGCCGGCGCCGACGGGAGCCGCGTGGCCGGTCCGGGTGCTGGTCGCGGCGGTGACGTCCTCGAGGATCCGCACGCCGTGGCCGATCCGCTGCGCCCCGCAGTCCAGGGCATCGGCGATCGAGGTGGGCCCGTCGCCCTCCCCGGCGTGGATCGTCACGTGGATCCCGTGGCGGCGGGCGAGATCGAACTGGGCGCGGAATCGCGAAGCGGGGAAGCCCGCCTCGGGGCCGGCGAGGTCGATGCCCACCACGCCGGACCCGCGGCGCGCGAGGGCGAGCTCGACCAGATCGTCGGTGGGGTCGAGGTGGCGCAGGTAGGACAGCAGCTGACCGACGATGATCCTCGTCCCGGCGGCCTCCGCCGCGGCGACGCCCTCGTCGAGCCCGTCCTGGACCGCCTGCACCGCCTGGTCCAGGCGGATCCCGCCGGCGGTGTGCTGATGGGGCGCCCACCGGGTCTCGGCATAGACCACCCCGTCGGCGACCATGTCCTCCACGAATTCGCGAGCGATCCGCTGCAGGGCCGGAGCGGTCTGCATGAGGGCGACGGTGCGATCGAAGGTGGCGAGGTAGGCGGGCAGGGAGCCAGAATCCGCGGCGGCCTGGAACCAGTCCGCCACGTCCTGCGCGGTGGGGCTCACGGCCCCGCCGGGGACATCCACGTCGCCGGCGGCGTCGCGGGCCGGGGCCACCGGCGGTGGGGCGAGGCCGAACTCGGCGCACAGCTCGAGCACGGTGGCCGGTCGCAGCCCACCGTCGAGGTGGTCGTGCAGGGCGACTTTGGGCAGGGACCGCACGAGATCGGGGGAGAGATGCATCGGACCAGAATACGTCCGGTTGCCGGCGCCGCCGAGGTGACGGTGGGGCCGAGACAGCACGACAGCAGCGGGTCGAATCCTTTTACCGCAATGGTCGCCCCGTGTTCATGGGAGCGCTACCACGCCCCCCTAGGCTCGCCCGGAACCTGCCCACGACACCGGGAGACCCCATGCCGGCATCCGCCGCGCCAGCACCCCTCAGCCGCCGCCGTCTGCTCCAGGTCAGCGTTGCCTCCGCCGCCGTGATCGCGCTGGGAATCCACGCCCCCGAGGCGCACGCGGATCCGCCGCCGCAGCGTGAGGGCCTGTTCTCCCTCGGCGTCGCCAGCGGCGCGCCGCGACCGGACGGCGCCGTGCTGTGGACCCGCCTGGCGCCGGAGCCCCTGGCCGAGGACGGGCACGGCGGCATGGACCTCCATCCCCTCAGCGTGCGCTGGCACGTCGCCCGCGACGCCGAGTTCCGCCAGATCGTGGCACGGGGGCAGGCGCTCGCCCAGCCCGAGCTCGCCCACGCCGTCCATCCGCGGGTCGAGGGTCTCGAGCCCGCCACCGACTACTTCTACCGCTTCTCGGTGGGCCGGCAGACCAGCCCCGTCGGCCGCCTGCGCACCCTGCCCGCCGAGGGTGCGGACGCGGACTCCTTCAGCGTCGGGGTCGTCTCCTGCCAGGCCTGGTACCACGGGCATTTCACGGCCCACAAGCACCTCGCCGCCGAGGAGGATCTGGACCTGGTGGTCTTCGTCGGCGACTACATCTACGAGTACGGCATCACCGAGACGAACCTGTGGCGCCAGGGAGCCGAGGTCGGGCCCGCCCACGCCGTCGAGATCGAGACGCTCGAGCAGTACCGCCTGCGCTACGCCCTGTTCAAGTCCGATCCGCACCTGCAGGCCGTCCACGCCCGCGTGCCCGCCGTGGTCGTCTGGGACGACCACGAGGTGCAGAACAACTACAAGGGCGACGTCTCCGACACCGGGATCCCGGACGACCTGTTCGCCCACCGCATCGCCGTCGCGTACCGGGCGTTCTACGAGAACATGCCCCTGGACATCGAGGCCCTGCCCGAGGGGCCCGATACGGATATCACCACCGGCTTCGACGTCGGCTCCCTCGCCCGGTTCTCGATGCTGGACTCCCGGCAGTTCCGCGACCAGCTGCCGGTGGATGCCGAGGACCAGTACCGGGAGGAGCGCACGATCCTCGGGATGGAGCAGGAGGCCTGGGTGACCCAGCGCCTCGCGGAGTCCCCGGCGACCTGGAACGTGCTGGCCAACGGTGTCGTGGTCGCCGCGGTCACGGAGGGCCACACCGACATGTGGGACGGCTACCCGGCCGCTCGGCAGCGGCTGCTGGATGCGATGGCCACGAGCCAGAACCCGGTGATGCTCACCGGCGACATCCACAAGCACGTCGCCGCCGAGCTGCTCGCCGACTTCACCGATCCCGGCCGCGGGAACGTCGGCGTGGAGCTGGTCTGCACCTCCGTCGGCTCCGACGGCGACGGCGCGAAGACCAATCCGAACGCCGGGGTCTGGACCCAGCACGACTACATCAAGCTCTACGACGGCCGACGCGGCTACGTGCACGTGCGCCTGACCCCGCAGGAGATGGTCTCCAGCTTCTACGTCGTGGACTGGATCGAGGCCGATGACACCGCCCCGAAGCAGCTCACGGCCCGGTTCACCACACCGGCCGGCGACCCCCACCTGATCCCCTCCTGATCCCGGCCAGAGACGAGAATCCATGAGCCCGCGCCCCGAGACCGTCACCGGTCTGCACACCGAACCCGCCCTCGCCTCGACCGTCCTGACCTGGGATGCCCTGGGCTGGGATCCGCTGATCGACCACTACCGGATCTATGGCATCGCCGGGGACAGCGCCCCGAGCGGCGACCCGCGAGAAGATGACCTGCTCGCCAAGACCGTCTACCCGCGTTTCGTCCACGATGGGCTGGACCCGGCCGGCGAGGCCTGGACCTACAGGGTCCTCGCGGTCTCCGACGCCGGTCGGCGCGCCAAGCCCAGCGCACCGATCACGGGCACCTCACTGCCGTCGGTCACCGCGACCGGCCGCGAGATCGCCACGATCGGGGCCTTCGACGGCCGCACCCTGGAGCACCTGCTCGCCCCGAGCGGGTATGCGAGCATCCCCGAGCAGTACCCCGAGGCGCTCATCGAGTTCGTGCAGGGGGCCGACGATCCGGGCTCGGACTGGCCGTACCTGCTGCCGGGCCCGGGCGACGCCTGGGCCGGCAAGAAGGCCTACCGCGCGCGGTGGACCGTGACCCTGGAGGGCGCCCCCGCGCAGGATCACGACCTGGCGGTGTGGCTGGTGGACACCACTCGCCTGGGCGGGATCCTGCGGGTCAGCGCCAATGGCGAGGTCGTCACCGACATCGAGCTTCCCCGGGGTGCGACGCGCGGCTCCCGCGAGGGCGATGCGACTCTGCCGGGCTCGACGCTGCTGCGCTCCTTCCACGAGCCGGCGATCCCGGCCGGCCTCCTGCAGGCCGGGGAGAATGTCATCGAGCTGGAACTGGCCGAGGGCGGCTGGGTGGCCTGGGACGCCGTGGGGCTGTTCGCGCGCGAGTGAGAGCCTGAGGGGGACGGCGACTGCGTGGGTGACTGCCCGAGCGCAGCGGGGCGGGCGGGAGTGCCGGGCTGTAATGCGCCTGTCAGAAAAAGGTGCAAAACGGACAAAGTGTGACATGCTATGCGCATGCGCGGCATCATCATGGCGGGCGGTACCGGCTCGCGACTGCACCCCCTGACCATCGGTGTGTCCAAGCAGCTCATGCCCGTCTACGACAAGCCGATGATCTACTACCCGCTGAGCACCCTGATCCTCGCCGGGATCCGGGACATCCTGGTCGTCACCACGCCGGAGGGCCAGGTGGCCTTTCAGCGGGTCCTCGGCAACGGCGACCGCTTCGGCGTGCACCTGACCTACGTCGTGCAGCCCGAGCCGGACGGCCTCGCGCGCGCCTTCGTGCTCGGTGAAGAGTTCCTGGCCGGTGAGCCGGCCGCGCTCATCCTCGGCGACAACCTCTTCTACGGGCGCGGTATGGGCACTCAGCTGCGCCGCTTCCGCCACCTCGAGGGCGCCGCCGTGTTCGCCTGCTGGGTCAGGGATCCCAGCGACTACGGTGTGGTCGAGATCGGGGAGGACGGCACAGCGATCGCCCTGGAGGAGAAGCCGTCGCGCCCTCGCTCCAACTATGCGGTGCCCGGGCTGTACTTCTACGACGCCACCGTGGTGGAGCGCGCGAAGGCGCTGCAGCCCTCCGCCCGCGGAGAGCTCGAGATCACCGATCTGAACCGCTCCTATCTGGAGGACGGGATGCTGCACGTCGAGGTGCTCACCCGGGGCGCCGTCTGGCTGGACTCCGGCACCTTCGACGGCCTGGCCGCGGCCGGGGACCTGATCCGCACCGTGGAGCAGCGCCAGGGCCGGTCCATCGGCGCCCCGGAGGAGGTTGCCTGGCGCATGGGCTTCCTCGACGACGACGAACTGCGCGAGCGTGCCGAACCGCTCGTGAAATCCGGATACGGCCGGTACCTGCTGGACGTCCTCGCCCGCGAACGGGCGGACCGCCCCGTCTGAGCCCGCCTGTACGGGACGGGGACTGCCCGGGCGGAATCCCCGGCATTGCGGACGAACCGTGACGTACTGAGCCTTCCGCGCGGCATCTCTCTGGCGGGCGGTACTGGCTTGCGACCGCATCCCTCGACCATCAGGGTCTCCAAGCAGCTCATGCCCGCCTTCGAGGCGGTGCCGGCCGTGACAATCGACTGGTATCGCCGCCACGAGGCCTGGTGGCGCTCGCGCAATGCCGCCACCGAAGGGAGGTTCACGAAGGCCGACCTTCCGGGTGGCGCTGCCGTGGGCAGCTTCAGCGACCGTGGGCTGGTGCCGCTGCTGACCATGGAGCGTCGACTCCACGAGATGCACGGAGAAATCTCGTCATGTGGCACAGCGTCGCGTGTCCACACTTTTTGTCGCAAAAAGTATGCTGTGGCCGATCCAGGCCTAGAGCTATACTTTTTTGTGTTGGAAAGTATGGATGGCCGCCAGAAGGGGCTAGCATGACACTTTTCGGTATCGACGCGGTGGCAGACGCCGTGGAGGCGGCTCTCCGTGCGGTCGAGAGCGGGGAGAACCCGTCCGAACGGCGGCTCTTCGACTTCAAGGAAGAGGCCGGACGGCGGGGTGGGCACGGAGAGGTGCGTCCGGGATCCCCGCACAACGAGGCAGCAGCGAAGAAGCTTGCGGAGGAAGCTGCGTGCATGGCGAACACTCCAGGGGGCGGCGCGCTCATCGTGGGGATAGCGAACGACGGTACGCCGGTCGGAGCGGATCTCGATGCCGACTGGCTGCAGGTGCGTCTCTTCCAGCTGCTGCACCAGGCATACACGACGGTCATCTATCCCGCGGAAGTGCGTGGGACACGGGTTCTGATCATCCGCTGTCCACCCGCCGTCGAGCCAATCCGATGGCAGAACAGGATTACGTGGCGCGTCGGAGATCAGTGCCAGGATGTCGACCCGGCGACGTGGCATGAGCGGCGCTCGCGCGCGTGGGGCTATGACTGGTCAGCGCAGAGCAGCGGAATCCAGCCAGTTCAGGCCCGAGCACAAGCGGTGCAGATCGCCCGGGACTTCCTGCAGAACTCCGGTGTCCCGCGAGCAGAGGATCTCGCGGGATCCTCTGACGAGGACCTGTTGCGGCGCCTGGCGGTGATCAAGGATGACGGGACCCTCACCAACGCCGGGGCGCTGCTCTTCGCGGGGCGACGAGCAGCGGCATTGGACTACATCCGGCGCCCGGGTGCCGCAGCCGACAGCGAGGAACGACTCAATGAGCCAGGTCGCTCCGTGCTCGAAGAGCTCGCGGAGATCTTCACCTCGGTGCGGGCATACAACCCGGAAGTCCATGTCGAGCAGGGCCTGGTGATCAGTCGCGTCCGAGCTCTCCCCGAACGCGCCGTGCGCGAGGCGATCGTCAACGGCATAGCCCATCGGGAGTGGGTCGATGAGGGGCCGACGACGGTGGAGCACATCGGCAGAACGCTTCGGGTGACGAGCCCGGGAGGCTTCTACGGCGGAGTCCGCAGCGACAACATCATCAACCACCCTCCGGTCTCCCGGAACAAGGATCTCAGCCAGCTGCTGGCCACGTTGCGGATCGCTGAGCGGCAGGGCGTCGGCGTGGATCGCATGTTCGCCGACATGATCCGTTACGGCCATCCGCTGCCCGTGATCGAGGAGATCGACGGGGTCGCCGTGCGCACTGTGCTCGCGGGCGAGCGACCGGACCTCGGCTGGATCGAGTGGCTCGCAGGTATCTCGCCCGATCCGCGGCGCGACCTCCGGGTCCTCATGGTCCTGCATCGCTTGTCCGTCCAGAGGTGGACGGACCCGGCCGACCTCGCTCCCGTGCTGCAGCTGACGGTCGAGGAGTCCCGACAGGCCGTGGAGCGACTGGCGGATCACCACCGCGCCGGCCACCCGGTCTGTCATGAGATCGACGGCACGCCGTCCGCGGCTCCTGTGCCTTCCATCGCGATTGACGTCGCGACGTTCGACTCCCTCACGGCTCTGCGACGGGAAGCCGGGGCAGCAGGCAGGGTTCCTTCTCGCGAACAGGTGGCCCGTGATTATGCGCGAGCTCGGGGCAGGATCAGCACGACCGAGCTGGCCAGCATCCTCGGTGCGCAACGCACGAACGTCGGCACTGTTCTGCAGGAGCTCGAGCGGCAGGGAGAACTGGCACCATCGCGGGCGAACCGTCGCGGGGCCGGTTTCTACTACCGCTACGTGGGAGATGGCGACTGAACGTCTGCGCATGAGGGCAGTGACCTCTGAGTGGCCATGTTGATTCCCGGCTCCGACGGATCCGAAGAGGCTCAGCAGCAATGGGCGAGCAGTTCGTTGAGGATGCGCTGTTCGTGCTTGTTTACGTCGTCGTCGTCGTCGGCGGCGGACGCGTCGGAGTGGGCTTGCCCCGGCAGCCCACTTGTGAACCAATGGGCGGCTGTGACCCGGCGCCGTCGCCTCGACGGTCGTCGATATCTGGGCACGCACGGTCAGAGAGCGACCTCGAAGGAGAGCGGACATGCAGACCATCGACCTGCTGGTGATCGTGGCCTATCTGGTCGCCACCGCCTGGCTCGGACTGAAGCTGAGCGGACGCCAGACCGGCCTGAAGGGCTACTTCCTGGGCGGCCGTGACCTGCCGTGGTGGGCGGTGTGCCTGTCCATCGTCGCCACCGAGACCAGCGCCCTGACCGTCATCGGCATCCCGGTGATGAGCTACCTCGGCGACATCTCCTACCTGCAGCTCGGCCTCGGCTACATCCTGGGGCGCATCGTGATCGCGTTCTTCATGCTCCCGCGCTATTACGACGGCGAGATGCTCACCGCCTACGCCTACCTCGGCAAGCGGTTCGGCAGCAGCACCCAGATGACCGCGGGGGTGACCTTCCTGTTCACCCGGCTGCTGGCCGACGGGATCCGGGTGCTCGCCGCCGCGATCCCGCTGAAGGTCATCCTCGAGGGCCTGGGCGTGGACCTCGGCTACTTCGCCATCACCGTGATCCTCGCCGTGGTCACGATCGCGTACACCTTCATCGGCGGCATCACGGCCGTGGTCTGGGTCGACGTGATCCAGATGATGCTCTACGTCGTCGGCGGGATCGCCGCGATCCTCGTGGTCGCCTCCACCACCGGGCTGGGATGGCTGGGAGATGCCGCGGACGCCGGCAAGCTGCAGCTGTTCGTGATCGGCGAGAGCCAGCTCAGCGGCGAGAACTCCTTCCTCGCCTCCCTGCTGGGCGGCGCGGTCTTCGCGATGGCCTCCCACGGGTCCGACCAGATCATCGTCCAGCGCCTGCTGGCCTGCCGTTCGAAGGTCGAGGCGCAGAAAGCGATCATCGTCTCCGGCCTGGTGGTCGTGGTGCAGTTCGCGATCTTCCTGCTGGTGGGCCTCGCCCTGTGGGGCTACTACCGCCAGGCCACCCCGCAGGATCTGGGCCTGACCCGAGACGACGAGATCTTCCCGCTGTTCATCGTCGAAGCCCTGCCCCCGGGTCTGTCCGGGCTGCTGCTGGCCGGCATCCTCGCCGCCGCGATGTCCACCCTGTCCTCGTCCCTGTCGGCGCTGTCCTCCTCGACGGTCACCGACGTGGTCGGCAAGCTGCGCAAGGAGCCGATCACGGATGCGCAGGGGCTGCGGATCGGCCGTTGGGCGACGATCTGCTGGGGCCTGGCGTTCATCGCCCCGGCGACCATCTTCCGATCCGACGAGGGCAACATCGTGGTGCTCGCCCTGGGCGTCGCCGGCATCACCTACGGCGGGCTGCTCGGCGCGTTCCTGTTCGGCATCATCAACAAGCGAGCCCGCGCACTGGACGCCAACATCGCCTTCGTGGTCGCGGTCGCCGTGAACGCCTTCTTCTTCGTCATGGAGAAGTACGTCGTGGGCGAGGTGTGGGTCGCCTGGCAGTGGTACCCGCTGCTCGGTGTGATCGTCACCTTCGTGGTGGGCGGGCTGCTGTCCCTGCGGCACCCCGATCGCATCGAGCAGGCGCAGGAGGAGACTGCCGGAAGCAGCACCCGCTGACGGGGATCGTCGGCATCGAGACGGCCCGGTGCGACGGCGGGTCTCAGCGCAGCGAGAGCAGCTGCCGCAGCCAGGGCACGTGCTCGCCGATCAGGGCGATCGTGCCGTCGCCGAGCACCAGCAGCGCGATGACCGCCAGCACGGCGGCGAGTGCGCCCTGCAGCGGGCGTCGGCGCTCGACGAACCAGTCTGCGATGCGCCGCACCAGCCGGTCCTGCTTGCCGGCGGCCGAGATGATCGTGAGGGCCACCAGCGGAGCCTGGTAGACGAGGTGCCACAGCACGAGGAGGGCGATCCGCAGCGGGAGCGACTCCTCCTGGGCGGCCATGCCCACGGCGATGGTGAAGGCGGGGTCGGCCAGAGCGGTCGCGGAGAAGGCGAGGCCCGCGGCGAGCAGCGGCCACATCGCGAGCCGGGCGGGGGAGCTGCGCCGCTGGAGTCGCCCGTGCGGGAGGGGCGGTCGGCGCGCGGCGCGCCATTGGTGCAGGGCGAAGCCGGCGAGGGCGAGGCCGGCGACCACCTCGACGCTGCCGATCGCGTCGTTCGAGTGCAGAATCGGTCGCAACCAGGTGCCGAGCACGGTGAGCAGGGGATGCAGGAGCAGGGTCACGGGGATGATCACCGCCGTGTAGCCGGCGCAGAACGCGAGCAGGTGCCGGAAGCGACCGCCCCGCAGGAGGATGCCGGTGGCGATGACGCCGCCGAGCACGTCCATGGTGAGCACGGCCAGCCCGAGGAAGGCGAGAGCGCCGGCGAAGGTCATGATCGGAGACTACGAGGCACAGATGCGCCGCACAGCGCGGTTCGCGCCCCGTCCCGGCGGGGGTTATCCCGACCGTCGGCAGCAAAGCCCCGCGGGCGCAGTGCCCCCACGAGGTCCGGACGTGGTCGAGCCCGAGGCGGCCGCTCAGCACACCGTGGCGGGGCGACCTCGGCCCGCCGCTCCTCACGCCTCGAAGACGACCTCGCCGTCCTTGATCGTGGTGAGCACTTCGATGTCCCGCAGATCCTGCGGGGCGGTGGCCAGCGGGTCCGCCGACAGGACCACCAGATCGGCGCGCATGCCTTCGCGGATCAGGCCCTTGGAGTCCTCCTCGCCGTACTGGTAGGCGGCTTCGGAGGTCACGGCGCGCAGCGCTTCCCAGGGGGTGATGCGCTGCTCGGGGCCGATCTCCTGGCCGGTGCGGCTGAGGCGGTTCACGGCCGCCCAGATGCTCAGCAGCATGTCCGGTGGGGTGACGGGCGAATCCTGGTGCAGGGTGACGCGCACACCGCGATCCAGCGCGGAGCGGGCGGGGGAGACCCGGCGGCCGCGATCGGGCCCGAAGTTCGTCAGGTGCACGTCGCCCCAGAACCAGGTGTGCACGGAGAAGATGGAGGCGATCATGCCCAGCGGTGCCATCCGCTCCAGCTGGTCATCGCGCACGGTCTGGGCATGGATCATCACTGGTCGGGCCTCCAGCAGCGCTGGGTGCTCGGCGCCGACGCGCTCGGCGGTGCTCACCCACAGTTCGGCGGCCGCGTCACCGTTGCAGTGCACGATCAGCTGGCGCCCCTGCGCCGCGACCGCCCGGGTGAACTCCTCGACCTCGTCCGGCGTGTGGATCGGGTAGGCGCAGCCAGGGTCCTCATCGCCGGGGATCGGGGCGTAGGGCTCGCTCATCCAGGCCGAGCGGGCCTGCGGGGAGCCGTCGAGGATCATCTTGTATCCGCCCAGGCGCAGGTGGCCCACGTAGTCGCCCGCGAACTCCGCGTACTCCTGGTACGGGCCGGAACCGAGCTGGACGAGGGGGTAGACGACCAGATCCACCCCGATGCCGCCGGCCCGCGCGGCAGTGGCGAGAGCGGCGATACCGCTGGGATCGGCAGCGCCCTCCTGCGCGGTGGTGATGCCGTGGCGCAGGTAGTCGGTGACGGCGAGCTGCACAGCCTGCGCGGGGTCTGCCGCACCGCCGGGGAGCAGGCCGCCGCTGCCGCTGGGGTCGAGGACTCCGGCGAACGCCGCCATCGCGGGATGCTCCTCGACGTAACCGTCGGGCGTGCCGTCGGCGCTGCGCCCGAAGCGCCCGCCGTCGGGGTCGGGGGTCCGGGCGGTCAGAGAAGCACCGTCGACGAGGAACGAGTTGCCGACGGCCACGTGCATGCTGCGGTGCAGGGCGAAGACGGGCAGGTCGGTGGCGACCTCGTCGAGGTCGTACCGGGTGGGATGACGGCCCTCGGCCAGCAGGTTCGGGTCGTACTTCGCACCGATCAGCGCGGAGCGGTCCTCGGGGTCGCGCTGGGCCAGCCGCTCGCGGAACGCGGCGACGACGTCGGCGATGCTGCTGGCGTGCTCGAGGTCCACCAGCGCGGCGAGAGCCCCATGGTGCAGCAGGTGGCCGTGGGAGTCGATGAACGAGGGCATCAGGGTGCGGCCGGCGAGATCCACCTCGGTGGCGCCGGCGCCGAGCTGCGCGCGCGCCCCGTCGAGAGCGCCGACGACAGCGATCACCCCGTCGCGGACGACCACCGCCTCGGGGGCATCGTCCTGATCGACCATCGTCAGGATGCGGCCGGAATGGTAGAGCGTCTCCACGGTGAGGGTCCTTCGAGTCGTCGGCTGGGTGCTGCCGATCGTGTCACGGGGCAGGTCGGCACCGAAGGTCAGGCCGGGGAGTGGTCGGTGTTCAGCCGACGTCACGCCGCCTGATGCCGAGCAGGCCGATGGCCGTCAGGCACACCGCGATCGCGGTCAGCGCCAGCAGCGGGCCGGCTGCGAGCTCCGCGCCCAGAAGGACCCGGGGGACATGGCTGAACGGGGACAGGGACAGGAGCGAGTAGTCGAGCCGGCCGAATTCGACCCCGAGCTCGAGAAGCAGGAAGGCCGCCAGCAGCGCCCAGGTGAGGGGCGCGGCCAGGCGCGGTGCCCAACCCCACAGCGCGATCGCGACCGCGGCGATCGACCACACGGCCGGTAGCCAGACCAGCGCCGCCACCATGGTCGCGCCCGGATCCTCCGAGGCCAGGGCCATGCCCGCCCCGCCGAGAGCCACCAGCAGGACCGGGCCGCCCACGGCGAACGCGGTATGGGCCGACGCCCACCGGACGCGGCCGGGAGCGTATGCCAGCAGCAGCTCCGCCAGCCCGCGCCGTTCCTCCCCGTACCCGCGCAGGACAGCCAGGATCGCGAAACCGGACGCCGCCTGGCTCAGGATCAGCAGCAGGAAGCTGAACAGCGCGTCGGCGCCCGTGAAGACACCGCCGAACTGCTCCGCGGACGCCCCTCCCGCCGCGAGTCCGATCAGCACGCCCAACGCCGTGTAGGCCACCGCCCAGGCCAGCAGAGTGCCCCGGTGCTCACGCCAGGCCAGGGCGAGAATGCTCCGCAGCCGCGCGGGCGCCCTCTCCCGACCCGGCGACTCGGGCAGCAGCCCCGCCGTGATGTCGCGGCGTGAGAGCACCCCGTAGGCGAGGCACATGCACGCCGCGATGACCAGGAGGAACAGTCCGAGCACCCACCATCGGTCTCCGGTGAAAGCCCGGGTCAGGCGAGCCCAGCCGAACGGGGAGAGCCAGGGCAGCCAGGACAGGCTCCCGCCCTGCACGTCGCCGATCGCACGCAGGGCGTACAGCCCGACGAGCACACCGAAGGTCAGCCCCCGGGCGGCCCCGGCGCTCGCGACGAGCTGCCCGGCCAGGGCGGCGATCGCTGCCATCGAGAAGCCGATCGCCGCAGAGGAGAGTCCGAGCACGATGCTGCCGCCGGGCGCCAGCCCGATCCCGATCAGGGCCAGTGCGAGAAGGCTCCCGGCGACCAGATCGGCGATGGCCACCACTGCCAGGACCGCCGTCAGGTGCGCGAAGCGTCCTACGCCGGTGGAGCCGAGGAGCTCGAGCCGGCCGCTCTCCTCCTCGGCGCGGGTATGGCGCAGCACGGTCAGCAGGTTGGCGAAGGAGAACACCAGGGCACTGGACAATCCTGCGCCCCACGCCACGACCCCGCCCAGGGTCGGCGCGTAGATCTGCCCGCGCATCGCGACCGTCGCCGTGTTCGTCATCGAGGTCTCGGCATAGGACCGCAGCGCCTCGGTCGTCGGGTAGAGGCTCTCCGTCGGGGAGGCGAGGCTCACCGGGATCAATACCGCGACGGCGATCCAGAGGGGCAGGATCCATCGGTCACGCCGCAGGACGAATCGAGCGAGTGAGACAGTGCCCAGGAACGGCCCGCTCATGCGGCGTCCGTCCTCTCGTGCTCGTAGTGGCGCAGGAACAGCTCCTCCATGGTGGGAGGGCGGCTGGCGAGACTGCGGACGCCGGCCTCGACCAGCGCACCGAGGACGTCGTTCAGTGCGGCCTCATCGACCTGGAGCTGCACCGCCGTTCCGGCGACGCGCAGATCGTGGACCCCGGTGATCGCCTCGAGCCCGTTCGGAGGGCTCTGCACCTCGGCGGTGACCGAGAAGCGGGTGAGGTGGCGGAGCTCGTCGAGGGTGCCGCTCTCCACCGTCGTCCCCCGCCGGATGATGGTCACCCGATCACACAGGGCCTCGACCTCGGCCAGGACGTGGCTCGACAGCAGCACGGTGCCGCCCCGGCGACTGTGCTCGGCGACGACCTCGCGGAAGACCTCCTCCATCAGGGGGTCCAGGCCGGTGGTCGGTTCGTCGAGGATCAGCAGGTCGACGTCGGAGGCGAACGCGGCGATCAGCGCCACCTTCTGCCGATTGCCCTTCGAGTAGGCCCGGCCCTTCTTGCGCGGGTCGAGGTCGAAGCGGTCGATGAGCCGCTCTCGCCGCGCCTCGTCCAGGCCGCCGCGCAGCCTGCCCAGGAGGTCGATCGTCTCCCCACCGGAGAGGTTCGGCCATAGGGCGACATCGCCGGGCACGTAGGCCAATCGGCGGTGCAGCTCGCCCGCGTCGTTCCACGGGTCGCCGCCCAGCAGCTGCAGGTGACCGGAGTCCGGGCGCATCTGCCCGAGCAGCATCCGGAGGGTGGTGGTCTTGCCGGCGCCGTTGGGCCCGAGGAAGCCGTGCACCTCACCGGAGTCCACGGAGAGGTTCAGGCCGTCGAGGGCTGTGGTGCGCCCGAAGCTCTTGCGTGCATCGCGCACATCGACCGCAACGGTCATGGTGTGCCTCCCTGTCGACGCTCATCATGGTGATCTCGCGCGCCGTCGAGGCCTTCGCGCGCGCTGTGGTGGGACGCCGGGCCGAGCAGCTCCGGATCCACGATCTGCAGAAGCGCCGCCGCGATGCGCCGCATCGACTCCGGGGTCAGCGCCGGGGCCTCGAATGCGCGGGCGATGTGCTCGTTCAGCGTGAAGACGCCGAGCCGCATCGCGACGAGCACCGCGGCCACGCCCCGAGGATCCTCCGAGTCGCCGCGCTCGACGAGACGTTCCTCGGCGGCTGCGACGAAGCCGTCGAACAGCGGCGTCATGGCCGGTGAGCCGTCCGCGAGCGCACGTCCCAGGTACCGCAGGACGGCGGGCGCCCTCCCGTAGAGCTCGCCCGTGACGGCCGGATCGGCCAGCTGGTCGAGGTCCGTGGAACGCGCGATCTGCTCCTGGATGAACTCCGCGACGTAGGCGTCGCAGGCGGCCCGCAGTCCCTCCTTGCTGCCGAAGTGATGCTGGACCACGCCCAGCGAGGTGTTCGCCCGTGCGGCGATCCCGCGCAGGGTCGTCGCGCGGTACCCGGAGCTCGCGAACTGCTCCAGGGCGGTGTGGCGGATCCTGGCGCGGGACGTCAGATCGTCAGCGGGTTCCATGACACCGCTCCAATACAGGTGACTTATTCATGGGTCATGTGTACCACGTTGCCCCTTGTGTGCGGAAGGAGGCGGCCGATCTCTTGACGGGGGAGATTGCGGCGATCACTATTGGGCATATGCCCAATGCGAACGCCCAATCCAGTGCCTCTCCGTTGACGACCAGCACCGAGCGCGGCCGAGCGGCCCGTGCCCGTCTGCTGGAAGCCGCCGCGGAGCTGATCGCGGAGATCGGCTGGAACGCGGTGACCACACGGCGTCTCGCCGACCACGCGGGGATCCGCTCGGGCCTGGTGCACTACCACTTCGAGTCCGTCCAGGCACTGCTGCGGCAGGCGGCGATGTCGCGCATCGGCGGGGTCCTCGAGGAGGCCGGCACGCGGCTCGGCGACGGGACGGACCCGGCCGAGCAGATCCTGGCTCTGCTCGATGCTTTCGACGGTGCCGACAGCGCGTCACTCCTGGTGGTCGAGACCTACCTCGCCGCCACCCGCGACCCGGTTCTCGGGGAGCAGCTGGCCGAGGAGATGGCTCGCTTCCGCAGCACGCTGGAATCGGCCCTGGCTCGCGCCGGGAACCCTGCTCCCGATGCCACGGCCCTGGTGACCCTCGCCGCGCTGGACGGGATCGCGCTCCAGAGGGGCCTGGACCCCGACCTGCCCACCTCCGCCGCTCTCGCGCTACTGCGGAAGATCATCCACCCTGACCAGGAAGGTACGCACCCATGAGAGCCCTGATCTGCGGAGCCGGCATCGCCGGGCTGACCCTCGCCGGCCGCCTGAATCACCACGGGTGGGACGTCACGCTCGTCGAACGCGCTTCCGGACCGCGCCGTCATGGCTACATGATCGACTTCTCCGGCCCGGGGTTCGACGCCGTCACCGCCATGGGTCTGGAGCCGCAGCTGCGGCAGCTGGCGAGCCCGGTGCGCGCTTTCCGGTACATCGACGATCGGGGGCGCACGACGGTCAGTCTGGACTACGACCTCTTCGTGAAGGCTCTCGACGGCCAGATCGTGAGCATCATGCGCCCGGCCCTGGAGGAGATGCTGCGGGAGGCGCTCGGCCCTGGCGTGGATCTGCGCTACGGGCTCACCATCGATCAGATCACCGAGGACACCGCGGTGCTCTCGGACGGAACGGTGATGGAGGCCGATCTGATCGTCGGCGCAGACGGCATCCACTCACGGGTCCGCTCCCAGGCGTTCGGTCCCGAGGCGGAGTTCCTGCATGATCTCCAGATGCACACCAGTGCGTTCGTGTTCGAGGACCACGACGTCTTCGAGGCGGTCCGGGGGCAGTTCGTGCTCACGGAGTCCCTCGATCGCCAGCTGGGACTGTACGGACTCGGTGAAGGGAAGGTCGCCGCGTTCACGGTGCACCGCACGGACGAGGAGATCTCGCCGGACGCCGCCCGCGACGAGGTGCGCCGAGAGTTCACCGGCCTCGGGGAGCTTGCGGACCGGGCCCTGGCCCGATGCCCTCCCTCGCGCGAGATGTACTACGACCAGGTCGCACAGATCATCCAGCCTCGCTGGACCACATCCCGCGTTTCCCTGGTGGGCGACGCGGCCCATGCGGTGTCGCTGGTCGCCGGGCAGGGCGCGTCGCTGGGAATTGCCGGAGCGTTCCTCCTGGCGGAGGTGCTCGCGACGGATGCCCCGGTGCCGGAGGCCCTGGCAGAGTACGAGCGCCGCTGGCGCCCGGTGGTGACAGGAGTTCAGGACGCGACCCGGAATCGGGTGATCGAGGTGTTCCTGCCGAGATCGGCCCGGACCCTCCTGCTGCGGCGCTGGGGCTTCCGCGCGATGAGGCTTCCCGGTCTGCACCGGGTGATGACCGGGTCCCTCTTCCCGAAGGGGTCGCGCTCGATCACCGAGCTGAGCGACATCGGGCGCGAGCAGCTGCGCAGCACCTGAGCGCAGTGACCGCGACGTGACTGCGGCCCTGCTGGAGACCTCAGCGCGTCGCGGAGTCCACGTGGGCAGAGGAATCGCGTTCGGCCGTCTCGCGCAGCGGCCACGTTCGTGCGCCGAAGGTGCGGGTGACCAGCATGATCACGAGTGCGCGGCGATCAGCGCCACCTTCATCCGATTGCTCGTCGAGTAGGCCTGCCGCGTAACCTGCCGACCGCATGGCCTTCAGGTTCCCCAGCGGCCAGATTCTTGTGGTTCGCTCCCGCCCCCTGTGGGCTGGTCTGGACGAGTCTTGGTCAACCACAAGCGGGTCGCCCGCGTGATGCGCGAGGCCGGGTTCAGCGGCTACGTCACGAAGCGCAGGCACCGCACGACAGTGCCGGAGACAGCCGACCAGGTCGTCCCCGACCTGCTGGGCCGGGACTTCACCGCCGAGGCGCCGAACCAGCGCCACGTCGGAGACATCACCTACCTGCCGCTGTCCTCGGCCAAGAGGCGTTCGTGGCCGCGGAATAGGTAGCGGTCGCCATCACCACGTTCAACCGCATCTCCATCCTCAGCGGGCACCCGGTCCGGCCGCGCGATGTCGCAGGGAAGCTAGCTCGATAACCGGTCTCGAGCGCGTTCCGCGCGCTCTGCCTGACGATCTATGCCCCCACGGTGGCGGACCAGGGAGCAGAGGCGGGCCCCTCGCATCCGCGGCATCGCTCCGTCCGGATCCCCGGACCAGACAGTCCAGCCGCCGGTGAGCCCCAGGCCTCGCGGGCGATCGCTGTGGGACACGAACCCTCCGGTGCCTGACATGTGGCCGGTCTGGCTGCTTGACCCTGTTCCCACCACACGGTGTCAGCTGACGGCGAGCCGGGCTTCAGTGCCGGTTCAGGAGGGCGACGGGAGAGAGTCGTCGGCATCGACGTGGAAGGACCTGTGCGCTTCACCGGCGACCTGACTATCGCGATCCTCCCGTTCGCTTTCACTCCGAATCCATGTCTTGTGGCGTGCCCCATATTTCGATCGAACGAGGATAAAATGACTGGAGAAATAGTGTCCGCCGACCAGGGGCGATCGACGCAGCTACCCCCAGGCGCGGATTCGATCATTATCAATGCGAAGATTTTCACCAATAATCGCGGGCAGGCCGAAGCGTCCGCTCTGGCCGTCAAGAACGGCCGCATCTACTCGGTCGGTTCCGATGCGGAAATCCTGGACCTGAAGAACTCCGAGACACAGGTCATCGACGCGCATGGCCGCACTCTTGTTCCGGGCATCATCGATGCGCACACTCACGTACTCAATGAAAGTGGCTTTAACTACATCGTGAGGTGGGACGGTGTGCCCACCCTGAGGATCGCGCTGGCCATGCTGCGCGAGCAGGCGGAGCGGACACCTGAGGGGCAATGGGTCAAAACGATCGGGGGCTGGTCCCCATACCAGTTCGAGGAGAACCGGTTCCCCACGATGGACGAGCTGCGTGCGGCCGTGCCCAACCATTCACTGATCGTGCAGTACGCCTACAACCGAGCCTTCCTGAACGAGAAGGCGATGGAAGAACTCGGTGTGGGCACCGAAAAGTTCCCCGCTCTGCCCGGAACCGAGTTCGAGAAGGACGATCAGGGAAACTACACCGGCGTGGTTCACGGGTATACGTTCACCTTCGTCGCCGTGGAGACCATGGTCCCGCAGCTTTCCTTCGATGAAGAAGTCAGTTCGCTGGTCCAGACCGTCCACGCTCTGAACCGTTTCGGCATCACCTCGGCCGTCGACGCCGGCAGCAGGGGGTACCCCGGCCCTCAGGCCACCGTGGATGTCCTCGCTCGCGACAACCGCCTCAACGTGCGGATGCCCTTCGTCGACATGCAGTTCGGCGACGGCACCCCGATGAACATGGTGGACGCGCAGATCGAAGCGATCACCCGAACAGCACCTATCAGTCCCGGTCAGAACTTGCATCCGACGCTGGATCACGGCCATGCGTACCGTGGCGCCGGCGAATTACTGCAGTTGGAAGTGCACGACCACGAGAATTTCGATCGGCCCGCGGTCATCATCGATCCCGGCCAGATGCGGCGGCACGTCAAGGAGAACGTCGTCAAGCTGGTCCGGCGTCGCATTCCCTTCCGCATGCACATCAGCTACAACGAGAACATCACGCCGTTCCTCGACGCCTTGGAGGAGATGAACGAGGAGACGCCGCTCGACGGTCTGAGGTGGAGTATCGAGCACGCCGAGACCATCACTCCCAAGAACATCGCCAGGGTGGAGAACCTCGGTGGTGGAATCGCCTTGGACTCGAAGATGGCGCTGCACGGCGACGGGTTCATCAAGACACATGGCCGCGAGAAAGCCCTGGAAACTCCGCGGCTGCGCCAGCTGGTCGACAGCGGAATCCCGCTCGCCATGACCACCGACGCTTTTCGGGCCGCCACCTTCAATCCCTGGGTCGGTGTCAGCTGGATGGTTTCCGGAAAGTCGGTCTCCGGGTCCAATGTACTCTCCCTGGGCAACCGCCTGTCCCGCGTCGAGGCGTTGAAGCTTTTTACCAGCGGCCCAGCATGGTTCATGAACACGGAATCCGAAATGGGTAAGATCGCCCCGGGAAATCTGGCGGATTTCGTGCTGTTGGACAGGGACTACTTTACTGTTCCCGAAGAGCAGATAAAGGACATCTCCGCTGTTCTGACAGTCATGGACGGGAGGGTGGTTTTCGGGGCGCAGGAGTACAGTCCTCTCGCGCCGCCGCTGCCCGATATCCTGCCCGCCTGGTCGCCCGTCAAGCACTTCGGTGGTTACTACTGGGCCGGGTAGATCAGCACTCGCGGCATCTCGGCGCGCTCGGTCTCGTGACGACGATCGTCGACTCGTTCTCTAGGGATGCTCAACGCCGCCGAGCCAGCCATCAGCTCGGCTTGACGAACATAGAAGGATCCCTAGTACTCCTGACGTCGCGTCGCTCTCACGCGTCGTGCGAGTCAGGCCGATCCTGTTCGAGGTGCTGCTGGAGGGCGCGCACGGCGCGGTGCTGCACCGGGCGGAGGCCGTGGGCGCCCAATTGGTCCAGCAGCTCGGCGCCGAGGGGGTCGAGGGACGACGTGCCCTCCGCGGTCCCCATGAGCGGTCGGATCTGCTCGACCCATTCCTCGATCAGTGCCTCGACCTCGTGGTCCGGGGTGTCGGCATCCAGGGCGTAGAAGCGCTCGGTCAGCGCGGCGGCGGCCCCTCTCATGCCCTCCGAGACGTCGAGCAGGGCGGCCAACCCTGTCACTCCCTTCTCCCCGAGGAGATGAGCGATCAGGATGAGCTGTTCGTGCTCGAACCGGGCCATGTCCTCGGGCACGCCCGGTCCGGGCTCGGCATGCCAGGCGGAGAGCTCCGGCGGCAGGTCAGGAGGGGCCCCGGTGCTGCGCAGCACGCCGATGCTGGCGCGACGGGCGGTGAGCCGTTCGATCTCGGCCGCGGCCTGGCGATCGAGCTGGTCGAGCAGCTCCTCGGCCGCCGTGGGATCGTCCAGCACCTCGGGGAGCGCGGACAGGGGGACCCCCAGCGCCGTCAGCCGCGTGATGCGCAGGACGCGCACGAGATGGCCGACGTCGTACTGCCGGTAGTCCCCGGACGTTCGCGGCGGCTCGGCCAACAACCCGATCTGGTGGTAGTGGCGCAGCGTGCGCACGGTGACGCCGGCCAGGTCGGCGAGTTCACTGCTGAGCATCGGGTATCTCCTTCGGGTCCAGGTCGCGCAGCGCACGCGAACCGATCACGGCCAGCAGGACCACGATCCACACCCCCGAGACACTGGCTCCCGCCAGCAGCGGCGAGCCGAGCTCCGCGAGCACACCTGCCAGCGCGATTCCTGCCGGCGCGGCAACTGTCAGCAGGGCCGTCTTGACGCTGAGCACTCGTCCGAGGAGAGCAGCAGGGGTGTGCTGGACCTGCAGGACACTGGTGACCGCGCCGACCACGGCGTTGCCGATTCCCAGGGCCGCCGCCCCGGCGAACACTACCGCCGGGGACAGGAGCGAGGCCATCAGAACGAATCCCACGGAGGTGACGACGAAGCCCGCCGACAGCCATGCGCGTGATGACAACCGGGCTCCGACGGCGCTGTAGACCGTCGCTCCGACCAGCATCCCGGCTGCGAGGGCGGTGAGGACGAGGCCCAGCAGCTCGGGGCGGGCGATGAGGTTGAAGTACACCGGCATCACCAGGCCCTGCAGCCCGCCGAGAGCGACGGCAAGACCCAGGACCAGGATGGTCGTGCCCAGTAGGAACCGGCTTCTTCCCACGACCAGCAGACCGTCGACGAGCTCCCGCATCAAGGGCCGACGCGTGACCTGGGAGGAGTCGACCTCCCCGAGGCGGCGCGGCAGCATCCGGGTCAGCACCGCTGCGAGCGCGGAGGTCGCCGCCGTGATCCACAGGACGGCCATGGCGTCGACGGCGGCCAGCAGCACGCCGGCGGCAGCGGGACCGATCACCAGGGCGATGGAGGTCAACGTCTGGCGCACGCCCACCACGCGCCGCAGATCCAGACCGGTGTGCCGGGCCACCATGGGAGCCAGCACCTCACGGGCCGTCATGCCGGGCACGTCGCCGAACGCTCCCAGGACGCCGAGCAGGATGAACCACACCAGGTCGAGCCCCCACAGCAGGTCCACGAGCGGCAGCGCCGCGATCGCCACGGCGGAGATGACATCCGAGACCACCGAGGCCGTGCGTCGGTTGATCCGGTCGATGATCACGCCGCTGAGGAGGCCGACCACGACGGAGGGGACCGCGGTCGCGGTGGCCAGGGCGGACATGCCCAGCGGGCTGCCGGTGGTCTGCAGAACGATCAGCGGGAGCGCCACGGAGGCGATGCCGTTGCCGAGCAGGCTGAGGAAGTGGGAGGCGTAATAGGCAAGTGCGACGAGTGGCATGTGGTCAGGGAAGACCCTGACGTCACGTCGGGGTCAAGCGCGACGAGGACCACTGGTGAGCCACCTCCCACGACCGTGCGCGCCGCCCGGAGCAGCTCACTTGCGGTCTCGCACAGGCAGGCCCCGCGAGTGCACCCGGGAGATCACTCGTTCGTCGGGTGGTCGGAGTTCGGGTCGGCGGCACGGGCAATGCCCCGGCGTCGCGCCCACAGCCAGACCCCCGCGGCAGTCAGCAGCATCAGGAGGGTGCCCGGCAGCATCACCTCGCCGTGCCCGGAGCTGCGGTCGATGGTGATCTCGCTGGAGAAGAAGGAGGCGACCATGAGCAGGATGGTGTTGTTCACTGCGTGCAGCACGACGGCCACCTCGATCCCTCCGGTGCGCCAGGTGATCACCGCACAAGCCAGCCCGACCGAGAAGGTGTAGAGGACCATCAACGGGTCTGCCAGTCCGTGCACCACTGTGAACATCAGGGTCGGTGCGAGCAGGGCCAGCAGCAAGGAGACCGTGCGCTGCGTGGTGAAGGAGCCGAAGCTGCGTGCCAAGAGGCCGCGCGCCGCGTACTCCTCGCCGGCCCCCTGCAGGGGGCTGGTCAGAAGCGCAATCAGGAACAGGACAACGATGCTGACCAGTGTGGCCGGCGACCCGCTCACACCGGCCGCCTCGGGATTCATCAACGTCCAGATGATGCCGTACACGATCCACACCGGCACCAGAACGCCGGCCAGGGTCAGCGCCAGCTTCCACCGGAAGCGACCGTGCACCGAGTGCATCCAGCGTCCGGGCTGCCCGAACAGCAGCCGTTGCAGGCCGAGGGAGACGGGGATCAGCAATCCGATGGCGAGGTTGCTCGCGAGCAGCCGGGCCGGGCTCATGATCACCACTCCGTCGCCCGGCGTCTCCGGTGGCACCAGGCCGAGGTTGAACGATTCTGAGACGGCGGTCAGTCCCCACGTGAGCGTGAAGGTGCTGACGACATAGGCGACGGGGATCAGCACGATCGCCAGTACGGCCTTCCACCACCGGTATCCAGGGGTGCGCAGGAACTGGTGGTAGTCGGTCGGCCCCGATGGCAGGACAGGATCTCTAGAGATGTTCGCGGGACGGTCGTGCAACTGCATACATTTCTCCTCGACTCGGACAGCAATCACCGTCCGAGATGGTCGGTAACTTTCCGTGCAGATCATGGAAACTTCGGAAACACAGAACCGTGACCGGTTGCGGCAGGGTTCAGGCGTCGATCCCCTCGGTCTCGGCGTCCAACAACCGGTGATGGCGGAAGGTGAGTGCCCGTTCGATCCCCGCGAGGCCGGCGGTGAGGGTGAGCGCCGCGTTCACCCCTGCCGGCAGATCGATGGGAGAGGCGAACGGGGCGAAGCGATCAGCCCAGAGCGGCAGGTGGGTGACCAGGTCGAGCAGCTGCGGAGCGAGCAGGACCAGATTGATCGTCAGCACGATGACGGCACCGACGGCCAGCGCGCGACCGAGGCCGGGGTGCCGGCGGGAGAGCTGGGCGCGCCAGTGCTCAGGCGTCCCCGGCGCGGGATCGAGACGTCGCTGGCTGCCGTCCGCGCGGACCAGGTGGATCCGCTGCATGCCGTACCTGCTCGCAGCGACCTCGATGCGGTCCGATCCGAGCGGGAACCGGGCCGGCATGTCGGAGGTCTGCACGTGCCCGTCGTCCCCGTAGAGCGACGCCTTGCCCGACAGGTGATCGACATCGACCGTCGCCGTCGACGCATCGCGAAGGTCGATCGCAAAGCGTGTCCGCTGCAGCGAGAGGGAAGGGCGGAACGGTGGCAGCGGCGATCCCGGCTCCGGAACGGGCGTCGACCACCCTCCTCCATCGCCGTCGAGACCATCGAAGTCATCGAAGTCATCGAAGTCATCGAAGTCATCGAAGTCATCGACGTCATCGATCCGACCGTGGCCGTGAGGACCCTTCCGCGTCGCGCCGCCCCAGGGGTCGTGCCAGTCGTTCATGGTCCCTGCCACTCACGGTCGTGACGGGGCGGAGCATCGCCACAGGGATTCTTTAGCATCATCATGCTACAGAAACGTAGCATGATGATGCTAGAAGCGCTAGGGTGGGGGCATGGCCCAGAGAGTCGACCCGGATGCCCGCCGGGAGCAGATCGCCGACGCAGTGATCGAGGAGATCGCCGCGCACGGACTGCGCTCGGTCACCCTTGCCCGGATCGCCGCGCGCACCGGTCTTGCCATCGGGAGCATCCGGCACTACTTCGGCGACACCCTCCGCGAGGTCATGCGCTTCACCTTGGGCACCCTGATCCAGCGCGTCGTGCACCGTGACGTGGGGCTGTCCGATGACCCGGCGACTCGGATCACGGACGCCATCACCTTCGCCGCACCCACCAGCGAGCAGGAGCGCAAGGAGAACATCGCGCTCGTCGAATACCGCGTCATGGCGCGCACCGACCAGGAGTTCGCGGCCGACATCGCCGCAACCTCCCTCGCAGGCGCAACGATGATCCGCTCCCTGCTGCGTGATGCGCTGGCCGACCGCACGATCGACGACGACGCACTGCACCGCGAAGCGATCCTGCTGTTCGCAGTGATCGAGGGCTTCTCGTTCAGTTCGGCGCTGTCCTCCGCCCCGCTGCGCGAGGCGGACGTCCGCGCCGTCGTGACGGCCACCCTGCACCGCCTACGCGACTCCTACCCCCTCCGAGAGAGTCGTCCAGCACACGGCCGCGGAGATCAACGCTCCCGATGAGTCACTGCGCCCCAGCGGGCGCATGTCACCGACGCGGTGCTCGCTTCGCACGGTCACGACGACGAGAGGCGCGCGGTAGCGCTGTCGATCACCGATGGCACCGCGCGTTCATTCCTCGTCAGTGCTCGCGGGGTGCTGGTGGGCAAGGAGGTACGCCTGGCGAAGTGCTTCGACCTGCGCCGGATTGTAGAGCTCGGTGACCGCTCGGGCGAGGTCGCGGAGCGAGTCTCCGGTACGGGCACGGAGCGGAGGGGTCCTCAAATCCGGGTGGTCTGCGTAGATCGTCTTGAGCACGGGCACCAGGCGCGCGGCGACACCGCGGATCTCGTCCGGACCCGCGTTGCCAGGGAGCTCGTCGAACTCATCATCCGCATCCTGGTGGGCGGCAACGATCGCCTTCATGTCCTGCACGCCTCGAGCGTGGAAGAACTGCGAGTTGATCATGACCATCGCCCGATCGGCGGGGGTGAGCGTGCCCGCGACCTCCGTGAATCCAGCGGGCGCATCCGGTGCGGTGCGGTGCCGGATGAGCTCGGCGATCTCGGCGCGCACCTGCTGCTGATGGGAGATCGACTCGGCGAGCTGGGCGTCGAGCTGGTGCAGCGTCTCGGTGAATGCCTCATCGGAGACCTCCAGCTCGGCGATCTGGGCGAGCCCCATCCCGAGGTCACGCAACCGAGCGATCTGCAGGACGCGCACGAGATGAGCTGTGCCGTACTGCTTGTAACCGTTCCCGGCGCGTTCCGGCTCGTCGAGCAGCCCGATCTCGTGGTAGTGGCGGATGGTCTTGACCGTGGTCCCCCCGAGCTGGGCGAGGCGCCGGGTGCTCCAGGCCATCAGTGCTCGGGGACATCGGTCGAGGTGCATCTGCGCATGACACCCATCTTCGAGCGTCGGACTCGGGAAGGGAAGCCGCACCAGAGGAGGGCGTGATCCCGAGCGGCATTGACCGTGCCCCCGGGGCAGTGTGTCGACTGGCAGTCACACACCGCTTCTCCCGGAAGGAACTGCGATGACCACCCTGGACCGTTCCGTCGATGCCTCCCGCCCGTTCGGTGCCCACCTCGCCATGCGCTGGTGGGCCCCGATTCTGCTGACCCTCCTCGTGGTGGGCGCGACGTACATTCTGCAATTCCTGTTCCTCGCGGCCGCCGCGATCGTCGAGGTCGGACTGTGGGGGAAAGATCCGAACGATCCCACCCTCACACCCCTCACCTATCTCGCCACCAACGTCGCGATCATCCTCATCGCGCCACTGTCGCTGCTCGCATTACGGGTGACCAGCAAGGCTCCGTGGCGCAGTGCCATGGCGCTGGGCCGGAGATTCTCCTGGCGCCGCCTCGGCAGCTACATGGCTCTGTTCGCCGGGCTGATGGTCGTCCTGAACCTGCTCATCCACCTGGTCGAGCCCTCACCGACCTCCGCCTTCGCCATCACCGGAACGACGGTCGCCCTTCTGGTCATCGTGCTCCTGACAACTCCTCTCCAGGCTGCCGCCGAGGAGATCGCCTTCCGCGGAGTGCTCACCGCGTCCTACGCCGCGTGGATCCGCGCGGCGCGCCCCGCGCTCGTCGTCGGGATCGGCCTGTCCACCGTGCTCTTCGCCCTGCTGCACACCAGCTCTGACCCGTGGATGCTCCTGAACTACCTCGGCCTCGGCGCGAGCACAGCACTCATCGCCCTGATCGGCCGCGGGCTCGAAGCCTCCATCGCCTTCCACGCCATGAACAACGTGTTCGCCATGGTGATCGGATCGCTCTTCGCCTACGGCGGAGGCATCAGCCAGGACCGGTCAGCGGGCGCGGCCGGGCCGTACATGCTGCTGTCGCTCCTCGCCCAAGCAGTCGCCGTCCTCCTGGTGTGGAGGATCGAGAAGCGGCGAGCAACGGCAGCGATGGAGGACAAGGGCTTTGCCGCGGGACGCGATTCCAGCACGTGAGAGGGAGGAGATGAGCTGCTGTCGGCGAAGCGCAGCTCTCTGCCGAACGCCTCAACCAGAGGGTTGGACGGCCCAGTCGGGCATCGGGGGGAAGGGGGCGAGCCGATAGCTCGGGGGTTCCGTGGCGTGCAGGTGCCGTACGAGGTAGTCCCAGGTGCGCCGCATGACGTAGTGGAATCTGCCCTGGAAGGTGTGCTCGACGCCCGGGACGACGAGCATGTCGACGTCGACATCAGCCTCGATGAGTGCGTCGACCAGGCGCATGCCCTGATGGGGCAGCACGTTGTCGTCGAGCTCGCCATCGATCAGCAGGAGCTTGCCGCGCAGCTTGCCGGCGTGCGGCGTGTTGAGCAGCGCGCTACGGCCCTCTTCGGTGATCTCTCCGTGGTAGTGCTCGACCCAGAATGGCAAGTACATCGAGAAGTCGTGAGGGCCGGCCTGGGAGACCCCCACCGAGAAGAAGTCGGGGCGGGTCAGGAGGGCCCGGGCGGTGAAGAACCCGCCACCGGAGTGGCCGGTGATGCCCACCCGGTCGGTGTCGAGCCACGAGTGGCGGCGTCCGAGCTCGCGGAGGGCGGCGACGTGGTCGTCCAGCGCTGCGGCCATGCCGAGATCGCCATAAGAGTGGTCGAGGAACGCCTTGCTGCGCACGGGGGTCCCGCGCCCGTCGAGCGCGACGACCGCGAACCCGAGTGCGGCCAGCGCCTCGGGTTCCCCGGTGAACAGATCGCCGAATCCCGGCGAGGCGCGGTGGATGTTGGGCCCGGGGTAGGTGTGGTCGACGACGGGGTAGCGCTGTGCCGGGTCGAAGCCGTGCGGGCGCCACAGCAGCCCGTAGATCGGGGTGTGCCCGTCCGCAGCCGTCGTGTGGAACCGCTCGGGTGGGCTCCAGCCGGCCGCCTCCAGCGAGGTGGTGTCCGGAGCCTCGAGTGCGACCAGCAGGTGGCCGTCGTCGCCGAGCACCCGCGCACGGGGCGGGCGGGCGAGGGTCGAGGCGCGGTCGAGGATGTAGTCGCCGCGGGGCGGACCCACCGCGTCGTGGTCGAGGTCGTCGTCCGTGATCCGCACGAACCCCCCGCCGTCGAGGTCCACCCGGCAGATCTGACGGATGTAGGGGTCCTCATGCAACCCGTTGGCCAGGAACCACACCTGGGCGCGTTCCTCGTCGACCCGCAGGACCCGGCGGACCAGCCACTGCCCCTCGGTGATCCGTCCGAGCAGTTCACCGCCGGAGGAGTAGCGGTACAGGTGGCCCCAGCCGTCGCGCTGGGACCACCACAGGATCTCCCCCGAACCCAGGATGCGCAGCACGGGCGGGGCATGGAGATACGGCGAGGGATCCACTCTCGTGCAGCCGGTCTCGGTGATCAGCGTCGTCATCGCGCCGGTGACCGGGTCGAGGCGACGCAGCTCGAGCGTGCGGCCATCCCGGGACTGGTGCAGGACGTGGACGGCATCCCCCTGCGCTCCCGACCACCACCGCCGATCCAGAGCGTAGGGGGAGGTCAAAACCTCCGGTTCACCGGACGCGGCCAGGTTCTGTCCGGTACGGATATCGAGGACGTGCCATGTCATGGTCGCCTGGGCCTCGTCGCCGGGCATCGGGTAGCGGATGCGGTGTGCCACCGGCGGCCCGCCGGCGGGCGGGGCGGCCTCGACCAGGACCTGCTCGGGCAGCCCGCGCTGATCGATCCGATGGGTGATCAGCCGGGTGGAGTCCGGCGACCAGGCCGCCACCAGAACGGAATCCAGCCCCAGCAGGGGCAGCTTCACCGTCGTGGCCGCGTCCAGCAGCCCGCCATAGTCCCAGTGCGGCTCGGCGTCGTCGGTGAGCGCGAATTCCTGCTGCCCGTCCCTGGAGCGCACCCACACGTTGCCGTCCCGCCGGAAAGCCACCCACGCCCGGTCAGGTGATTCGACCTCTCCGGGTCCTGCTGGAGGGCCGTCCTCCATCTGAGTGCAGGTCGCGGTGCGATCCGACCACTCCCACCGCGCGTCGAAGGCCGAGAAGCGGATCACCTCGGGATCCCGGTCGGGGATCTCGTACTCCACAGAGGTGAGCGGAAGGTCGTCGGCCTCCACCGCATGCCCGGACGCCTGCGACAGCGCGGCGGCGAGCCGCTCATGGTCGAAGGCATCGCGCCTGGTGCCCGCGGCCGGGTCGACCTGGACGTGCCGCGTCCCGGACCGGTACCGGAACGTGGCCCCCTCGTCGGACCACTGCGGGACCACCGCGGCCTGCGGGACCAATCGGTCCCGGTACGGCGCGAGCATCTGCTCCGCGCGTGCATAGTCGGAATCTGTGAGGTGAATGCGGTCGACGGGGTCGATCATGTCGGAGCCCTTCTCTAGATCGGATCAGACCGACCACGCGACACCATGACGCCGCGTCGTGGTCCATAGAAATGTGAAGCAGTTCACTTCTCCCGTTCCGAGGGTGGTTCATGGCCACGCTGCCTGCTCAGGCTGCGGGGCTGCGTTCTGGAGATCCGAGAGCCTGCGGCACGGGATGTGTGCCGCAGCAGTCCCGCACGCAGCTGGGCATCGTGGAGCGCGTCCAGCTGCGAAGCGCCTGGGCGCAGTGGCCGGCACGCGAGGTCGGCCTCGTGGGTCAGGATGCCGGGGCGCGATGCCCCTCCCGGGAGAGCGGGTCGTGAATCCGGTCCCGCTCGAGCTCCTCAGCGGGTCGCGGAATCCACGGGGGCAGAGGACTCGCGCTCGGCCGGCTCGGAGACCGTGCCGCGCAGCGTCCACGTGCGCTTGCCGAGGCTGCGGGTGACCAGCATGATCACGAAGTACGCCGCGGTCAGCGCCGCCATGATCCCCAGGGTCGGGAGCAGCCCGAGCTCCCCGGCGAAGGCGGCGGAGATGGAGAGCATCGCAGGGAGGTAGAGCAGTTCGGGCAGGTTCATCAGGCCCATCTCGGCCATGGTGGTGGTGCGCATGCGCGGGTCCAGGATCCGCACCAGCGCCAGGCCCGTCGGGGTGGTGCCGGACAGGGTGCCGTACATGCCCATGGTGCGCTCGAAGTCGTGGTCGCTGCCGTAGCGCTGACCGATCAGGAACACCAGGGTCACGGTGATCACGCTGACCACCACGACGGTGACCAGGATCGGCACCAGCCAGGCGGCGACCACCGCGGCCTGCACCGCCATGAAGGACGCGACCACCACGTAGTCGGTGGTGAAGCCGGTGAGCTTGGCCTGCATCGTGCGGTCCAGCAGGTGCTCGACCTTGACCCGGCGCAGCACCCACCGCAGGAAGTAGGCGGCGAACAGGCCGTTCATGAACATCATGCCGCTGATGGTCTCGCCCACGAAGCCGGGGATATGGCCGAAGATCCAGGCCAGGCCGTGGGCGAGCACGTAGGCCACACCGATCATCGCCATGTGGAAGGTGAGGGTGTCGATGTTGCCGGAGAAGGTGGTCTCCGAACCCAGCGGCTCGGTCTTCTCGTCCTTGCGGAAGTAGCCCTTGCCGACGGAATCGGAGATCCCCATCGAGTGGGTGGCCAGGCCCCGGTTCATGCCCCACTTGGCCAGCGGCACGCCCACCAGGAACGCGGCGGCGAATCCGGCGGAGGCGAAGGCGAGGCCGACGTCCACGGCGTCGGCCCAGCCCTGCTGCTCGAAGATCCGGGCGAAGGTGACGGCCTGCCCGGGGCCCTGGGCGAAGGCGAACGGCACCATGAACCCGTACATCGGATCCATGCCGCCGAAGCGGCCGGTGGCCGCGACCACCCCGACGCCCACGAGCGCCTGCACCGCGAACACCAGGGTCCACGTCAGGCCCATCGCCCAGGCGCCGCGCAGCAGGGTCCGCTGGGTCTTCCCGCCGTCGCCCGTGATCGCCGCAGGAGGCGGGGTGAGCCCGATGGAGATGAAGGACAGGGTGAACAGCTGCGCGGTGAGCATGGTGAACAGCTCGCTGTCGACGCCGTCGAGCACTCCGGACAGCCCCAGATTCATGGCGATCGCGCCGAGGAAACCGGCGATCACGAACGCCGGGACCAAGTTGCGACGGAAGGCGGGGATCCACCGTCGCACCGCCATCCCGAGCAGGCAGAAGGCGCCGATGAGGGACAGGCCGAACAGAGCGGACACAGGGAACTCCTCGCCGCGGCCCCGTCGGCACGCCGTGCGGTGCCGCACCGGGTAGCGCGTGCTGATCGTCGTAGGTGGGGAGGTTATCCGCTCCGCGGTGCTCGCCGGAGCCGGTGCCACGACCTGGAGGTGAACAGTCAGGTGACGATCAGGAACACGCCCAGGCCAGGCCGCACATCGGTGCCGGCTGTCGAGGAGATGACGAAGACTCATGCCTCCTGCCTGCATCGATGCGGTAGTGTCCTCCCAGCGAACCGGCGAGACGGGATGGAGCGGACGCGGCTCATGAGCGACGCAGCGAGTGCGACACCGACCGCCCCGGCGCCCTCCGGCACCGATCCGGACGGCGACAGCGCACATTCCCGGCGGGTGGCGAAGGCCGCCCGCCGAGGCAGGTCCCGCCGCCTGCGACGCAACCGCCTGCTGCAGGCCGGCGTGCTGGTGGTCATCCTCGCGCTGTGGTGGCTGATCACCGCGATCAAGCTCGTGGACCCGCTGTACCTGCCCAGCCCGCAGGCAGTGCTCGGCGCCTTCATCGATGCGAACCGCTGCTTGGTGGTGGACGAGTCGAGCGGGCGCTCGGTGTGCGGGGTCCAGAACTACTACCTGTGGGAGCACCTGCTGGCCTCCCTGCAGCGGATCGGCGTGGGTGTGTCCCTGGCCGCGATCGCCGGGGTCGGCCTCGGCGCTCTGATGAGCATGTGGGAACCGGCGAACACGGCGCTGGCGCCGTACCTGAATTTCCTGCGCGCCCTGCCCCCGCTGGGCTACATCGGCCTGATCATCGTGTGGGTGGGCATCGGTGACCTCTCGAAGTTCCTGCTGCTGTTCCTCGCGGCGTTCCCCCCGATCGTCATCGCCACCATCGACGGCGTGCGCGGGGTGCGGGAGGACTACGTCTCCGCCGCCCGCAGCATGGGCGCCGGGTCCCCGCAGATCGCCCGTTTCGTGGTGCTGCCGGCCGCGACCGCCTCGATCCTCTCCGGGGTGCGCCTGGCCATCGGCTTCGCCTGGACCACGGTGGTCGCCGCGGAGCTCAACAACGGCATCCCCGGCATCGGCGGCCTCGCCTACATCTCCGGCACGCAGCTCAAGACGCCTCTGACGATCGCGTGCATCATCGTGATCGGGCTCGTGGCGGTCGCCCTGGACGGCTGCATCCGGTGGGTGGGCAACCGCCTGGTGCCCTGGCACGGAAAGGTCTGAGCGCCATGACCCCCTCCCCGACCGGGCGCCGACGCACGCCGCTGCGGCTCGTCGCCGCGACGCTGGGCCTCGCGCTGGCGCTGAGCGGCTGCGTGCAATCCGGCCGCACCAACCACCCCGACAACTTCGAGGGCGAGACCGCCTGCCCCGTCGACCCGGACCCCAGCATCACCGCCTCCGCCCGTATCGGCTGGCAGGCGATCCCGAACGGGGATCTGGTGGTCAAGGACCTCGAGCTGCTCGAGGCCTGCATGCCGGAGGCGGACATCTCCTGGATCAAGATGAACTCCGGCGGCGACGCGATCCAGGCCTTCGGCTCCGAATCCTTGGACATCTCCCAGGTGGGCTCGAGCCCCGCGGTGAAGGCGGCCTCCCCGCCGCTGTCCAAGGACATCAAGGCGATCTGGATCAGCGACGTGATCGGCGATGCCGAGTCCCTCATCGTCAAGGACCCCGCCGTCGAGGAGCTCGCCGATCTGGCGGGCAAGACCATCGCCGTGCCCTTCGGCTCCACCGCGCACTACTCGCTGCTGACGGCGCTCAACGAGGGCGGGCTGTCCGGAGACGTCCGGGTCATCAACCTCGCCACCGACGCGATCCTCGCCGCCTGGCAGCGCGACGAGATCGACGCCGCCTGGGTGTGGGAGCCCACCCTGACCCAGCTGGTGGAATCCGGGCATCCGATCCTGTCCAGCGAGGACAGCGCGGGCCTGGGCGCCCCCACCTTCGACCTGATCGCCGGCACCAGCGATTTCATCGAGCAGAACCCTGAGTTCATGGCGATGTGGACCCTTGTGCAGGCCGAGGGCACCCGATTGCTGAACGAGGAGCCCGAGCTCGCCGCCGTCTCGATCAGCGTGCAGCTCGGCATCACCCCGGAAGAAGCGGAGAAGCTGCTGGTCGGCTACCTCTACCCGACCCTGGAGGAGCAGGCGGGCCCGGAGTACTTCGGCGGCGACGGCCTCGCGACGGCCTTCAGCGGCACCGCCGAGTTCCTGCTCGAACAGCGCGAGATCGAGGCGCTCGCCGAGGGGGACGTGTACCAGGAGATGCCCTACGCCGACGCGATCCAGGAGGCCGCGCAGTGACCGAGCGTGCCAACCACACCGACCGTCCTGACAGTGCTGACCCTGTTGACTCTGCTGACTCTGCTGAGACGGGGTCCGTGGTCACCCTCGAAGGCGTCTCCCAGCGCTACATCACCGACTCCGGCGACGTGGTCCACGCGCTCGCCGAGACCGACCTGGAGATCCCCGAAGGACAGTTCGTGTGCGTGGTGGGCCCCTCGGGCTGCGGGAAGACCACCCTGTTGAAGATCATCGCGGGCTTCCTCGATCCCACCGGCGGCGCCGCCCGTTACCGCGGCGCGACGATCAGCGGCCCGGGCGCGGAGCGCGGTGTGGTGTTCCAGCAGCCCAACCTCTACCCGTGGTTCACGGTGCGCGACAACGTGGCCCTGGGCATGCGGATGCGCAAGGTCGCGAAGAAGGAACGCACCCAGAAGGCGCAGGAGTACCTCGAGCTGGTGGGCCTGGCGGACTTCGGCGATGCCAAGCCCTACGAGCTCTCCGGCGGCATGCAGCAGCGCGCCCAGATCGCCCGCGTGCTCGCCAATGAGACCGACGTGATCCTCATGGACGAGCCCTTCGGCGCGCTGGACGCCATCACCCGGGCACGGCTGCAGGCCGACGTGCTGGCCCTGCAGCGCAAGCAGCACCGCACCGTCTTCTTCATCACCCACGACGTCGACGAGGCCGTGTTCCTCGGGGACCGGGTGCTGGTGATGAGCGCCCGCCCCGGCCGTGTGGTGCTCGACCAGGACGTCACCCTGTCGGCCCAGGCGGGCCGCTCCCTCGGCGAGGAGATGCGCCGCCTGCCGGAGTTCATCGAGCTGCGGGAGCGGATCGCGGGCGCGATCGAGCACTGAGACGCGAACCCGATAGCATCAGGCGAAATTTTCGATCATCTCCCGGCCTCTCGGGAGAAGTAGGGACGCAGCGCGGTGAACATCAACTTCTGTGTGGCAGCGATCTCGGAGAGGGGTCGTCAGCTCCTCCCGCGGATCTTCGACGCAGCACGTCGTCTCGGTGGCGAGGAGTACGACACGACCAACGCCGCGATCGAGCTGACCTCGAACAGGGCGCTGCTCAACGCCCGGGCCGTCGAGGGGACATGGAACGCACCGACCTGGATGGACGATTCCTACGGCCACCTGGCTCTGTCCCAGCCTCCGGTCTCGTACACGGAAGAGATCCAGCGCGCGGGCTGGGAGACCTGGGCGATGGGCAGCCTTCGGGAGGATTCCGGCCGACGGACGGTGCAGCCGGGATACTTCGGCATCTCGCTGTGGCGGGATGGCGGGCTCGAGGTCTGGAACGACGTCTTCGGCTTCGGGCGCGCCTATGTCGTGCAGAACGAGGATTTCGTCGCCGCCGGGAACCATATCGGGATGGTCTCCCTGTTCTCCTCGCGGCGCCTCGAGGTCGACACCTATGGGGCAGATCTGCTCGCGCAGGTCGGTTTCTGGCCGGAGGACCATTCATCGATCGTCGACGTCCGCCGGCTCGGGCCGGCCGAGGTCGTGTCCGTCGGGAGGCATGGGGAGGTTTCTCGTCGACGCTATGCGACCGATGAGGAGTTCTACTCCTTTCGGGAGAAAAGCCCGGACTTCGACGGCGTCGGGGCGTCGATGGCGATCCTCACCTCCAACATCGGCGAGATCGCCGTGCAGAGCCCGACGGTCCATCTCTCCGGCGGCCAGGACTCGAGGGTCACGGCAGCTGCCTGGCTGGCCGGCGGCAAGCCGGCGTCGATCCAGACGGTCGGGACCCTCCAGGGCGAGGTCGACGTGGCGAATGAGCTCATGGCGGCGCTCGGCACGACGGACGAGCTCGCGGAGCGCGGGCTGGCCCACCGGGTCACGTATCCCAACCCGGGGAGGACCTCGGCCTTCTCGATCGAGGATCGTCTGGCCAAGGCGCTGCGACTCTGGGACGGGGACTTCGCGCCGGCGAACCTGAAGTCCGCGGTCAATCGGCCGCCTGCACGCGCCCGCCTCACCATCGGCGGAGCCAATGGCGAGGTCATGCACGGTATCTATTACGCGACCCCGGCGATGCTCGAGATGGCACGGAAGCTCCAGCACCCGCTGGACCGGGTCGGCAAGGCGTTCGCCGGGAAGGTGAACACCGAGGAGTCCAGAGTCTCGACGCTGCAATTCATCGAGAACCAGAAGGCGTTCGCACGCTCCCTGGGCCACGAGGACGCCACGGCGCTCAACGTGTTCCAGATGCACTCGAAGTTCCGCCGGTGGATCAATGCGCAGCTGAGCTCAGCCTCGTTCGTCCTCCTGCTGAACCCCGTTTTCGTCCGTGCGGGCATCGATCTGACGCCCGAGCAGCGATTGGACAAGGTCATGCAGAAGGCGCTGTCCCGCGCGCTGATCCCGGCGTGGGAGGAAGTGCCCTACTTCAAGGCGACTCCCGCCGACTCGAAGGCGTCCGTCCGCGTGCAGGGGATGCGGACCTGGGAGACGTCGCCCGGTTCCATGGAACGGCTGATCCATGAGCGGACCGCATGGCAGAGGTGGTTCACCCCGGAGGCGATGGCGGACATCGAGAAGGCCGTGCATGCGGGGGAGGGGAACTCCATGCATGAGTCGAACCTGAACAAGGCGTACGTCCTAGACGCCCTGCCCGATCATGTCGCGCAGCTCGAGAGGACGCGCGACGAGCTCTGGCGATGACGTGGCTGAACTCTCCAGCGAGGAATCGGCTGGCCGCGGGGGGATTCCGACGCCCTGGCAACGAGAGGTGCGCGGGGCGGCTCTGGGTACCGTCCCCTGTACCCTCGACTCCGTGAATATCGGATCTCGGACGGACACGATCCCCGGCTCTGGGCGGCGCATCGTGCCGACAGGTGCTCGGAACGTCTCCGTCCTCGTGCAGGCGGCGTCTCAGCACCTCCTCGATGACCCTGCTCTGCTGGCGATCCAGGTGAGTCGGCGGCTGCCTTTCGGCGCACGGGTCCGCCTCGGCCGTCTCCTCGAGAAGGCCCGGCCGATATCGCCTGCTGCCAGTGCTCTGGGGTCGTTCATGGCCGGTCGAGATGCCGCTGCGGTGAGGACGCTCGAGTGCCTGAACACGGAGCCTCGTCGTCGTTCCTCCAGAGTGGCGGGGGAGGTGGCGATCCTGCTGGATCGCCTCGACCTGATCCCTGCCGATGCCTCGGCGACGACTCGTGCGCGAGCCTCGTGGTCCCGGGGGGATCTCGGTGAGGCGGTGCGCATCCTGGACGAGGCGGACGCCGGGAGGACGCGCTACTCACAACGCCTGCGCAGCGAGCTGCAGCTTCTGCAACCGGGATTCCGGCTGCCGACGAGCTCCCAGCGACAGCTGCACGGTCATGGATCCCGCTCGGCGGACGGCCCGGTGAGGGTGCTGCATCTGCTGACGAACTCGCTCCCGCACACCCAGTCCGGATACTCCCTGCGCAGTCATCGGATCCTCACGGCGCTCCGGGACCAGGGCGTCGAATCCGTGGCGCTGACCCGCACCGGTTATCCGGTCATGGTGGGCGTTCCGACGGCACGCGATGAGGACGTGGTGGACGGCATCCGTTATGTGCGGACGCTCCCGTCCCGATTGCCGCAGACCCAGCAGGAGCGGCTCCACGTGGAGGTCGAGCGTGCTCTGGAACTGGTCGAGGAGTTCCGACCGCAGGTCATCCACGCGACGACCAATTACCTCAATGCACTGGTCGCCCAGGCCGTCTCCGATGCGACCGGGATCCCCTGGGTGTTCGAGGTCCGGGGCCTCATGGAGAAGACCTGGGTCGCGTCGCACGCGAGCGACGAAGGGCGGGAAGCGGCCACCGCCTCGGAGAAGCACCGGCTCATCGTGGCCAAGGAGGGCGAGCAGGCCCGTGATGCGGGCGCCGTCGTCACGTTGTCGACGACGATGGCGGACGAGCTCGTCTCCCGAGGCGTGGATCGCGACATGATCACCTTGGTCCCCAACGGGGTCGATGAGTCCCTCTTCGAGGACCACGTCAGCACGTCCCGGGCGCGGGAGATGGTCGGGCTGGACGACGACACGGGCTGCGGGGCCGATGCCTTCCTCGTCGGCGCTGTCAGTGCGCTCGTGGACTACGAAGGGTTCGACGTGCTGCTCCGCGCTGTCGCGCACCTTCTGCAGGATCCGCGCACGCCCGACGGGCTGCGCCGGCGCCTCCACGTCGTCCTCGCCGGCGATGGTGTCTCGCGTCCCGTCCTCGCCGATCTCGCCGGTGAGCTGGGGATCGGCGACCGGGTGCATCTGCCGGGAAGGGTCCGGCGTGACCAGGCGCGCCGCTGGGTCGAGGCCTTGGACGTGGTGGTCGTTCCTCGCAAGGACGTGGCGGTGACCCGTTCCGTCACCCCGCAGAAGCCGATCGAGGCGCTGGCCCTGCGTCGACCGCTGATCGTGTCGGACCTCCCGGCACTGCGTGAGGTGATCCCAGAGACGGAGTCGGACGGTATCGCACAGTGCGTGCCTGCTGAGGATCCGCGTGCGCTGGCAGCAGCCATCGTGGCCTCGAGCGAGCGAGCGACGAGCACCGACCCCTGTGAGGTTTCGGCCTCATCCATGGTCCAGCGGCGCTCCTGGCCGGGACAAGTGGGACGATACGCCGTGGTGTACTCACGAGTGACGAGCGGAGCAGAGGAGGGCGATACCCATGGCATCTGACGTGAAGACTCCCCAGCAGATCGTCGGCGCCCTCGAATCCCGCGGTTATCAGGCGCAAGGGCTCACGCCAGTCGGTGTGCGGCCCCGCCTCGGTGAATACCTCGCCCAGCTCTGGGATCGCCGGCACTTCATCTGGATGGACGCCCGCCACCGCGTGGCGACACAGAACAGCCGCAACCGCCTGGGCAGCGCATGGCTGCTCCTGAAGCCGATGCTCGATGCGGCGATGTACTTCGTGATCTTCGCGCTCATCCTGAAGGTCACCCGCGGGATGGAGAACTTCCCGGGATTCATCATCATCGGCGTGCTGATGTTCCGGTCCACCATGCGGGCGATCAGCCAGGGGCCCAGTCAGCTGGTGTCCGGGAAGGCGATGATCCGGGCCTTCACCTTCCCCCGGGCCTCCCTGCCCATCTCCGCAGAGATCCGCGAGTCCCTGCAGATGGTGTACACCGTGGCGATCATGGTCGTGATGATCATGGTGGTGCCGAACCATGAGCAGCCCGAGGTGACGTGGCTCCTGGTGCCGGTGATCTTCGTCTTCCAGTTCTTCCTGAACCTCGGGATCTCCCTGGTCATGGCGCGGGTCGGGTTCATCTTCCCGGACATGACTCAGTTCATGTCCTTCGTCGGGCGGTTCCTGATGTACGGATCGGGCGTGATCTTCCCGATCGAACGCTTCCTCACGAACCCCATCGCCTCGGCACTGATCGCCGTGAACCCGATCTACCACATGCTGGTCCTGTATCGAGCAGTGCTCATGGACGGCACGGTTCCCGCCGCTGAGCACTGGCTGATCCTCGGCGCCTGGTCAGTAGGGCTGACGGTGTTCGGGTTCCTCTTCTTCTGGCGAGGTGAGGCCACGTATGGCAACGAGCAGTGACGTGACGCAGGGCGACGGGACCAACGGCGAGAGCCCGGCGGATGAACGCTGGCACGCGCCGGAGTCTTCTCCGGTGACGGTCGTCGCGCACAACGTCCGGATGCGGTACCGGGCTCTGCGGACCGACAGGACCCCACGGACCGGTCTGCTCGGGAAGTTCACGCGCAAGCAGATGGTGAACGTGGCAGCTCTCCGAGGCGTGTCCTTCACGGCCCGTTCCGGGGAGTTCGTGGGGATCATCGGGCGCAACGGGTCGGGGAAGTCCACCTTGCTGCGCGCGCTCGCCGGGCTCGAGGCGCCGAGCACCGGCACCGTGCTGACCTCCGATCGTCCGGTCCTGCTGGGAGTCAGCGCGGCACTCATCCCCGAGCTCACCGGCGCGCAGAACGTCAAGCTCGGTGCGCTGGCCATGGGGCTCACCCCGGCGCGAGCGGAGGAGATCTTCGAGCAGGTCGTGGAACTCTCCGCGCTGGGAGAGGCGATCGATCTCCCCATGAAGACCTATTCGTCCGGCATGGGATCGCGCCTGAAGTTCGCGATCTCCCTGGCGGCGGACCCGTCGATCCTGATGATCGACGAGGCGCTGGCCACCGGAGATGCGACGTTCGCCGAGCGGTCCAAGAACGCGATGGACAAGCTGCTGGAGAACGCGGGCACTGTCTTCCTGGTGAACCATGCAGCGCAGACCATCGAGAACATGTGCTCGCGCGCCATCTGGATGGAGCGAGGGCGGGTGGTGCTGGACGGTGACGCCGTGGAGGTGGCCCGCAAGTACCGCTGGTTCGCTCACAATCTGGCTCAGGGCGACGAGGACAAGGCGGCGGGCCTGCTCCGAGACGCCGTGCTGGAGGGGGAGTCGCAGCGACGTGCTGAGCAGCTGTTCCCCGTGGGTGATGCGGAGCCGGCAGGAGGGGACCGCACTCGCGACGTCGCCCCGGAGTTCGAGCCCGACCCCTTCACGAAGGCCTACGACCGGAACACTCCGTCTCTGAAGAAGCCCTTCCCCGCAACGATCTTCCCTCACGACGACAACTGATACATCCCGATCCCCGAATCATCCCGATCCCCAAGGAGAACATTGTGACTCTGCGCATCATGACTATCTACGGCACGCGTCCCGAGGCGATCAAGGTCGCCCCGATCATCAAGGCGATCGAGAAGGACGACGAGCTCGAGAACGTCCTTGTCGTCACCGGACAGCACCGCGAGATGCTGGACCAGGTGAACACGATGTTCGACATCGTTCCCGACCATGATCTGAACATCATGGCTGCCGGACAGAGCCTGAACGGGATCGTGGCCAAGGTGATCAGCGGGGTCGACGCGATCCTGGAGGAAGAGACGCCTGACGCCGTGATCGTGCAGGGCGACACCTCGACGGTCATGGGCGCCGCCGTCGCGTCGTTCAACCGTCAGATCCCGGTCCTCCATCTCGAGGCGGGCCTGCGCTCGGGAGACATCAACTCCCCGTTCCCCGAGGAAGCGAACCGCAAGCTCACCAGCCAGATCGCGGCGCTGCACCTCGCGCCGACCTCGACCAGCAAAGCGAACCTCACTCGTGAGGATGTCAGCGAGAACGACATCGTCGTCACGGGGAACAGCGTGATCGACACCCTGCTCCACGCCACCGCGACGCTCGAGGTGCGCTTCGATGACGAGCGCCTGGAAGAGCTGCAGAGGAGCCTGGGCAGCGACGGGCAGGAGCGCATCCTGCTGGTCACCGCTCACCGCCGCGAGAACCTGGGATCGGCCATGGAGGACATCGGCGGCGCGGTGGCAGACCTTGCGCGCACGTACCCGGACCTGACGATCGTGTTCCCGATCCACAAGAATCCGAAGGTTCGCGCTTCGATCCGACCGGCGGTCGAGGGCCTCGACAACGTGCTCCTGATCGAGCCGTTGCCGTACGCCCAGTTCACGCGTGCGCTGAGCCTCGCGAACATCGTCCTGACCGACTCCGGCGGTGTCCAGGAGGAGGCCCCGAGCCTCGGCAAGCCCGTGCTGGTGATGCGGGAGAACACGGAGCGACCGGAGGCTGTCGTCTCGGGAACGGTGAAGCTGATCGGCACGCACCGCCAGCGGCTCGTCGACGAGGTCTCTCACCTGATGGATTCCCCCGAGGCCTATGAGGCGATGGCGAATGCCGTGAACCCCTACGGTGATGGCCAGGCGGCGGCGCGTACCGTGGCCGCGATCAAGTGGAAGTTCCTGGGCAACGAGCGCCCGGTCGACTTCGGAACCCCTTCCGCCTGAGAGCACTGCAGCCTCAGCATCTGGTAGGACGAGCAGGAACGAGATGACGACTATGCGTGAGCGACTTCGAACAGCGATCCTGGCGGCTGGAGCGGGGTGGGCGATCTTCGTGATCGTCCTGGCCATCGCAGCGGCGATGGGATCCTGGGTCCTGGCGATCATCGCCGCGGTGCTCGGGCTCGTTCTCGTGCTGTCCTCGTGCTTCGTGGCGATGCGTCTCGCCGCGCGGTTGAGTGGAACCACCGACCGCCTGGCGACCCGGGCGAAGAACCTCGAGCAGCGTGCCGGCGTCGTCGAGCAGAATGCGGAAGCTCTCGAGCAGGGAGTGGACAGGGTCGGATCCCGCGTCGGCGACGTGGAGGCCTCGTCCGCCGATCATGGTCGCCGGATCGATCGCGCGGAGACGTCGTCCGCTGATCACGATCGTCGGATTCGTGGCGCGGAGGCGTCGTCGGCTGATCACGGTCGCCGGCTCGACGAGACGGTCTCCTCGGTCGCGGGGCTCGATGCGGGCCTGGCAACGACCACGCGATCGCTCAGTGAGCTCGACGAGCGCGGCGCCCGCCAGGACGCGACGCAGAAGGAGCTCGTGGAGAGCCTCGACGCCCGATTCGTCGCCGGTGACGAGGTGGCTGCGTCGCTGCGTCGCTCGGTGGTGAATGCGCGCAACGCGCAGAAGCGGTCCGCGGAGCGCCTCGAGACGGTCCGCAAGGACCTGCGAGTTCTGCGGAGCCGCGTGCCCAGCGGCTTCCTCGACCCGCTGGAAGGGGAGGTGTCCACCCTGCAGGAGAGGTCCAGGGAGCAGGCGCGCACGTCCTTCGAGACGGCGATACAACTGGGGCGCAGCCCTCGAGCCGTTCTCACGCCGGGCAGCGCGAGGAAGCTCTTCGAGGATTACACCTCCCGGGGCGATTACCTGCGCGTTCGTCCCCTGCTCGACAGCTTCGACCTGCTCGCGGAACTGAACCTCACCACCTCGCGGGCGGTCTACCGGTACTTCCGCGCCACGGGATACTGGGAACTCGCCGCGCAGGCTGTCGCACGCGTCCATGAGAAGTCCGGTCGAGAGAACGACGCGAAGGCCGTGGCGAAGATCGAGCACGAGATCTCGCTGTTCTCCCAGCCCTTGCTCGTGAACCCCGAGCTGCCGGACGGGGATGCCCACGACCCCTCCGGTCCGATCCTGCACATGGTCGGGCGGGTGCTGCCCGAGACACAGACCGGCTACACCCTGCGCACCCAGTACACGGCCCTCGCCCAGATCCGGAAGGGTCTGCCGGTCGCGATCGTCGGCCAGTCCGGGATCACGGAGCATGACATCGAGCAGACCGAGCACTATGTGCACGGCGGGGTCGACTACTACCTGCTGCCGGGCGCACCCCGGAACGAGCTGCTGCTGGACGAGTGGCTTGCCGAGAACATCCGCGGCTTGGCCCAGCTGGTGCTCGAGGTCCGCCCCAGCGTCCTGCACGCCCAGTCGGATTTCTTCAATGCGCTCATCGTCCACGCCGTGGGCACCAAGTACTCGATCCCGACCGTGTACGAGTCGCGGGGCTTCTGGGAGGAGTCGTGGCTCTCGCGCACCATCGACGCGAACGGTTGGGGAGACGGCGCAGACATCCTCTTCTCGATGTACGGGCTGCCTGATGCGTACACCCTGAGGAAGCGTGCTGAGGAGATCGCCCGGCAGCTCCCCGATCATGTTTTCACCCTCGCCGAGGTCATGCGGGACCACATCATCGAGTCCGCGCAGGGCCGGATCGCGGGGGACTCCGTCTCGATCGTCCCCAATGCCGTCGAGGCCACGAACTTCCCCGTGCAGGAGAGCGACCGCGACCTGGCCGAGGAGATCGGACTCCCAGCGGATTCCCTCGTGGTCGGCTACATCTCGTCGATCGTCGAGTACGAAGGCATCGACACTCTGATCGACGGATACCACCTCGCCGCCGCCACCTCCGATCGCCCGCTGTGCCTGCTGCTGGTCGGGGACGGGGCGTACCTGCCCACCCTGCGCGAGCGCGTCGCCTCCGCAGGGATCGAGAACGTCTTCTTCACCGGGCGCGTCCCCCACGAGGACGTGCTGCGGTACTACGGACTGATCGACCTGTTCGTGGTGCCCCGCAAGGCATCAGCCGTCGCGGATCTCGTGACGCCCCTGAAACCGTTCGAGGCGTTCTCGACGGGGCGCACCGTGATCCTGTCCGATGTCGGCGCCCTGCAGGAGATCGCCCGGCAGTCCGGTGCCGTCGAGACGTTCCGGGCCGGGGACAGCACCGATCTCTCCCGGAAGCTCCTCGAGCTCATCCAGGATCCGGAGCGCCGCCAGGAGCTCGGCCAGATCGCCTCCCGCTGGGTCCGCAACTACCGGACCTGGGACAACAACGTCAGCGAGTACTACCGGGTCTACAAGAAGCTGGGCTACACCGGTCCGTCCTCGCTGAATCTCGAGTCGGAGGTCCGGCTCCGCGAGCGCGGTGTGAACGCGGGCGACCTCCTGGATGCTTTCGAGCTGCTCCCCGAACCCCCGCTGACCGGATGGTTCTCCCTCAGCGAGATGAAGCAGGACGCGCACGACATCGTCTCGACCGGCTGGGCCTTCGAGGAGTTCGAACCCGTCCGCGTCACGGAGTGCCCGGATTGGGCTGCCGTCGGCGAAGCGAATCGCACCTGGGGATTCAATCTCCATACGTGGAAGTTCATGGAGCCGCTCCTGCGGGAGCACTCGCGGACCGGGGACCGTTACTGGCTCGAGACGAGCCTGGACATCGCCCTGGACTGGATCGGGACCTACGTCGCCCCCGATGCCCCTGAAGATCCGATGGCCTGGTACGACATGGCCCTCGCCCTGCGGGCTCCGATGCTGCTGAATCTGCTCATCCGCACGGCACGCCATGACGATCTGCACCCGCAGGCCACCGTTCTCATCGACGCGATCCTGCGGCATGTCGACGAGCTCCACGAGGATCGGGCGTTCAACCCGAACAACAACCACGGGTTCTACACCGCGGCCTCGCAGCTGCACCTGGCCAAGCACGGCTCGCCGCTGCCGGGCGTCGAAGCCCTGCACGACGACGGCGCGGCGCGACTGCGCACGATGGCCGACCGCCAGTTCGCTCCGGACGGCGCGCATCTCGAGCATTCGCCGGAATACCACCGGATGCTTCTCGGCTCGTTCGAGCGCGCAGTGCAGGACGGGCTCGTCGGCGACGAGGACATCCGCGAACGGATCCGGCGCGCCGCCGAGGTGCTCGGCTGGATGGTGCAGCCCGATGGATACCTGGTGCAGTTCGGAGATACCCCCGCGACCTACATGACGGTCGAGGACGCGCCCTCCCTGGATCCGCACACGCAGTTCATCCTGAGCGATGGACGTCGCGGAGAGGCACCGAGCAAGGAGCTCGCAGTGTTCCGGGACGGCGGGTACGCCTTCGTGCGCTCGCCTGCTCCGCAAGGCCCCGGGGAGCTCGCCGCGAGCGGCTATCTCGCCGTCAGCGCAGCGTTCCATTCCCGCGCGCACAAGCACGCCGATGATCTCAACATCGTCTGGTACGACCGGGGCACCGAGATCCTCGTGGACTCGGGCCGCTACGGCTACGGCGACCTGCTCCCTGCCGATTCGCCCCTGCGCAAGAAGGGGTTCTACTACGGGTCGCCGGAGCGCCAGTACGTGGAGGGCACCCGTGCTCACAACACGGTCGAGATGGACGGCGAGGACCAGGATCGTCGAGATCGTGCGCCCTACGGCAGCGGCATCGCCGAAGCCGTCCAGGCGGACGGAGTGTTCGATCTGTCCGCCCGCGTCCACCACGCCGACTACATCCATCGCCGACGCGTCGTGTACACGCCGGGGCGACAACTGCTCGTGAAGGATGCGATCTTCTCGCAGTCACCGGACAGTCGCAGCGCCGTGGTCTGGTACAACATCGATGGCGCATTCGAACTCGTCGAACGCGACGAGGCGCTGGTCTTCGAGCGTCTGGTCGACGGCGAACTGCTGCGGCTCGAGGTGACGGGGCCGGGTACCCTCGTCGATCCGGTGCGAGGAGGCCAGAACCCTCTGCGCGGGTGGCGCTCGCGGCGGGACCGATCCCTGGAACCGGTCTGGTCGGTCGGATTCAACGTGCCGGTTGAGACCCGGGCCGCGGTGGACACGCTCTTCCGGCTCTCGTGATCGCCCTCCCCGCAAGGTTCCCCGCATTTTAAGGACACCATGACAGAGAACGATGACCTGGCCGCAGACGGTGACCTCTTCACCTCCTCGGACCTGGCTCTGCGTCGACGCGACGTCGAGATCGAGCAACTGCTGACCGCTCTGGGTACGGCGCAGCTCCCGGATCTCACCGGATGGTTCTCGATACAGAAGATCAAGCAGAGTGCCTCCTCCGTCTTCGAGGACGGGTGGAAGTTCTCCCGCTTCGATCCGGTCCTGATCGCCGAACTCTCCGACTGGGCGCAGTACGGAGTCGCCCACCGCTCGTGGGGTTTCCACCTGCATGCCTGGGAGTTCATGGACCCGCTGCTCCGCGCTGCGGATGACGAGGACGGCGACCTCTGGTTGCGCCGGATCGTGCAGATCGCGGTGGGCTGGATCCGGATCCACCGTGGAGCCGACGACGAGGCCGACCCGATGGCCTGGTACGACATGTCCCAGTCGTTGCGCATGCCCCGGCTGATCGCGATCACCCTGCGCGCCGCCCGGCACGGAGGCATGCGGGAGCAGACGGTGATCCTCGCGGAGGCGCTCGCCTGGCACCTCGACGAGCTCCATCAGGACCGCGCGTTCAACCCGCGCAACAACCACGGCTTCTACACGGCGGTCTCGCAGGTCCACGCCGGCCGGCACCTTGCCATGTTGCCGGATGCACCTCGGACCGCGGAGGAGGGCGCTGAGCGCCTCGCGCTCATGGCACGTTCGCAGTTCGCCGCCGACGGCGTCCATCTGGAGCATTCCCCCGACTATCACCGCATGCTGTTGAACTCCTTCGAGCTCGCCGTGCGGGACGATCTCATCGCCGACGAGGAGATCCGGCAACGGATCCAGCGCGCTGCTCACGTTCTGGGGTGGATGATCCAGCCCGACGGGGCGATAGTGCAGATGGGGGACTCCCCGGAGACGAACGTCCTGGAGAAGGTCCCGGATTCGATCGATCCCCATACCCGGTTCCTCCTCACCGACGGCGCATCGGGCGAACCCATGTCGGAGGAGCTCGCAGCCTTCGCCGAGGGGGGATACGCCTTCGTGCGTTCGCCGCAGCCGACCGCACCGGGAGAGTTCGCGCGCAGCGGGTACCTCGCGTTCAGCGCGGCCTACCATTCGCGGGCACACAAGCACGCCGACGATCTGAACGTCGTCTGGTACGACCGCGGCCAGCAGATCCTCACGGATGCCGGGCGCTTCGGCTACGGCGAGCTGCTGGATCGGGAGTCACCGCTCCGGGCAGAGGGCTATTACTACGCCGCACCGGAGCGTCAGTACGTCGAGAGCACGATGGCGCACAACACGCTGATGGTCGATGGCCGCAACCAGCGCCGCCAGGGACGGAAGCCCTACGGGAGCGCGCTCACCGACTGCGTCCGCAAGGGCGATCGCTTCGACCTGTCCGCGCGGGTCCGGCACCCCGACTACGTCCACCGCCGCCGTGTCGTGTACACGCCCGGGAAGGAGCTGCGTCTGCTCGACGCCATCCATTCCCGCCTGCCGGAGCCCCGTGAGGCCGTGGTGTGGCTGAACATCGATGGCAGCTTCGAGCTGGAGTCCGTGGGGGAGGAGATCGTCCTGCGCGCAGAAACCGTGAACGGCCCGCTGCGCCTCGGCGTGAGCGGCCCCGGCCGTGCACTGGAACCGGTGCGCGGCCAGCACGAGCCGTTGCGGGGATGGCGGTCACGCACGGACGGTGCCCTCGACCCCACGTGGTCCCTCGGCTTCACCTTCCCCCTCGAGACCCGAGCATCCGTCGAGACGCGCCTGCACTTTCTCTGATCCCACCCCGATCCGCCCCGAACCCCACGACACGACCGGACGCTCTCCTCGTTCCCCTGGAAGCAGGTACACACCGTGAACATCAATTTCGTCTGCGTTGCGCGCACTCCCGCGGCCCGCGACGTCCTGCCGACGCTCCTGAACGGGGTCGTCGAGGATGCCCGCCGAATCTTCGGCGAGGCCGTGGACCACGTGCACCTCGATGACCGCACTGCACTGTTCAATGCCGACCGGATGGAGGGCGCTTGGCAGGTCCCCACCTGGTACGAGGACTCCGGCGAGATCATCGCGGTGTCCCAGCCCCCGATCCCGGTCGACCACGATGCGACCCCGTCGGACTACTGGACGGGCCTGGCATCCCTGGTCCGCTCGGGCGCGCTCGGGCGGCTGCTCCCCAACCACTTCGGCATCCACCGCCGGGCCGACGGCTCCGTGCGGATCTGGGCGGACACGCTGGGGATCGGCCGCTGCTACTACGTCGTGACCGACGACTTCGTGGCGGCCTCGAACCACATCGGTGTGCTCGCACACTTCGTCGATGGCCCTCTGGAAGCAGATACCGAAGCGATCGCCCGGTATGTGCACGCCGGCTGGTTCACGCAGGACGACTCGCCGATCCGTGGCATCCGTCGGCTGCGCGAGGCCGGAGTTCTCGACGTCTCGCCGACCGGCGAGGTCGCATTCGGGGAGCACACCGACCTCACCGACCTCGTCGGGGAGCGCGAGGCGCGCCCTGATTACGAAGGGGTCATCGCGCAGACTCGCACGATCGCCCGGAATCTCGATGCCCTGAGCGTGCGCAACTCGACCCTCTATCTCAGCGGCGGGCGCGATTCCCGGATGACGGCCTCGATCTGGTTGAGCGGCGGGGGCAGCGCCCGAGTCATCACATTGGGCACTCTGGAGGCCGAGGCCGACATCGCCAAGGAGCTCATGGCGGACTATGCCGGTCAGGAGCAGGAGGGCCAGGAGGTCCGCCATGACCTCACCTACCCGAGCCCGTCGACCATCACGATGCCTCTGAGCGAGCGCTTCGCCAACGCCTTCGACATGTGGGACGGGGACGCGGCACCGACCAATATTCGATCGAACGTGCGCATCCCGGGCGGGCGCGCAGGCCTCAGCATCGGCGGGGTCGGCGGCGAGATCATGCACGGCTACTACTACCACCGTCCCGGGGACCTCGAGAAGATCGCGAAGCTCGATCACCCTGTGGCCTACGCGGCGAAGAGCTTCCGCGGCGGGCTCCTCACCCCGGAGGCCCAGTCATCCATGGATGGGTTCTTCGATCGCAGCTACGAGCGCGCAGCACGTCACGGACTGCCGGGCCTGGTCTCGCTCGACTACCTGTACCTCACCGAGAAGTTCCGCAGGTGGGGCAACCAGGCGCTCGGATCGATGTCAGCGATCATGCTGTCCGGCCCGGCGTACGTGCGGGCATGCTTCGACCTCGACCCGCAGGAGAAGATCGACAAGATCTTCCCCGACGAGATCGTGCGCCGCGCCATCCCCGGCTGGGCCGACGTGCAGTACTACAAGGCCCAGGTCTCGGATTCGAAGAAGTCGATGAAGAAGAAGCTCTCGACCTATGACACGGACTCCGACTATTTCCACGAGATCTTCCGAAACCCTCGGCTGTGGCCGCAGTTCTTGGAGCGCGAGAAGATCGACGGCTATCTCGAGACGATCCAGGGCGACGACGCCCTGCCGGTGCACGAGTCGTGGCTGAACCGAGCGATGTGGATCGACCACATCGATGAGCACATCGCCGCTCTGAACCGACGCGTGCGGGAGGTTCGCACCCGATGACCACGCACCCGCTCCTGGCTCGGTTGGAGACCGGGTATTTCGCGCCCCGCCCCCACGACGTGCGCACCGCAGAGAACCTCATCCAGGGGCGGGTGCGTTTGGGGGACACCACGGTGGGTGTCCGTTCCACGTCGTCGTTCGACGAGACCGGCGAGCTGAAGCGGGTCCAGGTATTGGCCCTGCAGTCGTTGCGCTGGATCGATCCGCTGCGTCGTGCACCGGAGGCGGTGCCCGATGCCGCGGCGGCCTGGACACGGATCGTGATGACCTGGGCCGCCTCCGCTGGAGCACAGGATCCCGCCTCCGATGCGTGGCGCTCGATCCCGCTCGAGCAGCGGTCGACGGCGCTCGCGCTCGGCGCTCCTGAGGGGAGCGAGGCGATGTCGCTGATCCCGCTCCACATCGAGCGACTCACCCGCCTGGACGAAGAGGCCGGCTCCGCGGAGCGCCGTCTCCAGCTGCTGCAGATCCGTCTCGCCCTCCAGGTTCGTCAGGGCGACGATCCGGAAGCGCTTCGCGAGAGCGCGATCGCGGCTGCCGCAGGTGCGTTCACCGAGGACGGATACGCGGTGGCGAAGGACCTCTCCGAGGTCGCGACTGCTGCGGCCGCCTGGCGAGAGGCGCTGTCCGAGCTGGGGGTCCCCGAGCAGCACGACATCTTCGGCCGGATCGGCGCCACGGGCTTCTGGCGTCAGGCGCTGGCCCCGGACGGGACACTGATCCCAGTCGGCGGAGCAGTCCCGGACCAGATCCCCGGGGCCGACGACCCCCGTACCCGATATGTCGTCACCGGGGGAGCTGAAGGGTCGGCTCCGGCCGAGATCTCCCACGTCGACCCGTCGGGCTTGGTGAGCCTTCGCAGCGGGTGGGGGGAGACCGAACGCGATGCTCGGGACGAGACCCTCGTGACCATGCTCCTCGGCCCGGTCCGTGGCCGGGAGGCGCATCATGATCCGGGCCGGGTGACCTACAACTCCCAGGGCCGAGCGTGGCTCGTGGATCCCCTGGATCCTGCCGCCGCTGAGGCCGCGACGCACTCCGTGGTCGACGTCGAGGACGTGCGCTATCGCGTGAACGGGGGCGCCGAGCTGATCCGGCACTACGTGGATGACAGCGTCGAGGGACTCGTCGCCAAGGTGAACGTGCACCTCCAGGTGCAGTGGTCGAGGCACCTGGTCTACGCGCGCACCGGGAACTACATGATCGTCGAGGACACGGTCCGATCCTCGAAGGAGTACGCCGGCCACCTGCAATGGATCGCCGCCCCGGATGTCGAGGTCGAACCGACTCCCCGCGGTTTCCTCCTGCACGCAGACGGCCGCTCGGTGGCGATCCAGGTCTCCGGGCTTCCCCTCAAGGACCACGAGATCGCCGAGGTCAGCGATGAGACCGGCCGGCGCATCGCGTGGCGGATCAGGGTCCCGATGATCGGGACCAGCAACCGCGTGGTGTCGATCGTCGCGGACGTCGTGGATTCCTCCGTGTTCGATGCCCACCGGGTTGCGCGCGGGGGCAAGGAGTTCACCGTGAACATGCGCGACAAGCACCTGGACGAGACCTTGGTGGTGACCCCGGAGCTCTCGATGGTGGTGCCGTCGGGGCTCGACCCGGACGAGGCCGTCGCGCGGACCATCGCTATCGGGGCCGCCGGGAACCTCACGCCCCAGGAGTCTCTCGACCAGCGCGTCGACGTGCGCCGCGCCATCGAGGCGGTGAAGGACGAGGTGCGCGCCGAGGGCGGTGACGTGCCGGCTCGTCTGCGAGGCATCGACCGGCTCGTGGCCGCCGGCGAGGAACTGCGCGTCAATGGCCTGCGCGACCACGGTTTCGGTGCGGCCCTCATCGATCTCGCCGGGACAGATCTCGCCGAGCGCGTTGCCCCGCACCCGCAGGTGGGGAGCCTGCGCCGAGGGCCGCTGGTGCGATTCGGGCAGGAGGAGCTGATCCAGCCCGGTTACGACGTGCCCGTGCGCACCACTCTGGACGCGGCGGCGGTTCCTGACGGGGTCACCGAGCCATTCGTCTGGAGTGTCGATCTGGGTCAATTGGTGCCCTCGGCGTACCTGCGTGATGGGGAGGGCGACGTCCTGACCGTGTACTTCCACGGTGCCACGGATCGCACGAAGTTCACCATGCCCCGGTACGAACGTCTGCGGTCCATGCCGAAGCTGGGACTGGGGCCCGTCATGTTCTTCTCCGATCCGTGCTTGGATCTCGACTCCCGCATGCTCCTGTCCTGGTACGTCGGCACCGAGGACCAGGACCTCCACCGGGAGATCGCGCGGATGATCGAGGCGTACGCCCGCCGTCGCGGTATCGAGAAGGTGCTCCTGGTCGGCAATTCGGGAGGGGGCTTCGCCGCGCTCCAGCTCGGCGCCTACCTCGAAGGAACCCGCGTGGTCTCCTTCAACCCTCAGGTCCAGGTCGACAGGTACGTCCCGCGGATCGCGGAATCGGCGCACTGGGCACTGTTCGGTCGGGACACGGTGAGTGACGACCCGCAGAACGCGCCGCGCATGGACCTCATCGAGCGCTACCGCCGCATCGGGTTCGACCAGGACGTCCTGCTGATCCAGAATCCGGGGGACGACCACCATCATCAGGAGCACTTCCTGCCGTTCACCGAGGCGTTCGCCGCCTCCGAGCGCTCCGAGCGCCTGCGCACGCTGACCCCGTACCTGGGACCGGGACATCGCGTGCCGGGTTCCGAGGAGTACCTGCAGATCGTCCGCGAGGAGGCCGGCGCGCAGTCGGATCAGCCCTGGAGGCTGCGAGGATTGCGGGACCTGGGCGCATGACCACCTCGAGCGACGTTCCCACGGCGGCCGATGCCTGGATCCAGCATCAGATCCGGCGCACCATGTTCGAGCACGCGATGGGCGGCTCCGTGGACACCGGCGGTCTCGGGGCGGTCGCCCTGCGATTCGATCATGGGCTGGTCAACCTGTCCCAGCACATCCTGCCGCTGACCATCCCGCGACGCTTGGTGGTGTCCCTGGCGCACAACCCGCGCACGGGTGACCTCCGGGAGAATCGCGGTGTGGGGATGGACGAGGTCGATGGCTGGGTGCGCGCACGGCACGTCGAGGTCTGGAATCATTCCGCCTCGCATCGCGGCGTCGCCACCACCGAGGACCTGATGGACGAGGTCGTCGCGTCGATCGGCGAGATCGAGGAGCAGCTCCCTTCGTCCCAGGGCAAGGTGTGGGGATTCAACCCGCCGGGGATCCCGGGGGAGGACTACGCCGGCTTCGCGAAGGGCTCGCGCCCGCAGGAGTGGGCCACCGAAGCCGGACGGATCATCCTGGCCCATCACGCCGTGGCCTCCGGGCACGTGCCCGGCACCGCGCAGCGACTGCTCGATGGCCAGGTCAGGGACGGCCTGGCCCACGTGACCATCGATGCGAGGCCCGTCGAGGAGATCATCGCCCGCATCGATGCTGCGGCCAGCAAGAAGAGAGGGCTGCAGTTGATGCTGCATCCCTCGCGGCTCGGCATGGACGGAAAGCTCAGCCTCGAAGGATTCACCGCGGTGCTCGACCATCTCGTGGATCTGAGGGATCGCCGAGAGCTCGTGACGCTGTCTCCCTACCAGCTGCTGCTCGCGGATGCGCGAGGTCCGGCAGCAGCTCGCTGAGTCCTGTTCAGCGGCATTGCCGCAGGCGTGCGACCGTCTCCTCGAGCTTGGCGATGCGCGCGTAGGCCGTCTCGAGCCGGCGCGGGGACGGGTCGCTGGCCCAGTCCGGGTGCGGGCGAGCCCCGCGGGACACGGGCCGGGTGTACAGCTCTTCGAGGAGCTTCGCCGTCACCGTTGCAGAGTGCTCCGCCTCGACGTATCGTCGCCCGGCCTCGCCGAGCTCGGCGCGGCGTCGGGCATCGCCCAGCAGGTCGGCCATGACGGCGCCGAAGGATTCGGGATCCGCGCTCACCACGGGCATCGACGGGTGGCGGGCGCGTACTTCGTCTCGGATCCGGGCCACGGCGACCCGCCCCATCGCCATCGTCTCCAGGGAGAGCACGCCGGCGTCGCCGCCCAGCAGCTTCTCCACGACGATGTCCGCCTGGCCGATCTGCCGGAGGAGTTCGTCGTGGGAGGCACCCTCGACGATCCGTACTTCGATGTCGAAACGGCTCTGGAGCTGTTGGAGCTCTGCCTCGATGATGTCGGTGCCCTTGGTGGCGCGGCGACGCGTCGCGTGCAACACGACGGGACGGGCACGAAGGGGCGCCGGGGTGGCGTCATAGGCGGTGAGATCAAGGCTCTTGGGAAGGTACGTCGCCTCCGGGACGTACACCTGGTCGAGCACTGAGGACACGGTCATCGCATGTGCGTAGGTGCGGATCAGCGCCAATCGCGTGTCGATCTTCTCTTCATCGCAGGGGATGTCCGCGAAGCGGTAGAAGCTCCACGGGTCGTCATCGATGTGGTGGCTCTTCTTCCGGATGTCGGAGCCGTGGAAGGAGACCACGATCCTCTTACCCAGCGCGCGCAGCAGGGGCAGATCCCACATCTGCGGCAGTCCGTCACGCGCCGGCATGAGAGACCGGGCGGTGTGGAGATGGAAGACGTCGAACCCGTTCTCCAGCGCGGCAGTCAGTACGGCGAAGTAGTCCGCTGCCGTCTCGGGATCCAGTTGCCGGTCCACGCGGAATTCGTTCGGGCTCGCGCCGTAGTTCCAGATCTGCGCCTCGTGGCCGAGCGCGGTGAGCCCCACCGCCGCGGAGGTCGACTGGTCAGCCACGTTGCTCGGTGCCAGAAGGATCTTCATGCGGGCCTCGGTTGCCATGGGGGACGGGGGCAGCGCAGGAGAGACGCGCTGAGAACAGAATATGCCCGCAACCACAGCTGGTTGCGGGCACATCGTGGGGAGACGCGAGGCTGGCTCTAGTATTCCGCGTCTATGTCGTACAGGTCGAGGCCACCGTCATGAACCTCGTCCAGATCGTCCGGTGGCGGAGCGATGCCAGCGGTAGTCCCGTCCATCCCGCTCTCGTCGGCACCACCCGTGATTGGCGCAGTGTCGTTCGTAAACATCCGTCAAAGATAGCCACCAGAGCGGCGCAACGCGACAAATCTGGGCGTTACGGACGCATCGTCATCGAACCGTGATCGGTCAGGTGCTCGATGAAGTCCAGCCACCCATGTGGACTTGGTGGTCGCGCACGAATGGGCGCGGAGGCACTGCCGCACGGCCCCTGATCTGCGAAGCCCCCGAACTCGACAGTGCTCTTCGCGATCGATGCCTTCTGGTGGATGCCCTGCTCTACGACCGGAAAATCTTCAACGAGGTCAAAGGCCAGGGAGGAGCGGATGCTCCCTGTGGTGCCAGAGATCTGCAACCTGAGGATGCGCCGCCGGCGAGCACATCGCATACTGGTCGAGGATCCGTTCATTCGACCCCCAGGAGGCCACGTGAACTATCTCGTCTACGTCTCCTCTTCGGCTCTGCACGCAGCGACGGCCGTCCTGTTCCGCGCCCCCTCGTGGTTGTAGGGCCGGGCCGATGAGGGAGCAGGCGTGGCGTAGACCCGGACTCTTGGTCGGTGTAGGGGCTGCGCTCCTCGTGATCTTCCTGATTGTTCTAGGTGGAGTCCTAAGGGGCGACAAACTCCCCCCGGGGCCGCCGCCGGAGTCGACCGGGACCCCTATAGAGCGAGTCGACGTCGAAGTCCGGGACGACGCCACACTGACGGTGCCCGGAACCGGGCGTGCGGCCGTCGGATCGTTCGAAGCAGCGCCGGGGGAGTCGTATCTGATGCAGTTCGAGGTGGTTACGACAAAGCCTGAAGGGAGTCCCGGTACGGCGATGTACTTGGGGGTGTCCTTGAACTGCTCAGGAACGGGAGGAGCAGGAAGTGGATCAATCGGTGGGACTCAGAACCTCCTCACGGGGGAAGCCACGACGCTGCGCAACCAGTTCGTCCTCGGCTCCACCGAGGGCGGCCCGCAGTCCTGCAATATCTCTGTGAGCGCACCGAATCCTGAAGTCGCCGCGCAGGGCACGACGATCGAGCTGGATGTGCGCTGGACCGCCCAGCAGGTCGATGGGCAGCTGGTCGAGGAGGAGTCGGAGAAGCGGCTGCCGACCACCGTGCCAGTCGACGGTCGGGAGATCGTATTTGCCCATACCCTCGACCTCGAAGATTCTCGTGGCCGACCGTTGAATATTCTCAGTTCACTCCACCTGACGGCATGCACAGGCGTCAATGGCTCGCGAGAGAACGGCCGAGATTGGTGCGACGCCGCCGACGTCGACGCCGGGGGGAGCGAGGTTGATCTGATCCTGCGCGCCGATCTTCTCGACGATGACGGGCAGGTCTGCGGGCAGATCGACGTGTTCTCAGCAACTGTGCATATCGACCGCCACACCCATCATCTGCTTATGACAATTGACGAGACTGTTGACGTTGGACAGTCTGCCTGCGGAGTTGCGCTTCGGCTCACAGTGACGGTTGCTGATCGAGGACCGGCGCCAGTCGTTGTCCACGGCGGCGCGTCGTCATTCGTCGTGGTGGACGCCGACAACACCGGAGGAGGATCCTCTGACGGCTGATCTATCGTCCACTACGATGCGACGGTGACTAGGCGTATTCTTCCCCCGGGCGATCATCACGAGTATCGCTCATTGGACCACTTCCTCGACCAGGACTCCTATGGCCCTGGGCTGATCACGGTTCATCATGAGGGGTTGCCCATTGACATTCGGCACGATCCTCGCGGCTTCCCGACGACGACAGTCTTCTTCAACGCGGCGATCACGAACCCGAAGCTTCGTTATCCCTTCTTCTCCGGAGTAGGCATCTCGGAGCTTCTGCCGACCGATCGCATTCATGTACACGACCCGTCGCTGTATCTGGACGACGATCTGAAACTCGCCTGGTATGCGGGGAGCCGGAAGCAGAATCTCTTGCAGGAAGTGCTCCCACAGATCCTGCTGGCTCTCCTCCCAGCAGGGCAGCGCGTCGTAACCTCCGGCTCATCAGGTGGAGGCTTCGCAGCCCTCTACTACGGGACAAAGCTGCCCCACGCCACGGCCGTGCCGGTGAATCCCCAGACGAGCATCGCCCGATACAACCCACGGATCGTGGCTCGCTACGCGGAATTGGCGTGGGGGGTGACGGGGGGCGATCCCGTATCGAGAATCCCCGCGCAGCTGGACCTGGTCGAGATCTACCGAGGTCCTGTACAAAACCGGACCTGGTACATCCAGAACACGGGGGATGCCTCGCATGTGGACGAGCACATGCGTCCGTTTCTGGAGAGCGCGCACGCTGACAACGACGTCGAGGCGATTTTCGTCGACGCAGGGACAGGGCACGTTCCTCCGCCGAAGGAGTTCGTCACCAAGGTGCTCGCGGCCGCCGTGGATGGCTCCCTGACCCCGCCTCGAGCATGATAATCACGCCCGAGCACGCTTCCGTTGGTGCATGCTTTGAAGGCGCACTTGATCTGTTGTCCGCTCAGGCCCCGCCGAGTGCTATGCCGTGGTTGCGAGTGGTGTAATCTATCACGAAACGAAAGTTGCCCCCATGCTGAATGAGAAGATGTATCGTCGCGGTTTTCTCTGCGCCCCGGTGGGGCACTCGAAAGAGCGGCTCGATGTTTTGTGCGCGTGGAATAAATTAGTACTTGGAGAATGGGAGTTCTTTCTCCATCCGGAAACGCCGATTGTCACTACTGCGAAAGTCGGCGGTCGCCTCGCCCTCGCGGTCGGCGACCTGTTCGTGGCCCACGGCGGTTCGTCCCTCGAGGAGAGTCTCGTGCGCTTGCGAGACGGGGATCGCATTCCTCTTGAGGATCTCAGCGGGCGATTTGCCGTCTTTCTGGTGGAGGGGGAGGAGGTCTCGGTCGTCCATGACCCGTTGGGTTCTCAGACGGTGTTCTACAGTGCCGCAGGCCAGATTATCGGCTCGCATGCGGCACTTGTCGCCGACGCCCTCTCCCTCAAGCGATCGACGCAGGTCCAGTCGTTCATGGCGATGCCGGAGCAGCGGGCGAAGTCGACACGTTTTCTGCCCGGAGACCTGTCAATCTTCGAGGGAGTCCGGCTACTCCTTCCCAATAATGAGTTTGCCGCGAAGTCGGGCAAGACTCGCCGCTACTGGCCATCCAGCCCGATAGTCGCGTCCAAGCCGGAGGATGCCTTCCAGGTCTGGGACGAGTACTTCACGAACTATGCGAATTTCCTCCGCCCCCGGCACCGAGTGGTCGCTGGGTTGACCGGTGGTATCGACTCTCGCTCGATCATTGCCACTCTGCGCAGCAAGGACGTGCCGCTGCGCTACGAAACCTGGGATGCGATGAAAGAAGAGGAGCGTGCGCGAATCCCGGCCATGGTGGAACACCTGGGCGGGAACCATCGGTGGATTGATCGGTCAGAGCGGGACGACTCCGAGACCTTCCAGCGGACCGTCGATGCCGCTCAGCACGCTGCCGGTTTCACACGAGGAAGACCCGTCCTTCCCGCTCAGGTGGAGAGGCATGCTCACCCATCCGACCTCTTCGTGTACGGCCACGGCAGCGGTGTTATGCGAGGCTCATACAGCCGCATCGCGAAGCCCTGGCTCCCCGAGGATCCATTGACGCTGGCCTACCATCTCCATGCCGCGTCGTCCCGGAAGGGGGCCTCGTCGGCGTTCCGTGATTTTACGGTGCGGGCGTTCCGCGGCTATCTTGCGCGCGGAAACTATGCCTCGGACCTTCGGGGTGCTGACATCGGTGATCTTCTGTATCTGGAGAGTCGAATGGCGAACTGGGCGGCGCTGCAGATCGCCGTTCATGCAGTCGGCGTGAACGCACATGCGGGGCTGAATAGCAGGAGGCTGTTCCATTCATTCTGGGGCATCCCCGGTGACTACCGATACAGCAAAGCGCTCAACCTCGACATCATGCGCCACTACGATCCGGTGCTCGCGGACCTCTAGGTGTCTCAGAAGGACATTGAGACGCCGAATGAGGAGGCCACGGCTCAGGCCTGGTAGTTCTGCTCCCAGGTTACCTTGAAGGACGGGGCGCGGAATGGTCGGGAGTACTCGTTGAGGTTCGTGTAGCTGCTGGGCGAGCGCTCGATGGCATAGGCGAGCGCATTCTGATCGAGCATCCAACTGCTGCGGGACCGCAGACCGACGGCGAGGTATCGCTGCACGTCGTCAAGCACAGGGGTGTCCAGCACCTTGCGGTGAAGGGGGATATTGCCAGCCATGTACCGGCGCCATGGGGAGAGCGCCGCTTCGCCACCGGTCCGGGGTGCCGCGAATGGCAGTTCGGACACCGAGGCAAGGAAGGCTTTGGGGTGAGTGTCGACGGTGAGGTCCGCATCCATGAGATACAGGTTCTCGTATTTCTCCAGGAGGCGTGGCGCCGCCAGGAATCGGGCGCAGGCGTAGAATGTCTTGGCCTCGGCAACAAAGCGTGGGACTGGAAGAACGTAATGGTGAACGTTCGTCATCCGCCCGCTGCGGTTGAGGGTCCGCAATGCATTCATGTACCGACGTCCATCGGTGATGAGCTCCTTGGCCCGTCCGCGATCAGCGCAGATAAGGATCGAGAAATCCAAGTCCGGCAGCTGTTGCGCGTAGAAGTACAGGAGCGGCGCATAGATGCGGTAGAAGCGCGGGTCGACAGAGATGACGAGCGAGGTTCTCGCGCCAGGCTCCGCGGCATCATACGGTCGTAGCGAGTCGTGCACGGATGCGATGTCAGCCGTGGCGTCCGTTGACGAGATCGTCGCGTCGGAGAAGTAGGTCATCGCGCCCATGTCGACATAGAAATGACGGATGACGCGGGCATGATCAAGTTCGCGGGCGCGCGAGAACTCCAGATCGGCGGCGTCTCGATCATGAAGACTATGGATCTTCCCTAGGGTGACCGCTGCGGCGACTTGCGCCGCGGGAGTGTCATACCGGTTTGGAACGGTGGCGACAGCATTCTGGGTCGCGTTGAGGAGGGGCCGGGTGTCTCCGGCCTTCACCGCGGCCCCGACCCCAACCTCTGTGAGCGCGACGAATTGGTCTGCACTAGCCCGCAGGTAGTCGAGCTCTGGGCTCGGAGTAGACAGCTGGTGGGAGATATCGTCAAGAACTCCGAGGAGCCGCGAAGCGTTGTGCGGCTTGGTGCCGACGCCGGGAGTGACGAAGCGAGTCAAGGATCGCAGGGCGCGGGTGAATCCGACGGGGTTGGCATTTGCCGCTCGAACGACGTCTGGCACGACGACCGACTCGGCGCCGCTTACGCCAGCCCGTCGGAGCGTCGAGAATACGGCAGTCTGCTCTGCTGGGCTCTGTGGTGTCTCGGTTGACATGACGCTGACCTTAGCTGACGCGCCGGGTGCAACGACGAACTGCCCTTGACCGAATCTCAGAACTCCGCGTACACATTGGCGAGAAGATTGCTGTAGAGCTCGTTGTCCGGCGCGCGGTGGCCAGGGCCAAGGTCAACCTCCACTTTCTGGAGCAAACTGGCGTGTCCGGCCTTCGCGTACGCCGCTTGGAGTGGCTTTTCGTGCCTCGTCGTGTGATGGACGTCCCCTCGGTTGGAGACGAGATAGGTCCGTGGATACGAACGGGTCCGGCGCATTCGCTCGACAGCGCTGATCCGTCGGACTGCTGAACCGGTGACCGGGACTTGCCTGAGACCAAGAGCGGTCTGCATCGCGGCCCTGGTCAGTCGAGGAGAGTATTCGCGGAGGTCGACCTGCGGGCTGAACGCCACCACCACAGAGTCTTCAAGCAAGGCGCCGACGTGGAGCGCCGTGAACCCTCCTCCGGATCCTCCGGCCAGCACCACATTGTGAACCCCCAGCGCATCCGCCGCGTCCCGGATCGTGTCGACGATGATCGGGACGAGGTCCGTGCTCTCAGTCCCCAGGTGCCAGCCGAGCCCCAGCGAGGTCGAAAGGTCCAACGTAGGGTCTGAGAATGCAATTGTCGGCCCGGCAGCCATGGCGATCTGGTGGCGCCAACGCTGAAATATCGGGAGCCGTATGCGGGCGCGATCGATGGCGCCCTGGAAAAGGACCGTGAGGGTCTCGCCCTCCGAAGGATCGAGCGCGAAAGGCAGAATCAGCGGGCCAGCCGCAACTGTATGTATGGCGGTCTGCTCCGGTCGGCGAGGGAGGGTGAAACCCTGATGATGGCTGACCACGGGGAGCGGATAGGAGGTGGGTCGCCAGGACTCGTCCCCGCTCCAGTTCACGAGAGCCGTACGTTGCTGTCGCGTGCCGGAGGCCCCGCGATGATTGGTGGTCTCCGGGAGGAGGTCGGTGATCCCTGCAGCGATACCCAGATCTATGTCATCGTCAAAACCTCGCGCTGCAGCCTGTTCGTGCAACTCCTGGGCTTTGGCCGACCTCGCCTCGGCTGTGGCGTCGACTCCGAGGCAGCGGGCGCTCTCGAGCAGGTCGAACACCTCAGAGCGGCTGGTTCGGTCGAGGTGGTGGGGACGCCCAGTTTTGGTCGGCCGGATGGCAGCGGCCTTGGGCGTGAGCCCGGGTGCGCCGCCGTGATTCGGCGGCGCGCTCGGGAAGGACACTTCGTTGCGGCCGACGAGCACGAACTCCCGAGTTCTTCCGGTCTCCACCTCAAGGCAGAACTGTCCAGGCTCGATCCCGCGGTGAGAGGTGATTGTTGGGTGGACGCCTCGCCCGGTAGCGAGCACGGTGATGAACCGGAACTTCCTGCCGGTCTTGCTCGCCGTGATCGCCGTCGCCCGCTCCTTCTTCTTCCAACCGGTGGAGACCCAGCCGTCGAAAGGGTCATCCTGCCCGGTCACCTCCTCGAGTGCAGATCGAGTGCCGCTGAAGCAGAGAGCCGCTCGATGGTCGCCTGCCGCCAGCTCCACCCGATTCCCGCTGAGCGAAGCCGTCACTCCAGAGCCGAGCTGCCAGCGTTGCGTACCGGTGCACTCCTCTTGGGAGGTGACGTGGTCGACGACCACGAGGTATTCGCCGCTCACCGAGTAGACGATCCGTCGGGAGAGCTTGATTCCCTCGAAGCTGTCGTCGTCGAAAAGGAAGTCGTGGTGTCGGGCGCTGCTGAGATGGTGGCGCAGCGAGACGTTGGCTTCCTTGCGAGGCTCGCGGCCGGCGATAGAGAGCAGGGAGTGCGCGCCGCGCGAGAAGAAATGGTCCCGTGCCGTGCTACGCCCGTACTGGTGTTTTCCAGGGTCCACCACCCAGTTCACCGAGTCGGCAGAATAGGTGAGGGAACCGCCGTCGGCGTGGCCGTGCACTCTCCGTGAGTCGCCGAAGCTGACGGAGAAGTAGGTTTCTTCGTCGTATGCGCGTTCAGTCTCTCCCCAGCCGCTACGACCAAAGATGTAGCCAGCGTCGTAGACCTTCACAACCTCATCCGGCGGCGTCCCCTTTTCGCCATTTGAGGAGACGTAGTCAGTTTGTGGGGTGCGGGCTGCCTTGGGAGTGCCGCCGTCGGTGTCTCCGATGGAGACCATCTGGCCGTCCGGCCGGGTAGCGTGGGCAATCTGTTCCGGGGCCGACAAGTGCCGTTCGGCTCCCACTGGTCGAGGGACCCGCTCGAGATCGAGGCGCTTTAGCGCCCGCTCCCACCAGATGTAGTTGTTGTAGTGGTAGGCAATTGCCCCCTCGGCGTTGACGCCTTGAGTGTCGTACTGCTCTTGGAGCAATGAGCTCATTCGGTCGATGGCTAGTTGCCAGAAGGTTGAGTCCTTCAGGACGCGTCCGCACACGAAAAGTGCCTCCTGCTGGTGGAGTGCATGGTTCGCGATCCCCATGTGTGCTGGATCGGCAAGGTGCTCTGCGTGGGTGCGGATCGTCGCCTCTAGCCAGTCGAGCTTTTCTGGGGATCGATCGCGGACCAGAGGAGCGGCGAGACAGAACTGCTGGACGCGGATTCCGTCTGCCATGTCCTTCCAAGCCCAGCCGGACATCGGCTTCTCCGGAGGGTTCGCCTCGACCCACTGCTCGACGTAATCGATCCACATCGCATACGCGCGGTCGTCTCCCTTGCTCGCAGCTCGTCGTAGCGGGTCGAGCCAGCGCAACATGTGGAGTTGGAGACGCCAGTTCCTGTCCTTGAAAGGGTCGGAGCGCCAATTGATCTGAGCAGGGAGGATCCATTGCGGATGCGGCGGGATTGTCAGCGTGCCTGATAGGAGTGCCTCCACGTCCGCTGCACGGAAGGAGTTACTCAGGGTCTGCCGCTGCGACACGGAGAAATCAAGACTCATAGGAGTCGGGCCTCTCGAAAGTTGCGACGATGCGCCCGCTGCACTGCGGGCACATCGTCCTTGAAGTTCAGTTGCTCAGTTCCGCATAGGTCTCAGAGATGAGCTGTGCGAGCTGTTTCCAGTCCCGATTCTCTACGACCCAGTCTCGAGCTTGGGTGCCGATCTGGCTGGTGTGCAGGGGATCGTCGAGCAGGTTCACGAGCTGTTCGATGAGGGACTCGGTGCTGCCCTTCTCATGAAGATAGCCGTTCACGCCGGGCGTGACGATCTCCTTGAGTGCGGCGACGTCGGAGGCGACTACGGCCTTGCCCATCGCCATCGCCTCGAAGGGCTTGAGCGGGGACACCATCTCGCACACCGGCAGGGGGAGGCGCGGGAACGGCGTGATGTCGATCAGCGAGTAGTAGCGCTCGACCTCTTCGTGGGGCACGCGCCCGGTGAAGGTGACGACATGCTCGAGCTCGCGCTCCAGCACATGGTTCTGGAATCGCTCCAGCTCCGCCCCGTCGCCGACGATCAGCACATGGAAGTCCTCGCGGGTCCGGTTGAGGACCTCAGCCGCCTCGAGGATCAGTTCGATGCCCTCGTAGTCCAGCACCGAACCCACATAGCCGATCACGGTCTTGCCGGCGACGCCGAGCTGCGAGGCGAGCTCCTCATCGCGGGGGATGGGGTTGAACCTCGAGGTGTCCACTCCGTTGGGCACGATCTGGATCTTGTCGCCATCCACGCCGCGCTTGACCATCTCCTCGCGGAGAGCCTCGGTGATGGCGAAGACGCGGGTCGCGCCCTTCGCGGCGTCGGCCTCCATGCGGGCGATGTACTTGAACATGTTGCTCTCGGCCCATTCCGGGTTGCGGGAGCCACGGGTGACCTCCCACAAGCCGCGCACCTCGTAGATCGAGGGGATGCCGAGCTGACGGGCGGTCTTGACCGCCGTGAGGCCGTTCCAATGGTTGGACGCCGCATGGATGATCGTTGGGCGCTGTTCCTTGGCCAGGTCGAGCAGGGCGCTCGAGTACCGCTCGGTGTAATGGAACAGAGGGTTCTTCTTCTCGATCTCCCGGCTCTTCAGCAGGCGCCGGTAGTCGACGTTGCCCACCACGTCGTGCAGCGGGACATCGGGCACTTCGGCCTTGCCGGGCATGTCATAGGGGTAACCCAAGCGGGTGACCCCGTCGACATCCCATCCGATGCGGTTCAGCTCGGAGAGCAGGCCGTGGGTGCGCGTCGCATAGCCGGCCGAATTGTGCGGCAAGGAGTTGTGCAGCAGGTAGAAGACCTTGTGCGGCTCCGCCTCGTACGCCGGCGTCGGGCGCATCTTCGGGAACGGGAAGCCCGTCTTGCCCAGCTGGTAGTTGCTGACTGCGTTGCGCTGCGTCTCGTTCTGCAGCTTCTTGGCCCAGCCGTCCTCCGGGAGGATCCGGCGGTATGCCTCGAGGTACTCGATGAGCTGCTTCTGCTTGCCGGCGGAGCGTGCGCGACGGATCGCGCGCCGCAGGGCGTTCACCGGCACGGCCTTGGGATCGGCCTCCGTCAGCAGGACCGCTGCGACCTTGCGGTTGCCCCGCGCGAGGGCGACCGTCAGGTGTGCTCGGACAAGGTCGTTCGCGCCGATCTCCGCGCCGATCGCCTGGAGCGTCTCCGGGGAGAAGGTGTCGCTCTTGTACGCGTGGTTGATCTGCACGATCGCGCGGCTGACCGGATCTCCCGAGGCGCCGATCGCCTGCAGTGCACCGTCCAAGCGGTGGGGGATCGCGTAATCGAGGGCCGCGCGCTGGGCTTCCGGGACGCCGGGGACGTCCTCCGCCAGGCGGTTCAGTGCCCAGGCAGCACGGTTGGGCGCGAGCTCGAGCTCCCGCACCAGCTCGAGGTACAGCTCCACGGCATCGACCTGTGCGCCATTGCTGGCCAGCGACAGGGCGAGTACCTCTTCCGCCGTGCTGCCGCGCGAATTGCTGATCAAGAAGCGTGCGTATTCCAGGAGCACCGTCACGTCGAAACCGGAGGCGGCGGTGGCGTCGCGGAACGAGGCCAGGGACTCCTCGAAGCCCTCTGCGCGCTGCGCGGCCTGTCGTGCTTCACCGAGCAGCTCGGTCACGCGTTCAGTGCGCTGCTGATGGAGCGCACGATCCGCTTCCACGACATCAGCGCGGCCGTTGCCGCGGCGCCACCGGAATCCAGAGGTCGAACCGTTGGATTCGGTCACCGCCACAGTCCCTTGGTGTCGATGACGATCTTCTCCTGCAGGAGCGTGCGATCGATCTCCTTGAAGGGGTCGTGGTCGACCATCAGCAGCACGATGTCGGCTCGCTCGAGGGCGACGTCGAGCTCGGCGAGCTCGACATTGTCCCGCGCGGCGAGCTCCTGGGGCAGCTCATCGACGTTGGGCTCCACGACGAGCACGGTGCCGTCGGTGAGCCTCTCGGCGAGAGAGCCGGCGATGTTGCGGCTGGGGGACTCGCGCAGGTCATCGATGTTGGCCTTGAACGCGATGCCGAGGGCGGCGACGGTCGGGTGCTTGAACTTGTCGGCCTTCTCGAGGACCTTCTCGATCACGAGCTCGGGCTTGGAGTCGTTGACCTCGCGCGCCGTGCGGATCAGGTTCGAGAACTGACGGTCCGCCGAGACGATGAACCACGGGTCCACCGCGATGCAGTGGCCGCCCACGCCCGGGCCGGGTTGGAGGATGTTCACACGCGGGTGGTGGTTGGCGAGCTCGATGAGCTCCCATACGTCGATGCCCTGGCGGTCGGCGATGATCGACAGCTCGTTGGCGAAGGCGATGTTCACGTCGCGGAAGGCGTTCTCGGTCAGCTTCGCCATCTCTGCGGTCTTCGCGTCGGTGACCAGCAGTTCGCCGCGGCAGAAGCTCGCGTAGAGATCGCGGTTCAGTTCTGCGGCCTCCGGCGTCATGCCGCCGATGATGCGGTCGTTGTCGACCATCTCGATCATGATGCGGCCGGGGAGCACCCGCTCCGGAGCGTGGGAGAAGTACAGCGAGTTGGGGAGGTTCGGCTCGCCGGTGAACTCGGGGCGTGCTTCGAGGATCACCTCGGCCATGCGCTCCGTGGCTCCGGGAGGAGCGGTGGACTCCAGGACGATCAGCTCCCCGCCGGTGAGCTTGGGGGCGATCCCGCTGGCGGCGGACTCGATGTAGGAGAGGTCCGCGTCGTGGTCACCCTTGAACGGGGTGGGGACGGAGACGATGTAGGCATCGGCCTTGGGAGTCTCCAGCTGGGCGGAGAGCTTGCCCTGGGCGACGACGCCCGCGACGACGGACTCGAGCCCCTCCTCGACGAACGGAACGGTCCCGGCGTTGATCGCATCAACATTCGTCTGCTTGACGTCGACACCGATGACGGTCTTCCCCGCTTGGGCGAGAACTGCCGCCGTGGGTAGGCCGATGTAGCCGAGACCGATCACGCTGACGGTATCGAGGGGGACGTTCGGACTCATCGAAGGCTCCTGGCAGGGTCGGGGATGGAGGAGGTGAAGTCTGCGGCAACGGTATCGCCTCGCAGTGCGCCGAGGAACTGATGGGGGTCAGTTGTCACCGAGACAACAGTAATTCTGCCGTCTGTGCAGAAAGTGACCGTTGAGTATGGGTTACGGCCCCCTCAGGTACACCCGGAGTTCACCGGATCTGCGCCCGAATGCGGTGGGACAGAGCCCACGGAGACATCGCCGGAGAACAGGCGGGGAGGGGGCTGCTGCCGAGCTGTCAGCCGGCGGAGCCGCCGTCATCGGACGGCGCCGGGCTGCTGGCCCTGTCGAAGTGCAGTGTCGTGACCGTCCCGGGCTCACTCGTGATGGTCAGCGGATGCGCCTGTGCGAGGGGCGCGCCGGCGAAGTCTCCGGTCACCGGGACGAGGCCGTCCAGAGCGGTCGTCGTCGCTTCGAGGGAGTCCCCGGACAGGCGCGATCCGAGCGTGAGTTCCCAGCCGTCCGGGGCAACCGCCTCGGCGCCCTCCGGTGCACTGATCTCGACCGGCCTCGTGGTGTACATCTCCTCGGAGGGATCGCGCATGTCGACCATCATGATCGCCAGGCCTCCGTCGTTCCCCAGCACGGCGTGGACGGAGACCGACCCGTCCCCGCTCACGGTCGGCGTGAGTACTTTCCCGTCCGGGAGCGAACCCAGCATCATCAGCGCCAGGTAGCTGGAGCGGCCTTCGACGATCTGCCCGGGTTCCTCGAGCGTGCCGCGGGCGCAGATCGGGCTCATCGGGGCGCCCCCCTGACAGGCCTGCAGCGTCGAGTGGAACGCGGTGCGCTCCACACCGAGCTCGGCGGCGGTCATCGCAAAGTCCACGGTCCACAGCGCCTGGGCGTGGGTGCGAGAGGTCTCGTTGGTGCCGGGGCAGGACGTCGGGCCGGTCTCCTCGAGCCACAGGGGCAGATCGTGCTCCGCAGCGACCTCGGCGCCCATCCCGATGATGTGCTGGGCGCGTTCGCGGATCGCCGGGGAGGTCAGGTCATCGACCGTGGGATTCGCGATCGAGGACGCCGGTCCCTCGCAGTCCCACAGGGGGTACCAGTGCATGGACATGGCCCGCTGGTTCGGGATCCCGGACTCCGTGAAGGCCCGCCACCACGGGGCGTCGTAGGCGCCGGGGCCGGATACCGGCAGGCCGGGTGCGGCATCCTCGAGCGCGGCGGAGTACTCGGTGAGCGAGGCCTGGTAGGCCTCCGGGCCCCAGGTCGCATCGCGCACCGCGAGCTGCGGCTGATTCGCGTGGAAGAACCCGTTGGGCTCGTTGCCGATCGCGACGGCGAGCAGGCGGTCACCGAAAGCCTGCTGCGCATGGGAGGCCATGTCCGCTGCGCGCGCCGGGTCATCGTGGCCGAGGTCCAGGTCGATGGTCACCTGCGCGTCGACCTCCTCGGCGACGGCGGCGACACGCTCGAGGTCTTCGGGGGTGACGGTGGCTTCGGCCCAGTCCGGAGCGGGCTCGCCGCTGGAGGTCCACCACATGTGACGGTCCACGCCGTTGCCGCCGAAGCGCAGCGCCGGCCGATCGAGCTCGCTGAGCGTCAGCGTGAGGTTCGAATCCTGCGAACCCCACATCGGGGAGGCGAGTTCCCGGGCATCGAAGCTGAGGCCGATGGTGCCGCCGGTGCCGATGGCGTCGTCCTCGAGGGCCAGGCGGGCAGAGACGGACTTGCCGGCGGCGTCGGCCGGCGGCGTCATCTCGAACCCTCCGGCGGAGGCGTTGTAGCCGGGCAGGAACAAGGTCTCGGAATCCGGGACCGGTGGTGGGGCGGCAGCCTTGCCCCCGTCACCTCCCGGCTCTGTGCCCGGCGACCGGAGTGACAGGGCCCCGATGACGACGAGGAGAATGAGTGCGAGGCACCCAGCTCCTAGCATCAGCCCACGACGGCGGGTCATCACCTGCTCGGACCTCCTGTGCTGTGCGGACCGGTCGAGGATCGCACAGATTGGGCCCGGGGGCTCCAGGCCGACTCCCGCCGGACACCTGGCGAGAGCGCCGAAGGCAACTGTCGAAGTGTCGGCACAGAACCGGTGATCGCGACGGCACCGGGCCTCACGCGGCAATCCAGTGTCGGGGATCCGCGACGGTCCCGAGCGGTCGACGGCACTCCCCGGATCAGCCGCCGAAGCGATCTGGGGAGAAGGCTTCCAGCAGCGGGTGCCGAATTCCTGTCATGACCTCGTGAGTTATCAGTTCCCCGGCGACCAGAGCGAGTGTCGCTCCGGAGTGAGTGAAGGCGACGTAACAGCCGGGCAGCTGCCCGACCGTCCCGAGCACGGGTTCGCCGTCGGCGGGGATGGGCTTGCGTCCACAGGCCCAGTGCGCGGCTGTGAGCGTGGTGTCGCCCGAGAGGAGGTGGGAGGCTTCCGCGAGCAGCTCCGTGACCACCGACTCATCGATCGTGCAGCGGCCGTCCTCGTGCTCGACGATCTGGTCGACGTACCAGTCGTGGTCCACACAGAAGGTGCCGCCGGGGTTCGGACGCACTGCGGCGCGCGGTGTGTTCAGCACGGGAGCCTCAACGGCGGCCGGCTCCGTGGTGACCAGCATCGCCAGCGGCGAGCCGTCGGGGATGTCGACCCCGGCCTCTCCCATGACAGCGGACGTGCCGGCGCCGCAGGCGACGACCACGGCGTCGGCTCGGTGCTCGGCGCCGGAGGCGTCGCGGATCCCGACCGCGCGGCCGTTCTTCACCAAGAGCGAGCAGGCCCCAAGCTTCGTCTCGATCACGCCGCCGCGCTCACGCAGCTCGGCAGCCAGGTGCTCGATGAGGTGAGGGAGCGAGACCCAGCCCTCCCCGGGATTGTGGATCGACTCCTCGGCGGCCGCCTCGGGGGCCAGCCCTGGGAAGGTGTGAGCCACGTCCTCGCGAGTGAGCAGCTGGGAATCGTAGCCGCGAGCCACCTCTCCTGCATGCCGGGCGTGGGTCGCTTCCTCGGCGTCCCACCACAGGCCTCCGGTGAATCGCAGCCAGTCTCGGGACGGGTCGGCCGCGAACAGGGTGCGGTAACGGTCCACGCCCAGCACCCGCAGCGCGTGGTAGGCGGGAGTGCGGTCCCCTGCCGAGTTCAGCCAGGACAGCGAACGGCCGGAGGCGCCGTCACACAGGTCGCCGGAGGTGGCGAGGGTGACCTTCGCGCCGGAGCGGGCGAGGTGAGTGGCGATCGAGACGCCCAGCGCACCACCGCCGAGCACCAGGGCGGTGGCGGGAGCGGCGGAGCCTGACGGGGAGGCGGTACGGGCGGGGCGGGTATCGGCGGTCATGATGTCCAATCTCGTGCGGAGTGAAGGGGATCAGTCGTGGTGGGGGTGGGAGGTGCAGTGGGCGGCCTCGATGAGTCGCAGGACGTCGACCGAGTCCTGCGGGTCCACTGGGACCGGCCCGCCGCTGCGCAGAGCCTGGGCGAGCTCGCGGTAGAACTGGCCGTAGTCGCCAGTGCTGGGAGCCGTGCGAGAGACCTCGCCCCCGGTGCTTAGCTCCCCGGCCTGCTCCTCGCTCTCACGGCCGAATCCAGGAGCGCCGGGCAAGGTGCCCGCGCGCAGAGCCGACTCCTGGGGGTCCTTGCCGTGGCTGCGCCAGGCGCCTGCGGTGCCGGAGACGTGGAAGCGGGGCCCCTCGAGAGCGGCGAGGCTCGACATGACCAGCCGCGACTCCACGCCGACGGCGTGGGTGAGCACCACGTGCGCGACGTTCTCCGGAGTGCCTTCGCCGTCGGCCGGGGCCGTGCCATCGGGCCGGACGGACCGCAAGGAGGCCGTCAGCGCGGTGACCGGCCCGAACATTTGCACTGACTGGTCGATGAGGTGCGGCCCGAGGTCGAAAAGGATGCCACCGCCCTCGGCGACCGTCGTGCTCGCCTTCCAGCTGCGCGCGCCGGTGGGCTTCCACCACTCGAAACGGGACTCGAAAGTATGGACGTTCCCCAGAGTGCCTTCCTCGAGAAGGCCCTGGAGGGTGAGGAAGTCCGCGTCGTACCGACGGTTCTGGAAGACCGTCAGGCGCCGGCCCAGCGACTCCGCCTCTGCGATCAACTCGGCGCCCTCGGCGCTGCTGGGAGAGAGGGGCTTGTCGACCACCACATCCAGCCCTGCGCGCAGCGCGATCTGCGCGAGCTCCACGTGGCTCGCGGGCGGGGTGCACACCACCACGAGGTCGAGGTCGTCCGCGTGCTCGGCGACCGTGCGCGGGTCCTCGACGATGATTGCGCCGGGATGGTCCGAGCGGGCCTGCGCGGCGCGCTCGGGGTTCGAGGTGGAGATCAGGGCGACCTCGTAGGCCGGATCCACGGCGAGGAAAGCCCCGTGGAAGTACCGACCGGCGACGCCGTAGCCGAGGACCGCGGTGCGCAGCGGCCGCACCTTCTCGCGCGCGGCGGGGGTAGTGGGTGTCATGGGGTGCTCCTTGTCAGCGAGGGGAACATCGCGGTGTCGGGGGAGGGTCATTTGCCCATCCCGTCGGCCAGACCGCGCACGAAGGTGCGCTGAGCGGCGACGAACAGGACGATCATGGGCAAGGCGGCGAGGGTCAGGCCGGCGAAGAGGACCGACCAGTCCGTCTGCAGGGCGCTCTTGAAGTCGAGCAGCCCGACCGGGAGCGTCTTCAGCGAGGGGTCGTTGAGCAGCACCAGCGCGAAGGGGAACTCGTTCCAGGCGAACAGAACGTACACAAGCCCGGCGCTGACCAGCACGGGCCGGCACAACGGGATGACGATGCGCCAGAAGGTCTGCAGCAGGGAGGCTCCGTCGATCATCGACGCCTCGATGACCTCGTCGGGAAGCGTAATCATGTAGGCGCGGATCAGGAAGATCGTGAACGGCAGTCGGTAGGCGGTGTACACCAGGACCATCCCGAGCAGCGTGTCGTGCAGGTGCAAGGCGATCATCAACTGGAACACCGGCACCAGGATCATCGTCGGCGAGATCATGAGACCGCCGAGGATCAGCAGGGTGATCGGTGTGGCGAAGGGCAGGTTCAGCTTGGTCAGGGCGAAGGCTGCTGCCGTGCCCAGGGCCAGCACCAGCACCAGGGAACCGATGGTGATGAGCACCGAGTTCACGAAGTACTGGAACACACCCCGCTCCCAGGCGGTCACGAAACTCTCCGGCGAGAGCGAGCTCGGCAGTGCCCACGGGCTGGCGAAGATCTCGGTGCTCGTCTTGAAGGAAGACGAGACCATCCAGAACAGCGGGTACAGCACGCCGATCGCCATCAGCGCGAGCAGCGCCCACACGGCGATCCGCACGACGCGTGCCGACAGGGTCGAGGGGCGCCCGGCGCCGCGGCGGGCGCGAGCGGTGGGCTGCTGGGGACGGGCGGAGGAGTTGGTGGTGGAGGCGGTAGTGGTCACAGCGAAACCCTCTTTCGACGGGTCCAGAGCAACTGGGCGATCCCCAGGCCCATGGTGAGTGCGAGTACCAGGGTCGACATGGTGGCCGCGTAGCCCATGCGGTCGTTGACGAAGGCGTTCTGGTACACGATCGTGCCCAGCACTTGGGTGGAGTTGTTCGGGCCACCGTTCGTCATGACGATGACCTCGTTGAACAGCAGCAGCGCGTTGGAGACGGTCACCAGCGAGAGGATCGCGACCATCTCGCGGGTCAGTGGCACGGTGATCGCGAAAAACTGGTGCACGGGACCCGCCCCGTCGAGGGAGGCCGCCTCGTACATCTCGGTGGGGATGCGCTGGATGGCCACCAGCAGCAGCGCCGTGATGTACCCAGTCCATTGCCACTGACTCATCGCGATGATCGAGCCCATAGCGGTGCTCGGCTCGGCCAGCCAAGCCCGAGTCAGTGAGTCCAGCCCGATGGCCTCCAGTGCTGCGTTGAGGATCCCGGCATTGGGGTCGTACACGAAGGTGAACAGCACACCGGTGACGGTCATCGAGATGGTGGCAGGCAGGAAGTAGACGCTGCGAAGGAACCCCTGCAGGCGACCGGTGGCGAAGCGGTCCAGCAGGCTTGCCAGCACCAGGCCAAAGCCCACCTGGACCACGACCGAGACGAGGGCGTAGGCGATGTTGTTGCGCAGCGCGGTCCCCAGGAACGGATCCGCGAGCGCCTGGCGGTAGTTCTTCAACCCGACGAAGTTCATCTCCTGGTCGAAGATCGACCAGTTGTAGAAGCTCAGGCGAATGTTCTGCAGCAGCGGCACATACATCAGGGCGAGTACGAGCAGTAGGGCCGGAGCGATCCACAGCAGGGCGCGGCGTCGCGAGGTGGTGGTCATCGTCGAGTCCCCCTTCCGGTGACAAGGCGGGGTCGGTCAGCGGAGTGCATCGGAGATCTCCTTCAGGTCCTGGACGATCAGCTCGGGGCTGCGGGAGCCGGCGATCGCGGCCTGTCCTGCGGTCAGCCACGCCTGGGCGACCTGTGGCTCGGCCTCCATATCCAGCCAGATGTTGAATTTCTCGATGCTGTCGAGATGCTCGAGGGCTCGGGTGAGCTGCGGCTGGACGTCGTCGACGCGGTCCTCGGCGCCGATCACCACGGAGGGCCGATCGCGCATCTCGAGCATCGCCGCCGCCATCTCAGGGGAAGTGATCATGCGCAGGAAGTCGATCGCGAGCTCCACCTTGGAGCTGTCAGGGTTGATGGCGAAGCCGTCAGGGGCCCCGGTAAGGGACTCGTCGTCCCCGGCCCCATCGGGGATCGAAGGGAAGGGAAAGAAATCCCAGCTCTCCGCGATCTCCGGGGGAGCACCGTTCTTCTCCTGGAAGGTGGAGAACTGATTGGACTCGCTGAACATCATCGGCGACTGGCTGTTGAGGAAGGCGGCCTTTGCGCTGTCGCTGCTGATGCCATTGGCCGACGGGGTGAATCCGCGCGCGGCGAGCTCGCCGAGGTCGGCGAAGGCCTGTGCGTATCCGGGATGCGAGAACGTCGCGGTCGACGGCTCCACATCGCGGGTGAACTCCTCCTCCGGGACGTGCTTGGCCACCAGGGAGGTCAGGTAGTGAACCCCGGGCCACATGGGTTGGTTGCCCATGGCGATCGGCGCCTCCACGCCCGCCTCGCGCAGGGTGTCGCACACGGTGAGCAGGTCCTCGAAGGTCCCGGGAATCTCGACGCCGTGCTCGGCGAACATGGCCGTGTTGGCGACCATGTACTTGCCGGACATGCTGATCGGCACCGCATAGCGGCGGCCCTCATAGGTGTAGGCGTCAACCGCGATCGAAGAGACGGAGTCCTCCCACTCGCCGGCCATGGCATCGGTGAGGTCGTCGGTGAGACCCGCTCTGGCGAACTTCTCGCCGTAACTGCCTGGCCAGAGGAAATAGATGTCGGGCAGGGTGCGCGAGGCGGTCAACACCTGGATCCGCTGCTTGTAGGGGTCATCTTGTACGGCAGTCATCTCGACGGTGATGCCGGGATGGCGCTCCTCGAAGGTGGCGCGGACGTGGTCGAAGTACTTCTTGTGGTCACCCTCGGGCCATTTGTGCAGGACCGTGAGCGTGGAGTCATCGCCGGCACTAGCCCCGCAGGAGGGCAGGGCCAGCGCCGCGGCGCCGGCGGTGAGTGCGGCGAGGACATCGCGTCGTGTCGCCATAGGGGATCGGCCTTTCCTCGGGAGATCGGAGATCGGAGAGCGGGCGGGGCCCGGGCCACGATGCCCGGAGGGGGAACCTCGCACTGAGAGAGATCTGTCGGAGTCGATCTATTGGTAGAGACCGGTCTCAATCGGCCTTGATGAGACCGGTCTCTACTGTGGTGTGTCAGGTACTGTAGGGCGATCCAGAGCGGCCGTCAAGGAAGGTTCAGACGCAGATGTCCTCAGCGCGACGCGATGTCACGATCGGCGATGTCGCCTCCCGCGCCGGGGTGTCTCGGGCGCAGACAGCGCGGGCGCTGGGCGGGTACGGCGCGGTCAGCGAGGCGGTGCTCTCCCGTGTGCTGGTGGCGGCCGAGGAGCTGGGGTACCGCGCGAACAGCCTGGCCAGGAGTGTGTCCACCGGCCGTTCGCAGTCCGTCGGCGTGGTGGTCGGTGACATAGAGAACCCCTTCTTCGCGCTCAGTGTGCGCGGGATCTCCGACACCCTGCGTGCGGCGGGCTACGACGTGGTCCTCATGAACACGGGAGAGTCCCATGAACTGGAGGTCGACGCCGTGCGCGCCCTGGACGGCAAACGGGTGGACGGATTCCTCGTCGCGCCCGCGCTGGCGTCGGAGTTCGCGCACCTGCAGGCCCTGGTCGACGCCGGGCGCCCGCTGGTTCTGTTCGATCGCGACGTGCCGGGACTCGCCGCCCCGTCGGTCGTGGTCGACGTGGAGGCCGCGGCTCGCGAGCTGACCGATGCCCTGGTGGCAGCCGGACACCGGAGGATCGGCTTCGTCTCCACCCTGACCAGTTCCGCGGCGCGCTGGAACGAGGACCCGCAGGTCGCGCACACCCCGGTGGGGCGGCGCCTGCTCGGCATCACCGGGGCGCTGCGCGTGCACGGTCTCGAGATGCGCGCGGAGGACGTCCGGGTGGGGGCCCGCGGCGCCGAGGACATCCGTCGGCATGTCCGCGAGCTCGTCACGGGCGATGCGCCGGTGACTGCGCTGCTCGCCTCGGACGCGGTCATCGCCGTCGCCGGCCTCGAGGAACTGCGCTGCTTGGGGTTGTCCGTGCCCGGCGACGTCTCCGTCGCCGTGTTCGACGACCCGCCCTGGGCGGGGCTGATCTCACCGCCTCTGACTGTGGTCTCGCAGCCCGTGCTCGAGACCGGGGTCGCGGCGGCCCGGCTGCTGCTCGAGGCGATGGCTGGCCGCGCGAGCGCGGAGCCGCCCTCGCTGTTCGCGCACTTCATCCACCGCAACTCGATCGGCCCGGCGCGCGAGGTGGAGTGAGGGTTTCTGCGGCGCGTCGTCTCTCCCACGGGGGAATCCCCGCCACGTGCACGGGGGGCGCGGAGGATTGTCAGACCATCACGTGCTGCTCGTTGAGTCCGAACCACGCCACGTCCCCAGTCGCGAGGATCTCGCGATCGCTCGCGGACCACGCGTGGCCGCCCGCCTCGCCGCGGCGCATCTGGGTGAAGTTGAAGCGGTCCGCAGAGTAGATGCGGCCACCGGCCGCGGTCACGGATTCGAGGAACCCGGTGTCTTCCCCGCGGGAGACGTCCGCGAAGGGATGGGCGGTGAACACGTCGCGGCCACCGGTGATGGTGGGCCCCATGATGCGGTCGGTGAAGCGGTGCTCCATCCAGGGGAAGCGCAGCAGTGTCGCGTCGGCCCCCGCGAGGTGCATGTAGTGGGCGTGCTTGCCCACCACGTCCGCAGCGGAGAACTCGCGGGCCCGCAGCAGGTCGTGGAGATAGAACTCGCCGTAGAGATCGTCATCGTCCATCTTGGACAACACCTCCCCGTCGGCCCGCTGGACCGCGGCGTTCAGGCACGCACCGAGGCTCCAGCTGTTCGGCGCCTCGAGCACCACCACGTTCTCGATGCCCTGCTCCCGGGCGCGCAGTGCGGTCTCGGTCGATGATTCGAAACCGTGGGTGATCAGCAGCAGCTGCCGCTCCACCCCGGCCTGCTGCGCCACCTGGCTCACGAGGTGGTCGAGCTGCTCGGGCCGGTTGGTGGCGGCCATGATGCTGACCGTCGGCAGGCCGGCACCGCCGGGCAGGCCCGCCTTCCCGGCCTTGCCGCCCAGATCCACGGCGTCCAGGACCTGGCGGGCGCGATGGGTGTAGGTGTGCTCATGCCAGATGCGACGCTGGGCCAGGTGCACCGTGCGGTCCCGCAGCTCGGGGGAGCGCACCAGCGCCCGCACCACGTGCGCCGCGTCCTCCCGCTCGGCGACGACCGGGACCTCGTCCTCGCTGAAGAACTCGCCGATCGCCGGTGAGGGAGCGGTGACCACCGGCGTGCCCGACGCCGAGATCTCGAAGATCCGTCGCGCACACATGGAGGGGCTCGTGGTCACGGAGTTCACGTTGAGGAACACCTTGTACGCCTTGTAGGCCGTGAGCATCCGGTCGTAACTCAGGGAGCCGACCACCCGATCGGCCAGCGCCCCGGGGAACTGGTACCGCTCGTCGTCACCCAGGAAGCGGGAGAAGATCTCCAGGCCCTTGTCCATCTTCGGCGAGACGTCCAGCGCCCCGCCCAGCAGCATGTCCATCTGCTCGCGGCGCTCAGGGAACTTGTGCGCGAAGTACATGCCCGCGAAGGCCACGTCCCGCGCCTGGTGGCCGTGCTTGGGGCGGATCGGGTTGTGCACCGCGGACTGCGCCGCGAAGGGCAGCACCTCGATCCGGTCGTGCCCGAGCTCCTCGCGGTACCGGGGCAGCAGTGTCACGTCCGTGGTGAAGACCTGGTCGAACAGCTTCGCCGTGGGCAGGAAGTCCTCGAAGTGCGGCGGATCCTCCTTGTTCCAGAACACGGTGGGGATGCCGGCCTCCCGGCAGTGCGCCACCAGGTCCCGCAGGGGCTCGGTAGGGGCCTTCGAGCCGGTCAGCTGGTACTGCCAGGCATCCTTGTTGCCGTGCCAGGCGGATTCCACCAGCAGCAGGTCCACCGGTGCCTCGGCGAGCTGCTCCCGCCACCGCTGCGGGGTGACCGCGACCGTCTCGAACTCGTGGCTCCAGGCCAGCATCGAGAAGTCGTCCAGGATCACCGCGACGCGCACTCCCGGCATATGCGGGGCGCGGTCGGGCAGCTTCGCAGGCGGGAAGGAGAGCTGGCCCGTCGAGTCGACGCTGCCCAGCCCGTCGCCCACCCCATAGGTGACCGTGCGCCGACGGCGCCGCCACGTGCGCAGCTGGGACGGGCCACCGGTGCGCAGATGCCACAGTCCCGTGCGGAGAGTCTGCAGGCGGGACGAGGAGAACTGCGCGGGCATGGGCACCTCTGGTCGGGGGAGAGAAGGATCGGGCGCCTCATGATCCCACGGTGACCTGCCTCGCAGGGAGCGGTCACCAGGGAGCGCTGGCTGGGTGGCGGAGGGTGTCGCGAGCGCCACAGGGTGGGGGCAACTCGGGGACCGACGGTATCGGCGCGGGTAGTCTGTCGCCCGACCCGGACCGCTCGGGTCACCCATCGTCGGCAAGAAGAAGGAGCGCTGTGACCGACCAGCCTGCCACGACGACGCCTGCACGCGTCACGATCTATGGCAGCTGCGTGGCCCGCGACTCCGTGGACCTCGCCGGCGGTTCACAGCTCACTGTCGCGGACTACATCGCGCGCCAGTCACTGATCTCTGCCGGACAGGACGCCGCTGCTCGGTTCCCGGCAGACCCGCAGGTCTCCTCCCGCTTCCAACGACGCATGATGGAAGCCGACTTCTCCGGAGACCTCGAGACGCGCCTCGACGCGATCGCGGCCCGCACCGACCTCCTGCTCTGGGACCTCACCGATGAGCGACATGGCGTGCACGTCTTCGACGACGGCACCGTCGTCACCCGCAGCATCGACCTGACCGCCGTGCCCGAGGTGCTGGCCGTGGTCGACGAAGCGCACCACGTCGCCTTCGGCACCGACGAGCATTTCGCCCTCTGGTCCCCGCGCGCAGAGCAGTTCCGCGACCACCTGCGCCAGCTCGACCTCGTCGACAAGACCGTCGTGCTGCAGGTGCCGTGGGCACTGGTGACCACCGACGGCCGCGAGACCCCGGTCAGCATGGGCACCAGCGCCATCGAAGCCAACGAGGCGTACCGCCGCTACTACGAGCGCCTGCGCGAGCTCGGATTCACGCTCCTGGAGATGCAGCCGCTGGGCGTGCTCGCGGACCCCGAGCACCGTTGGGGCCTCGCCCCGTTCCACTACACGCAGGATGTGTACGAGGAGATCATCCAGCGAGTACTTGCGGAGCTGCGCTCCGAGGAGGCCTGAGAGGGCGAGCAGCCCTCGGTGCCCGCCCCTGTCCCGTCTCACCGGCTCGGCGACTGCGCATCCTCACCCTGCTCGGCGATGAACGCCGCGATGATCTCCGAGCGCAGCGCGTCGATCCTCTTCTTCAGTGCCTTGCGCTCCTTGCGCGGAGCGCCCGGCGCCTTCAGCAGCAGGGCTGCCTGCTCGCAGCGGTCGAGCCGCTTGGCCCAGTCCTGGGCCAGGTGGGTCTCGCGCTCGTCGTCGGCGGAGTTCGCGAGGTAGTCGACGTTCCCCCGCAGCACGGAGATCGTCTCGAGCACCCCGTCGGCCGTGCTGGTGCGCGCCGTCGTCAACTGCGCGATCTGGTCCTTCACCCTGGCGAGGATCTCAGGGTTCGCGGAGACCCAGCGCCCTGCCGCGAGCAGAAGGGGAAGGGCCCACTTCGCGGTGTCCATCGCGCCCTTGCCTTTCGGGCCGAGCGTCGTGAGCTTCTTGGTGGCCATCATTCGCCTCGTTCCGACCTGTCGGGTGCGGGTCTGCGTCGCGAGCATATCCACAGCGGCGCCTGCGGGCTGCGGTGCAGCTGTCCGGGCGGTAGGGCGGGTCGGCGGTGAGCATCACGAACGCGCAGGGGCCCTGCCATCGGGACCGCGGCACGAGCGCGAAGCCGGCGGTGCCTGGACGGACGCGCTGTGGACGGCCACCAAGCCTGCCGACGGCGCCTTCACGGCGCTGCAGCTCGGCACGGTGCGGAACCTGAGGTGCACCTCCGGTCTGCTGACCACGGCGACCGTCAACTGGGAGCGGCCGACGGGGACCCCGAGTGCAGGCGTCGGCTACCAGCTCACCATCCAGCGAGGTGCGAGCACCCAGACCCTCACGCAGACGACCACGACGTACGTCTACCGGCGGCCCACTGGCAACTTCGAGGACGTGACCGTCACCGTTCGGCCCACTCTCGGGCAGTGGACCGGGCCCGCGCAGTCGGTATTCCTGGACGCGGTTCTGGTCGTCGGCATGCGCTGCCCCTGACCCTGCCCCGCCACGGAGCGTTCTGCACCACAGAACCTGACGCGCTTCGCCCGAGATGCATGAGGTCATGACCTTGTCGACGCGTTCGCGGACTCGAGTGGCGGGGGCTGATCAGCGCGGGCGGTGTGTGGGCGCTGAGACGGCCCTCGTCTCGACGGGTTCGATCAGGCGGAGTCTGCCGGCGGAGGTCAGCGGCGAATAACGGTAGGTGATGGAACGGGTTCTTCCCGGGCGGCAGAGGTCTAGACACTGCCTATCGTGCCGGTCAGAGGCCTGTTCCTTCCTTCCGACCCCGGGACGACACAGTCATGACCTCATACACCTAGGAGAGTCGGTCGTAGATATCCGCGGTGACCTCGTAATGCATCGGCTCTTCGCTCAAGAAAGCGACGATCTCATCGGTCACCCCGGCACCCTGCGCGAAGCGCGCCTCGATGGTGCCACCGGCAACGTGCGGTGTGATCAGTACGTTGTCGAGCCCGTACAGCGGTGAGTCCGCTGCCAGCGGCTCGACGTCGAACACGTCCAGCCCCGCGCTCAGGCGCCCGGAGACCAGTTGTTCGCTCAGCGCCTCCATGTCGATCACTGCCGAGCGGGCGGTGTTGACCACGATGGCACCGTCACGCAGTCGGCCGATCATGTCCTGGTCGAGCATGTGACGGCTCTGCTCGGTGACTGGGGCGTGGATGGCGAGCACATCGCTGGTGGCGCACAGCTCGGCCAGGTCCACCAGCTCCACACCCAGGGCTGCGGCGTCGTCCGGGCCGACGTACGGGTCGAAGGCTCGCACCGTCTGCACTCCGAGCCCGGTGACCATGGAGGCGTACTCGCGCCCGGTGCGGGACAGGCCTACGATTCCGATCGATTGTTCCCGGATTCCGTGAGTGAGCCGGCCGAGGCCGCTCTTCGACCAGTCTCGCGTGGCCTGCAGGCGCCGGTCCATCCAGTGGAGGTTCCGCAGCAGGGCGAGGGTCAGTGTCAGGGACAGCTCGGCGACCGGGACGGCCATCGGGGCCGAACCGCCCTGGGCCAGGCGCAGTCCCTGCTCAAGCACCGAGCGCGGGAACAGCCCGCGGATGGTGCCGGCGGTGTGCACGGCCAGGCGCAGGCGCTCGCCGATCACCGCCTCGGGGGCGAACTTGCCGGTGCTCCAGGAAGTGATCAGCACGTCGTAGGCATCGGCGAGGTCGGCGGGCAGGGAGCCATCCTTGCTCCATGTCACCTCGCCCAGGCCGGCGAGCCGTGCGCGAGTCGATTCGTCGTACAGGCGGTCTGACTCCTCTGGAGTGATCGCGACGAAGATGCGGGTGTTGCCGGCGGGGGTGGTCATGCGGTCTCCTTCGAGGGCTGGAGCAGCAGGGATGAGGGGTCCAGTGGCAGCACGCCAGTGCCGCGGGTCAGGCGGTCGAACAGTCCAGCCAGCCCAGGCGGTGCAGGTGCGCCCGGAGGTGGCGAGCGACGGCAAGGGACCCGGCTGTGGTGAGGTGACCGGGATCGGTCGAGAGCGAGGGTGGCTTGTTGCCCGCACGCCGCTCCGAGAGGTCCTCAGGGGTCGGTGCGAGGCCGGTGACGGCGGGCAGTTCGCGACTGGTGAGGAAGCGCTGGACGTCGACATAGCAGTCGCCGTAACGGGAGGCGCCGGCCGTGTTGATCGCCAAGATCTTGTCGCGCATCTCGGGATCGGAGTCATTGTTGGTGAACTGGCTGATCACCACCACGCGGGCCCCGGCCTCGGCTAGCCAATCGGCAGTGGCATCGATGCGCGCTATCACCCCAGTGGCGCTCGACCCCCGATTCAGGTCATTCTTGCCCATCCACAGCAGGCAGTCCTCCCCGCGCCAGGCGGTGCCCAGATTCGGGACGACAGGGCCGCCGTCGACAGGAACGGGGGCTCCCGGCTCGGTGCGGGTGAGGAAGACGCCCTCTTCGCTGCCATGCACGACGACGTCGAGGTCGCCGACGCGCCCTGCGAAGGGCTTCAGCGCGGCGGCCGACAGGTCCAGACCCGTCGGCCCCATCCGCACTGTCCCTGCGTTCGGTAGCGTGCCGCCTGCGACGCGGACCGGCACGGGCAGGGAACCGATGCGGGCGGCAGTGTGGTGGGAGGTCTCCCCGCCGCGGCCCTCGTTGATGAAGCGGATGCCGTCGGCGGCCAGCACAGAGTCCATCGCCGGGCCGATCAGGGCCATCGAGGAGGAACCCCATCCCACGATCCGGCGGCTCATGACAGCCACGCGTCCTTGCCGTCAGTTACGAACTGTTCGTCCAGCAGTTCGGGGTAGCGGCTGCGGGTGGAGGTGATCAGTTCGGACTGGCCGGGGGAGAGGAGGTCCGGGCCCAGGCTGGTGGTGGTGGACACCAGGCCCTGCTGTCGCAGCACCTCGTTGACCCCTGGCACGCAGCCGGCGAAGTCGTGAGCGACGTCGAAGACGGCGGCATTGACCTCGACCAGATCGGTGGCCGAGGCCATCAGGTCCTGATCGATCGCGCCGGATGCGACCGCGGCGTTCGCGCGGGCGACCAGCTCGACCGCTGCCTTCGTGCCCACTGCCCATTGCCCCAGCAATCCGCCGCGGGCGCGCACCTCGCGCAGCTGCCCCTTGACGGTCGCCCGATAAGGGGTGAGCAGATCGTGCACGATGGCATCGTCATTGCCGGTCAGCACCGCGACCCGGTCCCAGCGGTCGTGGGCCAGCAGCTCCTGCAGCACATCGTTCGTGCGGTACCGGTCGAAGGGAGCGACCTTCACGGCTACCACTGACTCCAGCTCGAACAGCCTGCGCCAGAACCTCCTGGTCAGCGGCGTGCCGCCGACGCTGTTCTGGAGGTAGAAGCCGATCGTGGGCAAGACCTCGCCGACGGCCTCGGCGCGCTCCAGCAGAGTGGCCTCGGAGCGCTTGCTCATACCCCAAGGGCTCATCAGCGCTGCCTCATACCCGAGCTCGCGGGCGGTCTCCGCTTCCCGGACCGCCTGCGCGGTGTCGCCGACGAGGCCCGCGACCATGACCGGGCGGTGCGCCAGGGGAGCGGCTGCTGCCGGAGGGGTCTCCTCGGCCGTGCGCGCGGCCAGCTCCCACACCGTGCGCAGCAGCCCGGGGTCGTGGTGGAGCTCGAACTGCGTGGTGTGGACGCCGACGGCCAGGCCATGGGCACCTGCGGCCAGCTGGTATCGCGTCAGTGCCCGCTGCGCGGCAAGGTCCAATGCACCGCTGTCGTCCAGCGCCAGGGGATGGGCGGGGATCACCACGCCTGCATCCAGGCGGGCGTGCAGGTCTGTGGCCGTCCGCTCCTCCAGATCGGTCATCAGAACTTCCCCTCCCGCTGCTGGAACTTGGTGGCCTTGCCCAACTGTCGGCCACCGCCGGACACCCACTGCCCGACCCAGCGCACCAGCCGACGCAGAGGAACACTGGGGTAGCCGAACAGTTCGTGGGCGGCAGAGGAGTCGCTCAGCAGGGCGTCTGTCGCTTCGTCGCCGACGATGATCGGCTCCGTTCCCATCTCCTCGCCGAGCCACTGCGCGATGCGGCGCACCGGCACCGTCTCCGGTCCCGTGGCGTTGAGCAGGTACGGATCCGAGTCCGCCACTGCGATCGAGCGCAGTGCCCAGGCGTTGATATCGCCCTGCCAGGCGACGTTGACGGCCGGCATGGTCACGTCCACCGGCTCGCCGGCCGCGATCTTGGTGGCGACGTCGGCGATCACCCCATAGCGCATCTCGCAGGCGTAGTTCAGGCGGAAGAGCGTCGTCGGCGTCCCCCAGGTGTGGGCGGCGTAGCTGAACAGGCGCTCGCGGGCCAAGCACGATTGCGCGTACTCACCGACCGGCTCGGCCGGGTCGGACTCCGCGGACCCGCCGTAGCCCAGCGGGGTCAGCGGATAGACGTTGCCGGTGGAGTAGACCACCGAGGGCACCCCGCGATACCGATCAGCGACCATGGCCGGCATCGCGGCATTGGACCACCAGGTCTGGTGTTCATTGCCGGCGGTGCCGAACTTCATCGCGGCCAGATAGAACATGGCCGCGGCATCAGGCAGATCCGCGTAGTTCGCGGAGTCGGAGAGGTCAGCCGGGTGCACGAGGACGCCGTTGGACTCGAGCTGCTCCCGGGCGGCTGGGTCCGAGAAGCGAGAGACCGCGATGACGCGGGCGTCGGAGCCCACCTCGTCGAGGGCCCGGCGGGCCATCCGGGCCATGGTGGGGCCGATCTTGCCGCCCGCACCTAGCATCACGATGTCACCGCCGGCAGCGGCCAGGGCCTTGCCCACACCAGGCAGTGGACGGGAAAGCAGCTCGTCGAGCTCGGCCTCGTCGCGCGGGCATGTGGTGGGGAGCGCTGTCCCCGGGATGCGTGTGGTCGCGGTCGACACTGATCGTCCTCACGTCGTGGATCGGTCGAGAGAAAAGCGTTTCTCTCCCTGGCTGAGCGTAGGACGGTTCCGTGGAAGCGTCAAGCGACCGATTGCAACAGTTATCCTCCCTGCATGGCAGTCACCCTGAAGGACGTCGCGCAACGTGCCGGCGTGTCGGTCCCCACCGCCTCGCGCGTTCTGTCGGGCAGCAGCTATCCCGTGATCGACGAACTCCGTGCCCGGGTCCGGCAGGCCGCAGAGGATCTCGACTATGTTCCCAACGCCCAGGCCCAGGGGCTGCTGCGAGGCAACACCGGCACCATCGGCGTGCTGGTCGGCGATGTGGGCGACCCCTACTTCTCCGAGATCGTCAACGGCATCCACGACCGCGCCACGGCGGAGAACCTATTGGTGACCATTTGCCACACCGAGCGTGATCCGGCCCGCGAGCTCGGGTACTTCCGGATGCTCCAATCTCACCGGGCCCACTCGGTGATCCTGGCCGGCTCCGGACTGAACGACGAGAGCTACCGAGCGGGCATCGCCACTCGCGTCACATCCTTCCGCGCCGCCGGCGGGCGAGTGGTCGCCATCGGCACCCCGGTGATCGATGTGGACCGAGTGCTGGTCAACAACCGCGACGGCGGCCGGATGCTGGGCCAGCACCTGACTGGGCTCGGCCATCGCGACATCGCCCTCATCGCCGGGGCTGCCACCCTGGTCTCCACCGAGGAGCGCCTCGGCGGCCTCAAGGAAGCCCTCGATGAGGCCGGGGCTCGACTGGTCATTCATCACGGACCGCCGACGAGGGACGAGGGATATCACGCGGCCGGCCGGTTGCTGGAGCAGCACCCGGAGCTGACCGCGATCACCGGCACCGCGGATCAGATGGCCATCGGAGCCCTGTCGTATCTGCGTGACCATGGGCGCAGCGTTCCGGGGGACATCTCCGTGGCCGGCTTCAACGACATCGACGTCTCGAAGGACCTCTCGCCATCGTTGACCACTGTGCGATTGCCGTTGCGAGAAATGGGGTCGACCGCGCTGGACATCGCACTGGGGCTGGACCTCGGGGCTGGAACCGGATCCGGTGAAGGCGCTGCGCGCGGCGCCCAGGCGCTGGTGGAACGGCAGCTCGGGGTCGAGCTGGTGGTGCGGCAGTCGACCGGGCCTGCGCGGACCGGATGAGGCCAGCATGCATGTGGCGTCCGTTCAATGTCGAGAGCTCCCCGGGGATATCCGGGTGGTCGACGCTGAGGCTTCGTTCACGGACATCCCGCTCACACCGCCGTTTGTGATCAGTGGGCGGCCGATGGCCCACCTGACCTCGGCGAAGGTCCACGTGGCAGTAAAGACGCGCGCGGGAACATCCGGGCACGGCTCCGGTGCAGGCATCCTCTCAGTGCCCTGGTCGTGGCCCCGCTCATCGCTGAGCCTGGACGAGCGAGACCAGCTCCTGCGTGAGCTCGTGCGTACATTGGCCGCTCGGCTTGTCGAGCTACAAGGCGTGGGAGACCCGTTTACGTTATGGCGCCCTCTCGAAGCGGAACTCGGCGCAGTCCTCGAGGCCACCGCGCAGCGGGCAGGGTTCGAGGAGATCCCGCCCCTGGCAGGGCTGCTGGCCCTTGGCGCCATCGACAGTGCCCTCCATGACGCCTGGTCTCGCACGGCGGGACGGAGCCCCTACGAGATGTACACCCGCGAGTACATGAACCAGGACATGGGCTGGGTGATCCCCGAGTTGGCCGGTGTGTACCCGGGGGACTATCTGGGGCCGCGGCGCTCTGCATTGCCTGTCCAGCACGCGCTCGGAGTGGGCGATCCCCTGCAGGGAGCCGGTCGGAAGGAGGGCGCGGCAGGGCCCGCCGGTCTGGAGGACTGGATCCGGACTGAGGGAGTCGCCCACCTCAAGCTCAAGCTCGCCGGTGATCCGTCGAGCGACGCGAAACGTATCGCCGATGTGTACGCGCTCGCCAGCGGCCTCCCCGGGGCCACCTTCTCCTTGGACCCCAATGAGGCATATTCCATCGAAGCGCTAGAGCAGATGCTCGACGAACTCGCGGCCCGTTCGAGTCGTGCTGCCTCGGCGATCACCTATCTCGAGCAGCCCTTCCCGCGTGGCACCGTGATCGATCCCGCCAGGATGGATCGATTGACCAGCCGATTTCCGGTGCTCATGGATGAGGGGTATTCGAGCCTCGGTCAGCTCGCGACACTGCGAGAGCAGGGCTGGTCCGGCGTGGTCATCAAGGCGGCGAAGGGACAGTGCCATGCGATGGCCACCCTGACTGCGGCCCGTGCTCTCGGGCTGCGGGTGGCAATACAGGACTTGACCACAGTCGGCGCCGCCCTTGAGCATTCGCTCGGTCTCGGCGCAGAGATCGGTGCCGATTGGCCCCAGATCGAGTACAACAGCCGCCAGTACGCGGCCGATGCCAACGCGAAGCTGGCCTTGCGGCGCCCCGAGCTGATTTCGGTGCGGGACGGGTACGTGCGCGTGGATCGGGTGCCGGTCGGGCTGTACAGCAGCTGACGAGGCGGCACGCCGTGCGAGCCCGGGAACTGTGACCCGAGCGGGACCAGAAGGGTCCCGCCTGCGGCCTCGTGATCACGATTCGATGACGGTGGCCCCAGATCTGCAACCGGTCGCCACACCCCCTTGACATCGCTTGCAGTGAGCGTGATGCTTCACACAGAAAGCGTTTGCGGTCACGGGGCGAGGACGCCCTGAGGCGACGGTGCCGACCGTATCGGAAAGGTGAATCACATGGCAGTGATCAAGAGTTCGAACCAATTCAACCGACGGGTCCTGCTGGGCGCCGGCATCGGCGGGACCGGCCTGCTCGCCACCGGTTGCTCGATCTTCGGTTCCGGTTCCGGCGGAGGAGGAAGCGGCGGGGGCGACGACGGCCCCGCTATCACCATCGCCCGGACCTCAGACATCGATAGTCTCGACCCGCATTACGTCAACAGCAGCATGTACATCCTGCCTGCCAGCATGATGGAAGGCCTGGTGATGCAGGACGAGACCGGCTCCGAGGTGGTCCCCGCCATCGCGGAGTCCTGGGACGTCTCTGAGGACGAGCTGACCTATACGTTCCATCTGCGCCAGGGCAACTGGTCCAACGGCGACCCGATCACGGCAGAGGACGCCGTCTGGTCCTTCCAACGGCTGCTGAGCCCCAGCGGAGCAGGATCGGGTTACACCACCGGCGCCTCGAGCTATCTGCCCAGTGCCCAGATCCGGGGGGCTGCCGATTTCCAGGCCGGCGCCCTGGATACCTGGGCTGACGTCGGCATCAGCGCTCCGGACGAATCGACCGTCGTGATCGAGCTGGAGGGCCCGAATCCGGACCTGCTGTTGAATATGACCCACTACTCGATGAGCGTGCTCCACCCGCCCTCCGTAGAAGCGGAGCCGCAGAACTGGACCCTGCCCGAGAACTGGGTGGGGAACGGCCCCTATGTGCTCACCAACTGGGTTCCCAACTCGACCCTGGAGATGGAGAAGAACCCTGAGTACTGGGACGCCGACAACGTTCAAGTCCAGAGAATCACCGTTCAGCTCTCTGGCGAACTGACCACCCAGACTCTCTCTTTTCGCAATGGAGAGCTCGACATCATCGGCGTGACGGGAGAGACCCTGCAAACCGATCCTGACCTGGAGGTATCCACGGTCCGGGTTGATGGGTACTCCACCTTCTACCTGCAGTCGATGTGGGGAGGGCACGAGGCGATCCAGGACCAGCAGGTGCGTCGAGCCATCTCGATGGCGATCGACCGTGAGGCACTGGCCGCGACCAACGCCGGGATCGTGGCAGCGGGCTCCCTTATCCCCGACAGCGTTCCCGGCTGGAGCGAGGAATTGGTGGCGCCATTCGACCCCGACGGCGCCCGAGCGCTACTCGAGGAGGCCGGCGTCATGGATGACCTGCCCGGGCTACGGATCCAGGCGGGTTACGAGGAGCCCATGCTCGAAATCCTGCGCGAAGGACTCATCGACGTGCTCGGATTGGATGTCACCATCGACATCCTCGAGGCGGGCGTGCATTCCGAGACCCGCTGGCAGGCACACGAGGACACCTCGTCCATGAGTTACTACTACGGGTCGTTCGCCGGTGTCTCGACCATGACCAATTGGATCTTGAACATCTTCGGCTCTGACCACGTCCGGCAGTTCTCGATGCCCTACGAGGCATGGGAGGAGCTGCAGGCCGTTCAGGGCGACGAGAGTATGAACGGCGCCCAGGTCGCGGGCAAGGTCGAGGAGATCCTCTCCACCAGGTCCACGGACGAAGCCCAGCAGTATGCCGAGATGGCAGGGGAAGCAGTGACCACCTTGGATGTGGACGAGCGGGCCCGGAAGTTCATCGACGCTGCGAAGCAGCGCGAGCAGCTCGCGTACACCGTCCCGCTGGCGTGGGGATCACAACTGCTCGCTGGGTCCGACCGGCTCAGCGGCATTCAACTGCGCCCCTCGCCGGAGGGCTACTACTACAAACACCTCTCAGTGTCCGAGTAGACGAGCGCACGCTCACCTGTTAGGAGGATCGATGAAGATCGTCATGTTCGTCGGACGCCGCCTGGTCCGTCTGGTGCTGTGTCTGTTCGCCGTCTCGGTTCTGACTTTTGGCCTGTTGCAGCTGGCTCCAGGGGACTTTGCCGGGATCCAGGCTGCGGGTGGAGGCAACGTGAGCCTCGCTCAACAGGCCACGTCCGAGACTCGTTCGGAGCTCGGGGACCGCTACGGGGCCGAAGTGCCGATGTGGGAGCAGTACACGACGTTCATGACGGGCGCCGTCACCGGAGACTTGGGGCCGAGCTACCGGTACCCCCACCGCACGGTGGAGGAGATCATCGCCTCCGCCTTCCCGATCTCGGCAGCACTAGCGGTGACCGCAACCCTGGTCGCGGTCGGAGTAGCTCTGCCGATCGGAATATTGGCGGCAGTGCGACGACGCACGATTCTCGATACCGGCACGATGTTCGTGGCGACCATCGGGAACGGTCTGCCCAACTACCTCGCCGGCCTGGTGCTGGTATTGATCTTCGGGGTCGCGCTCGGGGTCCTGCCCCTATATGGCTGGCAGGGGCCGGAGCACATGGTCCTGCCCACCTTGGCGCTCGCGATCGCCCCGATCGGAGTACTCGCACGATATGTGCGCTCCTCGATGCTGGAGAACCTGAGGCAGGAGTACGTCGTCACCGCCCGGGCCAAGGGCGGACGAGAGAGCGCGGTACTGATCGGCCATGTGCTGCGCAACTCGCTGATGCCGCTGGTGACCGTGGTCGGACCGATGTTCGCCTCTCTCGCGACCGGAACGATCTTCGTCGAGCAGATCTTCGGTATCCCTGGGCTAGGGCACTACTTCACCCAGGCGGCGGTCAGTCGAGACATGCCGCTGCTGATGGGCACGACACTCTTCTTCGCTGCACTGCTGATGGTGATGAACCTCCTGGTCGATCTCAGCTACGCGGCGGTGGACCCGAGAGTGCGAGCCGACCTCGGACTGGCTTCCGAGGGGCGCCGCCGACAGGACGTCGCCGATGGCGACGGCACCGGGGACACCGGTCAGCCTGTCTCGGCTGAAGGCACGGCGACGAGAGGAGCAATCTGATGACTGCTACCGCGAAATCGGGCGTAGAGGAGTCGGCGGCCATCACTGCGTCGGCACCACGCGCAACCAGTGAATGGACGCGTCGATGGCAGCGCTTCCTGCGCAATTGGCTGGCGGTAATAAGTCTCGCCTTCATTCTGGTGGTTTCGGTGGTAGCGCTGGCTTCGCCGATCATCGCGCCCTATGGGTATGCGACCATTCACGCCGGCCAGGAGCTGCTGCCCTCCTTCAGCGATGGGTTCGTCATGGGGACGGACCCGTTGGGCCGGGACATTTTCTCCCGGTTGATCTATTCGATCCGCACCGCGCTGTTCATCGCGATCGCAGCGGAGCTGATCTCCCTCTCCGTCGCCTTTGTGATCGGCCTCGTGGCTGGGTACAAAGGCGGCAAGTACGACCAGATCCTGATGGCCGCAACCGACGTGATGTTCGCCTTCCCCGGGTATCTCTTCGCGGTCCTGCTGGTCGCGGTCATGGGCCGTTCGACCTGGGCCATCATCCTCGCCTTGTCGATCGCTTCGTGGGTTGGCCAGTCTCGCCTGCTGCGCGCGCAGATCATGCGACTGAAGACTATGGAGTACGTCGAGGCTGGCCGCTCCATGGGTGCCGGTGGATGGACGCTGGTGATGCGCTACATGGTCCCCAACGCTCTTGGCCCGGTGCTGGTCACCGTCAGCTTTGGCATTCCCGCCAACATGCTCGCCGAGTCTGGCCTGGCGATTCTCGGCCTCGGAGTCGCACCACCGACGCCTTCGCTGGGCTCGATGATCATCGACGGCTATGCCTATGTCCTGAACCATCCGCACCTGATCGCCTGGCCCACGATCATCTTCATCGCGATCATGGTCGCCTTTACCTTCATCGGCGATGGCGTGCGCGACGCCTTCGACGTCGACGAGACCTAGCCGATAGACCAGGAAGGACTTATTCATGCTTCTCGACGTCTCCGATCTGGTTGTTGACTTCTCGATGACCGACGGCTCGACAGTCCACGCCGTCAAGGGCTTGGACCTCCAGTTACCCGACCAGGGTGCCACCGCAGTGATCGGAGAATCCGGTTCCGGCAAGAGCGTCTCTATGCGCGCGATCCTGGGACTGCTGCCCAGCAACGCGAAGGTCTCGGGCTCCGCACACCTCGAGCTCGGTTCCGGGGACAGGGTCGACCTGATCGCAGCTGGAAAGAATCGTCTGCGCAGAACTCGCGGGCGAGAAGTGGGAATGGTCTTCCAGAACGCCATGGAAGCTCTGAACCCCTCGCTCACCCTCGAGAGGCAGCTGTCCGAGGCGATCTTGTGGCACGGACTGGGAACGCGCCAGGAAGCCCGCAAGCGCGCCATCGAAGCGCTGGGGGAAGTTGGCATACCCGAACCGGAGCGACGGGTGAAGATGTATCCCTTCCAGCTCTCCGGCGGCATGCGCCAGCGCGCGATGATCGCAATGGCGACCATCACCCGGCCCCGCTTGGTGATAGCCGATGAGCCGACCACTGCGTTGGACGTCACCGTGCAGAAGCAGATTCTCGACCTGCTGTCCCATATGCAGGATGAGGGCATGGCCCTGGTGATGATCACGCACGACCTGGGGGTCGCTCGATATCTGGCTGAGGACGGCGTGGTGCTGCGTCACGGTGAGGTGCGCGAGCAGGGAACGATGCAGCAGCTGCTCACCGCCCCCGAGGACCCGTACACCAAGATGCTGCTGGAGTCCGCCATGGACATCCGGCCTCCCGAGCAGGTCCTCACTCCCTCCGAGGACACGCAATCCGCGGAGCCGATGTCACCGGCCGGGCCCGCGGAAACGCCAGCGCGCGAGGTGCCGGCTGGATCGACCGGCGGGCACCTCGGCGAGCCGGGGCGGCCAGTACCCACTGCTCCGGCACCGAGCGGTCCGATACCGCTCGTCCACGCTCGCGGACTGGTCAAGGTGTTCCCCGGGGCGGCGGGGCCGATCCGAGCCGTGGACGACGTCACTTTCGAGCTCGCCAGGGGCGGCACCCTCGGGGTCGTCGGCGAATCCGGATCTGGAAAGTCAACCCTCGCCCGCCTGGTGCTGCGGCTGATCGAACCTACCGACGGTGAGGTCCACTTCGACGGGCGGGATGTTCTCGCGATGGGGCGCAGGGAATTGCGTCTACAGCGACGTTCCATGCAGATGGTCTTCCAGAGCCCCTACGGCTCGCTGCTCCCCGCCTCCACCGTGGCGGAGAACATTGCCGAGCCCCTGCGCATCAACCGCATCGGATCCAAGCATGACCGTCGACGTAACGCTCTGGACCTGCTTGACCGGGTGCAACTGCCGGGCAGCTACGCGGATCTATATCCCAGACAGCTCTCCGGCGGTGAGCAGCAGCGGGTGGCGATCGCTCGGGCGCTCGCTCTCGAACCGGATCTTCTGGTCGCCGACGAGCCGACGTCGGCACTGGACGCCTCGGTGCAAGCCCAGGTGCTCGAGCTGCTCGACTCCCTCCGCGAGGAGCTCGGCTTCTCGATCCTGCTTATCACCCACAACCTTGCCGTGGTCGAAAGGTTCGCTGACGAGGTCATGGTCATGAAGTCAGGAAAGGTCGTCGAGACCGGCGCGACCTTCGACATCTTCTCCCGACCCCGCCACGAGTACACCCGGACGCTACTGGATGCCGTGCTCCCGGTACATGCCGATGCCCGCTGAACCGCTCCTTGCTCTCGATGGCGGCCCCGCGATAGTCCCGCACGGGTCTCTGCCCACCACTAACGACGCCGCGGGCCGCACCATTGGGGACGAGGAGGAGGTGGCAGTCCTGCGGGTCCTGCGCTCCGGGATGCTCTCCGGAGTGTGGGGCACAGAAGTCAAAGCACTGCAGAGCGAGTTCGCCGAGATGATGGGTTCGGCCCACGCTGTCGCCTGCTCCAGCGGCACAGCGGCCCTTCACCTGGCCGTCGCGGCGGTCGACCCGGCCCCGGGCGACGAGATCATCGTCCCGCCGATCTCCGACATGGGTTCGGTGCTGCCGATTCTCGCCCAGAACGCGATACCGGTGTTTGCGGACCTCGACCCGGCCACCGGATGCCTCGACCCGGAGGACGTCCGGCGCAGGATCACCTCCCGGACCCGTGCCATCGTCGTGGTGCACCTCTTCGGAGGTGCAGCTGAAGTCAGCGAACTGCGCCGGATCGCCGACACTGCTGGCGTGCTCCTCATAGAGGACTGCGCCCAGGCCTATCTGACACGCGAGACGACCCATGGCCCCCTGGTCGGGACCATCGGTCACCTTGGGTGCTTCTCCCTGCAGCAGACCAAGCACATCACCACCGGTGACGGCGGCCTGGTGATCACCGACGACGAGCAGTTGGCCCGCTCGATGAGGCTGTTCGCGGACAAGGCGTGGCCCCGCGACACCGGGGAACGCACCTACCTCTCCTTCGCACTGAACTACCGGATGCCCGAGCTCAGCGGCGCGGTGGCACGAGTGCAGTTGACGAAACTGCAAGCAGTCGTGGAACGACGGCGCCACAGCGCCTACCGGCTCAGCGATGCGCTGGAACAGCTGCGGGGGCTGACCACGCCGACACCCAGCGGTATCCATACCTACTGGTACTACCCGCTGATGATCGACGGGCTCACCCACAAGGAGCTGAGATGGTTCGCGGCCGCTCTGAACGCCGAAGGGGTGCCCTGTGTGGCCGGATATATCGCCCGCCCGCTGTACCAGGAGCCCGTGCTGCGGGAACCCACGGCCTACGGAGGATCGGGGTACCCGATCCGCGGAAGGGCCGAGTACCCCGACGGCGATTGTCCGGTCGCTGAGGCGCTCGTGTCAGAGCGACTGCTGGCGATCCCCTGGAACGAGAACCTCACCGACCAGCAGGTTGATGCGATGGCCGAGGCGATCGTCAAGGTCCACGAAGCGGTGATGCCCGTATGATCCTCGACTGCGACCTGCTCATCGGCAGGGACATCACGACCGGGCGAAGGCTGACGGCTGCCGATATGCAGACTCGCCTCGAAGCCGCAGGCATCGCCGGCGGCGCCGTCTCCGGTCTTCGGGCTCTGAGTTACGACCCAGAAACCGGCAACCGTGAGGCTGACGACGCCTCCCGGACCTTCGGGTGGACGTTCGTGTGCGGAGTCGACCTGCGCAATCCAGTCGATGCCGAATCACGAATGGCGGCCGCCGCCGACCGCGGCACACGCCTGGTCCGCTTCGCGACCACGCGCCAAGGCATCCCCGGCACCGCGCCGCGTCTACGACTGCTCACCCGCCGGGCCACCGCGCTGGGGCTGGCTGTGCTGGTCGAGGGATCGACCCGATCCGTTGGTCTTGCGATGATGGGTCTCGGCGCGACGGTCGTCTTCCTGGACCAGCATTTCTACGACGCGGGGGAGTTCATTCTTGCCGCCCGCGAGGAACCTGGATTCCACGCCTCCACCAGATTGCTGGGCGGCCCCGACGCTTGGGAGACCATCTCCGAGCACGTCGGAGCGCAGCGGCTCGTCTTCGGCGCCCGCAGCGGATGGTCCGAGGAGCACTCCGCCCTCGAACGGCTGCGCTCGAGCGGACTCGATGCGACGCAGCAGGGCCTGGTGACCTCCGGGAACCTCCTTCGCCTGAGCGGAGGCCCGAGATGACCACGCGCATCATCGATGTCCACGCCCATCTGGGACCGTGGTTCTTCGGGCCCGACCGGGGGAGCACAGCGGACAACCTGCGCTCCATGGACGCGCACGACATCGACATCCAGCTCGTCTCCGGGGTGGAGGCCGTCACTTACGATGCGGTCAGCGGGAACCCCGCACTGGCGGCCGCGATCACCGGGCAAGACCGCCTGCGCGGGATGTTCGTGGTCGACCCCCGATTCCTCGGCGAGGGCGAGACGCAGCTCGACGAGTTGCTGCCCTCCGGACTGTTCCTCGGCGCGAAGATCCACACCGACTACGCGGCCACTCCTGCCGGGTCCCCGCAGATGGCCGATGCCCTGCGACTGTGCGCCGAACGGAAGCTCCCGGTGCTCGTGCATTCCTGGGGGACTCAATTGCTGGACCTCGCAGAGACGGTCGCGCAGGTGGACGATGTGCAAGTGATCGCCGGGCACATGGGCGGTCCGGCCTGGAGGCTCGCCCCCGAGGCGATACGCCGCACCGATCGCCTCTGGCTCGAGCCCGGGTATTCCCAGCCCGAGGCGGACCGAATCCGCTGGGTGCTCGACCGGGCCGGCCCCGAGCGGATCCTATTCGGTACCGACTCCACCTTGATCGACCCGGCCCTGGCCGTCGGTGCCTTTCGAGCCGCTGGCCTCGACGAGCACGAGGAGCACCTGATCATGCACCGCAACGCGGAGCGGCTGTTTGGGCTGTGAGGAGCAGGCCTGACCGCGGCTTCCGCGGGGCGCCTAGCTTCGTTGACAGCGGTTGCAGAGTGCGAGAGGCTTGGGTAGAAATCGGTTGCAGAGAGCGGGCGACGGAGCCCAGCATCCTGGAAAGGTGATCACCATGACCCCGATTCGATACCCCATCGACCCCGCTGGTCCGCCCGACGGCGGCCGCCTCAGCAGACGGCTCGTGCTGGGAGGCGGAGCGGGCGCCGCCGGTCTGCTCGCCACCGGCTGCACTATCTTCGGTGACGACGCGCAGGGCGGAGGCGACGGCTCGGGCGATGAGCGGCCATCTCTGCAGATCGTCCAGTCCTCCGCCTCCATCGAGAGCCTTGATCCCCACTACGTGAACAACTCGATGCTCGTCGTGCCAGCCGGTCTCCTCGAGGGGCTGGTTCTGCAGGAGGAGGACGCGGTGGAGGTGGTGCCTGCCGCAGCGGAGTCCTGGGAGGTCAGCGAAGACAGGTTGAGCTATACCTTCGCCATGCGCAAAGGAGCCGCCTGGTCCAACGGTGACCCGGTCACCGCCGGCGATGCCGAGTGGTCCTTCCAGCGTTTGCTGGACCCCTCCGGCGCAGGCGGGAATTACGCGGCCGGGGCGTCAAGCTACCTGCCCGGCCTGGGGATCAAGGGTGCCGCCGACTATCAATCCGGAGCTCTGGACGACTGGGCCGACGTCGGTATCACGGTCGAGGACGACATGACCCTGGTGATCGAACTCGAGAGCCCGAGCCCAGACTTCCTGCTGCTGATGTCGCACTACTCGATGGTCCTGGTGCATCCACCCTCGGTCGAGGAGGACCAGCAGGGCTGGCAGCAACCCGAGAGCTGGGTAGGCAATGGAGCGTACGTCCCGGTGAGCTGGGAGCCGAACTCCTCACTGGTGATGGAGGCCAACCCGGAGTACTGGGATGCGGACTCGGTCGGGATCGGCCAGATCGATCTTCGCCTTGCCAGCGATGGGCCCACCAATCTGCTCGCCTTCCGCAATGACGATCTCGACGTGATCACCGTCAGCGCGTCCACCGTGGAGCGCGATCCAGAGCTCCAGGAGTCTGTGGTCACGGTCGAGGGGTACGGGACGTCCTACCTCCAGGCGATGTGGGGCGGCCATGAGGCGATCCGGGACGACCGAGTGCGTCGAGCTCTGTCCTTGGCAATCGATCGCGAGATGATCACCGAGGTCTCGGCCGGTCAGCCGGGCACTGCGCTGATCCCGGACGTGGTCCCCGGCTGGAGCAAGGAGCTGGCCGTCTCCTACGATGTCGAGGCCGCGAAAGACCTGCTGGACGAGGCCGGGATCCTCGATGACCTGCCCGGGGTGCGGATCCAGTACAACTTCGAGGAGCCGTGGCTCGAGGTGCTGCGCGAAGGATGGATCGACGCCCTCGGCATCGATGTCGCTATCGAGATCCTCGAGAGCGGGGTCCACTCCGAGACTCGCTGGGCTCCTCATGAGGACGACTCGGTGATGAGCTTCTACGCCGGGACCTTCTCAGGCCTGCCCACCTTGAACAATTGGATCTATAACATCTTCGGCTACGACTACGTGCGGCAGTTCAGCCTGTCCGCGGATGATTGGGCCGAGCTGCAGGCGGTCCAGAGCGACGAAGGCCTGGAGGGACCGGAGATGGCCGCGCGAGCCGAGGAGATCCTCTCGACCCGCTCCTCGGACCAGGCGCAGGAGTTCGCGAACCTGGTCGACGAGGCCGTGGCCACTCTCGACGATGCCGGGCGTGACCGGCTGTTCATCGAGGCGGCGAGCGTGCGCGAGCAGATGGCGCTGACCATTCCGGTGACGTGGAACGCCCAGACCTGGGCGGTCGCAGACGACGTGGGCGGGGTCCAGCCCAGGCCTTCGCCCGAGGGTTATTACTACAAGTACCTGACCCGCAGCTAGGCCCTCAGGTCGCGGCTGGTCGGGCCCCGGTTGGACAACCGCGGCGTCCCGAGCCTCTCGGGGCGCCGCGGCATGCCTCTCAACCGACGTCGTAGATGTGCACCCGGTTGTCGTCGATCAGGTAGATCTCGCCGCGGGCAGTGATCGTCAGCGACTTCCAGGCGTGCTCCTCGTCCAGGACCGTCACCTCGCCTGTGGCTGAGACCCGGAAGAAGGTCTGACCGCCAACCCCGTAGAAGCTCCTGTCGTGCTTGCGGTACCGCAGGGTTGGGCTGCGGCCCCAGGTGGCGCCGGTCGGCGTGATGCCCAGTTCGATCACCGAGGTCACCTCATGAGTGGTGATGTCATAGGTGAATAGGTTGCTCTCGTAGGTGACGCCGACGAGGGTCGATGCCTCGGGCTCGAAGCAAAGCGTGGAGACCGTCTCGTCGCCTGGCACCGGGACGATCGTCGAGGTGACCTCACGGGAGTCGAGGTCGAACTCGACCAGATGGCCATCGGTGGTGGTCGGGACGGTGGACATGCCGCCGTAGATGGTGGTGCCGGCGTAGATGATCCCGTCGCGGTGGACGACCGTGCTGACCCCTTGATCCGCCACGACATCGCGATACACGTCGTACTCGCCGGTGTCCGGGTCGATCAGGCTCAGCGCCCCTCCGAGGTGCCCGTACTCCGGGATGGAGGCGGCGGCGAGCAGGCCGCCCGCGTCGGTCATCTCGAAGATCCGGTCCTGCAGGTGCGGGGAGATGAGGGTGGCCAGGGTGTCGGGGTTGGAATCCCACTCCCACGGCTCGCGCGCGTCATACCGATAGACCACGCCGTTGGGGTACTTGCTGACCATCAGATATGGACCGACGGCGGCGATGGCATCACCCTGTTCCGGCCCCTCCAGCTGGGTGATCTCTCGGCTGTGACTGTCGACGGTCGCGATCACGCCGGCGCTGAGGTAGGCGCCCACCCAGACGTTGCGGTCCGGGCCGAGCCCGATGCTGTGGGCGATCACCGGGGCGCTGTCGACGGCGACATCATGGACGGACACCTCGTCGGCGCTCGGGTCGAAGACGATCACCTCCCCGTCCTGACGGAAGCACGCGATCACATCGTGGTCGTCGACCGGAAACGCCTCCAGGGCGCGCAGGGAGCTGGTGGAGACGCCGTGCTCGGCGAAGCCTAACGGGGTTGCCTCGAGGGAGTCGGCGTCGAAGGCCCAGAATTCTTCCTCGACGCGGAAATAGGAGAGAGCCGGATCACCTCCACTGGCGAAGGCAGACGCGACCTGGTCCATTCCGGGGAGATTTTCGTGCCAGGTGCCGCTCGTGGTGTCATACACGCCGGTGCGGCCGGGGAGTGGCACCAGCAACAGGGGCCCGGCGGTCCCCAGGGCGGCGATGCTCGCAGGCGGGTCGTCCAGTTCGATCTCGGTCCGCTGGCCGGTCTCGGTGTCGATGGCGACCAGTTGGCCGGTTCCGATCCCGGTGCCGACGTAAAGGGCGCCACCGATCTTGGTGAAGCCCCAGGCGTACTCTCCGCCGTTGTCACTGGCTGGACCGAACTCGCGGACCTCGCCGCTGGACAGGTCGAGGGCGTAGACCTCCGAGCGCGGGTAGCAGCAGAAGTAGAGCGTGTCCCCGTCTGGGATGACGTTGCGGATTACCGCGTTGGCGATCGGCTGTCCGGACCCGCTGGTGGTGATGTGGGTGACGGACTGTTCGGCGTGGTCGTAGAAATGAAGCGCGGTGGCACTTCCGCTTCGCGCGGTGAAATAGGCGCCGCCCTCGATGCCGTAGACGCCGGCCCCGTATGCCAAGGATTCATCGGGGAGTGACCAGGAGAACAGGCGTTTCCCCGTCTCGGGGCTGATCACCGAGAAGGTCACCGGGGTGCCGTCGGACAGGGCGTAGAGGCTCGTGCCGCCTGCGCCGTCCGGGCCGCTGCCGGTGAGCCGGACGTTGACCGATTCCATAGCGATCCCGAGATCGACCAGCTCGCCGGATCCGGGCCGGCCGGGCGGCGAGGCGAGAGCGGGAGCGGGTGCTGTGGCGGCGAGCCCCGCAGCTGCGGTGGTGACGAGACCGGTCTGCAGAGCTCGTCGGCGAGTCAGATGTAGTACAGGCATGGTCAGCCCTTCGTTGGGAGACTGCGGAAGACCTCCAGTCTGCAACCCATTGCAGGCGATGTCCATGCTTACGGCACTACTTGATAGCGTTCGTGAGCCACTCCCGGATTCTTGCCATCACATGCTGTGGCAGCGGGTGCCCGCCGTCGTGGAGCAGCAGGTCCGGGCTCGTCTCCTCGGGCCAGCGCGATCGCGCCGAGCGGAACAGCTCCAGGTTGTGCGCCCCGTCGCTGTCGCCGCCCCCTGCGAGCAGGAAGGGCCGGGGTGCGACGAGTCCCAGCAGTTCGTCCTGGTCCCGGCCTTCGGGGGGCACGCCGTCGAGGTACCAGGGGTCGGTCCAGTTGGAGTGCGCGAACCCGAGGCCCGGTTCGTGTGCTGCGCCGGCGTTGAGGCGTGTGTCGAGAGCCGCCAGGTGCATCGCCAGCTTCCCTCCTAGGGAATGGCCGAAGACCGCCAGGCGATCGTCGCCGCTGAGCCCGGAGTCCAGCAGTGCGGTGACAGCGAGCATCAGATCGCCGATGCTCCGCCCCAGCGCCGTCATCGTCTGCTCACGGCGGTGACGCTGCGCCGCAGGACCATAGCGCTCTGCGAGGGAGCCTGCCGCCGCCGTGGCCGGATCCGCGGCTGAGACCTGCTCGAACCACCAGGGCACGGCGAGCACGGCGTGACCGGCCTGTGCTAGTTGCAACCCGTATGCCCCGAGCGCCGGGTCGCGATCTGCGCGGCGAGTGCGTTCACTTGGTTCCCCGTACAGAGGGGCGGTGTCGTAGAAGGGCACTATGACCGTCACGCCCGTCGGCGGCACGCCCTCAGGTCGGTGGAACTCGCAGACCAAATCACTGTCATAGGAGGACAGGGTGAGCTGTTGAATCGGACCGCGCATCCCTTTGTGCTGCGGCTTCCGCACGGCACCGATCTGCCAGGAGCCTGCTGGGTCCGGTTCAGCCCCGAGCCACCGCCGCCACCAGCGGCGAATCTGTTCGGTATCGGACCCAGGCTCCGCTGGCCCGTGAGCACTCTCCATCTACGCCGACCTCAGGCGCGCACCGGCAGCTCGGCGGGACGGACCGGCTTCCCAGTACGGCCGGACTCGTAGACGGCCTCGATGAAGGCGACCGCAGCCCGTGCGTCGGCCGAGGTCACCAGGGGAGCGTGCTCGTTCTGGACGGCATCGACGAAGTCGAGGTGCTGCTCGAGCATGATGTCGACGGCCTCGAACTCCGGCAGTTCCAGGCCATCGCGCGAATGGAAGTGGATCACGCGCTCGGACTCGGTGACGATCGAGCCGGCATCGCCCATCAGGCTCACTCGGATCGGAAGCTTGCCGTAGGCGGCAGTGGTGGCCTGGAAGGTCAGCTGAGCGCCGCTGCGCAGACGGGCGGTCGCGGTGACGGTGTCCTCCACCTCGATGCGCTCATGGGCCAACAGACCGGTGAAGGCGAACAGCTCCTCGACGTCCCCGAGCAGCCACAGAGCCAGATCCACCAGGTGTACGCCCTGATTCATCAAGGCTCCTCCGCCATCGAGCTTCCAGGTGCCGCGCCACGCCCCGGAGTCGTAGTACTCCTGGGAGCGCCACAGCGGCACCTCGACGGTCGCGGAGGTGAGGCGGCCCAATTTTCCCTCGGAGACGAGCGTCTTTAGGAATTGGTTCTCGGCGGCGAAACGGCGTTGACTGGCGATCGACAGGATCTTGCCGGAGCGCTGTTCGGCCTCGCGGATGCGATCGGAGGCCTCGACCGTGACCTCGATCGGCTTCTCCAGGAACACGTGCTTGCCGGCATCGAGCGCATCGATGGTCACATCGGCGTGCAGGCCCGAGGGCACCGCGATCACCACCACGTCGATGTCGTCGCGACCCAGAAGCTCTTCGACGCTGGCTGACGCCTCGACCCCGTTCTCCTCGGCCACCGTCCGTGCGGCCTCGGGATTCGCGTCGGCCAGCGCGATCAGGGTTGCCGGGGACGCGTCGGATAGCAGGCGTGCCACGTGCTGGCGGCCGATGATGCCGACGCCGATCACGCCGAAGCGCAGGCTGCCCGCGGTGCTGGAGTCATTCATCAGGAGTTCCTTTCGAGAGTGGACGAGATGGCCGACAGCACCGCGACGGGCGCCAGCAGTTGGCCGGGGGAGCGGGAGACCGAGCCGGTCTTGACGGCCGCCAGGAATTCGGCCAGGGCAGGAGCGTTGTAGTCCCCGCCGAGCGTGAGATCGTGCGAGACCACAGCGCCCTGGTAGATACCGGTGGCATGGAACGGCACCCGCGGACCGGCACCGGGCACGACGAAGGTGAACGTCACCTCGGTGTCGGCGATACGCACCGTGGCCACCACGGTGTCGCCGCGGCGCACAGCCCGCACATCGAGCAAGGCGGGATCAACAGCGGGGTTGCCGAGGATCTCCAGCGCTGCCTCGACATGGTGGATGCCGTAGAAGAACAGCCCGGAGTACTCGCTGTCTGGATCGGCTGGGCCGATCACGTGCAGGTGACGCAGCGGGCCGCTCTCCTTCGTCGGCACCAGATGCCCGATCTCGGGCACGTATCGCAGCGCCGAGCAGGACAGCAGCAGCGCCGAATTCTGCTCGGCGACCGAGAGTAGTTCCCGGGCGTGCTCGACCGAGGCCGCCAGGGGCTTGTCGACCAGCACCGGCTTGCCTGCCTCTAGCAGCGGCCGGGCGTGCACGAGGTGCTTGGCGCCATCACGGGTGGAGACGATGGCAGCGTCGACCTGGTCGACCAGCTCTGCCGGCTCCCCGACGATCAGGTCGATCCCGCCCAGCTCGGCTAGCTCCAGATTCCGCTCGCTGCGGCCACCGGCGAGGGCGGCGGCGCGCACCCCCGGATGACGCTGCTCCACGTTCAGGAACCGGGTGAAATGCGTGATGTGCGAGTTCTCGGTGCCGATCATGCCGATGCGCAGCACGGCTGCTCCCCTCGTAGCCCGGGGCCGACCCGGACCTGTCGCTGGTTGGTCGCGGGCTCCGGCGATCGCCAGGGAGGCGTAGACGACGGTGCCTGCGGGTCCCAGCCTGGTCTGCAATCGCTTGCACGTCAAGGGGAGAACGCCGTAGCTTGGAGCTGTACACCTATCGTTCGGCGCACTGGACGGGACCTGGTCGCCCTGCTGGGCGCTCCGGCCTCACCAGGGAAGGGAACCTCATGAACACTGTGATCGGCGTCGGACTGATCGGTCTGGGAACCATCGGCCGCAGCCATGCGCGCGCCCTCGACGCTCTGCGCGATCGGACCGATTTGCGTGCCTTCAGTGGGGGCGGCACCGCTGCCGCTGCCGAGGCCGGCTGGCCCGGCGCCGCCCAGGTCCCGCCCGAGGAGCTGATGGTTCGCGCGGACGTCGACGTGATCGCGATCTGCTCTCCGAGCGGGGTGCACGCTGAGCAGGCCCTCGCGGCACTCGAAGCCGGCAAGCATGTGGTGGTCGAGAAACCGCTGGCCCTGACCGCGCCCGACGCCGACCGCATCGTCAGCCTCGCCGCCGAGAGGGGACTGACAGTCTCGACCATCTCCCAGCGCCGCCTCGAACCCGAGGTCGTCGCGGTGCGCCGAGCCCTCGAGGCCGGGACTCTCGGCGCAGTGCGCCTGGCCACCACCCACGTCCACTGGTGGCGCGGCGACGACTATTACGCAGCGGTTGCCTGGCGCGGGGACCCGGCCGGTGGGGGAGGGTCACTGATGAACCAGGGCGTCCACAACGTCGACCTGCTGCAGTGGCTGGCTGGCCCCGTCGAATCAGTGACCGCCCAGCAGGCCACCCTCGCCCACGACACCGAAGCCGAGGACATGACGGTGGCCACCCTCCGCTTCGCCGGCGGGGCGCTGGGCCTGATATCCACCACCACCGCCACACCCCCCGGATCGCCCGCGACCCTGACCTTGCACTGCGAGCGCGGCGTCGTCGAGATCGGTCAGGGCGAGATCACCCGCTGGGACGTCGACGGCGTTCCCACCCCGCAGTTCGGCACCGACCGCGAGGGCATCGGCGTCGGCTCCTCCGACCACACCGCCATCGGCCTCACCGGCCACATCCAGCAGTGGCGCGACATCCTGGCCGCCATCGCCGAGGGTCGGGACCCGGCGATCACCGCAGCCGACGGCGCCGCCACTGTCCGCCTGATCGACGCCATCACCACCGCGGCCCGCACGGGCAGCCTCGTAACCCTCAAGGAGCTTCGATGAAGGTCGCCATCCTCGGCGCAGCCCACCAGCACGTCGACTACGCCCTGGCCGAAGTCGCTCAACGCGACGAGCTCGAACTTGTGGCGGCCTCCGAACCGGACCCGCAGTTGCGCGAGAGGTTCCTGAGCGGAATCAGCGTCCCGCTGTACGACTCCCCACAGCGGTTGCTGGAGGCCCACGACGTCGACGTCGCGCTCATCGCCGGGATCTACAGCCAGCGCGCCGAGGCCACCGTCGCCGCGTTGCGAGCCAGCGCTCATGTGCTGGCCGACAAGCCACTGTGCACCTCCCTACCGCAGCTCGAGGCGATCCGAGAGGCCGCCGCAGAGTCCGACCGGCACGTCTCGATCGTCTTCGAGAAGCGCTTCTACCCCGCCACTCTCGCGCTGCGGCGCCTGGTAGCAGACGGCACGCTCGGCACCATTGCGATGATCGCCTCCACCGGCCCGCACATGCTCAATCAGTCCACACGTCCGGCCTGGTTCCTGGACCCTGCCACCTACGGTGGAATCGCCGGCGACCTTCCCATCCATGACATCGATCTGATGCTCGACCTGGTCGCTGAGCAGCAAGGCGCAACCCCGGAAGGGACCGTCTCCGCACACGTCGGCAATGTCCGGGCCAAGGATCATCCCGGCTTCGACGATCACGTCGCTCTTCTGCTGCGCGCAGGCGACGTCCTGGCGACGATCGAAGCGAACTGGTTGGGCCCTGAGGCGGCCGCCGTCCACGGTCACTACCGGATGCGGGTGACCGGCTCCCGGGGCACGGCTGAGGTCGACTGGGCCTACCACCGCCTCACCGTGACCACCCACGATCGTGAGATCTGGGACGAGCCGCTCGGCTCCCCGCAACGTTCTGCCCAGTACTTCTTCGATGCGCTGCTGGCCGACCGGGAGCCGAAGATCACGACGGCAGCCAGTCTGCTGGCCACCGAGGTTGCGCTGAAGGCGCAACGTAGTTCCGGCCTACGCGGAGCACCTCAGCCGTTCTGATCCTCGGTCGCGCATGCGGCAGTATGTTCCTGACACCCCTGATCGGGGCGTGGAGGGCCAAGCGAGGCCGACGGAAGGACGCATGATGAAGAGGGCCACGATCTACTCGATCGCCAGCATCGTGGGCGTTTCGCCCTCGACAGTCTCGCGGACCTTCTCGCGCCCGGAGATGGTCAAGGTGGAGCTCCGAGAGAGAATCCTGGCTACCGCCCGGGAGTTGGGCTACGCCCCCAACAGGGCTGCCCGTGGCCTGGCCACCGGGCGCTCCGGGGTGATCGGCATGCTCGTGCCCGACGTCGAGAACCCGTTCTTCCCGCCGCTGATTCGTGCCGTCCAGGCCGCCGCCCGGGTGGAGGATGCCGAACTGCTGCTCATCGACTCCGAGCTCAGTGCGAGCGCCGAGCAGGAGCTGGTCGATCGCATCCGCCCCCAGGTTGATGGGCTGATCATCGCCTCGCCCCGCCTCCCCTCGAAACAGTTGCATGAGGTGGTGAGGGGCGTGCCGACCGTGGCCGTCAACCGCGCGATACGGAGCTTGCCTGCTGTGGTCTGCGACAACACTTCAGCACTGGAAGAGATCGCCGATCACCTCCACCAACTGGGGCATCGCCGCATTGCTCTGTTGCGCGGCCCCCAGGCGGCGTGGGCCGCCACCCACCGCGCCCGGGCCGTGCGCAACTGGGCTGACGACAAGGGCGTCGAGCTGGTCGAGCTGGGACCGTTCGAGGCGCAGTTCGCCGATGGTCGTGATGCCGCTGCGCAGATCGTGGAATCCGGCGCGTCGGCAGTGTTCGCCTTCGATGACTTGATGGCGGCAGGCGTGATCGCGGGGCTCAGCGCGCTGGGGGAGAGTGTCCCGCGCGATCGCAGCATCGTGGGGTGTGACGACGTCCTGCTCGCGCAGACCATGACTCCCAGCCTCACCACCGTCACCGCACCCTTCGCCGAGCTCGGGAGCTCTGCCGTGGAGATGCTCAGCGAGCTGATTGCAGGGCGTTCCCCACGTACGGTCACCCTGTCAGGGACTGCGGTGCTGCGCGGGACGATCGGGCCGGCCGTGGGCTGAGCCTGCTCTGAGCACAGCTCGCACGCTCCTGAGTACTTGGTTCGGGATCGGGCAGCTGCCCCCCGTCACGGGCCGGAAGTGTCCAGCTTGCCGCTCACTTTCCGTCGAGCTTGATGAGCTGCATCAGGTTGCGGCAGATGTGGAACGGGTCCTTCACCGGCAGTGCTACCACCCGATCCAGTGGCGCCCCGGCACGGTCGCGGATCTGGATCCACTCCGCACCGTCCTCCCCGCCGGGGAACGTCGCCATCGTGTACTCCCAGATGCGACGATGCCACTGCTCGGCGCCCGCACTCCCGTAGCGACGCGCCGCGATCGCTGTCGTCGCGGCCGCCTCCGAATGCACCCACCACAGCTTGGTCGACCACGTCGAGGTCACGAGCTGCTCATACGGTGTGTCCCTCGAGACGCCCCTCGGAGCCACCGGTCCCTCACGGTCCGTGTAGCGCAAGAGCCCTCCATGCTCATCATCCCAGCCCAGCTCGCACATCGCCTCGAGCGAGTCGAGCAGCGGGCCACGATCACGGTCGTCCTCGAGCAGGTCCAGCGCCTCCAGCACCACCCAGATCCCCTCGATCGCATGTCCCGGGACCCGATGCCGGGACACCAATGACTCCGGATCCGGGCCCGGCATCTCCGAGAACGTGCCGTCGGGCAATCGATGCCAGAGCACCGCCTCGACCGACTCCCGCAGTTGCTCTCGCTCCACGCCGGGGACCCCCAACGCCTCAGCCGCCTGCGCATGCACCAGCAGCGTGTTCGCCAGGATCATGCGCGGGCCATAGGCCTCGTGCCCGGCCGGGATCTCATACGGGGGAGTGGGGGCGGCGCCGGCAAGATGATCCGCCCTGGACCTCGCCAGAACCGGCGCCGCTGCCTCCAGCCAGCGCGAATCATCCGTCGTACGTGCGAGTTCAGCCAAGCCCATCACCGTGAACCAGTCCGCGTACACACTGCGCCCGGACTGTCCGAGAGTCTCCGGCTGCCCGCCGTGCCGACCGACGACGAAACGGGTCGTCCCGTCCTCCTGGATCGCGTGATCGACGAGGAAGGCAGCCCCGGCGCGGGCAGTCTCCAGCAGCCGGCTCGCATCGGCCGCAAGCAGACCCTGATCGGCCAGTCGCGCAGCCCGAGCCAGGAGCCATACGAAACGACCCTGCGACCAGGTGAACTTATCGGTCGAGATCCGCTCCCGGCCCCGATTGTCGAAGCAGGTGAAAAACCCGCCTGCCTCCTCGTCGATCCCGTGCTCGAGCCAGAACGGGAGGACCACCTGCTCAAGATGCGTTCGAGGGTCAGGCGAGCCTATGGGCGTGGCGGGTAGGGCGGTCGAGCTCATCGGTATCCCTCCAGAGGATGGGGCGCGGTCCTCCTATGATGTCGGTCCACATGGTACGGTGCAACCGATTGCACTGCAGCACTGTTCAAACATGTTGCGTCAAGCATGGCCCGAGAAACGGAGGAGGATGCTGATGTCGGTCTTCGATCGAGCATCGAAAGTGAACGTGGTCGTGAGCGACTCGGCGGAATCTGCGGGCACTGCTGCCGGTCACGCCGCAGCCGCGACGCTGCGAAAGGTCCTGGCCGAGCAACCGAGGGCGCGTGTGATCTTTGCGTCCGCTCCCTCCCAGGAGCACATGCTGCGCACCCTGGGTCAGGACTCCCTGATCGACTGGTCCCGAGTGACGACCTTTCACATGGACGACTACCTCGAGCTGGACCCCGCGCACCCTGCTTCCTTCGGAACCTGGCTGGCTGATCGACTGCCTGAAGCTGCTCGACCAGGCCTGGACCGGATCAAACAGGATGTTGATCCGGACGACGAGGTCCGCCGCTACAGCGAGCTCATCGCCGCGGCCCCGATCGATCTGGTGTGCCTGGGGATCGGCGTCAACGGCCATATCGCCTTCAACGAACCCGGCGACACCGACTTCGACGACCCCACCCTGGTGCGCAAGATCGAGCTGGCCCGCACCTCCCGCCAGCAACAGGTGGACGAGGGGCTGTTCCCCGACATTGACGCGGTGCCCACCCATGCCCTGACGCTGACCGTCCCGGCCATACTCTCGGCCCGCTCCCTGGTGTGCACGGTGCTCGGTGAAGCCAAAGCCGCCGCGGTCGCAGCCACCCTTCACGGCCCAGTGACCACCGAAGTGCCTGCGAGTGCCCTGCACACCCACTCCGACGTCGTCGTCCACCTCGACGCCGCGGCGGCGGCCCAGTTGCCTGCACAGCTGCGCGCCAGCGACGCCACATGATGAGCGGCAACGGGGCGCGATGAGTAAGACCCCATACAGCCGCCAGGATGTCCGCGTTGAGCCTGGACTCATTGACCTGCAGGTCAATGGCTATGCCGGGCACGACGTCAATGCCGACGATGTCGACATCCGGACCATCACTGAGCTGACCTATGCCCTGTGGGCTAAGGGAGTGACCACCTACTTCCCGACCGTGATCACCGCGAGCGAGGAGAAGGTCACGCACGTGCTGGCCGTCATCGCAGCCGCCCGTCGACGTGATCCGTTGCTCGCCCACTCCATCGCCGGCATCCACGTCGAAGGTCCATCGCTTGCGCCCGACGATGGTCCCCGTGGGGCTCATGATGCACGCTACCTGCGAGATCCCGACCCCGCCGAGCTCGACCGCTGGCAGCGCGCTGCAGAAGGACTGGTCAAGATCGTGACCCTCGCTCCCGAAAGGGCCGGTGCCGTCGCCTACACCGTCGCCGCCACCGCGAAGGGCGTGAGGGTCTCGCTCGGGCATTGCGCTCCTACCCCCGAACAGATTCGGTCTGTCGCCAGCGCCGGCGCGAGCCTGAGTACCCACCTGGGCAACGGCACTCACGCCACGCTCCCGCGGCACCCCAACCACCTATGGGCCCAGCTCGCCGAGGACCGTCTGACCGCAATGCTGATCGCCGACGGCCACCATCTCCCGGCCGAGACTCTCACCGTGATGATTCGCGCCAAGACCCCCCAGCGCTGTGTACTCACCTCCGACTCGGTTGCTCTCGCCGGGAGCGCGCCGGGCCTGTATCCCACCCCCGTTGGTGGCACCGTCGAGGTCGGAGCCGACGGGCGCCTGTCGCTCCCCGGCACAGGACTACTGGCGGGCTCCGGGCATTCCCTGCGCGAGTGCCTGGACTGGGCCACGACCCATCTGCCGTTCCGTCCCGCCGAGCTATTGGGTATGGCGACCATTACCCCTGCCGAGCTGATGGGCTTGGGCGACCGCATTTCCGGCGGCAAGGACCGCGTCAAGGTGGAGGACGGGCAAGTCGTCACGACGACTGTTGCGGGGACGGTCGTCCACCGCGCCTCCCGGGCAGATCGTGAGAGGGAGCGGAGGGCGTCGAGGACGCAGCCCGGGATACGAGGAGATGCCCTGTAGGGATCTGCCTGGGTGCTGCACCCTTTCTCGTGCACTGCCGACGTCGGTAGTCCGATGCCCGCAATACTCCATGTGGTCCGTCGCGCCTTGGCCCGACCGAGGAGCCTGGATCTGAGTGCAGGAGCGGGGTAGTAGTTCCGCCGCACGGCGGAGAACTGCTCCTGTGCAGCCGCTGCGCACTGACCTGTACAGATGCGGACGGGGCGAAAGGAGCGGCCGGGTTGGGCGGGCCACCCGGTTGACCTGGGTCACAGTGCCCGGTATCTTGCAAGAAAGCGTTTGCTATCGCTTGTCGTACCGTCACCGACGGTGACGGTCCATCTGTTTCGAGGAGGAGACAATGGTCCATAGGATTTCCCGACGAGGTGCACTTGGCTTCGGCGCCGCGGGAGCCACTGCACTGGGTCTGGCCGCCTGCGGCGGTGGAGACACTGAGGTCGTTGAGGCGCCTCCGGAAGAGAGTGGAGATCTCACCGGCAGCGTCGTCATGTGGATCTATCCGCTCGCCGACTCGGCGAGCGAGGAGTGGTACCAGCCCCATATCGAGTCCTTCAACAAGAAGTACCCAGAGGTCGAGGTGCAGGTCATCCAGCAGGGCTGGGGTAGTCGTGAGGAGCAGTTGACCACTGCCATCTCCGGCGACAACGCACCGGACGTGGTCTACTTCAACCCCGACTTCGTGCCCCGTTTCGCGGAGGAAGAGCTGTTGGTGGGCCTGGACGACCTGCGCGACGACTGGGACAGTTTCGTGCCGTCGGCGTTGGAAGAGATGAGCTATGAAGGCACCCTGTATTCGGCGCCGATACTTATACAGGCCTCGCCCACCTTCGTCAACCAGAAGATCATGGACGAGATCGGTATGGAGGGCCCCACCACCTGGGACGAAATGCGAACCGTCGGCAAGGCGGCCAAAGAGGCCGGTTACTACCTGACCGAGTACAGCGGCATCGCCACCTTGAACCACAACTACTACATGTATCTTTGGCAGGCCGGTGGCGCGGTACTCAACGACGATGCGTCGGCCGCGGCCTTCAACACGCCCGAAGGGCTGGAGGCGCTGGAGTTTGTCAAGGAGATGGTCGACAACGGCTGGGTCCCTACCGAGCCGATCAGCGTTGAACAGCCCTTCGAGCAGAGCGCTTTGGCGCAGGGAAAGACCGCGTACAGCCTGGGTACCAACCTCAATACCGTGCGTGATGTGCTCGAGGATGAGATCACGGTGCTCCCGCCGATGACCCAGGAAAAGCAGGTTGCGATTGGCTCAGTCGGAGCCCTCTCGATCTTCAATACAACCGATTCCGTGGAAGCTGCGGCCGCCTGGGTCCACCATCTCACTGAGCCGGAATTCGTCGAGGATGTCTGCTCGACCTACACCTACTTCTCGCCACGGACAGACGTGACCGGGCTACATGAGGAGGATCCTCCGATTGCGGAGTTCGAGCAGTACGTAGACGTAGTCAACTCCGGGATCCTCCACCCCCAGGCCCGCGAAATCATCGACACGATGAAGCCGGCGATCCAGGAGGTCCTGTTGCAGGGCCTGGATCCCCAGGAGGCCCTGGACGTCATGGAGAGCGGGGTCAACGACCTGCTCTCGCGCGGTTCCTGATCGGGTGCGGATGGTGAGCCGGAAGGTCCCGCCTCCCGGTCCGCCATCTGCCGACTTCCGGGCCCACTGAAGGTGGTCCCACCCCCATCGCGTTGCGGAAAGGACAGTGATGACAGCGACCGCGACCCGCGCCTCCCCTGCACCGGAGGAGAACGCATCCGGCCCCGTGACGGGGCCAGCGAAGAACCGGATTCGAGAGACACTCCTGTCCCGTGGAGCGATGTTCGCCTACATCTTCATCCTCCCGTACGTAGTCTTCTTCACAATCTTTCGAATCGTTCCCGCGCTCTATGGGATCGTGCTGAGCTTCGGGGAATATTCGCTGGCTGGCCAATTGCGCCTCAGCGGACTAGAAAACTACGTGCGCCTGTTTCAGGACGACGTGTTCTGGAACTCCCTGCGGGTGACCGCTATTTATGCGGTGCTGGCGATCCCACTGTCGATCGTGGTCTCACTGCTGATGGCGCAGCTGTGCAACCGGACCTTGCGCGGCATGAGCATTTATCGCTCTCTGTTCTTCCTTCCGGTAGTAACCTCACCGGTACTCTCGGGAATCATCTTCGTGTGGATCTTCAGTGGCGCCGGGCCCATCAGTGCCGGACTGGAGGTCTTCGGGATCGAGCTCGGGAGCTGGCTGCAAAGTCGGTTGCTGGTGTTGCCTGCTCTGGCACTGGTGGCCGCCTGGTCCAGTTTCGGCTACAACATGTTGATCCTGCTGGCAGGCATGCTTGCCATCCCCTCGGATTACTACGAAGCGGCCGGCCTGGACGGCGCCAATGCCTGGGAGCGTTTCCGATACGTGACCCTGCCGCTGCTGAAGCCCTCCCTGTTCTTCGTGCTGGTGCTGGAGACCGTCAAGTCATTCCAGGCTTTCGACATCATCTACGTGATGACCGGTGGCGGGCCCGCCCACGACTCCTACACGCTGACCTACATGATCTACGACCAGGGCTTCGGGTACTCCGAGTTCGGCTATGCCAGCGCCGTGGGCGTGGTCCTGCTCGTGATCACGCTGATCCTGTCGCTGATCCAGCGTCGACTGATCGGAGGGCGTGAATCATGATTACGAACTCGATGGGTACCAAGCGCCCGTCCGATGCGCCGCACGCGCCCGGCGGAGCACACCCGGCAGCGATGATCGTCCGGCGCAAGCAGCCGGCGTCCGTGCGGGTGCGGAAGAACTTGATCCACATCCCGCTAATTATCATGGGGCTGGTGACGCTGTTCCCATTCCTGGCAATGTTGTCGATATCGCTACGTCCAGGCGAGGCGGTGTCTGTCCCTGACATCTTCATCAACCCCAATGTTTCGTTGGCCGCCTACGTCGAGGCGCTCAGCAACTCGCGCATACCTCGCTGGGCGCTGAACACCACCATCTACGCGGTGGTCTCGGTAGTGATGGTGCTGTTGTTCGCATCGATGGCAGGCTACGCCTTCGCAAAGAAGAAGTTCTTAGGACGGGAGGTCATATTTTGGGTCTTCATTGCCATGCTCATGATCCCCTACCAGCTCACGATCATCCCGCAGTACCTGATTGTTGGTCAGATGGGCGGGCTGAACACGATGTGGGGTCTTATCGTTCCCACGATCGCCAATGCTCAGGCGATGTTCCTCATGCGTCAATTCATCCAGGACATCCCCGATGAGCTTATTGACGCGGCGAAGATCGATGGCGCCGGTGAGTTTCGTGTGTACTGGTCGATCATCCTGCCGCAGACCAAGCCAATCTTGGCGACGCTGGGCACCTTCGTGTTCCTGTGGCACTGGAACGACTTCTTGTGGCCGCTGGTCTCCCAGCAGTCGCCCGACAACTATTTGCTGACTGTAGGCCTGAATAGTCTGCAGTCGGAGACGGTCTCTCTGGCCACACTGATGGCCTCGGCCGTGGTCACGTTCATCCCAGCTCTGCTGGTGTTCATCTTCCTGCAGCGCTATTTTGTGCGCGGAGTGATGATGAGCGGAATCAAGTAGTGCCGACGGTGAGCCACCCGCCGCCGTAAGCGGCTCTTCGCCAGGAAGGTGTCTCGTACGAGTCGGTGCGGGACTGGCTTGCCCCGGTCGAGGTCGATGACGGAACCTGGCCAGGTGTGACCAGCGAGGAATCCGCCGAAGTCACACGATTGGAGGCCGAGAACCGGCGGCTTCGGGAGGACAACGCGCTCCTGTGGAAGGCCTCGATTGTCTTCGCGCAGGTACTCGACTCCCGGAACTGCTGACCTGCACATTCATCCAGGAGACGAGAAGCGGGGATCGGCGCCCTGGTCTCGATGGCCACCCCCTGGCCGTCGGGATGGGCGTTGTGCGGGTGCTCTCCTTCCCGCTCTGGCCGGACGCGGAACCCCTCCCGGGCCGTGACCCGTCAGGACGCCACGGAGGCGCCGTCAGATCTGTTCGTGAGTCTTCGGTGGCCGGGGTGATTCCCGGACCCGTTCGTTCTCCTGAGTGACCAAGGGCTGGATCTGCTGAAGTCCGTCGGCGATCGAGGTCACATCGTCGGCCGCGTCGCCGTCGAGCACGAACGCGTGAGGGATGGGCGGCACGTTGACTTCTTTCACGGTCGCGAATTCGCTGCCGGGGGAGCGACGGCGTCACGGTGCTCGCTGACGCGCAGCCCGTCGTCCAGGGCCCGGAAGCTGCGCGCGAACAGTGCACCGAGCGTGGCGCTGCCATCCTCGGCCCAAGTCAGGAGGGAGATCAGGACGGCCTGTGCTATCGCCGCGGAGATCACTCTGGCCTCCAGGGAACCGCTCGCCCGGCCTTCCGGAATCTCCAGCACGGCCTGCAGTTGAGCGGTCATGTCGTCGGCCTGCCGACGCATCGCATCCCAGATCGCGGGCTCGTTCGTGATCCGGAGGATGCGCCGGCGCACGAACGCCCGGCTGTCCGGAGCGAGTGAATCCACTCCGGCGGCCACCTCACCCAGCGCGGCCTGCACGGCGCTGAGCGTCGAGCCCTGACCCAGGCTCCCCGCGATGTTCGCCATCACTCCCTGGTCGTGGTCGTCCCACAGCACGACCTGCTCCTTCGTGCCGAAGTAGCGGTAGATCGAACTCGGGGAAACGCCCGCCGCGCGGGCTATGCCCTCGATGGTGACCTTCTGATATCCGTGCTCGTCGAACAGGTCCATCGCGAGCTGCTGGATGCGACGCATGGCGGCGAGCTTGCGTTGCTCCCACGCTCCCAAGGCTTCGCTCATCCGTCGGATCCTACGCCGGCACACTCACCCCGCCCGTCGATTGCGGGGTGCCGACGGCACGCGCTATCGTGCACATACCTGAGAGTGACTGTCAGATTGGGGAGGTGTTCGTGAGAGTCGGATCCCGCAGGTCGTCTTTCGTGGATGCCACCAGTGCAGGGACCTACTTCGAGAACCACTACGCCGCGATGCTTGACCAGTGGCCCGATCACGAGAAGCGCGAGGTCGAGGGCCGGTTCGGCCGCACCGTGGCGCTCGTGGCCGGACCGGTGGGAGCCCCCGACCTGGTGCTGCTGCATGGCCGATACACCCCCAGTCCGAGCTGGGCGCCGCTGATCCAGGAGCTGGCCACGCGCTACCGCGTCCACGCGATCGACACCATGGGTGAGCCGGGGCTCAGTTACAACGGCGGAGCCCCGCTGTGCAAGCGCGCGCACTACCCGGAGTGGCTCGGCGAGACCCTCGAGGGGCTCGGCCTGGGCTCGGTGCACCTGGCCGGCTATTCCTTCGGAGGCTGGCTCGCCGCCCGCTTCGCCATCGAACAGCCGCAGCGACTGCGATCACTGACCCTGCTGGACCCCGCGCAGGTCTTCGCCCCCTTCTCGCTGCGATGGATGCTGCAGTGCGTGCCGCCGTACCTGTTCCCGAGCGAGTCCACCGTGCGGAGACTGTTCGACTGGGCCGGCCAGGGTCGCGGGGGCCACCGCGGGCTGGTCGACCTCGCGACCTCAGGCATGCTCTCCTTCCGGATCCGGACTCCCGAGGCGGCCCTCATCTCTTCGAAGCGTCTGGCTGAGCTCAGCGTGCCGACGCAGCAGCTCATCGCCGAGCACACGGTCGTCCACGATCCGCAGCGCGCCCTGGTGGGCGCGGCCCGGATCAATTCCGCCGTCGACTCGCACCTGATCCGCGACAGCACCCACTTCCTGCCCTACGACCAGCCGGCGCAGGTGGCGGGGCGGCTGTGCGCGCTGATCGACCGCACCGAGGCGGCGCTCGCCGCAACACGTGGGTGAACGGGACGGACTCCTATGTCCGTCATCGAGATCGGCGTCCGGTACTGATGTTGTGGGTCAACGCCCACGAACGGGGAATTTCCGCCGAGCTCGAAGAGCGCTGCCGCCGAGTCTGACCCACCGGGAGCTCACGCCGGGCCGGCGCCCCGCAGGAACTGATCGGTGGCCCTGTCCGTCAGCTCGTCGAGCAGCGACACATCGACCATGTCTCCATTGATCAGTGTCGCGATGCCCTGCATCGTCGCGAACAGCACGATGCTCACCTGCTCGGGCTCCCCGGGCGCCACGTCACCGGATTCCTGCCCCTGCGTGATCAGGTCGAACAGCAGGGTGAAACCGGGCTCGGCGGCGGCGCGCACGTCCTCGGCGCCCTCGCGATGCTTGCTGGAGAACATCAGCTCCAGCAGGGCGGCGTTATCGGTCGCGAAGCGCACGAAGGTGTTCACGGTGGCTCGCAGCCGCGAGGGGAAGTCCTCGGCGGCCTCGCGCAGGGTGCGGCGCAGCTGGGCATCCAGGCGCTCGAAACCGGCGATCGCCAGCGCGTCCAGCAGTGCCTGCCGGTCGCGGAAGTGGCGACGCGGCGCCCCATGGCTCACGCCGATCCCGCGGGCGAGCTCACGCAGCGAGAGCTCCTCCTGCCCCTGCTCGCGCAGGGTGGCCTCGGCGGCGCTGAGCAGCGCATCGCGGAGGCTCCCATGGTGGTAGGGCCGGTCTCTGATCTCGTCCTGGGTCTCGGGCACATCCCGAGCATAGCGATGTAGGCATTGACAACCTAGTAGTCGGTGTCTACATTTCTGGCATGACTCCTTTCACCGTGGATAGCATCACCGACCTGACCGGGACCACCGCCGTGGTCACCGGCGCGAACAGCGGCATCGGCCGCGAGGCCGCTCGCATCCTGGCCGAGAAGGGCGCTCGCGTCCTGATGGCCGTGCGAGACACCGACAAGGGGGCGGCGGCCGCCCGCACCATGACCGGCGACCTCGAGGTGCGCCGCCTGGACCTCGCCGACCTCGGCTCCGTCCGGTCCTTCGCCGAGGAGGTGGAGGAACCGGTCGATCTGCTGATCAACAACGCCGGATTGATGATGCCTCCGCTGGGGCGCACGGCCGACGGTTTCGAGCTGCAGTTCGGAACTAACCACCTCGGCCACTTCGCCCTGACGAACCTGCTCCTGCCGCAGATCCGCGACCGCGTCGTCACCGTCTCCTCCGTCGGCCACCGCACCGGGGTCATCGACTTCGAGGACCCCAACTGGCAGCAGCGCCCCTACCGCGCAATGCGGGCGTATGCCCAGTCCAAGCTCGCCAACCTCCTGTTCACCTCCGAGCTCCAGCGCCGGCTCACGGCGTTCGGCTCCCCGGTGCGCGCGATGGCCGCGCACCCCGGTTTCGCGGCCACCGATCTTTTGCGCACCCCGCAGAACCGGATCGTGGACACGGTCGAGAAGGTCGTCCTGCGGGTCGTCGGGCACGACGCCGAAGGCGGCGCCCTGCCGTCCCTGCATGCGGCCCTCTCCGACCTCCCTGGCGACACCTACATCGGCCCTGGCGGCTTCCTCGAGGGGAGTGGAGACCCGTGGCCGGTGGAACGCTCCCGGCGCGCCTCGGACCCCGCTGCGGCCCGGCGGCTGTGGGCACTGTCCGAGGAGCTCACGGGCGCGACCTTCCCGCTCGTCGCGGCGAGCGCATCGGGCCAGCGCGTGGACTGACAGGGTGGACTGACAGGCAGGGCGTGCGCTCAGCCCGGGCGCGGCGCCGCCGCGCAGGCGCATCGTGGCCGGCTCGCACGGATCGTCGTGCGAGCCGGCAAGGTCACAGTGATGACCTAGGCCTCATCTCGCGGATGCTGGAACCAGTTCCCGCATAGACTCCAGACAGTTGTCCACGAAGAAGTCGACGACTCCGGAGCTCACCGGTCTTGACGTTCTTTCTTCACCTTCCTGGGGGATCACTATGTCTGCTGCAGAATCGTCCGCACCGTCCCAGCGCACCCGCAAGGTCCGCGCCCTCCTCGCCGGAGGGCTCGTCCTCGGCGTCGGCGCAGCGATCACCCTCGCCGCCTGGAACGACTCCGAGTTCGCCGGAGGCGAGTTCGAGGCCGGCACGTTCAATCTCGAGGGCAGCCTCGACGGAACCGCCTTCTCCGAGCATGCCTCGGAGGCTGCGGCCGCGCCGCTGGACTTCAGCATCGACCCCACGAACCTCTCGCCGGGCGATGCCGTCTCGGCGCCCTTCGCCGTTCGCCTCGACGCCGCCACCACCTACGACGCCAGCGCCGTGGTGGACGGCGTGACGACCACGGGCACCGTCGAGAATCTGACCTACGAGCTGACCTCCACCGACGGCTTCGGCTGCGGTACGGGCACCGCCGCGACCCTCATCGACGCCGGCACGGCGCTCGGTGGTGTCGACGCGGACGGCGCTGCCTTCGACCTGGCTGCAGGGACGGGGAGCGAGGCCGGTGCCACGGTGAACCTGTGCTTCACCGTGACCGCGGGCGAGAATCTCACGCAGGGCCAGTCGGGCACTGCCACCTGGGAGTTCCTCGCCACCTCCGCGAACTGATCCTGTCCTCGATGGCAACGGTCGGTGCGCGGAGCACGCCTCTGGGGCGCCCCTGGTGGGTGCGCCTGCGAGCCGTGCTCGCCACCGGCCTCGTCCTGGGGACGGGAGCAACCATGACCCTCGCGCAGTGGACCGACCAGACTCTGCCCCGAGGGGAGTTCTCCGCCTCGAGCTTCGAGGTCCAGGCGAACGCCTCCACGCCGTACACCCCGGGCGCCCCCTGGGCGCAGCACACCGATGACGCAGCCGTCCTGCAGCTGAAGGCCGGCGACATGACTCCCGGCTCCCGGAAGCACGCCGCCCTCGCACTGCGCACGACCCCCGACTCGCTCGGAGGAACTGCCCTGCTGGGGCCCGGGGAGATCGTCGCCGGTTCCAACACCGGCCTCGCCGGTGCACTGCGCTACCGGGTCGTCGTCTCCGCACTCTGCGACAGCAGCGTGTTCACCCCGAACGCCACCTACGTCGTGGGAGGACCCGAGACCTCCGCGCCGTTGACGACCGGGCAGGCTCCGGAAGCCCCGCTCACCCTCCTGGCCGCCACGCCCGGCGCTCCCGGCCAGCCGCTCCATCTCTGCGTCGAGGTGCTCCTCCCCGTCGGCGCGAACAACGCGCTGCAGGGTGCGCAGATGGAGGCCCGCTGGCGCATCACCTCGCTGTCGCAGACTCCATGACCCGCACCACCTCGCCCAGAAGGGAGACGACGATGGATCAGACCACCCAGCCGCGCCGCGGGTTCCTCACCCACCTCCTGAACGCCGTCCTCAACCTCGCTGCCGTGGGCGGCGCGATCTGCATCGCCCTGGTGATCCTCGCGGTCGTATTCGACATCAGCCTGATCCTGTTCAGCACCGGTTCGATGGCCCCGACCATCCCGCAAGGATCCCTCGCCGTGGTGCGCGAGGTCCCCGCCGCGCAGACGGAGGTGGGTGACGTGGTCACGGTGGACCGGGAGGACGACCTCCCCATCACCCACCGCGTCACCTCCGCCCAGCAGCTGCCGGACGGCCTCACGCAGCTCACCATGAAGGGCGACGCGAACGAGGCGGAGGACCCAGCCCCGTACTCGGTGACGGAGGTGCGCGAGGTGCTGTTCTCGATCCCCGGCCTGGCCAAACCCGTCGCCGCCCTGAACTCGCCCTACGTGTTGGGTGGGATCACCCTGGCGGTCAGCGCGCTGGTGATCTGGGCGCTCTGGCCGCGCCCCCAGAAGGCAGCGCCGCAGGAAGCAGATCCCGACACCGAGAGCGGGGCCGACGCATGATGACGGCTCGCACGGTGCGCCGCCGACGCGTCATCGCGCTCCTGGCCGGCGCGATGGTGCCCCTGGTGCTCCTGGCCGGCATGCTGCTTCCGGTCTCGATCCAGCAGACCGAAGCAGGATGGACCGCCGAGACCTCGGTCTCCGCCACGGCCGCCGCTGCGGTGATTCCGGCGCCACAGCTGACGGCGCAGTGCCAGTACCGGCCCGGCGTGCTCGGCCTGGGAGCCGAGGTGAGGATCCACTGGGCACTTCCCGCCGGCTACGAGCTCACCGACATCGTCTTCCAGAAGTCCTCCAACGGGTTGGGCAGCCTGCTGGAGCCGATCACGGGGTTCTCGGGAGTCAGCGGGACGACGAGGAACACCGACGGGACCTACACGACGACCGTTCCCGTCGGCCTGCTCGGTGGCCTCCTCGGCCTGGGATCCGGGATGAACCTGGGCGTCACGGTGAAGGACGACTCGGGCTGGACCTCGCAGCCGGCCCTCGTGATGGCGCGATCCGGGGCGGTCGCCGGGCTCGGTTCAGGATGCTGGAACCAGACGTGAGCGGCCGGCAACCGGGCCTGAGGGCACCGGCACCCTGATTCCGGCCCTCACCGCCGCACCGGGTTCTCCATCCACCCCGCATACAGCAGCGACTGCGCCTGGTCGCCGAGATCGACCATCTGCAGGGTGTTGCGCAGTTGCAGGCGGTTCAGACAGGAGTGGGCGAAGGTCCCGGCCCGCAGGTCCACGTCCCCGGCCAGTCCCTGCGCGGTGCCCTGGTGCTCGGCCTCGTAGCGATCCAGGACTGCGGCGACGGTGCGCCAGAAGGTGTCGGCGCTCAGCACCCCGTCCGCATCGAGGATGCCGCTCAGGTGGCGCAGAACTCCGTCGAACACGTCGGTGAAGATCGACAGCGCCTTCTCGCTCCCGGGCACCACGGCGCGCACCCGGCCCGCCTCCGCCGGCAGGTCTCGGTTCCCGAGCACCGCCATCTCCTCGCCGATGTCCTTCATGAACGCCCCGGCCACGGTGTGCTCGCGCAGGCGCAGGATGAGGTTCTCGCCGTGGGGCATGAACACCACGTCGTGGGCGAGCAGGGCGTGCACGAGCGGGGTCAGGTACGCCTGGAGGTAGGCGGCCAGCCACTGCTCGGGCTCCTGATCCGATGCCCGGATCAGGGTGGTCGCGAAGGCGGTCCCCTCGTGGTCGCGGTGCAGCAGGGAGGCCATGGTGACCGCCTGCTCGCCGTCAGCCAGAAGCGGGAGGGGGTTCTCGCGCCACAGCGCCGCCAGCATCTTGCGGTGCGGATTGGTGGCCGCGGTGCGGTGGTAGACGTCCCCGGTGTACCCCAGTGCGGCGCGTTCGCGCAGCACGGAGAAGCCGGCGGCTGCGAACGTCGCATCCTGGTCCACCACCCCCGCGATCCAGTCGTTGATCGCCGGGGTGTCGCGCATGTACTGCGGGGACAGGCCGCGCAGGAAGCCCATGTTCTGGATCGCGAGGGCCACCTTCACGTACGGCGCGCCGGTCCGGGTGCGGTTGAAGAAGGTGCGCAGTGACTGCTGTGCCTGGTGCTCGTCGCCGCCGGGGCCCAGCGGCACCAGGTCCCCGCGGGCGATATCGGCGGCGAAAGTGATCGGCAGCCGGTGCTCCGCCTGCCACGGGTGCAGCGGCAGCAGGTGGTACTCGGCAGGGTCCAGTCCGTTGTCCGTGAGGCGGCCGGTGAAGGCGGCGCTTTCCTCGGGGCTCAGGGCGGCCTCGAGATGCGACTGCTCGGACAGGCGGTGACCGAGCGAGAGGTGGCTGAGCGAGCGGCGCGCCGCCACCCACACCAGGCGGGTCCTCGCCCCGATCTCCGGCGCGTAGGCCCGGTAGTCGCTCAGCGAGTAGCCGATGCGACCGTTGTTGGCGAGGAACCCGGGGTGGCCCTCCGTCATCGCGGCCTCCACCGTCTGCAGATCCGCACCCAGCAGTTCGGCCGACGTCGGCCGGCGGCCCTCCTCCGCTTCGTGACGGGTCACGGCGCCGGCGGCGAATGTCGAGGCGAGCTCCTCGAGGTAGGTGGACAGGAGATCCTCCGGGATCTGGAGGGACTCCTGGAGGTCCAGGATGAGCTGCTGGACGTCCAGCGGCCGGGGAAGGTCGCCGACGTGCCGGGTGATCGAGTCCTCTTCGACCAGCCAGTGCTCCAGCGGCAGCACCCGTGCCCGGTAGGAGTACGTGGTCTCGCCCAGGTCCAGATGGAAGCGGCCCGCTGAGTCCGCGCGCGGAGCGATGATCCGTTCGTGGGCGAACTCGGCCAGCGCCTTGGCCACCAGGTGGCGGTGGCTGCGGTCGGCGACGCCGCGTTCGAGATGGGCCAGGGGGCTGCGCTCGCCGGGTCGGCCCTGCCCCAGCGGGCTGGCCGCGAAATCCTCCCGGGTGCAGACGCTCAGGGCCGCGCGCTTGGTGTTCCCCTCGGCCTCCAGGGTGATCTCGCGCAGCACCCGGAATCCGGCGGCCGCGTTCTTCGCCAGGATCTTTGTGTTGCGCACATCGGGCTCCACGACCAGACGCAGCGCGCCTAAGCCGCTGGGTGCGGCGGGAGCGTCCTGGCCACCCCAGTCGTGCGGGCTGCCTGGTTCGCGCAGGCAGAAGTCGACCACCTCGGCCATCACCGAGGCGGTGAAGCCGCCGATGGGGTCACCGTCCGGTGGGCCGATCAGCAGGTGCATGCCGAGATCCCCGGGCTGGGCGGCAAACTGCTCCGGGGGCAGCAGGATGCCGGGCGCGTAGGTCTCGACGTAGAACCGTGCGGCCCCGTCGCTGCGGCCGATCCAGCCGCTTGACTGCGGGTCACGGGTGCCGGTCTCGAGGTACTCGCGGACCTGGTCGAGGCGGTGGTCCTGCATCTGCCAGAAGGCGGCGTGAGGCGTCGTGAGCCAGGCGTGGATCGTGGCGGCGTCGCACGCGGGATCGACGGGTTCGAGGGTGAAGGTGCTCATGGGGTGATGCTCCTGAGACGGGGGAGGGTGGGAGACGGTCAGCGCGAGGTAGCCGAACCCGCTGTGGCGGGCGTGGCGCCGGGACGCGCGGGCTGTGGGGGCAGACCGAAGCTCTGGAAGGCGATGCTCTGCTCGATCGGATACGGCTCGCGACCGGTGATCGCGGCGAGCACGACGCTGGCCCGCCAGGGCCCGAAACCGAGATCCGGGGCGGTGACGCCGTGGGTGTGCTCCTCGGCGTTGAGCACGTGGATGCGCCCGGCCGCATCGACGGTGTAGTCCCGGGACACGTCCAGGCGGCCGCGGGCATCGAACCGGATCCGCTCGGCGATCGGATCCAGGAACGCGGGTGGGGAGGAGAGGTACCCGGTGGCGGCGATGACCGCCCCGGTGCGGTGCTCGCGCTGAGTGCCCAGTTGGCCGTGGCGCAGGGTCAGCACGTGCTCGCCGGTGGCCGCATCGTGGCGCGCGGCGGTCACGGCGACGTCGCTCAGCAGCGTGGTGGGCACTTCCCGCCCACCCTGGGACAGCCGGTACAGAGCCTCGTGGATGTCGTCGATCAGGTCGCCGCTGATGCCTTTGTACAGACCGCGCTGCTCCCGGCCCAGCTGCTCACGCAGCTCCTCGGGCAGGCCGCGGTAGTGATCGGTGTACTCCGGGGAGGTCAGCTCCAGGGACAGCTTCGTGTACTCCATCGGGAAGAACCGCGTGGAGCGGGTGACCCAGTCCAGCTGCACGCCGCGCGTGGTCGCCTCGTCCAGCAGGTCCCGGTACACCTCGGCGGCGGACTGCCCGGAGCCGACGATCGTGATCGACCCTGCCGCCAGCAGGCTCTCGCGAGCCGGCAGATAGTCCGCGGTGTGGAGCACCGGCCCGGCCGACGGGTCTGCGCCCGCCTGCGCGGCCAGCTCGCGCAGCGAGGGCGGGAGCTCCGGGTCGGTGCCGACGCCCAGCACCAGGTGGCGGCCGCGGTGCTGCTCGATGCCGATCACGGCGCCCGCCGCATCGAGCACCTCGGCGGTGACCAGGAAGGGCTCGTCGGCGCTGGCAGCAGTGTCGTCGGCCTCCCTCTCGACCGCGACCACGCGGCGGCGCCAGCGCAGTGACTCCAGGCGCTCGGCGACCCAGCGGCAGTAGGCGTCGTACTCGCTGCGCAGCGGGTAGAAGGACTCGCGGATGTAGAACGGGTAGAGCCGCCCGGTGGCCTTGAGGAACGCGAGGAAGGAGTACGGCGAGGTGGGGTCGGCCATCGTCACGAGGTCAGCGAGGAAGGGCACCTGGATGGTGGCGCCCTCCAGCATCATCCCGGGGTGCCAGCGGAACTCGCTCGCCTGGTCCAGGAAGATCGCGTCGACATCCGCCAGCGGCTCGGACAGCGCCGCCATGCCCAACCCGAAAGGGCCGATCCCGATACCGACCAGGTCGTGCACGTGCGGGGCGCTCATCGGGCACCCCCGGAGACGGTCTCGAGCTCCCGGTCGGACAGAGCGATACCGGCCAGGAGGCCGCGCGCCGTGGCGCGCACCAGGTCCAGCACGGAGGTGATGTCGGCGAGCGTCGCGTCCGGATTCAGCAGTGTCAGCTTCAACCAGGGCGTGCCGTCGATCGTGGTGCGGGCGACCATCGCGCGCCCGGAATCCACCAGGATGCGGCGGATCAGCGGCACCAGGCGGTCGCTGCTGGCGGCGTCCACTCCCGCGGGGCGGAATCGGAACAGCACGGTGCTCAGATCGGTGGCCCCGAGCACCTCGAAGTCGGCGTCCCGCTCCAGCAGGTCGTGTACCTCGGTGGCGAGATCGCAGACGGCATCGACCATGGCGCCCAGGCGGTCCGGCCCGATCGAGCGCAGCGTGGTCCACAGCTTCAGGGCGTCGAAGCGGCGGGTGGTCTGCAGGGACTTGTCGACCTGGTTCGGCTCGGCGTCCGGGCTCGCGGCTTCCCCTGCGGGATTGAGGTAGTCGGCGTGCCAGGTGGCCGCGGCGAGGTCTGCTCCGTTGCGCACGATCACGGCGCTCGAGGAGACCGGCTGGAAGAACGTCTTGTGGAAGTCGATGGTCACCGAATCGGCCCGCTCGATGCCCTCCAGCAGGTACCGCCGGGCGGGGGCGATCAGCAGCCCGCCGCCATAGGCGGCGTCCACGTGGAGCCAGGTCCCGGACGGCTCGCACAGCTCGGCCACGGCGACCAATGGGTCGATGACGCCGCGGTCGGTGGTCCCCGCCGTCACCGAGACCGCCATGACGACGTCGCCCGCAGCGGTGACCGCCTCGAGCGCGGATCCCAGTGCAGCGGGGTCGATCCGGCCGTGCTCATCGCAGTCGATGTTGACCACTGCCTCCTCGGGCAGCCCCAGGAGCATCGCGGAGCGGGCCACGGAGAAGTGCCCGGCAGGGCTCGTGAGCAGTCGCAGGCGGCCGATGGCCTCAGCGCGGGGGAGTGCGCTCGAGGCCAGGGCGCGTTCCCGGGCCAGGAACAGGGCCTGCAGGTTCGACTGGGTGCCCCCGGAGGTGAACACGCCGTCCCCGTGCGCAAAACCGACTCGCCGCGCGGTCCAGGAGACCAGACGGCGCTCCATGAGGGTCGCCACCTGGGACTGGTCGTAGGTGTCCACCGAGGTGTTGATCGCCGCGAGCATCGCCTCGGCGGCGACGGCCGGCAGCACCACGGGGCAGTTCAGATGGGCGGTGTATGCGGGGTGGTGGAACCACACGGCGTGCGCGGCGTACAGCGAATCCGCCTCCCGCAGCGCGGCCTGGTCGCCGATCCCCTCGCCGTCGAGATCGACCGCCTCGACCAGGCGTTCCAAGGTGTGCCGGTCCGGGCCGCTGGACGGGGAGGTGACGGTGTGGAAGCGGCCGGCTACTGCGTCGACCACCTCGTGCAGGAGATGGGCGTACCGGTCGGCGCTGGCCGCATTCAGCAGTGCGGTCGCAGCGACGGGGTGGCCGGGGCGGGAGCCCGGCGAGGCCGGGAGGGCGGTCGCGGGATCGGCCTGGGGGTGACCGAGCACGGCAGGGCCGTCGTCGGTCCTCGGAGCGAGCCCGGGCGCGAGTGAGTCGTAGTGCAGAGGTGGCATGAGGCAGGGAAGCCTTCCGGCGACGAGGGGCACGACACCGGCCCCGAACTAGGTGAGGGTTGCCTACCCTAAGTTCGACTTACTGTGAGAGCGCAAGCCGTCGATGCTTGCGAGGTGATATTCACCACGCCGTCTCTGACCTGGTCGGATGCCTGAAATCTCCGAACTTCCCGGTCGCCGATGCATGGTGTTGATGTCGCCGTGATGTTCCGACAGTGTCTCGTCGCCGGCTCGTGTGCTCGCGGGGACGCCTGTTCGTCCGCTCTTCGTCAGGGGCCGAGCAGAGCCTCCGCGAGCGGGTCGTCGACGATGAGCACGTCGATGAGGCCGCCGCGTACGGCTGCGCGGACCGCGTCGGCGCGGTGGGCCCCGGCGCACGCCCCGATCACCGTGCCGATCGCGCGCAGCTGATCGAGGGTCAGGCCGACGATCCGTTCGTCGACGCCGACATCGATCGCGTGTCCCTCGTTGTCGATGACGCGACCGGAGATGACTGCGGTCGCACCGGCGTCCGCTGTTCTCGCGACGAGTTCTTCTGGCAGCAGCGGCAGGATCGACGACCCTTCACTCGTCCAAGTTCCGATGCCCACCACGGCATGGTCTACCTGCGCGCCGCGCGACATGACTCCTGCGATCTCCGGCGCGCGCATGAGGGCTGAGGCGATGTCTCCGGACGGGGCCACCAGCGGAGCGTAGATCGGGTGGGCCGTGCCTTCTGCGATGCGAGCGACCTGGCGGACCACCTCTACCGAGCCCACCCGGTCTCCGGGGAATGTCAGGGCCCCGGCGAGCTGCACGACGTCGCACGGGGCCATCTGCCGCAGCTTGCCGGGCATCATCTCAACGATCCGGGACCAGACGATCCCGAGCATCTCGCCGGCGCGCACGGTGTCGGAGACGTAATCGGCCAGGCCCTGAGCGACGGCGTCGAGGCTGGGGTACGGCGGCGCGCCGCGACCGCGATCGACCACGATCACCTCACGGACGCCGAGGGCCTCCTCGACCCGTTTGGCGAGGCCGTCAGCGGAGGTGTCCCTGTCCTGGACGCGGATGGTGACGATTCCGGTCTCTCGAGCCTCGGTGAGGAGGCGCGCCACCTGCCATCGGCTCAACCCGGTCTCTTTGGCGATGTCGACCTTCGAGCGGTCATGGAGGTAGTAGGCGCTGGCCACGTCGAGCATCAGGGCTCTGCTGATCGCTTCGGTTCGTCGCCTCGTATCTACCACGTGCCCACTATTGCACATCTGAGCGTTCTGGAGGATCACGCTTGCGCGACCATGTGTGACCTCCTACACTCTCACCAACATTCGAGCAGTCCACGGACTGCTCATCTGTGCACAGCGTTTCCGGGTCCAGAGAGGGCACCATGTCCGAGGCACGTCCCAACATCGTCTTCGTGATCACCGACCAGCAGCGTTTCGACACGATCGCTGCGCTCGGGCACGAGCACGCGATCACTCCGAACCTCGATCGACTCGTCCGTGCGGGGACGTCGTTCACCCGGACCTACGTGACCTCACCGTCCTGTGCGCCGTCCCGAGCGAGTCTCTTCACCGGGATGTACCCGCACACCACCGGGGTGCTCAAGAACAACGATCCCTGGAAGCACTCCTGGGTGGAGATGCTCGCGGACTCCGGGTACCGCTGCGTCAACGTCGGCAAGATGCACACGTACCCCTACACCACGAGCGTCGGATTCCACGAACGCCATGTGGTGGAGAACAAGGACCGCTCGAACCCCACGCTTCCCTTCTTCCTCGACGAGTGGGACAAGGCGTTCCGCTCCCGCGGTCTCGTCAAGCCGGACCGCGCGACGAAGTACCGCGCTCTCGAGGACTACCGGGAGCGGCTCGGCGCCTTCGAATGGGAGGCGCCGGACGACCTCCACGTGGACAACTTCGTCGGCGGTCTCGCTTCGCACTGGCTCGACGTCTATCCGGGTCAGGAGCCCTTCTTCCTGCAAGTCGGGTTCCCCGGCCCGCACCCTCCGTACGATCCGACCCCCTCGGCGCTCGCGCAGTACGACGGTGTGGAGATGCCTGCTCAGCACGACTCGGCGGAGGATCGGGCGAGCCAGCCCTACGCCGTCAAGGATTTGATCCGGGACAACCTCGAGGTCGATCACGACGGCATCGTGCATCTCGAGCACCCCACGCCCGAGCAGGTCTCCCGGCAGCGCCGCCACTACATGGCGAACGTGACGATGATCGACGAACAGCTCGGGCAGATCGTCGACGCTCTCCAGCGGCGCGGTGTGCTCGAGGAGACCGTCATCATCTTCACGTCCGATCACGGGGACTGCCTCAACGACCACGGACACATCCAGAAGTGGTCCATGTACGAGCCGAGCGTTCGCGTGCCCGCGGTGGTCTCCGGGCCAGGGGTGATGATGGACCGGCAGCTCGACGGGCTCACCGCGTTGTTCGACCTGGGCCCGACCGTTCTCGAACTCGCGGGGATCACGCCCCCGGCGTGGATGGAGGCCCAGTCGCTCGGTCCCGCGCTGCGCGGCGAGGAGTACGCCGGCAGGGAGTTCGCCTTCTCCGAGCACGCCCGGGACATGGTCCTGCAGAAGACCGAGCTCATGACGATGGTGCGCGACGAGCGCTACAAGCTCGTCGAGTTCATCGACCACGACGACGGTCAGCTGTTCGACCTCCAGTCGGATCCGCACGAGATGTCGAACCTCTGGGACCATCCCGCGTCCCGTCCTCAGCGCGATCATCTCTCACGCGTGATCTCCCGATGGAGGGCCGAGAGCGAGCTCCACACAGCTGATTGGTCCGCAACGTTCCGCTGACCCCTGCATCTGCCCCGTACCCCCGTAGGTCACCACCCCAGTTACGAAGGAGTAGCGATATGCGCATGACACCGCCCCGAGGCATGGTCCTTCTGGTCGCCGCTGCAGCAGTCAGTAGCACGGTCACCGGCTGCGCCGACAACAGCGCCGGCGAGGCGGGTGCTGCCTGCGACACGATCTCGATGGTCGTCCCCTACGCGCCGGGAGGAAGCTCGGACACCGTCGGCCGAGCGCTCGCGGACGCCGTGAGCAAGAACGACGGTATCCGCGTCGAGGTCACCAACCCCACCGGGGCCAACGGAACGGTCGCCGCGACGGAGGTCGCGACGCAGAGGCCCGACCCCTGCCAGGTGATCTACCTGCCCAACGGCCCGTTCGCGTCCATGCCGTACTTTCAGGACGTCCAGTTCGAACCCGGCGACTTCCGCGGGATCGCGGCGGTGAACGAGGAGCCGATCGTGCTCGTGGTCAACGCCGAGAGCTCGTGGCAGAGCATCCAGGACCTCCGCACCGAAAAGGATCATCGTTTCACCTACGCCAATTCGGGGACTGGCAGCTATACGCAGCTCGCCGTGGCGCAGACCTTCTCCCAGCTGGGGAAGGAGGCAGAAGGGATCCCGTTCGACGGCTCTGCTCCGGCGATCACGGCCCTTCTCGGTGGTCAGGTGGATGCGGTCGCCGTGCATCCGGGCGAAGCTATGCAGTACCTCGAGTCCGGCGACCTCCGCGCGATCGCTGTGTTCGGCGCAGAACCGCTGGAGTCGCTGCCGGACGTACTGACCGCCCTCGAACAGGACGTGGACGTCGAACGCTCCGTGTGGAAGGCGATCTACGCGAGCGCGGAGATCCCCGACGACGCTGCCGCCGAACTCGAGCGGACCTTCCAGGAAGCCCGCGACTCGGAGTCGGTCCTCACCACGCTCGAGAGCCTGCACTCCGAGCCATCGAGCGTTCCTGCGCAGGAGCTGGTCGAGAAGCTCCAGGCCGAGCACGACGAGAACAAGACCACCTTCGCCGAGCTCGGAATCACCGATGGCTGAACGAGCTGCCGCAGCATCTGACGCAGAAGAGCCCGATATGGAGAATGCGCACACCCCATCCGACCCACTCATGGATGGGGACCAGGCAGTACCGGTCACCTTGCCGGGACACAGCGTGCTCAAGCCCCTCGGGGCTGCCGTGCTGGCCATCCTCGGAGTCGGGGCAGCAGTCTGGGCCATCACCTTCGACGTCGGCTCGCTGGACCGACCCGGTGCCGGACTATGGCCGGTGACCCTGGGCAGTGCACTCGCCGTCAGCGCGGTGGTCTTCCTGCTCTTCAATCGCGACGGCAAGGAAGGCGCCTTCGGCCGGGAACAGATCGATGCGTTGATCGCGATCGCGTCGATCGTCGCGTTCATCGTCCTCTTCCAGCACGTGCACTTCGTGGCAGGCGCGCTCGTCCTGATGGCGGGCTGTCAGGTGGCGGCTGGCGCGAGAAAACCCCTCTCGATCGCCGTCACCTGCGTTCTGGCGACCGCTGCCGCATGGGTGCTCTTCTTCGTGATCCTCGGCGTCTCGACACCGCTGTAACTCACCGCCTCGAACCAGACACGAACACCGAGAAACCGAGGTCACGCTGATGGAAGAGTTCCTGCTGGGACTGTCGACCGCCTTCACGCTGCACAACCTGTTGATCGTCTTCATCGGAGTACTGGTCGGAAACCTGATCGGGGTGCTCCCGGGACTGGGGTCAGCCGGGACGATCGCACTGCTCCTCCCGATCACCTTCGCGATGCCGCCGGAGTCGGCCATCATCATGCTCGCCGGCATCTTCTACGGTTCTGCCTACGGCGGCACCATCACCTCGGTGCTCCTGAAGATCCCTGGTGAGGCGACGACCATCGTCACCACCTTCGACGGATACCAGATGGCGCGCAAAGGTCAGGGGGGAGTGGCGCTCGGAGTCTCAGCCATCGGCTCGTTCGTGGGCGGGACGGTCGCGATCGCAGGGCTGCTCTTCCTTGCGGCGCCCATCGCGAGGCTCGCTCTCGGATTCGGACCCGCAGAGTACGCGCTGCTCGCCCTGGTCGGGATCGTGCTCGTGGCTTATTTGGCCAACGGAGGCCTGCTGCGCGGAATCGTGGTGGCCTGCCTCGGGCTCCTCCTCGCCGCCATCGGTACGGATCCGATCGACGGCACCGCCCGATTCACGATGGGGGTTCCAGGGCTCGCCGGCGGGATCGAGTTCACGGCGGTCGCGATGGGGCTGTTCGGTATCGGCGAGCTCCTTCATACGATCGAGGAGTCCAAACGCAATCCGCCGCAATCGTTGGGCTACGGCCGGGTGCTCCCGAATCGGCAGGAGATGAGGTCATCCACGGGGCCGTTCGCTCGCGGATCGGTGATCGGCTTCCTCCTCGGCATACTCCCCGGCGGTGGAGCAACGATCGCGTCGATGGCCTCCTATGGCATCGAGAAGCGAGTCTCGAAGCATCCGGAGAAATTCGGGACGGGAGCGATCGAAGGCGTCGCTGGCCCGGAGACCGCGAACAATGCTGCGGCGAATGCCTCGTTCATTCCGCTCCTCAGCCTGGGCATCCCAGCGAACACGACGATGGCTGTGATCTTCGGTGCACTGATGATCCAGGGGATCACACCTGGTCCTCAGCTCATCCAGACCCATCCGGAGGTCTTCTGGGGCGTGATCGTCTCGATGTTCATCGGCAACATCATGCTTCTCGTCCTGAACATTCCCTTGATCCACCTCTTCACCCGACTCCTCAGTGCGCCGATGCGCTTCCTGGGTCCACTCACCCTCCTGGTGACCGTGGTCGGGGTGTACAGCGTCAACAATTCGATATTCGACATCTGGATCGCGCTGATCTTCGGTGTGCTCGGCTATGTGATGAAGAAGTTCGGCTTCGAGGTGGCGCCGTTGGCGCTGGCCTTCGTGCTCGGGCCCTTGCTGGAGGCCAATGTACGTCGCGGGCTGCTCCAGTCCGATGGCTCGTTCGGAATCTTCGCGAGCAGCCCTGTCTTCGCGGTTCTGGTCGTAGGAGCGCTGCTGTGGGCCGTCATCGGGTGGACGGGACGGCGTCGTGCATCCTCGCGTGAGTCCGTGACGCTAAGGAGGTGAACAGGTCATTCGAGGCGCACGCTGGATGGAGGCCACCGGCGACGCCATCGCCGGTGGCCTCCAGATATTGGGCCCTCGGCGCCCCGTCCCTCAGCGCCCGTACGCCCGCGCCGGGATCTGCGTGGCGAGCTTCCCGCCGGAGACGTCCAGGAGCGTGCCGGTGATGTAGGAGGCGGCGTCACTCGCCAGGAAGATCAGCAGGTTGGCGACATCGTCCGGGCTCTCCCAGCGGCGCAGGGAGAGGGTGTCCAGCAGGCGGTCCTGCGCCTCGGTGGGCATCTCGGCGAACCCGTTCATCGCGGTGGGCACCATGCCGGGAGCGTAGGCGTTCACGGTGATGTCCCAGGGGCCCAGTTCGGAGGCGAGCACACGGGTCAGCTGCACCACTGCGGACTTCGAGGCGGAGTAGGCGGCGCTGGCCACGCTCGGGACGATCGCCGCGAAGGAGGCGGCGTTGATGATCCGCCCGCCGCCGGCGGCCTGCATGAGTGGGGCGACAGCCTGGCTCATGAGGAAGACTCCGCCCACGTTCACGTCGAAGCAGGCCTTCCAGCGCTCCCAGGCGATCTCCGCCACGGGGCCCTCGACATTGATGCCGGCATTGTTGACGAGCACGTCGATGGTGCCGTGGCGTCGTGCTACCTCATCCACCGCGGCCTGGACGGATTCAGGGTCCGTCACGTTGCACAGCACCTGCTCGACGGGATGGGCCGCGACGGGTTCTTCCGCGGGATCGGGGAAGGCGAGGTCGAACGCCACCACCGTCGACCCCTCGCCGGCGAACCGCTGCGCGATCACCGCTCCGATGCCGCGCGCGGCGCCCGTCACCACGACCACCTTGTTCCTGAGATCCAGCTCCATCGCGTCGTCCTTCCCTGGTGCCGGTTCGACCGGCGGCTCGCGTCGGCGCGCCCCGTCGGCGCACTCCCGAATAAGCATACTATTGGGGCCTGCCGTGTCCTGTCGTCCCGAGCACGGCGGCACGAGCAGACCGGGACGAGATGCGACAGCACCATGAAGGGGACCACATGACTGACACCGAGAAGCGCGCGCTCTGGATCACCGGCGGAGGCAGCGGCATGGGCCGCGCGGTCGCCCGCGCCGCCGCTGGGAACGGATGGTCCGTCGCCGTCAGCGGGCGCCGACGCGACGTGCTCGAGGCCGTGGTCGCCGAGATCACCGCTGACGGCGGTGACGCGATCGCCGTGCCGCTGGACGTGCGCGATCGCAGCGCCGTGAACCAGGCGGCCCAGAAGGTGGTCGAGGCGTTCGGAGGCCTCCACGGCCTGGTGCTCGCCGCCGGGCAGAACGCTCCGCGCCGCCGCTGGGACGACCAGGACATCGAGGAGTTCGAGGCCATCGTGGGGACCAACCTCACCGCCGTGGCGACCGCCGTCGATGCCGCCCTGCCGCACCTGCGCGCGAGCCAGGGGACCGTCGTGGCCATCTCCTCGTACGCCGGCTGGAGCTTCCAGCCGGGAGCGGGCGTGGCCTACTCCGCCAGCAAGACCGCTGTCTCCTCCCTCGTGCGCTCCCTGAACCAGCAGGAAGCGGCCCACGGAGTGCGCGCCTGCCACCTGTGCCCCGGGGACGTCGCCACGGACTTCCTCGAGCAGCGACCCCAGGTGCCCGACGCCGCCGCCCGCGCGGTGATGCTCAGCCCCGAGGACATCGCGCGCACCGTCAGCTTCGTGCTCGAGTCCCCGGCGCACGTGCGCATCGACGAGCTGGTCGTCTCTCCCGTGTCCCAGGCGTGACGGCGAGCGGAACCGCCTTCGACCGCGCGCTGGACCTGCTGGGCCGTGCGATCGTCGACGGGGAGCTGCCCGTCGGCCACACCGACACCATCGAGGGGCTCGTCGAGCGCGCCGGCGTCTCGCGCAGCGTGGTGCGGGAGGTGACCCGGGTGCTCGGCTCCCTGGGCATGCTCAGCGCCGGGCGCCGGGTCGGCCTGCGCGTGCTCGGCGGCGAGCACTGGGACGTGCTGGATCCCCTGGTGATCCGGTGGCGGCTCCACGGCCCCGAGCCCCAGGAGCAGATCGACGAGCTGCGCGCGCTGCGCCACGCGATCGAGCCCGCCGCCGCGGCCGCCGCGGCCACGGCGGTCCAGCGCGGCCAGCGGGAGACGCAGACGCTCGAGGACGCGATCACCGCGATGCGTCGCGCGGCGGGCGCCCCGGAGGCCGCCGCCTTCCTGCAGGCAGACCGTGCCCTGCACGCCGCCGTGCTCGGCCTCTCCGCCAACAGCATGTTCACCCGGCTGCGCGCCGTGATCGATGAGGGCTTGCAGGAGCGGGCGCTGCGCGAGCGCGCCGAGCTGCTGCCGGATCCGCACGACGTGGAACTGCACGGGCGCGTCGCCGAAGCCATCCTCGGAGGCGACGCCGAGGCGGCCGCCTCGGCGATGCGGGAGATCGTCGAGCGCACGACGCGGGCGGCGCGCTGATCGGAGCGACGCCGGCTCTGACCGCTGCTGCTCAGAGCCCGACGCGAGGGTCCGGCTCGCCGAATCCTGCGGGAAGCCGGACCGGGCAGAACTGCTGCATGGTCGGGTCGACGTAGGCCTGGGCTGCCGCGACGGCCGCTTCCGGGGTCTCGGACTGCTGGTTGAGGCTGCCCTGCATCATCATCATCGCGTCCCAGAGCTTCGTCCCGACCGGCAGAGGCGGGCGGGAGCGGGCGAACTCCATGATCTCGACGAAGAACTGAATGCTCGGGTCCCAGGCCTCGCGGTCCTTGATGGCCTGCAGATTCGTGGGGATCCGGGAGATCTGCGGCATGAGGATCTTCTGCCCCTCGTACCCGGCGTAGAACTTCATCAGCTTCCATGCGGCCTCGGACATGCTCGACCCCTTCGGCATCGCCAGCCCGAAGCCGCCGGCCCAGGTGAAGGGATCATCGCCCTCCTCGGCGACCGGCACGTGGGTCACGCCGTAGCGCATGTCCGGTTTGTAGTCGGTCTGGGACTGGACGCCCCACGGGCCGGAGATCTGGAACATCTGCCGGTCCGAGAAGAAGGAGGTCTGGGTCGGCGGGGCGTTCGGCGGTTGGTAGGTCGCCTTGAAGGCGTCGACGCGGGAGTACTGGAGCCGCTCGACCCAGCCCGCGTATTCCGTGGCGACGTCCAGCATCGCCGGCGAGTCCAGCGCCATGGCGCAGCTGTCATCGTCGAAGAAGGTGGCGCCGAACGCCATCGCCCACATCAGCAGCGATGCCTCACCGTCCCAGGGGATCCAGGTGAGCTGCTCGTAGGTGCCGCGCTCGTCCTGGACGTCGAAGGCGTCGCTGATCTCCCACAGCTGAGACAGCGTCATCGGCCCGTTCGCCGGATCCAGCAGCGCCGGATCGACCCCGGCGGCCTCGGTGAGGTCCTTGTTGTAGTACATGGCGCGGGTGTCGGTATCCATCGGCAGCCCGTACCACTGGCCGTCGTAGAACAGCTCGTCCGTCGAGAACTTCACCCACCCCGCCATGAACTCCTCGGGATCCACGCCCTCGTACTCCTCGATGAGAGCGTTGATCGGTTCGAGAAGCCCGAGCGAGGCCATCTCGGCGCCGCTGAAGCGCCCCATGAAATAGACGTCCGGCCCGGTGCGGCCGCGGACGGCCGTGATCACGGAGGAGGCATCGCCCTGGGAGTTGCTGGGCACCTGCGAGACGGCGACGGTGACCTCCGGGTTCTGCTCGGTGAAGGCCTCGATCACTTCGGCCTCCTTGTCCTCGTCGCTCGCCCAGATGCCCCACATGGACACCGTGTTCGGGTCTCGGTCTGCTCCGATGGGCCGGTTGGTGCATCCGGTGATGGCGCCGCCGGAGACGGTGACGGTGCCTCCGGCGGCGAGCGTGCTCAGGAAGGCGCGTCGATCGATCATGTGAACTCTCCCGCGGTGATGTCGTGGACGATGAACCCCTGGAACTCGACGGCCCGGGTGACGTGGTCAGGTCTCACGCCTGGTAGGTGTGCCCGGTGGGGTCGCCGGCAGCGGCGACGAGTCCGTGCCCGAGGCCGTGGCCGAGGATGTGGTGGTTCGTCGGCGGATCGGCGGGAGCGGTGGGGAGCGAGGTCATCGTCGACCTTTCCTCTGGTGGGGGCGTGGGAGCGTTCAGCGGTCCGTAGCCGTGAACGTACCGAGCGCGACCGGCTGGTCGATAGGCAGAGGGCGGACGCATGGGTTCGCGCAACGGACGCGGCCCGGCCATCCGATCCGAGGCAACAGGTCGGGCGCGGGTCGGCGAAGTGAGGCGAGCCGAGCCATGCTCGGCCTGGGCTCAGCTCGGATCAGGGGACCGGTACCGCGCCACGTACCGCTCGAAGTCCCAGGGCTCGCGGGTCTCGGTGCCGTCGAGGAAGTCGGTCGCCGCCTGCCGACCGCTCTCGTACAGCAGGTCGTGGTCCGCCTCCGAGAGGTCGAACTTGGTGGGTCGGACCGCGGCGGTGTCGATGAAGATCGTGCGGGCGAGGGAGTGGGAGGCATCGATGTGCAGGCGGTCGTGGAATCCGGTCACGGTATCGAGCACCGCCTTGCCGAAGGACAACGGCCCCGTGATGCGATTGGCGATGCCGAAATCCGCCTCGGGCCGCGCGGAGAGCTTGATGCCGAAGGTGGGCCACCGCGGGCTCTGACCCGCCGGCAGGTCGAACACCGAGACCGGGAAGTTGGACAGGAGTCCACCGTCGACGAGCCACGCCGTCCGACCGAACGCGTTCTTCCACTTCGCCGGGCGGAAGACGAGGGGGATCGACACCGAGGCGCGCACGGCGTCGACCACTCGCAGCTGACTCGGATCGATCCCGAACGCCTCCGCGTCGCGCGGGAGGAAGCGCAAGCGGCCGGCGGAGAGATCGGACGCGGTGATCACGAGTCGGAAGAGCTGCGAGGGGGGCAGCTCGCGCTCCGGATCCGGGTCGCGATACAGGAGATCGGCGAAGGTGCCGGTCCACTCGCGGTCGCCGTGGGCCTGGAGCTGCTGCGTGAGCCAGCTGGTCAGGTACTTCCCGCGGTAGACGCCGTTGTGGAGCAGGATGCTGATCGCCTTGCCCAGCAGGAAGCGGGTCCAGAAGGGCCCGTCCTGGAAGCGGCGATAGTCGGTCTCCCGCAGGATCTGGACCATGGTGGACGCCGGGATCCCGGCAGTGATCAGGGCGCCGGCGATCGCCCCGGCAGAGGAGCCGGCGACCCGATTGACGCTGTAACCGCGCTCCTCGAGCACTTCGAGCGCACCGGCCAGGGCGATGCCCTTGACCCCTCCGCCCTCCAGGACGAGGTCGATGCGTTGTGCGCCTCCGTCGTCGGGCGCGGACCTGTGGGGCCTGGACTCGTCGGGCGCGGAGCCGTGGGGCCCAGATGGCGAAGGCTGCGCGGTGACCATGGAGTCACTTTAGGGCAGGAGGCCGTTCCGTCGGCTCTGACCTCGTTCAATCCCGCGCAGAAATACTCGCGCGGCGCATCGTCGACCTCTTGCACTGGATTCTTGCTAAATCGCGACTATCCACTTAAAAGGTCCAAAGCGGACATAGCGGATGAAATAGCTAATGCTGGACACGAGTCGACAGGAAGCTGTCTCAAAACGACTCAGGCGGACATCCGCGCAGGTCACGAGGTTACTTGCGGGTCATAAGACGTTTTGCCTGGTCGGCCCGGAAAAACGCCTCCGACCAGCCATGCGGCGTTTGTAACGTTCCCACAACAAGTCGATCTGCAGCGGGGAAATCGTGCTTTTCCTGGTCGTTCGATGAAAACCTCACGGGGTCACTGTCGTGACACCCGTCTTGCGTCTCGGACCCTTCCCCACCGCTGCGCACGGCCCCCACCCCACAACAAGATGGAGCGAAAGTGGAAAGTCTGCAGACACCACCACCGCCCGCGTCTCGACGGCGGTCACACCTGTTCAAGGGTGTCATCGCGTCGGTCGCTACGGCGGGCTTGACCCTGATGTCGGTACCACCGGCTCTCGCTGCCGAGGACGATCTGTCCGAGGCGCTCGGGCGTGTGATCAACGCCGATGCGCTCAGTCTCGATCTCGCGGACGCCGGCACCAGTGCATCCGGCTTCCCCAGCGATGCGGGCCCCAACGCGAACCCGCTGAACGTCGGCGCCCTTGACGCGCTGAATCTCGATCTCGGCACGCTGACCCTCCCCCTGGTCGGCGACGAGAACAACGTCGGCCTGCTCCACCTCGGCGAGGTGGGTGCGGTGTCGAGCTTTGCCGAGTCTCCGGACGGCATGACATCCACCGCCAGTGCGGGTGCGGTCGGTGAGGGCGGCGCCCTCGACCTCGACGGCATCGAGAACGGCACCTACGGCAGCGCCGAGGTCGATCTGACCCAGCTGCTCGATCAGGCCGGCGTGAGCGGGTTGACCGACGAGATCGTCGACGAGCTCTCGCTCCAGCTCGGCGCGCTCGGGTCCACCGCGAACGCAGCGAACGGCGAGACCAGCTCCGAGTACGTCGTCGCAGACGGCCAGCTCCTGATCAGCTCCCCGCTGGTCGGCGGCGTCTCCACAGAACTTGACACGGCACTGACCGACGTCGGCACCGTGCTCAACGGTGCGGTGGGTACTGACGGCGCCCTGGGCACCATTGCCAACGAGGCTGCGATCGACCTCGACATCGGCCTCATCGCGGTCGAGGCCGGCGGCGGCACGATCGGCGTCAGCGGTCTCGACGCTGCACTCGATCAGGCGAGCACCTCGCTGCTCGCCGAGCCGCTCGTCGACGAGAACGAACTCGTGTCCATCGACCTGGCCAACGGCACCATCGCCGTGGATCTCCAGAAGCTCGGTGGCGCGGACGGTCTGAACGGACTTCCGGCCAACACCGAGCTGCTCGACGCGGACACCATCGCACTCATCACCGGTGCGGTCACCGAGGCGCTCGGCACCCTGACCGAGAGGGTCGGCCAGGTCCTCATCGACGACGTCTTCAACAATGTCGGGCTGACCATCGAGCTCCCGGCCAACGTCTCGACTCTGGGCCTGCCCGCAGCGAATGTCGACATCGTCGTGGAGACCACGCTGGGTCAGCTCGCTGGCACTGCCGAGGGTGAGCCGACGATCGATATCGACGGCAGCCTGCTCGGCATCATCCCGATCGGGACTCTGCTCGGCGCTCTGACGACCCCCGTGCAGGACCTGCTGATCGCTCCTCTTCAGGGAGTGGTCGGTGGCGTGGTCGACACCGCGACGACCGGTCTGACCGACTCGCTCGACGGTGTCATCAACCCGCTGCTGGAGACCCTCTCTCCGGTGCTCTCGGGCGTGCTCGCCGAGGTTGTCTCGGTGACCATCAACGAGCAGCCCGAGCCGGGTTACCTCGGTGACGAGTCCTTCACGGTGAATGCTCTCAGCCTGGAGCTGCTGCCCAACCTGGCTGCGGTGAACGTCGATCTGGCGTCCTCCACGGTGCGCGCGGCCGCCGAGGTCTTCGAGCCGACGGTCACCCTTGATCCGGGAACTGTTGAAGACGGCGGAACCACGGTCGTGACGGGTGAGGGCTACCCGCCGAACACCGATGTCTCCGTTCAGCTGGTTGACGTCGACGGAAACAACGTCGGCGACCCCGTGGTCGTGACCACCGATGGTGAAGGTGGCTTCACCACCGACCTGGTTGTCCCCGAAGGCACGGAAGCAGGCGACTTCGAGGTCGTCGGCACCGCAACCTCCGGTGAGGAAGCTGCCGCGCCGCTCGTCGTCACCAATGCTGAGGATCCGACGGACGACAACACGGCGGAGAACACCGAGGTCAACACCGAGGTGAACACTGACGTCAACACCGAGGTGAACACTGACGTCAACACCGACGTGAACACCACGGAGAACGACGCGGACAACACGACGGACAACACCGACGTGAACACCACGGAGAACGACGCGGACAACACGACGGATAACACCGACGTGAACACCACGGAGAACGACGCGGACAACACGACGGATAACACCGACGTGAACACCACGGAGAACGACGCGGACAACACGACGGATAACACCGACGTGAACACCACGGAGAACGACGCGGACAACACGACGGATAACACCGACGTGAACACCACGGAGAACGACGCGGACAACACGACGGATAACACCGACGTGAACACCACGGAGAACGACGCGGACAACACGACGGATAACACCGACGTGAACACCACGGAGAACGACGCGGACAACACGACGGACAACACCG
>NZ_JABUXV010000010.1 GCF_014897705.1 Brachybacterium sp. FME24 | reverse complement strand
GCACTGGCCTGGTTGCGCGGCCGAGCGGCACGCGCGCAGACCTCGATGATCCCGACCGTGGGACCCCGCACCCCGGCCCACCTGAAGGGGTATCTCGATGCCCTCGACGTCGAACTCAGCGACGCGCAGCACCGTCAGCTGGACGAGGTCGGTGCAATCCGGCCGGGTGCCCCCTTCGAGGACGTGGCCAGCGCACTGGCCCACGGCGTCGACGGTGACCGCAGCCTGCTCGATGACCCGTACCTCCCCGTCGCCTGACTGCCTGTCCTCGGCCGACCTTCGGCGCGCCGACGACATGTGCGGCGACGCCCCAGCCCAGCCCAGCACCCTCGATCCAGACCCTCGACCTCATGGAGTCCTCATGCCCATCGCCCACATCGCCGCGATCAATCTCGAATCCTCCGACCCCGGCCCCCTCGCCCGCTTCTGGGCCGACATGCTCGGGGGCGAGCTGGCGGTCGAGACGCCCGATTTCTGCGCGGTCAAGACCGACAGCGTGTTCCTCGGGATGGCTCGTGTCGACGGCTACCAGCCACCGACCTGGCCGTCCGTCGAGCGCTCCCAGCAGATCCACCTCGACCTCGCGGTGGACGATCTGGACAGCGCCGAACAGGAGGCCGTCCGGCTCGGCGCCACCGCGGAAGACGATCAGCCCAGCCCCGAGCGATCGCGAGTGCTGCGCGACCCGGCCGGGCACCCCTTCTGCCTGCGCGGCTGAGCCGCACCGCCCTCACTGCGCGGCGAGCTGCTCCCGGTACTCCTCGATGAGAGCGACGATCCGCGGATCCTCCTCGACGGCGGTGAGGTCCTCGTAGAGGAACCCCTCGTGCTCGAGGAGCACGTACTGCCCGTCCTGCACCTCGAACGTGAGGTCGAGACGGCCCAGGTAGTGCTCCTGCTCGCCGCCGCCGGCGGTGATCGGCACGGTGTGGCCCTCGGGGTTCTGCTCGGTCTCCGGCGTACGGATGATCTTGTGGGTGTCCCCGCCGAGCACGGCGTCCACGCCGGCGACCTGCGCGATCCGGTGGTCGTCGGGGTTGCCGGCGTGGCTGAGCACCACGGTGACATCGGCCTTCGCCCCGACCTCCTCGATCAGGCCGCCCTCGAGCGCCTCGACGGGATCGATGAAGTCGAGCGTGGCGACGTCCTCCCATTCGCGCAGCTCCGGCTTCATCGCGGTCACGCCGATGATCCCCACCTTCACGCCGGCGAAGTTCTGCGTGGTGTGGGGCTTCGTGAACGAGAGGTACTTCCCGGTCTCCTCGACCACGACGTTGCCCAGCAGGATCGGGAAGTTCAGCGTGCGCTGGTAGTCCTTCATCTGCTCGTATGAAGACTCGGCGGTGCCGGTGCCGGCGGGGAACACGCGGAAGTCGTTGTTGCCGATGACGGTCGCGTCGAAGCCGATCTCCTTGAGGATCTCGGTCTCCAGCGCGCCCTGGAACGTCTCGAACTCGCCGCGCAGGAACAGGTCGCCGGCGTCGAGCACGAGCACGTTCTCCTCCTCCGCGCGCACCTGATCGATCAGCGTCGCGTACTTCGCGACGTTGTTCTCGTGCGGCTGGCCATCCTGGCCCGTGACGATCTCGCGCAGATGGCCGTGGAGGTCGTTGGTCTGCATGATCGTCAGCGCGAAGCGTCGACCGTCGGTGTGCTTCGCACCGGGGGAGGTCTCCGGCGCGGCGAGGGCGGGGGCCGCGGGCGCGATCACGCCCACGGTGAGCGCCGTGGTGAGAAGTTGTCGACGGGACAGGGCTGCCATGGGGATCTCCGTGGGGTGGGGGAGGGGACTGGATCTGAGCGACCCATCTCAGCGGATCCGCATGGCGCGCGAGGCGACCGGAGAGATCGGCGCGGTGAATGCGTCATGAACGAAATGCGTCATGAACGAACGTGGTGGCGCCTCCTTCCCAGCGCGGTGACCACGACGTCATGACTCGCAACGCCAAGGCCTGCTCTCGACCCGTCACGTCGGAACCGCGCGTCTGCACGCTGTCTGTTCAGCGGGCGCGGACGGGCGTGGACCTCACGGTTGTGCGGTCATAGCCCTCGAGCTCTGCCGTCACCTCGACGGTGACCTCCGAACCCTTCCATCGGCCGGTGAGACGGACTGCTCGGAGGTGGCGCCGTCGATGGCGGTGCCGTCGGCGCGCCACTGGACGCTCAGCCGCGGCGTCGGGCGCCAGAGTCCCGTCTCCGCCACGAGCAGCGCGCCCGGCTTGATCCGGCCATGAGCATCCTGGGAGGCGAACGTCGGGCGCGGCGCGATCTCGAAGGGCTCGGTCGCCTCGGCGGGAGCGAACGGTGCGTGGGGATCGCCGGTCCAGGTGGTCAGCGTCAGCGTCGCGGTCTGCTGGCCGTCCACCACCGAGTTCGTGCTGAGGTAGTACAGCCCGTCACCCATGGCCTGCAGGCCGACGTCGGCCTTCTGGAACCAGCCACGGATGCCGGTGGTCTCGTCGCGCAGGCCGTCCTCGGCCAGCGGGAGGGTCTCGCCCTCGACGCCGACGCCGCGCAGCTCCTGCTTCACCGGCTGCGAGGCGGCCTCGACCGCGAACATCGTGTAGTTCAGGGAGTCGGGCTTGTCGCCGGCGTAGACGCCCATGAGCCAGCGCTCGAGGGTCGGATCGTAGGCGAGGTTCTGGATGCCCCAGCGGGTGGTGCCGGTGTAGACGAAGTACTGGCCGTCGATCTCGGTCGGCCCGCTGGTGGGGTCGGGCTTCGAGGTGTCGTACGGCTCGGCGTAGGTGTCGAAGTCCTCGGCGTCGTACTGCACGAGGATCTGGTGGTTGTTGTCATCGCGGTCCGCGTCCGGCCACTGCGAGTGCGTGACGGTTAGCAGCCAGTCCCCGGAGGTGCTGCCGAAGCGCGGCCCGAAGCCGACGCCGTCCACTCCGGCGGTGGCGTAGAGGCCGTCGGGCTCCCCGTCCCCGTCGAGGTCGACGAAGCGGTCGGCGAGGAGCTGCTTGAGGTGGACGAGCGAGATCGCGGGATTCCTCTCCGGGCTCTCGTCGATCTCGTGGATCTGCTCCGGGTCGAAGATCGCGATGTACGGCGCGTAGTACGGGTTCTCGTCGCCCCAGAAGATCGAGCCGTACACCTTCCCGTTCTTCGGGTTGAGGGTGATGTCGCCGAGGTGCGCGGGCAGGCCCGTCACCGAGCCGAGCACCGTGCCGGCGAGGTCCGTCTTCACCAGGCGATCGGTGAACGAGAAGAACGCGAGCCCGCGCTCACGGTCCACGGCAATGCCCTGCACGTGCGGGGAGGGCCAGGAGCCGCCGGAGAGGGTGAGGGGGAGGCCGTTGTTCTGGGCAGGGGCGTCCGCCGCGCGACCCTCCGTCGGCACTCCCGCCGCGTTCGCGCGCCCCACCGATCCGGTGGCTCCGAGCGCCAGCGGCGAGCCGACCCCCATGGCGATCGCGGTCAGCATCGTCCTGCGTGTCGACATCACGGAAGTCTCGCTCTTCATCGGTGCGGGGTCATAGGGCATCGAATCACCACATCACCCCGAGATGGATCCAGGGTGGCTGATCCGTGAACAGGTCACCGGGGTGCGCTGAACGCCGCCCGCAGCCCCTGCTTCGGGAACGACGTCAAGCGCTCTGCCGAGAGACCGCGCCGCTCACAGGGCGGCGGTGCGTCCATCTCGTGCGCCGCGCTGCCTGAGCACCCCGGCCACGGCGTCGACCACTACATGGAACACCGGATCGGGCGCCTGGGTCCTGATCGTCCCCGCCGCCTCATCCCAGGCCGCCGCCAGCCGTGCACCGGTGGCGGTGCGCCGCGCGAGCTCCTGGGAGAACATCCTCGCGGCGCGACCGGTGCCCGTCTCGTCGGCCTCGAGCGCGTCGGCGGCCGCTGCGATGGCGCGCACCACGAGCCGGTCATCGGCCTCCTCCGCGGTGCTGCACACCTCGCTGAACGCGCGCAGCCCGGCCCGCCAGGCGCCGCTCTCGCCCTCGACGGCATGCGGGGTCCAGGCGCGGGCGGCGGCGCGGAGGGCATCGCCCGGGCCGGCACCGATCTCGTCGGCCACCCGGGCCGCGTCGGCGGCGGCGCGGGCGCCGGAGCGCAGGGAGACCAGCACCGCGTCGTCCGCGTCGTCGACGTGCTCGCCGGCTTCGGCGATCGCCTCGTAGGAGGAGCGGATGCATCCTGCGTCGAGTTGTCGCGGCGCGGGGGAGTCGGTGGCACGGGCGATGTCGGCGCCGACGGCGTCGTGGCCGAGGGCATTGGGGTCGATGCCGCGGGTGAGCTGCTCGGCGTGGCCGCGGGCGTCAAGGGGTTCCCTGCTCATGCGGTCCCTCCTGGGGATCGTGCGCGATCGTGCGGGGCACCCCGTGGTGGGTCCTCTGGCAGAGGTGTGCTCTACGTGTGAATCATGACTCCTCTATGGTTCACATGTCAACGATCGGGGAGGGGCGTGCGGCTCGCGGAACAGGGGACTGCAACGTTGCCCTCGAGCGCGCAACCACGACGACATGGGCCAGGGAAGGTATGGAGCGGCCAGAGGCGACGTGCTCTGTGATTCGGCCTCAGCCGCCCGAGCCCACGAACGTGCCGATATCGTCTGGGCCTCGTCCCGCTAGAGTTGGCCACGATCTCGGCAGCAACGAGAAATCGGAAGAGGGCCGCCTCCATGACGACGATCGCCGACCATGACGCCTACATCGCCGCGGCGCCCGAGCCCTTCCAGCCTTCACTGCACCGATTGCGCACACTTCTTGGTCGCGCTCTGCCGGAAGCGGACGAGGTCATCGCCTACAACATGCCAGGGTTCATGATCGGTGGCACGGTCGTCGCAGGCTACGCGGCGTTCACCAGGCAATGCGGGCTGTATCTCAGCTCAGGCGCCCTCTCCGAGTACGCCGACGATATTGCAGCCGCGGGCCTCAAGGCGACCAAGACCGGCATCACCTTCACCCCGCGGAAGCCGATTCCGGACGACCTCGTCGAGCAGCTGGCGCACGCGTCACGACAGGACTCCGGGGCCTGACGTCTAGCGTCGTGCACGGGATTCGTGCGAGCGCCCTGACGGCCGTTCCGCCTTCCATGCTGTGTCCGAAGAGCACTACGAGGCCGAGCGTCTGGATCCTCAGATGATGTCGAGCAGCGTCGAGATGAAGTCCTCGTAGCTGCCGCCGTGCGCGGCGAGCAGCTCGACGTTGCGCGGTTTGGAGAGCACCCGGATCACGGACTCGAACAGCTCTCCGAACTCCTCGCGGCTGTCCTTGCTGAAGGCCATCATCGCGACGAGGGACACCGGGTCGCCGCCCCAGTCGATGGGCTCGAGCGGGACATGCACGGCGATCGAGGAGGCATGGGCGCCCATGATCATCGAGTGGGGGATCGCGACCCCGCTGCCCAGCGAGGTCGAGGCCATCGCCTCCCGTTCGAGCACGCCGCGGTGGAAGTCGGCGTCGACCACACCGGCGCTCGTCAGCGCTTCGGACATCTGGGCGAGGACGTCGTCGCGGGAGGTGGTGGTGAGGTCGAGGAAGAACTGCGGCTCGATGAGGTTCACGAGGGTGGAGCCCACCCGGGCGCGGCGTTTGGTCTGGGCGATGTCGAGCACGACGCCGCGCACCCGCTCGAGATCCTCCGCGCCGGGCAGTGCGCTCAGTTGCACCACAGGGCGGTCCAGCGTCTGGGGGAGTCCCATGAGGGGGACCGTGGAGACGATCAGGTCGGGGCCGGGCAGATCGGTGGTCAGCTCGGCCTCGTCCACGGCGACCAGTTCGATCTCGCCGACGCCGGCGATCGCGGACTGCAGCATCGAGCGGGCCGAGTCCTGCAGATCCAGGTAGGTGGGGGAGATCAGGGCGATCCGGACCCGCTGCTCGCGCGCGTAGACGCTCTCGAAGTGCGCGCCGACGTGGAAGGAGATCAGCCCGATCTCGTCGGCCCGGATCTCGATGCCGAGCGCCAGCTCGAGCCGGCGGGCGATGAAGATCCCGATCTCGTAGATCAGCGGATGGGTGTCCTTGATGGATTGGCCGATCGGGATGTGGGCGGCCTGACCGCGCTGGGCGCGACGCACGAGGTTGCGCGAGTGCACGCTGAGGAACCCGATGAAGCGGTCGTGGTCGAGATCGATGAGGTAGTTCTCGCCCACCTGGCCCACGATCTGCCGCACCAGAGCCACATAGTCGACGTCCTCGTCCGCGGTGACTCGCTCGGTGACCAGGAGGGACAGGTCCTCGGGGGTGGTGTTCTCGTCGAGCAGGCCCACCAGGTAGTCCACCTCGCCGGCGGGCAGGCGCAGCTCGAACGTCGATTCGACCAGTGCTGCGATGCGCAGTGCCGCCTCGCGGCGCAGGGCGTCCTCCTCGGCGGCGGCGTCGGGGGCCTCGAGCTCATGGCCCTGCCGCAGCCGGCCCACCATGACGGCGACGTGCGCGAGGATCGCGTGCTGGCTGTTCTCGGTGGCAAGCAGCCCCAGTTCTGACAGGATGCGGGTGAGGCCCTCGCGGAACGTCAGCAGCGAGGGCTCGGCGGATTCGATGGCGAGCTCGCGCACCGAGACGAACTGGGTGTGGGAGCGCGCCGCATCCGTCATGATCTGGCGCACCAGGCGACGCTTGGCGGACTCGGTGCCGCAGATCTGCACCGACGGCCCCCGGCGCTGCAGCGTGAGCTGGTGGATCACCAGCAGGGCGCGGCACTTCGTGAGGTCGGCCTCGAGCGTCGAATCGCTGACCCGCAGCTCCTCGGCCAGTTCGTACACGTCGGCCCCGCCGTCGGCCCGGACGAGGGAGCGCAGCAGCGAGGCGAGCCGCTCGCCGGGGCTGAGCACCCGCCGGGACGTCGGCGGACGGTGGTCGCCGGCCGCCGCGAGCGCGGCATGGTCGATCGCGTACCCGTCCCGGGAGGAGGACACCACCTCGCGCCCGTGCTCCGTGTTCAGCCGGGAGACGTAGGTGCGCACGCTGCGGGTCGAGACACCGAGGCGCCGCGAGAGCTCTTCGGCGCCCACGCGCTCGGACCCGGCCTCGACGAGCGCGCCCAGCATGCGCTGGCGCGTCGTCTCCCACGGGTCGCGGCGTCGCTCGGTCATCGCAGCGGTCATGTCCTCTCCTCATCGAGCAGGCCCGAGATCAGGGAGATCACGGTGTCGTCGTCGATCTGATCGAAATCTGTCGTATCGATCTCGACCACCGGCCCGAGGGCGAAGGACCCGTAGCCACGGTGCAGGTAGCGGTCGAGGAAGACCTCGCGGGGCAGCAGCTGAGGTGCCTCTCGACGGTCGTCGAGCGTATCGCCGGGGCGGTAGGCATCGACGAGGTGTCCCACGTGACGGTCCGGGGCCAGGTCCCGGCGGCGCTGGCGCGCGTAGAGGACCTCGAAGCCGGCCACCAGTCGCACCGTCACCGGCCGGTAGCGGTGGTCCCGGCACGCCGCTTCGAGCTGCGCGCGCTGCTTGTCGCTGAACGGGTACTCGGCGATGATGCTGCGGCCGCCGGCCATCGTGGTGCGCACCTGGGCGAGGAAGATCTCGAGCGCGGCGCGGTCCAGATGCGCCCTGGCGGCAGGGTCGGCGAAGCCATGGAGGTCGTACAGCTCCTCCTTCACCGCGTCGATCGACAGCGGCGTGAAAGGGCCCAGCCGGTCCTGCGCCAGGGCGCACAGGCGGCTCTTGCCGGTGCCCGGATAGCCGGCGACCAGCAGGAGGAACTGATCAGTGCTCGTCGGGACGCTCATCGTGTCGCTCAGCCGATGACGGCCGGCAGCATCCGCCCGATCTTGTGGGCCACGATCTCCGCGACCGCCGTGTTCGCCGGGACGATGTTGTTGCGCAGGGAGGCGTTGAGCTCGGTGGCGCCGAAGGACTCCTTGGCGCTGCGGGTCCATCCCACGATCAGCTCGGTGCCGATGTTGAACTTCCGCACGCCGCTCTCGCGCAGCCGTGCGTAGTCGGCCTCATCGACGCCGGTGCCCCCGTGGACCACCAGAGGGACGTCGACCGCGTCGTGGATCCGGGCGACGAGATCCAGGTCGATCTCGGTCTTGCCGAGGTAGGAGCCGTGGTGGGTGCCGATGGACACCGCCAGGGCGTCCACCCCGGCGGCCTCGGAGAAGGCGCGGGCCTCCTCGGGCTTGGTGAGCGCGCCCTCCTTCACGGAGATGCCTTCCTCGGTGCCGCCGATGGTGCCGATCTCGCCCTCGACCGAGACCCCTCGACCGTGGGCGAACTCCACCACGCGGCGGGTCTTCAGGACGTTCTCGGAGTAGGGGAGCGAAGAGCCGTCGAACATGACCGAGCTGTAACCGGCATCGATCGCGTCACGGATGTCGGCCAGCTTCGTCGCGTGGTCCAGGTGCAGGACCACGTCGACCGGCTCGCGCTCGCCGATGCCCTTGCACAGCGCAACCAGGTTCTCCATGCCGATGTACCGGGCGGTGCCGACGGAGGTCTGGATGATGATCGGGCTGCCGGCGTCCCGGGCCGCGGAGATCATCGCGGGGACCATCTCGAGGTTGTGCGCGTTGAAGGCGCCGACGGTCGAGCCGATCTTCTCGGCTTCGGTGAGGACTTCGGTGAGGGTGACGTACATGGTGACTCCCGGTGATCAGTAGTTCTCGCGCATGATGCGCTTGGAGGTGGCCAGCAGCTCGTCGATCTTCGACATCCATCGGTTGATGGCGTCGCCGTCCCCGGCGGCCGAGGACTGCGAGAGCTTGGTGTTGTAGAGGGTCATGAGGCGGTTGTAGGACTCGCCGTAGCGCGTGTGCTCGGCCAGTGCCGTCTCGTGGGCGGTGATCGCGGAATCCAGCTCGCCGAGGCGCTCGTGGAGGATCCCTGCTTCTTGGTGGAGCTCCCAGCTCTCGCCCTCGCCCGCGGCGAGGGACTGCTGGATCTCCGCGATGCGGGCGGTGGCGCTCTCGCGCTCGGCGTCGTCGAGCTCGGGGGCGTCTGTCTCTGGCGTGGACTTGGTCCTGGTTCTGGTCGTGCGCGAGGTGGTCGTGGTGGAGGATGCGGGCCTGCCCAGCAGGCGGTCGAAGAAACCCATGTCTTCTCCTAGTCTCAGAAGGCCTTCATGAGGGGGCCGACGATCCACGCGAACAGCAGCGCTGCCACGATGGTGTCGACGTCGGTCGCGGAGAGGCTCGGGAATCCGAGGCTCTGGAACGTGCCCACCAGGAGTGCGGGCATCAGGGTGATGAAGATGCCGTGCACCACGCCGCCGATGACCGCGCCGCGGCGCCCGCCGACGGCGTTGCCGAAGATCCCCGCGGTGCCGCCTGCGAAGAAGTTCGTGAGCATGCCGGGCACGATCACCGCGAAACCGGCCAGAGGGAGCACGAACATCGCGATGACGGAGCCCAACGTCGTGGTCAGGAAACCGATGATGACCGCGTTGGGGGCGTACGGGAACAGCACGGGCGCATCCAGGGCGGGCTTGGAGTTCGGGACGAGCTTCATGGAGATGCCGCGGAACGCGGGCACGATCTCCCCGAGCAGCAGCCGCACACCGGCCATCAGCACGTACACGCCGACCACGAATTGCATGGACTGCAGGAACGCGTACACCAGGTAGTTCGTCTCTCCGGCAGCCTCAGCCGAGGATGCGGGGCCGGCGAACAGCGCGGTGATCAGGTACAGCGGGATCATGACCACGGCGAGGGACATGTAGGTGTCCTGGAGGAACTCGAAGGCCCGGGGGAGCTTGAGATCCTCGGTGGTCTTGCGGTCCGGGCGGTGGTCGCGCACCAGGTACGCGACGCCGGCCTCGACCAGGTAGCCGATCGTGCAGAAGTGTCCCAGCGCGATCGCGTCGTTGCCGGTGATCTTCCGGACGATCGGCTGGGCCAGCGCGGGCATCGCGACGCAGAAGATGCCGCCGACGACGCTGCACAGCAGGATCAGCCAGATCCCGCTGAGGCCCACGGCCGAGCCGAACACGACGGTCATGGTCGCCATCCACAGCAGTGCCTGCCCGGTGAGGAAGACGTACTTCCAGGGGGTGAAGCGGGCCAGCAGGACGTTGGCGATGAAGATGCCGAGGAACGTGATCGCGATCGGTCCGCCCAGGCCCAGATCGTTCGTCGCGTAGCCGTTGACCGCTTCGATGGACGGGACGATGCCGGTGAGGTTGAAGGCCGCTTCGAACTGGGTCCCGAAGTAGGTCAGGGTCGCGACCAGCACCGCGGAACCCGCTGCCAGGACCATGAAGCCCAGCAGCGTCTTGAAGGTGCCGGAGACGACGGATCCGGCATCTTTGCGCTGCAGCAGCAGGCCGAGCATCGCGATGAGCGCGATGACGATTCCCGCCTGCGTGAAGATGTTGGAGATGATCCACTCGAGCACTGCCATGTCAGACCTCGCGTCCTGCGAGGGCCGGGATGAGCTTCTCCGCGATCTCGTTCTTGTCGACGATGTTGTGCAGGTAGACGATCGTGATCGAGGGGTCGATCTCGTACTTCTCGATCTGCGGGCGGAAGCTCTCCGCCGAGACGATCAGATCAGTCCTCAACCCGGCGACCGAGGAGACGGACTCGTGCTCGAGCTTCGCGCGGATCTTGTGCGAGGCCAGCACTTCCTCCGCCTCCATCTGGCAGGCCAGGCTGCTGCCGAGACCGGCGCCGCAGATGAAGTAGATGGTGGGGCTCTGGGCCATGGTGTTGCTCCTTTGCAAGGTGCCCGCGGCGTGCGGGCGAAACGGGATAGCGCCCCTGCGATCAGGGGGTGGGAGAGGGTCAGGCGTCCGCTGGGACCAGGCCCGACAGGAACTCCTGGGGTGAGGCGGCGGCGATCAGCCGCTCCACGGATTCTGGGGTGCGGATGATCTGCACGAGTGCCTTCAGCGCCTCGAGATGCGAGGTGCTGTCCTGCGCGGCGAGGCAGAAGACGAGCCGCACGGGATCGTGCGCGGCGTTGCCGAAGACGACACCCTGGGGCAGGGTCGCCGCGCTCATCGCAGTGCGGGACACGGTGCCGTCCGGCTGGGCGTGGGCGAGCGCCACCGCGGGGGCGAGCACGATGTATGGGCCGAAGGTGTCGACCACGTCGATCATTCGGCCCACGTATTCCTCCGCCACGGCGTGCGAACGGAGCAGGGGGAGTGCGGCCTGGCGGATGGATTCCTGCCAGGTTCCAGCCGAGGCATCGAGGACGACATGGTCCTCGGTGATCAGCTGAGCAAGGGATGCCGACATCGCGGAACCTCTCTGTCGGGGTGAACGTCCCGATCAGTCTGCGAGGCAGGCATCCCGGGTCGCCAACAGACCTTCTTCCGCGAGAGGGAGAGATGGCGGAAGGACAGCGAGGTACCGCGAACCGGGATGTGACGAGGCGCGGCGTCGGCGTCGGCGACATGGCCCGCATGTGCTACTGAGCACGGCCGCTCTGGCTACGCTGGCCACGTGACCCAGCTTCTTTCCGCCGACGCCTTATTCGTCATCCGCTGCGTGTGGGCAGGCCGACTGGGCGTCTCGCCCCACGTCTTCGACGGTGTCGGGCCGGTTTTCGTGGACTGGAAGACCGTCCCGGCGGCGGTGGTCGTCCGTCTCGGAGACGCAACCGTGGTTGCCGCGCCGGAGCGGGCGCTCGCCGTACTCCGTGGGCTCGACGCGCAGCAGCTCCTCGACCCGGTGTCCCTCGTGGCCGTCCTCGAGCCTGAAGGGCCGCAGCTCGTCGGAAAGGCGCGACTGTCGTTTCTCGACAGTCAGACGTTCTCTCCGCACAGGACGGCAACGCCTCGCGAAGCGGCCCCTGCAGACGTCGAGGCGGTGCTCTCCGAGTGCTCCGTCGACGAGTGCGACGAGAGCGGCCTCCGGGAGATGGACGCCCTATGGGTCGCGGGCCAGTCAGCGGGGGAGCCGGTGGCGGCGGCCGGTTACGAGATCTGGGACGGAGGCATTGCGCACGTCGGGCTCGCCGTGGCGTCCGGAGCCCGCCGGCAGGGACTCGGCGCCGGCGTTGCATCCGCCGCGGTCGAGCATGCCCTCAGTGCCGGATTGGTCCCGCAGTGGCGCAGCGCCGTGGAGAACGCCGCCTCGGAATCGGCCGGAAGGCGTCTGGGTTTCGTCCCGCTCGGTGAGCAGATCGCGGTGGACCTGACGGCGTAGTCAGGAGGGGACCAATGCAGTCGAGGGCAATGAGGCTCGTCGCGGCGCTCCCGGGCATTTCCGGAGGCTCGACAGCGATCACTGCAGGTTACACAGCTTTCAACGCGCCAGTCCCGCTTCCGCGGAAACTACCCTTCCGTAGGTTGTCAGATATCTGATAACTTCCCTCCATGGCACACGTCACTCGCCGATTCGAGACCCTGCAGCACGAGCTGCTGGAGCTCATCCAGCACCTCGGGCTGAAGCCCCATGACGCCCTCCCCTCCGAAGGCGACCTCGCAGAACGGCTCGGTGCCAGCCGGGCCACGCTGCGGGAGGCGACGCGCGCGCTGCAGTCACAGGGGGTGCTCGAGGCGCACCAGGGACGCGGGCTGTTCCTGCGTTCCTTCTCCTTGGAGCCGGTGATCTCGCGGCTCCCGTATCAGCTGATCGAATCCGGCGCTGACCTCGACGAACTGCTCGTGGCCCGCGCCGCCCTGGAACGCGGACTGATCCGCGAGGTCGCCGAGCGGATCAGCGAGGAACGCCTCGCGAGGCTCGACGAGATCGTCGCGGAGATGCACGCGCTCGAGTCGAAGGGACTCGCCTTCCCCGAACAGGACCGCGAGTTCCACCGCTGCCTGTACGTCGATCTCCACAACCGCGTGATCGACGGGACGCTCGAGGCGTTCTGGCAGCTGATGGACAAGATGCGGGACCAGCTCCCGGCCCTGCGGTACGACGACCTCGCCGATCGCCACGCCGCCATCGTCGCCGCGCTGCGGAACCCGGAGAACCACGACCCGATCGGCGCCCTCGACGACCACTTCATCGATATCCGACAGCGCACCGACTCCCTGGTCGAGCGCCGCTCCGTAGACCACCAGGAGAGCTGAGCCATGACATCCCCGAACATCCTGGACCGAGCCGACGGGATCGTCGCCGCCCTGCTGACCCCCTACCGTCCCGACGGGACCGTCGCCGTCGATGTCCTCCAGCAGCACACCAGCCAGCTGGTGGAGGCAGGTATCGACGGGCTGTACGTGTGCGGATCCACCGGCGACGGCGTCGCGCTGGACGAGGACAGCCGCGTGCTGTGCACCCGCGCCGTCGTCGACGCGGTCGACGGGGAAGTCCCGGTCATCGCCCATGTCGGGACCAACTCCATCGAGCTGACTCTGCAGCTGGCCGACCGCTCCGTGGGAGCGGGCGCGGACGCCATCTCCTCGATCCCGCCGTCGATCCCCTTGACCGAGGCCGAGGTCCGGGGCTACTTCCTGGACCTGATCCGTGACGCTCCCGCGCCGCTGATCGCCTACAACTTCCCCGCCCGCGCCGGGGTCCGGCTCTCGCAGGAGCTCCTGGCGGAGCTCGTCGAGCAGCCGAACCTCCACGGACTGAAGAACACCTCCGGGGACGTGTTCGAGATGTCCGCCTTCACGCGGCTGCGCGACGGCAAATTTCGCGTGTGGAACGGCCACGACGAGGTGCTCTACGCCGGATTGTCCGTCGGCGCCTGCGGAGCCATCGGCAGCACGTTCAACGCGTTCCCCACGCTCTATCTGGACCTGCTGCGGCACTACCGCGACGGCGACCACGACGCAGCCATGGCCGTGCAGCGCCAGGTCGAGGACCTCGTGCGAGTACTCGCGACCTACGGCGTGATGCCCGCACTACGAGCCATCCTCACCTCCCGAGGGCTGGACATGGGCCCGAGCCGTCGGCCCCTGCTCGATCTCGACGACGCCACCCGGCGCCGTCTCCTCGAGGACATCGATGCCCTCGACCTGACCGCCTGAACCATTGACCGCGTGAACCTCTGACCGCACCACCACCCCGTCACCTTGGCTACGAAGGAGTCGTCATGTTGCAGCGCTACACACCCCTTACCCGGCGTACCGCACTGATGGGGGGAGTGGGTCTCACGGCAGCCGCCCTCGCGGCCTGCACCCCGGGCGGAACCCCCGAGACCGACGATTCCGGTGCGAGCGACGGCGGCGGATCCGGTCCCATCACGTTCTGGCACTACTACGGAGGGGCCGCGACCGCGCCCATCGAGGCGCTGGTGAAGCGTTACACCGAGGAGACGGGCGTCGAGGTCGACATCCGGCTGGTCCCGTTCGGGGACTTCAACCGGACCCTCCTCCAGGCCGCCACCGGTGGCGGCCTTCCCGACATCGCCCTCGTCAACGCCTTCGACACGGCGCTGTTCGCGGGCTCGGACATCCTCGTGGACCTCAGCGATCGAGTCGCCGAGTGGGGCGAGCAGGACTCGTACTTCGCCGGCCCCTGGGACACCACCCAGGTCGACGGAGCGACTTTCGCCATTCCGCACGTGGCGGACACCTATGCACTGTGGACGAACACGGCCGCGCTCGAGAAGGCCGGAGTCCAGCCCCCTACGACCTGGGACGAGACGGAAGCCGCAGCGATCGCCGCTGCGGGAGACGGCAGCTACGGCCTGGCGTACTGCGGCCGGAACGGTGTCGAGGGCGCCACTGCATGGTTGCTGCGGTTCCTGGCGGCCGGCGGCGACGTCACCGATTTCGAGGGCGCCGCCGGGACCACCGCCATGGAGTCCTTCCAGCGGATGCTCGAGGACGGAGGCGTGTCCGAGGGCGTCCTGACCTGGATGGAGGACGACGTCTACGCGCAGTTCCGGACGGAGACCGCCGCGATGATGATCAACTCCGCGTCCTACCTGACCTCGCTGGCCGACGAAGCTCCGGACCTCGAGCTGGAGGTCCTCCCGATGCCGGCCGACGAGACCTCGGTGTCGTGGCTCTCCGCCGAGAACCTCACGATCACCAACACCGCGAGTGATCCTGATGCTGCCTGGGATCTGATCACCTGGATGCAGCAGCCCGAGGTGATGAACGAGTACCTGCCCGAGCGGAACAAGCTTCCCGTGCGCACGGACACCGCCGAGGACGAGCTGTGGCAGGACCCGGTCAAGAAGGTGTTCGTGGACCAGCTCGAGATCGCTTGGGCACCCGGGGAGAGCGTCTCGCCGGCCTCGGCCGAGATCTTCACCGCCGTCCAGCTGGCGCTGCAGTCCGTGCTCAGCGGCTCCGCGAGCATCGACGACGCCCTGGCCACGCTGCAGTCGGCGACCGACGAGGCACTGCAGGAGTGACGCAGGAACCCGGCGCCATCGACCGGCGCACGAGGTACGCCCCCGGGAGGACAACCCGTCATCACGTCGAAGGAGCCCGATGATGACCACGACACACAGTGCGCCCGCAGCAGGAGCCACGGCACCGCGACCGTCCCGGGGCGGGCGGGGAGCGAAACGTGCCCAGAGCTTCGGGAAGTATCTCTTCATTCTTCCCGCGGTCCTCTTCGTCGTGGCCACGACGGTCTATCCGCTGCTGTACAACGTGAATCTCGGCTTCTATGACGCCCCCATCCAGAAGTTCCTGGGCGGAACCGTGCAATGGGTCGGCGTGAGCCAGTACGCGCGGGCGCTCGCCGACCCGGCGATCTGGACCAGCCTCGTCACGTCCCTGATATATACGATCTCGACGATCGCCCTCATGCTCACGATCGGGACGGCGTTCGCGCTCCTGTTCACCAAGCATTTCCCGGGGAATAAGCTGCTGCGCTCGATGCTGTTCCTGCCGTACATCCTGCCCTCGGTGGTGGCGGCGAACGTCTGGCGCTGGATGCTCGATGGCACCAGCGGCCTGGTCAACTACATCCTCACCACCCTGGGGATCATCCCCGAACCCGTGTTCTGGCTCGGCAGCCCCACCCTCGCGCTGCCCGCGGTCACCCTGGCGACGGCCTGGACGATGGTGCCCTTTGCCATGCTGCTGATCATCGCCGGCCTCCAGAACATCCCGCGAGCAACCTACGAGGCGGCGGAACTCGACGGCGCGAACCGGTGGAACACCTTCTGGCGCATCACGGTTCCCCTGCTGCGCCCTGTGCTGTCCGTCGTGGCGCTGCTCGGGTTCATCTACACCTTCAAGACCTTCGACACGATCTTCATCCTGACCCGCGGCGGCCCAGGAGATGCCACCACCGTGCTGCCGATCCTCGCGTACAACGAAGCCTTCGTGAACTTCGACCTGGGTGCGGGAGCGACCGTGAACACCCTGCTCCTGGTGGTCCCGATGCTCCTGGCCGTCGTCTACTTCCGCTCCACCCGGAAGGAGGGCTGAGCGCCATGAAGAAGTCCGTCGCGCTGACCGTGGCCGCCGTCGTGCTGGTCATCGTCTACCTCATCCCGGTCTACTGGATGGTGGCGACCTCGCTGAAGCCGCCCGCGGACGTCTTCGACGCGCCACCGGACATCGTTCCCTCGCCGGTGACCCTGCAGGCGTATCTGGACACGGTGATATCGGACCCCGCCATCTGGCAGGGGCTGAGGTCGAGCACCATCATCACCCTGCCCACGCTGCTCCTGACGCTCGCGCTGGGAGCGCCGGCGGCGTACGGGCTCGCGAAGTTCCGCTTCCGCGTCACCGGCGTCGTGCTGTTCCTGCTGCTGGCAGCGCAGATGCTGCCGACGATCAGCCTCGCCCTGCCGATGTTCGCGATCTTCAGCCAGTACGGACTGGTGGACACGTACACCGGCCTGATCATCGCGAACGTCTCGGTGACGCTCCCGTTCGCCGTCGTGCTGCTGCGCCCGTACATGGGCGCGATCCCCGGGGACCTGCTCGAAGCCGCGAGGCTCGACGGCTGCACCACCTTCGGGGCCTTCCGTCGCGTGGGACTGCCGCTGGTGCGGCCGGGACTGGTCATGGTCGCCACGCTCACCTTCGTGATGACCTGGGGCGAGTTCGTCTTCGGCCTCACCCTCGCCACCAGCGACGACAAACAGCCGATCACCGTGGTCCTCAACAGGTTCATCGCCAGCTTCGGCACCCAGTGGACCAACCTGATGGCCGTCTCCACCGTCATCGCGATCCCGATCATCGTGGTGTTCATGCTGCTCCAGAAGCACGTCGTCGCCGGGCTCACCGAGGGAGGTCTGAAGGACTGAACGGCCCAGCGGTCGTGCCCCGAGGTGCCACCGCATCCACCCCACGAGACTCCAGCCCCGAAGCTCCAGCACTGACGCTGTGTGCACGAAAGGTGATCGATGACCACTCCCCAACGCCGACCGAACGTGCTGGTCGTCATGAGCGATCAGCAGCAAGCAGGGACCGTGGACCCGGCCGGGCCATGCCAGACCCCGCACCTTTCGGAGCTGGCCGAACGCGGCGCCCGATTGACACGGTGCTATACCCCCAGCCCCATCTGCTCACCGGCCCGGGCCAGCTTCATGACCGGATTGCTGCCCCACCAGCATGGGATGGTCGACGTCTATCACGCCGTACCGACCTTCCGCGCGGATCTCGTGGACGGGCTCCCGATGTGGAGCAACCGACTGGCAGACGCCGGATACACGGTCGGATACTTCGGCAAATGGCATGTCGAGCGCAGCGGCGAGATGGAGCGCTTCGGATTCACCCAGGACGGCGCCTACTTCGAGCCGGAGGACGACTACTACGCGTACCGGCGCAGCCTGGGCCTCGCCGAGAAGCCGGTCCTTTCGGAGCCGACGCGCACGGTCGCTCAGCCGGGCTACCGAGATCTGCTGCTCTACGGCGTGACCGAGGAGCCGGTCGAGAGCACCCTCGAGCATTTCACCGTCACCCGGGCGCTGTCCTTCCTCGATTCCGTGGTGGAGGAGGACGAACCCTGGGCAGTCATGGTCAGTACGAAAGCGCCGCACGAGCCGTACGTGGCACCGTCGGCGTACGTCGATCGGTATGACCCGGCCTCACTGCCTCTGCCGGACAGCTTCGACGACGATCTCGCCGACCGGCCGGCGATCTACCGTCGTCAGCAGACGGTCTGGGCCGATCTGTCACCGGACGAGTTCCGCACGGCGACGGCGTGCTACTACGCGCTCTGTTCCATGGTCGACGACCAGGTGGGTCGACTCCTGGAGCGCATCGAGGCGGCCGGACAGTTGGAGGACACGATCGTCATCTACACGAGCGATCACGGCGACCTCATGGGCGCGCACCGGCTGCTGCTCAAAGGCGTGCCCGGCTTCGAGGAGGTCTACCGCGTGCCGATGATCGTCTCGTGGCCGGCGATGATCCCGCCCGGACAGGTCATCGACGATCTGACCCAGTCCCACGACATCGCCGAGACGATCGCGCAGCTGACCGGCCACGGCCTCGACGGCCACGCCGTCGATCTGCTGCCGCGGCTCACGGGAGAGGGTGGTCCGCCCCGGCAGACCGCGTTCGCCGAGTTCCACGGACAGCGGTTCTCCTACACCCAGCGGATCGTGTGGGAGGGGCGGCACAAGTACGTCTTCAACGCCTTCGACTTCGATGAGCTGTACGACCTGGAAGCGGATCCCGGCGAACGAGTCAATCTGGCCAGCGACCCCGACCATGCCGAGACGCTGCGCGCGTTGGCGGCCCGCTTGTGGCAGATCGCGGAGGAGACCGGCGACTTCACGGTGACCGGCGCGCAGGACGGCACGTATCGCTATCTGCCCGTCGGGCCGCTGGGGTAGGAGTTCAGTCCGGGCAGCAGCTCTACTTGGCGTGCTTCTCCACGATCGCCCAGTACTTCTCGGGGTCGAGCTCGTCCACACCGGCGGCCGCAGTCTGCTCGTGCGCTTCCTCGGCGATCGCGTCGAGGTCGTAGTCCTCTGGCCGGTGGGATACTGCAGAATCCTGACGGTATTCGATGACGGTCCGGATGACCTCGACCAGCTTGTCGTGCTCCATGGGTGCTCCTTCATCGACGGAATAATGGCGTGACTCCAGCGTCCGTCTGCGGCCGGCAGCCTCCAGGTGTTGAGCCGTGGGTCGTCGTCCGGCCGTCGGCCCTCGGTGCATCGACGGTGCTGCCCCTGCGCGAGTCCCCGCAGCTCCGCGTTCCGGTCGGCGCCTCCTTCGTCGCCTCCTCAGGCTCCGGCGGGGAACCTCTCCCACACGCGGTGGGTGCTCAGCAGATCGTGGATCGCCTCGAAGACCGCGAGGCCGGACTCTCCCGTCACCAGCCCGGGGCCGTCGGAGGCTAGCCGGGTCCCGGCCGCGTCGCGGCCGGCGCCCCACGCGCCGATCGCCTTCGAGTGCCGCCAGCATTCGTCGATCAGCAGGTCGACGCGCGGATCCACGACGCCGCTCCCGGGGGCGCCGGACTTCGGATCCACGGAAGGCGTCGCGTCGGGGCCCGACGCCGGGGCGCCGGCGAGCAGGACGGCATCGAACTCCACCGAGCGGGCGGTGCCGAAGGTGCGCGAGACCGGCACTCCGGCAACGATCCCGCCCCGTGGCGCGATCACCAGCGGGACCATCGAGGCCGACACGACGGCTTCGTGCAGTCCCGCCAGGTCGGAGTTGTCGCCCTCGGGATCGACCACGATGCCGATCACGCGGCCGTCGGTGGGCCACTGCCCGCCCAGCTGCGAGAGCGCAGGGCTCACCGGCACGTCGGTCCCCGGCGCCGCGCCAGCCGCGTCGGTCGGTGCCGGCGCAGGCAGCCCCAAGGCGTCGGCAACCTTCGCGCAGAGCTCCGTGTCGATCTCTGCCAGACAGTGCAGCTGGCGCTCCTTGATGGCTTGTTCGTAGCACTTGCCGAGCTCGAACGAATACGCGTTGACGATATGGTCCCGCTCCACCGGGGTCATGCTGCGCCAGAACAGGCGCGCCTGGCTGTAGTGATCCTCGAAGGTCACCGACAGCTCCCGTTCCTTCACCGATTCCGGCACGGTCACCGGCAGATCCGTGAAGGCGCCGTCCATCTGACCGGCCATGAAGGGGCATCCGCCGTCGAGGGAGTTCGGCTGGTACGGCGCGACCCCCGCATGATCCGCCTGCTGGCCGTACCCGTCGCGGAACATGTCGTTGACCGGGGCATGGGGGCGATTGATCGGCAGCTGGCTGAAATTCGGGCCGCCGAGCCTGGTCAACTGGGTGTCGATATAGGAGAAGAGTCGTCCCTGCAGCAGCGGGTCGTCGGTGACGTCGATGCCGGGCACCAGGTTGCCGGGGTGGAAGGCCACCTGCTCGGTCTCGGCGAAGTAGTTGCGGGGGTTGCGGTTCAGGGTGAGCTTGCCGATGGGCTGGACTTCCGCCAGCTCCTCGGGCACGACCTTGGTGGGGTCCAGGAGGTCTATGCCCTGGAACACCTGCTCCTCGTTGTCCGGGAACACCTGGATGCCCAGCTCCCACGACGGGTGCGCACCGGCCTCGATGGCGTCCGCCAGGTCGCGACGATGGAAGTCGGGGTCCGCCCCGCCCAGCAGCTGCGCCTCCTCCCAGGTCAGCGAATGCACTCCCAGGGCCGGCTTCCAGTGGAACTTCACGAGCGAGGTCTCGCCGTCGGCGTTCGTCAGGCGGAACGTATGGACCCCGAAGCCCTCCATCATGCGGTAGGAGCGGGGGATGCCGCGGTCGCTCATGTTCCACAGCGTGTGGTGCTGCGCCTCCGTATGGAGGGACACGAAGTCCCAGAAGGTGTCATGAGCGCTCTGCGCCTGCGGGATCTCCCGGTCAGGATGCGGCTTCACCGCGTGGACCACGTCGGGGAACTTGATGGCGTCCTGGATGAAGAACACCGGAATGTTGTTCCCGACCAGATCGAACGTTCCCTCGTCGGTGTAGAACTTGGTGGCGAAACCGCGGGTGTCCCGAGCGGTGTCCATCGATCCGCGGGAACCGACGACCGTCGAGAAGCGGGTGAACACGTCCGTGACCTTCCCCTTCGCGAGGAAGCCGGCACGGGTGACCGATTCGGCGGTGCCGTAGCCCTCGAAGACTCCGTGCGCCGCAGCACCGCGCGCATGGACCACGCGCTCGGGGATGCGCTCGTGGTCGAAGTGGGTGATCTTCTCGCGCAGGTGATGGTCCTGCAGCAGCACCGGTCCGCGCCGACCCGCTTTCAGGGAGTGGTCCGTGTCCCGCAGTCGAGCACCCTGCGAGGTGGTCAGGAATGCTCCTTGCTGCGCGGTCGCGTGCGGGTCCGTGCCGGCGTCCGCTCCGGTGGGGGTGCGGGGTTCCGCGCCCTTCTGGTCGCTCGTCGGGGGCAGCGGACCGGTCGGTTCCGTCGGCTCCGCGAGGGATGGTGCCTGGCTGCCGGGGCGGCCAGGGGGTGGGGTCGGAGCGTTGTTCGTGGATGCCATGACGTGGTCCCTCCTCGAGGGGTCGAGTGGATCGACTGTGACTGTCGTCACCGTACGTCGGTGCACCCCTCGAGAGGTAGCCGCGACCCTCGGACCGCGATGGACGAGGGTGGACCGAGCGGTCCGGCCCCGTGTCCGGCACAGGAGCCGGGAACGTCGGCGTGGGGGCGACCCGTCGTGCTAATCGGGGTTCTCATCTCTCGCGGTGCGAGCCGCATTCAGTGCCAACCGGACAGGTGTCTGGCGAAGAACATGCATCGTCAACCACGTCATCGCCGAACAGTGCGCCCGGTCGAAGGTGGGGGCCGTGCGCCAGGCCTCCACGTAGCTCTCCAGCGCGAGGTCTTCGCACGCCTCCCGGCCATGCACGATCTCGAGGGCGAGGCTGAACACGTGAGCCGAGGTGGCATCGTAGAACCGGGCGAAGGCGTCCTGGTCTCCGCGGCCGGCGGCGAGCAGCGCGCGGTCCACGTCATCGCACTCCGGCCCTCCGGCGTGGTCGCGCGGTCCGGGACCAGGCATGGAGCCCACCTTCCGTCGAGTGCGTCGCAGAAGGCCGCCCTGTGCCGCACGGTCGGTCGAATCGGGCCTGTGGGTGTGTCCATCGACCACAGCGCTGAACCCGATATGCATAGCTTAGCTAATTACTTGGTGTCTCGCCGCCCTTTCGGTCTCATCCAGTACCCATGCGTACGACGCCCAGGCATGGGAGCCGTCTCGCAGTCCAGGTCAGGGATCTGTTCTGTCGTGGTCCCGGTGCGGGACGATGCGAGCCAACTGCGCGGCCTGCTGCAGGCTCCGGCTCTGCAGGCTCGTCAGCCGCTGGAAATCATCGTGGTCGACAACGGGTCGACGGACGGCAGCGCCGAGGTGGCCCGGGCGGCGGGCTGCACCGTGGTCACCGAGGCGACGCCCGGCATTGCTGCGGCGGCCTCGGCGGGCTATGACAGCGCCCGTGGCGAGCTGATCGTGCGATGCGACGCAGACAGCCGGCCCGCTCCCGGATGGATCGCTGCCCACGAGAGCGCGCATGAGCGGTGCGACCCCCGTGCTGTGACCATCACCGGCCCCTCGGTACTCCTGTTGCCGCCACCGCTGGGCGCGCACCGCGGCACAGAACTCTTTATACTTAGCTAGGCTACACATGTGGCGCGGTGGGAATCGGGAAGCGACCGATGCTCGCCGGACGGGCCGAGGCTTTCGTGAAAGAGGTGTCCGATGGACTGTGATCTCACCAGACCGTGCCCGGAAGCCGACGGTCGCACCCGATGACCACCATCTGGTGGATCCGGGATGACCTCAGGCTGCACGACAACCCGGCACTCCTCGCCGCTGCGGCCGACGGTGAGGTCCTCGCGGTGCACGTCGACGAGGAGATCAGAGGCGTGCGCCCGCTGGGTGGCGCGGCACGCTGGTGGCTCCATCACTCGCTGAGCGCCCTGGCCGGGAGCCTGCGCGAGCACGGGGTTCCACTGGTGCTCCTCAGCGGGGACCCCGAGCAGCAGATCCCGGCTCTGGTCGAGGAGGTGCACGCGACCGCGGTGCTCTGGAATCGCCGGTATCACGAACCCAAGCGAGTCGTCGATGCGCGCCTGAAGGCCTCCCTGCGCACAGGGAATGTTCGCGTCGAGAGCTTCGACGGCTACCTGCTGCACGAACCGTGGACAATCGCCACCCAGGACGGCGGGCCCTACAAGGTCTACTCCCCGTTCGCCCGCGCCTGCCGGGAAAGCACCCCGCCGCGTTCGCCGGACGGGCTGCCTGAACCCCTCGCCGGCCCCCACCTCGAGCTGCGCGCAAGCGGTCAGGAGGTGCACAGCTGGCTGCGTGAGGAAGCGTTCGAACAGGAACTGGCACGTCGCGGATGGCTCCCGACGGCGCCCGACTGGGCAGGCGGGCTGCGCGAGAACTGGACCCCTGGCGAAGCGGGCGGGCGGGAGCGACTCGCGCACATCACGGACCTGCTGGCCGACTATGCCGAGGATCGGGAGCGCCCGGGGGCAGCAGGCACCACGAGCCTCTCGCCGCACCTGCGATTCGGCGAGGTCTCTCCCCACGAGGTCTGGCAGGAGAGCCTCCGCGCCGGGCGCGGGAAAGGCCCAGAGACATTCCGCTCGGAGCTGCTGTGGCGAGAGTTTGCCTGGCACCGCCTCTTCCACCTGCCCGACCTCGCGACCCGGAACGTCCGGCCCCAGTTCGACGCCTTCGACTGGCGCGACGACGAGGACGCTCTGCGGGCCTGGCAGCAGGGGCGCACCGGGATCGACCTGGTCGATGCAGGGATGCGGGAACTGTGGGCGATCGGCTGGATGCACAATCGGGTACGGCTGGTCGTCGCCTCCTTCCTCACCAAGAATCTGCGCGTGCACTGGCGACGCGGCGAGGAGTGGTTCTGGGACACGCTCGTCGACGCCGACGAGGCCGCGAACCCGTTCAACTGGCAATGGGTCGCTGGGACGGGCGATGACGCCGCGCCGTACTTCCGGGTCTTCAACCCCGAGCGGCAGCAGGAACGATTCGACCCCCAGGGGGAGTACGTACGTCGGTGGGTGCCCGAGGTGGACAACGAGTCCACTGAGCGGGCGGCGCCGATCGTCGATGTGAAAGCCTCACGGCGCGATGCCCTCGCGGCCTACGCCTCCATCACCCAGTCGTGACGGGGCGCGGGCTGCTCTTCCGCAGGACCGGCAATCGACCTCCTGCTGCCGATCGACCGATCGACGATTTCCTTCGCGGTCTCGAGAGGGTCCGCGGCGCGGCAACCGAGCGTGGCACGCTCGAGCACGGCACTGGTCAGCCCCTGGTCATCCGCGACCCTGGGCGCAGCGACAACGTCATGACCTCATGCAGGAGTTGCCGGTCATGACGTTGCGGTCACCGCACCCCTGCTCGAATCGACCCGCGTCGGCGGGGACGGTTGCTACGTCGTGATGATGCCACCGCCGGAGACGAGCTCCTCGAGCTGACGCAGCCAGACCTCCGTGCGCTCGTCGTCGGCCCAACTGATCTCGAGCGAGTTGCGGGCCAGCTGGACCACATCCTCGCGGGTGAGGTTCTGAGCGTCGGCGAGAGCGGCGATGTTGTCACCCACGTAGCCGCCGAAGTACGCGGGGTCGTCGGAGGCGATCGAGACCTTGAGACCCTCGCGCAGCAGAGTGGTGATCTCCGCGCCCTTCATCTCCTCCGTCACGAAAGAGTTGGAGAGCGGGCAGCAGGTGAAACCGATGCCACGCTGCTTCGCCTCGTCGACCAGGGCAGGATTCTCGAGGATGTTGGTGCCGTGATCGATGCGCTCCACTCCGATCGAGTGCAGGACGGTCTCGATATTGGTGATCGCCTGCTCCTGGTCGATGTCGCAATGCATGGTCAGTCGGTACCCGGCCTCCTTCGCCGCAGCGAACACCTCGGCGAACTTCTCCGGTGGGTTGCCGCGTTCGTCGGAGTCCAGGCCGACCCCCACGATCCGGTCGCGGAAGGGCAGCGAGGACTCCAGGGTCTCCTTCGCGGAGACCGCACTGTGATCGCGCAGGAAGCACATGATCAGAGCGGCATCCACCCCCAGGGAGGACGCTTCCTGCACCGCCGACCACAGCCCGTCGATCACGGTCCGGAAGGAGACCCCGCGGCTGGTGTGGGCCTGCGGGTCGAAGAAGATCTCAGCGCGGACCACCCCGTCGGCCGCTGCGCGGCGCAGGTAGTCCATGGCCAGGTCGTGGAAGTCCTGTTCGGTGACCAGCACTTCCATCGCCGGGTAGTACACCGCCAGGAAGCTCGTGAGATCAGTGAACGCGTAGGTCTCGCGCACCTCATCGACGGTGGACTGGCCGATGTCCACGCCATTGCGGCGGGCCAGCTCGAGCTTCAGCTCCGGCTCGAGCGTGCCCTCGATGTGCAGGTGCAGCTCTGCTTTGGGAAGGGAGTCGATGAATTCGCGGTCGATGCTGGTCATGGCGGTCGATGTCCTCCGGTCGTGGGTCACAGGCGTTGCCTGGCAGGCTACGCGTGCGCGCTGTCCACGGGATGTGCTGACCGCGGTTCACGCTCCGAGATGAATCGGTGACTTTGCCCTGCGGCACTGCGTGGAAGGAGCGCCTTCGCGACGCGAGACGTGGCGAGCCGGGTACCGTCGATGTCATCAACGGTGGCGCCCTGCTCGACGGAGTCAGCCACCCCTGCTCGCCCTCGGCGACGCCGAGATCCCCACCCGGAAGAAGGACCTCTCATGAGCGTGCCTACCCTGCTCGACCACATCGTCATCGCCGGCCCCGACCTGGCTGAAACGGTGGACTGGTTCCGCGAACTCACGGGCGTCACGGCCGCCCCCGGAGGCACCCATCCCTCCGGCACCGCCAACGCGCTGGTCGCCCTCACCGTGGGCGGCCAGCCGCGCCCGCACTACCTCGAGCTGATCGGCCCCGACCCCGAGCGGGAGGGGGAGGAGCTCCCGAAGACCTTCAGCATCAACCGCCTCAAGAAGCCGACGCTCATCACCTACGCCGTGCACCCTGAGGGGATCGATCAGGTGGTCGAGCACGCCCGCGCCGAAGGCTTCGACCCGGGCGACGTGGAGAAGCTTTCCCGCAGCACGCCGGACGGCACCCAGCTGCAGTGGAGGCTCACCCAGGCGCAGGCTCCCCGCAACTACGCGGTCCCCTTCCTCATCGACTGGGGCACGACCACGCAGCCGGGCCTCGGCGACCTGCCCGCGATCGAGCTGGTCTCCTTCGAACGCATCGAGGTCAATCCCGCACCGCAGCAGAAGGCCCTCGACGCGCTCGGCCTCGGTGACGGGGTCGCCGAGATCCACGAGGGTCGTGGCTCACGGTTCGTGCTGCGACTGCGCACTGAGGACGGCCGCGAGATCGAGATCTGAGGCCAGGGAGATCCGACGGCTGGATGATCCGAGTCCTGGCCGGACGTACTCGTGGCGCCCACGACTCTGACGCTCACGTCGACGGGGCGTCGTCGGAACGACCGCGCCGGGACGGGGGATGCGATAGGACTCGCTGCCGCCTATCGCTCGAACGGGTCGTCCGGGCGGATCTGCCAGCTGAACCCTCGGTCGAACAGGACAGAACCCTCTGTCTCACGGGCCAGGGACAGGTCCTGATCTCCGCTCAGTACGAGCCGGTCAGCGCCGTCGAGGGTGAAGTCCAGGTCCACGTGCTCCGCGGGCATGTCCGCATGCTCGCTCGCCGACTGCCCCGGGGCCTGCAGCGGCCTGAGCGTCGCAATGAGCGAGTCGCCTTCACGCACGTACGTCCCCGCGAGCAGGCTGCCGTCGTGCTGGCGGACCTGCATCGTTGCCGCACCGTCGGTCCTCACGTTCCCGAGCGCGACACTCTCCCAGGAGGACTGCTCCTGCGTGCTGTCGAAAGCCACGGCCCATACTCCGGCGGGCGCGGAGTCGTCGACCGAGGTGGACGGCTGCGTGGCGACCACGGAGAGTCCGGTCAGTGCGAGGACAGCAAGACCCACGGTCGGTGCCACGACACCGGCGATCCGATTCACCCGTGCACTGCGGAACGACTGCGGACGAGCCGGAGCGGGAAGCGTGCCGTCTCCGACGATCGACGCGACGACCCGACCCGCCCACGGGGACAACACGATCAGGCTCATCGCCAGCAGGACGATCGCGAGCTGCTTCGCCGGCATGTCGTACCCCAGGTTGAGCACCAGGATGAACGTCATCGACGCTGCGGAAATCAGGGCACCGAGAACCACCGTCCGGCGCCATAGGAGCGCGACCGCGGCCCCGACCTCGGCGACTCCGGCGAGGACCTGGAACAGGGGCGAGAAGCCCACCATCTGCCCGAGCAGTCCCATGGGACTCATCTCCCCGAGAGTGATGAGCGCCTGGCCCACGTCGGGTCGCCCGTACTGCCAGAGCCCGAGCTTGATCACCCCGTTGAACAGCAGCATGACGGCAAGAAGGAGGCGTGTGGCACCGTGCAGCCACCAGAGGATGAGGCGCCCTCTGCTTCCGCCGTACGCATCGTGGCGCCTCGTCTCCTCCTGAGCGTGGGGTGCGACGGCGTCCTCCGTCGAGGTCGAGTTCGTCTGATTCACGGGCGCATCTCCTGGTCGCAGTCGTGCCGTCTGTCGATGAGAGGCCGACAGATCGGCGATCGAGGCGACAGTAGAGTTGGCCGTCACGGCATAGTCGAGGCCGGGAGATCAGGGAGTGGAGCCGATGGGGTGGAGCACACAGCAGATCGCCGACCTCGCGGGGACGACGCTTCGTACCGTGCGGCACTATCACGAGATCGGTCTCCTGCCTGAACCGCCCCGTGGCGCCAACGGATACAAGAGCTACGGCGTCATCCACCTCACTCAACTGCTGCACATCCGGCGCCTCGTCGACTTCGGTGCGCCGCTGAGCGACGTACGCTCGATGAGCCTCGTCGATCACGCAGGAGGCGCCTCCGCGGAATACCTCGACGCGCTTCGCCGCCTCGACGACGAGGCGCAACGCGCGATTCAGCGTCTGCAGGGGATCAGGGCCGGTATCCGGCAGGAGCTTGACGCCCAGGAGGCTGCCACGAGGGCGGGCCGCAGTGCGCCCCAGCCTCCGAACCCTGACGACGACTTCATGATGGTGCTCTCCCGGGTGCTGCGCGCCGACGCCTTGGACTCGTGGAACAGGCTTCTCGAGCACGCCCCCGAGGACGATGCGCTCTCGGAGTTCGCTGACCTCGACGAGTCATCGACCCCCGGGGCCAGGTCCGATCTAGCCGTCAGACTGGCGGACGTGATCCAGCGAATATTCGTCGATCATCCGGAGCTGATCGCACCCGCGCTCGCATCGGGCCGCCAACGTCCCTTCGCGCGTGAGGCCATCGGGGTCGCACTCCGAGAGCTCTACAGACCCGCGCAGCTCGACGTGCTCGCTCGCGCCAACGCCCTCCTGAGCGAGTAGCTTCCGAGCCTCGAGAACGGGCGCTCGTGGTCGCGAGACCTGAGAGCTTCTCCCGATGGCTGATCAGGCCTCTTGGCGACTGCACGCTGGTGGTCCACAGGTTCGCCGCACCTGGATGCTCCGCTGTCCTCGTCCGCCCTGCCCGTCGGCGCTACGATCTGGAGTGAATCTGGTTCCCAGCCAGTCTCCGTAGGGTGCAGGCACGACGCGCAGAGCCCAGCGAGTTCGGCGCGCCCGCCTCAACGCGAGCACGGGCATCCACCCAGCGCCCTCGGGGCGCGGAGCGAAGGAGCAGCAGATGCATGAGGTTCTGGTCGTGATCGGTGCCGGCGGCATGGGCGAGGCGATCGTCCGGCGCAGCGGAGCGGGGCAGCAGATTCTGCTCGCCGACGTCGACGAAGCGGCCCTCGACCGCGTCGGATCGGCGCTGGCCGGGGACGGCTTCGCCGTGACCACCCAGCAGGTTGACGTCTCCTCCCGCGAATCCGTCGCAGCGCTCGCCGCCGCAGCCGCCGAGCTCGGGTCCGTGCGCAGCTTCGTGCACACCGCCGGCGTCTCGCCCCAGCAGGCGCCCACCGCCGCCGTGCTCAAGGTCGATCTCCTCGGCGTGGCCGTGAGCTTGGAGGAGTTCGGGAAGGTGGTCGCCCCGGGTGGCGCGGGCGTGGTCATCGCGAGCATGGCCGGGTCGATGACAGCCGGTAGCCTCCCCGCCGAGATGGAGGCGGCGCTCGCCTCCACCCCGACCGACGAGCTGCTCTCCCTGCCCTTCCTCCACGAGGGCGCGCTGTCGAATTCCGGCGCCGCGTACGGTATCGCCAAGCGCGCCAACCAGGTGCGCGTCCAGGCCGCGAGCGCCGACTGGGGTGCCCGGGGTGCGCGCGTGAACAGCATCAGTCCCGGCGTGATCTCCACGCCTATGGGTCAGCATGAGCTGGCCAGCGAGAACGGCGTCAGCATGAGGGCCATGATCCAAAGCTCCGGCACCGGTCGCATCGGCACCTCGGCCGACGTCGCCGGCGCCGCCGCTTTCCTGCTCGGCCCCGACGCCACCTTCATCACCGGGACGGATCTGCTGGTGGACGGGGGAGTGGTGGCTGCCGTGCGCTCCGGACGCATCCAGAAGCCCACTACCTGAGGCGACGGGCCCGGTCGTCCCAGGTGGGCGCGCCAGCCTCCGCGATCGCACCCGCCACCCTCGCGGGCTGGATGGTCAGCGGGCGGGTTGATCAGTCCGCGTCCGGGCTCAGCCGGGCCGCACGGAATACGCGTGGTGGAACACGTCCTTCGGATCCCAGGCTGCTTTGACCTGCTGCAGCCGGGGATAGTTGCCACGGTGGTACAGCTCGTGCCACGGCACATCGGAGGTGTTCCACTGCGGGTCGGCGAGGTCCAGATCCGGTTGGTTCAGATAGGAGCCATCGGTGCGTTCGGAGGGAACGGGCACCCCGCCGGTATCGGCGAACAGGTCACGGTAGAGCTCGCTGGTGAATCTCAGATGCTGCTCCTCGCCGTGTCCGTCGGCCGCCCAGACCGCGATCGGAACCACTTTGAGGATCGAGTCGCGCTGCGCGATCGCGGTGGCGGATGGGTTTACGGTGTTGATGGCGCCGCCGTAGGTGTGAAGGCACAGGCAGGCCCCGATGGCCTCGGTGTCCGCGCGGGTCAGGTGGTGGTACAGCGTGCGGATCTGCTCGCCCGAGAGCGGCTGACGGGCGTAGGCGTCCTTGACCTTCATCCGGAACTGTCCCCAGCCCAGTTCCTGGTCGTCGTCGAAGACCTGGAGCCACGGGATCCATTCCATGGAGACCACCGGGTCGAGCGCGGTCCCGTCCCCGATCTCGTCCAGATGGCGCTCGAGGAGTCGGCGAATCTCTTCGCGATCATCCTCGGCCCGTGCGGCGAACACCCCCTCCAGAGTGATGGAGCCGCGCGGCCGGCGCCACAGGTAGAACTCGCTGTGCATGCCCGCGTAGGGGGAGTCCGGGCCGCTCTCGCGCGCAGCCCACTCGCCGTGATTCCCGACCAGCAGTGCGAAGGTGCGTTCGTCCAGGTCCGCCCAGTCCCAGGTGAGGGAGAATCGCAGTGCCGCGGCCGGCACCGCGGGCAGCTGCCGTGCGGGCGGTGCATCTGCCGCGCCGGGTGAGCGCAGCCAGTAGCGGGTGACGATGCCGAAGGTGCCCCCGCCTCCGCCGGTATGCGCCCACCACAGATCACGGCGCGAGTCCTCTCGGTCCCGGGTCGCGACCACGGCGCGGGCTCGCCCGTCGGCGTCGACGACCACCACCTCCACGGCATGGAGATGATCGACGGCCAGTCCGTGCAGACGGGAGAGAAAGCCGTAGCCGCCGCCGGCGATGTGCCCGCCGACGCCGACCCCGGGGTACAGGCCGGCGGGGACGGTCACAGCCCAGCGGTCGGCGAGTTCGCGGTAGGCCTCGCCCAGGGTGGCGCCCGGTTCGACCATGAAGGCTTTCCTCTCGGAGTCGTACGCGACCTGACGCATCGCCGAGGTGTCGATGACGGTGTGCACCTGGGGGTGGTCGACGAAGTCCTCCAGGTTGTGCCCGCCGCTGCGGACAGCGATCCGGTGGCCGGAATCGACCGCCTCCTGCACGGCCAGGACGACTTCGTCCGTCGTCGTCACCGGGCGGATCATCTCCGGTCTGCCCCCGAACCGAGGGTTTCCGCGGCCGGACAGGTGGGCGTAGCCGGGGTCGCCCGGTCGGATGCGGGGCGGGGATGGCGTGGTGGTTGCGGTGCTCATGGGGCACTCCTTCCAATAGGAGACGCCACCGTATCTAAAGCTCGCCCGTTACGCAACGCATGCGTATCGTATGATCGGGTCATGCCTCCTCCAGCAACCTCCACGCAGCGACGCCGACGCGGAGCGGCGCTCGTCGAGGCCATCCACGCCGCGGCCCTGGACGAAGCTGTCGAGGCGGGAATCGATGGCATGACGATGGAGGGGATCGCCACGCGGGCGCGCACCGCCAAGACGTCTCTGTACAGACGCTGGTCCACCCCGGCCGAGATACTGATGGACTCGCTGTACGTCACCTTCCCCGTCGAGACGCCGTCTCCAGATGCCGATGACCTGCGCGGCGACCTTCTTCGAGCACTGAAGCAGCACAAGGAATGGCTGGGCACCCCCATGGCTCCCGTGGTCCATGCGATCAACATCTCGGGTGCCCGCTATGCCGATCTGAAGAAGGTCCTGTACGACCGTGTCCTCGACGCGCGCGGCAGCCGGGTGACCCTCACCGTGCTGCGGCATTACGTGGCGCACGGCGTGATCGATGCCGATCGCGTGACGCCGATGGTCGCCGATATCGGAGAGGCCATGATGGCCAAGATCCTGATGGACGCCGGTCGCGCTCCGTCCCGACGTGAGCTGGAGGCGATCGCGGACGAGGTCATCCTGCCCGCGATCGGTGTCAGCGACAGCTGAGCGAGTCGACGAGCTGGCGTTCCGGGCTTCCCGGGATGCGCCCTGGCAGGCCACTCCATGTCACCTCTCGCGAGTCTTCGCCGGATCTGTGCGTCGTCGTCCGATAAGGAGTGCGACGATCGCCGCGACCAGTCCCTTCGCGCCGGAGGTCGGCCGCCGGAGCTCCTTGTGGGCAGCCCGGCCGCAGGGCTTCAGAATGCGAAGAGCCACGGCCGCGCTGATTCCGATCGTCGAAGGTGTCGCAGGGGTGCGCGGGGCGAGTGACCGAGCGCAGTGATCTAACTGCATGGTGGGCGTGGGTGGGCGCCGGCGCCGCCCGCACGCCATTCGTCACCTGGCCGTTCGAGCAATCTGCGAGCACTCGTTGCCCGACACCACAAGTGGGCTATACCATTTGCTGGAGAGCCGAGGCCCGCCCGGTGCCGCGTCGTCGAGGAGACCGATCATGACCACCTTCGAAGCCGTTGTCAGAGTCATCACCGACAACCTGTTCGCCCAGGTATCCATCCTGATCGGGCTCATCGCACTGGTGGGCCTGATCCTGCAGCGCAAGCCGTTCGACGAGGTCGTCGCCGGCGCACTGCGAGCCACCATCGGCGTGGTCATCCTCAACATCGGTGTCGAGATCTTCACCGGGGGACTGGCCAGCTTCCAGGTGATCGTCTCCAGCGCCATGGGGCTCGAACCGCCGCAGGCCACCTCGACACTCACCGAGTTCACCGCCGGCGCCGGGTCGGTGGTGCCGCTGATCATCGCGGGCGGCTTCGTGGTCCACCTGGTGCTGGTGCGGATCTTCCCGGCCGCTCGTTTCGTCTACCTCACCGGCCACCTCATGTATTGGATGAGCGTGGTGATCGCCGCGAGCCTCGTCGAAGCCTTCGGCGACGTGAACCGGTGGGTGCTCGCCGGCGTGGGGTCGATCCTCATCGGCTGCTACTGGGTGCTGCAGCCTCTGTGGACCGCCCCGCTCATGCGCAAGGTCATGGGGGACGAGGAGGTGGGCCTCGCCCACACCGACTCCTTGATCGCCATCGCCTCCGGCTATGGCGCCCGCGCCCTCAAGCTCGGCGACCCCATCGCGCACGACTCCGAGAAGGTGCGACTGCCCAAGCCGGTCTCCTTCTTCAAGGACATCAACGTCTCCACCGCCACCATCATCGGCGTGATCATGCTGATCGCGATCCTCTTCGCCGATTCCGGCGTGGTCCAGGAGCAGATGGGTGACGCGACCGTGCTGCCCGGCGTCTGGGCCATTCTGCAGGCGCTGCGCTTCGCCGCTGGCATCGCGATCCTGCTGTTCGGCGTGCGCATGTTCCTCGCGGAGATCGTCCCGGCCTTCAAGGGCCTCTCGGAGAAGGTGCTGCCGGGCACGAAGCCCGCCCTGGACCTCCCGGTCACCTTCACCCGAGCCCCGACCTCTGTCATGATCGGCTTCCTCGCCTCGACCTTCGTGTTCCTCGTGCTCATGCTGATCTTCGCCGCCACCGGCTGGTTCGTACTGGTCCCCCCGATGATCATGCTGTTCTTCGGTGGCGGCGCCGGTGGAGTGTTCGGCAACGCGGTGGCCGGCTGGCGCGGAGCGATCTTCGGCGGCGTCCTCAACGGTGTGGTGCTCGCGTTCGGCCAGGCCATCGGCTGGAGCCTGTACGCCGGCACCGCACCGGAACTCGCGACCCTCGCCGACGCCGACTGGTATGCGATCGGCTGGGCCCTCATCGGTCTCGGTTCCCTCCTCGCGCCGCTGGGCACCTGGGCCATCTGGGTGCTGGCCGGCAGCGCGCTGGTCGTGACCATCGCCGTGCTCGTCGCCCTCGGACGCCGCCTGCCCGCGGACGACAACAGTGCGGAGCCCGCCGCCGCGACGCTCGCCCCAGCCATCGCCGGCGCCGACACCGCGCACGGCGATTCAGGTGCCGGCCCGTTGACCGAGCTCGCCGGCACCACGTTGTCCTCGAGCGACCGCCCGGCGACTCTCGATGTCCTCGCCGTCTGCGGCGCAGGTATGGGCTCGAGTCTGATCCTGCGCACCACCGCGGAGAAGGCGCTGGCGCGTCTGGAGATCCCGGCCACCTTGCGCCACGCCGACGTCGGCTCCGCTCGCGGCGAGCATCCCGACGTCGTGATCGCCCAGCAGACCTACCTCGAGGAACTCGGCGGTATCGCCCCGGTCATGGTCCCGATCGAGAACTTCGTCAATGTCGACCACGTCGAGGAACGACTCCTGGACGCACTGCAGAAGGAAGGATGGCGATGATCGACGATCTCACCGACCTGGTCACCCGCGTGGTCCAGGACAACCGTGACGGCGTGCTCGAGGCCGCCGAGGCGATCGCCACGACGGGTCGAGAGGAGGGCCTGCTGTACGCCGCCGGGGCAGGGCACTCCCTGGCGGCCGTGATGGAGACCTTCTTCCGCGCCGGAGGACTCGCCTTCGTGCGCCCCCTGTGGGATCAGGGCATCCTGCCGCTCGCCGGAGCGCGTGCTTCGACCGCGGCCGAACGCGAGCGGGGGCTGGGCGCGGGTGTTGCGCAGCGGGCAGGGATCACCGGCACGGACTGCGTGCTGATCTTCTCCAACTCCGGGGTGAACCCCTATCCGGTGGAGATCGCACAGCACGCCCGCGAGACCGGGGCGACCGTCATCGCGATGACCTCGGTGCACGCGAGCGCATCGGCCCCGACGCGAGCAGAGCATCGACTGTTCGAGATCGCGGACATCGTGCTGGATACCGCCGTGCCCGCGGGGGACGTCACCTGGCCGCCGCAGGCGCCCGTGACCGCTCCCGCCTCGACGATCCTCACCGCCTCGCTCTGGACGGCGATCCTGCGTCAGATCGACTCCATCGCCCCGGACGTGCCCCGCTGGAAGAGCGCGAACGTCTCCGGGACGGACGACTTCAATGCCGCACTCGTAGAGCGCTTCGGCCCCCGGATTCCTGAGCTGTGACCGGTGCGATCTGAGCCGACAGCTCGAAACGATCTCCCGGATAGGTCGAGACGGTCCGCTCGATCGACCGACCACCCCGACCGGAGACCCGCACGAACTCGAGCACCGCTGAACCCTCGTCGACCTCGAGCTGTGCAGCGTCCTCCGGGCGCACGATCGCCGCTCGGATCGTCTGCTCGCCGGCGTCGAACAGCACACCGTAGCGGTGCTCCAGCTCGCCGTAGAGGGACCTGCCTGCGAAGTCGACGTCGGCCAAGCCGGGAACGACGGCCGCATCCAGGGTGGTGCGTTCGATCGCCATCGGCCGGCCGTCGGCCAGTCGCACTCGATCCAGGCGGATCACGGGCGAGCCCTCGGCGAGGCCAAGGCTCTCCGCGGCGCGGGCGTCTGCCTGCTCCTCGGCGATCCGCAGTACGCGTGAGCTCGCCTCGATCCCGCGCGAGGCCATGTCCTCGGTGAAGCCTGTCAGGTGCAGTGGGAGGTTCACGGCCGGTCGCGCCACGAAGGAGCCGCGACCCACCTCTCGCACCAGGCGGCCCTCTCGGGTGAGTTCGTCCAGGGCCCGCCGTGCCGTCATCCGCGAGACGCCGGAATCGACGGCGAGGGCCCGTTCGCTCGGGACTGAGGACCCGACGGGCAGCGCCTCGATCTCGCGGCGCAGCTCGTCCACGAGGGTCCGGAATTTGGAGCGGTCAACCATGCGCTGATCTTCCCATGGTCGACTCCTCGCAGGACCGACCGCCCACGATCCTCCTCCGAAGTGGCAGCGAGCATCTTCTCGGCACTGCAGGTCATGGCGTGGTGATCGCGACGCTGGGGATGATGCGCCCCGCCGGACAGCCCGAGGGTTCCTCTTGACGTCGGCGGCCACGAGCGCCCCTGGCGGGGAGTCCGGCCGTGAGCTCACTCCTGGCAAAATGCTGCGCCGCGTCCCCCTTCCGCACTACGTTGGCATCCTGACGACGACGTGAGTGAGGTGCACGATGTTCCTCGTCGACCGCGGCAGCGGGCCCACCGTCGTGCTCGTGCCGGGCCTGGGGTGCGATCACACGATGTACGAACCCCAGCTCGACGCGTTCGAGGGGGTGCGATGCCTCGCCGTGGACCTGCGGGGCACCGGGCGATCGCAGTCCCTGGCGGGGATCCCGGACCGTGAGGTGCTGACCGTACAGGCCGACGAGATCGCCCGCGCGCTGCGTGAGCGCGACCTCGACAGCGCCCATCTGGTCGGCATCTCCTACGGCGGAGTCGTGGTCCAGCAGTTCATGCAGAGGCACCCCGAGCTGACCGAATCGGCGGTGATCTGCGACAGCCTGTGCGACGTGCGCCCTCGCTCGCTGCGCGAGCGCCTCCAGCTGTGGCCCGCGCACCTGCAGCCGGCGATGCTCCGGGCGATGCCCCGCAAGGCCCTGGCAGCAGCCACCCGGGCGGCCTACCCGCGCTGGCCGGAGGCCGGCGAGGCGATGGCCCAGGTCTTCCTGACGGCGCGGATCGACGATCTCGTGACGCAGCGGCGCGTGGTCAATCAGGTGCACTTCGAGGACGCTCTGCGCCGCTGCACCACCCCGACGCTGTGCCTGGTCGGAGATCACTCGACGTTGGCGAAGGCGATGATGCGCCGCACCCATGAGGCGCTGGTGAACTCCGAGTTCCGCGTCATCGCGGATTCCTTCGACCCGTCCAGCCTGTGCAATTCGAGCGCCTTCACCGACCATCTGCAGCGCTGGGTGACGGCGCGCGAAGCCGAGAGCGGCTGAGCGGGGCGCCGCTGCTGCGCCCAGCTGCCGGCCCCACGATGAGGGCCGAGGCCTCCGGCTCCACGGGGTTCACGACGCAGGCCGTCGACGGGCTGGAGGGCACCCTCACCGACCTGCGCCGAGATCGGCACGAGCTCACGGTTCTCGGTCACACCGCCAGAAGTCGATCCGGGATCGCCTCACGTCCGTCGACATCCTCCACCAGCGCCGCATCGATCGCCGATCCCTGCCGCACCACGGTGAGGCTGCCACGGTCCTCGAGGATCACCAGCTCCACCTGCCGCAGATCCAGCACCCCGCTGATCCGCAACCGGTTCAGCAGGTCGCGTTCGGACAGACGACGCCGGTGCAGGGCACGGGCGACCGTCTGCCCACCGACCATGACAACGGTCGAGCGGCGACGAGCACGGCGAGGGAACGGTCGCAGAGTCCGCCGCATCGTCCCCACCAGCCAGTCCAGGATCATCAGTGTGTTCAGCACGATCAGCGCAGCCAGCATGGTCGGGGCCTCGCCGAGCGTCGCCCGAGCGGCGACACCGCCGATCACGGCGAGCACCACGAAACTGCCGACGGTGGGGTTGGCCATCAGACGCGGGCCCGCGACATGCACGAGCAGGGAGAAGAACAGGTACAGCACGACCGCGGAGATCACGACACCCAGCGCCCCGCTCCAGGTGATGCCGAGGTAGTCCTGCCACACGATGTTCCAGTCGATCATGCATCCATTGTCGTGGACAGCGGGACTGCGGAACTGGCCCGGGGGAGCTGCCCGCTACCCCACAGCCTCCCGAGTTCGCCGGTAGATCTCGTCCGTCACGGGTCGCACGTCCCGGTACACCGCGAGGAGCTGCTGATAGGTCGCCGTGTTCCCGGGGATCGGGACGGTCCGGTCCGTCACGACGGCGAAACGCGCCACTCCCTCCTGGAAGCTCGGGACGAGGCCGGTGGCGACGGCGGCGCAGATCGCCGCGCCGCGCCCGGCAGAGCTGCCCCCGTCCAGTCGGAGGCACTCGAGGTCGAAGACGTCCGCGAGGATCTGGGTCATCAGATCCGAAGCGGCCCCGCCACCGGTGACGACCACGCGCTCGAACGTGGTGCCGAGCTCGTCCGCCATGTCGTCGGTGCGCTCCTTCATGGTCAGGGCGATGCCTTCGAGGATCGACCGGAACATGTGCGCTCTGCCCTGGCGCCCGTCGAATCCCAGAATGCTGCCCCGGCGGGCAGGAGCCTCGCTGGGGGCGAGCCAGTCGGGCACGGTCAGCAGCCCGTCGGAACCAGCCGGTACGTCGAGGGCTTCGCGCCCCAGCATCTCCTCCACGGTGTCCCCGCGTGCTTCGGCCTCGCGCACGGTTCCCTCCCCGAGCAGATCGCGGAACCAGCTCACCGTCCACATCCCGCGGCGGATCCCGCCACTCTCGTACAGGTGCTTCCCCGGTTCCGAGCCGAAGTTCGTCCAGAACGACGTCGAATCGGCCCTGCCCGCGTCGCCCACGGACATCCCGGCGATGTAGGTGCCGAGCGACAGCAGCAGGGACCGCGGATCCTGCAGCCCGGCACCGAGCGCTTCGACCGCTTTATCGTTCGCGGTGGCGACCACGGGCAGCCCCTCGGGCAGCCCGGTGGCCGCAGCGGCGCCCGCCGTCAGATTCCCGAGGACCTCGCCCGGCATGACCAGGTCGAACAGCATGCTGCGCGCCATACCGGTGCGCTGATAGGCCTGCTCGTCCGAAGACCAGGACCAGGCCGCGGCATCGATGGGCCACATGCCCTGATAGTTCGCCACGGTGTCCGTGAAGTTCCCGGTCAGACGGTGAGTGATGTATCCCGAGGAGGTCGTGACGTAGGCGGCGTCGGTGGACTCCGCGCGGTACGGGCGGCCCACCCGTTCGTCCATCCAGCTCTGCACGGGCTGCGCGAGCGACCCGTCGGCGCGCAGCACTGCCCGGCAGAACCGGATCGTGCACAGGCCGATCCCGGCGATTGCTCGAGGGTCCCCGTCGAAATCGTCCATGGCCAACCGGCAGGCCTCGGAGATCGACTCCCAGAGGACATCATCGGGGTACTCGACCACACCCGGGCGAGGGGTGTGGTTGGCGGGGAGGGGGACCCGGCCCACGGCACAGGTGCGGCCGTGCTCGTCGTAGACGGTGACCTTGGAGGACTGCGACCCGTTGTCGATCCCGATCACATACCTCGTCATGAGGCGGAGCCCTCGCTGCCGCCATCGCGCTGGTGATGCTGCGGCTGCGCGGCGGCCGGCTGGATCGCACCGTCCGCGGGGAAGACTGTTCCCTTGTTCATGATCCCGTTCGGGTCGAAGGTCTCCTTGAGGGCGGCGAGCACCGGGTAGGCGCTGCCGTGCTCCTGCTCGGTCCAGGGGGTGCGGTACTTGCCGATCCCGTGATGATGCACCATCGAACCACCGTGCCGCAGCGCCTCCTCGACGATGATCGCGTTGAGCGGGACGTGGTACTTCTCGATCTCCTGCTCGGGGGAGGCGTCGATCCGGTAGTCGTACACGAAGTACATGTTGGTCCCGGTCTGGTAGCTGTGCGAGGAGTGGCCGCCGAGCATGGTCAGGTCATCGACGTGCGGGTACTCCTCGCGAATACGACGGATGACGGCGTCATAGAGGTCCGCGACCTGGGACCAGTCGGCGGAGACCTCCGTGGTGTAGCCCAGATGCTGGGAGTCGAGCATCGCGGCCTTCTCGGCCTCGATCTTCTCCGGCCCCCAGTTCAGATTGTCGAACCAGGCCTCGATGAGTGTCGGATCGACCGTGTCGTGCTCATGCTGCTCGACGACCCGGGTGATCTCCTCGCTGGTGGCGCGTACAAGACTCTCGGGCCCTTCCGCAACCAGGACGACGACGCACTTGCCCTGGCTGAAGTGGGAGAAATGCTGGTTGGCATCCTCCGGGGAATACAGGCGAGCCACCGAGGGGCGGAAGCCGTTGGTGATCACTTCGCGAAGGATGGCGATGCCGGTGCGCATGTCATCGACCAGTGCGCCGTGGAACTCGTTGTTCTCCGGGTAGAAGCGGAACACCTTGAGGGTGACCTCGGTGATCACCGAGAGAGCCCCTTCGTTGCCGATCACGATGTGGCGGATGTCCGGGCCGGCCGCGCGCCGGGGGACCGCCTTGATCCGGGAGACCCGGCCACCGGGGAAGACGGTCTCCAGGCCCACGACCATGTCCTCGATCGCGCCGTACAGCGTGGAGAACTGGCCGATGCTGCGCGTGGACACGAGGCCGCCGTACTGCGCCAACGGCTTGGACTGAGGGGAGTGCCCCGTGGTCAGACCCTGCTCGCGCAGCTGATCCTCCAGGGTCTGCAACGTCACCCCCGCCTCCACGGTGACCTGCATGTTCTCCGGGTCGATGGAGAGCACCTGATTCATGCGGGAGACGTCCAGCACGATCGTGTCGGCGACGCTGGTCTCCAGGCCGCCCTCGGTGCCGGTGCGTCCGCTGCGCGGCACGATGTTGACGAGGTTCTCGTCGGCGAACGCGAGCACCGCGGCGACATCCGCCGTGGAGGTGGCGTAGACGATCGCGACCGGCAGGGGCGCGGTGAAGATCCCGTGCGCCGACTGATACTTCTTGAAGCGGTCGACGCTGGATTCCTGGAGGGCGCTCTCGTCGGTCTCGATCTGCCCGGGGTTCAGGATCGAGTGGAGCTGGTCGAGGATCTGGCTGCGGGTCAGGGGGGAACGTGAATCGATCATGGTGCGGAGGGTCCTCTCACGATGGTTCGTGCTTGTGGTGGTGTGGTGGTGTGGTGGGGGTATCAGGGCCGGTTGCGGGTCGAGCCGGCGGCGGGATGGACGACGGGCGGGATCGTCAGCGGACGAGGTAGCCGCCGTCGACGGTCAGGACGTGTCCATTGACGTAGTCGGAGGCCCGGGACGCAAGGAACACGGCTGCTCCCATGAGGTCGGCGACCTCTCCCCATCGGCCGGCCGGGATGTGCTCGAGGATGCGACGGCTGGCCTCCGGATCCGCGCGGGTCGTCGCGGTCAGCGCGGTCGCGAAGTAGCCGGGTGCGATCGCATTGACCTGGATCCCGTGCTGGGCCAGCTCATCGCTGTACGCCTTCGTGAATCCGACGATGCCGTGCTTCGTCGCGGCGTAGGCGGGGGAGGACTGGCCCCCGAGGAAGGCGAAGAGCGAGGCGATGTTGATGATCTTCCCGGAGCCCTGCGCGATGAAGTGCTCGACCGCCGCCTGCGAGAGCGCGAAGGGTGCCGTGAGGTTCAGCTCCACCATCGGATCCCACTTCTCGCGGTCGAACTCCTGGACGGATCCGAGCTTCGACATGCCGGCCGAGTTCACGATCACGTCCAGCCCGCCCAGAGACTCGAGGGCCTGTGCGATGACACGGGCCGGTGATCCGTGGGCCGTGATGTCGATCTCGAGGAACTCGTAGCGACGCCCGGTCGCCTCGATGAGACTGCGTGTGGTCCCGTCGTCGTCGACGATGCTCGGGACCAGGATGTCGGCCCCGGCCTTCGCGAGGGCGAGGGCGAATGCCTGGCCGAGACCGGAGTTGCCTCCGGTGACCACGGCGACCTTTCCCTGCAGGGAGAAGTGGTCGAGTGAGAAGTCGGTGATGTCCATGGTCATGCTCCTGAGGTGAGGCGGTTCGGAGGGAGGGCGTTTCGTCGCGGGGAGCGAGAACGGCGAGATGAGGTCAGGCGGGGGTGGGTGCAGGTTCGGGCTGGGAGGTGGAGCGCTCGCGGGCGTGGACGCGCATCGTCACCGTGCACAGGACCATGCCGATCACGGCAGCGATGATGAGGACGATGAACATCGCCGAGAACCCGCCGCCCTGCGTGGGAACACCGTTGGACGGGTCGCCGATCCACCAGGAGGCGACAGCGGGGAGGAAGGCGTCGGGCAGATACGCGAGACCAGAGGCGAGACCGATCACGCCGCCTCGCTGCGCGACGGGGATGCCGAGCTCCCCGACGGAAGCCCAGAACACGCCGCGGGCGGCGAAGACGGCCAGGCTCATGATGACCATCAGCGCCACGGCGATCCATAGCAGGCCCGCTTGCCGAGGCAGGAGGAGATAGCCGACGGCGGTGAGGCCCACGATCACGAAGGTCAGGCGGAGGAATCTCGGGGTGGAGCGGAAGTATTTGTCCACCAGCACACCGCCGACGGGGCCAGCGATGAACTGGAAGACGTAGGTGCGGATGACGCCGATGACGCCGATCATGCCTGCTGCGACCCCGAAGCCGTCCTGCAGCAGCGGCGACAGGTATCCCATCAGGGTGTAGAAGGAATACATCATCATCACGGTGCCGCCGATGAGCCAGGTGTACTTGTTCGTGGCCGCCTGCAGCAGCTGTCGGAACCCGACCGATTGGCGCTCCGCCTTGTCCAGTTCGTCCTTCCCCTGGTGGACGATGAAGTACACGAGGATCGCGAGCACCAGTGCGAGCACCCCGTAGATGCGGATCAAGGTGGCCACGCCGGTGCTCGCCACGACGGCCTGCGCGACGATCGCCGAGCCGACGAGTCCGATGACCGTCGTCGTCAGCCCGCGGATCCCTTCCAGGAAGCCGAACAGGCGCCCCTGCTCGCCCTCGCCCCCGAGCAGACTGATCGACTTCACCAGCGCCGACCAGTACAGGCCCATCCCGAGCACCGCGAAGAGGACGTGCACGATGAGCACCGCCCAGTACCCCGGTGCGGTGGCGACGTACAGGTCCAGCACTCCGGTACCGGCCATCGCAATGACGATGAGCAGTTTCGGGGAGAACCTGTCGGCGAACCAGCCCCCGACGAAGTACATGACGACGGCGGTAGCGCCGAACACCGATGTGACGGTGCCGTACTCCTGCAAGGAGAGCCCCAGCGCTTCGGCGCCGTCGCTGAGGAACAGGAAACGCAGATAGGCGACCTGGAAGATGACGCCACCGGTCATCGCCAGGAGGAGGAAGCTGACTGACCTCCGCATTCGAGTCATGGAACCACTCCTTCGTGGATTGAGGGCCGGGAGCTCCGGGGGACTGCCGCAGCAGGTTCGGGAGGCGGCGGAACGTTTTCGGGCATAGAAAAAGAGATCAGCAAGCAGTCACCCCCCGAAGGGAGTGACGCCACTGATCTCTTGGTCTCTGTCGTGACGTCCGGGAAGAACCCGGAGTTATGAAGTTTTGTCGGACCTTACCAACGGTGTGCTCGCGGTGTCCACCCGCTCATATCGTGGGCTGGATCGGGCGTCTCGCCCGGGCGCGCATGCTGGGCGGCCTGCCCGCTCTCACGCTGCGGTCACATATCCCAGACCAGCTGGTCCGAGGTCGCCACGGCCAGAGCGCCGGCACCGAGCGCTGCGATCACGTCGCTGCGCTCGCAGACCAGGCCGCCTGCGATCAACGGCGTCGAGAAGTCGGCCCGCAGCCACTCGATCACGCGAGGCACGCAGCCGGGAAGGATCTCCACGAAGTGGGGATCGCCCTGCTTGAGGACCCGTGCCAGCTGGTGGTACGAGATCGAGTCGACCAGAAAATACCGTTGCACGGCGGCCAGTCCGGCTCGGCGGGCCGCGCGCACGACGCTCGGTTTGGAGGAGAGGACCCCATCTGCGCCGGTATGGGAGGTCAGCCAGTCCACCGCAGCATCCTGCGAGGACAGGCCGTCGATGAAGTCCAGGTTCACCAGCACGATCTTCCCGGCGGTCTTGCATCTCTCCACTGTCTGCTCGATGTCGAGCAGGCTTCCGTAGAGAAGGAAGAGGACCTCGTGCTCGGAACGGAGCGCAGCGAGCAATGCTTTCTCGTCCTTGACACTGGCGATGACGGGGTCGGACTGCAACGATTCGAGGACCGTCGCCTCACGCGTACTGCCCGCTCGATCCACGGCTGTTCCTCCTGGGGTTGACACGCTTGGGGTGTGCGACCGGTTCGGGCTATGCGAGACCGAGCGGCGCCGGCCGTCGATCGGCGCCCCTGCCCCGAGGCGAGTGACGTCGCGCCATCGAACGCTACCGGACCATTGCTGGTCCGAGTCCAGCTGTGCCGGGAGGGCGGCACTGCTCCTGCCGCCGCCTCAGGTCCGCAGGTGCGACGCTCCATTCAGGTCGAGGATCGCCCCGGACGCCCACTGCGCCTGCGGTGAGGTGAGATAGAGGATCGCCGCGGCGACCTCCTGCGCGGTCCCGACCCTGCCGAAGGGGCTCTGCGCGCGCAAGCCGTCACCGGCCTCCCCGTCGAGCTTGTTCTGCTGACGCTCCGTGCCGATGAACCCGGGAGCCACCGAGGCGACAGCGATGTCGTGGGGCGCCAGTGCGAGCGCCATCGACTGGCCGAACGCGTGCAGCCCTGCCTTCGCCGCTCCATAGGCGGGGGCATCAGGTTCTCCGCGGAAGGCGCCCCGGGAGCCGACGTTCACGATGACGCCCGGTGCCTGCCGGGCGATGAGGGAGCGGGAGACCAGATACGTGAGGTTCGCCGGCGCGGTGAGGTCCACGTCGATCATCCGGGTCCACCGCTGCTGCCAGGTGTCGTAGTCGGTCTCGTCCACGCGGTGATCGGTGCTTCCACCGGGCGCGATCCCGGCATTGTTGACGAGGATGTCGATCTGCCCGAGTGCGCTCTCAGCCTCCTGGACGATTCGACGGGCGGTGTCAGGATCGGACAGGTCCCCGCCGACCAGCACATGGCCCTCGCCGTGGAGCTGAGCCAGGGTCTCCTGCGCCGAGGCGGCATCGGCGCCGTAATGGACGGCCACCCGTTCCCCGCGCTCGCTCAGCGCGATCGCCGTGGCCCGCCCGATCCCACGGGATGCTCCCGTGACCAGTGCGCATCTCATGGTGGTTCCTCTCCTGGCCGTGGAGCATCCACCATGCCCCATGGCCACGACGCGGCGGGGGCGACTCACCGCTGGCGTGGCCCGTCAGTGTGCCCGGCCGGCGCCGCAGGTGAAGAGCGGGCGCCCGGGCAGCGTGCGAGGGGTGGCAGAGGCAGCGCCCCGAACCGGTCCGGACACGGACCGGGCGCCCGCTGGGCTGGATCCAACATCTCCGAGGCGCGGGCTACCGTTGTCGGACGGACGGGACGTGGCCCGCTCCGATCAAGGGGGACTGCCGTGATCACTCGTCGACGATTCACCGCGCTGAGCGGCGTCCTCGCCGCTGGAGGCCTCCTCGCTTCCTGCTCCGACTCCCCGGACGGGCCTGGGCCCGATGATGTCGCGGGCTCGGAATCGTCCGGACCCGACGGGGCCGAGATCCTCACCATCGGGCTCGACGCGCCCTGGTCGATCACCTTCCACGGGGAGACGGCGCTGGTCAGCGAACGCGACTCCGCGCGCATCCTCGAGCTCGCCCCCGACGGGACCGCGCGCGAGGTCGGCGTGATCGACGGAGTCGTCGCCGGGGGAGAGGGAGGACTGCTCGGCATCGTCGCGCACGACGGGGACCTGTTCACCTACTTCACCGCGGCCGACGGGAACCGGATCGAGCGCCGACCGCTGACGGGATCACCGGGCGCGATCAGCCTGGGCGACCCCTCGATTCTCCTCGACGCCATCCCGTCGGCCGGGGTCCACAACGGAGGCCGCCTCGCCGTCGGACCCGACGAGATGCTGTACGCGACCGTCGGCGACGCCACGGACCGCGACAGCGCCCAGGACACCGGCGCGCTCTCGGGGAAGATCCTGCGGATGACGCCGGACGGGGACGTGCCGGAGGACAACCCCCTGCCCGACTCGCTCGTGTACAGCTACGGGCATCGCAACCCGCAGGGGATCGCCTGGGGGCAGGACGGCACCATGTACGCCAGCGAGTTCGGCCAGGACACCTGGGACGAGCTGAACGTCATCGAACCCGGCGGCAACTACGGCTGGCCCGAGGTCGAAGGCATCGCCGACCAGGAGGAATACCTCGATCCGGTGCAGCAGTGGTCTCCCGCCGAGGCGAGTCCCAGCGGCATCGCGATCGCAGGCGGGCGCCTCTACGTCGCCAACCTCCGGGGCGCGCGGTTGTGGGTGGCGCCGCTGGAGGACCTGAGCTCGTCGACACAGCTGCTGGTCGGTGAGGTGGGGCGGCTGCGCGACGTGGTGACTGCTCCGGACGGCTCGCTGTGGGTGCTCACCAACAACACCGATGGTCGCGGGAATCCGGCCGACGCGGATGATCGCATCCTGCGCTTCGACCCCGCCCCGTAACGGCATCCGCTCGACGCAGCCCCGGTCCTTGCGAGGGGCAGTCGATCGTTCCCTGACGACTCAGAACATGGCGGCAGAGGTCCAGACCTGGTGAGCATCCCGCCATCGGTCGAGATCCCGCTCCAGTTCCGTTGCGGCCTGCGGCACCTCGGCCGTGACATCGCGTCTCTCGGCCACGTCGGCATCCAGATCGATCACCGCGCGCTCCAGCGTCGCCGGCGGGTCCATGCCCTCCCGCGCCTCCGTCACCAGCTTGTAGTGGCCGCGTCGCACCGCCCACTGGCCCTGATAGGTCCACATCAGCGACCTCTGGGCGGGAGAGGCGTCCCCGCGCAGCGCCTCGAGCAGGGAGATGCCGTCGACGTCCGGCAGGTCGGGCGCGGTGCCGTCGGCCGCGTGCAGGATCGTGGGCAGCAGGTCCATCATCATGCCGGGCTCGTCGAACTCGGTGCCGGCCGGCATTCCGGCAGGCCAGGAAGCGATTCCTGGGACGCGAATGCCGCCCTCGAACACGGATCCCTTGGACCCGCGCAGACCGCCGGCCGAGCCGCCGGTGTAGGAGATCTCCTCCCCGTCCAACCAGTTGCGGCTCTCCCGCGAGGGGCCGTTATCCGAGGAGAACACCACCAGTGTGTTCTCGCGGGCGCCGGCCGCCGTCAGCGCCGCCAGGATCTCGCCCACGGCGTCGTCCAGCGCGGCGATCATGGCGGCCATCTCACGCCTGCCCGGAGGCAGATGCGCCACGCGATCCATATGCTCCGCGGGGGCGTGCATCGGGTAGTGAGGAGCAGTGAACGGGACGTAGCAGAAGAACGGGCCCCGTGATGCTTCGCGAGTGATGAACTCCGCGGCGCGGCGACCGATCACGGTGGTCAGGTACTCGCCGTTCAGCCAAATCTCGTCCTCTCCGTCCCACAGATCGTGGACCGGGTTGCGGCCGCCCCAGTAGAAGATGTGCGAGTAGTAGTCCACGCAGCCGGCGCGGATCCCGAACACCTCGTCGAAGCCGTAGCGGCCGGGCGCGAACGCAGGATCCGTACCCAGATGCCACTTGCCGAACAGTCCCGTCGCGTAGCCCCGGTCGCGCAGCAGGGAGGAGAGGGTGGGCTGCGGGGGCAGCCCCGGGGTGCCGCGCCGCCCACCCAGGATCGACTCCACGCCGGCGTGGGCGGGGTACTTGCCCGTCAGCAGCGAGGCCCGGGACGGCGAGCACACCGGCGAGTTCGCGTACCACTGGGAGAGCTTCACCCCGTTCGTACGCAGGGAATCCAGGTGCGGAGTGGGGATGTCGGCTGCTCCGAAGCAGCCCAGGTCGCCCCAGCCGAGGTCGTCGGCATAGAGCACCACGATGTTCGGGCGATGGTCGGTCACGATCACTCCTTGACGGTGTCGGCGAGGAACCCAGGGGAGTCTCCGGCAGTGCCCCCGGCGAGGACCTACGGCCTCGAGGCTAGCGGCACGGCCCTCCTGAGCATCCTCGTGCTGGCGCCTGCGGGACCGCGGGGACAGCTTCTTTCACTGGATGATTTCGATGTACGACATCGGGGAGGTCGACTACGACCCCAGCATGAGCGGGCTCGACGAGGGGACGCATCAGGGGACGGGGTGCGCCGAGTGGAGCGGGAGCCGGGGGCAGATGACAGAGACGTACCGCCCGCGCAGGCGGATCCTGCTCCCCACCTTCCTGTCGCTCTCGATGTTTCCGCGGTTGGATGACCGGAGAAACCGCAACGACGTGCTGACTTCTGTCCCGCAATCGACGGAATCCGTCGGAAGCCGTGCTGCCCGGGCTACTGGTCCTTCCTCGGTGCCGGGCCCTCGCTATCGCGCAGCAGATCAGCGAACGACGCGCGCAGCCGCGGCGTGACCCTGATCGGGACCTCCTGATCGATCACGCCGTGGTGGCCCAGCTCGAGAGTGATGACCGGCCCGGTCGAACTCGCCGAGGAATGGACATCGATGAGCTCGGAGGCGGCGTCCAGGCCTGCGAGTATCTCCTCGCCTTTGACTGAATACGCCTCTCCTGCCCGCAGATGCAGACTGTGCGCGCGGCACACCTCGAAGGTGCAGTCGTCGATCTCGATCCATTCCTGTGGGCGCGCGGTGCATCCTTGCACCTCGCAGAAAGCGGGGAAAGCGCTGGTGAGGTGTCCGCTGCTGTCACGCACGGCGCACTGGCAGTTCCCACCGGTCGGTCTGTGCCCGGAAGGAGCCGGGCACGATCGAGGTGCTTCTCCGGCTGGTGGCCCTCGAACAGATCACCGCGAAGCATGCGGCGCGGGGGTGTTCGGAGCTCTGCCCGACATCTCTCCTCGACGTGAGCATGGTCGACTCCTTTCGTTGATCGTGCGGGACGGACATGCGCGTGATTCTGAGGGGGGTTTCGTCCAGACCTCCACGGTAGGCACGTCGAGCCCGCCACACCAAGGGACCCGACCGTTCGGCACGGATTTCAGGCGGAGCGTCGATCGTCGTCCCCGTCATCACGCAGAGTGCGGTCCAGTTGCCCTGGACTTCGCCGCGCGATGGGCCACACTGAGGGAATGGAGCCCACTGAACGTCCTCTTCTCACCGGTGACCAGGCTAGAGCGGGGCGGGCCCTCGCGCAGGTCTCCCTCGACGTCGTCGGCCACCGCGCGGGCCTCGACCCCGACCAGCTTCGCAGCTTCGAACGAGGTGGTGACGACCTCGGTGCGGCCCAGAACGATGCCCTGCGAGAAGCCTTGGAGGACCACGGCGTCCAGTTCCTGGCCGAGGACGACGACGCCGGCTACGGGGTGCGTCAGAAGTTCAACCAGAGCAAGGTGAAGCGGATCGAGAACTGGGAGAACGAGGGCGGTCCTGCCTACGAGGACGACATCTGACCCACGCCGAGGTTCAGAGCCGCTCGAGCAGGTCCCAGACGAATTCTCTCTCCTCCTCCTCGGGGCTGAGTGGGGGTGGGGCATATGGCTCGTCGCCGAGCGCGACCACGGAGCGGTCGTAGAACTCCGGGGATACGAGGACGGCGCGCCGCCGGGCTCCTCGGCTGAGTATCTCGACGGGCTCATGCTGAACCAGGCCCATATAGGTGCTCTGGTCGGCTCGGAATGCTGAGGGAGTCACTCGTTTCATCGGCCGACGCTATAACACGCACAAACGGTTGTACATCACGGGCAACGTGTCCAGGTTCGACAGCGACGAACCCTCTTCCCGGACACCGATCGCGCATATCCGCCGTCGCGAGGCCCCGAGGCTCCGAGTTCCGAGACCCGAGATCTCAACCGAGGCCTGAGGCCCGAGGCCTGAGATCCCCATCCAGATCCGAAGTCTGAGGCCGGAGATCCGAGATCCATGGCCTGCGGCCCGAGGGCCGCGGCTCCCGGTGGAGCCTGGCGGTGGTCATCGGCTGACGGTATGTCTCCAAGAACCACTGGTACATCATGTACATCACGTACAACTTGTACATGTCTTGCGGAGGCAAACCCTCTTTCGGGACGGCTCGTAGATGCACTGATGGCGGTCGGACACACCAACGGCGGTCGGATGCACTGATATCGGCTGGGCGCACCGACGGCGACGGATGCACGGTTGGCGGCCCGGCAGCGGGCCCTGGGTCGTCCCGTACCTCCGGGGAGACTCGCACGTGAAGGCCCGCGCTCCGCCCGGCCTCACTGCACGAGAGAAGCCGCGCTCCGCCCGACCTCATTCTTCGACGGTCGCTCCGCAGATGCCGCATTGCTCATACTGCCGTCGGCCCCACCGTGCGACCGGGATGACGAAGAACAGCGTGAACTGCCGGAACGACTTCACGCGCGACCACTGCGTGGTGTTGTGGCAGCGAGGGCAGGCACGGGTGGCCCCGGGTCCGAGATCCTGCTGCTTCGAGGCGATGCCGAAGATGAAGAACATGGGTGGCTCCCGTGGTCGGAGAAGTCGGATCAGCCGATGCGATCGAAGTCGGCCGGCACAGGGGCGGCACCGCCTGATGGCGACCCCATCGCAGGGGCCGCCACCAGATCGACGCGACGCTGAGTCTCAGCAGCCGCGTCGCAGGCGGGTCACTTCGGGCCGTCGCCCTTGTTCCCGGTGAGACCGCCGAGCGCGCCCTTCACGGTGTCGCGGGCATCCTGGAGCTTCTCCTTGGCGTTGGCCTTGCCCTGCTGGGCCTCGCCCTCCGCCTGGGTCTCCTTGTCGCCGGTGGCCTTGCCCAGGCCTTCCTTGGCCTGGCCGCCCAGCTTGTCGGTCGCGTTCTCGAACTTCTCGTCTGCACTCATGTGGTGCCTCCTTCGTCGTTGTGAACACGTCTGGCGTGTGGATGTTCGAGTATAGGAAGGATGGCCGGAAAGGCACCTACCCGCCGGTCAGGCGCCCGACGGCGATGTCGCGCAGAGGCGGATCGCGCAGCAGCCAAGCACTTGGTGGTCCACGATCCGACCCCAGGTGAGACACTGGGGGACCGGACGAGAAGGCCTCGTCGCGAGGTCACGCTCCGAATTCCGACACCGACGTGACGCCGGTTCCTCGCAGAGTCGACGTCCTGGGGGAAACCGATGTCCATGGTCAGCTGGACCGAGAACGGCACCGAACGCGCAGCACGATGGCGCTCCGAGAACGGTGCCGCGCCGCCGGCGTGCCTCGAGGTCGTCGACGACACGCTCACCGCGAACGCCGCCCTGCGGCGCATCCGCAGCGGGGTGGGACTGCTGTGGCGCGGCGACTACCACAACGCTCGACAGCTGCTGAAGGCGGTCTCCCGCCGCATCGACCACCGCGCCATCCCCCGGAATCTCGATGTCGCGAGTCTCTTCCGGGCCCACCGCGCCGAACGCTCCGAACGCGCAGGGGTGCTCGGGGGGATCACGGTCCTCCTCGAACCCGGGATCCGTCTCGCGCTGCGCCGTGCTCCCGACGTGAGCGCGGCCTGCGGCGAGGCGTACGGCGAGCTGCAGGAGCCGACCCTGGTGTCCCTGACCGAACTGCAAGGGGTGCTCAGCGCCTGGCAGTGGCACGAGCAAGGAGTGCCCGTCCCGGCGCTCGGAGCGCGCATCCATCCTCGCTACAGCGTCTTCTCGCCCTCGCGGTCCGAGTACGTTGATCTCGTGGCCCGCGCACCGCTTCCCGGGGCAGCCGGGACAGCAGAAGGAGTCGGGGGAGCCGGGGGCGTGGACGTGGTCGATATCGGCACCGGCACCGGCGTCCTGGCCGCGGTCCTCGCCCGCCGGGGAGCAGTCCGCGTGGTCGCGACCGACATCAACCCTCGCGCGGTGGAGAGCGCGCAGGAGAACATGCAGCGGCTCGGCCTCGAAGATCGGGTCTCCGTGCTGGAGGCCGACCTCTTCCCGCCCGGTCGCGCGGACCTCGTCGTCTGCAATCCGCCGTGGCTGCCCGGCGAGCCCACCTCCACGCTCGAACTGGGCGTCTACGACGACCACTCCGACATGCTGCGACGTTTCCTCGATGGTCTCGGCGAGCACCTCACGCCCGGCGGCGAGGGGTGGCTGGTGCTCTCCGATCTCGCGGAGCACCTGGGCCTGCGCAGCCGCGAGGAGCTGCTGGGGATGATCCGCGCAGCCGGGCTCGAGGTCGTCGGCAGCGACTCGACGCCCGCCCGCCATTCCCGCGCCGAGGATCCTCACGACCTGCTCCACGCTGCTCGTCGCCAGGAGGTCACGACCCTGTGGCGCGTGCAGCCCGTGGCGGTGCAGCTCGGGATGAGTGCCCCGGCGAGACGCTCACGCCGGCGCTGACGAGCCCGCTCGGGCGCCGGGCCGGGTCACACGTGGTCGCGGGGGATCGAGGTGCTCCACGTGCGCGAGTCCACCCGCTCGTGACCCTCCCAGGCGTCCTGCTCCGCGTACACGTGGAACTCGGTGGCGGTGGAGGTGAGCACGGTGCGGGTCGTGGTGCGAGCGGACCAGTCGCCGCGAGAGAAGCCGATGTTCCACAGGGTCTCGCCGCGCACCGAGCTGACGTCGCCGGCGACGAAGCCGTAGGTCTCGTGGGAAGCGCGGCGCACCGCGAGATCGATGTCCTCGAAATGCACGGTGCCGAGATCCTTGACCACGTCGAGCCGGCCGGACAGATCCACCATGTCGCGGCTGACCCGCCAGTCCTGCGCGCCGCTGACCAGTTGCCTCGCCCGTAGCGGCTCGGCTCCCTCGGCCTCGCCGAACACCGGGCTGATCTCGTGGGGCGGGCGCGGCCGCACCGGCAGCAGCAGCTCGCTGGACCGGGGGTGGATGGTCATCCGCACCGGCTCCGGGGAGGGCCACACCACCGGCCAGTACGACGTCGACACCGACACGCGCAGCTGATGCCCGGGTGGGAAGGACTGCGCCATGCCGTTGAGCTGCACGTCGACGGTGCGCCGTTCCCCGGGCACCAGTGCGACGGGCTCGGCGGAGCCCGCGTGATGGGTGAGGTTCTGGACCTCGTAGCTGACGCGGGTGGCCTCCCCGTCGGGAGCGACGTCCGAGAGCCGCACGATGACCTGTGCGGACGGCTGGTCCACGGACAGGTCCAGCGAGACCACCGGCGCACCCAGCACCTCCACCGTCTCCGGCAGAGCTGCGCTGGTGAAGACGAGGGACCCACCATCCTCCTCGCGCTGGTCATACGGCATATCAGGAGGGGCGTTGTAGGAGCACCATTTGCCGGCGAACTGCCCCACCGACAGCGGTGAGCGCACCGAGCGCGGGTCGGTGGAGTGGGACTCCTCGCCGGGGGCGTGGATGGTGTAGAAGCCCAGTGGGAAGCGGGTGGGGACGACGTTCCGGGTGGGCCAGGACTCCTCGCCCACCCAGCGTCCGGGCCGCTGCGCGTAGGTGGTCGCCGGCGGCGCCGTGTCCTGCATCCAGATGGTCAGAGCGGGGCGGTCCATCGCGCCGTTGCCTCGATCGTCCTTCAGCCAGTGGTCCCACCAGAGCACGGCCTCCTGCAGGAAGCCGATCGCGGGGCCGGGCTCGCCCAGGTGGGGGTACTTATGGCTCCACGGCCCGATGAGGCCGCGCACCGGGGAATCGAGGTTCGCCAGCAGTCGGAAGACGGAGTTGGAGTAGCCGTCGGCCCAGCCGCTGACGGCCAGCACCGGAACCTCGACGGCGGAGTAGTCCTCGATGATCGAACCGTGGCGCCAATAGTCGTCGCGGCGCTGATGACGCAGCCAGGTCTCCAGCCACAGCCCGCTGCCCCGGAGCCGGTCCAGCCACATCTGCCGCCACGCGTCGCCGACGATCGCCGGATCCGGGGGGCAGGCGTTGTAGGCGAACATGGTCGAGGCCCAGGACAGGTTGTCCGTGAGCAGGCATCCGCCCATGTAATGGACGTCGTCGGTGTAGCGGTCGTCGGTGGAGCTGCAGGTGATGATCGCGCCCAGGCTCGGGGGGCGGCGGGCGGCCACCTGCAGTGCGTTGAACCCGCCCCAGGAGATCCCCATCATCGCGGTGCGCCCCGAGCACCAGGGCTGCGAGGCCATCCACGCCAGGATCTCCTCGGCATCGACCAGCTCCTGCTCGAGGTACTCATCGCTGAGCACGCCCTCGGAGTTGCCGCTGCCGCGCAGGTCCACGCGCAGGCAGGCGTAACCGTGCCCGGCCATGTACGGGTGGTGGATCGAATCGCGCTGGGCGGTCAGGTCCCGTTGGCGGTAGGGGATCAGCTCGAGAATCCCGGGCACAGGCTCGATATCGGTCGCGGGCGCGTCATCGGACGCGGGTGCACCTCCGGAATCATCGGCGGAGACCGGTCGCCACAGCCGGGCGGCCAGGCGGACCCCGTCGGACATCTCGATCCACAGGTGCTCGGTCTCCTGGGTCTCGTACGGGAAGCTCGTCACGGTCCTCATCGGTCCTCCACCTCATCGATGTCGAAAGCCAGGGTCTCCACGCAGCGGCGGGAGGCGCGCGCGAGTGCGGCCTGGTTCGCGCCGCCGGTGTACACCTCTGCCAGGACGTAGCTGTAGCCGTCCTCGGCGTGCCGTGTCGACAGGCGCTCTCCGGGGAGGGCGGTGATCTCGATGCGCGTGCCGGGCAGGTCCCGTTCCAGCTGCGCGACCTGCTCGCCGGTGGGCACCGCACGCACGATCCCGTCGCGGAAGCGGCGCAGGAACCACTTGGCCGCGATGGCGTGCTGGCCGGCCCGGTACGGCAGCTGTGGCGTGAGCCCGAAGGCGATGTCGATCATCGCCTGATGATTGGGGGCGCCGTCGACCATCTCGAACAGCAGCGCGTGGGACTGCGAGTGGCGGGCATTGACCTCCAGCACCCGCACGGCACCGGTGTCCTCGTCCCAGAAGAACTCGATGTTGAAGGTGGACTCCGTGAGCCCGGTGGCCGCGATGACACGGCGGGCGACCTCGCTGAGATGCTCCTGGACCTCCCACGGGACCTGCGAGGGGTACTGGTAGCGCAGGAAGCTCGAGGTGCCCGGGTAGTCGAAGGAGTCGATGACTCCGTAGACCACCACCGCGCCGTCGTGGCTGAATCCCTCCAGCGTCAGCTGCCGTCCGGTGACGGCCTCCTCGATCAGGCAGGCCCGACCGCCGACGCGTTCGATCTCCGGGGGCAGCTCCACCATGTCCAGCACGTCCTGGAACGGCCGGCCCAGGCGCTCGATCACGGCCCGCACGTCCGGCAGATGGCGATGCAGATCGGCCTCGTCCGTCAGCCTGTACGCCCCCTCGGACGAGGCGGCGTTCACCGGCTTGATCCACACCGGGTACCGCATGCCCTCCGGTAGCACCGGTTCGGGGATGTCCAGGTCCAGCAGCCCGAAGGCGGGCAGCTCCTCGATGGCGCCGCTCTGCACGAGCCGCGCCCAGTACTTGTGCTCGCAGCGCAGCACCGCGGTCAGATCGGCCGATGGCAGGCCCCGACGGGCGCACAGGATGGGCACCATGGTCACCATCGGGAAGTCCCAGAAGCTGACGATGGCGTCGACGGTTCCGTCGAAGGCGACCAGCACCTCCTCCGCCTGGTGCAGCAGCTCCGGGAACTCGATCCGAGCCCCCTGCAGCCGTTTCGGGGTCAGCACGGGGTGGAAGGCGAGATTCTCGGCGCCCGGCAGACGGCGCAGGATCTCCCCGTTGTGCTGGTCCAGTCCGAGGACGAAGACGTTGCGGATCATGGTCGGTCTCCTTCGACCGGGGCGGTGCTCGGCGGCTGGGCACCTCTGCATCCCTGTGCACCCATCGTGCGGCCGACGGCAGGTCGCGTAAAGGGGCGCGCGCGACCGGCCGGTCGGCCGCTGCTCACACCCCCTGCGCCGCCAGTGGGATCCTCCCGCCGGCCAGGATCATCTCGACCTGTCGTTCCGAGAGCCGGTGGTGCAGGCCCACTTCGCGCCCGCCGATGCGCGCTGTCAGGGCGCTTTCGTAGCGGAGCGCTTCGTGCACTCCGTCGAGCACGACCTGATCACCGGTGGCGATACGAGCGAGGTCGGCGGGGTTGTCGAACTCGAGGGCGAGGATCCCGAAGTTCGCGAGGTTCTGCCAGTGGATCCGCGCGAAGCTCACCGCGATCACCGCCTTCAATCCCAGGTAGCGCGGCGCGATCACCGCGTGCTCCCGGGAGGAGCCCTGCCCGTAGTTCCTCCCGGCCACCACCACGTGCCCGCCGGTCGCGGCGGCCGCCTTCGCCGGATACTCCGGGTCGAGGCGGGTGAAGGCGAACTCGGAGATCTTGGGGATGTTGCTGCGGAAGGGGAGCACCCGGGATCCGGCGGGCAGGATCTCGTCGGTGGAGACGTCATCGCCCATCACCAGGATCGCCGAGATGTCCAGGTGGTCCTCGATCGGGGTGAACTCCGGCAGCGAGGAGATGTTCGGGCCCTTCACGAGCTCGACGCTCGCCGCGTCCTCCGCCGGCAGCGGCGGCATCAGCATGTCCGGGAAGTGTGCGTAGCGGTCGGGCATGACCGCCCGCGGATAGGTGATGCCGTGGGAGCCCTCGAGGGTGCGCGGATCGGTGATCTGGCCGGTCAGTGCCGCTGCCGCCGCGGTCTCCGGGGAGCACAGCCACACCGCGTCCTCCTCCGTCCCGGAACGTCCCGGGAAGTTCCGGGGCATCGTGCGCAGCGAGTTGCGACCGCTGGCCGGGGCCTGCCCCATGCCGATGCAGCCCATGCAGCCGGACTGGTGGATGCGCGCACCTGCCGCCACCAGGGTCGTCAGCCAGCCGCCGGTGATCAGATCCGCCAGCACCTCGCGGGAGGTGGGGTTGATGTCCACCGACACTCCCTGGTGGCTCTGATGGCCCGCGAGGATCTCGGCGACCACGGCGAAGTCCCGCAGCCCGGGGTTGGCCGAGGAGCCGACCACGACCTGGGAGACCTCTTCCCCGGCGACCTCGGCGACCGTCACCACATTGCCGGGGGAGGAGGGTCGGGCTATCAGCGGCTCCAGCGTCGAGAGGTCGATCTGCTCGGTCAGGTCGTAGGTCGCGCCCTCGTCGGCCTCCCACCGCTCGAACGCGTCTGCGCGGCCGACGGCCTCCAAGTAGTCGCGGGCGACGTCGTCGGCCGGGAAGACCGTCGCGGTGGCGCCCAGCTCGGCGCCCATGTTCGCGATCACGTGGCGATCCATCGCCGTCAGCTGCGCGAGCCCAGGGCCGTGGTACTCGATGATGCGGCCCACGCCGCCGCTGACTCCGTGCCGGCGCAGCATCTCCAGCACCACGTCCTTGGCGGAGACCCAGTCGGGCAGGGTGCCGGTCAGCTCCACGCCCCAGATCTCCGGCAGCGTGACGTACAGGGGCTGGCCTGCCATGGCCATCGCGATCTCGAGGCCGCCCACGCCGACCGCGAGCATGCCCAGGGCGCCGGCCGCGCAGGTGTGGGAGTCCGAGCCGATCAGGGTGGTGCCGGGGCGACCGAAGTGTGCCTGGTGCACGGGATGGGAGACCCCGTTGCCGGCTTGGGAGAACCACAGTCCGAACCGCTGGGAGGCGGACTGGAGGAACAGATGGTCCTCGGGGTTCTTCTCGTCGGTCTGCAGCAGATTGTGGTCGACGTACTGCACCGACAGCTCGGTGCGGATCCGGTCCAGACCCATCGCCTCGAGCTCGAGCATCACCATCGTGCCGGTGGCGTCCTGGGTGAGGGTCTGGTCCACCCTCAGGCCCACTTCGGAGCCCGGCTCGAGAATGCCTTCGACCAGGTGGGAGGCGATCAGTTTCTGTGCAACGTTGTGCGCCATGGCGCCGTCCTCCTAGAGGTTGCGGCCCGTCGCCGGCCCGGCGGTGGACCTTGTCCCCACCGTAGGCCGGATTCCCCGTTCTGCCCAGAGCGGGGAGGGCTGGAGAGTCGACGGATCACCCCTGCTCCCGTCGTCCTGGCCGCCCGATGTTCGATGTCGCGAGGTTCGAGGTACAGTCCCTCCATGACGAACCGATGGTTTACCTATGCGCAGTCGGCCCTGGAGGGGCCGCCGCTGGCATAGCGTCACCATCCCTTCAGAGCCGACGGGCAGAGCACATGCTCTGCCCTTTGCCGTTTCCGGCGGGCTCTGCAGTGGGTCCGCCCTGATCTCAGGACAGGACCCATGACAGTTCTCGATACATCCCCCGCCACCGCTGCCGATCGCCATATCGCGGGCATCACGCCGCTGCCCAGCCCCGCGGACCTCCTGGCGGAGATCCCCCTCGATCCGGGCCAGGCCGAGCTGGTCGCCCGCAGCAGGGACGCCGTGCGCGAGGTGCTCGCGGGCCGGGACGACCGCCTGCTGGTGGTCGTCGGCCCCTGCTCGATCCATGATCCTCGCGCGGGTCTCGAGTACGCCCATCTGCTCGCCGAGGCGCGGAGGGAGCTCGGCGACGACCTGCTGCTGGTGATGCGCACGTACTTCGAGAAGCCGCGCACCACCGTGGGCTGGAAGGGCCTGATCAACGACCCGCACCTCAACGGCAGCCACGACATCGCCACCGGTCTGCGCACCGCGCGCACCTTCCTGCGCGAGGTCACCGCGCTCGGCCTGCCCTGCGCGACCGAGTTCCTCGAGCCGATCAGCCCGCAGTACACCGCGGACCTCATCAGCTGGGGCGCGATCGGCGCGCGCACCACCGAATCCCAGATCCACCGCCAGCTCGCCTCCGGGCTGTCGATGCCGATCGGCTTCAAGAACGGCACCGACGGCGGCATCCAGGTCGCGCTCGACGCGGTGGCATCGGCCTCGGCGCCGCAGTCCTTCCTCGGGATCGGGGCCGACGGCCGCGCGAGCCTGGTCTCGACCACGGGCAACCCGGATGCGTCCGTGATCCTGCGCGGCGGTGCGGACGGCCCGAACTGGGGGCCCGGACCGGTGCGCGCGGCCGCCGAGCGTCTGACCGCGCAGGGCCTGCCCCCGCGCCTGGTCATCGACGCCAGCCACGGCAACAGCGGCAAGGACCACAGGCGCCAGGCCGAGGTCGCCACGATGCTCGCCGACCAGGTCGCGGTGGACGGCGCGGCGGTCGCCGGGGTCATGCTCGAGAGCAACCTGATCGCCGGGGCGCAGAACCTCGATGTGCACGCCGGGCCCGCGGGCCTCGTGCACGGGCAGTCCGTCACCGACACGTGCATGGACTGGGAGACGACCGACGGCGTGCTGCGCGCGCTCGCCGGTGGGGTGCGGCGCCGCCGTACCGGAGCCCGGGCGTGAGGAACGGAGCCGGTCGGGAGGCGTGCTCGCGGACAGCTCCTGTCCTCCAGGTTCCGTAGCGTCGTGGGCGCCGGGAGCCGACGAGGACCTGCACCCCGACCTGCCCCGTGACTGCACCCCGATCTGGAAGAGACCCCATGACTGCGACTTTGTCCCTGTTCACCCTGTATCGCGACCCGGTCGCCGCCGTGCGCTGGCTGGTGGACGCCTTCGGATTCGAGGTCACGGCCTGCTTCGGTGCGCAGGAGGGCACGATCGACCACGCGGAGCTCCGCCTCGGCGACGCCGTGGTGATGGTGCAGGCGGCCGCCGAGGGGCAGCTGGCATCGCCCGTCGTCGACGGCTCGACCGTCCGGGCCCCCGTGCTGTCTCTCGATGACGAGAAGGACGTGGACGCCCTCTACGCCCGCGTCGCGGCCGCCGGGGCGACGACGCTGCGCTCCCCGGAGACGACCCCCTGGGGGAACTACCGCTTCGAGGTGCTCGACCCCGAGGGACACCAGTGGTCGGTGGGCAGCTATCGACCGGGCCAGTCCTGGTGAGGGGGCCGGCGACAGGTCGGGAGCAGTTCGAGACGGGCCGCCACGGTGCGGGAAGAGCGTCGCGGGCGATCTCGGTACGCAGTGACCCGTGATCTGCCGCCCGCAACGAGAAGGGACGTGAGCCCGCCGCGTTCCGTTTCGCGTCGCCCCTGCGTGAGGGGGCGGTATTCGCCCTCCATGTCGCCCCCTCACGCGGGGTGGAAGGCCGCGAGCGCGCCTGAAGCGTCGGGACGGGGCACCTTCTCGCCATCGCCCGCGTCGGCGCCCGATTCTCCCCATGACCTCCAGCGCCCGCACCTCCACGCCCGCCCCTTCCCAGATTGAGGTGGAGGCGGAGCGCCGCCGGCCTGTACGTTCTCGTCATGGCCTTCCCCTCCGCTCCCACCTGGTGGGAGGACCGCCAGTCGAGCTTCCGGGACGTCGCTCGGGAGGGCCCGACGTTCGAGGGCCCGCCGTTCTCCGCCGAGATCCTCGCGCTGCTCGCCGAGGTCGAGGCCGCCTTCGACGTGACCGAGGCGTGCACGCCGGGCTGGACGGACCCTCACCGGGAGGCCGGCGGCGAGATCCGTGACTCCCTCGAGGCGGAGTACAGCCGTTGCCTGGACCCGTCCATGTACCGGATCCTGTGGGCCCGTGCCGGGGCCTGGAGTCGCGTGCTCACCGCCCGCGGCTGGGCCGACGAGACCGTTGTCGAGGACCGCACGAAGGTCGCCTGGGTCGTCGAACCGCACGTCGATCGGCATCGCACCATGGTGCTGCGCCCTCGTCGAGCGGGCGGGCAGGCACTCGTCCTCGCCCGCACCGCGCCTGACGACAGCTGCGGCACCACCGACGTCGGCGGCGAGGACGCCGAGCTCCCGGGCCTCGTCATCGGCCTCGGCGAGCCCGCAGTAGCCGTCGAGACCCTCCCGGACTGCGGCTGCGATGCCTGCGACTCAGGGTCCCGTGACCTGCTCGAACAGCTCGACACGGCGATCCTCTCCATCGTCGACGGATCCTGCGAGGTCGTGCTGACCCCTCTGGGGCACAGCCAGCGCAGTTCCTTCGGGGCCTCGAGCGGCAGCGGCACCGGCGAGCCCGACATGACCGTGCAGGTCAGCGCCGGCCCCTGGGCGGAAGGATGGACCCCGCGCCCGCTCTGCCCGCCGATCGACCCGATGGACTCCGCCTGGGCCGACGAGAAGCTGCGCGAGGCGTGGCCGACGCGCCTGCTCGAGACAGTGATCGCTGCCTTCCCGCCTCCGCTCGCCGCCCGGATCCACCGGCTCCGCCCAGGGCGGACGGGGACGGCGACGACGTCTCGGTACGTCCGCGACGAGACCGGGGCGCTCACCGTGCCGCTCGACGCGCTGGAGAGCACGCCGGCCGGTCATCGCCGGATCCACCGCAGCTCCGTGGTGGTCGGCACGGACTTCGATCAGGCACGGTCCGCACTGCTCGGCTGGACGGTGCATCGTCGCGCGGGGTTCCGGGTCATCGCGGAGCGAGCCCCGCTCCAGGCCGGGACCGAGGTGCGGCTCCGCCTGGGCATCTGGCCCTTCCTGATCACCGCGCCCTGCCGCGTGCTCCGGGTGGTCGACGAACCGGACCGTGCCGGCTTCGCCTACGCCACCCTGCCCGGACACCCGGAGTCCGGGATCGAGGAGTTCACCATCACGCGGACCGCGACCGGGCTGATGCGCTTCCACCTCGACGCCGTCTCCAAGCCCGCCACCTGGTACGCCCGGCTCGGCGCTCCGGTCTCCCGCCTCGTCCAGGAGTACTGCACCCGCCGCTACCTGCGCGCCCTCTCCACCTGAGCCGCTCACCCACCCCGAGGAGAACCCGATGCCCGCCACCCTCATCCGCTCTGCCGCGCTGTCCGACGTCGCCCAGTACGCCTACGCCGCGACCGCCCCGGCCAATGCACGCCTGATCTTCCTGGCCGGCTCCTGCCCGCTGAACGCGGACGGCTCGACCCACGGCGCCGGCGACTACGCGGCGCAGGCGGAGAAGTGCCTCGAGAACATGAGTACGGCGCTGGCCGACGCCGGTGCCGCGATCGAGGACGTCATCAGTACCCGCGTCTCCGTCGCCTCCAGCCGGCAGGAGGACCTGGTCACGGCTTGGAACGTGGTGCGCGATACCTTCGGGGAGCACGACGCGCCGAGCACTCTCGTCGGCGTCACCGTGCTCGGTTACGACGACCAGCTCGTCGAGATCGAAGCCGTCGCCGCCGTCGTCGACTGACACCCCTACCCTTCAGGAGCTCCTCGTGTTCACCGGCCTCAGCGCCTTCCCGCTCACCCCTCTGCGTGACGATCAGGTCGATCTCGCTGCCTACACGCGGCTGATCGACCGGCTCGTGGCGGCCGACGTCGACTCGATCGGCGCGCTCGGCTCGACGGGCTCCTACGCCTACCTCGACCGCAGCGAACGACGCGCAGTGTCCGCGGCGACGATCGAGCACTCCGGGGATGTCCCGGTCATCGTGGGCATCAGCGCGCTGCGCACCTCGCAGGTCCGCGCGCTCGCCGCCGACGCCCAGGAGGTCGGGACCGACGCCGTGCTGCTCGCCCCGGTCAGCTACCAGGCGCTCACCGAGGACGACGTCGCCGGTCTCTACGAGGACGTCACCGCCGAGCTGTCGGTGCCGCTGGTCCTCTACGACAACCCCGGCACCACGCACTTCACGTTCTCCCTCGACCTGTACGCGCACATCGCCCAACTGCCGCACGTCGAAGCGATCAAGATCCCGCCGATCAGCGGCAGCGTCGCCGAGGTGCGCGAGCGGATCCAGGCGATCCGCGCCGTGATCCCCGAGCAGGTGCACCTCGGCATCTCCGGGGACGGCGCCGGTGCGACGGGCCTGCTGGCCGGCTGCGATGCCTGGTTCTCCGTGCTCGGCGGCACGGTGCCTGGCGCGGCCGCGACCATCGCGCGCCTCGCGGCAGCCGGGGACGACGCTGCGCTCACCGAGTCCGCACGACTGGCACCGCTGTGGGACCTCTTCGCAGAGCACGGGAGTCTGCGCGTCACCGCCACCATCGCCGAGCACCTCGGACTGGTCACGGCGCCGTGCCTGCCACGACCGCTGCGCGGGCTCGACGGTGAGGACCGGAAGCGAGTCATCGACGCGATCGAGGCCCTCGTCCTGGCTGAGTGACGATGTCGGAGCAGGGGAGCAGGGGAGCAGGGGCTCGGGGCCAAGGTGGCTAGGAGCGCCGAAGCAGCCAAACACGCGCGACCGGGCACGGGACGACGCGAGCACCCCGCCTGAGTAGGCGTTTGAGGTACCGGATACCGCCCCCTCAGGCGGGGTGGACCCTGCTCAGTGCACCTGCTCATCCACTGGCTCACGTTGAAGTGGTGTCACCGCGCAAGGTCAGTGCACCGAGAAGCCGCCGTCCACGGGGAGGCACTGCCCGGTGACATACGCCGACGCGGGGCTCGCGAGGAACACCGCAGCGCCCGCGAAGTCCTCGGGCAGGCCGTTGCGACCGATCAGGGTGCGCGCCGCGAGCGCTGTCACCCGTGACGGGTCCGAGCTCAGCCGCTGATTCAGCGGCGTGCTCACATAACCCGGGACCAGCACGTTCGCGGTCACCCCGTGCGGTGACCATGCTTCGGCCTGCGAGCGGGCCAGGGCCTCCACGGCCGCCTTCGAGACGCCGTAGGCGCCGCTGTCCGCGAAAGGACGCTGCGCCTGTTGCGAGCTGATGTGGATCAGGCGTCCGTAACCGCGCTCGGCCATGCCCGGAGCGAGTCGCTGGCCGAGCAGGAACGGTGCCTCGAGGTTCACCGCCATCGTGGCGTCCCAGGTGTCCTCCTCCAGCTCGGGCAGCGGAGGGCGCAGGTTGATGCCTGCAGAGTTCACCAGGATGTCCACCTCACCGGCAGCGTCGGCCAGCGCGTGCGTGCCGGCGCGGGTGGAGACATCCGCGCGGATCCCGTCGGCCGAGCCGCCGGAGTTGTGGATCTCCTCGACGGTCGCCTCGATCGCCTCGGCCGTGCGCGCGGCGATCAGCACCCGCGCCCCCGCGCGGGCCAGGGCGATGGCGATGGCGTGGCCGATCCCCGAGCTGCCCCCGGTGACCAGTGCGGAGCGCCCCTCGAGGCCGAACAGGGACTGCAGGAACGACGCGTTGTTCATCGCACGAGAGTATCGGGGAGTGCCGGGGCGCTGCTCAGACCAGTTCGATCACCGGACCCTCGTGCACGGCCAGATAGATCCGATTGCGGATCTCGTTGGCCTCGCTCGAGGTGAGCGTACGGTCGATCGGTCGCAGAATGATCCGCAGCAGCAGGTTCACCTGACCGGACCGGGTACCCAGCCGTGAGCGCGCAGCCTCCGGCAGGGCCCCGTGAGTCGTGCGGCCCAGTACCTCGACGGATTCAATGACCTCTGCGTCGTCCCCGAGCGCCGTGCGGATCCGGTCCCCGAGGGTCTCCTCGTCCTCGTCCTCAGCGACGACCACCGAGATGTCGCGCCGGGCCGGCGGCAGCGCGGAGACCTGCTTCCACGAATCCAGCGTCACCATCTGCTCGGCGATCCGAGGGTCACGCGCACGCAGGTAGCGGATATCGGGGATGGACTTGCGCAGCATCAGCGCGCGCTCGAGCCCCATCCCGAGAGCCAGTCCCGACCAGCTCTGCGGATCCAGCCCGGAGCCGCGCAGGACGTCGGGGTGTATGCGTCCGCATTCCGCGAGCTCCAGCCACGTTCCGTCGTGGAGCACGTCGATCTGGCGGCCGCCCACGGTGTACGGATGCTCGACGTCAGTGACCTGCCACCGCGCGCCGGGGAGTACGGCCTCGACCAGCAGGCCGATCATCTCCAGCATGTCGTCGTCCCCAGTGCCTGCGGTGCGGCGCAGTCGCCAGAGGTCGACCTGGTGGGGCTCGCCGACATGGCTGCGGTCCACCGCATCGCGCCGGTAGACCATGCCTGGGACGACGATCAGTTCGTCGACGCCCGTGCGGTCGGGGTAGTCCTCGAGTGCAGTGGGGATCTCCGCGCTCATGTGGCTGCGAAGCATCACCGTCGAACTGACGTAGCGGGTGTAGCGCCTCGCTCGCGTGACGTCGTCGCCGCCGTAGCCGAGGCGGTCGTAGTTCTCGCGCACGGGGACGACCGGTGAGGTGCGCACGTGCCGGACGCTGCTGCCCCACCGGGTGCTCAGGGCGGTGACGACGGCGTCCAGGAGGATCTGGATCGCGTGCTCGCCGTGGGCCGGATCGGTGAGGTCGCGCAGTGTGAGGGCGCGATGGAGCTGGTCAGGGGTCAGATAGTCGGCGTGAGCCATGGGAGGGTCTCCAAGCGGGGTGCAGGTGGGTGGGGTGGAAGAACTTCCCCCGGCCGCGCCTGCGGAGACCCGATGAGCTAGTGGCGCATGTCGAGGACCCCGCGGCCATGATCCGGCCGGGGGTCGAGAAATCGCTGCTGCCACTGCATGTCGCGACAGTAGCAGGGTGCGCTCGCCCGGCAGCGCTCGTTATGGCAGCGACCTCGCCCCGCAGAGCCCGCCACGCAGCGCCCGTTCCGCGGCGCTCGCACTGCGCGGGGACCGCGGGGACCCTTCAGCGGTCGTGACCGCGGAAGTCCCACCGCGAGAGATCGGCCGCGAGGGGATCCGGAGTGCGAGGGGTCGGAACCTCATCGGTCTGCTCGATCGCGAGGATCCGGTCCGTGCGGAATCCGCGCACGCCGTCGCGCAGACGGCACCAGCCCACCAGGATCCAACCGCCTCCCACCGTGATCATGCCCAGCGGCTCCACGGCACGACGGGTGCGCTCCCCGGTCTCGTGCGAGGCGTACTCGAGTTCCACCACGCGTGGCTGCTCGAGCACCTCGCGCACCGTCGCGGCGATTCCCGGGTCCGTCGGCTCCGCCGGTGCCATGGATGCCACGCGGGCCGCGAGTGCTCCGGCTCGTCCCCTCTGCTCGGGCGGCATCGCCCCGAGCACCTTGTCCATCGCGCGTCGCGAGTCCTCGGCGAACGGCGAGCCCATCATGACGCTCAGCCCGGCCGCGACAACTGTGGCCTCCGCGGGCGTGAACGCCAGCGGCGGCAAGGAGTAGTCGCGGCGGATGGCGTAGCCGCCGCGCCGACCGGTCTCCGCGTAGATCGGAACGCCCGATTCCTGGAGAGCGCGCACATCGCGCTCGATGGTCCGGGTGCTCACCGTGAAGCGCTCCGCGAGCCGCGGCACCGAGATCGGTCGCTCGGCGTGGGCCCGCAGCACGTCCAGGATCGCGTGGTGGCGTTCGCTGCGTCGCATCGCCCCAGGGTACGGAGCATCGGGGGACGAGGGGCCCGGGAGCGGCGGCCCGACGCAGCGTTTACCGCACCCGACGAGAAGTCGCCTGGAAAGACCGACATACCGCTGTCGCAGGGCGGGACGAAGATGGAGTGACGAACACCCGAAATGGAAGGACATCTCCTCGTGACCAGCCCGAACATGTTCATCGTCTATGTCAGCGATGTCGCTCGCACCGTCGACTTCTACCGACAGGTCTTCGACCTCGTCCCGAGCTTCTTCCCCAGCCCCGGTTTCGCGACCTTCGCTCTCGCCGACGGGGTGGACCTCGCCCTGTGGAGCGGGTACGACGGGGCGCTCGTCGGTGATCCCGTGCGTACCAGCGAGGTCACCGTGTGCCTGACCGGAGGGCCCGACGTCATCGAGGAGCAGCATCGCGCCTGGACGGCTCTCGGTGTCACCGTGCTCGAGGCCCCGCATGACGCGGTGTTCGGGCGCACCTTCGTGATCGCCGACCCGGACGGCAACCGGATCCGCGTGGCCCCGGTCGACTGAGCGCAGAGCGAAGAGATCCGGCCGCCCCGGCGACCTCACCCCGGCAGGGGGCAGGTGCGCTGGGACGGCCGGATCTCCGTCGGGGCGAGCAGCTCGCGGGGGAGCGGTCAGGCGGCGGCGCTGACCTCTGCGTCCTCCCGATCGGTGGGGGCAGTGCCCTCGTCCTCGATGTTCTGGCGTCGCAGCGTCGCCGCGAGCACCACGCCGAGGGTGGTCAGTACGCCACCGAAGGCGAAGGCCCAGGTGACGCCGTCGGCCTGAGCGGCGTCCGGTGCCACACCGGACTCCACGGCGACCAGCGAGCCGAGCGTGAGCAGAGCGATGAACACCGCAGTGCCCAGCGCGCCGGCCAGCTGCTGCAGGGTGTTGAGGATCGCCGAGCCGTGGCCGTAGAGCTCCCGCGGCAGCGCGCCGAGGGACAGCGCCAACAGCGGAGTCATGACCATGGCCATGCCGATGCCCAGCGGGATGTTCAGCGCGATGATCATTCCCTGGGTGCTGTCGGCGTCGAGCAGGAACACCTCGAGCCAGGAGACCACGGCCATCAGCGCGATCCCCGGCACGACGATCGGGCGGGGCCCCACCCGGTCGTAGAGAGCACCGACGAGCGGACCGAGAACACCGGAGGCGGCCGCGCCGGGCAGCATGGTCAGGCCCACCTCGAGCGTGTTCATCCCGAGCGCGCTGGTCATGTAGAGCGGCAGGGCCACCACGGTGCCGAGCATGGTCGCGAAGCCCATCAGGATCACCACCACGGACACCGTGTAGGTGCGCACCGCGAGGGGACGGAGGTCGAGCAGGGGCTCGTCGCCGCGGGCGAGCATGCGCAGCTGGCGGAGGGCGAACGCGGCGAGGGAGAGCACGCCGATACCGGCGAGGACCAGGGGGACCAGACGGTTGCGGCCCTCCACGATCTCGCTGATCGAGGCCAGTGCGTACACCACGCCGCCGAAGCCGATGGCGGAGAGGATCACCGAGGCGACGTCCAGCCGCACCTTCTCGGGGTCCGTGTAGTTGCGCATGAAGATCAGGCCGATGACCAGGGCGATCACGATGATCGGCAGCATCATCACGAACAGGTAGTGCCAGGACCACTGCTGGAGGATGAACCCGGAGATGGAGGGGCCGAGCGCCGGGGCGGCCGAGATGACCACGCCCACCAGGCCCATCACCAGGCCGCGGGCCGTGATCGGCACGAGCGCGAGGATCGTGGTCATCAGCAGCGGCAGCACCATCGCGGTGCCGGCGGCCTGGATGACGCGGGCCCCCAGCAGCACCGGGAACGTCGGGGCGACCACGGCGACCGACGTGCCGACCAGGAACAGCAGCATCGCGATGATGAAGACGGTGCGCACCGACAGGCGCTTCATCAGGAAGCCGGTGGTCGGGATGACCACGGCCATGGTGAGCAGGAAGCCGGTGGACAGCCACTGGGCGACGACCGCAGTGATCGACAGGTCCGCCATCAGCGTCGGCAGCGCGACGGACAGCAGGGTCTCGTTGAGGATCATGACGAACGCCGAGACCACCAGCACGGCGATGATCGGGGCGACCTTGACGGAGCTCGGGGCGCGACCGTCGACGACGGTGGTGGCGGGGTTGTCGGCGCCGTCGCGGGTGGCGTACTCGGCCTCGGCGGAGGCAGAGCCCCCGGCGACGATGCCATGCGACTCGACGGCTGGGAACTCGCCCGTGGGCAGGCGGGGGGAGGACATGGAGGTGACGAGCTTTCTTCCTCGAGGGACCGGGTGGCCGGGGCCCGCACGTCCGCGCGCACTGTGGGGCGGAGCAGTCAGGTCACCATCCGGTGGGGCCGGCGAGCAGTGCCCGAGACCACCCTCATCCTCGCACGGGTGAGGCCATTTTTGACCTGTGAGGAGGCCCGCAGTATCGGTCCGGAAGGAGGGAATATTCTGGGCCTGCGCCGCCAACTGCCGTCCTGTCCTCACCGCGACCTACAGGCTACTGCGTCCCCTCGCCGGGCGTGACCAGCCCGGATTCGTAGGCGACGACCACGAGGCGCGAGCGATCCCGCGCCGCCAGCTTCGCCAACAGGCGACTCACATAGGTGCGGGCGGTGGCCGGTGAGATGAACAGGGCGCGCCCGATCTCGTCGTTGGACTCGCCGAGGCCGACGCGCCGCAGCACCTCCCGCTCCCGCACGGTCAGCGCGTCCAGCAGCTCCGGTCGCACCCTGGCCGCCAGACGGGAGCCGAGCTGGCCGAGCACGGTGGTGGTCACCGACGGCGACAGCAGCGAGTCCCCGCTGGCCACCACCCGGATCGCGGCGCGCAGATCGGTGGGGGAGACGTCCTTGAGGAGGTACCCGGAGGCTCCGGCGCGGACCGCGGCCAGGATGTCCTCGTCCTCGTCGAAGGTGGTCAGGACGATCACGCGCACGTCCGCCAGCTCCGGGTCGGCGACGATCTGCGCGGTCGCGGCGATGCCGTCCAGCTGCGGCATCCGGATGTCCATGAGCACCACGTCGGGGCGCAGCTCGCGCACGCGGCCCACCCCGGCCCGCCCGTCGGCCGCCTCGCCGACCACCTCGAGGTCACCGTCGTGCTGCGCGAGCGATCGCAGCCCGACACGGACGAGCTCCTGGTCATCGACCAGCACGATGCGGATCATGGCCCGATCCTCCTCTTCTCGCCGTTGCTGCCCGGTGCCGTGCCCTCCGCCGCACCCAGCTTCGCGGGCAGGGTCACCTCCACGGTGAAACCCGATCCGGGTGCGGTGCGGGTGGCGAAGGTGCCTCCGAGCAGTCGTACCCGCTCTCGCATGCCGAGCAGCCCGACTCCGCTGCCGGCGGTCAGGCCATGGAGCGTGCTCCCAGCGTCCGCCCCACGCCCGTCGTCGGTGATCACGAGCTGCAGCTCCCCGCCCTCGAGGCCGGCGGTGACCTGCACCGTCGTTGCCTCGGCATGGCGCAGCACGTTCGTCACGGACTCCTGCACCACCCGGTACGCCGCGGCGTCCACGGCCGGTGACAGGTCGCCCCGACCCACGTCCACCTGCTCCTGGACCTTCAAACCGGCGCCGCGGGCGTGCTCGAGGGTCGTGGGGACGTCGGCCAGGGAGCGCACGTGGCGGTCCTCGACGCCTGTCCCGTCGGCCGCGATGGAGGGATCTGTGCGCAGCAGGCGCACCATCGAGCGCAGCTCCTGCAGCGACTCCGTCGCCTGGGTGCGCACCTGCGCGAGGGCGTCCGTGACGGTGGCGTCGTCCCGGCCGACGGCATCGCTCGCGACCCCCGTATGCAGGGAGATCACCGACAGCGAGTGACCGACGGTGTCGTGCAGCTCGCGTGAGATCTGCTCCCGCTCGTCCCGCATGCGCAGCTGCGCTTCGCGGCGGGTCCGCTGTTCCTGGAGGCGGGTGATCTCCTCCCGCTGTGCGTTCTGCAGCCGGTGCGATCGCACCGCGTACCCGAGGGCGACGGCGCCGGCGATCAGGGCGATGTTGGTGACGGCGTCGGTGCCCAGCAGATACCCGAGCGGCTGCGGGTCGTCGCGGACCCGATAGAGCAGGGCCACGGCGAAGACCGTCGTGCCGGCGCCGATCGCCCAGCGCATCACCCCCTGTTCCGCGGCGCAGTAGAGCGCCGCGGCCACCGGCAGGGCCACCCCGATCGTCGGCAGCTCGAGCGTGTAGTACGCGAAGGTTCCCAGCACGCTGAGCACCAGCATCGGGATCGGCAGGCTGCGTCGCAGGAGCAGGACCACCCCGAACCCGGCGGCGAACAGGTAGGCGACAGGGCGCACGGCGAGCCCCTCCCCGGCCTGGGAGATCGTGATCATGGCCGACAGCAGCGCGGCCACGACGACGGCGAGCACGACGTCACCGGCGCGCGGTGCGCTGCGCGCTGGGAGCGGATCGTCGTGAGCTGCCACCTGGTCAGCGTAGAAGGCGGCCACCGCGAACACACGGGACCACGGGACGACCCTGCTGTCGCCTCTCGACGTACACGAGGCGCGGTCGCGGGCGACGACGCCCGCGCTTCGGGACGAATGTGCAGGTCAGGGCATGAAACGTAGCGTCAACGACATGACGCCGACCTCCGGACCCTCCACACCGAACCCCGCCGCCCCGGACTCCACCGGACAGACCCCACCTGCGGCGCACGGCCTGGCGCCGCGGCGCCGACTGAACCCGCTGCTCATCCTCGCGCTCGCCCTGATCGCCCTGGCCCGCCCGCTGACCAACATCGTGGCCGATCAGGCGGGCACGGACCTCGGCCCGCTCGTCCCGCTGGGGTGGACGCTGCTGATCTCCCTGGTGTGGATCGCCGTGGTGGGCCTGACCGGCACCGCACGCCCGGTCCTCACCCTGGTGCTGGCCGCCCTCGCCTACGCCGTGTTCGCGATCATCCTCAGCGGAATCCTCTCGCCGATCCTGCTCGGCCGCCTCGAGGGCCCGCTCGCCAACCCCCTGGCCATCGTGCCCCTGCTGGCCACCAATGCGGTGTGGGGTCTGCTCACCGGCGCGCTCGCCCTCGCCGTGCAGCGGCTGCGCGGGCTTCGGGAGCAGCGGTGATCCTGCGACGCATCGGTGTGGCCCTGCTCGGGCTGATCGGCGGGATCCTGGCCGGGATCCTCGTGCAGGACCTGCTCGCACGGCTGCTGATCACCGCAGCCGGGGACGTCACCGTGATCGGCCTGGTGGTGCTGCCGCTGCTGATCCCGGTGTGCGGCGTGCTCGGGGCGATCCTCGCCGTGCTGCTGGCCGCGCGCCGATCCAGCCGGGCGTGCCGGAACTGAGCCTCGGGACCGGCGCATCTGCACACCTGACGGGACGGACGCGCAGGAGGTCCCCACGCTGACGCCCGACACGTGATGGCCGCGCGCTCGGTGCCGGGCGGCGGGTCCGCTACGGTGAGCCCATCGCGCGCGACGAGGACGTGACGAGGTGCCGGGCGGCCGTCGACGATCGCCGACCACCTCTCCCAGCCCCGCCGTGGACCGTTCCCCACCCGCGTCAGGAAGGCTGCACCGTGAATTCCCTCGTCCTCGCCGTCGTCGGCGTCGCCATGATGATCGCGGGGTACCTGCTGTACTCCCGGTACCTCAGCACCCGCGTCTTCAAGCTCTCCGCCTCCTTCCGCACCCCTTCCCACGAGCTCGAGGACGGCGTCGACTTCGTCCCCACCAACAAGTTCGTGCTGTGGGGTCACCACTTCACCTCCGTCGCCGGTGCCGCGCCCATCGTCGGCCCGGCCGTCGCCGTGATCTGGGGCTGGCTGCCCGCCTTCCTGTGGGTCACCCTGGGCACGGTCTTCTTCGCCGGCATGCACGATCTCGGCACGCTGTGGGCCTCGGTGCGTCATCGCGGCCAGTCGATCGGCTCCCTGTCCGCGCGGTTCATCGGCGCCCGGGGCAGCCGGCTGTTCCTCGTGGTCATCTTCCTGCTGCTGCTCATGGTCAACGCGGCCTTCGCCGTGGTGATCGCCGGGCTGCTCGTCTCCACCCCGACCGCGGTGATCCCCACCTGGGGCGCCCTGGTGGTCGCCGTCCTCATCGGCCAGGCCATCTATCGGCTGAAGTGGAGCCTGCCCCTGGTCTCCGTGATCGGGGTCGTCGCCCTGTACGGGCTGATCCTGGTGGGAGACGCGGTCCCGGTGGCGTTGCCGGAATCCGTGCTGGGGCTGTCCCCCGAGGCGTTCTGGATCGTGATCCTGTTCGTGTACGCCGCGATCGCCTCGATGCTGCCGGTGTGGGTGCTGCTGCAGCCGCGCGACTACATCAACGGGCTGCAGCTGTTCATCGCTCTCGGCCTGCTGTACGGCTCCGTGCTGCTGTTCCGCCCGGAGATCGTCGCCCCCGCGATCAACACGAACGTCCCCGAGGGCACCCCGGGCCTGATGCCGCTGCTGTTCGTCACCATCGCGTGCGGCGCCATCTCCGGCTTCCACGGGATCGTCGCCTCCGGCACCTCCTCCAAACAGCTGGACAAGGAGACCGACGCCCGCTTCGTCGGCTACTTCGGAGCCGTCGGCGAGGGCCTGCTCGCCCTCGGTGCGATCATCGCCACCACCGCGGGGTTCCGCACCCTGGCCGACTGGGAAGCGGTGTACTCCGCGTTCAACGAGGGCGGGGTCGGAGCCTTCGTCGACGGCGGCGGCGCGATCCTCAACGCGGGCCTGGGCATCCCCACCTCGCTGTCCGCGACGATCCTGGCGACCACGGCCGTGCTCTTCGCGGCCACCACCATGGACACCGGCGTGCGCCTGCAGCGCTTCGTGGTCCAGGAGATCGGCCTGATCGTCAACGTCCGGCTCGGAACGGCCGCCGCGACGCTGATCGTGCTGGTGGTGTGCCTGGGCCTCACCTTCAGCGCGGGGGCCGACGGGTCCGGCGGCATGATCCTGTGGCCGCTGTTCGGCACCACCAATCAGCTGATGGCGGGCCTGTCGCTCGCGATCCTGGCCGTGATGCTCATGCGCAAGCGCCGCCCGGTGCTGCCGATCATGATCCCGCTGCTGTTCGTCCTGTTCGTCAGCGTGTACGCGCTGGTGATCCAGCTGCGGGGGTTCCTGGCCGACGGGAACTGGCTCCTGCTCGCCCTGGACGTGATCATCCTGATCGCCGCGGTCTGGGTGATCATCGAATCCGCCATCGCCCTGCACCGCGCCCGCGGGTCCGAACCGGAGGAGGATGAGGAGGACTTGGAGGTCACCGCCGGGGAAGGCCGCGCCGAATGAGGTGGCGCGAGCGGTGGCGGGCGTTCAGCGCCGGCCTGCACGAGTTCTACGTCGCCCCGTACCGTCGCACCTTCGCCCGCGCCCGCCGCGACGAGGACGACCTGTTCCGCATGCTCGTCATGAGCGAGATGCTGGGCGTGCCCAACCCCGCCGCCTACTACACGGCCGAGCTGCTGCCGGTGCTGTATGACAGCTTCCACGACTGGCACCGGCGCATGGGCCTGGAGCGCTCACCCCTGGAGAACTACCGATGCTGCTGACCCTCGCCCGCGAGCGCCGCGTGCTGTTCCTCGGGGGCAAGGGAGGCGTCGGCAAGACCACCGTCGCCTCCGCCGTCGCGCTCGCCGCTGCCCAGGAGGGCCGGCGTGCCCTGGTCGTCTCCACCGATCCGGCCCACAACCTCGGGCATCTGTGGGACCAGCGCATCGGGGACCGCCCCACAGAGCTCGGCAGCGGCCTCGGCGGGCGCCTGAGGGGCATCGAGATCGACCCCGATGCGACCACCGACCGCCACCTCCGGGACGTCGGCCACACCCTCAAGCGCCTCATGCCGGAGAACCTCGCCGGGGAGGTCGACAAGCACATGGAGCTCTCCCGCCGCTCACCCGGGACCCACGAGGCCGCCGTCCTGGAACGGATGACGGACCTGGTCGAGAGCGGGATGCGCGAGGCGGACCTGGTGGTCTTCGACACCGCCCCCTCGGGGCACACGGCGCGGCTGATGGCCCTGCCGGAGGTCATGACCGCGTGGACCGACGGGCTGCTGGCCCGCCGAGAGAAGTCCGCGAAGCTCGGCGCGGCCCTGCGCGGGCTCGACGGGGACCGTGGCGCCACCCTGCTGGGCTCGACGACGCCGCGCGACCCAGTCGAGGAGCGCGACCAGGAGATCCGCTCGATCCTGCTGCGCCGCCGCGACCGCCTCGCCACCCTGCGCACCGTGCTCACCGACACGACCACGACGTCGTTCGCGATCGTGCTCGCCGCCGAGCGGCTGCCGGTGCTGGAAACCATCGAACTGCACCGGGACCTCACCCGCACCGGCGTCGACATCGGTGCGCTGGTGGTCAACAAGCGCTCGCCGGCGAACCGCGGGGAGTTCCTCGCCCACCGTCGCGCCGTCGAGGACACGCACTTGGCCACCCTGCACGCGGCCCTGCCGGACCTCCCGCTGCAGGAGGTGCCGCTGGGGGAGGACGACGTGGTCGGCGCAGCGGCTCTGGAGCGCTTCGCCCGACTGCTCTGAGTACAGCAGGGCTCAGCTGCGGTGCTGCTGCCACCAGAGAGCGGCCTGCACCCGGGAGTCGAGCTGCAGTTTCGTCAGCGCGTGCGAGAGGTGGGACTTCACCGTGGTGATCTCGACGAACAGCTGCGAGGCGATCTGCTGGTTGGACAGTCCCTGCGCGACCAGCGCGAGCACGTCCTCCTCCCGGCGCGTGAACGTCGGCGGAGGACCGGCAGGGGCGGAGGCGCCGACGGTCCCCGCGGTCGGGATGGGTGCGTCTGCGCCGCCGGCGACCGGGGCCGACGGGGCGGCTCGGCCGCGCAGGGCACCGACTACGGCGCGCGTGGCCGCTGCGGACAGCACCGCATCGCCCCGGTGCACGTCGCGCACGGCGCCCAGGATCCGCTGCGGGTCCTCCGATTTCACCAGGTACCCGTCGGCCCCGGCGGCCAGCGCCCCGAGCACATAGTCATCGAGGTCGAAGCCGGAGATCACCAGCACGTTCGCCCCGGTCTCTCGCAGGTGCGGGGTGATCTCGATACCGGTCGCGCCGGGCATGCGCACGTCGGTGAGGACCACGTCGGGGCGGTGCGCACGGGCGGCCGCCACGGCGGAGTCCCCGTCGTGAGCCTCGGCGATCACGGTGATGTCCGGGGCAGAATCCAGCAGCGCGACCAGCCCGGACCGGACGGCGGGATGGTCGTCGGCGACGAGCACCCGGATCGGGCGGCTCACGGTCGGGTCGCTCACGGCAGTGCCTCCTGGTTCACGGTCGTCGAGGTGGTGCTGGCCTCGACCGGCGCAGCGGCCGTGCGCGCGGGCAGATGCGCCAGCACCCGCCACATCCCGGCCTCCGGGCCATCCTCGGGGGCGGGGCCGGAGGTTGCGCTGCCCCCGACGGCCGTGGCCCGGTGCGCGATCGCGCCACGGCCCACACCGGTGCCGGGAACCGCCGTCTCCGCGCGCCGGTTCAGCAGCTCCAGCGTCACCGCGTCGGCCCCCACCCGGACGGACAGCGAGATCGGCGCGAGCCCGTGACGCACCGCGTTGGTGGACGCCTCGGCGGCCAGGCGCAGCAGGGCGGCCTGCACCGACGGCTCCACGCGGGCGGCATCGGTCGCGGCCGGATCGATCTCGACCCGCGCCTCAGGGTCGCGGCCGCGCAGGCGGGTGGTGAGCGAGGGCCAGGTCAAGGTGATCGACGGCAGCGTGCCGGTCTCCTCCGTCGAGAGCACCCCGATCATCGAGCGCAGGTCCCGCAGCGCGGCGTGGGCGGAGTCCCGCGCCGTCGCCAGGGAGCGGTCCCGCGCCTCACGCTGTTCGAGGGAGGAGGCGAGGCTGGTGTGCAGGGAGACGGCGCTGAGGTGCCCGGCGATCACATCGTGGAGGTCGTGAGCGATCGTGCGGCGCTCGGTCTCCACGGCCTGGGCGGCGCGGGTGGCGGCGAGCTCGTGCTCGACGTCCGTCAAGGTTTCGGCGACCAGGCGCGCGTCCCGGTGATGGCGCACCTCCCAGCCCCACATCAGCGGAGTCATCAACACGAGGGCCGAGATCATCAGCACCACCAGCAGGATCGGTCCGGCGGCTCCGAGAGCGACGGCGATGAGGAAGGCGACCACGCCGGCGCCGATCGCGAGTCCGGTGGTCAGGCGCGCCAGGCGCCGGCTGCCATGCATGATCGGATCGAAGAGCGCCTCGAACAGCAGGATGTAGGCGGAGATCTGACCGCCCACGAGGACCTCCGCGGCTGCGAGCGGACCAGCCACCGCGAGGGTGATCGCCGGATTGCGGCGCCGCCACACCAGGCTCACGCAGGCGATCAGCATCATCGCGATCGACACGGAGGGAGACCAGCGCAGTTCCTCGCCGAGAAACCCGGAGTTGCTGGCCCCGGAGGCCCCGAGCAGCACGACCAGCGCGGCGTAGCCCGCCGCGATGAGCAGGTCGCGGCGGTTCAGCGCAGGACGCTCGGGAGCGTCGAGATCGACACCCGGCGACCCCGCGGGGCGTCCTGGGACCGGAGCGGAGGGCATACCCCCAGGCTACGCGGCCGTGGCGGGCGCCACCTCTGCGGCAGGCGGACTTCGCACCTTGGGAGGAGGATTCCGGGCGGGAGCGTCCAGGACCATGGATCCCATGGAATCGCTCCTCGACATCGCCGGACCGCTCGGCCTGATCGTCCTCGCCCTGGTGGACTCCACCTCCATGGGGACGCTGGTCATCCCCGTGATCCTGCTCGTGGTCGGGCAGGGCGGGGCGCTGCGCATCGCCGGGCGCACCCTGCTCTACCTCGCGGTGATCGGGGTGTTCTACCTGCTGCTGGGAATCGCTCTGCTGGCGGGACTGCTGCCCCTGCTGGAGTCCTTCGGCCACCTGCTGGCCTCCCCGGTGGTGATGGTGGTGCTCGCGGCGATCGGGGTGGCGATGGTGATCTGGTCCTTCCGCATCGACCCCAAGGCGATCGCCAAACGCGGCGGCGATCCCGAGGCCTCGGCCCGGAAGTGGACCACCCGGGCCCGCCGTGCGTCCGGCCGGCCCTCCCTGCTGGTGAGCCTGGCGCTCCTGGCAGGTCTCGTCGAAGCGGCGTCGATGATCCCGTACCTGGCGGCGATGGGCATCGTCGCCGATATGGGGATCGGCCTGGGTCGCGGTGCGCTCGTGCTGGCTGGCTATTGCGCGGTGATGATCGTGCCTGGGGTACTGCTGTGCGGAGTGCGCGCCGCGCTCGGCGGCGGCGCCGACGCCTTCCTCGACAAGGCCCACGACTGGGCCGTGAAGAATGCGACCAGCGCCTTCTCCTGGACGGTCGGCATCATCGGCGCGATCATCCTGCTCAACACCCTGGGACCGGCGATGAATCTCCTCACCGGGGGATAGGGTCCCGCGGCGCGTCCCGCAGCAGCTCCATCAGCCGCTGCGCCTCCGCGGCTCCCGCCTCGCTGCCGGCCCGCATCCACCGTCGGGTGTCGACCACGTCCGGATCGGCGTCGAGCAGGGCTCGCACCGCCCCGGTGAACACGGTGTTCAGGTGCGTGGACATGTTGATCTTCGTCATCCCGGCCCGTATCGCCCCCTGGATGTCGGTGTCGGCCACGCCCGAGGAGCCGTGCAGGACCAGCGGCACGTCCGCGGCGGCGGCGATCGCGCGGATCAGCCGGGCATCCAGCTGCGCGGTGCGCTGCGTCATCGCGTGGGAGGAGCCCACGGCGACCGCGAGCAGATCCACCCCGGTCTCCGCGACGAACCGTGCGGCCTCCTGCGGGTCGGTGCGGGCCGACGGGTCGTGCACCCCGTCCTTGCCGCCCACCTCGCCGAGCTCCGCCTCGACGCTCACCCCGCGCCCGTGCGCCGCGGCCACCACCTCGGCGGTGCACACGCGGTTCTCCGCATCGGGCAGCTTCGAGCCGTCGTACATGATCGAGGTGAACCCCAGGTCCAGGGCCTCGCGCACCAGGCCCAGATCATCGGCGTGGTCGAGGTGGACCACCACCTCGGCCTCCGCACGGCGCGCGATCTCCAGGGTGGCCAGCCCGATCGGGGCGAGACCGCCGTGGTAGCGGGCGGCGTTCTGGCTGACCTGCAGGACCACGGGGGTCTCGGCGCGGGCGGCGGCACCGACGAAGGCCTCGGCGTTCTCGACATGGACCACGTTGAAGGCCGCCAGACCCTCGCCGCGCTGCCGGGCGCGGAGGGCGACGGGGGTGAGCGTGCTCAGGGGCATGGGATCTCCTGGATCTCGACAGCGGGCATCAGCTCATCGGCGAGCTGCAGGTCGATCTCCCCGGCGACGGGGCGGGTGACGGCGCTGGCACTCACGGCGACCGCGCGGCGCAGCGCCTCGGGCAGTTCCGCCCCGTCGACCAGGACGGTGGCGGCCAGCACTGCGACCACGGAGTCGCCGGCGCCGGTGGGATTGCCGGCGATCGGTTCGGCGAGGCGTGCGCGCCAGCCGTGGGCCGAGCCGTTGTCCCGTCGCACCCCGAGCATCCCCTCGGGCCCGAGCGAGCACACGACGGCGCCGGCGCCGATCTCGAGCAGGGCGAGCGCTGCCTCCAACGGGGTATGCGTGCCGGTCGCCTCGAGGGCCTCGGCGGCATTGGGTTTCAGGACGTCGGCGCCGGAGCGGGCGGCCGCCAGCAGCGCCGGCCCGGAGGTGTCGACCAGCACCGGGCGATCGTTCCTCCGGCACACGCCCACCAGCTGGGCCAGGTCCTCGCCGCTGAGCCCCGGGGGGAGGGAGCCGCTGAGAGTGACCGCGGTGACCAGGGGGGAGGCACTGGAGAGCAGGGCGGTGAGGCCTGCGACGAGAGCCTCGCGCTCCGCAGGGCCGAGGGCGGGCCCGGGTTCGTGGAATCCGGTGGCGCCGTCGGGAGCGACGACGGTGACGGTGCGCCGGCTGTCCCCGGCGATCGGGGTCCAGGCCTGCCGCACCCCGTCGTGAGCCCTCAGGAGGTCACGGATCTGCTCACCGGTGGCGCCGCCCAGCGGGCCGGCACAGGTCGCCGGCCGCCCGAGCTGGGCGAGTACCCGGGCGACGTTGACGCCCTTGCCGCCGGGCGCGGAGCGGACGCGACGCACCCGGTGCTCGGCGTGCACGCGCGCCTGGTCCACCTCGTAGGTGAGGTCGAGGGCGGGATTCGGGGTGAGGGTGAGGATCACGCGACGGACCTCTCGTGGAGGGCGCGGGTCATGCCCAGCAGTCCGGCGCCCTGGCAACCGGCCCACATGCCCAGGGACGAGGGCAGCACCGGGGGAGTGGGCACCACTCCGAGCCGGGCAGCGATCGAGGAGCGCAGCGTCTCCAGCACGATCGAGCCGCCCTCGGCGAGTCCGCCGCCGATCACGATCGGCAGCGGGCCCACACTGGAGATGATCGTCGCGAGCGCCTGGCCGAGCGTGTCCAGCGCGCTGAACAGCACCTTCTCGGCGGTCGGCTCGCCCTCGCGGGCCCGGTCCACGACCGCTCGGGCCGCGGGACGGCCCCCGTCGGTCAGCACCAGCGGGTCGTGCGGGGAGTCGATCAGCTCGGCGTAGCGGCGCCCGATCGCCGAGGCGGAGGCGACCTCCTCGAGGCGCATGGTCTGCCCCGTGTACGGCTCCTCGACCCGCACCTGCCCGATCTCGCCGGTGAAGCGATCGCCGAGGGCGGCCCCGCCGTGGACCACGGCCGCCGCGATGCCGGTGCCGATCGGGACGAAGATCAGGTCCGCGAGCGGTGGTAGGGAGCAGTCCGGCGTGCTCTGCGGGATCAGGCGGCCGGCGCCCCAGGCCGCTTCGGCCATCCCGCCGGCGCGCACGTCATGGCCGAGCGCGAGCGGGGTGTCGATGACCTCGCGCAGCATCGCCCCGAGCGGGAGCTGCGTCCAGTGGAGGTTCACGGCCAGCTCGACCACCTCGCGCGACTCGTCCAGGATGCCCGGCACCGCGATGCCGAGGGGCACCGCGGCCTCCAGCTCCGCCTGCTCACGCAGCGAGGCGGTCTCCCGCGCGATCATCGCGCACAGCTGGCGGGGGCCCGCCGGGGTGGGCAGCGAGTACGGGATGCCGAGGGAGCCGTCACGGCCCACCAGCCCGATCTTGGTGCGGGTGCCGCCCACATCGACCCCGATCGCACGCTCGAGGACGGTGCTCACGGTGTGAGGTGGACGGCGCGCGTGAGATGGCGCGGGGAGTCGGGGTCCAGGCCGCGCTGCTCCGCGCGCCGCACCGCCCACAGGTGCACGGCGACGAGCTGGGCCAGCGGATCGAGGCCCGAGGCGACCCAGCTCGCTCCCGTCGCTGCGACCTGGGCCTCCAGGTTCTCGGGGGCGGAGCCGAGCACGTAGATGAGGCGGCCGGGCTCGGCGATCGCGATCGGGCCGTGGCGGTACTCCATCGCGTAGTAGGACTCGGTCCAGGACTGCGTGGCCTCGCGCATCTTCAGCGCGGCCTCGTCCGCGAGGCCCTTGGTCCACCCGGTGCCCAGGAACGTCACCTGCTCCGCGCCGACGAGCTCTGTACTCGGCTCGAGGGCCAGCACGGCCTCCGCGTCGGCGATCGCAGCGGTCAGGTCCTCCTCGAGCGAGGCGCGCAGCAGCGCCAGGGCCGTCGTCGCGAAGCGGGTCTGGACGACAGAGGTCTCGTCGGCGAAGTCCAGCACGATCTCGGAGCCGGCGTGCGCCGCGGCGGGGCCTTCGGCAACGGCGGTGATCAGCACCGACGGAGTCTGCGTGGCGCGCAGCAGGTCGAGGATCTCGCTCGTGGTGCCGGAGCGGGACAGGGCCACGATGCGGTCGTATCTGCGGGCAGGGGAGGCTTCGGTGGCGGTCGCCGCATCGGTGACGCCCTGCCCGGCGGCCTCGCGCAGTGCCGCGTAGGCCATGGCCATGAACCACGAGGTGCCGCAGCCGACGACCAGCACCCGTTCCTCGGGGCGGGGCAGCTGGGTCAGTGCGGCGGGCAGCAGCGCGAGGGCCTGGCGCCAGGTATCCGGCTGGGTGCGCAGCTCGACCTCCGTGGCGCTGGTCCGTGAGGTCTCCGTCTTGGTCGCGCTCGAGGCGACGGTGGGGGTGGGCATGGGGCCTCCAGAGGCGGTGTGAGCCGACGGACGACCCCGCCGGAACTGCATGTGTATGAGTGTAATGATCTAAAACGAGCAAAAGCAATCATTGGTTGGAGCGGGCGTCGTGCCTGGTTCGCTGTCCGCTGCCCTGCTCGGTGTGCTGTCGCGGACACCGGTGGACGCTCCCGCAGCACTCCCGGCGGCGGGGGCCCCGGTTCCGCGCGCCGGCCCGGCTCCCGGGCGGTAGCATGCGGGGACCGAGGCCACGGCGTCGGCCCTGCCGTGCGCGACGAACCAGGAGGGGGACTGAGCGATGGCGAACCCGGGCGAACACGCCACCCCCACCTCCCGGGGGATGCGCGGTCGACGACACCGCCAGGACCTCGTGCTCGACCTCGTCATCGATGACGGGCACCTCAGCGTCGACGACCTGGTCTCGACTCTCGGGGTCTCCCCGGCCACTGCCCGCCGCGACCTCGACGCCCTCGCGGACCAGCAGCTCGTGATCCGCACCCATGGCGGCGCCTCCGCGAACCCCGACGCCAGCTCCTTGCCGATGCGCTACCGCGCCGCGCGCAACGCCGCCGCCAAGGAAGCGATCGCCCGGCGCGCCGTTGACCTGCTCGAGCCCGGCTCCGTGATCGGTCTGAACGGCGGCACCACCACCACAGCGCTCGCCCAGGAGCTCGCCGCCCGGCAGTCCTTCCGCGACGCCCCCCGACCCACCGTGCTGGTCACCAACGCCATCAACATCGCCCAGGAGCTCGCGGTGCGTCGCCATCTGCAGCTCGTGGTCACCGGCGGCGTGGTGCGCGAGGCGAGCTTCGAGCTGGTGGGGTCCTGGGGTGAACAGCTGCTCGCCCAGATCCGCATCGACACCCTCTTCCTCGGGGTCAATGCGCTCAGCGCCCGCGACGGCGCTCTCACCCATGACGAGGCCGAGGCCTCCATCAACGCCCGGCTCATGGAGCGGGCCACCCGCGTGGTCGTCGTCGCCGATGCCGAGAAGATCGGCGCCAGCGCCTTCGCCTGCATCACTCCCGCCTCGGGCATCCATACCCTCGTCACTGACAGCGCGGCCGAACCGTCGGCCCTCGAGGAGCTGCGTACCGCCGGGGTGCGTGTGCTCCTGGCCGATCTCGACCCCGACGAGCAGGAGGTCGAGCGCTCATGAGCGGCGACATCGTCAACCCCGCCCCGCGCACCGTGGTCACGCTCGCGGATGTCGCCCGCACGGCGGGCGTCTCGATCGCGACGGCGTCGTTCGTCCTGTCCGGGCGCGGTGGCAGCCGCTCGGCCGGCTCGCCGGCGACCAAGGCCAAGGTGCGCGAGGCCGCGGAGCAGCTGGGCTATGTCCCCAATCGCAACGCGCAGGCGATGCGCACCGGTCGTGGAGGCGGGATCGTGCTGGCGCTGGGCACCTTGGATGATCCCTGGGGCGTGCAGCTGGCCACCCAGGTGCGCGACGATGCCCTGCCGCATGATCTGTCCACTCTCGTCCTGGCCGACGAGCGCTGGGTCGAGTACCTCTCCGGCGCCTCCGCCGATGCCGCGTTCATCACCAGCGTGGACTTCGTCGAGGACGGCCCCGAGCGCGTGCTGCGCCTGAACTCCGCCACCCAGACCGGGATCGTCGCCTTCACCGCGAAGATGGAGCCCGAGGGGTTCGACGTCATCTCCTCGACGCCGTACCGCGCGATCGCGCGCGCCTACGCCCGGCTCCGGGCCCGTCACGAGACGGTGCAGCTGCTCGCCCCGCCGCAGCCGCTCACCCATCCCCGCATGGCCGCCTTCCTGCAGGCCGCCCGCGACCACGGCGACGGCCCCCCGGAGGACCTGGTGCGCATCACGCCCGCGAGCGCCCGCGACACCTATCGCGCGAGCCGCGAGTGGCTCTCCGGCGAGGACCGCCCCCAGGCCGTCATCTGTTTCACCGGCTATCAGGCCGTGGCCCTCCAATCGGCCGCCGAGCGGCTCGGCGTCGACGTGCCCGGCAGCCTCGAGATCATCTCGATCGGTGACGTCCCCACCGAATCCGAGTACTTCGAGCCGATCAGCTACTACGGCGTCGATGACGTGTTCGCCCGCATCTCCGGGGTGGTGATCGACGCCGCCCGCGCCCGCGGCGAACGCCCCGGCGAGCTGCACACCTTCGACTGGGAATTCTTCCCCGGTGCTACCACCCGCGACGACGACGGAGCCTGATGTCCACCACCTCCTGGACCCTGCCCGGCCTGCACCTGAGTGACGTGACCCTGTCCGTCCCGCTGGACCATGCCGATCCCGGCTCCGCGCGGCTGGAGCTGTTCGCCCGTATCGTCGCCGCGCCCGACGGGCAGGACCGCCCGTACCTCGTCTTCCTCCAGGGCGGCCCGGGCTCCGAGGCCCCACGACCCCTCGGAGCGGACTCCCCACCCTGGCTGCAGCGCGTTCTGCGCGAGCACCGCGTGGTCATGCTCGACCAGCGTGGCACCGGTCGCTCCACCCCCGTGGGCCTCGACGCACCGCTGCCGGACGGTGCGATCGCCGGCGCCGCCACCCTGCGCGAGGCGACTCCCACCCAGCAGGCGCAGTACCTGACCCACTTCCGGGCCGACGCGATCGCCCACGACGCCGAGCTGCTGCGCGAGCACCTCGGGGCCGCGAGCTGGTCGCTGCTGGGGCAGTCCTTCGGCGGTTTCACCGCTCTGCGCTACCTCAGCGCCCACGCCGGCAGCGTCGACAAAGCCCTGTTCACCGGCGGTCTGCCGACCCTCGGCCCCGACATGGCCGCCGTCTACGCCACCACCTGGCATGGGATGATCGCCCGCAGCGAGCGCTACTGGACCCGATTCCCCGGGGACCGCGACCGGATGCGCCGCCTCAGCGACCTCGCCGATGCCGGGCAGCTGCGCCTGGCCGACGGGCAGCGCGTGGGCGTCGAGCGCCTGCGCCGCCTCGGCCACCTGCTCGGCGCCTCCGGCGGCCAGGAACGCCTGCACTACCTGCTGGACCTCGACCCGGCCTCGCCTGCCTTCGTGCACGACCTCGCCGGCGCCCTGCCCTTCAGCGGCCGCAACCCTCTGTACGCGGTGGTCCACGAGAGCTGCTGGGCCGACGGCACCGCCACCCGTTGGACCGCGGACCGCATCATGCCCGACGTCGTGCGGGAGGACCCGACCCTGCTGGGCGGCGAACACATCCACCGCGACCTCTTCGCCGAGGATCCCGAGCTCGCCCCCTGGGCGGAGGCCGCCGATCTGCTCGCCGAGCACGAGTGGCCGCGCCTGTACGACGAGAAGGCTCTGCGCGCCGCGGACGCTCCGGGCGCCGCAGCGGTCTACTTCGACGATGCCTACGTGCCGCGCCGGTGCTCCCTGGCCACCGCGGAACTGCTGCCCGGCCTGCACCCCTGGGTCACCAGCGAGTACGAGCACAACGGCCTGCGCGCGAGCGGGGACCGCGTGATCGACCACCTGCTCGACCTCGCCACGGGTCGTCGCGCCGCCTGAGGCACAGCCCGGAGATGTCGCCTTGCGCTGCGCGAGCTCCTGATCGTGCCACGTCGCGTTCGGCTTCGGTTCCATGGCACGTTCCGCCGAACCAATGGGCGGGTCCATGAAGGGGAGCGCCATTCGTGACGAGGCCGGCGATCGTATCAAGATAAGTAGTCTGGGAAGGTTGTTGGGACCACTCGAATCGGCGGGCTCACGCAAGGAAAATGCTCTTGCCGATCAGTGACTTCGTGATAGCCAAATTTGCCTCACGTGGGCCGGCGCAGCACTAGGCGGCTTTGCCTCAATGTGCCAGGAAGTGTGGCCTCTTGACGCTACGAAGCTCATTCCTCTAGCATGGCGTGTCTCACATCGAGTCCAACAACAGGACTGGACTCGCGTGAAACTGACGTCGAATACGAATATGCTGGAGGACTTATGTTCCACGGGGCCGCTCTCAAGCGCATCTCAATTGTCACCTCGGGTCTTGCTCTCTGCTTAGGGGGAGTAATGGGCGCCGCAGTGAGCGCGTCAGCTGCTCCAGCTCACGGTGCTAGCAGTCTCGCTGTTGGGGCCGTTGCGCCGTCAAGCTTCCATTTTGGTCGCACGACACCGATCTGCGGCGGCGATGACAATCAGACTTCGTGGACCGGCCCCTTTAGCTTCATCACCTTTGTTCGAACGGGCCCCGACACCTTTACAGGAACCCTGTATACAACGGAACCAAATGGCGGCGACAAGAATCCCGGCAACCCTGTTAGCAATGGCTCCTGGACTTACACGTGCTGATCTCGGTATTTCGTGGCGGGGGTGAACGTCGTGGCCGGTGTTCACAGGCTCTTTCTTCCGTCGGTGCATGACAGATCGGCACAGCGTTCATTGCCGGTGGGCGGCCCGGTAGTATCGGCGCGTCGCCGCTGCTCGTAGGGACAGCGGCACGCTCCCGACGTGCGGACCTGCTCAGTCGGACTTCGGGTGGTGTGTTCACGTCCACGGCGCCCCTCGGGCACTGGTCAGGCGTCGACCGCGAGGCGGAAGCCCTTATTGCCGCTCGCATCCTCGACAGCCGTCGCGCTGCGAGCGGCGACCCGGTAGCGGTTGCAGTAGGAGTCGTGGCACAAGTAGGACCCACCGCGCATGACCCGCACGTCGCCGGACAGCGACGAGGCCTGCCCGGTGGTCCAGGCGTCGCTGCACCACTCCCAGACGTTGCCCGCCACCTCGTACAGCCCGAGCCCGTTGGGCGGGAACGAACGCACCGGGGCGGTGGCCAGGAAGCCGTCCTCGAGGGTGTTGCGCACGGGGAACGCGCCCTGCCAGATGTTGCAGCGGTGCTCCCCGCCTGGCGTGAGCTCATCGCCCCAGGCATAGCGGGCCTGTTCGAGACCGCCGCGCGCCGCCTTCTCCCACTCCGCTTCTCGCGGCAGGCGCATCCCGCACCACGCCGCGAACGCCTCGGCATCCCGCAGCGACACGTGCACCACGGGATGGTCGGCGCGGCCGGCGGCGTCGGAGCCGGGGCCCTCCGGTTGGTCCCAGCGAGCGCCCTGGACAGCCCGCCACCACGGGGTGCCGGGAGGCTTCTGGCTCGCGCGGCGCAGCTCCTTGTCCAGCAGGGCCCCGAACACGAAGGACCAGCCGAACTCCTCGGCCTCGGTCACGTACCCGGTCGCGACGACGAAGGCCGCGAACTCGGCATTGGTCACGCAGGCGGGATCGATGCGGAAGGCAGGCACCTCCACGGTGCGCACGGGGCCCTCGCCGTCGCCGGCGTTCTGGTCGCGGTCCTCGCTGCCCATGCGGAAGGGTCCGGCGGTCACCGGCACTGTGCGCTCGGCGCGGGCTCGGACCTCGTCGACCGGCGCGGCCCACGGGAGCGGGTGAGGGCTATCGGCGGGTGCACCGGAGCCGTGGGTGACCGGGGCCGGGACCTCGACTGCGCTGCGATCGGCTCCGCAGCAGGGGCCGGACGTCGACGGGAGGGGAGTGGGGTTCGGCGTGCTCATTCCTCGCCTCCGTGTCCGTGCGTGCGTCCGTGCGTGCGCGCGACCAGTCGGGCATCGACTTCGGGGGCGTACGGGAGGCTGGTCGAGGCGCCGCGGCGGGTGACCGCGAGGGCCCCGGCGGCTCCGGCGCGCTCGATCGCCCCCGGCAGATCTTGGCCTCCGGCCAGAGCGGCTGCGAGGTACCCGGCGAAAGCATCGCCGGCTGCGGTCGTGTCCACCACCTCCACCCGGTGCGCGGCGATGTCCCGCACGCCGTTCGCATCGACCAGTACGCTGCCGGCGCCGGCCAGGGTGACCAGGGCATGGGTGACGCCGCGCTCCAGGAACCATTGCCCGGCGCGGACAGCGGCCTCGCGGGAGTCGACCTCGATCCCGGTGAGCATCGACGCCTCGGTCTCATTGGGGGTGACCACGTCCACCAGCGGCCAGATCGATGCGTCGAGGTCATGCGCCGGCGCTGGGTCCAGGACGACCGTGAGGTCCTTCTCGTGAGCTCCGCGGATCGCGTGCATGGTCAGCGCGAAGGGGATCTCCAGCTGTGTCAGGAGCACCCGGCTGCCCGGCGCGAACTCCTCCAGGGCGGCGTCGATCTGCTCCTCGGTGAGCGCCGCATTCGCCAGCGGCACCATGACGATGTCGTTCTCACCGGAGGCGTCGACCCGGATGTGGGCCACGCCGGTCTGCCCCGGGACCTCCCGAAGGTGCGAGGTGTCCACACCCGCCGCAGTCAGCTCGTCCCGCACGATCGAGGCGAAGTAGTCATCGCCCACACAACCGATGAAGCGGATCGGTGACCCGGCGCGGCTCACGGCGACGGCCTGGTTGGCTCCTTTGCCACCGAGGGTCATCGTGAAGGCGTCCCCGAGGAAGGTCTCGCCGGGGTGCGGCAGTCGCGAGGAGAAGGTGGTGACATCCATCGACACCGAGCCGACGACGAGCACTCCTGGCGCTGAGGCAGGGTGAGGGGGAATGGGTGTGGTCATGGCGCGCTCCGTTCCGGCGGCGTCGTTGACACGCCGTCCAGCCGGTCCCTACCGTATCCGGGGTCTCCGCAACGCGGGCTGGGGCAGCCTCACCGGCGAGGACGTCGCGCCACCCCGTACCCGACCGTCCTACCTTCTGAAGAGGCACTTTTCTCATGCTCAACGGCATCGACCCCCTGCTCACCGGTGATCTGCTGCGCATCCTCGACCACATGGGTCACAACGACACGCTGCTGGTGACCGATGCCCACTACCCGGCATACGCGATGGGGGCGCCGGTGATCGAGCTGGCCACCTCCTCGCCGGAGGCGGTGCGTGCGGTGCGCACCGTCTTTCCCGTGGATATGTACGCGGGCCCCTCGGTCACCTTGATGACGCCGGAGCCCGGCACCGGCGAGGAGGTGCAGTCCCAGCTCCAGGAGTCCGCGGCGGCTCGCGCCGACCGCCTGGAATGGATCGACCGCTTCGATTTCTACGACCGTGGACGCGAAGTCTTCGCCGTGCTGCGCACCCTGGAGACCAGCAAGTACGGCTGCGTCCTGCTGCGCAAGGGCGTGGTCGGGGACGACGAGACCTGAGCAGGGTGACGGTTGTCACGCCGACGCTTCGTTGTTAGCGTCAACCCTGCGCAGCGCGCCGAAAAACGATTCGACCTCGCATCGCACGACGTCGTGCGGACGGCGCGGCCCCTGCGCATGAGCAGATCCGACGACGATGACGGAGGAACGCGCCGTGACGCATCCAGTCCCGCAGCACAGTGACCAGACCCAGCCGGATGCCAGCGGGAAGCGGGAGCGGCGCCCGGGCAGGCGGCGGGTCCTCGCCTCCCTCGGGGCGCTGCCCGCCGGCGCCGTGCTCGCCACTGCCGGCGCCGCATCCGCCCGGCCCACGGAACGAGGCAAGGGCGCGGGGAAGGGCAAGAACACGGGCGACTTCGCTCTCGGCGTCGAGAACCTGCTGGGGCCGGACGCCGTGGAGACGCTGCGCGATGCCCGCGTCGGCCTGATCACCAACCCCACCGGCACCGACCGGCAACTGCGCTCCACGATCGATCTCCTGGTCGCGGCGCAGGAGGATGGCGGCTTCACGATGGCCGCCCTGTTCGGTCCGGAGCACGGGGTGCGCGGGGCGGAACCGGCGGGCGGCTCCGTCGGCGACTACATCGACGAGAAGACCGGGCTGCCGGTGCGTTCGCTGTACGGCGACACCCAGAAGCCCACCCCGGAGATGCTCGAGGACGTCGACCTGCTGATCTTCGACATCCAGGACATCGGTGCCCGCTTCTACACCTACATCTGGACTCTCTATTACGCGATGGAGGCGGCCGGGGAGAACGACAAGCGCTTCGTGGTGCTGGATCGTCCGAACCCGCTGGGCACCGACATCGAGGGCTTCGTGCTCGAACCGGAGCTGTCCTCCTTCGTGGGGCTGCGTGAGATCCCGCAGACCCACGGCCTCACCGTCGGCGAGCTCGCCTCGCTGTTCAACGGTGAATTCCTCGACAAGGCCGTGGATCTCGAGGTGATCGAGATGAGCGGCTACGACCCCGAGGACCCCGCGGCCGCGGACATCCCGTGGGTGCTGCCCTCTCCGAACATCCCGACCGCCGACACGGCCGTGGTCTACGCGGGCACCGGGCTGATCGAGTCGATCAACATCTCCGAGGGGCGGGGCACCACCACCCCGTTCCTGTGGTTCGGTGCGCCCTTCATCACCGAGGCCCAGGTCGACGCGATCATCATGGATCTGCAGGCCGCGGAGCTGCCAGGGGTGCTGTACCGGCCCATGTTCGCCACTCCCGTCAGCTCCAAGCACGCCGGCGAGTTCTGCGGCGGCCTGCAGCTGCACGTCACCGACGCCGCGGCCTACGAGCCGGTGCGCACGGGCATTCACGTGCTCGCCGCGCTGTTCGCCAATGTCGAGGAGGTCGACTGGCGCGAAGGCGAGGACTGCCGCGCCGAGGAGGACGTCTGCTGGATCGACAAGCTCTCGGGCACCAAGCGCACCCGCGCGATGCTCGAGGCCGGCGACAGCGCCGAGACCATCGTCGCGGCGTGGCGGCGCGAGTCCCGTCGCTTCCAGGCGACCACCGAGCGCTACCGCCGCTACTGAGAGCAGGAGATTCCCATGAACCCTCACCCCCCACGCGCTGACCGCTCCCAGTTCTCCCGCCGCGCCTTCGGGGCGGCCGCGCTCACCGGAGGGGCACTGGCCCTCCCGGCCACCGCCCACGCCGCCCCGGCGAAGGGGGCAGGCACGGATTCCGCCCGGATCGACGAGCTGCTGGCCGCTATGAGCATCGAGCAGAAGATCGGGCAGCTGTTCGTCGCGGTCGGCTACGGTTCCACGGCCGACGCCCCGCACCCGTCCAACACCAGCACCACCGGCGTCGACACCATCGCGGACATTGTGCGCACTCATCACGTCGGCGGCCTCATCTATTTCGTCTGGAGCGACAACCTCCAGGACATCGAGCAGATCGCCACCCTCTCGAACGACGTCCAGGACGCAGCCCTCGACTCCGGCGGCATTCCCCTGGTGATCAGCGCCGACGAGGAACGCGGTGTGGTCTACCGGCTCCCCGCCCCGGCCACCCCGCTGCCCGGGGCGATGGCTCTGGGCGCCACCGGTTCACGGGCGCACGCCCGCAAGGCCGGCGACATCGTCGGCACCGAACTGCGCGCGGCGGGCATCTGCCAGGCGTTCGCCCCGGTGGTCGACGTGAACATCGAGGCGCAGAACCCGGTGATCGGGGTGCGCTCCCTGGGTGCGGATCCCGAGGCCGTCGCCCGGCTCGGCGCCACGCAGATCAAAGGCCTGCAGGGCACGAACTGCTCCGCCGCGGCCAAGCATTTCCCCGGTCACGGCGACACCGCCACCGATTCGCATGTGGGATTGCCGGTCATCGATCACACCCGCCAGGAGCTCGACGAGATCGACCTGCCGCCGTTCGTGGCCGCGATCGACGAGGGCATCGATTCGATCATGACCGCGCACATCCTGGTCCCGTCGCTCGACGACTCCGGCCGACCGGCGACGCTCTCGCACCCGATCCTCACCGGTCTGCTGCGCGATGAGCTCGGGTATGACGGCGTGATCGTCACGGACTCGCTGGCCATGGAGGGTGTGCGGACCATGTTCGGCGACGACCGGGTGCCCGTCGAGGCGATCCTCGCCGGCGCCGATCAGATGCTCATGCCGCCGGATCTCACCGTCGCGATCGGCGGCGTGCGCGAAGCGGTGGGCAGTGGGGAGATCACGGCGGAGCGACTGGATCAGTCCGGGCGCCGCATCCTCGCCCAGAAGCTGCGCCGCGGCCTGTTCGAGGCCGATCAGGTCGATGTCGCCGCCGCGGGCGGAAAGATCGGCACGAAGCGCTCGGTGCGCTCCGCGCAGGCCATCGCCGATGACTCCATCACCCTGATCACCGATGACGCCGGCACGCTGCCCCTGGCGTCAGGTACCAAGGTGCTGGTCACCGGTGTGGGCACCGCGGCGAAGCTGCGCGTCACGGTCGAGGCGCTGCGCGCGCAGGGCCTCGAGGCGAATGCTCTGGTGACGTCGACTCTCGATCAGGCAGTCGCCGACCGCGCTGCGACGCAGGCACGGGCGGCGGACGTGGTGCTCGTGTTCACCTCGTCCTCCGGCTTCACCACCCCCGCCTCGCAGGTGGCGCTGGTCAAGTCTCTGGCCGCGGGCGACACCCCGGTCGTGCACGCCTCACTGCGCAATCCGTACGATGTCGTGCACGTCGGCGAGATCGCCGCGTCCCTGGCCGCCTACGGGAACTCCGACTGCACTCTGCGGGCCGTGGCCGGGGTGGTCGCGGGTGCGGTGAACCTCCGCGGGAAGCTGCCGGTGGCGATCCCCACGGCCGACGGCACCGGCGAGGCCTACCCGCTGGGCCACGGGCTGCGATGAGTCAGATGTCCACCGTGTAACCGAGCGAGAGGTCTGCAGCGTTGACGCCGCGGATTCCCCAGTTCACCCGCGGGGTCTCGGTGAGGGTGATCTCCACGCTGTGGGGCGCGATGCCGACCTCGGCCTCGAGGCGGGTGAACAGTTCCCGGATCAGCTGTCTCTTCGCCGCCTCGGTGCGCCCGTCGAACATTGAGATCTCGATAATGGTGTAGTCCTCGCCGCGGTCCGCCGGGTAGAGGAAGTCCGCGGGATCGAGGGCAATGAAGCGGTGGAAGCGCTTCTCCGCCGGGTACGCCAGCGCTGCCCTCACCGTGCCGTGGATCGCGTCCGACAATGCCGCGCGTCGTGCATCGATCGAGGACCGCAACCCGTAGATGAGGACTTGTGCCATGTCGACACTGTAGAGAGCTGTGGCGGCCGGCGCGAGGGATGCCGCCGGCGCGCGCGGGGTCAGTCCGCGCACTCCCGCCGCAGCGGGTCCTCGATGCGGAACTGCTCGACGTGGTACGGCCAGTCCGGTCCGGTGTGCCACTGCGAGCACACCAGGTGCATCACTTCGAGGGTCGAGCCGGGCACGATGTAGGGCCCGTACAGCTGGGCGACCACGTCGTGCTCCTCGGCGCCCCAGTCGCCGCCGTGCAGCAGGGTGGTCGCGGAGGCCTTCGCGAGGGCGGTGGGGGAGTCGGCGGCGAGGACGTCGACCCGGTAGTTGCCGGCGTCGAAGTAGGTCAGCACCCACTGGTCCTCGACGATCCGCAGGCACATCTCGCCGATCTCGCCCTCGAGGATCGTCAGGGGCTCACCGCCCCACGCGTCGGCCCCGCTGCACGTCTCATAGGCCGCCGGATCCAGGATCTGGTCGGCCAGGACCCGCGAGAGGATCACGCCCTTGTCCCGTTGGAATCCCGTGGTCAGCAGGTACACGTAGCCGTCCTCGGGGTGGGTGAACCAGGTGCACTGCTGCATGAGCCCGCCGGCATGGTCGCCGGGGAACATCTGGGCGGCGCGCTCCCAGGTCTCGCCGGAGTCCGTGGAGGTCCAGATCTCGGTGCCGGCGACGGTCCCGAAGCCGTGGTTGACCATCATCCACAGGTACATCGTCTCGCCCACGGTCAGCAGATCCCCGGGCAGGATCGTGGAGACCGGGGCGTCATCGTGCGCGTACGGCACGAGCTGCTCGGCGGTCTCGCCGCCGACGGCGCTGGTCCAGGCGATACCGTCGTCCAGCGGGCGATCGGGGTCGGCGAAGAGACCGACGGGGGAGCGCCAGAATCCGCCGCCGACGACCGCGTCCTCGAAGGTGTCGCCGAAGATGAACAAGATCCTCCCGTCGGGCGTCACGGCGGGAGAGCCGAGGTCGGTCGCCTCCATGCGGAAGCGGGTGGTCACGCCCGGGCCGGTGATCGCGGCCATCCGCTCGACGCGGGGACAGACGTCGTCGGGGACGGGGCCGACGTCCGGGCCGGTGGCCGCGGCCGTCGTGGGCGCCGCGGCGCTGTCGTCGGATCCGCAGCCGGTCGTCGTGGCCAGTGCGCTGACGCCGGCCAGGGCGGCCGAGCCGCGCAGGAAGGTGGAACGGGTCATCACGGGGGACCTCCTCAAGGTCCTCGGTACCCCCGCACTCTGTGGCGGGGCCGCGACCGGCAGATGGCGTTCTCGCCGCCGCGCCGTCGCGCACGGGTCGCCTTCCACCCTACGGATCCCGCACCCCGTGGGCAATCGTTTACTCGCCAGGTGGCCCTGGAAGCCTCGACCAGTACGCCGATCGTTGTCGATCGAGAGGAGTGGAGTGCGAGCAGGCGGAGCGGAACGGCGGCAAGCCAAACACCTTGTCGCCGCGGGACAGTGTCAGTGCGGCCCTGACGCCGCCCTGCCCTTGAGTGCTGTCAGCATGTCGAACAGAGCGGTCTGCGCGTCGACGTCGAGAGGTGTCAGCAGAGTCTGGGCCAGGTCGTGCTGAGCTCGGTGCAATTGCGAGATGCGCGTTCTGCTGGCCTCGGTGAGCCGAAGCAGCGTCGCGCGACGGTCTGCGGGGTCCGGTGCACGCGCCAGCAGGCCCTGGTTCTCCAGGGCGTCGACCATGCTCGTGATCGATCGCGCACTCACGCCCAGGGTGATGGCAAGTTCCCCCATCCGCGCCGGCTCCGCTTCGCTCACGGCGACGAGCAGCCGAGCGCGCGCCTCGGAGAGGCCGACCGACTCCCCGAGCAGGCGGTCGGATTGCAGGCACAGCAGGCGCGAGGTGTCGAAGAGCAGTGCGATCAGGTCTCGCGCGATGGGTGGTTCGGGGTCTTGACGCGGCGATTCTGGTCCGGGCATACTTGCCGAAGTACTGAAGTGGTTCACTATTTCACTCCTCACAATGAGTGTGTTCGGTATGCCGGCAGTCTACGCCCGGCGAGAGGACGACAACGATGTCCCGGAAAGCAGCAGCACTGGTCGTCGACGACCTCCACAAGAGCTATGGCGACGTCGACGCGATCCGCGGTTTGAGCTTCACCATCCCTCGTGGCACGGTCCTCGGCCTGCTGGGATCCAACGGTGCTGGCAAGACGACCACGGTCCGGGTTGTCTCGACGCTGCTGCCCTTCGACCGGGGCACGGTGGAAGTGCTCGGAAGGGACGTGGTGCACGAGGCGCGCGCGGTGCGCGCGGAGATCGGCCTCACCGGCCAGTACGCGGCACTGGACGAGCATCTGACCGCGCACGAGAACCTCGAGATGATCGGGAGGCTTCATCGGCTCCGTGCCGGTGATGCTCGGCGGCGAGCCATTGACCTGTTGGAGAACTTCGACCTGATCGGCGTTGCGGAACGACAGGTCAAGACGTATTCCGGCGGTATGCGTCGGCGTCTCGACCTGGCGGCGAGCCTCATCGTCGAGCCCGCGCTCCTGATTCTCGACGAGCCGACCACGGGGCTGGATCCCGCCAGCAGACGAATGGTCCGGAAACTGGTCCGTGACCTGGTGGCCGCGGGTACATCCGTACTTCTGACGACCCAGTATCTCGACGAGGCCGATGAGCTGTCCGACGACATCGTGGTGATGGAGCACGGAGCCGTGCTCGCTCACGGCACCCCCGAGATGCTGAAGAAGCAGGTCGGGGGAACGCGGATCGAAGCTCACCTGACTGGCGATCACCCTGTCGCGGCCGCGCGCGAAGTGCTCGCGCGCGAAGTGCTGGAGAGGTTCGGGACGGGACCCGCCCGCCTCTCTGCGGATCGGCGCGTCGTCACGGTGCCTGCCACCAAGGAGCCTCGGCTGCTGGCACGGGTGGTCCGCACCCTCGATGACCTCGGGATCGCGATCGACGACGTGCGCCTCCGCGAGCCCACCCTCGACGACGTGTTCCTCACTCTCACAAGCGCCCAGCCAACCGGGGCCAGCGCCGACTCACGGGCGGGAAGGGGCCCGCTGTGAGCGTCTCGATCGATCCCGCGCCGGCCCGCATTCTCCGGCGCAGCCGTCTGCACTGGATGGTCGCCGACACCTGGGTGCTGACCCAGCGCAGTCTCCGGCACATCCCGCGGGTGCCCGAGCAGCTGATCTTCGCCACGATCAACCCGGTCATCTTCGTGCTGCTTTTCCGCTTCGTGTTCGGTGGCGCGATCGAGACCCCCGGGATGGCCTACGAAGATTTCCTGATGGCCGGAGTTCTCGTGCAGACCGTCGCCTTCGGTGCCGTCAACTCGGGAGTCGGGCTCGCCGAGGACATGGAGCGCGGGCTGATCGACCGGTTCCGCTCGCTGCCGATGTCGACCTCGGCGGTCCTCTCCGGGCGCATTCTGGCCGATGTCACGCGGAACTCCCTCATCATTGTTGTCGGCATCCTGATCGGGTTCGTGGTCGGTTTCAGGCCGACGGCCGGGCCGGCGGGCTGGATCGCCGCGATAGCGCTGCTGCTCCTGGTCAGCCTCGCCATCTCATGGGTCTCCTCAACAGTGGGGCTGCTGGTCCGCTCCGCTGAGGCGACCCAGTCGGCGAACTACCTGTGGCTCTTGCCCGTGACGTTCGCCAGCAGTGCGTTCGTCCCCACCGAGTCGATGCCGTCCGGACTGCGGGCATTCGCCGACCACCAACCGGTCACCGTGGTCGTCGACGCGGTGCGTGCCTATCTCATGGATGAGCCACCCGGCTGGCAGGGCTGGGGAGCCTTCGCCTGGTGCCTTCTCATCATCGCCGTGTGTGCACCGATAGCGGTGAGGAGGTTCCGATTCCGTGCGTCCCGGTGACGACCGTCGGTCATCGAGTCGCCGTGTTCGGGGGGTTGCTGATCGGCGACGGATACTCAGCCGATGGGCAGGGTTTCGTCAGTGTGCGGTGCCTGCGGGTCGCGGCTTGCGGTCCTGTCCGCCTCGGCCACTCCGGCGGCGCGGCAGCGCTGAGCGTGCCTCCAGGCCGCAGTGAACACGCTGCCGGTCACGAGGAGCACCACCGTCATCACGGATATGACCACCGTGAAGGTCGCCTGCAGCGACGCCAGGGAGATGAGTGCGCTGGAGGTGATGACGCCCAGTGCGCTGGACGTGCGCAGAAGGGCGAACACTTCGGCGCGATGCTCGGCATCGACCAGGCGATCGAGGATCAGCGAGTAATAGGTCGCCAGCGGCGCGAGTACGGATCCCACCAGCAGCGCGCCCACCAGGGTCGCGGCCACCGAGTGGCCGAGGCCCACCGAGGCGACGCCGAGTGCGGTGACGGCGAGCCAGGCCAGCACGGTGCGCCGGCGCGGCACCCGGTTGCGCACGCTCACCCAGATCCCGCCGCTGATCGAGGTCACGCACAGTGCGACCGGGAAGACGACACCCCAGGCGGCGGGCAGGCCGAAGGAGACCGCCATGGACACGGCGCCGATCTCGATCGCCGCGATCGAGGCTGCGCTCGCGCCTCCGCACACCAGCCACAGCACGATGATCGGGGTCAGGCGGAGGCGGCTGCGGCGCTGTTCGGGACCCGGAGCGGTCGCGGTCGGGATGCGGGGGATCAGGAGCATGGGTCCCATGCCCAGGAGCACCATCGCCCAGGCGGCTGCCTGGGGGGAGATGCTTCCCAGGGCCGCGGCGAGCACCGGCGCGGCCACGAAGGTGACCTCGTTCAGGGTGGCCGCGACGCCGAGGGCGCGCGGGAGCCGGGCCGTCGGCACCAGGTGGTTGAGCACGGCGCGCAGGTGCCCGTAGGCGGCGCCGTTGACCAGGCCGGCGAGGGCGGCGCCGGCGACGACGAGTGCGAAGGGGGCGCCGAGGCCGGCGAGCACGGCGATGGCGACCAGGGCGAGGGTGCGCAGGCCGATGAGCACACGCAGGAACGGGATGGGGGAGAAGCGCCTGCCGAAGCGGGTTATCGGCACCGCGCCGATGACCTGCGCGATCGTCATCGCCAGCATCATGGCGGCGCCGCTGGCGGGGTCTCCGGTCAGCGGCAGCGCGATGAGCGCGAAGGCGATCGGGGCGGCGGCCTGCGGCACGGCGAAGGAGCCGTAGGAGGCGAACCAGCGCAGCAGAGGGCCCTCGATGCGGCGGCCCCTGGCGGGCTGCGGGCGGGTCACGGTGGTGTGGCCGGTCATGAGCGGGGACCTCCTTCGTGCATGGGGTGGGACGCGGGCGGCTCGAGGTGCCGCCGGCCGCACTGAGCAACATAGTGCGCAGTCACGTGGATGCGCAATATAGTTCTCATCACCCCGTTACGCTTCTCGCAGCAGCCCTCACCCCGCGAGCGACTCGAGGAGACCCGATATGACCGGTGGAATGCGCCCCGCGGTCGTCGCCCAGCTCGGCGATCGCATCCGCTCCGCCCGCCAGGAGCGGGACCTCAGCGTCGGCGCCCTCGCGGATCTCAGCGATGTCAGCCGCCGCATGCTCACCCAGATCGAGCTCGGCCAGGCCAATCCCAGCGTCTCCCTCCTGGACCGCATCGCCGCCGGCCTCGGCACCACCTTCGCCGCACTCATGGGCGTCGGTGCCGATGCCCCGCCGGACGGGGTCGAGGTGTGGTCCACCGACGCCGGCAGCTGGTCCGTGCTGCTGGACGCGATCGACACCGAGGGTCTGTCGGTGGAGACCTGGAAGTGGAAGCTCGTCGGCCCGGACGAGAAGCCCAACGGCTCCGGCGTGCCGTCCCCGGGGGTCATGATCCACGTCATCGAGGGGGCGCTCGAGATCGCGATCGGGCAGGACGTGCAGATCATCGAGGCCGGCGGCTCCGGACGGGTGGTCACCGACCAGGAGTACGTCTATCGCGCCCGCGATGCCCAGAGCGTCGTGTTCACCTCGGTCGCCCTCCAGTCCCGGGGGAGCTCGCCGACGTCCTGAGCGGTGGCCGTTTACCTCGACGACCTCCGGCGCTAGGCTCGGCAGGGACGAGTAATCGTTCCCTGAGACGCGGCCCCGACCCCGCCCCTGTGTCGGACCAGCTCGATGAGGAGCCCCGTGACCGCTGCCCCCGTGACCCTGATCCCCGGTGCCAAGCGCCGCCTGCTCGACGCGTCCCCGTCGGCCGAGGAGCCCTGGTACCTCAACGACCACACGCTGATCCGCGCGGCCGACGGCACCTGGCACCTCTTCGGGATCTGGCACCCCGAGCCCGCTGACCCGCTGCACGAGGACCTGTTCCTCCATGCCACCGCGGCGAACCTCACCGGGGCGCCGTGGACGATCCACGACCCCGTGCTGCACGCCCGGAAGGACATCGGTGAGATCCACGTGTGGGCGCCGCACGTGATCCACCACGACGGCCGCTACTGGATGTTCTACTGCGGCGGCCGCGAGGACCACGCCGACTACCGGATCGAACTCGCCACCAGCACCGACCTGTTCACCTGGGAGCACCACCACGGCGGCTCGCTCTTCGCCGACGGGTACGACGCCCGCGACCCGATGGTCCTCCACGACGGCTCTGGCTGGCTGCTGTACTACACCCGCAACTCGACGCCCACCGGCGGCTTCCACGAGGTCGGCGTGCGCACCAGCGAGGACCTGGTGACCTGGTCCCAGCCCTCCGTCGCCTACCGCTCCGCCGTCTCGGGGACGGTCGGCGGGCCGACGGAATCCCCCTTCGTGATGCGCGCGGGCCAGGGCTGGCTGCTGTTCGTCTGCGAATCCACCCAGTACGACCGCACCCTCGTCTACTATTCGACCGATCCGCTGCGTTTCGAGGACGCCGATGCCCTGGACGTGGACCTCGACGAGCACTGCGCCGAGATCGTCGAGGACGGTGACCAGCTCTGGATCACCGGTGGCGGCTGGGACCGCGGCGGGCTCACCATCCGACCCCTGGAGGTCTCCGCATGAACGCTCTGTCCGGACAGCGCATCACAGAGGTCCGCGCCACCCCGATCCGCAGCCGTTACCCCCGAACGATCGGTCGCAACGCGCGACTGGGTGCCCACGGCGACGGACCATCCGCCCGGGCCCTGACCGTGCGCACCGATGCCGGTCACGAGGGCTGGGGCATGTACGAGGGGCCCGACCGGGAACTCGACGGCGTCGTCGGTCGGCCGCTGGAGGAGGTCTTCGACCCGGCGGTCGGGGTGATCGACCCGCTCGCGCTCCCGCTCGATGTCGCCCTGCACGATCTCGCCGCGAAGATCCTCGAAGTCCCTGTGCACCAGATGCTCGGCGGCCACGGTGACGCCCCGGTCGCCTGCTACTCAGGGGCGATCTACTTCGATGACCTCGATCCCGACGCAGCTCCGCGCGGCATCGACGGCGTGCTCGCCTCCTGCGCCGCGGACTGGGCCACCGGTTACCGGGCCTTCAAGCTCAAGATCGGGCGCGGCAGCATGTGGATGCCCTCGGAGGTCGGCTTCGCGCGGGACCTCGAGGTCATCCGCGCCGTGCGCGAGGCCTATCCCGAGGCCCGTGTGCTCGTGGACATGAACGACGGATACGACCCCGAGCGGACCGTGCGCTTCCTCGAGGAGATCCGGGACTGCGATCTCTACTGGATCGAGGAGCCCTTCGCCGAGCACGCCGACGGTCTGCGCCTCGTGCGCGAGCATCTCGACCGCACCGGCTCGCAGGTGCTGGTGGCCGACGGGGAGTTCGACCCCGACGTCGAGAAGGTGCTCGACCTCGCCCGGGAGGGCCTCCTGGATGTGCTGCTGATGGACGTGCTGTCCTTCGGGCTGACCGCCTGGCGCCGCGTCATGCCGACGGTTCGCGAGATCGGCGTGGTCGCATCCCCCCACGCCTGGGGCCACCCGGTGAAGACGCTGTACGCCGCCCAGCTCGCCGCGGGCCTGGGCAGCGTGCCCGTCGTCGAGGCGGTGCCCGGTACGACCGACGGCGTCGATGCCACCGCGTACTCACTGAGCGAAGGCCGGATCATCCTGCCGGATGCCCCGGGCTTCGGCCTCGAGCTGACGGGATGACGCCCGGGGCCCCGTCCGGCACACTGTCCGGCATGGAACCGTGGGAACCGTCGAGCTTCGCCTGGCGCGCCGACGTCACCGACTGGGAGGTGTCCTCCCTGCACGCCGCCGCTTTCCGTCATGACCAGGAGCTCGAGCCCTGGGCGGCGCGCCTGCACCAGCACTCTCTCGGATGGGTCACCGCCCGCCGCGGCGACTCGCTGGTCGGCTTCTGCAACGTCGTGACCGACGGCGGTCGGCACGCCTTCCTGGTCGACACCGCCGTCCATCCGGACCATCAGGGCTCCGGCGTCGGGCGCGAGCTGGTCCACCGGGCGGTCCAGGAGTGCCGTGCGAGCCCGGCCCAGTGGCTCCACGTCGACTTCGAGGCCGACGTGGGCCCCTTCTATCTGGCCGACGGGCTCTTCCGGCCCACCGCGGCGGGCATCGTGAAACTCTGAACCGGCCGCCGGACCCATTCCCGTATTCCCCGTGCGGCCGAGCGCCGGCCATGCCAGGATCGTCGCATGACGCATCGCCTGACCTGGGACGACTTTCCGATACCGCTTCGGGGGCGCCTCGAGAGCCTCCTCGGGGAACCCGTGACGCGCACCCATTCCTGCCGGGGCGGGTTCTCCCCGAGCAGCGCCGAGATCCTCAGCGGTGCCTCCGGCCGCAGTCTCTTCGTGAAAGCCGTCCGGGACCAGGACAACCCGGGATCGATGGAGCTGAACCGCCGGGAGGCGACCGCGCTCGCCCTCATCCCCAGCTCCGCCCCCGTCCCGCCGCTGGTGGACGCCTTCGAGGTCGAGGACTGGTACGTGCTGGTCACTGGCGCAGCGCCCGGCGGCCTGCCCACCGAGCCGTGGACCTCCGAGCACCTCGATCACGTCCTGGCGGCGCTGAACGACCTCCAGGCCGCGGCCACGCCCTGTCCCGTGCCCGGACTGCGGAGCGTCCCGGAGACCCTGGGGCCCGACCTGCTCGGCTTCGACCGCGTGGCAGAGAACCCACCCGGCGACCTGGACCCGTGGTTCGCCGAGCGGCTCGAGGATCTGCGCGCCGCGGCGAGGCGGGGTATCGATCATCTCGACGGGGACACCCTGTGTCACTCCGACGTGCGCTCGGACAACCTCGTGCTGACCCCGCAGGGCGCCGTCAGCATCGTCGACTGGGCGCATGCCTCGCGTGGCAGCCGCACGTCCGATGCCCTCCAGCTGCTCTCCTCCGTCGAGGACGCCGACGGCACGCTGCGCGTGAACGACCGGATCGATGCCCTGCTCGACGCCCACGGCCTCCCGAGAGCGGTGGGCACCGACGTCCTGTCCGGAATCCTCGGCTTCTTCGTCGACGCCGCCCGATGGCCGCACAACCCGCATCTGCCCTTCCTCCAGGCGCACCGCCTCCGGTCACGGGATTCCCTGTTCCCCCTGGTCCGGGAGCGGTGGGCCTGACACGCCCTCCTTCAGCCCGGCCATCTTGATGGTCGCGAGGATCTGCCGCTGACAGGTCAGGTGCAGCTCGATGGCCGGAAGAGCGACGCGAGCCGAACCCGCCATCACGTCACGGTGATCAGCGCCGCGGCGTCCTGCGTCAGCGATGGCCCAACCAGTGAGGGGCCGTCATGCACGTGACCTCAGGGAGCGGTTGTGCAACAATGAGTAAACGATTACGCGCGGGGTCTTCGCTGCCGCGCGACGGAGATCGAGCATGGCGGCACGTCGCTGATGACGCTGCGAGGCCACGATGCCGACCGTGAACGAAGGAGTTCCCGTGGACCAGAAGCACAGAACCATCGCTCCCGCCCTTGACCGGCGGTCCCTCCTCAGAAGCGGCGCATACGCCGCACTCGCGGTACCCGCGCTCGGCGCCCTGGCGTCCTGCGGTGACGGCGGCGGTGGCGGAGAGGCCGGCGACGGCACAGGCGAGCTGAAGCTGCTCTACATGGGTGATGCCACCCAGCAGGAGACTTTCCAGACGCTGTTCGACTCGTTCCAGGAATCCCATCCGGACATCACGGTGAACGCGAGCGGGATCGCCTCCGGCGACTGGGCGACCTTCGGCAATACCGTCGCCACCCGCATCGCAGGTGGTGAACGAGCGGACATCATCTCCGTCGCGACCGAGGGGCAACGCCTCATGTCGTCCAAGGGGCTGTTCGAGCCGCTCGATGATCTGATCGAGCGCGATCACGACGAGACCCAGGACTTCTACGACAACATCTCCCCGAGATTGGGGGAGTGGCTGGACACCTACGGCTCCCCGGACGGAAGCACCTACTTCGTTCCGGGCGGCTACAACACGGTGGTCATGTACCTGAACCGACAGGTCTTCGAGGACGCAGGGGTGCAGATCCCGGATACCGACTGGACCTGGGATGAATTCCGGACCGTGGCAGAGACGATCAAGGAGGAGACGGGCGCCTTCATCACCACCGCGGGTGCGGGTTTCCCGTTCGGGCAGATCCTGCCCTGGCTCTTCTCCAACGGCGCGAGCACGCTCAGCGAGGACTGGGCCACCGCGACGTTCAACAGCCCGGAGGCGATCGAGGCGGCCGAGTTCGTCAAGGGTCTCGTCGACGATGAGCTCGTTCCCCAGCCAGGCGGCGAGTTCGATGGTGCGACGCAGTATCAGCGAGGCTCCTTGGCGTCGCTCACCGGCGGCCGCTACACCTTGCCCGATGTCCGCCGTCTGGAGATGGTCGAGCAGACAAAGATCGTGAACTTCCCGCACAAAGCGGGGCCGGGGACGCCGATCGGGTGGGACGGGTGGTCGATCTTCCAGGCCTCCCCGAACAAGGAAGCGGCCTGGACGTTCCTGAAGTGGTTGATGACCATCGAGGCCTCCGAGTACTACGCGGAACAGGGAGGCACCAATGTTCCTGTGCGTGAGGACGTCGCCTCGAGCGAAGCATTCCTGGGCAACGCGCCCGAAGGGACCGAGCTGATCGCTACTGCGATCGAGTTCGCCACTCCCGTGCCCAGTCCCGACCAGCAAGCGCAGGTCGATGTCGAGGTCAACAAGGGCTGGGAAGCCGCCATCCTGGGCAATCAGCCGGTCGAGGAGGCACTGAACGCCGCGAACGAGGCCATGCAAGGACTGTTGTGAGCGCGCAGACCATCGCGACGAGTCAGAGCAGGTCGAAGGGACCGCGCTCGACCTCGACTCGCCGCAGGGACACCCTCGCAGGCTTTCTCTTCCTCGGCCCTGCCGTGCTGCTCTTCCTGACCTTCGTGCTCGGGCCGTTCATCGTCGGTATCGGGCTCAGTCTGTTCCGGTGGGACATGCTCACCCCGCCGGAGTTCATCGGGCTCGGAAACCTGGTTGCGCTGGCGTCGGATCCCAGCTTCTACAGCGCGCTGCGCAACACTTTCGTCTTCTCGCTGGCGTCGATGATCACGCACCTCGTGGCTGGATTCGCACTGGCTGTCGGGGTGAATGCTCTGCGCAGCACCGTGGCGTCGTACTTCGTGCGAACCTCGCTGTTCTTCCCCTTCGTGATCTCCTGGGCGGCCGTGGCGCTGCTGTGGAAGTACGTCCTGGATCCGACGTTCGGCATGGGGACGTACTACCTGGAGCTCCTCGGGATCTCTCCTCCGAACTGGTTCACGGACCCGACCTGGGCGCTGCCCGCCATCATCGGTATCGATTGGTGGCATACCGTCGGATTCACCTTCGTGATCATGCTCGCCGGTCTCCAGACGGTCCCGGGTCAGCTGCACGAGGCCGCTCGGATCGACGGGGCCAATGCCTGGCAGCGGATGTGGCACGTGACGATCCCGATGATGTCCCCGACCATCTTCTTCGCCAGCGTCATCACCTTCATCGGCGCCTTCCAGATCTTCGATCCGATCCAGATCATCACGCCTAGCGGCGGCCCGGACGAATCGACTCTCTCGATCGTCATGTACCTGTATCAGCAGGGCTTCCAGGCATTCCAGGCGGGCTACGCCTCAGCCGTCGCTCTGGTGGTCTTCGTGATCATGGCACTGGTGACCGCGCTGCAATTCTGGGTCTCGCGGAAGTGGGTGCACAACCAATGAGTTCTTCGCGCCTGGGGCGGTGGATCCTCACCGTCGTGCTCGTGGTCTTCGGAGTCGTCATGCTGGCCCCGCTCGTGTGGTTGATCAGCGAGAGCTTCACCGAGGAGACGTCGGCCTTCTACCTTCCGCCCTCGTGGATTCCGCGAGACTTCTCCGCCGCGAACTTCTCCGCGATGGCTGAACTGATCCCGTTCGGTCGCATGGCGATGAACAGCATCATCGTCTCCGTGGTGGCGACCTTCGGCGCGCTCCTGGTGAGCGTGATGGCGGCCTATGCCTTCTCCCGGCTCCGCTTCGCGTTCCGGGACAGGATCTTCGCGCTGATGCTCGCCGCACTCATGGTGCCGATGCAGATGACCATCATCCCGGTGTTCTTCCTGATGAGGAACCTGAATCTGGTGGACACCCTCGGGTCGCTCATCCTTCCGGCGCTCATCAACGTGTTCGCGATCTTCTTCTTCCGGCAATACTTCAACTCGATCCCTCGCGAACTCGACGAGGCCGCGACCCTGGACGGCGCCGGGCACGGGTGGATCCTGTTCCGGATGCTGGTCCCGCTGTCCAGCCCGGCGATCGCTGCCATGACGATCCTCAGCTTCGAAGCGACCTGGAACAACTATTTCGGGCCGCTGATCTTCATCCGGACCGAGGAACGGATGACGCTGCCGCTGGGGCTGGTGACCCTGCAGGCGGGCCAGAGCGGGTCGAGTGTGGTCGTCTTCGCGGCCATCACGGCTGTGGTCGTTCCTGCCCTGGTCGTCTTCCTGCTCTTCCAGAGGGCGTTCATCGCGAGTGTTGCGACCGCCGGAGTCCGAGGATGAGCGTATCGGTGATGGACGAGCATCTCCCCGAGACCGAGCTCGTGGCACGCCAGCAGCGCCTCCTCCTGCGTCGGGTCTGGGGCTCGTTGTGGAGACACCTGCCCGCCCTCGCGGTCAGCGGCGCCGTGACGGCGGTAGCCGGAGTGGTGGGCCTGCGAGTTGCCGGCGATGTGTGGGCGATGAGTCCACTGGTGATCGCACTCTTCGTGGGGCCCACGCTGATGCCGCTCCTCGCGGTGGTCCAGGGGGCGCTCGTGGACGATGACACCGAACTTCGTCGCTACCTGCGGGACCTGCCACGGTTCGCGGTGCGCAGCACCGGATACGCTCTGGTTCCGGGCCTGTGCCTGTCCGCCGTGCTGGCCGGCGTCGCGATGTACCGCGCGACGGGCAGCACGCTGGCTCTCGCGTCACTGGCATTCGGGACAGCTGGATCCGTGCTCGCCGTCGTCGCTCTGACCGCCGTGCTCCCCGCCTCGGTGGCCCGCCCCGGCCTGCGGGGAACCCGCCTGTGGGCCACGGCTTTTCATCTGCTCGGGCGCTGGCCGATCAGGTTCCTGGCTCCCCTCATGGTGTCGGCCTGCGCGCTGTGGGCGATGACCACGGTCGCCAGCACACTGGTCCTGTTGGTGCCCGTGCCGATCGCACTGATGTCCGGCGCCGCCTATTGGTGCTGCGCGATCGACCTCGGAGCCCGGGACGTTCTGCGCTCGCAGCCTGCGGAGACGACGCCCCCGACCCGGGGATCCCGGCCAGCGCGTCCGTAACGTACTGCGCTGCGCTGCGCGGCGCTGTCTGGGCTGGACCGCATCGATGTCCAGCGGCCGGCGCAGCACGGGCCGGCCGAGGTCACTTCAGGCCCGAGGTCTTGATCGAGGCCACGATCTGCTTCTGGAAGACGAAGAAGATCGCGAAGGTCGGCAGGGCGGCCACGGTCGAAGCGGCCAGGATGTAGTTCCAATCCGCCGCGTACTGCTGTTGGAAGGACTGGATGCCGAGCTGGACCACGCGCAGCTGCGGATCCGAGGTCACCGTCATCGGCCAGACGAACGAGTTCCAGTTCGCGAGGAAGAAGAACACCGCCAGCGCCGAGAGGATCGGCCGGGACAACGGCAGCACGATCCTCCAGTAGATCGTCCAGTAGCTCGCACCATCCACCAGGGCGGCTTCCTCGAGCTCGTCCGGCAGGGAGATGTAGAACTGCCTCAGCAGGAAGATGCCGAACGCGTTGAAGATCGCCGGCACGATCAGCCCCGCATAGCTGTCCACCATGCCCAGCGTCCGCACGATGATGAAGGTCGGGATGATGGTGACCGGCGCGCTGACCAGCATGGTCGAGAAGATCGCGAGGAAGATCCGCTCGCGGCCGGGGAAGTCGAGTCGTGCCAGCGCGTAAGCGGCCATGGAATGGAACCACAGCGAGATGACGGTGACGGCCGCCGAGACGAAGAAGCTGTTGAACAGGTAGCGGGCGAAGGGGACCTGCGAGAAGACGTAGACGTAGTTCTCCAGGGTGAGCGTCGACGGGATCAGGTTCGGGGAGTTGACCTCCTCGGGGGTCTTCAGTGATCCCATCACCATCCACACCAGCGGGAACACGGTGATCGCCGCGATCACGACGCCGATCGCCAGGAGACCCCAGCGGGAGCGGCGGCCGGATCGACGAGGAGTGATGCGGGTGCGGGTCGGGGCGTCTGCTTCAGTCGTCATGGGAGAAACGGCCCCCTCGGGTCAGGACGAACATGGCGGCGGAGATCAGCAGCAGGACGGCCACGAGGACGGAGCCGATGGCCGCCGCATACCCCAGGTCGCCGAACAAGAAGGCCTGCTGGTAGATGTAGAAGATGAGCAATGAGGTGGAGTTCGCCGGCCCGCCGCTGGTCAGGACGAAGATCATGTCGAGACCGCCGGTCACCACGGCGACCATCGAGGTGAGCAGCACGAAGAAGCTGGTCGGTGCCAGCAGGGGCAGGGTGATGTTCCGGAAGCGGGCCCAGGCGCCGGCGCCGTCGATCCGCGCCGCCTCGTAGAGCTCGGAGGGGATGTCCTGCAGTCCGGCCAGGAAGATGATCATGTAGTAGCCCATCTGCAGCCAGATGGTCACCACGATCACCGTGGCCAGGGCGTAGCGCGGGTCCCCGAGGAACGAGATGCCGTCGACGCCGAGCCAGGACAGGGCTGCGGCCAGGACGCCGGTGCGGTCGGTCAGCATGAACTGCCACACCATCGCGACCACCACGATGGAGACCACGTAGGGAAGGAACAGCGCGCTGCGGATGGCGCCGACGCCGGGGAAGTTCTGCTGGACCAGGAGTGCGAGTCCCAGGCCCGTGACGAAGATCAGCGGGACCAGGGCGACGAGATAGATGATGGTGACGCGGGCACTGTTCCAGAATTGAGGATCCTGGAGCAGGCGTGAATAGTTCTGCAGACCGATGAAGTCGAAGTTGCCGAATCCGTCGATCCAGAAGAAGCCCAGGATCACCGACAGGACCATCGGGATCGCCACGAAGGTGATCAGCCCGAGAGCGTCCGGGGCCAGGAACAGCAGGGCGGCGCGGGTCTCCCGGCGCCGTCGCCGGGACGTCGGGCGGGGTCGGTCGCTCGCGCCGCGCTCGGGCGCCTGCGGTGGCGGTGTGGTCAGTGTCCGGGTGCTCATAGGAGGGTTCCTCCGCGATAGGTCTCGAGGTAGCTCTCGAGGGACTTCTGGGCCGTGGCGGCCTGTTCCTCCGGCTTCGCGCCCGCCAGCTGCACGGCCTGCAGAGCATCGGAGACGGCCTTGTAGACCACCGGTGGAAAGCGAGGCTCCGCGCGGCCCGTGGGGAGGATGACATCGCGAAAGGTCGTGTAGTGCTCCCCGGCGTATGCGTCCCGTGCTTCGAGCACGGCATCGACAGAGCTCCGGGCGGGCATGTTCCCCTTGACGTCGGGGCTGTTCCACGCGGCCATGTGTGCGATCGAGTCCTCATCCATGCTCCCCAGCGCGCTGACGGTGAACCGTGCGGCTGCTTCGGGGTCCGTGCCGCGGGCGTTCACGCACCAGGCCCAGCCGCCGAGGCAGGTCACCGTCTCCGCGCCGGAAGGGGCGGGCAGCGGCATCACCCCGAAGCGCTTGTCCGGAGCGTTCTGCCGGAGGTTCATCACGTCCCACACACCCGTCTGCCAGAACGCCGCGAAGCCGGAGGTGAAGGCGGAGACGATGTCCCCGTTCGCGGGTCTCGTGCGCGGGGTGGCGCCGTTGGCGATCGCTCGTCCGAACAGGTCCAGAGCGGCGCGGGGTCCGTCGCTGTCGAAGACCGGGCGCTGGGTCTTGGGATCGACCACGTCGCCGCCGGTCTGCCACAGCCACGGATAGAAGGTGAAGTTCTGGTAGTAGCCGGGATCCACGTCCAGCACGAGGCCGGTCGTGGTTCCCGTGCTGAGCTCTGCACCCAGCTCGAGCAGCTGGTCCCAGTCGCCTGGGAGGTCACCCTCGGAGACGCCGGCGGATTCGAGCAGATCGGGGTCGTAGAACAGCGCCAGGGGCTCCTGCTCCATCGGGAGGCCGTAGATCGCCTCACCGTCACGACGGGTTGCCAGGGCCTGCGGGAGGAAGTCGTCGATGGCCTCCGGTTCCATGTAGGGGGCCAGATCCGTCAGCACGCCGCCGTTCGCGTAGCGCAGGTAGTCGCCGGGGGAGATGAGGAAGATGTCCGGGCCGTCCCCGGAGGCGAACGCAACGGGCATGCGCTGGTTCATCTGGTCCCCGGTCATGAAGACCGGAGTGACCTTGCGGGCGTTCTCGTCGTTCCATTTCTCGATCACCTCCTCGAACCACTGGGACTGCGCGACCAGATTGGGGTCCTGCTGCGGCGCGGGGCTGTAGAAGTTCCAGAAGGTGAGGGGCTTGTCGTCGGCGTCATCGCGGCCACACGCGCTGAGCAGGGTGACGCTGGCTGCCGCCGCCACTGCCGCGGATCCCGAGATCACTGCACGGCGATCGGGACGTGACCGACCGTCGTCAGGAGGCTCGGATTCGCCGGGCGGCGTCTCGGGACTGCTGCTGTTCTGGCACCGCACAGGGGGCCTCCTCGTGGCACGACGGCGTGCTATCGGGAGCGAGTAATCGATTTATGAGAACCGTAGGGACCAAGTGTGGCGAACGTCAACCGTCTGCCGCAGAAAGCAGCCAGGTGGAGAGGGTTCCCGGCAATTCGGGGTCAACGATCGCGGCGAGCGGGTTGCGGGCCGCATTGACGACCCGCCGCAGCTCTCGTATCGTGCCAGTAAACGTTTGCCCGTCGTCGCTTCGCGACACACCGACGTTGAATCATCGTTGATCCGACTCCAGGGAGTGCCCTCGTGACCTGCTTCTCCAGTTCCATCGCCGCCCTGCGCCCCGTGCAGACCCGTTCCATCAGCCCCGAGAACTTCGACGGTGCCCCGGGCAGCGGAGGCCGCGCCACCGAGGGAACCGGTGCGCAGGCCGCCCGCGACCTCGGCCCGGGCTGGAAGGTCTCACCCAGCGTGGACGTGACAGCGGGGGAGACCTTCACCCTCGCGGACATCGACTCCGCGGGCGTCATCACCCACCTGTGGATCACCACCCACACCGATCACTGGCGCCAGCTCGTGGTGCGCGCCTACTGGGACGGCAGCGAGGAACCCGCGGTCGAGGTGCCCTACGGTGACTTCTTCGCCAATGGCTGGGGTGTGTTCGCCCAGGTCGATTCACAGATGGTCGCCGCCAATCCGCACGGCGGCTTCAACTCCTACTGGCCGATGCCCTTTCGCGAAGGCGCCCGGCTCACCCTGGAGAACACCTCCGACACCGATGCCCGCGTCTACTACCAACTCACCTACGAGCTCGGCGGCGACCACAGCGAGGACGCCTACTTCCACGCCCAGTGGCGCCGTTCGAACCCGCTGGAGGCGGCGACAGAGCACGTCCTGCTCGAGGGCGTCGAGGGGCAGGGCCAGTATGTCGGCACCTACCTCGCCTGGGGCGTGAACTCCAACGGCTGGTGGGGCGAGGGCGAGATCAAGTTCTACCTGGACGACGATCAGCCCGACGGAGGGTTCCCGACCATCGCGGGCACCGGCACCGAGGACTACTTCGGCGGCGCCTGGAACTTCGACATCCCTGGTGAGGGCTACACAGTGTTCTCCACCCCGTACCTGGGGATGCCGCAGGTGATCCGGCCCGACGGCCTCTACATCTCCCAGCAGCGCTTCGGCCTGTACCGCTGGCACGTCGCCGATCCGATCCATTTCACCACCGGCCTGCCCCGGGTCGACATCCAGGCGCTGGGCTGGAAGAGCGCCGGGCGATACCTGCCGCTGCGCGACGACATCGCCTCCACCGCGGTGTTCTACCTCGACCGGCCCGCGACCACGAGGCCGCAGGCGCCCACCTTCGACGCGATGGAGGTCCACCTCGGCGGGGGAGCCGGCCCGCACAGCCCGGCCGGGCCCGCCCGTCGGCCTCAGAGCTGACCACCACCCCCGCGCCCGTTCCGACCAGGGAGAACCATGACTTCCACCGCCTCGAACCCGTATCAGCTGCCCGCCGTCCGCGAGGTCGCCCCCGCCCCGGAGAAGACCGTCTACCTCATCCCCAGCGGCGACCTGCGCGAGAGCGCGAACGTCCCCGCCTGGCCCTTCCAGCAGGAGCTCGAACGCCTCGTCGCAGAGGCCGTCGGCGCCGCCGGGTGGAGCGTCCAGCGCGGCTTCGAACCCGACCCGGAGTTCGGGCACGGCTTCATCCGCTCCCAGCGCATGGGGATGACGGTCTTCCAGGCCATCCCCCCGGACGCCCCGCTGATCGTCGCGACCGCGAACTGGCAGTACAGCCACCACGTGCTGGCCGGGCTGCGCACCCACCGAGGCCCGATCCTCACCGTGGCGAACTTCGCGCCGCAGTGGCCGGGACTGGTGGGCCTGCTGAACCTCAACGGCGGGCTGACGAAGATGGGCCGTGAGTACTCCACGATCTGGACCGTCGACGGAACCGATGACTGGTTCCGCGACGGCATCGCCACCTGGATCTCCACCGGCACGATCACGCACAACGACAGTCACGTGCGCCCGCTGCCGAACCTGCCCGGCACCGCCGAGGTCGACCTGGGACGCGCGCTCGCGGATCAGCTCCTGGCAGACAAGGCCATCATCGGCATCTTCGACGAGGGCTGCATGGGTATGTACAACGCGATCATCGACGACGAGATGCTGAACCCGCTGGGCATCTACAAGGAACGGCTCAGCCAGTCCGCCCTGTGGGCCGAGATGCAGACCGTCACCGACGAGGAGGCGGCCGCCATCGGCACCTGGCTGACGGACGCCGGGATGACCTTCCGGCTCGGTACTGACGAGGCCACCGAGCTCACGCAGGCCCAGCTGCGCAGCCAGTACGCCATGTACATCGCGGCGCTGCGCATCAGCGACGACTTCGGCCTGGACGCCGTCGGCATCCAGTACCAGCAGGGCCTCAAGGACGTCACCCCCGCCTCGGATCTCGTCGAAGGCCTGCTGAACAACGTGCAGCGCCCCCCGGTCACCAGCCGTGACGGCTCCCGCGTGCTGTGGGAGGGCGAGGCCCTGCCGAACTTCAACGAGGTCGACGAGGGGGTCGCGGTCGACGCCCTGGTCACCAACCGGATCTGGACCGCGATGGGGATGGACCCGGCCACCACGCTGCACGATGTGCGCTGGGGCGAGGAGTTCGACGGGCAGTACGTCTGGGTCTACGAGATCTCCGGCTCCGTCCCGCCGAGCCACTTCGCGGGCGGCTACGCCGACGCCGAGGGCTGGCGCCAGGGCCCGGAGTTCTTCCCAGCCGGCGGCTCCACCATCAACGGCGTCTCCAAGCCCGGGGAGATCGTCTGGTCCCGCGTCTACATCCAGGACGCCGCCCTGCACGTCGACCTCGGCCGCGGCAGCGTCGTCGAGCTGCCCCCGGAGGAGGTCACCCGCCGCAAGGAGGCGACCAACCCGGAATGGCCGATCGCGAACGTCGTGCTCCACGGCGTGACCCGCGACCAGTTCATGGCCCGGCACAAGGCCAATCATGCCCAGCTCGTCTACGCCGACGATGCGGGCGCCGCCGATCGGGCCCTGGTGGCGAAGGCGGCGCTCTTCAGCCGCCTCGGGGTGCACGTGCATCTGTGCGGGGAGGTGGCGATGCCGTCCTGAGTACGCGGCTGGGTAGTCTGCGAAGCGACCCCCGTTCGCGTCAGGACGTCCTGACCCCTCGGCCACGGAGCATCACACCGGAGGAATCATGACCGCACAGCAGAGCATCGTCGTCATCGGGGCCGGACTGGCCGGTGCCAAGACCGTCGGGTCGTTGCGCGCGCGGGGCCACACCGGCCCGCTCACCCTGATCGGTCGCGAGAGCCACCTCCCGTACGAGAGACCGCCGCTGTCCAAGGAGTACCTCTCCGGGGAGGGCAGCTTCGAGGACGCGCTCGTCCACCCCGAGCAGTGGTACCTCGACCGGCAGATCGACCTGCGCCTGGGCACGTCGGCGACCGCGATCGATACTGCGGCCCGCACGATCACCCTGGAGGACGGCTCCACACTGCCCTATGACAGCCTCGTCCTCGCGACCGGCTCCTCCCCGCGCCGCTCCGAGCTGCCGGGGGCCGACGCCGCCGGCGTGCTGTACCTGCGCAGCCGCGAGGACGCCGACGCGATCCGTCCTCTGGCCGCGACCGGCACCAGGATCGTCGTGATCGGTGGCGGCTGGATCGGCCTGGAGGTCGCCGCGGTCACCCGCGCCGGCGGAGCCGAGGTCACCGTGCTCGAGCGCGGTCACCTGCCGCTGGCCCGGATCCTCGGCGACAAGATCGCCCAGGTCTACGCCGACCTGCACCTGGACCACGGGGTGCAGCTGCTGACGGACACCGAGGCCGCCGAGATCCTGGTGCAGGACGGCCGCGCCACAGGCGTGCGACTCGTCGACGGCCGCACCCTGGAGGCTGACGCCGTCGTCGTCGGGATCGGCGCTGTCCCTCACCTCGAGCTTGCCGAGGCCGCAGGCCTGACCCTCGAGCAGGGCGGCGTCGCGGTCGATGCGTCCCTGCGCAGTTCCGATCCCGACGTGTATGCCGTGGGCGACATCGCCGCGCACCAGCATCCGCTGCTCGGCCGGCGCGTGCGCGTGGAGCACTGGGCGACCGCCCTGAATCAGCCGAAGGCGGTGGCTCGCACGATCCTCGGGACCATAACCGAGTACACCGAACTGCCCTACTTCTACACCGACCAGTACGACCTGGGCATGGAGTACCTCGGCTCGGCCCCGCAGGACCAGGTGGCCGACGTCGTCGTGCGCGGCGACCTCGACTCCCGGGAGTTCATCGCGTTCTGGCGTGATCGCGACGAGGCGCTCCTCGCGGTCATGGCGGTGAACATCTGGGACGTGATCGACCAGGTCAAACCGGTGCTCACGGAAGGTCGCCCGGTGGACGCCGCACGGCTGTCGGACCCCGCCGTGGCATTGTCCGACCTCTGAACGTCCCACCCGTATTCAGCCCGCTCGCTCGAGGACACCTATGAACATCGTCAGATCGGCGCGGCCGACCATCATGGACGTGGCACGGACCGCCGGGGTCTCCTCGGCGACCGTCTCCCGGGTCATCAACGGCGCCGCCACCGTCGACAAGGAGCTCGCCCGGCGGGTGCAGTCCGCGGTGCGATCCACGGGATACGTCCCCAACGCGATGGGCCGCTCCCTGCGGCGCGGCGGGACCTCCCAGATCGCGGTGGTCGCCCCCGACGCGGAGAACCCGTACTTCACGCAGATCATCAGCGAGGTCGAGCAGATCGCGCGCAGGGACCACTACTCGGTGACCGTCGCGCACACCGAGGACGATCTCGACATCGAACGGGAGTGCTTCGCGCAGCTGGTGAGCAGGCATGTCTCCGGAGTGCTGCTGGTGCCCGTGGACGGCAGGCGCACGGATCTGTCACCGCTCACCGAGGCGGGAATCCCCGTGGTGCTGGTGGATCGTTGGATCGAGGGGGCGAACACCGACCTGGTCGCGACCGACAACCTCGACGCCGGCAGGCAGGCCGCCCGGCATCTCCAGGAGCGCGGGTTCCGCCGCCCGGCCGTGATCGCGGGCCCGGCGCAGCTGCGCACCACCGAGGACCGCGTCACCGGCTACCTCACCGCGTGGCGCGAGGCCGGAGTGGAGGTCGACGAATCCGCCATCACCCGCGGCGACCTGCACCTGGAATCCGGGGCGGCCGCGATCACGCAGATCCTCGCGGCCGGCACGACGGACTGCGTCTACGTCACCAACAATCGGATGTCCGCCGGGGCCTTCGAGGCGATGCGCGGCGTGGAGGGGGCGCCGGCCCTGCTGGCCACGGACGACGACCTCTGGACCCGCCTGGTCACCCCGTCGGTCTCCGTCGTCCATCAGCCGGTGCGCGCCACCAGCCGCGCCGCGGCCCGCATGCTCGGCCAGCGGATGGCCAATCCGGAGGAGGAGCCGTTCACGACGCTGCTGCGCTCACGGATCATCGAGCGCGAATCGACGCAGCCGCGCTGACCCGGCACTGAGACGGCCGGTCACGAAAAGATCACGCCACTGTTCAGGTAAGTCCACAGCAACCGCTCCCTCCTACTGTTCCGGTGTCCCGAGCAGGCACTCCGCAGCCTGCTCCCGCCGAACGGAGCACCCGCCGTGAGCGTTGACGCCAGACCCAGCCCCGATTCCCCCGGCCTGTCCGCCGATGCGCGCGCCGCGACCCACGAGAGCCTCGAGGACTACACCCTGCGGTTCGCTCCGCGGTCGTACCGCAGGTGGGGGCCCGGAGTCGTCGCTACGAGCGCCCTGGGCGGCATCGCCTACCTCGCGGACTTCTCCATCGGCGCGAACATCGCCCTCACCCACGGCACCGTGAACGGTCTGATCGGGATCCTCGTCGCCGCTGGGATCATCTTCCTCAGCGGGTTCCCGCTGGCCTATTACGCCGCCCGCTACAACCTCGACCTCGACCTCATCACCCGTGGTGCCGGGTTCGGATATCACGGTTCGGTGATCACCAACGTCATCTTCGCGACGTTCACCTTCATCCTGTTCGCCCTCGAGGGAGCGATCATGGCCCAAGGGCTCTACCTGGGCCTGGGGATCCCCCGCTGGCTCGGATACCTCGTCTCGACGGTGATGATCTTCCCGCTGGTCATCTATGGCATGAAGATCCTTGCGAAGCTGCAGGTCGCCACCACCCCGGTGTGGCTCGTCCTCATGGTGATCCCCGTCGTGTACCTCGTCGTCTCCCATCCCGAGTCGGTGCAGAGCTTCTTCGCCCACACCGGCGACAGCGGCAGAGGCGTCAGCTTCGCCTCCGCGATGCTCGCCGCGGGAGTGTGCCTCTCGCTGATCGCTCAGATCGCCGAGCAGATCGACTACCTGCGATTCATGCCGCCTCGCACCTCCCGGAACACGCGCAGGTGGTGGGCCGCCACCATCCTGGGCGGTCCCGGCTGGGTCCTCTTCGGGGCCACGAAGCAGATCCTCGGCATGTTCCTGGCGGTCTACCTGGTCGCCACCGTGCCCGGGGCCCGTGAGTTCGCCAACGAGCCGGTCCAGCAGTTCCTGGTCACCTACGAGCAGCTCATGCCGGCCTGGCTGGCCCTCGTGCTCGCCGTGGTGCTGGTGGTCATCTCGCAGGTGAAGATCAACGTCACCAACGCCTACTCCGGGTCACTGGCATGGACCAACGCCTACACGCGCGTCACCCGCCGATATCCCGGACGCCTCGTGTTCCTCGCGGTGAACCTGGGCATCGCCCTGGTGCTGATGGAGGCGAACATGTTCGACTTCCTCAACGGGATCCTGAGCTTCTACGCGAACCTCGCCATGTCCTGGATCCTGGTGGTCGCCACGGACATCGTCATCAACAAGCACCTGCTGAAGCTCTCCCCGAAGAAGCCCGAGTTCCGTCGCGGGATGCTGTACGACTGGAACCCGGTGGGGCTGGTCTCGATGGCGCTGTCCGGCGGCATCTCCATCGCGATCTTCTTCGGCGCCTTCGGGGCCGCCGTCCAGCCGTACTCCCCGCTGTTCGCCGTCGGCATCGCCGTGGTCACGACCCCGCTGATGGCCATCCTCACCCAGGGCCGCTACTACCTGCGCCGCACCGACGACGGCATCGACCTGCCGATGTACGACGAGGACGGCAACCCCTCGGGGGAGACCCTCCGGTGCTGCGTCACCGGCCTCGAGTTCGAACGCCCCGACATGATCGCCTCCGCGAAGCCCGGCCCGAACGGGGAGAAGCAGTACCTCAGCTCCCTGGCCCTGGCCACCGACCGCACGGGCGAGCACGTGCTCCCCAAGGAGTGAACCATGCGCCTGACACCTGGAGACACCGAGAAGCTGATGCTGTCCGTCGCAGGGATGGTGGCCCGCGACCGTCTCGCGCGCGGGGTGCGGCTGAACCATCCCGAGGCCGTAGCGCTGCTGTCCACCTGGGTGATCGAGAGGGCCCGGGACGGGTACCTCGTCGAGGAGCTGATGGTGAGCGGCCGCCAGGTGCTGCGCCGGGATCAGGTGATGGACGACGTCCCGACGCTGCTGGCCGATGTCCAGGTCGAGGCCACCTTCCCCGACGGTCGCAAGCTCGTCACCCTCCATCATCCGATCGACGCCGAAGCACCTCCGGCCGAGAGGGATGAGGAGGCCTTGGACCGCGAGACGGGACCGGGCCCCGGCGCGACCCGGGTGCGTCCGGGCGAGCAGGTCCTCAACGAACGCGAGAAGGAAGAGGACCACCTGGTCCTGGTCCTGGAGAACACCGGGGACCGGCCCATCCAGATCGGATCGCACATCCACCTGCCGGACGTGAACCCGGCCCTCGCCCTGGACCGCGAGGCCGCCCGTGGGTTCCGCCTCGACATCCCCGCGGGCACCTCGCTGCGCTTCGAGCCAGGTGCCTCGCGCGAACTGCCGCTGGTGCGTCTCGGGGGCGCCGCCCGCGTGCCCGGCATCCGGATCAGGGAGGTCTGAGCACAGATGGCAGTGATCAGCTCCGCGCGCTATGCCGCGCTGTACGGGCCGACGACGGGCGACCAGCTCCGCCTCGGCGACACCGACCTGTGGATCGAGATCGAGGAGGATCGGACCGTCGGCGGCGAGGAGGCAGTCTTCGGCGGCGGCAAGTCGATCCGCGAGTCGATGGCGCAAGGCACCACCACCCGCGTTGATGGTGCCCCGGACACCGTGATCACCAACGCGATCATCCTGGACTGGTGGGGCGTGGTGCGCGCCGACGTCGGCCTGCGCGACGGCCGCATCGTCGCGCTCGGCAAGGCGGGCAACCCCGATATCTCCGACGGGATCCACCCCGCTCTGCAGATCGGCCCGTCGACCGACATCATCGCGGGGGAGGGGAAGATCCTCACCGCTGGTGCCTTCGACACCCACGTGCACCTGCTCTCCCCGTCCCAGATCCACGAGGCCCTCGCCACCGGCATCACCACCGTCGGCGGGGGAGGAACCGGTCCCTCCGAGGGCAGCCGCGCCACCACCGTCACCCCCGGGGCCTGGCACCTCGGGACGATGCACCGGGCGCTGGATCACCTTCCGGTGAACGTGCTCCTGCTGGGCAAGGGCAACACCGTCTCCGCGGAAGGTCTCGCCGAGCAGGCGCTCGCCGGCGCCGCGGGCTACAAGGTCCACGAGGACTGGGGCGCGACGCCCGCCGCGATCGACGCCTCGCTGCGGGCGGCCGACGAGCACGGACTGCAGGTCGCCCTGCACTCGGACTCCCTCAACGAATCCGGCTTCGTCGAGTCCACGATCGGCGCGATCGGCGGGCGCACGATCCATGCCTTCCACATCGAGGGTGCCGGCGGCGGCCACGCCCCGGACATCCTCGAGATCGCCTCGCTGCCCCATGTGCTGCCCGGCTCGACCAATCCGACTCTCCCGCACACCGTGAACACCGTGGCCGAGCACCTCGACATGCTCATGGTCTGCCACCACCTCAAGGCGTCCGTGCCGGAGGATCTCGCCTTCGCGGAATCCCGCATCCGCGCCTCGACCATCGCCGCCGAGGACCTCCTGCACGACCTCGGCGCCCTCTCGATCACCTCCTCGGATGCCCAGGCGATGGGACGCATCGGCGAGGTCATCACCCGCACCTGGCAGGTCGCCCACGTCATGAAGGACCGCATCGGCTCCCTCGGGGGCTCGCTCCCCGCGGACAACGAGCGCGCCCGACGCTATGTCGCGAAGTACACCATCAACCCCGCGATCGCCCATGGCGTGGACGCGCACATCGGCTCGGTCGAGGCGGGGAAGATGGCCGACCTGGTGCTGTGGGATCCGCGCTTCTTCGGGGTGCGCCCGGCGCTCGTGATCAAGGGCGGAGCGATCGCCTGGGCCGCGCTCGGCGATCCCAACGCCTCGATCCCCACCCCGCAGCCCGTGCTCATGCGTCCGACCTTCGGGGACGCGATCGGGGCGGAGCTCTCGGTCTCGTTCGTCGCCCCCGCCGCGATCGACGACGGGCTGCGCGAGCGCCTCGGCCTGCGCCGGGAGCTCGTCCCCGTGGCCCCGACCCGGGAGGTCACCAAGGCCGATATGCGCAACAACGACGCCCTTCCGAATATCGACATCCGTCCGGACACCTTCGAGATCCGCATCGACGGCGAACTGGTCGAGCCCCGGCCCGCCAGCACCCTGGCGCTCGCTCAGCTCTACCAGATGTTCTGAGCGCCGTGCCCACCATGACCTCTGCTCCCGCCGCCACGACCGTCGCGATGCTGCTCGCGGACTCCCGCCTGCCCGCCGGGGCCCACGTCAGCTCGAACGCCCTGGAGGCGGCGCTGCGCGACGGTCTCGCGCCGTCGGAGATCGCCGACTACCTCGCCACTCGCCTGCGTACCATCGCCCCGGTCGAAGCGGGCACCGCGGTCGTGGCGAGACGGATCTCCCTCGACGCCGGGGGCGTCCCCGATACTGCGGCCCTCGAGCGCCTCCGCCGCGAGTGGGCCGCGCGCACCCCGAGCCGTGCTCAGCGGGAGGTCGCCTCCGCCCTGGGGGACGGCCTGCGGCGACTCGCTGACGCGCTCTGGCCCGGCGCCGTCCCGGCCGCCTCCTCGCGCGCCTGCCCCTGGCCGCGCCCGATCGTCCTGGGCCTGGTCGCAGCGTCGGCGGGCCTCGGGGTCGAGGACCTCGTGCGCCTGGTCGCCTACGACGACGCGCAGACCGTCGCCGCCGCCCTGCTCAAGCTCGAGCCCGGCGATCCGCGCGCCGCCGCAGCCCGCGTGCTCGAGGCCTGCGCGCTCCTGGAACCCCGCGTGGCCGAGCTCGCCGCGCTCGAGGACCCGACGCGCATCCCGTGCGCCGGTGCTCCCCTGACCGAGGGCTGGGCAGAAGCCCAGTCCGTCCTGCCGAGGAGGCTCTTCCGTGCTTGAGAACACCGCCCTATCACCGGTCGATCCGCACCGCTCGCTGCGTCTGGGGGTCGCCGGGCCCGTCGGCACCGGAAAGAGCTCTCTGATCGCGACCATCTGCCGCGCTCTGGCCGGCGAGATCCGCATCGGCGTGATCACCAACGACATCTACACCGACGAGGACGCCCGCTTCCTGCGCTCGGCCGGGGTGCTCGAGCCCGAGCGCATCCGGGCGGTCGAGACCGGCGCCTGCCCGCACACCGCGATCCGCGACGATGTCACCGCGAACCTCGCCGCTGTCGAGGAGCTCGAGGCGGACTTCGACCCGCTGGACCTGGTGCTGGTCGAGTCCGGGGGAGACAACCTCACCGCGACCTTCTCCCCGGCGCTCGTGGACGCGCAGATCTTCGTGCTCGACGTGGCCGGCGGCGGCGACGTGGCCCGCAAGGGCGGCCCCGGCATCGGTCGCGCCGACCTGCTGGTGGTCAACAAGGTCGACCTCGCCCCGTATGTCGGGGTCGACGTCGAGCTGATGCTCTCCGACGCCACCGGGGCCCGAGAGGGCGGTCCTGTACTGGGCGTCTCTCGCCACCAGGAGGCGACGGTCGCCGCGCTGCGCAGTTGGGTGCTCGAGATCCTGGCCGCCCACACCGACGGCACCCACGCCCCGCAGGATCCGGGCCCGATGGCTCCGCACTTCCATGCCGAGGACGAGGAGCACGACCACTCCCACCCGCACGAGCACGCCCCCACCGGATGACACGGATCGCCATCACGCGCGCCGAGCGTGGCCCGGTCCGGGTGCACCTCACCCCGGGACTGCTGCAGGCGCGCACGATCCGACGCCACGCGACCGGCGCCCACGTCGCCCTGGTCGCGGGCGGGGCGACACTGGTCGGAGGTGACCACCTCGCGGTCGATGTCCACGTCGGTACGGGGTGCACCCTCGACCTGGAGGACGTCGGCGGCACCGTCGCGTACCCCACCGAGGGCCAGCGGAGTCGCTTCGACGTGCGGATCCGGGTGGACGACGGCGCGACCCTGGTGTGGCGGGCATATCCCTTCGTGATCGCAGACGGCGCCGCAGTGGACCGCGACATGACGGTGACGCTCGGGGTCGGAGCCGTGCTCTGCCTGCGCGAAACCCTCGTGCTGGGACGGACCGGCGAGCGCGGCGGCGAGATCAGGAACCGCTTGCGTGCCAGGGGCGCCGACGGGGCTCCGCTGCACCTCGAGGACCTCGACCTCAGCGGCGCGCGGCCGGAGGTCGGGGTGCTCGGCCCTCACCGCGTCCTGGACAGCGTGATCCAGCTCGGCCGCCGCCCCACGGTGACCTCGATGAACGGGCTCCCGGGCCCGCTGGAACTCCACCTCGAAGCCCCCGGCGCGATCGCCCGCACGACCACCGACGCCACCCACCGCACCGGACTCGAGACGGTGTTCACGCAGTGGTCGCAGGAACTGCTCTCCCGCCGCGCCATCGCCTCGATATCCTGACCGCGTGACCCGACCCCCACACCTGACCCGACCCTGGACGCGCCGTCGACTGCTGGCCGTCGGCGCCGCCGGTCTTGGCGTGACCGCGCTCGCGGCCTGCTCCGCCCTGCCCGAGCTGCCGTTCCTCGGCGGGGGCCGCCGCGATGTCGAGTCGATGCTCGACCGGATCGACCCCTCGGTCCTCGACGGGGCCGAAGGGTCCCACCTCACGGTGAGCTGGTCACGACCGGCCGCAGCCGCCGAGGCACTGGGTCTGGACGACTCCGCCGACCTTCGCGCCCTGGGCACTCCGGCGCGCCGGCTGAACGCTCTGACCATCACGGATCCCCGCCTGCTGCTCGTGCCGCCCTCCACGGAAGACCTCGACCTCGACTACCTGATGTCCGCGCAGCGGCTGATCGCCCCGTCGGACGCGATCGCCGTGGCGTCCGGCACCCAGGAGGTCGTGCTCTGGAACGATGCCGCCCCGATGGTGGAGGATCTCGAGACCGCGTTCGACGGGTACTTCACCCGCGAGGGGGACGCCCTCGTGCTCGAGGGCGACGACACGATGCCGCAGGCCGGGCGGACGGCCCTGATCGCGCCGATCGGAGATGACCTGCTGTGGACGAGCGCGGCGACGGCCGACGGCATCGACACGGGGGAGTCCGCGGCATCCCTGTTCAACGACCTGCCCGGACTCCTCGCGGCGATCGACCTCGAGGATGCGCACCTCTCACGCGGTGCGGTGGCCGGTGAGGGCTCCACCGACGGCGACCGGGCGATCGAGTGGCTGTGGACCACTCGTCTCGACGCCGCCGAGGAGCACACCACCCGCGGCGCGATCCGCGTCGAGGGGGACGCCGGAGCCTTTGCGCAGCGGCTTCTCGACGGCGCCCCGGACACCCGAGGACGCATGGTCGTCCAGGAGGCGGAAGCCGATGGTGACCTCGTGCGCGTCACGATCTCCCAGGAACCGCCCGGCGAAGACGCCGACTGGGACGACATCTTCCGCTTCTACGCCTCGATGCCGGAGGTCGTCGGTCCCGGAGTCCCGGTCACGGGATGACGGGGAACTGACCGGAGGCATACGCTTACCGTATGACTGCACCTACCCGCCGCATCGGCTCCCTGACCGTCTCCCCGCTCGGATTGGGCGCCATGCCCCTGTCGCAGGGACGCGGCGAGCCCGCCCCGCACGAGCGCGCGATGGCGACGATCCACGCGACCCTCGACGCCGGCGTCACCTTCCTCGACACCGCAGACATCTACGCCCCCAGCTGGGACACCATGGGCCACAACGAGAAGATCGTGGCCGAGGGCCTGCGCAGCTGGGACGGCGACCGCTCCTCCGTGGTGTTGGCCACCAAGGGCGGCATCACCCGCTCCGCCGAGGGCGGCGGCCGCGACGGCTCCGCGACGTATCTGCGCGCTGCCCTGGAGAAGTCCTTGGCGAACCTCGGCATCGACTCCGTCGACCTCTACTACTGGCACCGCCCGGACCGCAGCATCCGCTACGCCGAGGGCGTCGAGGCGCTCGCCGCCTTCCAGGAGGAGGGGCTGATCCGCGAGATCGGCATCTCCAACGCGAACGTCGAGGAGATCGACGTGGCCCTCGAGGTGCTGGGCGAGGGCGGCCTCGCCGCGGTGCAGAACGAGTTCTCGCCGACCTTCTTCCACACGAGCGCGCGCGAGCTGAAGCACTGCGGGGAGCACGGCATCGCCTTCGTCCCGTGGTCGCCGCTCGGCGGCACCGGCGGCGGCGCCAGCGCCGTGGGGGAGCGGTTCGAGCAGATCCAGCGCATCGCCGATGCCCACGGCGTGAGCCCGCAGCAGGTGGTGCTCGCCTGGGAGCTCGCCCTGGGCGATCACGTCATCCCGATTCCGGGTGCCAGTCGCCCCGAGTCGATCACGGACTCCGCCCGTGCCATGGACCTGGAGCTCTCCGCCGGGGACCTCGAGCAGCTGAACCAGATCATCGCCTGAGGGGTCCTCCCGCCGCTGGTCTGAGCGATCACGCCCACCCACAAATTCCTTGCTGGCTGCGGCCGCTCGGCGTAGCGTGGCCGCGGCCGTCTCCTGTCAGGGTGCGGCACACACGACGTACGAGGAGATGAGCATGCGCAGGGAGCGTGCAGGAAGCGGGGCGGCCCACCGGGCCTTCTCGGCATGACGCGGTGCGCCCGTATCCGCCATCGCTCCCTCCCCGCATGCACGTCGTGAGGACACCCCTGTGAACACCCTGACCGAAACCCAGATCCGCAACGCCTTCGTCAACGCCAGCAAGGGCGAGGCGAAGCGCGCGAACCTCCCCGATCTCGACATGATCGAGTTCGCCGAGCTCGACTACCTCGGCTGGCAGGACCCCAAGAAGCCGCTGCAGCACTATGTCGCCCTCGAGGTCGACGGCGAACTGGCCGTGCTGATGCTGCGCGGCGCGGAGAAGGCCCCGACCCGGAAGATGATGTGCGCCTGGTGCGAGGACGTGGTCGCCGGGGTGCACGCCGCCTCGTTCGTCGCTCCCCTCGCCGGGCCCGCTGGTCGGCGCGGGAGCTCCATCGGTACCTCGGTGTGCGCGGACTTCCGGTGCTCGGACAACGTCCGCCGACCCCCGGAGCCGTATGAACTGCGCACCGAGGACCCGGCGCTGCTGGCCTACCACCAGGAGATGAGGATCGAGGGGCTGCGCGAACGTTCCGCCAACTTCGTGCGCGCGCTCCTGTCCCGGAGCTGACCCGGCAGGGAGACCTCAGCCCAGCTGGATGATCTCCTCGGCCCGGGAGCGGGTGGCCCCGACGAGGCGGGCGTTGGCCTCGTCGGGGCCGAGTGCCCACTCCCGGGCGGCATCGGGCGGCTTCCCGAAGCGCTCGTGGCGGGCGATCAGCCTCTCGTGGCGCAGGTGCTCGGGCACCTCGACGAACCAGCGGGCGTCGAGCATCGCAGGCACCTGCGCGAACGCGCCGTCCTCGGAGAGCAGGTAATTGCCCTCGGTGATCACCAGCGGCACCTCACTGCTGACCTCGATGGCGCCGGCGATCGGCTGCTCGAGCTCCCGCTCGAACATCGGCGCCCACACCGAGGGATCCTGCGGCATCGCCGTGCGGATCCGCTGCAGCAGTGCCGCATAGCCGGCGGCGTCGAAGGTATCCGGAGCGCCCTTGCGCTCGAGCCTGCCCAGGCGCTCCAACGCGACATCGGCCAGGTGGAAGCCGTCCATCGGCACCACCACGCAGCTGCCCGCCGGCAGAGCGGCCACGAGCAGCTCCGTGAGCGTGGACTTCCCCGCCCCGGGCGCCCCCGCGATTCCCAGCATCCGGCGTGATCCCGTGCGCCGTGCCGCATCGACCAGCGTCAGAGCTCTGGCAGCGGCCTCCTCCGGCGTGATCACCTCAGCGACCATGCTCAGGCAGCCGCACCTCGAGGACTTCGCCGCGCAGCGGCAGGTGCAGAAGGATCCGCTGGGGCCGGGAGCCCGCCGCGGCCAGCGCGCGGGAATACGTGGACATCTGCCCCAGATAGTTCTCGCGCACGTGCCGCACCGGGTCGTCACCCGGATAGGTCTTGTGGTCCACCAGCACCACTGAGCCGTCCGGCAGTCGCAGCAGGGTGTCGATCCATCCCTCCATGACCTGGGAGTCCTCGTTCCACCAGGTGATCGGCTGCTCGGCCATCGTCACCGCCCCGGGGAACTCCGCGGTCAGGAACGCGTTCCAGCGCTCGCCCGCGTCCAGCAGCACCTGCGCATCGACCGTGCGGGTCACCATCCACCGCTCCAGCAGGCGCTGCGCAGCCTCCCGTCGTCGCACCGGGTCGAGGTGAGTCAGCGGCAGGGCGAGGTAGGCGTGCACCGCCTCGCCTACGCGCTCCCACTGCGGGCCACCACCGGACACCAGCACGGGGCCGATGCTGCGCGGCTCCCTGACCTCCCCGAGCCCGTCGTCGGAGCCGACGGCCGAGGCCTGGAAGCGGGCGGAGACACGACGCGCGGCCTCACCGCTGGGACGCAGCGGGACATCCGTCGCTGCCAGCGGATCCGCAGGGCGCGGCAGCCGCTGCGGCGTCCCCTCGAGAAGTTCGTCCACGTTCACGCGGGCGATGGTCGCCGGCAGCGGATCCGACGTGCCGTGCACGGTGAGTGCCTCGTCGGACCAGCTCACCAGCGGGGTTCTCTCGACCAGGGTGTCCAGCACGGTCGCCGCGCCGGGCACGGCGAGCACCGCGGTGCGGGCGGCACGGGTCAGGGCCACGTAGTGCAGGCGTCCGGACTCCTCGGCCTCGGCGCTGCGCCGGCGGGTCGCGAAGTCCGAGACCGCGAGGTGCTCGGTGATCTCGACCGCGGCGGCGACCTTCGGCCAGAAGCGCAGGCTGCGACCCGCGAGCGGGGCGGTGACGTCGAGCGCGCCGGGGGAGACCACGAGCACGCCGCTGGAGTGATCGCGCTCCTTCGGGGGCGCGCCGAGGTAGGTGACCACGTGGTCCCACTCCAGGCCCTTCGCCCCGTGGATAGTGCCCACCCAGACGGCGTCGGGCAGGGCGGAGAGGTCCGGCCCCTCCTCCCAGGCATCGAGTTCCGAGCGCAGTCCCGTCAGCGTGATGGGGGAGCCCTCCGCGCGGCGACGCTCGGTGGTGTCGCGCGCGAGCGCCCGCAAGGCATCGAGGGTGCGGCGGCGCGAGCCCTGGTCGGTCCAGCGCTTGATCCGCTGCGGCAGGTCCAGAGCATCGATCAGAGCGCTCACCATCTCCACCGGGGTGAAGCCGATGCAGGCGCGGCGCACCTCCCGCAGCCCGCTCAGCACGGGATCCTCCCACCACTGCGCGAACACCTCCCTGCGCGCATCCCGGTCCGGGGCGGCCATCAGCTGCGCGAACCAGTCGCGATGGGCGCCATGGTCCTCCAGCAGCGTCACCAGCTCGGTCAGGGCCAGGGTGTCCGAGCCGTCGAGGGTCACGGCCAGTGCTGCGCGCACCATCTGCGCCTCGCGCGTGGCGAGCAGCGGATGGGCGGCGCCGGCGGTGGGCACGCCGCGCTCCTGCAGCGCGGCGACCACGGAGGCTCGTTGGGCATTGCTGCGCACCAGCACCGCGGTGCCCCCGGGGGTGAAGGCGCCCTCGTCGATCCGTCGCCGGATCTGCTCGGCGATCATCGCGGCATGCTTCTGCGCGGAGACCACGCGGCGGTCGTTCTTCGTCGCCTCCCACACCTCGAGGCGGCCACCGCCGGCTGCGGCCTGCCGCTGAGCGGGGATCGAGAGCGCGACCCGTTCCAAGCCCGTCCCCTCGGGCGCGAACACCGGGGCGAACACGGCGTTGGAGAAGTCCACCAGCAGCTTCTGGGAGCGCCAGGAGTGGGAGAGGTTCTGCACCTCGCCGGTCCCGAACACGGTGCCGCCGCCCTCGAGCGCGGCGATGATGTCCCGCATCAGGCGCGGATCGGCGTCGCGGAAGCCGTAGATCGCCTGCTTGGGGTCGCCCACCCAGATCTTCTCCTCGATGAGCTGGGAGAGCTCGAGGAACAGGGCGAGCTGGATGGGGGAGGTGTCCTGGAACTCGTCGACCGCGAGCAGCCGGAAGCGGGAGGCGATCGATTGCCGCACCCGCGGGGAGCCCTGCAGCAGGCGCAGCGCCCGCACCTCCTGGTCGATGAAGTCGATCAGGCCCAGCTCGCGCTTATAGGTCTCGTAGGCCTCGAGGGACTCCGCAGCGACGTCGAGGACGAGCGCGATGAGGTCCTGCAGGTCTTGCTGCCAGGCGGGATTCTCCGCGAAGCTCTCGGCGATCTCGACGGCGAGCGGCTCGAGGGCGGCGTTCGCCGGCGCCCCGAAGGCGCCGCGGGCCAACCGCAGCCAGCTCGACCACGGCGCGCGATCATGGTCGCGCAGGGTCCGCTCGAGCCGGCGCAGCGCCGTGAGGTCGCCGCGGGCCCTGTTCACGCTGCGTGCCGCGATCGGCCCGCCCTTGACCGCCTCCCCGGCGGCGTCGACCGATGCGGCGAGGTCCAGTTCGAAGTCCCCGATGCGCTGTCCGAGCTCATGCAGCCAGCGGCCGCGCAGATCGTCGCCCGGCTCCGGCAGCTGCGCCGCGGCCCGGAACTCCTCCCAGGAGGCGGGCGCTGCAGCGCGCAGATCCTCGGCACCCAGGAGATTGGTGCGGGCAGTGTCCGCAACATCCTTGACCCGGCCACGCCAGGCCTGCTTCCGGTTCCCGAACCCGACGCCGGTGTCCTTCTCGTCGCCGTCGTGCTCGGTGCGGGCGAGCATCGCTGCCCAGCGCACCCCGGCCGCCGCGGCCGTCCGGTCGATCGCCGCGGCGAAAGCCGCTTTCTGCGTGGTGTCGTCGAGCACCTGCACCTGCGGGGAGATACCCGCATCCAGCGCGTACTCCGTCACCAGGCGCCCGGCCACCGAGTTCACGGTGCTGATCAGGGCGCTGTCGATGCCGCGCGCCGCCTCCACCTGCTGACGGTCCAGCAGTGTGGAGCGCACCCGCTGGGAGAGCTCGTCGGCCGCCTTGACGGTGAAGGTGGTGGCGATGACCTGCGAGGGGTCCAGCCCCGCTGCGAGGCGCTGCGCCAGCAGCCGGGTCAGCGTGTAGGTCTTGCCGGAGCCGGCGGAGGCATTGATCAGGGTGAAGCTCATGATGCATCGCCTCTCAGGCCGCACAGCAGGGAGAAGTCGCAGTAGTCGCAGCGGGCGTCGACCACGATCCCGCCGTCCGCCCGCGCCGACTCCTGCGCCGCGGTGTAGGTCTTCTTCGCGTCCTGGCGCGGGGTGCCGAGGTCCTGCCCGGCGTCGCGCAGGATCTGCCCGGACCGGGCGGAGACGGTGCCCTCGCCGATCGCGTCCAGCGCCTCGGTGATCCCCGAGGTCGTCGTCGCCCACGCACCGGCGATGTCGAGCGTGGGCCGACCGTGCGGGTCCAGCGCCGGGTTCGCGGAGACGAACTCGCCCTGCTTGAGCAGGAAATAGCCGACGTCGGCGGTGTCGTCGTGCAGCGACCAGGCGTAGGAGGCCAACTGCAGCGCCTCCCCGGCATCGAACAGCTCGGGGTACTTCTTCGCGGCGGCGGTCCACTTCAGGTCGATCACCGTGGGGTGCCCGGCGGCGTCCTGCGCGAGCACATCGCGATAACCCAGGAACGGCACGTCCACGTCCCCGCGCCGCAGGCGCAGGGTCAGCGGTTCCTCGAAGCGGGACTCGACCGAGGTGATCACCAGCCCCGCCTGCGACAGGCGGCCGAAGAACTCCATCAGGGAGCGCACCGCCGTCTCCCGCATCGTGGTCAGTTCGACCTCGCGGCCGGGCAGCAGCAGCTCCGAGGCGAGCTGGGGCACCTGCGCGTCCAGGGCCTCGCCGATCTCGGCGGCCGACGGCGCACCGGTGCGCCCCTGCTCCTGCCGGGCGTTGACGAGCTCCTCGACCACGGCGTGCACCAGGGTGCCGATCATCTGGTTTCCGCTGGGCACGCTCGCGACCGAGGCGGGCCGGATCCCGAGCCCGCTGCGATACGTCCACTTCTGCCGACACCCCAGCAGGTTCTCCGCCTGGGAGTAGCTCAGGGCACGAGGCAGCAGATGCGGCGCCGGGCCGGCCTGCTTGGTGAGGTCCTCCGGCGGCTCCGCGGGGGCCTGCAGCGGTGGGACCGTCACCTCCCGCCGCGATCCGGCCAGTTCCCATCCCGTCGGGCCCAGGGTGCTGCGCAGGTCCACCAGGTACCGCGCGAGCACCTCGGCGACGTCCTCCCCGGCCTCGGCACGCTCGGCGGCGAGGTGAGCGAGCAGGGAATGCGGCGCGGTGGCCTTCTCCGCGCGGCTGCGGGTTCGGATCACGATCAGACGTGCCGCGCCGAGCAGCGCGCGCAGTCCTGCATCGGTCTCCAGCGCGGCCAGGGCGGCGGGCTCCACCAGCCGTGCCCCCAACTGCTCGAGCGCCTCAACCTCGACGGCGTCCCAGCTCACACCGGCGTGCGTGTCCTGGCGGTCTGCACCCCACCACAGCACGTCCCCGCCACGGTGGCGCACCTGCGCGGGCCGCGTGCAGGTGGTCCAGGAGGCGGTCGCCTCGGGACGGGCGAAGGGGGAGGCGGCGCGGCCTCCGGATGCCGCGACGATCTGGGAGAGCTCGCGCGCCCCGAGCACATGGTCCTCGCCGAGGGTGTCGATCACCTCGAGAAAGGTCTGCAGGTGGGCGCCGGCGCGTACCAGCCCGGGATCTCCCTGCCCGAGGGCACGCAGCCGCGTGCCGAGCCAGGCGGTCGCCGCACGCAGCCGGGCCGGGGTGAGCTGATCGGGGTTGATCGGGTCGGTGACCAGGGCGGAGACCTCCCGGGCGATCTCGAACGCGGCGGCCTCCTCGGGGTCGGCGGCGAGCTCCGCGAGCACTGCCTCCCAGGCGGGACCGCCGGTGCCGGGCTCGGCGGCCAGTGCGTCCAGGAACCGCCGGCGCACCCGCGAGGGCACCAGACCGAGGAGGTCGCGGTCCGCCTCCGGAGCATCCAGCACCCGCAGGTCCAGGAAGGCGCCGAGCTGCTGCACGTCCACCGGGGCGATCGCGATGGAGAGGTACAGCGGGAGGATCTGAACACTGGTGCGATCCGCCGACGCCCCGGCGACCCCGATCGCGGCCTGCCCCCGCCGCTGCAGCTCCTGATCCAGCAGCACGGTGTCCTCCGTGGCGAGGATCTGGACCGGATCTCCCTCGCGCCCCGTGAGGAACCGTGCCGCGGTCTCGGCGGCGGCCCATTCATCGTCGGCCTCGAGGAGCACCAGCTCAGGGCGTCCAGCCGGAGGCTCGTCGGCCGCGGCGACCTCGACCCCGGCCCCGCCGAGCAGCTCCAGCAGCCGCGGCCACAAGCCCGGAAGAGCCGCCGCCTCCTCCTGACACAGGAGCCGGTCGATCCCCAGCGGCCACGGGGCCTCGGCCAGATCCTCGAGCAGATCCACCAGCTCGGCCAGGTCATCGGCCCCGCCGGGGGAGAGCTCGGCAGCCTCCTCGATCGCGCACAGCGCCTCCACCCGCGGGGGCAGCCCGGGCGCTCGTCGCAGTGCGGCCCCGGCCATGACGGCCGCATCCCGCCATCCCAGCACGGTGGTCGCGGTCGCCCACGGGTCGACGTCGAAGGAGTCCCGCACCCAGTCGTGGTCCGCCGCCGCGATCGCCCGCGCGTACTGCGCGATCCGCACCGCCGGGTCGACGGACGGGCGGGTCAGCGCGAGCCGCGTCTGCAGCAGCTGGACGAGGCCTCGGGGGCCCATCCGCACCGAACCGGTCGAGCTGGAGCCGTCCGCCCAGGCGGTGCCATCCAGCGACCAGCCGAACTCGATCTGCATCTGGGCTCCTCCGTCGTCGCACGTCCCGCTCCACACTAAGGGAGCGCACCGACATCCGGACTCAGGACTCGGCCGCCGCGATCAGCGGTTGAACGGGTCGTCCGGTCGGATGCCCCAGCTGAAGCCGCGGTCGTAGAGCGTCGAACCGGACTCGTCCGGGGCCAGCACCAGGTCCTGCCCCTCGCCGGTGAGGTGCAGGGTGCCATCGGCCTGCTCCTCGATGCTCACGGTCAGCGACTGCGTCTCCTGGTCCAGGTAGTCGTCGATGGCCTGACCCTCCTCGCGCAGCGGATGGAGCTCGAGAGCGACGCTTCCCCCGCCGGTGCGCTGGTACGTGCCGGTGAGCAGCTCCCCGTTGGCCAGGCGCAGCTGCACCTGGGCGTCCTCCCCGTTGATCGTCGAGCCGAAGGCGAGGGCGCTCCATCGGTCGTCCTCGGAGAGCTGCGCGGCGGGCTCGGCGGTGTCCTGCTGCACCTCCCACACCCCCGCGGGGGTCGAGGCGTCGATGCTGCGCGGGGGGTACAGCTGGGAGGCGCTCCAGCCGACGAGGACTGCTATGGCGAGCGCGGCGATCGGCCCGAGCACGTTCGTGAACCGCGCGAGCGGACGCCAGGGGATCAGGGTGGGAAGGGGCCCGCGAGGGATCTCGCCGCGACCGAGGACGGCACGGGCCAGCCGGGGTATCCACGGGATCAGGACGATGATCGACAGGATCAGGTACAGCAGCGAGGGGATCTTGACCATCACGTCGTAGCCGATGTTCAGCACCAGTACGAACGCCATGGACGCGGCACCGATCGCCGCGCCCAGCGGGACCGAGCGCCGCCACAGCAGCGCGAGGCCGGCGCCGAACTCCGCGAGCCCCGCGAGGAACTGGAAGAGCGGGGAGAAGGCGACCATCCGCCACAGCAGACCCATCGGGCTCATCTCGCCCTGGCTGATGAGCGCGTCGCCGGCGTCGGCCAGACCGAACTGGCCGAACACGAGCTTCGTCGCGCCGTAGTACATGAGGACGAGGGCGAGGAAGAATCGCACTCCGCCATGTGCCCACCAGGCGAGCGTCACGGCGACGAGACGGCCGATCCGCTTCTCGACGGCGTAGGAGTCAGGAGCGTCCGGGGCGGGAGGCGGGGCAGAATCGGTCATGGTCCCAGCTCATCATCCACGGGCCCGCGGGGTATCTGCCTCCGGTCTGCACTTCACCTCGGCGACGTGCGACTTTCGACGGAGCTCGTCAGAGGAGCGCGTGCTCCCGCACCCAGGACGCCTCGGACTGCAGCACACGCCCGGGCACCAGGGCGCCGCTGTCGACGAAGCCCTCCTCGCGGTCACGCAGTTCCCGCACCAGGATCTCCCGATGCCGCGCCAGCTCCTGGGCATGCTGCGGCTCCGTCGCGAGGTCCTGCAGCTCCTGCGGATCCGCCTCGAGGTCGAACAGCTGCTCGTGCCCGTCGCCGGAGAACCACACGTACTTGTACCGCTGCGAGCGAATCCACTGCATCGAGTGCCGCCCCAGCGAGCCGATCAGGTGCTCCCCGTGCAGATGCTCCCGCACTGCACCGTCCGAGGTCGCTGCTCGCAGGTCCATCCCGTCCACTCCCTCCGGCACCTCGACCCCGGCCACCCCGAGCACCGTGGGCATCAGGTCGCGCAGCTCGACGATCGCCTCGACCTGCCCGGGCTCGCCCCAGCCGTCTCGCAGCCGCGGCGGCACATGCACCACCAGCGGTACTCGCGCGGAGCCCTCGTACCCCACGGACTTCCGGTACATGTCGTGGTCGCCCATCATGTCGCCGTGATCGGAGACGAACACGATCACTGTGTCCTGTAGCAGATCATGGTCCGAGAGCTGCTCGCGCAGACGGTTCAGCTGCAGGTCGATGAACTCGATCGAGCCGTAGTATCCGGCCTTCACCTGCTGATGGGTGGTCTCCTTCTGCGCCCCGAACTCCGCCTCGGAGGCGTAGTCCTCGCGGTGCTCGTCGAAGCGGGAGACCCAGTCGCCCACCGGTCGTGGAGGGAACTCGCGGCCGCGGTACTTGTCCCACAGCCACCCCGGCGGATCGAAGGGGGCGTGCGGCCGGTGGAAGGACATGTATAGGAAGAACGGGCGCGAGGGGTCGCGTCGCTGCAGGAAGCGGAAGGACTCGTCGGCCACCCAGCGCGTGGGATGCAGCCGTTCCTCGCGCTCGCACGGCCGCGCGGTCATCGCATTGCAGCCGATCCCGGTCTCCTGGTAGTCGGCGCGAGGATCCCCGGTCTCGCGGCGCAGGAAGTCGACGTAGTCGTCGATCGCCGCCGACGGGCCCCGGCTGAGCCGCCGCGAGGCGTGCAGGAAGCCGTCGTGCAGCAGCACCTCGTCGAAGCCGCAGCGGGCCCGATCGGGGAACACGTGCATCTTGCCGACGCCGTACGTCTGGTAACCGGCCTCCCGCAGCGTGGACTGCAGGGTGACTGGGTACGCGTCGGGGAAGGAGATTCCCTCCCGGTACCCGTACCGCCCGTGCTGGGCGGGGGACTTCCCGGTGAACATCGCGACCCGGGCGGGCACGCAGGTCGGGGTCGCGGAGTAGGCGCGGGTGAAGTGGTATCCGTCGCGGGCGAGGTCATCGAGGTTCGGGGTGTCGATGTGCTCGTTGCCGGCGGCGCCCAGGGCGTCGGCCCGCATCTCGTCGACGCAGACGAGGATGATATTGGGTCGATCCATGGCAGGTCCTCTTTCCGGAGTCGAAGAAGGCCCGGGGCGCCTGCAGCACCCCGGGCCTTCGATCAAGCGATCAGCCCTGGTTCGCGGAACCGGGATGCGCCCACGGCGGGCTGCCCGGCCCGTTCTGGGCCTGCTGCGCCGCCTCGCGGCTGCGGCGCTCGGCCTCGGAGCGCGCCCGCTCGGCGCGGGCCTGCTCCTGGTCGCGCAGATCCTGCGCGCTGACGCGCTGACGGTCCTCGGCGTCGGCGACATCGGCGTTCTGGGTGGCCTCGGCCGCCGCCTGCGACTGCAGCATCGCGGTGCGGATCTCGTCGCCCATGTTGCCCACCGCGCCCGGGTTCGAGGGCAGGTAGAGCACGTTGGAGCGGCCGTTGCGGGCAACATCCTGCATGGTGTCGAAGTACTGCGTCATCAGCAGCAGCTGCTCGGCGGAGTGCTCGATGCCGACCTTGCGGAGCATCTCGTACTGCTCGGCGATGCCCAGGGCGATCGCCTTGCGCTGGGCAGCGACGCCCTCACCCTGGAGGCGCTTGGACTCGGCCTCCGCCTCGGCCTGGGTGACGCGCTTGATCTTGTCGGCCTCGGCCAGGGACTGCGCCGCGACGCGGTCACGCTGGGCGGCGTTGATGGAGTTCATCGAATCGCGCACCCGCTGGTCGGGAGAGATGTCCTGGACCAGGGTGTTGATGATGTTGAAGCCGAACTCGCGCATGCGGGCCGAGAGGGTCTGCTCGACGCTGCTGGCGATGTCGTCCTTCGACTCGAAGGCGGCGTCCAGCTCGAGGGCCGACAGTGCGGAGCGCACGGTGTCGAACACGTAGGAGCGGATCTGCGCCTCGGCGTTGGAGAGCTTGTAGTACGCGTCGACGACCTGCTCTTCCTTGATCACATACTGCACCGCCACCGGCACGTTGACGAACACGTTGTCCTTGGTCTTGGACTCGATGTTCACTTCGAGCTGCTGGACGCGCAGCGAGATGGGCCGGGTGGTGTTGTCGACGAACGGGGCCTTGAAGTTCAGACCGGCGTGCGCGACGCGCTTGAACTTGCCGAAGCGCTCGACGATCACGGCTTCGCGGGAGTGCACGGTGAACATGATCGAGGTGCGCAGGCCACCGAACAGAAGTGCGCCCAGCACCACCAGGATGATGATGATGACGACCGCAATGACGAGGAAGAGAACGACGCCTTCCATGAGGACCCCTTTCGATTGGGAGGGAACTGTGACCCAGGCTACCAACTGCGGATGGGGATGCCCTGATCAGCGCAGATCGAGGCTTCGCTCGATCCGACCTGCGATACGTGCGGGAGGCACCGGTGGGGCGTAGCGGCGCAGCACGTGACCCTCGCCGTCGATGAGGAACTTGGTGAAGTTCCAGGCGATGCGCCCGCCCATCACACCGGCCTTCTGGGTGCACAACCACTGCCACAGGGGGTGGGCTCGGGACCCGTTGACGTCGATCTTCGAGAACAGCGGGAAGGTGACGTCGTAGGTCGAGGTGCAGGTCTCCTTGGTGTCCTCGTCGGTCCCGGGGTCCTGATGGAACTGGTCCGAGGGGAAGCCGAGCACCGTGAAGCCATGCTCGGCGAAGCGGTCCTGGAGGGATTGCAGGCCGAGGAACTGCGCGGTGAAGGCGCACTGGGTGGCGGTGTTGACGACCAGCACGAGGCGGCCGCGATAGTCGCTCATCTCCTGGCGTTCGCCGTCGATGGTGGTGGCCCAGAAGTCGTGGAAGGTGATGTCGTCCATGCTCGTCGTCCTCTCGCTGTGCCCATCCATCGTAGGGCCGAGCCCGCGCAGATCAGGCCAGGAAGGCGTCGACCTCGGTGCGGCTGGGGGCGCTCTGGGGTCCCTTGCGGGTCACGGCGATCCCGGCGGCGGCGTTCGCGCGGGTCGCGGCGGATTCCCAGTCGGCGCCGAGGGCACGTTCGGCCAGCAGCACCCCGGTGTGGGTGTCGCCGGCGCCATTGGTGTCCACGGGCTGCTGGGGGAAGGCGGGGATCTCGGTGCCGCGGCCGTGATGGAAGACGATGCATCCGCGGTCGCCGTCGCGCACGATCACCACGGCGTGCGGGCCGATGCGGCGGCGCAGTGCCTCCGGTGTGTCCTCGAGGGCGTCGAGGCCGGTCAGGGCGCGCGCCTCGTCGGCGTTCGAGGTCCACACCGTGGTGCGAGCGAGCACTCGCTCCTGCACCTCCCGGGGGAAGGTGGCGAAGGGCGCTCCCGGGTCGAGCACCACCTCGACGCCGGCGGGGACCGTGTCCAGGAAGTCCAGCAGCGGGTCCCGGGTGGGTTCGAACAGGCTGTACCCGGACAGGCACAGGAGGTCCCCGGGCCGCGGGTCGAGGGTCGCGAGGGACTGCGCGGTGATCTGCCGCTCGGCGCCGTAGACGGTGAGGAACGTGCGTTCGGCCGACGGTTCGAGCATGACCATGCAGTATCCGGTGTCGGCATCGGCATGGACCGCGTCGGAGAGCTGGACCTCGTCGGCCGCGAGCGCCTGCCGGATCAGGTCTCCATGGGGGCCGGCGCCGTGCGCGCCGCCATGGACCGCCTCGGCGCCGGTGCGGGCGGCGGCGACCAGCGTGGTCACGGCGCCCCCGGCGTACCACTGCTCGCTCAGCGCATTGGCGTTGCCGCCGCGCGGGGGGAGATCCTCGAGCTCGACGACGATGTCGACGAGCGCCTGGGCGGTGTGGAGCACTCGGGGCATGAGGCCGAGTCTAGGTGGACGGATCAGCGGCGGGACCGGGAAGATGTCCCCATGAGCGCCGCACACCCCCGTTCCCGTCGTCGAGGTCTCCTGGTCGCGATCGTCGCCGCCGTGGTCGTGGTGGCCCTCGTGATCGCGGTCGTCCTGTGGCGCGATCGCTTCGGCGACGGCACCGAGGAGGCGGAGGCGCTCGCCGCAGCGCTGCCGGACGGGGACTTCGCGGAAGTGGCGCTCGCGGACCTCGAGGCGTCGGAGGCCACTGCGGAGCACGAACGCATCCTCGGCTCGATGCTCGAGGCGACCGGCGAGGCCCCGACGGTCGAGCTCACCGATGCGGGCAGCGCCGAGGACGGGGTCCGCACCTCCACCCTGTCGTGGACCTGGGCACTCCCGCACGAGGCCGGGACCTGGAGCTACACCACCGAAGCCACGCTGCGACGCACCGAGGACGGCTGGGCCGCGGACCTCGCTCCGGAGATGTTCGCCCCTGATCTGACCAACCGCGAGCACCTGGAGCTGCAGACCCTGGAGCCCACCCTCGGCACCGTCACCGACCGCGACGGCACCACGTTGTACGGCCCGCACGACGTCACGGTGCTCGGCCTGGACAAGACCCAGGTCGAGGAGGCGGACCAGGAGGCGGCCGCCCGCGAGCTCGCCGGCCTGCTCGGCATCGACGCGGATCGGTTCGTGCAGAGCGTCTCCGATTACGGCGCCGAGGCGTTCGTCCCGGCCCTGACCATCCGGGTTCAGGACGAGGGCGAGTACCCGCTCGACGAGGCCGCTGAGGTGCCGGGCTACCGGGCGCTGGAGGAGACTCAGCCGCTGGCGACGGAGCGCGGTTACGCGCCCGGTGTGCTCGGCGCGCTGCGCGAGGCCAGCGGGGAGGACGTCGAGAACTCCGACGGCGAGATCGAGGCCGGTGATCTCGTCGCCAGCGGCGGTGTCGTCGCCGCGCAGCGGGAGGCACTGGTGGGAGCAGCCGGTGCGAACGTCGTCGCGGTGGATCCGGATGCGGACGCCGAACGCTCCCTGCACCGCGTGGAGCCCACCGAGGGGACCGAGGTGCGCACGACTCTCGACGATGAGCTGCAGCGCCTGGCCACGGCCGCGATCGCCGACGAGGACTCCCCGGCAGCGGTGATCGCCCTGCAGCCCTCGACCGGCGATGTGCTCGCCTCGGCCCTCGGGCCGACGGGGCAGTCCTACCCGGTGGGTCTGGTCGGCCAGTACGCGCCGGGCTCGACCTTCAAGGCCGTGACCTCGCTCGCCCTGCTGCGCGAGGGCGTCACTCCCGATACGACGCTGCAGTGCCCGGAGACGGCCACCGTCGAGGGGCGCAGCTTCAAGAACGCGGATTCGATGTCCCCGGACCTGTTCGGGCCGATGCCGCTGCGGGACGTCATCGCGCACTCCTGCAACACGGCGCTGCTGCTCCAGCACGACACCGTCGACCAGCCCGCGCTCGCCGACGCCGCGACGACGCTCGGGATCGGCCAGGAGAAGCCGGCCGGGCTGGAGGCCTTCATGGGCTCGGTCGACCCCGAGGACTCCGGCACCGAGCATGCGGCCGCCATGATGGGGCAGGGCCGCGTGCTGACCTCGCCGCTGAGCATGGCAGTCGTGCTCGGAAGCATCCAACAGGGCGCCACCGTGCACCCGCGGATCCTCGCCGACGAGGAGAGCGCCGCCGAGGAGGTGCCGCAGCCGCTCACGCAGGACGAGACCTCGCAGATGCAAGAGATGCTGCGCGGGGTCGTCACCGAGGGGAGCCTCGATGAGTTCGCGGATGTCCCCGGGGATCCGGTGATCGGCAAGACCGGCACCGCGGAGTGGACCGATGAGAACGGCGAGCTGAAGCTGCATTCCTGGGTGATCGTCGCCCAGGGAGACCTGGTCATCGCCGCGTTCGTCGAGGACGGCAGCTATGGCTCGGTGACCTCCGGTCCGATCGCCCGCGAGGTCCTCGAGGGCGCTCACGGGGGCTGAACGGTACTCAGTACTCCGTGCGGTCCTCGTGCGCGCGCCAGGCCTCGAAGGGCGCTGCGGCCTGCGCGGTCCGGGACTGCTCGGTGGGCAGCAGGGCGTGGTGGCCCGGGGTCTCGAAGTACGCGTAGAAGGCGGCGTCGTCGAATCCGGCGCGGGCCGCGTCATCGCGACCGGCGGCGAACACCACCTTGTCCATGCGCGCCCACAGCGCGGTGGCCAGGCACATCGGGCAGGGCTCGCAGCTGGCGTAGAGCACGGCGCCGCGCAGCTCGACCGTCTCCAGCTGCGCGCAGGCCGCGCGGATCGCCAGGACCTCGGCGTGCGCGGTGGGGTCGTGCAGGGAGGTGACCCGGTTGACACCGTCGATGAGGCCACCGTCGGCGGTGCGCACGACCGCCCCGAAGGGCCCGCCGCCCTCTGCGACGTTCGCGCTCGCGAGGTCGATCGCGCGGGCGAGCAGTTCGGACTCGGCACGGATGCTCATAGCACCGGATCCTCCCGGATCGGGGTCGCGGTGTCCAGGCCTCACAGGCTCGCGGCGACCTCGACGGCCTGACGGATGGCCCGCTCGGCGTCGAGCTCGGCGGCCACGTCGGCCCCGCCGACGACGTGCACCCGGGGCGTGCGGCCCGAGCGCGCGGCGACGACCTTCTCGGCCAGATCGTTCACGCTGACCTGCCCGGCGCAGACCACGACGGTGTCCACCTCGACGACCCGCTCCGTGTCCTCCTCGAGGATGTGCAGGCCCTCGGCGTCAACGCGCTGGTAGGTGACGCCGCGGTGCTCGATGATGCCGGCGCGTCGCAGCTCGGCGCGGTGGACCCAGCCGGTGGTGCGGCCGAGGCCCGCGCCGATCCGGGTCTCCTTGCGCTGGAGCAGGTGGACCTCGCGGGCCAGGCTCCCTTCGTCGATGGTCGCGCGGTGGTCCCGCGGGGCCACGCCGCCGCGGTGCTCATCGGCGTCGACCACGCCCCAGTGCGCCTTCCAGGTCTCGGTGTCGAGTGTGGGGGAGGGCCGCGCGGAGGTGAGGTACTCCGCGACGTCGACCCCGATCCCGCCGGCGCCGATGATAGCGACCCGTGGGCCCGCCTCGGCGCGTCCCTCGAGCAGGTCCGCATAGCTGATGACCTGCGGGCCGTCGTCGGCCGGGAGGTCCACCACGCGCGGGATGACCCCGGTGGCGACGATGACGTCGTGGAATCCGAGCAGATCCTTCGCACTCGGGCGGAAGCCCAGCCGGATCCCGACTCCGGCGGCGGCGAGCCGCATCCGCCAGGACTGCAGCGCCTGGGCGTAGTCCTCCTTGCCGGGGATCCGGGCGGCCAGTCGCAGCTGTCCGCCGAGCTCCTCGGTGGCCTCGAACAGGGTGACCACATGGCCGCGCTCGGCCGCTGCCAGCGCGGCCTCGAGCCCAGCCGGTCCGGCGCCGACGACGGCCACCTTGCGGGCGCGGCGCTGGGTGACGGGCTGCAGCACCAGCTCGGTCTCGTGCCCGGCACGGGGGTTCACGAGGCAGCTGGCCCGCTTGCCCTCGAACACCTTGTCCAGGCATGCCTGGTTGCAGGAGATGCAGGCGACCACCTGCGAGGCGCGACCGTCGCCCAGCTTCGCGGGCAGGTGCGGATCGGCCAGCAGCGGGCGGGCCATCGAGATCAGATCGGCCTGGCCGGAGGCGAGCACCTGCTCGGCGACCGCAGGGTCGTGGATGCGGTTGGAGGCGACGACGGGGACGTCGACGATCTCGCGCAGCATCCCGGTCTGCTCGGCGAAGGCGGCCCGCGGCACGGAGGTGACGATGGTGGGGACGCGGGCTTCGTGCCAGCCGATGCCGGTGGACAGCACGTCCACACCACGTTCTGTGAGGCCGCGCGCGAGGGTGGCGGTCTCGGCCCAGGTCTGCCCGCCGGGCACCAGGTCCAGCAGGGAGATGCGGTAGCTGAGCAGGGAGTCAGGGCCGATCGCTGCGCGCACGGCGGCGGCGATGGCCAGCGGCAGCGCGCGCCGGCCTTCGGAGCCGCGACCCCAGCGGTCCCGCCGACGGTTGGTGGTCGGTGCCAGGAACTGGTTGAGCAGGTAGCCCTCGGATCCCATGATCTCGACGCCGTCGTACCCGGCCTCGATCGCGCGGTGGGAGGCCCCGGCGAAGTGCTCGACGGTGCGGCCGACGCCGCGCCGGGTGAGTCGGCGCGCGCGGAACGGGGAGAGGGGGGAGCGGCCGGAGCGGGCAGACGCCGCCAGCGGGTGGAAGGCGTAGCGGCCGGCGTGGAGGAGCTGCAGGATGATGCGCCCGTCGGCCTCGTGGACCTCACGGGTGATGACCTCGTGGCCGCGCAGGGTGCGATCGTTCGCCTCGGCGCCGCGCGGGGTGAGGCGGCCGGTGCGGTCGGGGGAGAAGCCGCCGGTGACGATGAGGCCCACGCCGCCGCGGGCGCGTTCGCCGAGGTAGGCGGCGAGCTTCTTCGCGTCCGACGTCCGGTCCTCGAGGCCGACGTGCATCGACCCCATGACGATGCGGTTGCGCACCTCGAAACGGCCCAGGTCCAGTGGAGAGAGAAGGGTCCGGTAGGAGCGGGGTCCGGTCGGGTGGGGAAGCGGCGTGGACATGCCGCGATTGTGCCAGGGCCGGGCTGTGCAGCGACCCTGCCGCTCCGTACGCTGAGTGTCCGTACGCTGAGTGCCGGATCGCCCACCGTCATCAGGAGGACCCATGGCTTCACGGATGCTCATCATCGTCGACGTCCAGAACGATTTCTGCGAGGGCGGCGCACTGGGCGTCGCCGGTGGTGCGGAAGTCGCCGCGCGCATCACCGAGCTGGTGCGCCGCAGCGGTGACCAGTACGACCGGATCCTCGCGAGCCAGGACTGGCACCGCGGGGACACGGATAACGGTGGCCATTTCGCGACGCCGCCCGCCGAGCCGGACTACTCGCAGACCTGGCCGGTGCATTGCGTGGCGGGGACCGCCGGGGCGGCGTTCCACCCCGCGTTCGAGGCGCTCGCCGCTGCACTGGGAGACCGCCTGGATGTGGTGCGCAAGGGGTATGGGGTGCCGTCGTACAGCGTGCTCGAGGGCACTGTCGTGGCGACCGGTGAGAACGTCGAGAACCTGATCGCCGGGGGCGAGTGGGAACGGATCGACGTGGTCGGGCTGGCCTATGACTTCTGCGTGCGCGCCACGGCGCTGGGTGCGATCGAGGCCAGCGCCGGTGCTCCGGTGCGCGTGCTGCGTTCCCTCACGGCCGCTGTTCACCCGGAGGAGAACCGCCGGCTCGAGGCGGAGCTCGTGGCGGCCGAGGTGGAGATCAGTGACGTCTGATCAGGCTAGAACGGCGGCGGGTCGTCGAATCTGATCGGAGGTGGTGTGGAGCCGCCCGGATGGTCGGTGCCGCGCCCGCCACGGCGGCGTTCTCGTTGTCGTACGAAGCGTTGTTGTTCGTGGCGGCGTTGTTCGATGACCCGGTCGCGCTTCGGGCGCTGGGCCTCGTCGTCTCGGAGGCGCACGGCGTCGTCGTGGGCGCGCAGGTGCGTCTGCCAGGCGTTGTCGAGAGCGCGCGCGAGGATCGGGGTGAGCAGGTCGACGTTGTCCCGAGTGGTGGTGCGCAGTTCCCCGTCGAGGGTCCATCGGGTGACGGTCGATTCGACTGCCTGTGATCGTTGCGGGGGCGGTTGAGGTGGGGAGAGCCCGATGGCCAGGGTGTCGGTCGCTGTGTCGGGGGCGGTGCTGCCCGGTTCGTCGCGCTCGGGGTCGATGAGCCCCTCGGTCTTGATCTTGTGGTGCAACCAGCACAGACGGTGCAGGTTGGCCAGGGAGGTCGGCCCGCCGAGTTCGGGGTGCTCGTGATGGAACTCCTCGATGTGGTCGTCCTCGGAGGCGAGGACGGTGGGCCGGGTGCAGCCGGGGGCGGCGCACACGGGATGGCGCAGCCTCAGCTGGAGCCGCATCTGCGCGGTGGGGGTGTAGGTCTCGGCGGTCACGGGGAGGTAGGCCCCGGTGGTGGGATCGGTGAGGATCCGCTGCCAGGTGGCCTGACCGGCAGCGAGGGCGCGCGCCTGCTCGGCGGGGACCGGGATCAAGCCGTCGATCATTCCAGGTGCGTTGTCGATGCCCAGCAGGGTCATCGCAGGCACCGTCACCAGCATTCGGTAGGGGTTGGCGGGTTCGGGGACGGGATCGATGTCGAGGATCGAGTGGGTGAGGATCCCGTAGCGCAGAGCGGCGAGCGAGAGGGGCCGGCCGCGGTCGTGGAGGGTCTCGTCGAGGTCGAAGGGGATCGGGCCCTCTTCCCCCTCGGCCAGCGCCCGACGCTGTGCCTTCTGGACGGTGTGGGCGCAGACGTCCAGGCGGTGGGCGAGAGCTTTGATCTCCAGGGTCGGGCCGGTGATGGTCAGCGACGCTGTCCCGCGCGCATGGTCGGCGATCTCCAGGTCCACGCGGCGCTGCGTCTCGGGCAGGGTGGGGATGGTGCCAGCGGTGACGCGGGTGATGAGGGTCTTCATATGGGTCTCGAACATGTGCCGGGAGATCGAGGCCAGCTCCCAGGTCGCTACGTGGTGGTCCACGGTCCGGGTCTGCTCGTCGGTGAGGGAGCGGACCTGACGCAGCAGGTACTGGTGGAATCCTTCGGGCAGGTCACCGGTGGTGAGGATCGCGAAGGTCTCGGGCATGAGCTCGACGGACCGGTGGGCGTCGCGGATCAGGTACTCGGCCTGACGGGTGGTCACGCGCAGCCCGGTGGCGATCTTCATCGCGGAGATGTCCGCAGCATCGATCAACCCGTCGGTCTCCGGGTCGCGGGTCAGGAAGGAGAGCAGCAGCTCCTGCTGATGGGCGTAGAGGACGGTACGTTCGCGCATGGACGCGTGGATCGCCAGCACCTGGTGCGCCTGTTCGCTTCCCGCTTTCGCCTTGGCAGCTGTGATGATCCGCTTCGCAGTCAGCGGCGTGCGGGCGCGAACAGCCCAGGGCTGGAGCTGCGGGACGGCCCCCGGGTCAGTGACGGGCTCGGCGCTGGGGGAGGAGGGGTCTCGGGGCTTGTTGCGTCGAGCATTCCGAGCGCGATCGGCTGACGCGCGATCAGCGTCAGGGCCGAACGCTCTGCCGGAGGCGCCGTCTTGTTCGAGCTCGTCTCCCATGATGGCTCCTCCTCCCGCGTGCGTGTTCGGCGAATATCGCTGGAATCAGCGCCCGTGACGTCTCTTATTTTATGTGTTCGCGGACCCTTCTGGAAGGGCTCCAGTCGAATGTGGATGAATGTGTGGATAACTGGCCCGTGGGGAGGAAAGAACTCTGGAGGCGAGCGTCGTCGACCGCGAACGCGAACACAGAAGCTCTAGCGGGGAGGTGGGGAAACGGCGAGAGGGAGTGGCAGGTGCGGGCGTAGGTGTGCGAGCGTGACCACCTCGACCCATGGTCTCCGCGACGTGTCATCCCTGATGAAAGCGCAATGTGGCGCATTCTGTGAGGGCGCGGGAGTGCCGGCTGGGCACCCGCAGGCGTGACTGTTCGCCCGGCATGAGGGCGCAGTGTGCGATCTCGACGCACGAGCCGGGTTGCGATGCCCGACGGGGAGGTGTGGCAGGAGTGCGAAGGTGAGGCGGTAGGTTAATGTCCTCCTCGAAGTCTGGCCTGCGAATTGTTGATAACTGCATTGTGTGGAGAAAAGAAAGGCGGTGTGGGCGGAGGAGCCGTGCCGCGTATTTGTGCCGCGAGCCCTGTACACACAGATACATACACGGCATGATTGCCTCCATGGACCACCGCAACGCCAACCCCTTCACCCCCGGATTCGGTCTGACGCCGTTCATCCTGGCCGGCCGCGCCGAGGCCATCGAGGAGTTCACCGCAGCCCTCGCGGGGAGCGTCCCCGAGGCTCGCGCGATCCTCATCTCCGGGGCCCGCGGCTCCGGCAAGACGGTGCTGCTCACCGAATTCAAGGAGCTCGCGCTCGAGGCGGGCTGGACCGATCTGCGCGTGCACACGTCCTCGACCTCCCTGGTCGAGGAGCTGCGGGGCGCGGCGATCGCGCGGCTGCGGGAGCTGGACCCGGAGGCGGAGTCCTCACGGCTCACCTCGGCGCGGATCTCGGGAACCGGTGCCTCCCGGGAAATCCACCATCGCTACGAGGGGGAGCACGAGCCCCTCACCACGGTGCTCGACCGCCTCGCGGAGCTCACCGATCAGGACGGCGGCGGCCTCCTGATCACGCTCGATGAGCTGCAGTCGGTGGATCGCGACCAGTTGCACGCCATCACCCAGCACGTGCAGGACCTCATCGGATCGGGCCACGCCGTCGCCTTCATCGCGGCCGGCGTGCGGCCCGGGGTCGACGCCCTGCTGGACCATGAGCGCACCACCTTCCTGCGTCGGGCGCACCGGATCGAGGTGAGCAGCGTCGACGTGGGCACCGCGGCGGAGGCGATCCGGATGACGATCGCCGACACCGCGAAGACCATCACCCCCGAGGCCGCCGTACTCGCCGGAGAGATCTCGCAGGGGTACCCCTACCTGATCCAGCTCATCGGCTCGAAAGCCTGGCAGAACACCGGCGACGCGGACACGATCGAGATCGAGGACGTGCGCGGAGGCCGAGAGGCCGTGGTCGCGGCGATGATCAAGAACGTCCACGGCCCCGCCCTGCGCGGGCTCAGCCAGCGCAAACGCGAGTACCTCCACGCGATGCTCGCCGACGACGGACCCTCCGGCGTCGGCGACATCGCGCAGCGCATGGGCATCGACCCGCGCAACCAGTCCACCTACCGCGAGCGGCTCATCGATGACGAACTGGTGCGGCCCGCCGGACGGGGCCTGGTGGAGTTCGCCCTGCCCTACCTCGGAGCGGCGCTGATCCACGAGCAGACGGAGGGAACTGCGACAGAGCCCGGCAAGGGACTGACGCGATCCCATCGGTCGCGCGGAGCCCGCTGATGGTTACCGTGGAGGTATGAAGAGCTCGCGACCTGACCGCACGTATTCGACCAGCTTCACCGTGCGGATCCTGCGTGCGATCGGGCTGCTCGGTGCGCTGGCGATCACCGTCTGGCTGGTGATCGCGTACCTGTCGATGCCGCAGACGGTCGCGACGCACTTCGGACCTGGGGGTCAGGCCGACGACTATGGCAGCAAGCTCTCCGTTCTGGTGCTCGCCGGGATCATGCTCGTGGTGTCCCTAGCGATCACCGGGCTCTCCGCCCGCCCCGCCTTGCTGAACTATCCGACCGTGATCACCGAGAAGAATGCGCAGGCCGTCTACCGCGAGGGCGAGCGGCTGCTGGTGCTGACGCTGCTCAGCATGCAGGTGGTGTACCTCTATCTGGCGCGGTCGGTGATCGGCGGCGAGGGTTCAGCTCTCCTGGCTCTCGGCTTCGTCCTGGTCTTGGGCTGCGTTCTCATCGGGAACGTGCGACTGGTGAGAGCGGCGCGGACGGACGACGACGTGGCCGTCTGACGGCCGCTCGCCCTGCCCGCCCCGCCCGCCCGCGTCGTCAGACCCGGGTGACCGCGACTGCGACGTTGTCCGGTCCTCCGGCCTCGAGGGATAGGGCCACCAGTTGATCGGCCAGTCGGTCGACGTCGGCCGCCGATGCGGTGAGTGCGTCGGCGAGATCCGACGGGTCGACCACCGCGTGCAGCCCGTCCGAGGCGAGCAGTACGAGGTCGCCCGGTTCGAGCCGGCGGATCAGCAGATCCGGGGCCGTCGGGGCGCCCGCGGCGAGCGCACGGTTGAGCACGGCTCGATCCGGATGCGCGGCGGCTTCCTCCGGGGCGATGCGGCCCGCCGCGACCAGCGAGCGCAGACGGGTGTGGTCCTGGGTCACCGCCTCGATCCTGGTGCCGCGCACGAGCGTCACCCGCGTGTCGCCGATATGCGCGACATGCAGGCGGCTGCCGCGGATCAGCGCCGCTGTCAACGTGGTGCCGTTCGGTCCGTCGGGCGGGATCAGCTCCTCGGCGGCGGACCAGGCGGATTCCAGGGCCGCGAGCGGATCGGCCGACGCCCGCTCCCCGACAGCGTCGGCGAAGGCGGACAGGATTCGTGCGGACAGGTCGTCGTCGGAGCCGAAGCCGTCGGCCAGGGCAAGCAGCGTGGAACCGTCGTCCAGCTCGCGACTCAGCACTGCGTCCTGCTGGGCGGCGCGCACGGGCCCGCGGTCGGCGGCCGTAGCCGTCCGCAGCGGTCCGGCGGAGCGGGCAGTGGTCGATGCGGTCATGGTGATGTCCTCCTGGGGGCGTTCCCCGAGTTCACGAGCGAGAGTGTCGACGGCGGCGCGGCGGGAGAGGACGTCGGCCTCCTCCTGTCGCCACCAGGAGCGCAGCTCGGAGACGGCGGCTGCGGAATCGAGGTCGCACAGCACGTGGATGCGGGCGAGTCCCATCCCGAGACCGCGCAGCGCGGCGATCAGCCGTGCCCGCTCGACCTGGTCCCGACCGTAGGAGCGGTAGCCGGTGAACGGGTCGACGTGCCGCGGCCGGAGCAGCTCCGACTCGGCGTACATCCGCAGAGCCTTGGGGCTGAGCCCGCTCGCCGCGGCCAGATCGCCGATGCTCAGCAGCGTCTCGTCCATGCGTTCCTCCGTCGTGCCTCGCGCCGGGTAGGTCCCGGCATGGCCCCACGCTCCGGATTGTCCCGGGGGGAGAGTCAAGAGGGCCCGCTGACCTCGTGCAGAAATTCTGTCGACCAGCGTGAACCACCCGTGATCCACTGCGATCATGCACTTCACGATCCGCCCTCTGGACCCGTCCTCCGATCTCGAGCTCACGCAGTACAACGCCCTGGACGTCGCGCTGGACGAGTTCATGCACGGCGGCAGCGAGGTCTACACGCTCCAGCAGCGGCGCGCGACTCTCGCCGACACCGTGTACTGGCGGATCCGGCACTGGGTGGCCGCCGCCGAGCCGATCGAGGGCGGCGAAATGATCGTCGGCCGGGCCGCCGTGTTCGTGCCGTTGCAGGAGAACCTCGAGACGATCGCCGTGGGCGTCTCCGTGCACCCGGCCCACCGCGGTCGCGGGGTGGCGACAGCTCTCGTCGAGGAGGCCGTGATCCCCGCGATCCGGGAATCGGGTCGCTCTCTGGTGGAGGCCTACGGCGAGATCCCCGTCGACGGCGACCCCGACGATCCTGCCCAGCCCGTGAACCGCCTGGCCGCGCGGCTGGGTATCACCCGCAAGAACGTCGCGATGTGCCGCACCCTGGCGCTCCCGCTGGAGGACTCGCTGCTGGAGCAGCTGCAGGCGGAGGTCGACCAGAAGATCGGGGACTTCCGGGTGGAGCTGTGGGACGCCGAGATCCCCGAGGAGCACCTGATGGCCTACGGGATGCTGCTGCGGCAGCTCGAGCTCGACGAGCCCGATGAGGACGTCGAGCACGAGGCACCCGACTACACGCCCGAGCGGATACGCATCATGATCCGACGACTGCGCGAGGCGGGCACGCGGCCGCTCATCGCGGTGGCCGTCGCGCCCGATGGCAGCTTCGTCGGCAACTCCGAGGTGCACATCCAGCAGACCCCGGGCACGACGGTCGCCTGGCAGGAGAACACGCTGGTCATGCCGGAGCATCGGGGACACCGCCTGGGCCTCGCGCTGAAGGTCGCCACCCATCGTCTGCTGCGCGAGCGGGCTCCGGAGGTGCGTGCGGTGGTCACCTGGAACTCGCAGGTGAACCCCTGGATGATCGCCATCAACGAGAAGCTCGGCTACGACGTCGCCTATCGCGAAGTCGCCTTGCAGGGCCGTCCGAACCTCTGACGCCTCCGCGGGCGACACGCCACGCCGTGTCGGCTCCCCGCCGACGGGAGGTGTTCGGCCTAGGTTCGTCACCATAGGCCGAGGGGGTTGAGCGTGCAGGCAAGGCATCGGAGGAGATCGGTGCGGCCCGGGCGGCCGCACGAGCAGTTCACCGTTGCGATCGCGATCATGGCGGTGATCATGTCCGGAGGGATGCTCTCCGGTCTGATCACCAGCGCCGCCTCGCCCGGCCAGGGCTCCTCCGCGGGCAGTGCGGTACCACCGGACGGTGCGCTGCCACCGGGTGCTCCGTCGAACACCACCAGGTTGGACAACTCCACCCGGATCACCGGGGACATCACCCCGAAGTCCGTCGTCGCGAGCTCGACCGGCACCGTCATCGCGAACAACATGATGTACAGCCACAGCTCCACGCTGTACGACGCCGAGTCCCTCGAGCTGACCGCGACCGTCTCCGACGACGTGGACCTGTCCGAGTTCGGGTTCGAGGACCGCGCAGGCACCACCGAGGGCGCGCCGGTGGAGGCGGTGTTCTCGCCCGACGGCGACTACGCGTACGTCTCCCAGTACTCCCTGAAGGGGCCCGGCGCCGGCGCGACGGCGACCGACGACTGCGCGGCCGGGGACGCCATCGGCAACTCCGCCGTGTACCGCCTGAACATGGCCAGCGGGCAGTGGGACCAGGTCATCGAAGTGGGCCGGGTCCCGAAGTTCATCTCGCTCTCGCCCGATGGCAGCATCGCCCTGGTCTCGAACTGGTGCGATTCGAGCGTCTCCGTGGTGGACCTCGACGCGGGCGAGGAGACCAGTCAGATCCCGGTGGATTCGGCGCCGCGCGGCAGCGTCGTGCTGCCGGACAACCGCACCGCCTATGTGACCGCGATGTATGCCGACGAGCTGTACAGGATCGACCTCGTCACCGGCGAGAGCGAGCTGGTGCTGGAGACCGGCCGCAAGCCCCGCCACCTGGTGCTCTCGCCGGACGCGAGCCTGATGTACCTCACCGAGTCCGGCTCGGACCGATTGCTCGAGCTCGACCCCGCCACCGGGGAGGTGCTGCGGGAGACGGACACCGGCCGGGAGCCGCGCTCGATGACCATCTCGCCGGACGGCCTCGCGCTCTACGTGGTGAACTACTACGAGAACACGGTCTCGAAGTTCGACACGGAGACCATGGAGGAGATCCAGCGCGTGGACGTCGGGCAGAACCCGATCGGGGTCACCTACGAGCCCACGCAGCGTCGCCTCTGGGTGGCGAACTACGCGGGATCGATCGATGTCTTCGACGACACCACCCCTGCCGAGGAGATGATGTGACCATGACCGACGAGAAGACCGTGCGTGCCTCCCGAGAGATCGAGGCGCCGGCCGCAACGATCTTCGCGCTGATCGCCGACCCCGCCGAGCAGCCGCGCTGGGACGGCAACGACAACCTCGGGCAGGCAGCACCGGGCCAGCGCGTGCGCGCCGTCGGCGACGTCTTCCGGATGACGCTGACCAAGGGCGCCGTGCGCGAGAACCATGTGGTCGCCTTCGACGAGGGTCGCGAGATCGCCTGGATGCCCGCCCCGGAGGGCCAGGAGACGCCCGGCCATCGCTGGGGCTGGGAGCTCGAGCCGCTCGAGAACGGCCACACCCTGGTCACCCACACCTATGACTGGTCGCGGCTGACCGACGAGAAGCGCCTCGCCAAAGCACGGAGCTACACCGCGGGGCATCTGCGCGCCTCGATCGATCGGCTGGCGGTGCTCGCGGAGGGCGCGGGCGGGCTATGAGCTCACGCGATGACCGACGGGTGGAGTCCGCCCTCGAGCAGGCGATCGCGCGCGGCGACTTCGACGATCTGCCCGGTGCCGGCAAGCCGCTGGACCTGCCGCCCAACCATGACCCGGACTGGTGGATCAAGCAGCGCCTCGCGGAGGATGACGTGGATCGCGACGCCCTGCTGCCCGTGGTGGCGCTGCTGCGCCGCGAGTACGAGCAGCGCGATGGCACCCTGGCTGAGCTGCCCACCGAGCAGCTCGTGCGCGAGTATGCCGCGGAGTTCACGCAGCGCGTGCACGAGGATCGCCGGGAGAACCCGCTGGCCCGCATGATGGCGCCCGAGATGGATCCCGACGACGCAGTGGAGCGCTGGCGGGAGCTGCGCGCTGCGACGGCCGACGCCGAACCCGTGCGGGCCGAGCCGGTCGCGGAGGGCCGCCGACGACCCCGACGCTGGTGGCCCTTCGGCCGCTCGGACTGAGCAGTCCCCTCAGCCCTCGTCGGCCAGCACCTCCTGCGTCGCGGTGACCAGTTCGCGCACGGTGCGCACCGCCGCCTCGAGTCCGTCCGGTGAGAGGTCCGGGCCGAGGCCCGCGAGAGCGGTGGTCGCGCGCGCAGAGAAGTCCTGGGTGTCGAGCGGCAGGCGGGCGACCTCGGGGACGATGCCCTTCTCGTTCGTCACCCACACCCCGGCCTCGGCGTGCCAGGCGTGCGCGCACCACATCAGAGCGGTCGTGCAGCACAGCTGGAGGTAGGCGAGGTCGCCGCGAGAGGTCGCCTTCGCGGCGCCGCCCACGATGAAGTCCGCGTTCCAGAGGTGCTCGACTAGGGCGTCCCGCAACGCGCGCGGATACGGCGAGAGGTCGGCGCGGAGCTCGTCGAGCAGGTCGTCCGGGTCGACCAAGGGGCGGCAGGTGGCGACCTCAGCCGCGTAGGTCACGTCCAGGAAGCCGAGGGGATGACCGGTCTGCTGGTGGACGGCGAACTGCCCGCGGATGGCTCGGTCCCGCTGTTCTCGCACGCGGTCCGCGTCCCGCAGGATGAGGTCGACCGCCGTGCCGTCGACGGTGAGCCAGGCGCCGCCGTCGACCCACGGACCCCAGCCGCCGGGGCCGGCGACGTCGACCGGGGTGCCGGCGATCTCGCGCGCCGCCGTGCGCAGGGCAGGGAGGTCGAGCGCTGCGGCGTCGTAGGTGAGGCCCAGATCCACGTCGGAGTCCGCATGGTGGGTGCCGCGGGCGCGGCTTCCGCCGAGGGCGACCGCACGGATGCCGGGGACTGCGGCCACCCGTTCGGCGACTTGCTGGAGGGCGTCGTCGCTGATCATGGAGCTTCCCATCCGCCCATGGAGGCGGTGAACCATTCTGCGGGATCCGCGGCCGACGCCGGTGCCCCGTGCCCGCGCAGCCAGGCGCAGACGTTCTCGCAGTCCCGTCGCAGGAACTGCGGGCCGTGGGGATTGGCGATCAGGTCGATGACCTGCGGGACGTCGATGATCACCGGGGAGGGGTCCGCCTGCCGGGAGTCGATGAGGATGTTGTAGGGGGAGAGATCGCCGTGGACCAGTCCGAGCTCAGACAGGCCGAGGACGACCTCGCGCAAAGCGCGCGCCCAGCGTTCGACCTGCTCGGGATCGGGACTGGTCTCCTGCAGGCGCGGCGCCGCCACCGCGCCCTGCTCGTCATCGGTGCCGATGAACTCCATGCACACCTCGGTCCCGACGATCTGCACCGGGTAGGGGACCGGAAGCCCTGCCGACCACAGTCGACCGAGCACGTCGAATTCGGTGCGGGCCCATTGGGCTGCCGCGACCTGCTTGCCGAAGGCAGTGCCCTTGGCCATCGCTCGCGCCTCGCGGGAATCCTTGCCCCGACGACCCTCGGTGTACTCGTGGGAGCGGTGGAACGAGGAGTGCTCGGGGGAGCGGAAGCGCTTGGCGACCAGGAGCGTCTCCTCGCCGGCGGCTCCGGTGAGGAGCTCCTCGGGCAAGGCGCGCTCGAGCAGGAAGGCGTCGGCCTCCTTGCCGGTCTTGAGGATGCCGAGCTCGGTGTCGATCGCGCCGTCGTGCTGGACGACCCAGTCGGGGAAGGGCTGCGGGCCGCGATCCATGGTGTGGGCCGTCTCCGGCCAGGTGGACCAGCGCTGGTCGTCGTCGAGCTCGGCGATGGTCACGGTGAGCATCGAGCGTGCGAAGAAGGCGTCCGGATCGAAGGACGGTGTCATATCGGGGTTCTCCTGAGGGAGGGCCTGCTCTCAGCAGGTCGGAACGGAAGGGAGGACGGCAGGGGTCAGCACGGTGACAACCATCTGGTCCTCCTTCCCTCAGGGCCGGCCCGCACGGGTCGACGACTGGACCCACCGTAGACAGCTCGCGGTGACCGGTCCACTGATTAACCTTTGCCGGTCCTGGACGGCCGTCCTAGACTCGCCGCATGTTCCTCGAGAACCTCGGCATCGACGCCGCCGACCCCGTCCGCCTCGGCCGCTTCTGGGATGCCGCGCTCGGCACCACCGCGCTCACGGTCGAGCCGGACATCTACGAGACCCGCCTGGAGATCGTCGGCGATGTGTACCTCGACCTGTGCTTCGTGCGGGTGCCCGAGCCGCCTGCCTCACCGCTGCGTCTGCACCTCGATCTGCGCGGCGGGGACCGGCAGCTCGAGGTCGCGGAGCATCTGCGCGGGCTCGGTGCGCGTGACCTGGACATCGGGCAGGGTGACGTGTCCTGGATCGTGCTCGGGGACGTCGAGGGGACCGCGTTCTGCGTGATGGAGGACCGGGACGAGTACACCGACACCGGGCCACTGGCCTGCCTGCCGCTGGACTCCGCAGACCCGCAGCGCGACGGTGACTTCTGGGCATGGCTGACCGGATGGGTCGATGCCCCCGGCTCGGCGCCCCGTACGCTCCGGCATCCCTCGCTGCACGGCCCGCTGCTGGAGCTGTGCGAGGAGCCCGAACCGAAGCGGCCCGGTGCCAAGAACCCGATCCACCTGGACGTGCGCCTCGAGGCCGGGGACGACGCCGATGAGGTCGCCGCCGGGATCGAGGAACGCGGTGGCCGCGAGCTGCACCCCGACTGGGGAGACCTTCCCTGGAGGATCTACCAGGACCCCTCCGGCAACGAGTTCTGCGTGCTGCCGGCCGCCGGGAGCACGGTGTGAGCTGCGCGGGGACGAACACGGCGTTCCTCGCCGTCCTGCTCGGGGGAGCCGGCGTGCTGCACGTCGTCCGGCCCGCACCGTTCGACAGCATCGTGCCGACCGCCCTGCCGGGCTCGGCCCGCAGCTACACCTACGCCTCCGGGGTCGCCGAGCTCGGCGTCGCCGGACTGCTCGCGATCCCGCGCACCCGCTGCCTGGGTGGGCTCGCGGCGGTCGCGCTGTTCGTGGCGGTGTTCCCCGCGAACATCCAGATGGCCTACGACGGGAGGAACGCGCCACCCAGGAGGCGGGCGATCGCGTTCGGGAGGCTGCCCCTGCAGGGCGTGCTCATCGCGCAGGCGCTGCAGGTGGCGCGAGCGCGCCGGACCTGACCGCCCAGCTCAGAGCTGGGACTCGAGCCGGCCCGCGACGATCGTCGCCAGCACGCGGGTCTCCCGCAGGCGGTGCGCGGCCTCGCGGGCAGCGGCGTCGAGCATCTGTCCGCCGTCACCGAGAGGGACCTCGACGAAGGGGTCCTCCGCCAGCAGCACCACGTCCCCGGGCCCGCCGACAGTCAGTGTGCGGACGCCGTCGGTCGAGGCGGCCAGGGCCTCGCGCGGCTGCAGCTGCTGCTCGGGATGCCAGCCGGCGCGGTCGTCGGCGCTGCGGTGCACCGCAGCGGACATGGCCAGCCACGGGTCCAGGGGGGCGACGGGGGCGTCGGACCCCAGAGCCAGCGGCACGCCGGCGGTGAGGAGGTCGCGCAACCGGAAAGCCTGAGCGCCATGGCCGGGCCACACGCTCTCGGTGGCGTCGCGATCGTCCAGCAGGTGGGCGGGTTGCACGGAGGCGGTCACCCCGAGCTGCGCCATCGCGGTCACATCGTCATCGGTGAGCATCTGCGCGTGCTCGATGCGGGAACTGATCCCGACCTGCGCGATCGCGTCCAGGGCGAGCTGCGCGGCGGCGTCCCCGATCGCATGCACGGCGGCGGTGAGGCCCTGAGCCTTCGCCTGCGCGAGGGCGGCAGTGAGCTCCTGCGCACCGAAGCTCAGCACGCCCCGACCCGCATACCCGTGACCATCGGAGTAGGTCTCGCGGGTGTACGCCGAATGGGAGCCCAGGGCGCCGTCGACGATCACCTTCAGCGGTCCCATCGTCACCAGTCCGGTCGGATCCAGCACCGTCCCCGTCGGCCCCGGGGCGTGCGCCAGCTCCGCAGGGTAGACCGCGGTGCGCACGTGCAGGCGCGGTGAGCGGTGCGGCCAGACCTCCCAGGGGCGCCCCCACTCCATATCGACCAGCCCCACGACGCCGCGCTGCAGCGCCTGACGCTGCAGCATCGCGGCTCCGGTGGAGAAGGCGTCGGCGACGCCTGGGAGCACAATCAGTCGCGGCGCGAGGGCGAACCAGTCCTCCTCGGCGAGGATGCCGTCGCGCGCAGGCAACCCCAGCAGGCGCAGCGCGGAGGAGTTCAGCCAGGCGTGGTGGGCGTCCCCGCCGATCAGCACCGTCGGGACCGAGCCGGTCGCCTCGTCCAGCGCGGGCACCGTCGGCCGCATCGCCAGATCCACCAGGCGATGGCCGAAACCGATCAGCGCCTGCCCGGGATCGGTGCCCGCCTCACGGCGCAGCGCGAGCTCAGCCCGGACCAGCTCGAGGATCACGCCCACGCTGCCGGCGCCGCTGGTGTCCAGCCGCGCATGCGCCTGGGCGAGCTGCCCGGTGTGCACGTGCTGGTCCCAGAGGCCCGGGATCGCGATCGCGCCGCCGCCGTCGACGACCTCCTCGCCGGCGGCCGGGGCGAGCGATGCGGCGATCTCGGAGATCGCGCCGTGACGGAGCCGGACGTCCAGCGGCCGGGCCGGGACCTCACCGGAGGCGGCATCCAGGGGCCGCACCTGTCTGATCAGCACCGCGCCAGCGTAGCCCGAGCAGATCATGACGACTGTCATGGGCACGGGGTGATGGCAGGGCCTGGGACGCGGACCCGCGCCCCGGAAGACTCGTCAGCATGAACACCGCGACCGTTCCCACCCCCACCCCCTCCACTGCCGGGGCCCGCCCCGCCGCGGCCCTCAGCCTGCGCGGCGTCACCAAGACCTACGGTCAGCTCCGCGCGCTCGACGAGCTCGACCTCGAGATCGGCAACGGCGAGATCGTCGCCCTGCTCGGCCCCAACGGCGCCGGCAAATCCACCGCCATGGAGATGATGGTCGGCCTCGCCGTCCCGAACTCCGGCGAGGTGACGGTTCTCGGTGCGGACCCCGTCACCGCCACCCGTACCGGACTGATCGGCACCATGCTGCAGGCCGGCGCGCTGCTTCCGGACCAGAGCGTGCGCTCCATGCTGCGGATGCTGCACGCCCTGCAGGCCCACCCGATGCCCCTGGACGCCGCCGTCGAGCAGGCCGACGTGGCCGATCTGCTGAAGCGCCGCATCGGCACCCTCTCCGGCGGTCAGGCGCAGCGGGTCCGCTTCGCGATCGCCCTGCTGGGCGACCCCCGGGTGCTGCTGCTGGACGAGCCCACCGTCGGCATGGACATCGGCACCCGCCGCGCCTTCTGGGACCAGATGCGCACGGTCGCCGCCACCGGCCGCACCGTCGTCTTCGCCACCCACCACCTCGACGAGGCCGAACGGGAAGCCGGCCGCGTGATCGTGATGGACCGCGGCCGCGTGGTCGCCGACGGCACCGGGCCCGAGATCAGCGCGATCGTGGGTGGCCGCGTGATCACCCTGCGCGGCGCCGAGCCCGGGCAGGTCGCCCAGCTGCCCGGCGTCGAGAGCGCCGCGGCCGACGAGACCGAACCCGCCCGGGTACGGGCTCTGTGCTCCGACTCCGATGCTGTGCTCGCTGCTCTGTTCACCGGGCCCCTGGCCGGCAGCGTCCACGAGGTCCTGGTCTCCGCACCCGGCCTGGAGGAGGCGTTTCTGCGCATCACCGACCACAGCGACACCGACACCGACACCGACACCGACACTGATGGAGCAGACCGATGAGCACCTCGACCCTCCCCACATCCACCACCACCGTCACCTCTGCCCTGCCTGCACCCTCGGCTGCCTCGCGGATCCTGCGCTACGCCGTGCACACCACCCGTATGACCGTCACCAATGTGCCGTTCATGGTGTTCACGATCGCCCTGCCGGTGGGCATGTACCTGCTGTTCTCGATGATGTTCGGAGATCTCGACGACGGCCGGGCGCGCGGCATGGTGATGGTGAACATGGCCGCCTACGGTGGGCTCGGCGCCGCCGTCACCGCCGGCACCCAGATCCAGGAGGATCAGCGCAACGGCTTCCTGCGCCAGCTGATCGTCGCCGGGCTGTCACCGCGCTCCTTCCTCGCCGGCTCCGTCATGGCGGCCAGCGCCGTGATCGTCCCCGCGCTGCTCGCCGTCGGCCTGGTCGGACTCGCCACCGGGGTCGAGGCCACCCCGGTCGCCTTCGTCGCCACCCTCGCCGTGCTGTGGCTCGGCCTGCTGCCCACGATCCTGGTGGGGCTCGTGCTCGGCATGGTCCTCAAGGGCGGGGCGGCGATGGCCGGCGGCGTCGTCACCATGATGGCGATGGCGATCTTCGGCGGGCTGTGGATGCCGTTGGAGATGTTCCCGATGTGGATGCAGAACCTGGGCCACGCCATTCCCACCTACTGGATCTCCGGACTCGGCGGATGGGCCCTGTACGGGGGCGACCTGCCGGTGACGGGGCTGCTCGTGATCGGCGCCTGGAGCGTCGCGCTCGGCGTGCTGTGCTCGGTGAGCATGTCCCGCGCCGTGGGCCTGACGCGCCGCTGACACAATGAGCCTCATGAGATCCCTCGAGGCGCCACCGTGGGGGACCTGGGTGCGCGGCAGCGAGCAGGAGGCCGCCTCCCGGCCGCTCACCCCGCGCGCGATCCACCGGGCGGCGGTCGAATCCGGCGGGTTGGCCTTCGCACTCCCGCCGGTCCTGTTCATCGCGATCCCGATCCTCTTCGCCTGGCTGGGTGAGCCAGGCCCCTGGGCCGCCCTCGTGACATCCATGCTGCTGGTCTACGGGCTGCTGTTCGTCTACTGCACCGGCGTCGGTCTGTACCCCCAGCGGGTGCGGCTGGCCTGGTTCGCCGTCTGCACTGCGCTGCTGCTCGCGCTGATTCCGATCCTCGGCGAGAACGTGCTGTACATGGTCATGTTCCAGGCCATGACCCACGTGCTGCTGCTGCCGTGGAGATGGGCCGTGCCGACCATGGTGGCCATGAGCCTGACGGTCTTCGCGATCGCGATCGTGGTGGGGGTGTACATCGCCGCCGGTCTCGCGGGGATGGGCATGCTGATGTCCTGGGGGATCGGATACGGCATCCGGCAGCAGATCCTGCAGGACCAGCTCGCGGCCGCTCAGGAGCGCAATGCCGTCCTCGCGGTCTCCGCCGAGCGCGAGCGCATCGGCCGTGACCTCCACGACCTCCTCGGTCATTCCCTGACCTCGCTCACCATCTCCGCGCAGCTCGCCCGCCGTCTCCTCCGGACCGACCCCGATGCCGCCGGCGTCCAGCTCGAGCACATCGAGACCACTGTCCGCCAGGCGCTCGCGGACGTGCGCGCCACCGCCAGCGGCATGCAGCACGTGCGCGCGGCCACCGAGATCGCGTCGGCCCGGACCGTGCTCGCGACCATCGGCATCCAGGCCGACGTCCCCACCGCGCTGCCGACCCTGCCCGAGGACCGCGCCGAGCTGTTCGGGTTCGTGATCCGCGAAGGAGTCACCAACATCGTGCGCCACTCCCGGGCCACCCGCGCCGCCATCACCGTCGACGAGAACTCCGTGAGCATCGAGGACGACGGCGTGGGCATCCCCGAGAACACCTCCCGCTCCGGTCTGCACGGCCTCGAGGCCCGCATCGCGGTCGCCGGTGGGCATCTCGAGGTCACCTCGGCCGGGACCGGCACGACGCTGACCGTGACGATGGAGGCGGCGCCATGATCCGTCTCGTGGTCGCCGACGACCAGTCGATCCTGCGCACCGGTCTGGTCGCCCTGCTGCGCCTGGAGCCCGACCTCGAGGTGGTGGGAGAGGCGGCCGACGGGGCGAGCACGCTCGCCGTCGTGACCGCGAACGTCCCCGACGTGCTCCTGCTGGACGTGCAGATGCCCGCCGGCACCACCGCCGCCGGCACCCCCGGACCCGAGGACGGCATCGCCGTTGCGGGCGTTCTGCGTGACGCCGGTGGACCCGCAACGCGGATCATCGTGCTGACCACCTTCGGCCGCGCCGGCTACCTGCGGCGCACGATGGAGGCCGGCGCCCACGGGTTCATGGTCAAGGACACCCCGGTCGAGCGTCTCGTCGACGCGATCCGTCGGGTCCACCAGGGCCTGCGGGTCGTGGATCCCGAGCTCGCGGCGCAGTCCCTCGCCGTCGGCCCCAGCCCCCTGACGCTCAAGGAGACGGAGGTGCTGCAGGGCGCGGCCACGGGCGGCACCACCGCGCAGATCGCGGGAGGGCTGTTCCTCAGCGAGGGCACCGTCCGCAATCACATCTCCTCCGCGATCGGGAAGCTCGGCGTCACCAACCGCGTCGAAGCGGTCAGGACCGCCTCGGACAACGGGTGGATCTGAGCGTCGCTCCCGTTCCACCGCGCACCCGCGTAGGCTTGATCGGTGCATACGATCGAATCCCTGCTGATGCTGCTGATCCACGTCAGCGTCCCAGCTTTCGCGATCGCGTCGATGCTCTCCATGGGTCTGCGCACGCCGCTGCGCTCCTTCCGTGACCAGCTGAAGGACCGCCGCACCGTCTTCGCCGTGCTCGGGGCCAACTTCGTCGTGGTCCCCGCCGTCGGCACTCTGATCATCTGGATCCTGGACGGTATGCTGCCGCACCAGACCGGAGCGGGCTTCATCATCGCGCTGTGCGCCGCGGGCGCCCCGTTCGTGCTGCAGCTCGGAGCGATGGCCCGCATCCCCTATGGCGAGACCGCCGGCCCCATGGCGGTGCTGCTGCTGGGCTCGATCGTGTTCATGCCGCTGGTGGTGCCCTTCCTCCTGCAGGACGTCGAGGTCGACGGCTGGGCCGTGGCCAAGCTGCTGCTGGGCACGATGCTCTCCCCGATGATCGCCGGCATCGCCATCGCCGCCGTGTTCCCCCGGCGCGCCGATCTCTTCGCCCGCATCGCCGGCAGCGTCGCCGCCATCTCTGCGGTGCTCATGTTCCTCTCCGGCTTCGGCTCGAACTCGGGCCTGGTGCTGCAGCTGGTGCTCTCCCCGGTGATCCTGGTGGCCGCCGGCCTGGTCGCGCTCGCCTTCGTCGCGGGTCGCATCTGCGGTGACCTCGCCGGGGACACCCTCACCGTCCGTGACGGGCCCGCCATCCTCACCAGCCAGCGCAACATCGCCGCCGCCCTGCTGGTGGCCCGCACCGGCGGCGCCGACGGCTCCATCGTGGTGTCGATCCTGCTGCTGAGCGCCGTCGGCTTCGTGATGCTGGTGCCCTATGCCCTGGCCACCGGAGTGGTGCGCCGCCGTCGCGAGGGGGAGAAGGGCTCGATAGGTGTGCTCCTCGGCGTCGTCGGGCCCCGATCCGACTGAGCCCGCGCGGCCGCACCCCGCCCAGCCCCCGCACCCCCACCCCACACCCCCACGCACCCCACCCCCACGCACCCCACCCCCACGCACCCCACCCCCACGCACCCCACACCCACTCCCCGCCCGCTCACGATCGGTTACTCCTTGGTACCCCTCGTGAGTAGGCGGAATGAGGTGGCCTCACCGCCTCTTCGGGCGGGGTGGGCGCGATATCCCCGGTGCTGCGACCGTCGACGGGCCACGCCCTGCCCAACTCCCGCTGCCCAAGCTCCGTGAGTAACCCATCGGCATCCAGCACGAGGTGTCGCTGAGCATCTTCCTGAGCGACACATCTGGCAGGGTCGGCGCGCTGATGCGGGTGGCACGTGAGGCCGGGGGCACGCGAGGTCGCAGGAGTCGCGATTCTGCGCTGCGCTGACAACGCCTGCGAGACATTCCCTCCGTGCCTGAGTGCGCCTACGCTGGCCCGGTGTCGTCCCTCCTGCGCATCGTCCGCTTCACCCGCTCCCTCGCCCCTCTGTACACCGCAGTCATCGTCTGTTCGATCCTCACCGCGGTCGCGGCCCTCACGGTCCCGTTCCTGATCGGCAACGCGACCGATACCGTGGCCGGCGCCGTGTCCGGCGAGACCGCGGCCGGGACGGCGGTGCGCACCGTGCTGCTGCTCGCCGCTGCGGTGCTGGTGGCGGAACTGATCAACACGGTGGTCTCGAACGTCGGCGGCTGGTTCGGCGATGTGATGAGCAACCGGATGCGCACGATCCTCTCGGTGCGCTACTACGACAAGCTGCTGCACCTGCCCCAGCGCTGGTTCGACGGCGAGATCACCGGCACTATCGTGGCGCGGCTGAACAGGTCGATCACCGAGATCACGAACTTCGCCAAGATGATGTCGAACTCCTTCGCCTCCATGCTGATCACCACGGTCGCGGTGCTCGTCATCAGCGCCTGGTATGCCTGGCCGCTCACCGTGCTGCTGCTGATCGTGTTCCCCGTGTACGTGTGGTTGACCTCGCTGACCTCCGTGAAGTGGCAGCGCCTCGAGGGCGAGAAGAACGAGCAGGTCGATATCGCCTCGGGCCGCTTCGCCGAAGTGGTCGGGCAGATCCGTGTGGTGAAGTCCTTCGTGCGCGAGCGCGGCGAGCTCGAGGACTTCTCGCGCCGCTTCCGCTCCACCGACGCCACCACGCGGGAGCAGTCCTCGCACTGGCACCGGATGGACATCATCCGTCGGGCGTTCCTCAACCTCATCTTCTTCGGGATCTACGCGATCATCTTCGTGCGCACCGTGCAGGGGGAGTTCACCCTCGGCGAGATGGTGCTGCTGATCCAGCTGATGACCATGGCCAAGGCGCCGGTGGAGTCGATGAGCTGGGTGATCGACGCCGCGCAGCGCGCGATCGCGGGCTCCAAGGACTACTTCCGGGTGATGGAGACCCCCGTGGATCCGCGCACCGCCGCGGTGATGGCCGCGCGTCCCGCCGATGCACCGGATGCGGGATCGGCCGACGGCGGCTCCGCCGCAGCAGGCGCGACGACTGCCGTCGAGACTCTCACGACGTCCGCCCTCATCGAGCCCGTCCCCGGGGCTCCCGTCGTCGCCTTCCGCGGCGTCGATTTCGCCTACGAGGACGGCGATGACGTGCTGCACGACATCGACTTCCGTCTCGAGCGCGGGGAGAAGATCGCGCTGGTCGGCGAGTCCGGCGGTGGCAAGTCCACCATCGTGAACCTGCTGCTGGGGCTGTACGAGCCCCGCAACGGCAGCATCGAGGTCGGGGGACATCCGAGCTCTGACCTGCCGTTGGACCAGCTGCGCGCCCGGATCGGCGTCGTGTTCCAGGACGCCTCCCTGTTCTCCGGCACGATCCGCGAGAACATCGCCTACGGTCGCCCCGAAGCGAGCGATGAGAAGGTGCTCGAGGCCGCCCGCCGCGCCAACGCCGACGCCTTCATCCTCCGCTTCCCGGAGGGCTACGAGCAGGTCATCGGTGAACGCGGGCTGAAGCTGTCCGGCGGGCAGCGCCAGCGCATCGCAGTGGCCCGGGCGATCCTCAAGGATGCTCCGGTGCTGGTGCTCGACGAGGCCACCTCGGCGCTCGACACCAAGGCGGAGATCCAGGTCCAGAAGGGGCTGGACGAACTGATGGCCGACCGCACCTCGCTGATCATCGCCCACCGGCTCTCCACGATCGCCGAGGTGGATCGCATCGTCACCCTGCGCGAGGGGCACATCGATGAGATCGGCTCCCCGGAGCAGCTGGCGAGCAGTGGAGGCATCTACGCGCAGTTGCTGGACCTGCAGCATTCCGGGGACACCCGGCGCCTGGCCCGGTACGACATCACCGGCTGATCCCGCCTCACGCCAGGTCGCGTCGGGTCAGCGGGCGGCCTCGGCGAGGAGCGCCTGCGCGATCTCCTCGGCGTGGCCGGTGCTGAGCAGCAGCTCGTCGAAGCCTGTCACCGCGCGGTCCACCCGGACCCGCAGCAGCGGAAGTCCCCGGGTCATGGACACGAGACGCCGGGTGCCCGAGGGATGGCGGAACGTTCCGACCTTGCGATAGCCCGAGACCACCAGTCCCGAGCGCAGGCCGAGGATCTCCGAGGACCAGCCGGGCTCCACCTGCACGGAGGCGATCGCCTCACGCGGGACCTCGACGGATCCCCGCCTGGCCATCAGTGCCTCCCACCCGGGGAAGTCGATCCGAAGTCGTGCGCAGTCGTAGCTGACCTGTGTCATCGTGTGCACCTCGTGCTCGATAGAATGATCTCGTACTGGGAACGTTATCACCGTGAGAACAGTGAGGGAAGGCCTGATGCCGAACGACGCCTCGATCGCGGAGGTCATCATGCATCCCGTGCGGCTGCGGATCCTCCAGCAGCTCGGCGGGCGCAGCCTGACCACCGCGCAACTGCGGGACGCCCTGCCGGACGTCAAGCAGGCGACCCTGTACCGGCATGTCTCCACGCTCCTGGACGCGGGGATGCTCACCGTGATCCAGGAGCGACGGGTGCGCGGCGCCGTGGAGCGCACCCTCGCCCTCGGCGAGCAGATGGCGCATGTCGACCGAGAGGGGTTGCGCGCGATGAGCGCCGCCCAGCTGAAGTCGGCGTTCCTCGCCTTCCTCGGGGACCTCGCCGCAGATGTCGACCGATTCCTCGACGGGGACGACGAGGGCCTGAGGGACTTCCTCGGCTTCGGGCGCGGGCCCGTCTACGTCGACGCGGAGGACCTCGCCACGATCCAGAACGGTTTCGAGGCGCTCCTGGCCCCGTACCTGACGGATCGCGGCGACGGAAAGCATCGCCTGAGCCTCGCGACTGTCCTCGTCCCCGATCCTGAGACGCCCCGGCAGGAGCACTGACCGCATGAGCACCTGGGAGGGCGTGGCCGAGGCGTACCGCAGATCCTTCGCGACCCTGTGCGCGGGAGCGATCCCGACCCTGCTGGCGGCCACCGCGACCGGGGGAGACCACCTCGATGTCGGGTGCGGGAGCGGCGACCTCGCGCTCGCCGCCGCGCGGGAGGGCCGGCGGGTCCTCGCCGTGGACCCGGATCCGGGCATGGTGGCGATGACGCGGGCGGCCGTGCCGGAGGCTGTGCGCGTGGTGGCAGGCGCCGCCCCGACGCTCCCGCTGCCCGATGGCTCCTTCGGCGCAGTCACCGCGAACTTCGTCGTCAACCATGTGCCCGATCCGCGCGCGACGCTGCGTGACCTCGCTCGGGTCGCTGCGCCGTCGGCGCCGGTGGCGATGACGATCTGGCCCAGTGTGCCCGGGCCGCACCTTGCGGCCTACGCCGAGGCGTCCCGGGCCGCGGGCGCCGTGCCCACGCCGAGCACGCGACTGCCCGACCATCTCGACTTCCCGCGCTCCGCCGAGGGGCTGGCGGGCCTCGCGCAGGAGAGCGGGCTGCGAGTGGAGCAGGCGGAGGAGATCGGGTGGACCTGGCGCATCTCAGCCGATGATCTGATGGCCGGGATCGCCGGCGGCGTGGGTGGCGCGGGCAGCACCCACCGGGCGCAGAGCGCTGCGGTCCGGACCGAGATCGAGTCCCGGGTGCGGGAGCTGTGGAGCCGATTCGCCGCCGTCGACGGTGGCCTCGCGTTCCCGGTCACCGCGGTCCTCCTGGTCGCCTCGCGTCCGTGAGCAGCAGTGGAAGGATCCGCGCGAGCACGACCAGACCGAGCAGCTCGATGACGGTCTGCGTGACCACCGCGGCCGGGACCAGGGGCAGTGATGCCGGCATCGCGAGGGCGAGCGGCAGGACCACCAGCGAGTTCCGGGTCGCCCCGGACAGTGTGAGCGCCCGCGCGGAACCGGCGTCGAGCCGGACGATGCGACTGGCCAGGATCCCGACCCCCACCGCCAGCAGCAGGAAGGCGATATAGACCGGCACCAGCGCGAGCAGCGCCGTCCCGGCCGAGAGGATCCGGGGGGACTGCGATGCCGTGACGATCGCGAGGACGGCGACCATCAGCGGGACCATCGCTGCGGAGAGGTCCCAGCGCGGGGCGAAGCGCTGGATCAGCGCCGCCGCGAGCAGCGGCAGCACGATCAGCAGGACGAACGCCCGCAGGAACGGAGCGGGGTCGAGCAGACCGATCGCCGCGCTGCCGCTGAGCAGCGGCAGCAGCACCGGCAGGGCCAGCATCTGGCCGAGCATCAGCAGCGGGGTGGCGGCGAGCAGTCGCTCCTGGGCGCCCCCGGCCAGCGCCGTGAACACGATGACGTAGTCGATGCAGGGCGCGAGCAGCACCAGCAGCGCCCCGATCAGCAGATCGGGCGAGGAGCTGAGGGGGCGCGTGATCACCAGGACCACCAGGGGGACGAGGGCGAAGTTGACCGCCAGCAGGGCCAGCAGGAACCGCCAGTCCCGTACCGCGGCTCCGATGCGGGTCATGGGCACGCCGAGGAACGTCACCAGCAGCAGGGCCGCGATCGCCGGTTCCACCGCCACCTCGAGTGCCGGTGCGGCGCCCGGACGGAGGGCGCCGGAGGCGAACCCGATCGCCACGGCCGCCAGATAGATCGGGACCTGACGGCGCTCGAGCCGCTCCAGGTATCTGCTCCACTCCATGTCTGGCGACGGTAGTGCGTGGACCCAGCGAGCGTTCGGGACCTGCGCGATACCATGGTGCCGATCACAGACTCGGGGGCGACGAAGGAGCTCACATGGGATTCATCCAGGCATTCAAGGGCGCTGTCGGCGGGATGCTCGCTGATCAGTGGAAGGACTTCCTCACCGTTCCGAACGGGCTGCCGCAGACCGCTGCTCTGTTCCCGGCAGTGCCCAGCGGCACCAATGCCGGTCGCGGCTCGAACACGCGCGGCTCCGAGAACGTCATCTCCAACGGCTCCAAGATCCTCGTGCCCCAGGGCTACGGGCTGATCACGGTGGTCGACGGCCGTGCGACGGGTCTGATCACCGAGGCCGGCGGCTACGAGTTCTCCGACCAGTCCCCGGATGCGCAGTCCGTCTTCGCCGGTGACAGCATGCTGGCCTCCACCGTCGGCACCTCGTGGGAGCGCTTCAAGTTCGGTGGCCGCCCCTCCTCGCAGCAGCTCGCCTTCTACGTGAGCCTCAAGGAGATCCCGGACAACAAGTTCGGCACCCAGTCGGAGATCTACTGGGACGACGCCTACCTCAACACGCAGGTGGGTGCGGTCTGCCGCGGCTCCTACACGATGCGGATCATCGACCCGCTGCTGTTCGTGCACAACTTCGTGCCGGCCACGTTCATCTCTGCGAACGCCCCGGTGTTCGACTTCTCCGATCCCGACAACTCGGCCGGCAGCCAGTTGTTCCGGGAGGTCGTCGGCTCGCTCGCCGCCGCGTTCTCGCGCTACACGAACGATCCCGACAAGGGCAATCGCATCTCCCGCATCCAGGGCGACTCGGTGGGCTTCGCGCAGTCGCTGTCCGCCGCGGTCGAGGAGGGCTACCGCTGGTCCAGCGACCGCGGTCTGGCGATCGTGAAGACGGCGATCGTCTCCATCGAGTACGACCAGCGCACCCGCGAGCTCCTCGTCGACGTGCAGAAGGCCGACGCGCTCTCGGGCGCCCGCTCGCAGTCCTTCCTCAATCAGGCGACCGCGCGCGGCGTGCAGTCCGCCGGGGAGAATGGCGGCGGCGCGGGCCTGGCCATGTTCGGCGCGGGCATGGGAGCGGCCGGGGGCCTGGTGAACCCGGTGGAGCAGTCGGGTCCGCCGGCCCAGCAGCAGGCTGCACCTCAGCAGCAGGCCGCGCCTCAGCAGGAGGATCCGGTGGCCAAGCTCGGCCAGTACAAGCAGATGCTGGAACAGGGCCTGATCACGGACGAGGATTACGAGGCGGCGAAGAAGGCCGCTCTCGGCCTCTGATCCGACATGTCCGTTCCTCCTCAGGACCCGCAGTGGGCCCGCCCGAACCAGCCCGCCCGGCCTCCGGCCGAGAGCGGGCTGGGTCCGGCGGCGCACACGGGACCCCAGAACGATCCCGCTCAGGGCGGCCCGGGTCGCGCGGTGCCGCCGCCCCGGGGTGACGGTGGCGCCGTCCCCCCGGGCACGCAGAGCTCCGACCCGCGTGCCGTGCCCCCGTGGCCCGGCGAGGAGGGCGGGGAGCAGGGGCCCACGCAGATGCTCGGCGACGAGTCCCTGGGCGAGGCGGCGCAGGCGGCGCTGAATGACTCCCGCAACCGCATCATCGACACCAGTTCGAGCAGCCAGGACGGCCTGAACAAGTGCCCGCAGTGCGGCAGCAGCGACATCCAGTACTCGCTGAGCGCGAAGGCACTGGTCTGCGCGTACTGCCGTCACGAGTGGAACGAGGCCAACGCCGAGCAGTCCTTCGGGCTGGATTCTCCGATCGCGGATCTGCGCGGGCACACGCTGGCCTCGGGCACAGCGGACATCCGTGAGGATTTCACGGTGATGACCCTGAAGTGCCAGGGCTGCGGCGCCGAGGTGGTCGTCAACGTCGACCAGGAGCTGCAGGCGCGCTGCCACTGGTGCCGGCAGACCCTGTCGGTCAACACGCAGATCCCCAACGGAGCCGTGCCGGACGCGGTGCTTCCCTTCGAGCTCACCCGTGAACAGGCGATCGAGCGGATCGATGAGTTCGCGGGCAAGCGCAAGGCGTTCGCGCTGGGTCGCTTCAAGGCGGAGTTCGTCCCGGACAACGTGATGGGCGTGTACATCCCGTACATGGTCGTGGACGGAAACATGCACGCGGTGCTCGGCGGCACCGGCGAGGTCACCACCCGCCGGTACACGGTGACCACCGGCAGTGGGGACAACCGCCGCTCGGAGACCTACTACGACGCGGACGTCTACCGCGTCCAGAGGGCCTTCGATCTGCTGGTCGACGACCTCACCGTGGAATCCGCGCAGCGCTTCAACGCCCACGACAACTCGAACGCGACCAACAACATCCTCAATGCCGTGCAGCCGTACGACACGGAGAACGCGGTCGCCTACAACTCGAATTACCTCAAGAATTTCACCTCCGAGCGCCGCGACCTCAACGTCCGCGACGTCGACGACGCGGTGGAGGACAAGTTCCTGGCGATCGCCCGCGCGAAGGCCACGCCGACCATCGGTCGCTACGACCGCGGGGTGCGCTGGGAGCAGGAGGGCGTCGCCGTGCACGGCACCCGCTGGATCTCGGTGTACGTGCCCGTGTGGTTGTACAGCTATGCCGATTCCGCGAAGGGCGAGGGCTCGCTGGTCCACTACATCGCGGTCAATGCTCGTAATGGCAACACGATGGGCTCCGTGCCGGTCTCGCATCCGAAGATCTTCGCGGTCGCGTGCCTGGCGGGGACCGTCGCGGCGGCGGTCGGAGCCGTGGTCGGCTTCGGCTGGTTCCTGGCAGGGTGAGGACGATGACGATGACGACCACCGCTGCATCGACCGATGAGGGAAGGGGGGAACGCGATGTTCCCACTGCTGGCTGAGCTGGCCGCCGATCCGACCACCTCGATGCTGCTGGCCGACTCCGGTGACGGAGCGATCGGCATCGCCTTCCCCTTCGTCGCGGGGCCGGCGGTGTTCGCGGCGGTCTACGGCGGGATCTACCGCTACTACCGCAACACCGACAAGCGACACCACTTCGCGCGGGAGACGGAGGTCTCCGTCGGCAACCTCGACAAGCGCGACAGCAAGGTCGGCACGAACAACCGGCAGAAGTCGCGCACCATGAACGGTGACAACTCCACCGACTATCTCGATCGCGTCCATCGGATCGCGGTGGACTGAGATGGGTGCAGAGGTCTCGGCGCTGCTGATCACGGGGGCTGTGGGCGTCGGCAAGACCACGGTGACCGATGCGCTCGGGGACGAGCTCGCCGAGCGCGGGATCCCCGGCGCCGCGATCGACCTGGACTGGCTGCGGCGCAGCTGGCCCGCCCCGGCGGATGACCGCTTCAACGGCCGTATCGAGCAGGCGAACCTCGCTGCCGTCTGTGCGATCTATCGAGAGTCCGGGGCGCAGGTCCTGGTCGCCGCCGGGGTGCTCGAGGAACGCGCGGCTCGCGCTGGGTACGAGGCGGCTTTCGGCTGCCCGCTCACGGTGGTGCGCCTGACCGCACAGCGCGATGTGGTGCGCGCGCGGCTGCACCGCCGCCACGAGGTCGATCCGGAGGGCCTGGCCTGGCACCTCGACCGCTACGACGAGCTCACCTCGATCCTCGATGCCGCCCGGGTCGATGATCTGGCGGTCGAGGTCGGTGCGGATCCGCAGGCCACCGCGCGGGCCGTGCTGAGCGCCGCCGGCATCTGAGCGTCCGCCGTCACAGGCTCTGTGCGGCCATCCATTCCCACAGGCTGGTGCCCTGATGCGAGGGGTCGTTGCGCGCGGCGTAGATCCACGAGAAGTGCCCCGAGTAGTCGACGCCGTCCCAGGTCACCGTGTCGTACAGGCTCAGGATCGATCCGGGGATCAGCTCGTGCGCATGCACGGTGTTGGCCTGGGGGTCGACGGTGGCGTCGTCCGCCGAAGCGATCAGCCAGCTGGGAGTGGTGATCGCCGCGAGCTCGTCGTCGGGCACGAGCGGGCCGGGGGAGTCGCCGCGCTCCTGGACCACACCGCAGATCGGCGTCGCGGAGGCGAAGGCCCCGGGGTTCTCGACCACCATCTTCAGCGTCATGTACCCGCCGTTGCTGGCGCCGGTCATGTGGATGCGGTCGCGGTCGATCGGGTGCTCGGCGGCGACCTCCTCGAGGATCTCGTCGATCAGCGGCTCGAAGGCGGGACCGTCGAGCATCCACGCCGACGGGCACTGCGGGGCGAGCACGTAGGCACCCCCGAAGAGGTCCTGTGCGGGATCCGTCGTCACGCCCAGCGCGCCGCGGTTCGCGCGCAGCTGCGTCTCGTTGTCGTAGTAGTCGCCACCGGTGTCCGCGAAGCCGCCCTCGCCGCCGCCGTGCAGCCACACCACCAGCGGACGCGGCGAGGATCGACTCCGCTGCGGCGGGGAGAAGAGGCGGTAGTTGGTGCCGGAGGCGGAGACGTGGGAGGTGAAGGCATCGACCTCGGCATCGACGAGGTCGCCCTGGACGCACGAGGTGATGGTCGGGGCGCCGTGCCCGTGGGTGGGCAGCGGCTCCTCCAGGGTGAGCGTGTACTGGAGGTCGAGCTGCACGTTGCGCCCGACGTCGCCGATGTAGTCCAGAGTGCTGGCCCCCTGCACTCCCTCACCGTGCTCGAGCTCGAGGGTGATGCGGCCGCGACGGTCCACGCTCGCCGCCGTGATCGTGCGGTCCACGTCGAAGGCCACGACGCCGGTCAGCGGATTGGTGCCGCGCGCGTGGACGCTGAAGGTGCTCACCGGCAGCTCACCGGTGACCAGGCCACCCTGCCGGGAGGCCTCGACCTCCACGGCGGTGACCTGCTCCCCGCCGTCCAGGACCTGCGCCACGAGGGTGAAGGGGACCGCGCGCCCGCCCTCTGCCCCGCCGGCGGCGTCGGCCGTCGGGGCGAGACCGACGGCGGCCGCGGCGGTGGTGCCGGCGGTCAGGAGGGTGCGGCGGGGGATGGCGCTGGGCATGGGTGCTCCTTCGTGCGGACGAGCACCGGGCGTGACTCGCCTCACCTCCATGGAACGTAGCCAGGCAGCCGCCCGAACGTCAATGGGCGCTGCGCACTATTGTCCGGTGCGCTCGGCTCCCGGCAGCAGGATCGTCGAGAAGTCGTGGTCCCCGTGCTCGGTCGCGATCTCCGCCTGCAGCGAGGCCAGGGCCCCGCGCAGGGCGGGAAGGTCGGCGCCGGGGCGGGGCGCCGAGCTGCCGGTCGAGGCCGCCTGGACCGTGTCGATCATCAGGCGGGCGTCCTTGGCGATCGCGTCGGCGGTGAAGTCGCCTCCCTGGGTGGTGCGCTCGCCGCGCACGAACGCTCCCTTCATCCCGGCGATGAACGCGAGACCCGTGGACCCCAGCATGTCGAGGGTCTCCTCGGCGGTGGCGCCCGCGGCCTCACCGAGCGCGAGGGCCTCGCGCAGGCCCTGTGCGCTGATCGCGAGGGCCAGGTTCGCCAGCAGCTTGCCGGTGGCGGCCTGGCGACCGGACGCCACGCCACGCAGTCGTTCCGGGTCCGCCCAGGGCGCCACCAGGTCCAGCACCTGCTCGCGCAGCGCGGCATCCGGGGTACCGACGTACACCCCGAGCGCCCCGTTGCGGGCCGGGCCGAGGCTGCCGACGACGGGCACGCCCACGTAGGTGGTGACCGCGGCGGCGAACTCGTCGGCGTCCTGCGGGGAGACCGTGGTGGTGTCGACCCAGGGGACGTCCGTCGGGATCAGGCCGGGCTCCAGCACCGTCTCGCGCACGGCCTCGGGGCCGAACAACGAGGTGATGACGAGCTCGGCGCCGTCCACGGCCTCTGCGGCTGTGCTCGCGACGGCCGCGCCGGCGTCGGCGAGAGGTGCCGTGCGCTCCACCGTGCGGTTCCAGACGGTCAGCTGGTGGTCGGGGATCAGATGGAGGGCAAGTTCCGTGCCCATGCGGCCGGTGCCCAGGAACGCGATTCTCATTCCCCCAGTCTCGCATCACGACGAAGCTCGAGGCGGGCGCATGCGCCCCGGCGACAGGCACCGTCCACACCCGCTTTGTCGCTGGGGTCACGCGTCCTGCACAATGGGGGCCATGTCACCGCGCATCAGTCGTCGCCGAGCTTTCGCCGCAGCAGCCGCAGCAGGCCTGGGCCTGCCCGCAACCGCCCACGCTGCTCCGAAACCGGCCCTCCGCGGCGGTCGTGCCGAAGGGCTGCGCGTAGCCACCTTCAACGCCTCGCTGAACCGGGCCGAGGCCGGGGGGCTGCTGCGCGATCTGGAGGCCGGGAAGGACCCGCAGATCTGTGCGGTCGCCGAGGTCATCCAGATCAACAACCCCGACATCCTGCTGCTGAACGAATTCGATCACGATGATGAGGGTGCGGGGATCGATCTCTTCCGCAGCAATTTCCTCGAGGTCGGCCAGAACGGTCGCACCCCGGTCTTCTATCCGTACGCCTACTCCGCGCCGGTCAACACCGGCGTTCCGAGCGGCCATGATCTCAACCGCGACGGCACCGTCGGCGGTGCGGACGACGCCTGGGGCTTCGGCGAGTTCCCCGGTCAGTACGGGATGGTCATCTTCTCGCGCCACCCGATCCTCAGCGAGCAGGTGCGCACCTTCCAGAAGCTGCGCTGGGCGGACATGCCCAGCAACCTGCTGCCCACCGAGTTCTACGGCGAGAAGATCGCCGGCGAACTGCGTTTGAGCTCGAAGTCCCATTGGGATGTGCCGGTGCAGGTCGGCGCCGCCACGGTCCACGTTCTCGCCGCTCACCCCACGCCGCCCAGCTTCGACGGCCCCGAGAAGCGCAATCAGCGCCGGAACAATGACGAGATCCGCCTGTGGGCCGATTACCTCAGTCCCGGGCAGCGCTCCCAGTGGATCGTCGACGACGCCGGCACCCATGGCGGGCTCCCGGCGCGTGAGCAGTTCGTGATCCTCGGTGACTACAACTCCGATCCGGCCGACGGCGACTCCTGGCCGGGCGCGATCGATCAGCTCCTGACCCACCCCCGCGTGCGCGACACCGCACCGCGCAGCACCGGCGCCGTCGACGCCGCGGAGCTGCAGGGGGGCGCGAATGCCGATCACACCTCCGATCCTCAGTTCGACACCGCCGACTTCGGGGACACCCCCGGCCCCGGCAACCTGCGTGTCGACTACGTGCTTCCGTCCAAGCCCCTGCAGATCGTCTCCTCCGCCGTGTTCTGGCCCGAGAAGGGGACCCCCGGCAGCGAGCTCAATGCCACCTCGGACCACCGCCTGGTGCGAGTGGACCTGCAGGTGCGCTGAGCCGCTCTCCGGCATCCGAACGGTCGATCACGCTCGCGTAGGCTTCGTTCCATGCCCTCCGCTGCGCTCGCCCCGATCATCGACGTCACCGAGCTCCGGGAGCTGCGCGACGCCGCCGCCACCGGGGCTCGCTCCGTGCATCTGCTGGACGTGCGCTGGGCCCTGGACGGCTCCAAGGGTCATCACACCTACCTTCAGGGCCACGTGCCCGGCGCCGTCTACGTCGACCTCGACACCGAGCTCGCTGCGCCCGCGCGCCCCGATGCGGGCCGGCACCCTCTGCCCGAGCCGGAGGACTTCGCCGCCTCCCTGCGCCGCGTCGGCGTCACCGAGGGTTCGGTCGTGGTGGCCTACGACGACGCCGGCGGATCCCAGGCCGCGCGCCTGGTGTGGATGCTGCGGGCACTGGGCCACGACGCCGCACTGCTCGACGGAGGTCTCGCGGCCTGGGACGGGGAGCTGACCCACGACGACGAGCAGCCCGCGCCCGGTGACGTCGCTGCCCGCTCCTGGCCGGACACCGCGATCGCGACCGCTGCCGAGGTCGCGTCCGGGGCCGGCCTGGTCATCGACGCCCGCGCCCCCGAGCGCTACCGCGGCGAGGTCGAACCGATCGATCCGCGCGCCGGGCACATCCCCGCCGCGGTGAACCTGCCGCACACCGGAAACCTCGGCGAGGACGGCCGGTTCCTGTCGGCCGAGGAACTGCGCCACCGCTTCGAAGCGGCCGGGGTCCGGGCCGATCAGGAGGCCCTCGTCTACTGCGGCTCCGGCGTGACCGCCGCGCACGACGTCCTCGCCCTGCACCGGGCGGGCTTCACGGCGGTGAGGCTGTTCCCCGGTTCCTGGTCGCAGTGGAGCGCGGACGGGTCCCGCCCCGTCGCCACCGGGCCGAACCCCTGAGGGATCAGACCGTCGGCGTGCTCTCCCGGATGGCCTTGATGATCTCGTTGTGATGGCGACGCTGGGCGGGACGCTGCGCCTCCTCGACGTCCTGCCCGAGCACCGCGGCCCAGATCGGGACCACCTCCTCGTGGTAGGCGTGCCCGTGCCCGCCGGTGACCTTGATCGACAGCGGCATGTCCGCCGCGAGCTGCCAGAACGTGATCCAGGGGAACCAGCGCACCGCGGGGGTGACGTCGTGCCCCACCCGCTCCCGCAGCCATGCCGGCTCCTCCCACAGGAGCGAGGGCTGCCACCAGGCCACGGGGTCCGAGGGGTGCTGGGCGTAGACCACCCGCGGATGCTGCCACGGCTCGTACAGGCCGCCGAAGTAGTTCCGGGTCAGGTCCCGGGGGCGGGTGACCACGCGGATGTGACGGCCGTGGTCGATGATCGGCGCGATCGCCGGGGCACCGGGGCGGCTGCGGGAGACGATCTCCCGCCACAGCGGGGTGAAGCTCGGGGTGCCCGTCCATACAGCGCCGTCGACCGTGGTCAGCATCTCCTGGACATCGCGGAAGGCCGCATTGCCGCCGAAGGATCCCAGCGATTCCCCGGCGACGAACAGGCGCGGCCGGGAGCCCTCGGGCAGGGCGTCCAGACGCCGCCGCACCGCGTCGAACAACTGGTGGCCGGCGCGCTGCGGGGAGCGACGATCCAGGACATAGTTCAGCGCGCTGGTGTACACCGAGTACTGCACGGAGGCGGTGGCGCAGTTGCCGCCGGTGAGGAACTCGATCGCCGACAGTGACCATTCCTGCAGCCAGCCGGTGCCGGTTCCGGTGAACAGCACCAGCACCTCGCGGTCCCAGGCCCGGGTGCGGTCCAGCTCCGCCAGGACCGCCTCGACGGTCTCGGCGAGGTCGCGGGAGGAGGACTTTCCCGCGTAGACGCGGATCGGCTCCATCGCCTCGGCGCCGCAGGTGCGGGCGATCGCCTCGGGGCTCGGGCCGGCCGAGACGATCTTGCGGCCCGGTGCACCCAGGGACTGCCAGGTCTCCAGGGAGTCCGGGCTGCCCGAGCGCAGGGGCGAGGTGGGCCGCAGCACGTCGGGGGAGATCAATCGGTTCGCGGCCTCGGCGCGCTCGATCATCTGCTCGAGCACGCGGCCGCGCAGCAGGCGCTCGGCGAGTACGGCGACGGTCGCGATCGTCAGGACGAGGGAGACCGCGCTGACCACCCGCGGCGGCAGGTAGGGGCGCAGCAGTGCCCGGTACAGGTGGGCGGTGGCGACCACGGCGCGCACGCCCGCCAGCACTCCGGCCGACGCGGCCAGGCCGCCGAGGGTTCCGACCACGTGGGTGGCGAGGTTCTTGGGGTCCTGCTGCACGAGGTGGCTGATCTCGCGCTGGCGCATCACCCCGCGCACCCACGAGTACGCCGAGATGCTGATCAGGGCGCCGGCGCCGAGCCAGCGGGCCCGCTCACGACGGTGCTCCGCGATCTCCACGTGCAATCCGATCGCGTCCGCGGCGCGGCGGGCGAGCGTCTGGGTGAGTACCCCGCTCGCGTAGCCGTAGATCTGCGAGAAGCCGAAATTGAAGGTCCACATCCACCAGGTGCGCGGCAGCAGGCTCGGAGAGGTCGAGATCCAGGTGGTGATCGAGGCACCGAGGAAACCGCCGGTGGACAACGGTTTCGCGATCGCGGTGCGGCGCACTCGGTGCTCCGTCCGCCTCGTCGCCCTGCGGATGATCGTCGCGGCGCGGCCGAGCGCTGCCACGAGGCTCGAGGGGGATGCGCCGGAGCCGAATGCCATGCGGGAAGGGTATCGGAACCCGCGCGCCCGGTCAGCCCCCGGGGCGCAGCGGTGGGCATCGCGGGCACCGAGGCCGCCCCCCGCCGTAGCCTGGGGGCATGAAGATCCTGCTCCCTGACACCATGCCGCTGGACCCCACCCTGCCCGAGGGCTGGGAGGCCGTCACCGTCGACGCCCGCACCGAGATCCCCGCCGCGCACCACGACGCCGACGTCCTCGTGCTGTGGGGCCCGTCGCGGGTCCATCTGAGCTCCGCCGTCGAGAACCTCGACAACCTCCGATTCGTGCAGTCGCTGTCCGCCGGGATCGACGGGATCCTCACCGCCGGCTTCCGTGACGACGTGGTGATCGCCGCGGGCGCCGGCCTGCACTCCCTGACCGTCAGCGAGCACGCCCTGGCCCTGCTGCTGAGCCTGCTGCGCCGCTTGCCCGAGGCCCGTGAGGCACAGGCCCGCCACGAGTGGTCCACCGAGCTCGGTGGCCTGCAACCGCTGCATCCCGAGGACCGGGTGACCTCCTTGATCGGGGCGAAGGTGCTGATCTGGGGCTTCGGTCAGATCGGCCAGACCCTCGCCCCGACCCTCACGGCGCTCGGTGCCCAGGTGCGCGGGGCGGCCCGCAGCGCCGGCACCCGCAACGGGGTCGAGGTCATCGAGGAGACCGACGTGCTCGCCGCTCTTCCCGAGGTCGACGTGCTGATCGACATCCTGCCGGCATCCGAGCAGACCGCCGGGGCCGTGGGACGCGAGGTGCTGGCCGCACTGCCCGACCACGCGATCCTGATCAACGTGGGCCGAGGAACCACCGTCGACCAGGTCGCCCTGCGCGAGGCCCTCGAGGCCGGCACCCTGGGCAGCGCCGGGCTCGACGTCACCGACCCGGAGCCGCTGCCGGCGACGGACCCGCTGTGGGACGCGCCGCGGCTGCTGATCACGCCGCACGGCGCGGGCGGGCGCCCCGTCGGCGCCGACGAGCGGATCAGCACCAACGTGCGCGCCCTGGTCGACGGCACCGAGATCCTGCACGCCGCCGCGCGCTGACCTGATCCGATGCACGACGGGGCCCGGTGGCAGCAGCCACCGGGCCCCGTCGTGCGTGCGACGTCGGCGTCAGGATCCAGGACGCCGCGCTGCGGTCACTGCTCGCGCTTGAACGGGTTCCAGGAGCCGCGTCGACCGTGCCCGGAGCCGTGGCCGGATCCGGGGCCGTTGGTCGACTCGGAATCCGCCCCGTCGGCCGCAGAGTCCTCGAGGGGCGGCAGTGCCTGCTCGGCGGTGTACGTCGAGAGCTGCTCCGCGACCTGCGCCTCGACCCGCTGGTCGAGCTGGGCCTGGATCTGCTGGCCGTACTCGCCCTCCAGGTGCGATTCGACATGGCCGCCGACGCTGTGGGCGACGTTCTCCTCGACCCGGTCGGTGACCTGGTCGGTGAGCTCGTCGGAATAGCGCTCCATGAACTCGCGCTGGCGCAGGCGCAGCTCGAGCCGCTCGATGACCTTGACCTCGCTGGACAGCGAGCGCCACAGGGAGATGCACATACCGATCATCACCACGGAGAACGGCAGTGCGGACAGCAGCGCCAGGGACTGCAGCGCCGTCATGCCGGAGCCCTCGCCGCCGGACAGCGAGCTCACCCAGATCAGCGAGGCAGCGATGATCCCGGAGGCCGAGGCCCAGAAGATGCGGGTGATGCGGGGCGGGTTCGGGTCGCCCTTGTGGGCGATCATGTCCATCACGAAGGCGCCGGAATCGGCACTGGTGATGAAGAAGATCGACACCAGGACCACCGCGACGCCGGAGAGCAGACCGCCGGCGGGCAGGTGGGAGAAGGTGTCGAACAGGGCGGTGTTGGGGTCGATCGCCCCGGTGCCGCCGGTGAAGTCGACCTGATTGAAGACCGCCTGGTACAGGGCGGTGCCGCCCATGATCGTGAACCACAGGAAGGTCAGTGCGGTCGGCACCAGCAGCACGCCGGTGATGAACTCGCGCACGGTACGGCCCTTGGAGATGCGTGCGATGAACACGCCCACGAAGGGCGACCAGGAGATCCACCAGCCCCAGTAGAACGTGGTCCAGCTGGAGAGCCAGGTGCCGCCGTCGTCACCGAGGAACGGCATGGTCTGGAAGGACAGCTGCAGGAAGTTCTGCATGTAGAACCCGATGTTGGAGACCACATCGCGCAGCAGGAACAATGTCGGGCCCAGGATGAGCACGGCGACCAGCAGGAGCGCCGCGAGACCCATGTTGAGGTTGGACAGGATCTTGATGCCCTTGTCGACGCCGCTGGCTGCGGAGAGAGTCGCCAGCGCCGTCACGACGAGGATGATGAGGATCTGCACCGTGGTGGAGTTCGGCAGCACGCCGAGGTGGTCGAGCCCGGCGGCGATCTGATTCACGCCGAAGCCGAGCGAGGTCGCGATGCCGAACAGGGTTCCGACCAGGGCGATGATGTCGATGGCATCGCCGATCCAGGTGTCGGTGCGCTTGCCGAGGATCGGCTCGAGCGCCCAGCGGATGGAGACGGGGCGGCCACGGCGGTGCACGGCGTACGCGACGGCGAGGCCGACGACGACGTAGATGCCCCAGGCGTGCAGGCCCCAGTGCAGGAAGGTCTGTCCGAGGGCGCGCTCGGCGCGCACCGGATCGTCCATACCGGCGGCGTTCGGCGGGATGCCGGGAGTGGCGGTGTCCGCGTAGAACGTCAGCGGCTCCGCGGCGCCCCAGAACACGAGGCCGATGCCCATACCGGCGGCGAACAGCATCGCGAACCAGGAGAAGACACTGAACTCGGGCTTATCGTCCTCCTGGCCCAGCTTGATGTTGCCCATGCGACTGACGGCCACGACGATGGAGAAGAGGACGAAGCCGGTGACGATCAGGACGTAGTACCAGCCGATCGAGTCCACGACCGTGGAGTTCAGCGTGGAGATGATGTTGTTGAAGACATCCGGCAGGAGGAGAGCGAAGGCCACCGCGACCACGATGATCCCGGTCGCGATGAAGAAGACGGGCTTGGAGAGCGAGTATCCGCCCTCTGGTCCGGGCTGCTCGCTCGTGGGTGGTGGTGAGTTCTGAGCCGTGGGGGCCGACACGATTCCTCTTTCCGAATGGGGGATGGTGCAGGGCGGCGCATCCTACCGTCGCAGACCCGTGCATGGACGAACCGGCGCCGGAGGAAGGGCCCTGGGCACTCTAGGGGCTATCGCCGCCACACGACAGAGCACGATGATCAGGAGGCCTCGGAGGCCGGATCGGAGTGGTCGCCCTCACAGCTCGACGTCATGTCTGAGGGGCGAGGGACCGCGCGAACTCCTCGACAGCCCGCGCAGAGATCTCCGCGACCAGGTCGATCTCGAGGTGGAACTGCTGCCCGGCGGCCGGGCCGCACAGATCCGAGACGGCCCGCAGGGCGACGAAGGGCACGCCGAGCAGGGCTGCGGTGCGAGCGCTCGCGGTGGTCTCCATGTCGGCGCTGACCGCGGCGGGGAACCGCTCCCGCATCGGCTCGGCCAGCGGGGCCGTCACGAAGGCGTCCCCGGAGAGCATGAGACCCCGACGGTGCCCGCCCGTGGCCGACAGCGTCGCCGCGGCGTGCTCGGCACGATCCACCCACGCGGGCTCGGCGACGAAACGCTCGGGACCTCCGGGAACCTGCCCGGGGGCGTAGCCGAAGGCCGTGGCGTCGGCGAGCGAGTACGTGAAGGACTCGCCGACGATCAGCGTGCCGACCTCGACGTCGGCCGCGAGCCCGCCGCAGGACCCGGCGGCGACCACAGCGCGCGGGGAGTGGGTCAGGATTCCCCAGGTGGCGGCGGCGGTCGCCGCGGCGATCCCGATACCGGTGGTGACGACCACGGTGTCCAGCCCGCCGAGCGATCCACGCACCGCGGAGACCCCCTGGGTGAAGGGGGTGGGCGTCGTGATCGGGTCCTCGAGGCGGGAGGTCAGCGGCGCGGCCTCCTCGGGCATGGCGGTGAGCACCAGGAGCGGGCCGGTCGGGTCGTGAGGGGTCGTCATGGGGGAAGGTTACCGGCGCGCGGGTCGTCGGCGGTCGTCGCTCCCGGCGTCCCCAGGCCGGTTCGTTACGCTGGGGCCATCCGCAGCGAAGCGACCCAGCGGGTCGCAGGTAGGAGGCAGTCATGGGTCGCGTCCGAGATGCAGTGGTCACAGGAGCGAGGGCGGTGCGCCGCATCCCCATCCCCTCGGCTCTGTCGCACCAAGCGCTGCGAGAGGCCCGCAGTCCGCAGCCGCCGAGTCATGTGCAGAAGAAGCACGCGGTCGAGAACGAGATGATCGGTCGGACCCGCAGCGTCTGGCTCGATGGGCACCGCGTCGACCGCGGCATCATCGTCTTCCTCCACGGCGGCGCCTATGTCTCCGGCCCCTTCGCCAGCGACTGGGCGTGGCTGTCGCGCCAATGCGACGCCCGCGGCTGCGCCGGGCTCATGATCGACTACCGCAACGCGCCGGATCATCAGCATCCGGTCGCGCTCGACGACGCCGAGGCAGTGCTGAATGCACTGACCGCCGATGGTCGACTCGCCGATCAGCCGTGGGTGCTGGCTGGTCAGCATGCCGGCGGCGGACTCGCCTTCTCCATGGCCCGACGACTGCGCGGGCGCACCGACATCAACGCCCCGGCCGCGCTGATCGCGATGTCACCCTGGCTGGATCTCGAGCTGAGCAACGCCGGGATCACCGAGACCGACCAGATCGACCCGGTCCATGAGCGTCGCCTGCTGCGCGACGCCGCCCGGCGCTACGCGGGCCGCACCGCATTGGATGATCCGGATCTCTCCCCGATCAACGCGAGCCTCGAGGGTCTGCCCCCGGTGCACCTGAGCGTGGGGATGCGCGACCTGTTCCTCTCGGACGTGCGCGTGGCCAAGCTGCAGCTCGAGGAGAACGGGGTGGATCTGTCCTACCGCGAGATCAGCGGCCGGCTCGGGCTGCAGCTGTTCGTGCGCAAGGGCGAGGACATCGAGCGCGTGCATCGTGAGCAGGCGGAGCTCATCGAGCGGGTGTTCGACATCGGTTCGTGAGCTCAGGGACGACGTGGCGGGGAACGACCGTCGAGCAGAGCGTCCACCTGCTCGTGCAGCAGGGCTGCTTCGTCGGCAGCCTGCGCATGTCCGCTCGCCACGCCTGATGCCAACCCGTCCTCCAGCATCATGATCCACTGCGACAGGCGCTCTGCAGGGAGATCCGTGCGCGCCTCTCCGGCGGCCTGAGCGCGGTCGAGCAGGTCCAGCAGGCCACGGCGGCTCGTGCGTTCCTGCTCTTCCAGTGCTGCGGCGACCTCCGGAGACGACGCCATGGCCGCGACGGCGAGGATGAAGCGGGCTGCACGTCGGTCCGCGAGGTCGGCCACAGAACGTTCGACGTACGCATGGATCGAGGCACGGGGCGAGGAGGACTCGTCCTGGGTGGCGAAGAACTCTGCGGTCTCCGTGCTGCTGAGGTCGAGGATCGCGACGAGCAGCGCGACCTTCGTCGCGAAGTGGTGGAAGAACGCCCCCGAGCTGACGCCGGCGATCTGGCAGATCTGGGCGGTCGTCGCTCCGGGGCCGTGGTCGGCGAAGGCGGTGAGCCCGGCGTCGATGATCTGGAGCTGTCGGGCGGCGCGGAGCGCGGGGTCCCTGGGGCGTGCCATGGACGCATCCTAGTTAAAAGAGCGGCCACTCTGCTAATCTTTGCCGACCCCACGAAGGAGGCGACGTGCTCACGTCCGACGCGACCACCGTTCGACCGCCCCGATGGATCGGGATCGGTCTGTGGATCGCCCTGCCTGTGCTCGGTGCCGTGCTGGGGGTGCTCCTGACGAGGCTGCCGGCGTGGCTGACGGCCCTGCCCGAGTGGGTCTTCGCCCTGCCGTTCGCTCCGGACGAAGAGAGGTTCAGCGACCTCGCGGCCGTCATCGGCCTGCCTGCGGTCATCGTGCTCGCGGTGATCGGCATGCTCGCCGGCGCCTTCCTCGCCCTCATGGCCGCCGCGGAGTCCTTCACGGTGACCGTCGACGAGAGCAAGATCGTGATCACTCGCGGGGATGACGAGATCATGCGCCGTCCCACGCAGGACGTGCGCTCGGCCTTCCTCGACGAGGGGGAGCTCGTGCTCCTGGATCACGACGGGGCGGAGCCCTTCCGCGGCCGAACCGACCTCGATGACCGATCCCTCCAAGCAGCCTTGACCGGGCACGGGATCCGCTGGGAGCAGGCCGACCCGTACGACCATGAGTTCACACGCTGGGTGGACGGCGTGCCCGGCCTCGAGGAGCATGCCAACGCAGTGCTGCGCGAGCGCCGTCGATCCCTCGAGAAGGGCGATGAGGACGATGCCTCGGCGTTGCGGACGGAGGCGGCACGTCTGGGCGTCGTGGTGCGTGATCGCGCCGACAAGCAGCAGTGGCGGGTCTGCGAGCCGCGTCGGCCGACGCGGGAGAGTTAGTCCCACCGGTCATCGACGCCGGGGGCGCCTCGACTTTCTCCCGGATGCCCATGCTCGGACCGAGAGCTCCTCGCAGTACGTCCGTCAGTTCTCGATGATCACCAGGGCGGCGCCGGCGCGGGCCGGGCTCCAGCGGCGCGCGGGAAGCGTCTGGATGATGCCGGCGATCAGCAGTGCCTGACCGACCGCGTAGGTGAACATCACCCACACGCTGCTGTAGGCGATCGAGGCGCCGGGCAGGAACCAGTCCATCGCGAGCATCGAGCTGGACAGCAGGAACAGGGTGCCGCCGGTCCAGGTGAGCCCGTTCCCGCCGGCCGAGAGGAAGGCCATCGTGGCCAGCGCTAGCGCGTAGGCGGCGACGGCGGGCAGCAGCGGACCGGCCCCGTCGGCGCAGGCCACGAAGAGTCCGATGACGACACCGCCGTAGGGGATCGCCAAGGCGATGCGCAGCGGGTCGCGGGAGCGGTGCCACAGCGGGGCCAGTGCCGCCGCATAGCAGACCAGGGCCGCCAGGAAGCAGAGCACGGAGATCAGCTCCACGGCTTCCGGCGCGAGCTGGCTGAGGCTGTCGCCCGCCCAGGCGAACAGGAGCCCGGCGACCACCAGGGTGCTGGTCCGGGTGCGGTGCGGGATCGCGGTCAGCAGCACGGCGATCAGCAGCGGCGCGAACAGTGGCTGCGAGGTGCGCTGGATGACCTCGACGCCGGCCAGCAGCGCGCTGAGATGGACCGTCACGAGGAGGGCATACGTCATCCACAGGGCGACGTGGATGGTTCTGATCGGCGGCACCGGTCCAGGTTAGAAAGCGATCGTCGCGCGGACCAGGGGTTTTCTCACGCGCTGGGGCACGGTTGCATAACATCCCGGCAGATGTGGGTCACGGCGCCTCCCGGCACGTCCCCCCGGGGGTGGATCCGCCGGGGATTGCCGCCTTTTACCCTTTTGACCTTTTGTCCTCTTGACATTTTGCCCGTGGGTGCCTCTGGCGTGGATCACATCTGCTGGGGGGCGTTCACGCCGAGAGCATCCAGACCCTCGACCAGTACGCGCTCGGTCAGCTGCGCGAGGGCGAGACGACCCGCGCGGACCTGCTCGTCGGACTCCTTCAGGATCGGGGAGGCCTCGTAGAACGAGGTGAACGCCTGGGCGAGGGAGAACAGGTACGCGCACAGCCGGTGCGGCTCGTACTCGGCGCCGACGACCGTGAGCGTCGGCCCGAAGTCGAGCAGCTGGAGTGCGAGCGCGCGCTCGGCGTCGTTCTCGATCTGTGGGGCACCGGCCGCGACGATGCCCTGCGCCGCCGCCTTGCGGCTGATCGAGCGGATACGGGCCACCGCGTACTGCAGGTACGGAGCGGTGTTGCCGGTCAGGGCCAGCATCCGATCCAGGTCGAAGGTGTAGTCCGAATCGTGCGCGGTGGAGAGGTCCGCGTACTTCACGCCACCGATGCCGATGTCGTGCGCGATCTGCTCGCGCTCGGCCTCCGGCAGGTCGGGACGCATCTCGTCGATGACGGTGCGGGCGGTGCCCACGGCCTCCTCGAGCAGTGGGATCAGGCGCAGGGAAGAGCCGGAACGGGTGCGCAGGATCTTGCCGTCGTCGCCGAGTACCGAGCCGATCTTCACATGGGTCGCCTCGACGGCGTCGGTCAGCCAGCCGGCCTCGCGGGCCGTCTGGAAGACCATGTTCATCTGGAGCTCCTGCGCCGTGCCGATGACGTAGGCGATGCGGTCCGCGCCCAGGTCGTCGATGCGGTGTCGGATCGCGGCAAGATCCGTGGTGGCGTAGCCGTAGCCGCCGCCGGTCTTGCGGATGATCAGCGGCAGCGGCTGCTCGTCGCGGCCGATGAAGCCTGCGGGAAACACGCAGAGGGCGCCGTCGGAGATCCGCGCCAGACCATCGGCCTCGAGGATCTTGCACACGATCTCGAGCTGGTCGTTGTGACTGGACTCCCCGGCGAGGTCGTCGTCGGTGAGCGTCACGTCGAGCATGTCGTAGACACGGTGGAAGTACTGCTTGGACAGCTCCACCAGACGCGTCCAGATCGCGAGAGTCTCCGGGTCGCCCGACTGCAGGATCGGGACGCGCCGGCGGGCGCGGTCGGCGAACTCGTTGTCCTTGGTGCCGTCGGCGCCCGTGAACTTCGCATTCGCCGCCTGGTAGAAGGCATTGGGATCGGTCTCCAGCAGCTTCGCCTCGTCGCTGTCCTCGCCCACGTCCAGCAGGTGCTCGATGAGCATCCCGAAAGGGGTGCCCCAGTCGCCGATGTGGTTCTGGCGGACCACCGTGTGGCCCAGCTTCTCCAGGGTGCGCACGATGGAGTCGCCGACGACGGTGGTGCGCAGGTGACCGACGTGCATCTCCTTGGCGACGTTCGGCGCCGAGTAGTCCACCACCACGGTGTCGGGCGTCGCGGGGGAGGGGACGCCGAGGCGCGAGTCGGCGGCCAGCTCCTCGGCCTGCGCGGCGATCCAGTCGGTGCGCAGGCGGATGTTCAGGAAGCCGGGTCCCGCGATCTCGGGCGTCTCGGCGATGTCCTCGAGGTCCACCGCGGCGAGGATCTCGGTGGCGATGTCGCGGGGCTTCTTCCCCAGGCGCTTCGCCAGGCCCATCGCGGCGTTGCACTGGAAGTCCGCGAACTGGGACGGTCGGATGATCGGGTCCGCGTCGGCGTACTCGGGCCCGAAGGCGGAGGCGAAGGCGGACTGGAAACGCTCGGTCAGCGCGATCTCGGGAGCAGGCATGCGACCAGGGTAGTCGCGCCGGCCGGTGCGCTCGGGCGCCGTGGACGTGATGCTCGACGAACTCGCCCCGCTCGAGCCCCGCCCGCTCGCTCCGCTCAGCCTGCTCGTTTCGCCCCATCGACCCGCGCGTCCCGGGGCGTTGTGACCAACGGCAGGGTTTGGCTGGCTGAAGACCTGCCTATGGTCACAACGTCCCGGGTTTGATCACAACGTCGTGCGGTGCCGTACCCCGCGCTGCCCCGCGCTGCCCCGCGGCCGGAGGATTCCTGCGGGTGGGCGCGGGGGCTGGCCCCCTGGTCGGGGAGGATCGGGATGCCTAGGGTGGCGGCATGCGCTCCCTACTCGCTCTGATCCTGAACATCATCTGGCTGCTCACCGCCGGGTGGGCCCTGTTCCTCGGCTATGTGGTCGCCGGGATCCTCGCCTGCATCCTCGTGGTCACGATCCCCTTCGGTCTGGCCTCGTTCCGCATCGCGGGATTCGTGATCTGGCCGTTCGGTCGTGAGGTGGTCGACACTCACCGCGGCGGCGCCGCGAGCACGATCGGCAACGTCATCTGGTTCGTGATCGCGGGCTGGTGGCTCGCGCTCGGGCATGTGGCCACCGCCATCGCGCAGGCCATCACCATCATCGGTATCCCGCTGGCCTGGGCGAACATCAAGCTCATCCCCGTGACCTGCTTCCCCTTCGGCAAGGAGATCATGGATTCCGACTCGGCGCGGGCCCGCATGTTCCCGACGGCTCGCTGACCCGTGCCCGAGACTCCTCCCGCTGCACTGGACAGCCCTGACATCCTCGGCGGGCCCGGCGGCCCCGGCGGCCCCGCGGGCCCTGTCGGCTCCGTCGACGAGGACGACTATCGCCGCCTCAGCGAGCTGATCGCGGCGGGCGCGGCGATCGTGAGCACCCGCCAGGGCTCGCACGACGTCGCCGTCACCGTGGATTCCTACCTCGACGTCTCCTACGATCCGCCGACGATGCTGGTCGCCCTGTACGGCATGTCCCGCATCGCCGAGGCGGCCGAGGAGGCCGGGCATTTCTGCCTGAGCATCCTGGCCGCGGACCAGCAGCACCTCGCTGACCGTTTCGGCACCCCGGCCTCCCCGCTGGTGGGTCTGCTCAGCGGTCTGGACGTGACGCGCACGGCCGACGGGGATGCGGTGCTGCCGGGCGTGCTGGCCCACTTCGCGATCCGGGTGGAGCAGGCCGTCGACGCCGCCACCCACCGACTGCTGATCGGTCCCGTCGTGGAGATGGGCCAGGGGCGCCTCGACCTCGGTCCCGCGGTGCGCTTCGCCGGCGAGAAGTACGAGCTGCGCTGACCTGCAGGGCCGGAAGGCCGGGCCTGCTGGGACCCTATGCTGGACTCATGGAACCCCCGGCCCCCGACGTGACCGCACGCTCATGAACGTGCTGATGCGGGCGGTGCTGAGACTGTTCGCCGCGCCCCGGCTGAACATGCGGGAGGACTACGAGAAGGTCCGACGGCTGCAGCGTCAGCTGGCCAGGCGGCCCGGGCAGCGGTTCCGGCCCGCCTCCTGGCGGACCATCGCCGACGCCGAGGCGAACGACGACGACAACGACGACGACCGTCACGTTCCGGTCCGGGTCTTCACGCCGAAGCAGCGCCGGCGCGAGGATCTGCTGCTGTTCTTCCACGGCGGCGGCTGGGTCACCGGTGACATCGAGAGCTACACCCCGGCCTGCGCCACGATGGCGGATCTCACCGGGTGCGTGGTGGTATCCGTCGACTACCGGCTCGCTCCGGAGCATCCCTTCCCGGCGGGTCTCGAGGACTGCTACCGGATCGTGCGGCTGCTGCTGGAGGACCCGGGGCGGGCGGAGCTCGACGACGCTCGCCGGATCGTGCTGGTGGGGGATTCCGCTGGCGGCAATCTCGCCGCCGCCGTCTCCCTGCTGCTGCGTGAGCACGGCCACGGCGTCGTGAGTCGGCAGATCCTGCTCTATCCCGTGACCCACTGGGACCACGATCCGCAGACCTCCCCCTTCGCGTCGGTGCGTCACCACGGCGAGGACTACCGGCTCACCAGCACCGAGGTCCAGGACTACATGCTGATGTACGTCCCGGACCCGACGCTGCGACAGGATCCACGGGTGTCCCCGCTGATGGCGAGCGACCTCGCCGCCCAGCCCCGGACCCTGATGATCACGGCGGAGCTGGACCTGCTGAGGGACGAGGGCGAGGCCTACGCCAGGGCCCTCGAGGAGGCCGGGAACGAGGTGCGCATCCACCGCGTGGACGGGGCCCTGCACGGCTTCATCTCCCTGCCGCGGTTCTCCCGGTCCCTGCGAGATGCCTACGAGGTGATCAACGCGTTCCTCGACGAGGGCGATCCCGTCGGCGGCGAGAGCGCCCGCTCGGAGGCCGCGGGATGAGCCGCCGGGCCTGGGTGCGGCTCGACAACGCCTCCAATATGTTCCTCGCGGCCCGCAGCGAGATCGACCCCAAGGTGTTCCGCGTGGGTGCCGAGATGGACCACGAGGTGGATCCGCAGCTGCTGCAGGAGGCACTGGAGGCGATCTATGACCGCTACCGCCTCTACCACGCAGTGCTGCGGCGCGGAGTGTTCTGGTACTACCTGCAGGACAGCGACCTGCGCCCGCGCGTCACCGCCGACGAGCTGCCGCCCTGCGCGCCGATCTACCAGGCCGATCGGCGCACCCTGCTGTTCCGCGTCACGTACCACGAGCGGCGGATCAACCTCGAGGTGTTCCATGCGCTGTCCGATGGCACCGGCGCCCTGTGGTTCCTGGCCGATCTGCTCACCGTCTACGTCCGACTGCGGTACCCCGATCGGGACCGGTCGCTCGGGCAGGGCGCCGACGCCGCCGCCCCGCGGTCCGATGCGGACAGAGCCCTCGCAGACCCGCCCCCACCCGATGACGTCGCGGAACCGGTCCACGAACTGACCACCGATTCCTTCGCGTACTACTTCCTGCGGCGGCGGCGGCGGCGCCGACGTCGGCACCGCCCCGATCCGTGGGAGACGCGGGCCGCCTTCAGCAGTGAGGCCCCGCCGACGCCGCTCGCCGTCGAGGACAGCGTGCGAGGCCCGACCGCAGCGGCGCGGGTGCATCGGGTGAGGGGGACCCGCACCCCGGACAGCCGCACACGGGTCGTCGAGCTCACCATGCCCGCCTCGCAGGTGCTCGACCTCGCCCGCGCGGAGGAGGTCGCGCTGACCATGTACCTGACCGGCGTGTTCTTCGAGTCCGTGCGCCGCTCCTCGGGCGGACTGGGCTCGGCCCGCACCCTGGCAGCCTCGGTGCCGGTCAACCTGCGCCAGTTCTTCCCCTCGACGTCGGCGCGGAACTTCTTCGCGACCACGCGGGTGGAGCACACCTACGGCGAGGGGCCCGACGATCTCGGCGCCGTCTGTCGGCAGCTCGAGCGTGATTTCCGTTCCGCCGCCACTCCGGAGTCGCTCGAGCGGAAACTGCGCCGCTTCATCCGGTTCGAGCGCATGCCCGCACTGCGGGTCGTCCCGCGCCCGCTCAAGGACGTGATTCTGGGTCTCGTCAACCGCTCCTCCAACCGCGGCCTGAGCGTCGCGGTCTCGAACCTGGGCCGCGTCAGCCTGCCCGAACCGGCTGCCGCGCATGTGCGACGTCTGCTGTTCCAGGTCTCCGCCGTGCGCCCGCAGTTCTGCGCTATCTCCCATGCCGGGCTGCTCACGGTCAGCTTCACCTCGCCCTACCTTGAGACCGACCATGTCCGCGAGTTCGCGAGGATCCTCACCGCTGCCGGGGTCGACGTCACCGTCGCGGCAGCGCGCGTGACCGAGCAGGAACTGGCCGAGGCGGAGTCCGCGAAGGTCGAGCGATGAGGCGGTGCGCCGACTGCGACGTCGACGTCGAGGGCACCTGGGACCTCTGCCCTCTCTGCGAGGCGCCGGTCACGAGGACGAGCGGAGCAGGGGAGCCGACCGCGAACCCGTGGCCGGACGTCCCGCTGAGGTACTCCCGGCGGCGCCTGCTGCGGGCGCTGCTGCTGACCTCGATCGGGGTAACCCTGGCGACCTTCGCGGTGCAGCTGCTGATCACCCCTGGAATACCCGGGCTCGGGGTGCTGCGCTCGGTCTGGCTCGGGGTGGCGGCCCTCTGGCTCGTGGTGCTGATGGCGGTGCGCAAGCGTCGCAACCTCGCCAAGAGCACCGTGTACTTCGTGCTCCTGGTCGGCCTGGTCAGCGTGTACTGGGACTACCTGCTGGGCTGGAGCGGATGGTCGGTGACGTACGTGGTGCCGATCCTGTGCGGCTCCTCCATCCTTGCCCTGGTGCTCATCGTGCGGGTGATGCGCATCGAGGTCGGGGAGCATGTCGTCTACAGCGGACTGACAGTGCTGCTGGGCCTGACGCCCCTGGTGTTCCTCCTGCTCGGCTGGGTGACGACGCCGCTGCCCTCGGCGCTGTGCGGCGCCCTCAGCCTCGCGGCGCTCGGGATGCTCCAGCTCACCGAGGTGCGCCACGAGCTCGCCAAGCGCCTGCACGTGTAGACCCTGCGGCGCGTCGCAGGGGGCTGCGTCGCTCGCGTCCCTATGATCGGAAGGGTATGTGCGCAGTCGGCCAGGGCCAGGCCCGTCGGCCGGCGCACGCGGAACCAGGGAAGAGAAGGTTGATGGACAGGGATCGCCGGAGCGACGAGAACCAGGACGCGGACTGGATCTTCGCCACCGATGACCCGCAGACCCTGCCCACGGACCGCCTGCCGGGACGGGCCGAGTTCGATCGCTACTCCGCCCCGCTGCTCGCGCGGCGGCGCGCCGAGGCCGCCATGCCGCCGGGCGAGCACGAGACCGTCGACCTCTCCGCCCTCGATCCCGAGCAGCTGCGTGCCGGCTCCGAGCCCGACGCGCGCACCGGCGCGATCCCGGCTCTCGAGCTGGGGGCCGATGAGGACCCCGGGGCGACCGCCGACGAGGACCCATCGGACCAGGAATCCTCTGCGCAGCCGACCACGGCGCCTCTGCGCGCGCCGCGGGACGTCACCTATGCCCGTTCCGGCACCACCCCCAACGCGGAGGGGGACGAGGTCCCGCTGAACGGGTTCGTGCTTCCGGACCGGTTCAAGGACCTCGGCATCTTCGACGCGCTGCGCGACGTGATCGCCCTGATCTGCATGGCGACGGCGATGACCACGACCTTCACCGTGGCCCGCAGCCCCCTCGTGGACGGCACCGGCAAGATCGCGATCGGCGTGGGTCTCGCCGCCCTCATCGCGGTGCACCTGCTGCGCTGGATCCCGAAGCAGCCGCCGCTGCCGGCGATCCGGCTGGTCCGGGTGATCGGGCTGCTGCCCGCGCTGCTGGTGGCGGCCGGGGTGATCGTCGCCGACCTGGTGCGATCCCTGCCGCTGCTGTTCGCCTCCCTGCCCGACGGCCCGCCCGTGGGCCTCGGCATCGGGGTGTCCCTGCTCCTGCTCGGGGCCATCATCGGGATCGAACCCCGCGCCCACGAGGGCTACCTGCCCCAGGCCAGGGCCCGGCGCATCGCTCGTATCCTGCTGGTCGCGGTGGGGATCGCGGCCGCTGCGTCTCTGCTGGTGTCGCTCGTGATGGTCATCGGCCGGCTGTTCACCACCGGCTGGGCCTACTCGCTGATGACGCTCGGCGACACGCTGGTCTCCGTGCTGCTGCTGGGGATCGTGCTGACCTCCGCGCTGCTGCGCGAACGATCCTGGTACGTGTTCTCCGCAGGGGCCGCGAGCGGACTGGTGCTGGCCGCGCTCGCCGACAGCACGCTGCAGCTGCAGTTCGCGGCGCCGCTCAGCTTCGCCACCGACTTCGTGTACCTGCCGTTCCTGTTCGCCGCTTTCGGCCTGATGATCTCGCGATCCTTCGTGCGCACCATGCCGATCGCGTTCCGTCGCACCGACTGGCTGGTCTACACGGTGCGAGCCTTCGAGTTCAGCGCGCTCATGCACGCCGCGGCCGTCATCTGGCACCTCCTGGCCGCGGTCGTCGCGACCACGGGGCTGGCCCCCGCCAGCCCCGTCCTGCACCTCATCGATGCCGCCGTGTGCCTGTGCTTCGTCGCGGTCTCGCTGTTCGCCCGCACCTCGCTGCTGTCCCGCCCTGCGGTGACCGCCCGCGCCAACGGCGTCATCGCAGGCCTCGTACTGGTCGTCGTCGGCTTCCTCGACGTCATCGTGAACTCGCTGGCGACCGGCGCAGGAGCCGGGCTGGTGACCGGCGGCACCGCCCTGGCGATCGGCATCGCCGCGGCCCTCATGCTCACCGTCCCCGCGCCGGTGCGCGACGAGTTCGGCGCCCCGGACATCTCCCGGATGTTCGCCGACTTCCGCTCCCGGGACTCCGGCAGCGTCTCGCTGCTGACCCAGGTTCCGGACGTCACCGCGGAGACGGCCCGCAAGAAGCCCTTCCCCGGCCGCTGACCCGGCGCCCTTCGAGCGCACGAACCCCCGGCCGCACGCCCCTCCTCACCCCCTGGGAGACCCATGCCCCGCTGGACCCTGCACGGCGACGGCCGCACCGTCGCGCCCGACGCGATCGTCCTGCCCGGGGAGCGACTGGCCTGGCCGCTGACCATCGGGATCGGCGCCCAGCACGTGATCGCCATGTTCGGCGCGACCTTCCTGGTGCCGCTGATCACCGGGTTCCCGCCCTCGACGACGCTGCTGTTCTCGGGCATCGGCACCCTGCTGTTCCTCGTCATCACCAAGAACCGGGTGCCCAGCTACCTCGGGTCCTCCTTCGCCTTCATCGCCCCGATCACCGCCTCGACGCAGGCCGATTCGATGGGCGCGGCGCTCGGTGGCGTGCTCATGACGGGCCTGCTGCTCGCAGCCCTCGGTCTGGTCGTGCAGAAGGTCGGCACCGCGTGGATCGGGCACCTGATGCCGCCCGTGGTGATGGGGTCGATCGTGGCCCTCATCGGCCTGAACCTGGTGCCGACCACCTACGAGAACAACTTCTCCCAGGCGCCGTTGACGGCGACCCTCACGCTGATCGCGATCATCGCGTGCACCGCCCTGTTCAAGGGCCTGCTGGGCCGGGTCAGCGTGCTGCTCGGCGTGATCATCGGCTACGTGATCGCCGTGCTGCGCGGAGAGGTCGACTTCACGCCGGTGGCTGACGCCGCCTGGCTGGGGCTGCCGGAGTTCCACCACCCCACCTTCAACCCCGGACTGCTGCCGATCTTCCTTCCCGTGATCGTGGTGCTGCTCGCCGAGAATGTCGGCCACGTGACGAGCGTCGGCACGATGACCGGCAAGAACCTCGACCACATGGTGGGGCGCACCCTCACGGCCGACGGCGTCGCCACGGCCCTGTCGGCCACCTTCGGCGGCTCACCGACCACCACCTACGGCGAGAACATCGGCGTCATGAGCGCGACCCGGGTGTATTCGACCGCCGCCTACTGGGTGGCAGGCGTGGTCGCGATCGGGCTGGCCATGTCCCCGAAGGTCGGCGCAGTCATCAACACCATCCCGCCGGGTGTGCTGGGCGGCGTGACCTTCGTGCTGTACGGGCTCATCGCCATCGTCGGCTTCCGCATGTGGGTCGACGGCAAGGTCGATTTCTCCCGCCCCAAGAACCAGATCACCGCGGGCGTCGCCCTGGTCATCGCGATCGCGGATCTGCACTGGGAGCTCGGCGGCTTCGCGTTCACCGGCATCGCCCTGGGCACGCTCGCGGCACTGGGGATCTACCACGGCATGACCGGTATCGGCCGGCTCACCGGCACCGACGCGCGACCGAGCCCGGTCCAGGGCGGCTGAGCCAGCACCAGCGCGAACCAGCCTGACATGGTGCCCCGAGGTCACCATCGTCTCGTCCTCCTCCGGGGATGACGCGGGTGCCATCGGTCCCGTGACGCTCTTGCTCGAGCGGAAGCACTCCCCGGTCATGGCCTGACCGTCAGGGAGTCGTCACAGAATTGGACGACGATGGACGTGCGTAATCAGGTAAGGCTAGGCTTCCCATCGTGCCGCCCACCTCTCGCGCCCCTCATCCCGCCCTGACGGGGCACGACCTCGTCCTCCAGTACGGGCGCAACCCCGTCGTCCACGGCGCTTCCCTCGCGCTGCGGCCCGGCAAGGTCACCGCACTGCTCGGCCCCAATGGCAGCGGGAAGTCCACCGTGCTGCGGGCACTGGCCGGGCTGCACCCCCTCAGCGAGGGGGACGTACGCCTCCACGGTGCACAGGGGGAACGCAGCACCGCCCTGCTGAGCGCCAAGGACCTCGCCCGCGCCCTGACCCTGTTCACCCAGACCCGCAGCAGCCCCCAGGGGCTGTCGGTGCGCGACGTCGTCGCCTTCGGCCGCCATCCGCACCGTCGGCGCTTCGCCGGACTCTGCGACGCGGACCGCGCCGCGATCGCCCACGCCATGGAGCTGACCGGCATCGTCGAATTCTCCGGCCGCAGCGTCGGCGAGCTCTCCGGCGGAGAGATGCAGCGCGTCTGGCTCGCCTCCTGCCTCGCCCAGGACACCGGGATCGTGCTGCTGGACGAGCCCACGAACCACCTCGACCTGCGCTACCAGATCGAGACCCTCGACCTGGTGCGCGACCTGGCCGAGATCCACCAGGTCGCCGTCGGCATCGTGCTGCATGACCTCGACCATGCCGCCCGCATCGCCGATCACGTGGTGCTGCTCAGATCCGGTCGCGTGCACGCCGCCGGGGAGGTGAGCGAAGTCCTGACCTCCGAGCATCTCAGCGAGGTCTACGACATCCCCATCGACGTCGAGACGGACCCCGCCAGCGGCCGCCTGCGCATCGAAGCGCTCAGTCGCCGCGCGGCCCGGATCCCCACCCCGGCCTGAGCGCAGGCCGCAGCCCGCCCGTGCGCCGGGACAGCCACCCCACTCTGCTCGATTCAGATCCTGACCAGGAGACCCGCCCCATGATCCGTACTCCTCGCCGCGCCTTCGCCGCGCTCGCCGCCGTCGTGGTCACGACCGCGCTCGCCGCCTGCGGCACCACCGAGGTCCCCGAGAGAGCCGCCGGGGCGCCGTCGGACGCCGCCGCGATCAGCGAGTCCTGCGCCGAGGACGCCACCACCACCGCGACCGGCCCGGTCTCCATGAGCGACGACTACGGCCGCACCGTCGAGCTGGACCAGCCTGCCCAGCGCGTCGCCGTTCTCGAATGGCAGCAGACCGAGGACCTCCTGACCCTGTGCATCCCACCGGTCGCCGTGGCGGACGTCGAGGGCTTCACCACCTGGGTCACCGCAGAGGCCCTCCCGGAGGGCACCACCGACGTCGGCACCCGTCAGGAGCCGAACCTCGACGCGCTCTACGCCGCAGACCCCGATCTGATCATCGTCGAGGCGTCCGGGGCCGATGACGAGATCATCGCCCAGCTGGAGGAGCGCGAGGTGCCGGTCCTGGCGACCCAGGGCGCCGACGGCGCGGATCCCGTCGGTCACATGAAGGGCCTGTTCTCCCTGATCGCCGAGGCCACCGGTCGCACCGAGCGCGCCGACGCGGTGCTCGCACAGTTCGACCAGCACGTCGCCGCGTCCAAGGACCAGGTGGCCGACGCGGACCTGCCCACCACGGACTTCCTCTACTTCGACGGCTGGATCGACGGCGGCAACGTCGCGATCCGACCCTTCGGCCAGGGCGCCCTGTTCACCGCGCTCGGCGAGGAGCTCGGGTTGACGCCGGCCTGGAGCGGTGAGGTCGACCCCGCCTACGGCCTCGGCCAGACCGACATCGAAGGCCTCGTCGCCGTGGGCGACGCGAACCTCTTCTACACGGCGACCGAGGACCCCGCCGGGAACTACGTCACCGAGCTGGAGAAGAACGACATCTGGACCTCGCTGCCGGCCGTGCAGGACGAGAGGGCCCACGGCTTCCCCGAGGGCATCTGGACCTTCGGAGGCCCCCGCTCCAGCGAGCAGGCGATCGACGCCTACGTCGAGATCCTCACCGCCTCGTGACCACCACGGCGACCTCGCCCGTGACCCCGACGGGCATCCAGCAGAGGCTGCCGGTCGGCGCGGGCGGCGTCGCCGGAGTCCTCGGCGCCGTGGCGACCTTGGTGGCGCTGGGCCTCGCCGTGCTGGTGGTGGGTATGTGGCACCTGACCCAGGGCACTTCCGGGGTGGGGCTGGGGGATCTGCTGAGCTATGTCGGTGGCGCCCGGGAGGACGTCGGCGCGGTGGCGGTCGGGGACATCTTCACCGCCTCCCGCCTGCCTCGCCTGGCCGCGGGGATCGCCGTCGGCTTCGCGCTCGGGGCGGCGGGCGCCCTCCTGCAGTCGATCTCCCGCAACGCGCTGGCCTCGCCGGATACCCTCGCCGTCACCGCCGGCTCCTACTTCGCGATCACCGCCGTGGCAGCCTTCGGCCTCGCCGTGCCGCTATGGGCCTCGGGGACGGTGGCCTTCCTCGGCGGACTGCTCGCCGCAGGCCTGGTGCTCGCGCTGGCCGGAGGGGCCGGGTCCTCCACCACGCGTCTGATCCTGGCCGGCTCCGCGGTCGCCATGGCCCTGCAGTCCGGGACCTCGATGCTGCTGATCCTGTTCGAGGCCGAGACCACCGGCTTGTACGCCTGGGGCAGCGGCTCCCTGTCGCAGCTGAACCTCGACGCCTCGATGCGGGCGCTGCCCGTGATCGCCCTCGTGCTGGCGCTGTCCCTGCTGCTGTCGCGCCGCCTGGACGTGCTGGGGCTCGGGGACGACGCCGCGAGCTCGCTGGGCATCCCGGTCGCCCCCACCCGGGTGATCGCCGTCCTGTGCGCCGTGCTGCTGACCAGCACCGCGGTCACGGTCGCCGGGCCGATCGCCTTCGTCGGACTCGGCGCTCCGGTGCTCGCGCGCCTGCTGGGCGGTCTCGTCCGTTCGCTGAACCGGCACCTCCTGCTGATCCCCGCAGCCGGGCTGATCGGCGCCCTGGTGGTGCTGCTGGCCGACGTCGGCCTGCGGGCACTGCTGACTCCGCAGGGCGCCGCCGCGATCCCCACCGGGATCCCCACCGCTCTGCTCGGCGCGATCATGATCGTGATCCTCGCGAGGCGCCTGCGCGACTCCGGTCCGGCGAAGCAGCCCCCGCAGGCGAAGACCGGGATTCGCTCGCTGCGCCGCGTCCTGGTGGTCCTGGTGGCGCTGACCGCACTGTGCACCGCGGTGATCGTGCTGGGCCTGCTCGCCGGCAGTCTGTGGCTGCGCACCGGCGACCTTGTCCTGTGGCTCCAGGGCGCAGCCCCGGACCTCGTGGCCCGCGCGATCGACGAGCGCGTGCCCCGGGTAGGGGCCGCAGTCCTGGCCGGAGCCGCGCTGGCACTGTCCGGCTGCGTGGTCCAATCCACGGTGCGCAATCCGCTGGCCGAGCCCGGCCTGCTGGGCATCACCGCCGGCGCCGGGCTCGGCGCGGCTTTCGTGGTGACCACCCTCGGCGGCGGGCGCGGGCTGATGATCCTCTTCGCGGTCCTCGCCGGCGTGCTGACCTTCGCGGCGATCGCGGCGCTCGCCTGGCGCGGAGGGATCATGCCCGAGCGATTCGTGCTGATCGGCATCGGCATGGGCTATGCGATGAGCGCGCTGACCACCTTCGCGCTGCTGAGCGCGAACCCGTGGGACACGCCGCGGATCCTCACCTGGCTCTCCGGGACCACCTACGGCCGCAGCCTCGCCGACGTGGTCCCCGTGCTGGTGGTGCTGGTGATCGCGACCCCGCTGCTGCTGGGCCTGCACCGCGAGCTGGACCTGCTCTCGATCGACGAGGACACCCCGCGGATCCTCGGGGTGCGCCTGGAGCGCTCCCGCTTCGCAGTGCTGGGCCTGGCCGCGGTGCTCGCCGCGATCAGCGTGGTCGCCGTGGGCGTGGTGGGCTTCGTGGGCCTGGTCGCCCCGCACCTGGCCCGCGCCCTCGTGGGCGGCCGCCACCTGCGCACGATCCCGGTCGCCATGCTGCTGGGCGGCATCCTGGTCGGTCTCGCCGACGCCCTCGGCCGCACCCTGATCGCCCCCGCCCAGATCCCGGCCGGGCTGATGGTCGCGCTCCTCGGGGCGCCGTACTTCGTCTGGCTGCTCTGGCGTTCACGCGTGTGACTCTGCCTACCGTGGCGGCAGGTGGATCCCGGCGATCATGCAGCGCACCGAACCGCCGGCCGCCTCGATCGTCGGCACCGGGGTGGTGAGGATCCGGCAGGAGCGCTCGATCGCTCGGCGCTGACCGGGGGAGAGCTGCCCGGCGGCCCGGGTCGACATCACCAGGCACCGCCCCTCGCGCCCGGTCACCTCGAGGCAGTTGCCGAGGAAGCCCTGCACCTGGATCTCGGAGAGCTCCACGACCTCCCGGCCGCTCTCGCGCAGCGACCCGAGCACCGCGTCCCGCTGGGCGTGGTCACGGATCATCTCGCTGCCCATCAGTGCGACCTCGGTCCCCACGCTCATCAGCACGTTCGTGTGATAGACCGGCATGCCGCGGCGGTCGGCGGCGTCGAACAGCAGCGGGGCATATCCGAGGTCGGCGCACACCTCGGCGAACAGGTCGGCATCCAGCCGTCGGGAACGGCAGGCGTAGGCAACGCGGGCACCATGATCCAGCACCATCGCCCCGGTCCCCTCGAGGAAGCGACCCTCCTGCTCCGCACTCGACCAGTCCAGCATCCGGTGCACGGCGAAGTGACGCTGCAGGTGCTCGACCACGTCGGTGCGGCGCTCCGCCCGACGGTTCGCGGCGTACATCGGATACAGGGCGAGGGTCCCGTCGGCGTGCGTGGACAACCAATTGTTGGGGAACACGCTGTCGGGAGTCGCACGGCCCTCGTCCTCGAACACGGTCACCTCGACCCCGGCTGCGATCAGCACGTCGGCCAGACCGCACACCTCCGCCCGCGCGCGCCGTGCCACCTCGGTATCCGACGCGGCGAGGTGATGCTGGAAGGCGTTATCGGAGGCCGTCAGTGGATTCGGGCGGAACTGGTGAGGGCGCACGAGGACGACGCTCGAGGGCGCTTGCCCCGTCATCCCTGCCACGCTCAGCTCACCGGGGCGAGGACGTTCACCAGGGAGAACAGATCCTTGGGGTCGTCCGGCTGGGCCACCAGGTCGACCTCTGACTGCAGATCGGAACCCGCAGTCGCGTCGCGGGCGCAGCGCAGCGCCGAGAAGTCCGAGATCGCGAAGCCGACGGAGTCGAACACCGTCACCTCCTCGGGGCTCGTGCGGCCGGCAGCGTTCCCGGTGAGCACCTGCCACAGCTCGGTGACCGGGAAATCCGGGGCCATCTGCTGGATCTCGCCCTCGATGCGAGTCTGCGGCGTGAACTCGACGACCACCCGCGCGGTCTCCAGGATCTCGGCGTCGAGCTCCGTCTTGCCGGGGCAGTCGCCACCGATCGCATTGACGTGCACGCCCGGTCGCACCTGTGCGGCGCTGAGGACGGTGCTGCGGGCCTTGTCCGCGGTGCAGGTGGTGATGATGTCGGCGCCATCGACCGCGTCATGCACCGAGCTGGCCGCATGCACCCGGAATCCGAGCGGCTCGAGGTTGCGGCGCACCTTGTCGATGGCGGCAGAGTCGACGTCGAACACCCGCAGGTCCTCGATGCCGAGCACTCCGCGACACGCCAGGGCCTGGAATTCGGACTGCGACCCGGCGCCGATCAGGGCGAGGGTGCGGGAGCCCGGGCGGGCCAGGGCCTTCGCGGCCAGCGCCGACGTTGCGGCGGTGCGCAGTGCGGTCAGCAGCGTCATCTCCGCGAGGAAGGTCGGATACCCGTTGTCGACGTCCGCGAGCACCCCGAAGGCGGTGACGGTCTGGAAACCGCGAGCAGGGTTGGAGGGGTGGCCGTTGACGTACTTGAAGGAGTAGAGCTCCCCGTCGGAGGTCGGCATCAGCTCGATCACCCCCAGCGGGGTGTGGCTCGCCAGGCGAGGGGTCTTGTCGAACCGCTCCCAGCGACGGAAATCCGCCTCGAGGTAGTCGGTCATGCGCACCAGGATCTTCTCCGCGCCATCGCGCCGGATCCATCGAGCCATGTTCGCGACATCGAGCAGCTGCGTCATCGCACTCCCTCCTGGGCATGTTGCCGGCCTCGTGGCCAGCGGTGATACCACTCAGCGTAGAGTTCGCAGATGGCAGGCGGTAGAGCCAGATTGCTGACGATCTGCACAGTGCCTGGGCAGTGTGGTTGGCGCGATCTACCATTGTGCACATGGAGCGCATCTCAGATCTCGACGAACGACTGCTGGCCGCACTGCGCAAGGACGGCCGCGCCCCGATCGCGACCCTCGCGACCCAGCTCGAGGTTTCCCGCGCGACAATCTCGAGCCGCCACGAGAAGCTCACCGCGCAGGGCGTGATCGTCGGCTTCACCGTGCGCGTGCGGGACTACGCGGAGACGGCGACGGTACGTGCCACCTCGTTCATCGAGGTCGAAGGCCGCTCCACCGACCGGGTGATCGCACGCCTCCGGGGCTTCCCGGAGATCCAGACCCTGCACACCACCAACGGCGGCTGGGACCTGGTCGCCGAGATCGCCTGCCCGGACCTGCCCGCCTTCGACGACGTGCTGCGTCGGATCCGCTCGATCGACGGTGTCGTCAACAGCGAGACCAGCCTGCTGCTCAGCTCGGTCCTGCGCTGAGGCACGGCGCCCGGGCACCGACGCCCGGGATCCTGCGCCGTGGATGGCGGGGGACCGGGCGGTCGAGGTTCGACGATTTCCTTCTCCTGGACTGCCCGGCACGCCTACGTTGTGGTGAGCCACGCAGGACCCGCCCGCCTGTCGCTGCACACAGCGACGCCTATGAGGGAGAGATCCATGAGAGTTGTCGTCGTCGGTGCCACCGGGAACGTCGGAAGTGCAGTGCTGCGCGCACTCCAGCAGCGCCCGGAGGTGACCTCGGTCCGGGGAATCGCCCGGCGCCTGCCCGATGAGTCCTCGGCCCTGCGCGCGCAGGCCGAGTGGATCTCGATCGATATCGGTGCAGCCGTGGACCCGAAGGACGCCACGCCCCGGCTCATCGACGCCTTCCGCGGTGCGGATGCGGTGATCCACCTGGCATGGCTGATCCAGCCGAACTCACACCGGGACCTGCTGCGACGGGTCAATGTGGAGGGGACCCGCACGGTAGCGCGGGCAGCCGCGGCGGCAGGCGTGGGCACTCTGGTGGTGGCCTCCTCCGTCGGCGCCTATTCACCGTCGCCGGGGAGCGAGGTGCGCAAGGAGTCCTGGCCGACGGAAGGAGTGCGCACGTCGCACTACAGCGTCGACAAGGTGGCACAGGAGCGAGTGCTGGACGAGGTCGAGACCGCGAACCCGCAGCTCACCGTCACCCGACTGCGTCCCGCCCTGATCTTCCAGGGCGGTGCCGCCTCCGAGATCCAGCGATACTTCCTGGGTCGATGGATACCGATGCAGCTGCTGGGCGCCGGTCGCCCCCCGCTGCTCCCGCTGCCCAGAGGCATGCGCCTCCAGACGGTCCACGCGGACGACGTCGCCGCGGCCTACGCCGCGGCGGCGGTCGCCGGGCGGCCGGGAGCCTTCAACATCTGCGCTGACGATGTGCTCGGGGTCCAGGAGCTGGCGGACATCGTCGGCCGCGGACGATTCCTCGAGCTCCCGGTGCCGATGGTGCGTGCGGCGGTCGCGGCCGGTCATCAGGCGGGCCTGGTGGCCGCTGATCCCGGGTGGCTCGACATGGGCATGAACGCACCGGTGATGGACAGCGCCCGCGCGAAGGCTGAACTCGGATGGTCTCCGCGGCGCAGCGCTGCAGAGTCCCTCTCCGAGCTCCTCGAGGGGATGATCGTCGGGGCCGGCGAGGACTCCGTGCCGCTGCGCCCGCGCGATGCGCGACGCGCGCGTCTCCCCATGGTCGGGTTCCGGGCCGGGACCGGAATGCGGGACCAGGTGCAGATCTCTCCACTGGTCACCCAGGATCTGCTGGGTCTCTACCTGTCCGACCACCTCACGGGGGCGACGGGCGGCACTGCGCGCATCGACCGGATGGCGGCGGGCTTCGTGGACACCCCGGTCTACGCGTCCCTCTCGGTGATCGCCGAGGAGATCCGCGCCGAGCGACGCTTCTTGGCGGGGCTCATCGATGACCTCGGCCTGCGCCGGATGCCGCACCGACAGGCCCTGGCCCGGGGCGGCGAGCACCTGGGCCGGTTGAAGACGAATGGCAGACTGCTCTCGCGCTCTCCGATGACCATGGTGCTCGAGGCGGAGTTGATGCGCAGCGCCGTGCTCGGCAAGCGAGGGGGCTGGCAGACCCTCGCCGACAATGCGGAGCTGCTGGGGTTGGACCCGCAGGTGTTCGATGAGCTCGCCGATGCCGCCCTGCGGCAGTACGAGATGCTGGACGAGGCGCACGCCTACGCCCGTCGGCGGGCCTTCCGCGACGATCGCGAGACGTTCTCGCCCGCGCAGCAGTAGCTCGGGAGGTTCGGTGGATCAGCGCGAGCTGGTCACGGCGAGCAGGACCCCGGGGGATCCGAAGACGGTGCTGAGTGTGGTCACCGCGGCGTACCCGGTCAGCACCGTGCACAGCAGCCACTCCCGGGCACTGCCGGCATCGCCCAGGAGCGGCACCGCGATGTCTCCGCTGCGCTGCCAGAGCGGCGAGGCGAGACGCCGCGGGGGCCTGGCCACCAGCGGCCAGGTCGGGAACGGGATCCCGTCGGTGGTCAGCAGGTCCCCGACGAGATGGGTCAGCGTGCCGACGGCGACGGCGGCGGGGAGCCAGATGGTCGCCTCCGGGGCGATGACGGCGATCGCCAGCGCGGAGGCGAGACCGACGAGCCAGGGGAGCAGCATGCCGTCGACGACTTTCAGCGCCCGCGTCCCCAGGGCGCACATCACCCCCACCAGGATCACCGGACCGGTCGGGATCTCTCCCAGCACCGGCAGATGGGCCCGGTGGTCGAGCCCGCCGACGAGCACCGCCAGCGCGGTGAACGCGAGCACGGCCAGCAGGGTGTGGGTGGCGCCGCGGTGCCCGGCCACCGAACTGACCGTGCGGGTGATCGCCTTCGTCAGCCCGCCGCCGGAGCGCGAGATCGTCGCACTGGGATGGTCGATATCGGGCAGCAGCGCAGCGCCGGTCGCGACCACGGCCCCGGAGATCACCTGTGCGGGATCCAGCTCCCACAGGTCCAGACCAGTCACGTGCCCCAGCACCGGGGCAGAGCCCGCCAGAGCCATCCAGACTGCAGCGCCACTGATCGCGTGATGTCCGCCCATCATGGGCATCGTCCTCCTCCGGAGCCGGTCGAGATGGCCTCACCAGGGGAAGGGCGCGGACGGATCCGCTGGCGGGACGCTCGAGGTCACCGGGGAAGGAGGGCCGGGAGGAAGCGTACCGGCGGGTGGGGACGCACGAGCATCCGCGGCCCCGGCCATTCTCCGCGTTCCGAGCCTGTTGAAGACTCAGTCCGCCGACGGCTGCTCGCGCAGGAAGGCGATCACCGCCAAGACGCGTCGGTTGCCGTCCTGCTCCGAGATCCCCAGCTTGTCGAAGGCCGCGCTGACGTGCTTGACGACCGCGCCGCGGGAGAGGTGGAGCCGCACGGAGATCTGGTCGTTCGTCTTTCCCTGGGAGACCAGCTCGAGTACTTCCAGCTCCCGTGCACTCAGCTGCGACAGCGCGCTCGTCTCGCGGCGCATCAGCGCGGTGACCACGAGCGGGTCGACCACGATGCCGCCACCGCGCACGACCTCCAGGGCGTCCAGGAAGTCGTGGACCCGCGACACCCGGTCCTTGAGCAGGTACCCCAGTCCGGCCCTCTCCGAGGTCGGCCCCGAGCTGTCCGTGAGGCCGAGGAGGGCCCTGGCATACCGCTGCTCGATGTATTGGGAGAGGACGATGATCGGCATCGACGGATGGTTCCGACGGATCTGCAGCGCGGCCCGCAAGCCGTCGTCGCCGTGCCCCGGAGGCATGCGCACGTCGGTCAGTACGAGATCCACTGCGCCCGCAGGGATCAGCGTCGACGCCTCGACCTCAAGTTCGGTGGCCGTGGAAACGGCCGCGACCACCTCGTGCCCGGCACGCTCCAGGAGCGCGACCAGGCCGTCGCGCAGGAGGGCGGCGTCTTCGGCGAGCAGGATCCTCATCGCCCCTCGCCTCCTCCCGTGTTCGCCGGTACCTGCAGTCGCAGCATCGTCGGCCCGCCGTCCGGGCTGTCGAGGTCGAGGGTGCCGCCCAGATTCCTCGCCCGAGCCCGCATGCTGATGAGTCCGGTGCCGGTGGGAGCGGCGCCACCGTGTCCATCGTCCGTGATCTCGAGGAGAAGGGTCGGCGCCGTGTCGTCCGCCGACCCGCTGGTGAGCGTGCCGTGGATCAGGACATGCTCTGCGCCGGAGTGTCGCACGATGTTCGTCAGCGCCTCTCGGGCGATGAGGTGCACGCCGTGCTCCACGGCCTCGGGTAGGCGGGGCACGGTGCACTCCAACTCGGTCTTCAGGGGCAGGGCGCGGGCGAGTTCCTCCAGTGCAGCCTCGAGCCCGCCATCGCGCAGGACTGTCGGAACGAGACCTCTCGCGGCGTCGCGGACGGATTGCCCGCCCAGGTCGAGCTGCTCGCGGACCTCGTCCAGCCCGGCGAGGACCCGGTCCTGGGGCCCTCCTGCGGGGAGCTGCTCCGCATCGAGCTGCAGTAGCGCCAGGCGCAGGCCGGCCGCGCTGAGGTGCATCTGTGCGCCGTCGTGCAGATCGCGTTCGAGGGCTCGACGCTCCAGCGCGACGACGTCCTCGCGTTGGACCGACATGTCGCCGAGTGCCTCGACCTGAGCGGCGAGTCGGCTTTCTTCGTCACGGAGCAGGGCGAGGCTGAGCCCCGACCAGCCGTAGGCGAGCGCCGTCGCGCCCCACAGGACGAGAGCCAGCACAGCGAGTCCGAGGACCGGGGCCACCAGGGCGGCGGGAACTGCCGGCAGCACCTGGTCGGCGTTCCCCAGCGTCACGTCCCGGCCGGAGAGGACCGCGACGGGTGTGGCGAACAGCGTCCCGAGCAGGACGACCACGACGATGCCGACGAAGAATGCAGCCACAGCCATGACCGCGGTGAGGAGCACCAGCACGATGTCCTGCCAGCGCATCTCGCCTCGGCGCCGGATGACCCGCGGCGATGCCCTGCCGGCCAGAGGGAGGAGACGCTGCTCGAGGCGAGGCCACGTGAGCAGCCACGCAGGGATGAGCAGGATCGTGAACCACGAACCGATCGACACGATCCCGGCGAGCGCTTCGAGGACCAGGTACACCAGAGCGGTCCACGGTGCCCGCGTGCGCAGCAGGTGCAGCGGATGGCGCAGAGCGGCGGGGTCGAGGCGGGGCACAGACTGACCTTACGGCGGCGCGGAGTCCGATGGGGTAGGCATCTGCCCACCCTTCGAGGAACCGAATGCCCCCGGAACCGGAGCCGCATGACCATTCCGGCACGGGTCCGGTGCGTGTGGGATCGAGACATGACATCGGATACCTGCCCGGACCCCTGCGGCGGCGTGCGGGGCGCGCCGCTCGTCACCGCGCGCTCTCTCACCATGAACTACGGACGCGGCACCGACGCCCGGACGGTCCTGGATGACGTGGACCTCGAGATCGAGGCCGCGACGCTGACGGCGATCATCGGCCCGAGCGGATCCGGGAAGTCGACACTCCTGTTCTGCCTTTCCGGCCTGGAGAGGCCGAGCAGCGGCGTGGTCGACCTCCTCGGCGTGGAACCCTCGCGCGGGCGACCGGGCCGGATGGCGCGCCTCTACCGAGGTCAGGTGGGTTTCGTGTTTCAGGACTACAACCTGGTCCCGTACCTCTCCGCACGGCGCAACGCGGCTCTGCCGGGTCTGCTCGGCCGTCGTCGGGGCGCGCTGTCGCGGGCGGATGCCGCACTGGCGGAGCTCGGGCTCACCGACCACGCCTTGACCGTCGCCTCCCGACTCTCCGGTGGGCAGCAGCAGCGCACGGCCCTGGCGCGGGTTCTTGCCGGGCGGCCGGCGGTCGTTTTCGCGGACGAGCCGACGGGTGCTCTCGACTCGGCTGCATCGGCGGTGGTGATGGGCGAGCTCAGAGCCCGGGCCGATGAAGGTGCCGCGGTCGTCCTGGTCACCCATGATCTCGACGCCGCGGCGCTCGCGGACCGAGTGGTGCTGCTGCAGGACGGCCGGATCCGAGCCGAGCATGGTCACACCTCGGCGCAGGTACTGGCCGGGCTCGTGGACGAGGGGCGGCGATGATCCGCGCGGCGCTTCGAGGGATCCTGGCCGCGAAAGCGGCATGGTGGGCCCCTGTGCTCGTCTCCTCACTCGTCTCGGTACTGGTCGGCGTCTGCCTGGTCCAATCGCTCGGCACCGACGCATCGAACCCGGAGATCCAGGCGGTGCTTCGCCGCGAAGGTCTGGGCGCCGATCACGTATCGAGCGTGGGTCTCAGCATCTCCGTGATGATCATCCCGGTGGCCGTGATCGTCCTCGCGTCGGTGTCATCCGCAGCGGTAGCGACCATGGCGCGCGACCTCGCCCGATGGCGCCTGGCGGGCGCATCCCCCGCCCTGCTCGCCTCCTTCGTGATGTTCCAGCTCGCCATCGTGGCACTGCTCGGTGGCGCGGCTGGAGCGACCGCGACGGCAATCCTCGGGGGTCGGCTGTCGGAGCTCCTCAACAGGTGGATCCTGCCCGCGCTCGCGGAGGTCGCTGTTGACCCGACACCGCAGGCACTGCTCGTTGCTCTGCTGGCCCCGCCCGCGATCGTGGTGATCGCGGGCCTGCTGCCGGCGCTGCGAGGAGCCCGGGTTCCGGCGATCCGCGCCGTGCGCAGTGACGCGGAGGCATCCGGCCGGATCGGGATCCGACGGTGGGTGGGAGCGGGCGCAGGGCTTTGCGCCCTGGTTGCGATCTCCGTGCCGGTCTATCGGAGACCGCCGGGCATCGATCATGGGGAGGCCCTCACTGCGGGGCTAGGTCTGGCGGTCCTGGTGCTGGTGGTGGCCGGGGTCGGGGCACGCGTCCTGGTGCCTGCCCTGGTCTCGGCGATCTCCCACGTGCTTCCGGTTCCCGGGGCTGTGTGGGCACTCGCGCGCAACAGCGCCGTGGCCCGGGCCCATGTCAGCGGCTCGACCGTCGTGGCCCTCGCCTGCGGGTCGGGGGTCCTGGGCGCGATCACCGGCATGGCGCGGACCAGTGAAGCCATCGTGCGTGCTCTGGGATCGCACGACGAGTACAACCTCCTGGACACGTACGTCATCTGCGGCGTGATCGGTCTGCTCTGCGTGGTCGGCGGTGCCTGTGTGCTGGCGCTGAGCGCGGGGGATCGCCGGCGGGAGGTCGCGGTGCTGCGCACAGCGGGGATGACGCCGGCGCAGATCCTGTACGTGGCGGGCGTCGAGGGCGTCTTGCTTACGGGAGCCTCGACGCTGATCGGCATCACTGCGACCGTGCTGTCCACCGGGGTCGTCTCGCGGGCCGCAGCGGTCGACGGTCTTCCGGTGCGGTTCATCCTGCCCTGGACCGAGCTTGCGGTGGCGACGGCTGTCACGATGGTGGTCCTCGTCGCCGCCCTCGTCGTCCCGTCGTTCCGGGCGCTGCATGCACCGGTGCGGACGTCCCTCGCGGCCGAATGATCGGCCCTCAGCAGGCCCGTGCTCAGCGCGCGATGGCCGTCAGCAGCTCCAGCACTTGCCGGCCGACCTCGCTCATGCCGCCGGCTGGATGTACTCGTGCTGCAGAGCAGTCACCGCCGCGATGTGATCGAAGTCGTGGTCCGCGGCCAGCACGGTCGCGTCATTGACGAGGGCGTAGCCCGCGATGAGGATGTCGAGGGAGCCTGCCGCACGGACGAGACCCGCGCTCCACAGCGCGCTTTGAATGTCGAGCACCAGCGACTCGTCGGGCGCCCGTTCCAGCGGGAATCCGAGGGAGATCTGCTCGCGGTGGCGCGCATGCTCATCGGGGGTCCGCGCACTGTGGCAGAACTCCAGCACCTGCGGTGGGCAGGTCACGAAGAGGTCAGCCGGTGCTTGTGCGATGCGGCGCAGCCGCGCGGTGATGCGCGGGTCGCCCGACGCCAGTCTCGCCCAGACGGAGTTGTCGACGAGGAAATCGGTCACGGAGCCCGATGCTGGGTGTGGGGCTCGACCGGCGCACCGAGCTCCGCCTCCAGGTCATCCAGCGCGGCGATCCCGTCGACCATCGCGTTCTTCTGCTTCGACGCGATGAGGCGTCGCAGTGCGAGATCGAGAACGGCGCGGTTCGAACTCTCGCCGGTCAGCGCCCGGGCGCGTTCGATCAGTTCCGGGTCAAGGTTGACGCTGGTCACAGCCATCACGAGCCCCTCTCGTTATATAAGTGAGTATATAGCCCAGATTGTCAGCGTGTCACGGCCTCCAGCAGCTCCAGCACGTGGCGGTACGCCTTCCCGGTCGCGGCCTCCATGCCGAGCTCGCAGGTGCGATTCGCGCTCACGTACCAGTCCGTCTCGCGCTGGGCCACCTCTGCCGCTTCCGCTGCGGTGGCCGAGGCGGTCAGCTCCGGGTGCAGCATGCCGCGGTCACCCGCATAGCCGCAGCAGCCCCACTCCACCGGCACCACCACGTCCCTCGCGCAGGCCTCGGCGATCGCGACCAGGTCCGCGGTGGCGCCCAGATGCGTGGTCGAGCAGGTGGGATGCACGGTGACCGAGTCGGTGCGCCCGGTGACCTCCAGGCGCGGCAGCAGGTGGCGGCGCACGAACGTGATCGCGTCGAGGACCTCGACGTCCGTGCCCTCCATCGCTTCAAGGATGCCTTCGGTGCAGCTCGCGGCATCGACGATCACGGGCAGCTCACCGCCGTGGCTCGCCGCGAGCAGGGCGGTGCGCACCCGCTCGCGCATCTGCTGCTTGGCGCCGGTCATGCCCTTCGAGGAGAAAGGGGTCCCGCAGCACAGCGACGCGGCGTCGTCCGGCACGGCCAGACGCATTCCGGCGCGCTGGGCGAGCAGGTTCAGCGAGGTCGGGACGCCGGTGGCGCTGCTGGGAGGCGCGCTTGCCTCCCCACTGCAGCTGCAGTTCCCCCCGCAGCCTGCGCCGCTCGCGCCGCGCGGCTCCTCGGCGGCGCCGAACATGGTGTGCACGCAGGCCGGCAGGTACACGGCGCTGACGTCGGCCGACGCACGACCGCGCCCACCGGCCCGGCGCACCGACCCGCCTCGGCGGGGAAGTTCGCTGCGGTACTGCGGCACCACCTCGGCGCCGAGCACGGCGCGGGCCACATCCGTCGCCGCCCGGGGCAGCACCTGCGGCATCATTCCGGCGACACTCATCGCCGCCGAGGCCCCGCGCGTGAGCGGGTCCCAGTGCTCGGCAGCGGCGCCCCAGCCCGAGTTCGAGGCCGCGCCCGCGTCCTCCGAGCGCAGTCGGCGCACCAGATCACCAGTGTTGATGTCCACGGGGCAGGCGGTCACGCACATCCCGTCGACCGCGCAGGTCTGCAGGCCCTGGTACTCGTACCCCTCCCGGATCGCGCGCGCCGTGGCGAGGTCCCCGCGCTGCTCGGCGAGCTTCGCATCGCGCCGCAGCACGATGCGCTGACGCGGGGTGAGGGTGAGGTCCTTGCTGGGGCACACCGGCTCGCAGTAGCCGCACTCCACGCAGCGGTCCGCCTCCTCCTCGATGTCGGTGACGGGCTTCAGATCGCGCATGTGGGCCGACGGGTCGTCGGTCAGCACCACGCCCGGATTGAGGATCCCGGCAGGGTCGACCAGGGCCTTGATCTCCCGCATCACCTGGTACAGCTGCGGCCCGTACTGGCGCTCGACGAACGGGGCCATGACCCGCCCGGTACCGTGCTCGGCCTTGAGATTGCCGCCGTGCCCGAGCACCAGCTCGGCCATGTCCTGCGTGAACGCCTCCAGCCGCGTCGAGGACTCTCCGAGGTGCTCGTTGAGCAGGAAGTGGATGTTGCCGTCCTTGGCATGACCGAAGATCACCGACTCGTCGTACTCGTGCCGGTCGAACAGCTCCTGCAGGCCGCGACAGGTGGCCTCGAGCTCCGGCACCGGCACCGCGACGTCCTCCAGCAGGGCGGTCGAACCGGCCGGGCGGGCGCCGGCGATCGCGGCGTACAGGCCCTTGCGGGTGGTCCACATCGCCGCGCGGCGTGCGGCATCGGTCGTCATCTCGAGCGGCACGGACAGGCCGAGCCCACCCGCCAGAGCGGTGGCGTCGGCCGCCTTCTGCGCGAGCTCGGCGGGGTCGTCGCTGCGGTGCTCGACCAGCAGCGCGGCGTGCGTCTCGACGTCCAGGCCCAGAACCTCCTCGGGCGCCCCGGTCAGGCCCTGGGCGACCACCAGCGAGCGGGCATCCATCAGCTCGGCGGTCGCGAACCCCGCGCCCACCACCTCGGGCAGCGCGGCGGTCGCGGCCTGCAGAGAGGGCAGGACCAGGAGTCCGGTGGTGATGTGCTTCTGGATGGCCACGGTGCGGAACACCGCCGAGGAGACGAAGGCGAGGGTGCCTTCGGAGCCGACGACCAGGTGGGCGAGCACGTCGGCCGGGGTCTCGAAGTCCAGCAGGGCGTTGATGCCGTACCCCATGGTGTTCTTCAGCGCGAAGCGCTCCCGGATCACGCGCGTGGCCTCGGCGTCGTCCCGCACCCGGCGCATGAGGCGCACCAGGCCCTCGTGCAGCGCGGGCTCGTCGTGGCGCAGGCGGGCGTCGGCGCCGGGAAGAGACGTGTCGACGATCGTGCCGCTGGGCAGGACGAATCGCAGCGATTCCAGCGTGCGGTAGGAGTTCTCGGCGATCCCCGCGGCCATGCCGGAGGAGTTGTTGGCGATCACGCCGCCGATGGTGCAGGCGATCTCCGAAGCCGGATCCGGTCCGAGTCGACGCATGTGTCGCAGCAGGTGCGCGTTGACCTGGCGCAGCGTCGCCCCGGGGCCGACGCGCACGCGATCGCCGCCGTCGAGCACCTCGACGCTGCGGAAATGGGTGCGCACGTCCGCCAGGACCGCGTCGGACTGCGCCTGACCGGACAGGCTGGTGCCGCCGGAGCGGAACGTCAGCGGGCGTCTCTCGCGCATCGCCTGCCGCAGGAGGGCCACGACAGAGGCCTCGTCCGTCGGGGCGGTGACCGCCTCGGGCAGCAGCAGATAGTGGGAGGCATCGTGCGCGAGGGCATGGCGGGCGACGACATCGGTGTCGAGCAGCGGAGCGACGGTCATGCCTCACGGTATCCCGCGAGGTCGGAGCGGGCGAGATGCCTTCTCACGCCGTGAGGCTGCGGCCTGTACGGTCAGGATCGTGACGAGCGCACTGACCACGTACCTCGACCGCCTCTCCATCGCCCTGTCCACGGCGACGGCGCCGGAGACGCCTGATGCGGTCCTTCCTGATCGCGGGATCTCCGGCGACGCCGAGGCGGGCGGAGGCATCCCCGACCTCTCCTATCTCTCCGGGGCGCGCGAGGATCATCTCGGCGTCGCGGTCTGCACGATCGACGGGCAGATCACCTCCGCCGGCACCGATCACGCCTTCCCGGTGCAGTCGATCTCCAAGGCCTTCGCCTACGGGGCAGCGATCGACCTGCACGGGATGGACTACGTGGATTCCGTGGTCGACGAGGAGCCGACGGGGGAGGAGTTCAACGCCCTCAGCATCGACGCGCACTCCAAGAAGCCCAAGAACCCGCTGGTCAACATCGGTGCTATCCGCAGCCACGCGATGCTGGGTCCTACCCAGGCCGAGCGCACGCAGCGACTGCGCGATGTGCTGGACGCCGCCGCCGGCCGCCCCCTTCAGCTGCACAGTGCGACCCGTGACGAAGAGCTGACCATGGCCGACCGCAATCTCGCGCTCGCGTACATGCTGCGCGCGGCCGGTTCGATGAGCGAGGACGCCGCCGAAGTGGTCGGCGGGTACATCGAGGGCTGCGCGGTGCTCACCACCGTCACCGACCTCGCGGTGATGGCCGCGACCCTCGCCTCCGGCGGCACCAACCCCTTGACCGGCGAGAAGGTGTTCTCCCGCGTCGCCGCCCGCCAGGTGCTCTCGGTGATGCTCACCTGCGGGATGTACGACAACGCCGGGGACTGGGTCAGTGACGTGGGCCTGCCCGCGAAGTCCGGCGTGGGCGGGGGGATCATCGCTGCACTGCCCTCCCGCTTCGGCATCGCCAGCTATGCCCCGCAGCTCGACCAGCACGGCAACTCCGTGCGCGGCACCTACTTCTTCGAGCGACTCAGCCAGGACTTCGCCCTGCACATGCTCGACGGGGCAGTGCCGCGGGACCTGGAGGAGTGCGCCCGAGAGCTGATAGAGGTCGGCACGCACCCGTGAGCTGCCGCGGTCGGCTCGCCCCGGTGCTCTGACCGAGGCCGGCCCGGCCCACCCGCTCGACGCCTCCGTGAGCTGCGGCGCGGTACCGGGCCGACGTATCCGGTGGCGTCAGGCGAGCACCCTCGCCCCCCCTACGGCGCTGCCTGCTCACCAGGCGCCACCCGATCGCCGGCAGAGCGGGATTGTGGCCTGCGGTGTCGGGTGGGAACCTGGCGGCATGACACCTGTGAGCCTCCTGAACCCGGACGACTGGCGCATCTGGCGCGAGCTGCGGCTGCGCGCCCTCGCCGACGCACCCTGGGCCTTCGCCAGCACCCTGGCCGAGGTGCGCGCCCGGGACACCGAGGGCCATTGGCGCGACGGTGTCAGCGCGCCGATGGTCTCGTTCGTCGCGGAGGTGGGCGGCGCGCCCGCGGGCATGGCCCGACTCATGTTCTCGGACGGTCCCGAAGCCCTCCCGGAACTGATCTCGATGTGGGTCGCCCCGGAAGCACGGGGGAGCGGCACCGGGCATGCACTCATCGCCACGGCCGTCGACTGGCTCGCCTCGCACCATCCCGAGACCCGCCTGCGCCTTGCGGTGATCGAGACGAACATTCCCGCCCGACGTCTCTACGCACGGTGCGGGTTCGGTGTCGTCGGCCGCAATCCGGACGACGATGCCGAGCTGCTCATGGAGCGCCGCGCGGCACCCATGGACCAGGAACCCGTCGAGCTGCCCACCGAGCTCGTGGCCCGGTACCGGGCCGTGGACCGAGAGATCGTCGGGACCGCGACTCTGGATACCCCGTCGCATCTCGACCAGCTCACCACGCAGATCGGTCGCGACGGCCTGCTCACCCCGATCGATCTGGCTTTCAACCAGCAGTTCGCGACGATCGACGGCAACCATCGCCTCGCGGCGGCACTGCGACTGGGCCTGGAGACCGTGCCGGTCCACCTCACGCGCCGTCCGGCCGACCCGCGGCCCGGTCATGGCCGACCCATGGATCCGGAGGACCTGATCACGTTGGAGCAGGCGCTGCGGGCCGGGTGACGCCCGGGCCCGAAGGGAGAAGCCGGGTCACGCCGGGAGGATCAGATCGAGGCGGAATCCCTCGGGCACCCGTTCTGCGCCAACGGCGCCGCCATGCGCCTCGGCGATCCCGCGCACGATCGCGAGTCCGAGCCCGGCACCAGTGCTCCCGTCACCGAGCTCCCGGGCCGGGCGGGCGGCGTCCGCGCGCCAACCGACCTCGAAGATGTGCGCCAGCTCCTCGCTCGAGACGCCCGGGCCCTGGTCCAGCACGCTCAGCACCAGCCGGTCACCGTCGAGGAGGTCGGCGGAGACGATGATCTCGCCGCCGTCGGGGGAATGGCGCACGCCGTTGCTCAGCAGGTTCGCGAGGGCGCGGGTGAGCTCACGTGGATCTGCGTGCAGCACCCTGCCCTCGACCCCGCGGGGGACGATGGTGATGCCACGACTCTCGGCGACGGGCATGACGTCGGCCACCGCGTCGGAGACGAGGTCCAGCAGCTCGACGGTCTCGCGTCGGAGCCGGAGGGTTCCCGATTGGATCAGCGAGAGCTCGAAGAGGTCTTCGACCATGGCGTTCAGGGTGTCCACCCGCCCTCGGATTCCGCGGACGTACCGGGTGGGATCCTCGCCGATCCCCGCCTCGAGCGCTTCCGCCATCGCCTGCAGCCCGGCGAGCGGAGTGCGCAGGTCATGCGAGATCCAGGCCACGTACTGACGCCGCGAGGCATCGAGGGACTCGATCTCCTCGCGCGCCGCGGCCAGCTTCCGCGAGGTCTCGGCGAGCTCGCCGGAGATCTCCTCGAACTCTTTCCAGCTCGTCGGGACGGCCTCGACGACGGCCCCATCGCCGAGGCGCCGAGCGGAGGAGGACACGGAGGTGACCGATGCCCGCACCTGCCGTGTGATCAGGAGCCACGCGGCGAGCAGGCTCATGAATCCGGAGACCCCCATGACCCAGACCAGGACGATGACGTCGTGCGCGGAGAAGTACATCTCCACCAGGACGGCGATCGTCGTGAGGGCGATCGAGGCGACGGCGGCGGCGACCACGATCACCGTCTGCGAGGCGATCGATCCGCGGCGGTTTCGGCGCAGGGCCAGCCACGCGATCACGGTCACCGCACTCGTGCACACCACGGTGGTGACGACGATGAGCAGGAGGTCTCCCGCGCTCAGCATGTCAGCCCCGGGTCGAGCCGATAGCCGGCGCCCCACTCGGTGCGCAGGTACCGCGGGGTCCTGGGGTCTGGTTCGATCTTCTCGCGCAGCCGGCGCACGTGCACCGTCACCGTCGAGGCATCCCCGATGGTCCAGCCCCATACTTCGCGCAGGATCTCGTCGCGCCGCACGACGTGCCCGTCGCGTCCGAGGAGGTACAGGAACAACTCGTACTCCCGGGAGGTGAGCGCGATCTCGTCGGCCCCGATCCAGAGCCGACGATGTGCCGGATCGACCCGGAACGCCCCGATGGTGAATTCGAGGGGAGCGGACGCGGGAAGGCGGCGCCGCAGCAGCGCCTCGACGCGCAGCTGTAGCTCGCGCAGGGAGAACGGCTTGGGCAGGTAGTCGTCGGCCCCGTGCTCGAGACCCTCGATACGGTGGTCCACGGAGCTGAGCGCCGTGAGCATCAGGATCGGCAGGTCGGAGATGCTGCGCACGCGGCGGCACAGCTCATCGCCGCTGAGGCCGGGCAGCATGCGGTCGAGGACCATGAGATCCGGCGCGCGTGAGCGCACGGCCTCCCACGCGTCGGACCCGACGCTGTACGGGGTCACCTCGTAGCCGGCGACCCGGAGGTAGTCGCCCACCACGGTGCGCACGGCGGCGTCATCCTCGACGACCATCACCCGGGCCCCGGACGGGGCGGCGCTGCTGCTCATGCGAGCCAGCCTATGCTCGCCGACGGGCGGTGGATCTTACGGTTCCGTCATCTCGCTGACGCCTTCGACATCCTTCTGTCGCACGCGGTCGACCGACGGGTCCACTGGGTGCTGCGGGACGGACCCGCGGCATGACCATCCCCACGGAGGCCCCCCATGACCATCACCCGATTCCACCGCCGCACGCTGCTCGGTGCCGGCGCCCTCTCCCTGACCGCCTTCCTTGCCGCCTGCAGCTCCGACGAGCCCATGACGAGCGAGGAGCCCATGGAGGAGGAGCCCATGGACGAGGAGCCCATGGACGAGGAGCCCATGGAAGACGAGCCCATGGAAGACGAGCCCATGGACGCCGCCGGGATGTCAGAGGGTGCCTTCGCCGGAGCGAACGACAAGTCCGTCTCGGGCATGGTCACCATCGACGCGGACACCTTGTCCCTCACGGAGTTCAGCTCCGACGAGGGACCCGACCTGCACCTGTACCTGACCTCCGGGGACGACGAGGCAGCGGTCACTGCCGGCACGGAGCTCGGGAAGGTCGCCTGGGACGAGGCGGAGCAGAGCTTCCCGCTCGACGGGATGGACCTCTCCCAGGTCGACCATGTCGTGGTCCACTGCGACAAGGCCAAGGCCGTGTTCGGAAGCGCGCCACTGTCATGACGGGGCGGGCATGGGCAGCGGTTGCGGCGGTTCCGAGAGTGCTGCTCGGTGCCCTCTGGCTCGCCGAAGGGCTGTTCAAGCTGCGAGCGGGATTCGGGGCGGCCGACATCGCTCTCGTCGCCGACGGCGCGGCCGACAATCCCCGTGTCCCCGGAGTCTTCGTCTGGTTCGCGCAGACGGTGATGGAGCCTTTCAGCGTCCTGCTCGGCCCGGGCATTCCACTGCTGGAGATCGCTCTGGGACTGCTGCTCGTGCTCGGCGTCGGCACGACCTGGGTGACGCTCGCCTCGACGGCGACCCTCGCCCTGTACTGGTTCTCGGACCAGCTGGTGTGGCAGTACCCGGTGATGGCCCTGCTGGGAGTTGTCGCGATCATGGCGGTGGCCGCCGCGCGTCCGGCGACGCTGGCCGGTCTCCGGCGTGGGCTGAGCGCCCGTCGCGCGCCCGGCGACACAGCAGCCGGAGCACGGACTCCGGTCGCGCCATGAGCCGACCTGGCACTCCTGGGCCATGCCGCGCCCGTCGCGGCATGGCCCAGGTCCGTCGGGAGGGGCCCTGAGATCGGTAGACTTGCCCTCATGAGTTCCACCTCGCGAGATGCCCTGGTCCTTCGCCCGTTCGAAGGGCTGCCGAACGAACAGGATCTGGTGGCGATGCGCCAGCTGATCCCCGCGGCGACCATGGCCGCGAAGACCACCGCCGAGTACGGCTCCGTCGACGTCGAGTTCGCGACCATCCTGCCGATGGCGTGGCCCGCCGTGCGTCGCACCGACGGCACCATCACCGTCGGGATCCAGGCCGGGTACCCCGGTGGGGATCTGTCGCGCGGGATCGGTCAGGCCATCAAGCTGGCGCTCGAGCTGGAGCCCGGCAACCCGATCACCTCGGTGACCCTCGACGACGACGCCCCGCGGCTGCAGGAGATCCTCGACCTGACCGGCGACTTCTCCATCACGGTGCAGGACACCTTCGATTTCTGGCTCGACCCGAGCGCGAACCGTACCGCCGAGATCGATTCGTCGATCAAGGAGGCCAACGAATCGATCATGCCGACCCGCCCGGTCGAGGGCCTCCCGCATGCCTACTGGGTCGACGCCGGCCCCAAGGAGCATCTGCGCTGGGTGCTCGATGCCGATGAGGAGCGCGTGATCGATGCGGTCACCCGCCTGCACGCCCGTCGTGAATCCGGCGTCGGCGAGGGCACCAAGTACGTCGGTTCCTTCCGCGCCGAGGGCCTTGCGATCCCGGTGTGGGACCTGCCCAAGGGCTTCGGCGTCGCGGGCGTCGAAGCGGAGGCCGAGTCGTTCCGTTCCCGCTTCGAGGACGCGCTGAGCACGCAGGAGCCGCTGACCGCGCTCGAGCGTCGGGCCCGTGGCGGGATCGTGGCCCGACAGGTGACCCTGCGATGAGCACCGCGGGGCCGCTGACGGCGCACCGCCCCGAGCGTGTGGCCGTCGTGATCCCCGCCAAGAACGAGGCGGAGAGGATCGAGGCGACCATCGGGGCCGCTCGCACGATCCAGGGCGTGGACCTGGTGGTGGTCGTCGACGACGGCTCCTCCGATGCCACCTCCGCCGTCGCCATGGGAGCTGATGCCCTGGTGGTGCGTCACAAGACCAATCGCGGCAAGGCCGCGGCCATGGCCACGGGTGCGCAGATGGTCGAGATCCGCGAGGACGCCGAACGGGCCGACGGCGGCGAGAGCTTCTCGGAGGAGCTCCACGCCGAGCCGCGCTCGCCGGGTCACACCGGCCCGCTGCCGGTGATCGACGGTCACGACGCGATTCCGCGCGCCCTGCTGTTCCTCGACGCCGACATGGAGGCCTCCGCCATCGCGGCGCAGCCTCTGGTGGACGCCGTCCTCGGGGAGGGCGTCGATATGGCGATCGCGCTGCTGCCCCGGCAGGCCGGCGCCGGTGGCATGGGCATCGTGGTGGGCACCGCGCGGCGCGGCATCCAGCGGGCCACCGGCTGGGACGCGACTCAGCCGCTGTCCGGCACCCGCTGCATCACCCGCGAGACCTGGGACGCCTGCCAGCCGCTCGCCGCGGGCTGGGGAGTCGAGACTTCGCTGACGATCGACGCGCTGACCGGCGGCTTCTGGGTCAAGGAGATCGAAGCGGACCTTCAGCACCGCGCTACCGGGCGGAACTTGAGTGGCCAGCTGCACCGCGCCGCGCAGCTGCGTGACGTCGTGCGGGCCCTGGCCCGCCGCCGCCATGTCCTGCCGGAGGAGCCGCTGGACGAGTTCGAACGCGTGGAGGCGACGCCGGAGCAGCAGGCCGTGCGTGAACTCGACGGCGACGTGGTGGAGGCCCCGATCGCGCCAGAGGTCGAGGTGCCGGCCCCGGACGAGCAGGATGCCTCCGACGACCACACTCCCGAGTACGACCAGGCCCTTGAGTGCGACCAGGCCCCCGCCGAGCCGGAGACGAGCGAACCTGCCGTCGAGCCCTCCACTGCGGACACGCCCGATGCCGCCCCCACCCGCCCCGTCACCCCCGCAGAGCCCCGGGACGACGACTCCGCGCAGGACCGTGCGGATCGTCGCCGGGACCGGCTCGCCGCCCTCCCGGTCGCCGGGGCTTTCTCCGACGACGAGACGCGTGCGCTCGGCGACCTGGACGCGGAGGCGCTGGGTCGTCGCCTGCGTGACCTGCCGGTCGACGGACTTTTCGCGCCGGACGACGCCGTCTACCTGGCCGGTGTCGACCTCGAGGCTCTCGCGGCGAGGCTGCACGACGCACCCGTCCAGGGGCCCTTCAGCCCTGAGCACGCGGTGATCATCGCCTCCCACCTGGCGGTCCCGGAACCGGAGCTGCCCTCCTCGATCCGGCCGCCGCTGAACCCCGACGAGTACACCTCGCTCGTGGTCCATGCCGCGGTCGACGCAGGGAACGTCCCTCACGCCGACGACGACGCCTGAAGGTATGGCACCGGCCCCGCGACGGATCACACCGGAGATGGTGCAGCGCCTCCTCGCCGAGCAGTTCCCGCAGCACGCCGGACTCGAGGTGCACGCGCTGCAGACCAACGGGACGGTCAACGCGATCTTCGCGGTCGGCCCGGATCCCGCGGCCCCCGATCTGGTGGCACGCGTCCCTCTGAGAGGGACGGACGAGGTCGGTCTCGAGCAGGAGCTGCACCGGGAGGCGACAGCCCAGGAGGCCTTCGCGGCCCTCAGCCCGATCCTGTCCCCGCGGCCGCTCGGTATCGGTGCGCCGGGCCACGGCATCGATCACGCGTGGGCCCTGCAGACCTGGGTGCCCGGGCAGGTTGCGACCCCGGAGGGACTCGCGCAGTCGCCGCGGTTCGCGGCCGATCTCGCCGACCTCGTGCTCGCCCTGCGCGGTGCGGAGACTGCCGGGGCCACCGTCGTCGGCAGCGGGCGCGGGGGAGTGCTCACCGACCATGACGACTGGGTGGCCGAGTGCCTCGAGCGCAGCGAAGCTCTGCTCGACGTGCCGCGCCTGCGCGAGATCTGGCGGCACCTGCGCGAATCCCCGGAGACAGGACGGCTCGCGATGAGCCACAAGGATCTGATCCCCGGAAATCTCCTGGTCGCGGGCGACCGGTTGGTGGGGGTCCTGGACACCGGGGGCTTCGGTGCGGCCGACAGCGCGCTCGACCTGATCGTGGGCCTGCACCTGCTCGCAGCGCCCGCCCGTGCGCTGTTCCGGGAACGCGTCGGAGCCGAGGAGCTCGAATGGCGTCGCGCGCAGGCATGGGCCTTCGAGCAGGCGATCGGCCTGGTCTGGTACTACCGCGAGACGCTGCCGGAGATGAGCGCTCTGGGCCGCAGCACGCTGCACCGGATCACCGAGGAGCTGGAGCCTCGCTGACCACGGGCGATCCATCGGCGTCGACTGCACCCGTCGGCCGCGGAGCAGGCAGAGCCACGGGCAGGAACGCCGCCCAGATCCCGAAGATCGCAGCGACCAGCACCGGGCCGGTGTCGTTGACGACGTAGCCGATCCAGGTGCCGACCACGAGCGCGAGCCGCACGCGGTACGCCGCAGGGTGCTGTGCATCGAGCTCGGCAAGTCGGGTCCAGTGGATCCGCCGGGGCATCAGGATCGCGATCGACGCGATCACCGCCAGGAGCATCACGAGGGCCAGTGCCCAGTATCCGGTGGTCATCGCGACGTTCTGCGCGAGCTTGCGGACGACCACGGAGAACAGCTCGCCGCTGAGCAGCTCGTCGATGAAACGGCCCAGGTGGGTGCGGTCCTCGGGCGGCCGCAGCCAGTCCAGGAAGGAGACCCCGAGCACTGCGACCGCGCCGCCGGCGCAGAGCGCGATCACGTGCCACACCCGCGGGCGGACGCCGGAGACCAGCAGGGCCAGCAGACCGAAGGTGGGGATCGTGGCGAGCATCGACCCGAAGTCCGCACCCATCGACGGGGCCACGCTCACGACGGCGACCACCACGCCCACCGCGACTGTCCACATCACGCGGGCGCGGGGCGTGCGCAGCACGGTGAACAGGCACAGCAGCGCCATCGTCGCCCCGGCGAACACCATCCCGTACAGGTGGTTGGACAGACCGTAGAAGCGGCCGCCGGAGATCGGCTGCGCGCCCAGCGGTGAGCCCAGCTGGAACCGTGAGCCGGTCACTGACTCTCCGAGGATCAGCAGGGCGACCAGCGCGGCGGAGACTCCGAGCGGACCGAACCGGTGACGGCGCCACGGCCCGGCGAGCACCAGGACGGACAGGATCGCGCAGCCCGCCCAGACCACCCCCGTCAGGACCCAGGCGTCGTGCTCCCCGCGCCACCACGGCACCACGGAGGCGAGCAGGCCCACCGGCAGGGCGAGCGGCGCGATCATGGCGAGGGAACGGCCCACGAGGGCCAGACGGGGGCGGCGCGCGAGCGCGGGGACCAGCGTGATCACGAGGCCGACCACTCCGAGCGCGAGCCAGGACCCGAGGGCGGGGAGAGTCGCGGCGTCGACCGTGGCGGCCGCCTGCGAACGGTCCAGGGCGAGCAGCTGGGGGTCGTCGTGGTCGGTGCCGCGCATCGGCTGGCCGGGGATGAGACCGTCGGGTTCGGCGTCGTAGGAGTCCAAGATCGTGGCCAGTACGTCCGTCAGTACCACCACGCCGTTCTGCTTGGTGGCGCCACTGGTCAGCGCCTGCCCGGGAAAGGCCGTGTCGAGCGCGACCTGCAGGCCGACGGTGCGGGAGGCGACGGCGCCGGTGCGCTCCACCTCGTCGGGGTCCTCCGGATCGGTGGCGGCGACGGAGACGAGCAGGGTGCGGGGGAGAGCCGCGGAGTCGCAGCCGCCGGCCGCATCCAGGACGGTGCCGACGCGGCCATCGAGGGCTTCGATCGCCTGGTCACGGGCGGGATCGTCGTGGTCGGGCACGGAGCCGGCGTCGACCTGGAGGATCTCGTCCGAGGCGAGGGCGTCGGTGATGTCGCCGGTGACCGCGTCAGGGTTCGAGGAGGCATCCACGGCGGCGGTCTCGACGGGCAGCTGCTTCCACTGATCGGTCGGGGGAGTGGGGATGCCTGCCGTGCGCGGTGCCTGCTCGGCGAGGCCGCGATAGCCGGTGTGCAGCGTCTCCAACCCCTGGCGCTCCGTGGAGACGACCGAGGAGGACGTGGTGTTCATGGCCCCGGCGCCGGAGCGATCGGCCAGGCACTGCAGGTTCGGGGTCCGCTCGGCGGAGAGGTCCGCCCAGTTCAGGCCGGAGGTGGTGAGGACCAGACGTACCGGATCGTCAGGATCGTCGGCCTGCGCGGTCGGCGTGGTGCCCAGCAGGAGCGTGCCCAGGAGTGCGGCGAGAATCGCCGCCACCAGAGTGCGATGGCGGCGGGTGGGAGCGTGGGGAAGCGGAGCCGGGAACACACGTCGATGCTACGGGGCCGCGCCTGCCCTCCTGGGCGTCTGCGCAGGGCCTCCACGGTTCGGCCACGCTTTCCGCTGGAGCGGTGGGAGGGGCTTGTGCCCGATTCCGGCGCTGATCCCGGCGGGGGATGCGACCGTGCGGCACAGGGCGCGGGCCGATGAGTCCTATCGTTGTCGACATGAGCACCCCGACCCCTCCCTACGAACAGGTACGCCGCGAGATCGTCGAGCAGGTCCGCGCCGGTGAACTGGTGCCGGGCGACCGGCTGCCGGCCATCCGTGTCTACGCCGGCGACCTCGGCCTCGCCCCCGGCACCGTCGCCCGCGCCTACAAGCTCCTCGAGGAGTCGCAGATCATCGTGACGCGTCGCGGCGCCGGCACCACGGTCGCCCCGGGTGCGGTGGCCGCCAGCGAGGTGTCGGCCGCGGCCACGGGCCGCGAATCCGGTGGCACCGGCGACCCGGATCTGGCGGCCCTCTTCGTCGACCCCATCGCCGCGGCACGTGCGAAGGGACGAAGCGACGTCGAGATCATGGCGTCGGTGCGAGAGGCCCTCGCCGGCCGGACTGGTCAGGAGACGGAGTGAGCGGGGCGCATCCGCCCACGGCTGGCAGGTGCTCGGCTCTCAAGCCCCCGGCGACGTCGTGATGAGGAAGCAGCGTCGTCCGTGATCCGGCTCCGCGCGCTTGATCCTGCCGATGCCGACGCGATCCTGGCTGGTCAGGACGAGGCGCTCGCCCAGGAGATCACCGGGCGACGCTGGGATCCTGACGCACTTCGCGAATTCCTGAGCCGCTGCTCCCGGTGGCGCGAAGACGGTCCGATCCGCGAGTACGCCGCGCTCGTCGGCCACGATGGGCCACTGATCGGCGGCGGGGGACTGAACCGGGTGGCGCCGGGCCTCGAGCCGGGCCAGGCCGCGATGACCTATTGGATCCTCGCGCCGCACCGCGGACAAGGGCACGGCAGATCGCTGGCCGCCGCGCTCGGGGACGCGGCCCGCGCCGATGCCAGGATCGACCGGCTCGTCCTGCGCATCGCCCCGCACAATGCGCCGTCCCGCGCCATCGCCCGCGGACTCGGGGCCCTCTCGACGGGGCAGGAAGAGCGTCACCCTTCGGAGGCGAGCAGGACCGTCGAGCGCTGGGTCCTCGACCTGCGCTGACACGAACCCATGGACGACCCGTGGCCGACCGGCGCTCTCGCGAGCCCGAGGCCACGCAGGCTCACCTGGCCTGGCATCCTGGGCCGATGCCCTCTGAGATCCGCCTCGTTCCACCGTCCGTCTCGCGGCACGCCGCCTTCGTCGACTGCGTGGCGGACTTCGCCGGTACCGCGATGGATGGGGCGAGCATCGTCGACCTCACCGCCCCGCCCGTCTCCGACGCCGAATTCATCGAGTTCGTGACCGAACGTCTAGCCCAGGAGGATCCTGCCACCGAGCTCGAGGAGCCCTGGGTGCACTGCACCAGCCGTTGGATCGTCCCGGCCGACGGGTCCGACGAGGTTCTCGGATTCCTCGCGATCCGTCACGACCTGAACCGGTTCCTGTACGACCAGGGCGGTCACGTCGGCTATTCCGTGCGACCGTCCGCCCGCCGGCGGGGGATCGCCTCGGCAGCGCTGGCGCTCGGTCTTCAGGAGGCTCGGGGTCTCGGCATCGCCCCGGTGCTCATCACCTGCGATGAGCACAACGTCGGCTCCCGTCGCACCATCGAGACGGCCGGCGGACAGCTGGAGAACGTGGTCGAGGGGAAGCTGCGGTTCTGGATCGGAGACGAGGAGCGGCCGATGCGTCCGTGATCGGGCAGCGGCAGCGGGGCAGTAGGGCATCGGGGTAGAAGGGCAGTTGGGTGCTCGGGTGCTCGGACCGATAGGTGGACGGGCGGTTGGAGCGTCGAGCAGACAAGGGAGCCGACACTCCTCGCTCGCGGTCGGCTTCTTTCCTCCCCACCGCGAGTTATCCACAATTTCCCCCACAATCCACGAAACCCTTGCCCGCAACGAACTAGCATTCTAAAATAGAGGGATAATCGGGCAACCGTTCGAGAAGCACTCCACGGCGAGTGAGTGTCGTTCCTCGAACCGTGCGGCCCGGCCTGGATGCGTGAGGGTGGGGAGGTGGCTGTGATGACGACACTGGAGTTCTCCGGTGGGGAACTGATCGAAACC